>CABMPP010000070.1 GCA_902388495.1 uncultured Bacteroides sp. | reverse complement strand
TGAGCACGCATCCTGCTATCCGGCAATTCCCCCTGATGATAAGACAGGATTCCGGCAGAATCTATCACAAATTCTTTTTCCAGTCCCGCTTCTTCTATTAAATGAAGCATTACGCCTTCAGCCGTAGAGCTACGGCAGATATTTCCTAAACAGACAAATAATATTTTCTTCATATATACATGATTGTTTCTCAAAATGAGTTCAGTATCTGATTAGCCCGGTTCACGGTTACTGCGGCCGGGATTTCCGGCATACTACCCAAATTGAACGGAGCAAGCATTTTTTCTATTTTCTTTAATCCGGCCTTATTTCCTTTTTTCTCAAATTCCTGACGAAGGATATTGATCTTCTCATGCGCCTGTATGCCTTCAATCAAACGTTCGAAACGAATACAGCTACGAGCTCCCGGATATACAAGATAAGTATCTCCGCCTGCCCAACTGCGGAAACGGGAATCGAGCAGCGGCTCCAATGGCCAGCTGTTATATGCCCAACGCAGATAACCATCCAGATGTTTCTTAGATGAATAATAACTCATCCAGGCTGCTTCTGCAGGATCAGAGAAAGTAAACGTGTTGGGATGGGCTTCCGTACAGCAGGTATAATAATTAGTACGCTTGTTCTCGGCAACACGACGCAGACGCACTTCTTCCGGGAAGTTCTGTCCTATAACAATACAATAATCATATAGATCGGGCTCAATCTCTTCATGATAGTTCCCGGCCAACGATACTTTAAAATCCGGATCAGCTTTACGAATCACTTTCAACGTCTTCTGCATTACTTCCATCGGACGTTCGTCCATCGCAATAGCACAGATATCAAACCATCCCTTTTCTTTCAGATGCTTGGAGAAAGAGGCAAGCATCGCTCCCCACATTTCTTCATAAGCCGCTTCACCCGGTGCAGTTTTCACGAATTGCAAAGAGTTGGTTGCCTGATCGTAGTATTGAAATGACAATTCCCAGGGAACCATTGAGTAACAATTAATCTGTTTGTCAATGCCTACACTCATCATAAATTCCACCCAGCGGTCAAAGATAGTATAATCAAAAGCCCATGTTCCATCTGCCCGTTTCATCCAAGTGACCATTGTATCAAAATAATCTTCTGTCTGACCATTCCAAGGCTTGTGCGTCAAAGTAGCCGTGATAATCTTCTGTCCGGCATCTGCCAACATTTTCATTAAAGGACGCATAGCGTCAAAATGCTCCTGACTCCATAAAGGAACCTGATAATAACGTGCCACTGCATAAGGACTTTGCCATAAATCCAAGTGATAAGCCCATTCCGAAGGTTGAGGAAGTTCACGGGAAGAAACGGTAATTTCGAGATTCAGACGTTGCAATAAACGCGAGCCGTCATTGATTAACAGTTCCCCTTGATAAGTTCCGGGAGTAGCCGATTGAGGAATCCAACACTGCACCCAAACCGGTTGAACAGTACGAGCGGGCAAAGCCATCGTTTTCAGGTTGGTATCAATAGGATCGGCCACCAATAATGAATCATAATCTATA
>CABMPP010000069.1 GCA_902388495.1 uncultured Bacteroides sp. | reverse complement strand
CGCAAAAACATATTCTCAAAACAATAACGTTCCATTTCTGTTTTAGATAAGTATCAGATATTAATGAAGTATCAAAAAACAGGAATTATGTCATTAAGTAATCTTCTCATCATATTTTCGTCATCGTTTATGGCGCTTTTTCCGGTGATAAATCCTCTGGGAAACGGTTTTGTTGTCAATGGATTTTTTACAGACCTCGATCCTCAACAACGGAAAGCGGCTATTCAGAAACTGACGTTCAATTTTATAATGATTGGTGTAGGGACGTTGGTGATAGGGCATCTGTTTCTATTGATTTTCGGTTTGGCTATTCCCGTTATTCAGTTGGGAGGCGGAATACTGATCTGTAAGACGGCAATGGAGTTGTTGGGCGATTCGGGTTCTACTGATAAAGGAGAAGAGGCCAGCCAGAATGTGGATGGTTTCAGATGGAAGAATATCGAACAGAAGATTTTTTATCCCATCACGTTTCCTATCAGTATCGGACCGGGCAGTATATCGGTTATCTTTACTTTGATGGCGTCTGCCAGTGTTAAAGGCAAATTGTTGCAAACTGGGATTAATTATTTAGTCATTGCGCTTGTTATTATTTGTATGGCGGCCATCTTTTATGTATTCCTTTCACAAGGGCAGAGGTTTATTCAGAGGTTGGGACCGGTGGGAAATCAAATCATTAATAAGCTCGTAGCCTTTTTTACTTTCTGTATCGGTATTCAGATTTCAGTGACGGGTATATCTCAAATATTCCATCTGAATATACTCTGATTGATAGGTATATTCTTATTTGACAGCTAAATACGTATTTGTACTTATTGAAATGAAAGTGATAAAAATAATCAATTTTTCTTTGCTTTCATAGCCTTTAGGGTGTTTCTTCGTACAGAGCGGATGGCAGGAACCAGTAAGTCGGGCTCCATGATTTCCAGTATTGTGCGTAGTTCCTGTTGCAGTTCCGGGATGGAGCGCGTCAGTTGATAAGCCAGTTTCATGCAGAGAGATTGCACACCGGCTGGTTCTTCACGTGATATCATGCGTTCCATGCAGAAATCGAGGAAATCCACTCGTGGCGGGTCGGCGGCAGGTTGCTGGCATATCAGGTTCAGGATCATTCTCCGTTTTCCCGAGTGTGGGCAGGTCATGGCAGCGTCAATCAATTCTTCTTGTTTCCGGCTCAACCATTCTACATCTGCCTTTGAGAAATGCGTACATACCCACAATGCCTGATAGGAGACGATAGCGTCTTCGTCGAATATCAGTTGGTAGATTTCTTCTCTAAGCCGTTCATCATCCTGTATAAAGTGGAGTACCTCTCTGATATCTTCAATGTGTACTCGTTCGGATAATCTTGCACGTAGGTTCATGTAGCTTTCGTTTTTGGGAAATTAATCTCTATTAGCGGAATCAGCTTCCGGCAGTTGCAAATGAAGAATGGGGAAAGGTTTACCCATGCTGTCCGTTTCATCTCTGCCGATGACTTGGAATCCCAAATGGAGATAGAACTGGAGTGCTTTTTCATTCTGCTCGTTTACGTCCACCTTATCCATATGTTTTTTGTCTCTTGCATATTCCATTAATCGTTTGCC
>CABMPP010000068.1 GCA_902388495.1 uncultured Bacteroides sp. | reverse complement strand
GTGGAGGCAAAGATAAGAATTTAGACATTAATCCCTCAGGGTTTTACGTTGATCCGATAAACTTCCGGTGATGTGTGTAGGTTGCCATTTCAAAAAAAACTCACTTCGCAAGTGAGGTACGCAACTTTAGGCAATGCGGTTGGAAGAACAAGTCTCTCGCCATATCCTTCACCCTTTGGGTGATGATTCTTTGTGCAAATGTACTAACTTTATGGTACTAAAACAAACAGTATGTACTGTTTAACATAAAAAGCTCATCCGTTATCTGTAAGGCAGAGCATTTCTTCTTTCATTTCAAAAGCAGAACCCTTGTGTATCTGCTTGTTTTTTTGTTAATTTGTTGTCATTCTAATATTTGAGAGATAATTCCATATCTAAACACTAAGAAAAACAAGTATATCATGAGAGGAAAGTATGTATGGCTGATGGGAATTTGCAGTATGTTTGCTGCATGTAGTTCTTCCACAGGGAGCTTGCCGGCAGAGAGTGTCCGGTTGAATCAGCTGGGTTATTATCCGGCGCAAGAGAAAGTGGCCGTGACGGATAGCGGTAAGATAGAACGCTTCACGGTGGTGGATGCTGCTACGGGCAAAGAAGTCTTGAAGGGAAAACCGAAGAGCAGTGCGGTTTCCGAATGGTCCGGTAAGACAAGGACAACTTTGGACTTCAGTGAGATCACGGCCCCCGGGAAATACATCCTGCAAGTGAACGGTGCATCGGTTCCTTTTGAAATAAAGGACAGAGTGCTGGCATCTCTGGCCGATGCTGCTCTGAAAGCATTCTACTACCAACGTACGGGAATGCCCATCGAAGAGCAATACGCCGGCAAGTGGAACAGACCGGCGGGACATCCTGACGACCGGGTGATGGTACATCCCAATGCCGCTTCCCCCACACGTCCTGCAGGTACGATTATTTCTTCTCCCAAAGGGTGGTACGATGCAGGCGATTATAACAAATACATCGTCAACTCCGCCTATTCCATCGGATTGATGCAGAGCGTTTACCAACTCTTCCCCGATTATTTTGCCACCCAATCCGTGAATATCCCCGAAAGCAACAACAGCACCCCCGACCTGCTGGACGAGATGCACTACAACCTGGACTGGATGTTCACCATGCAAGACCCTGCCGATGGCGGCGTCTACCATAAACTCACCACGCCTTCTTTCGAAGGGTTCATCAAACCGACCGATTGCAAGCAACAGCGCTATGTAGTGAGAAAGTCGGTTACAGCCGCACTAGACTATGCAGCCGCCATGGCACAGGCCTCCCGCTTGTTTGCTCCTTACGAAAAAGATTACCCGGGCTTCGCCAAGCGTGCGCTGGCCACTGCCGAAAAGGCATATCTCTGGGCCAAGAAGAATCCCGATGCCTACTACAATCAGGACAAACTGAGCAAAGAGTTCCAACCTGCCGTAAGTACCGGTGCCTACGGCGATAACAATGCCGACGACGAATTCTTCTGGGCTGCCACTGAGCTCTATCTCTCTACCGGAAAGGCCGCTTACCGCGAAGACGCCGTGAAGAAAGCCCCCGCCACTTTCCATACACCCGGTTGGGGCAATGTCTCCGCATTAGGTGTATTTGCCTGGCTTCAGCCGGGAAAGGAATTGGATGCCGATGACCGTGCTTTTGCCACCTCATTGAAAGAAAAACTGCTTGCTTATAGCGATGCCGCCATAGCCGATGCCGACGCTTCGTCCTTCCATTCCCCCTACGGAAACAAAGCCAAAGATTTCTTTTGGGGATGCATTGCCGAAGGTTGCGCTGACCAGGGTATTTCATTGCTTTATGCTTATCTTGCAACCGGCAATTCCGCTTATCTGACCAATGCCTATCGTAACTCAGACTATATGCTGGGGCGCAATGCTACCGGCTTCTGTTATGTCACCGGTTTCGGAACTCATAGTCCCATGCATCCCCATCATCGCCTGGCGGCATCGGATGGTATCGAAGAACCCATTCCCGGATTTTTGGTAGGCGGACCCAATCCCGGTCGGCAAGACGGAGCCGTTTATTCCTCCGATTATCCCGACGAAGCCTATTCCGATACGCAAGGTTCCTACGCTTCCAATGAGGTAGCCATCAACTGGAATGCCGCCTTGGTAGGATTGGTTTCGGCTTTGGATGCACTGAGTGGGCAGAAGTAGAACTAAAATACAGAAATAGAACTAATAATTGAAGTTTCGTAAGTAAATACACCCGCCGTTAAATGGGAATTTACCAGCGTAGCGCTGGAGCA
>CABMPP010000067.1 GCA_902388495.1 uncultured Bacteroides sp. | reverse complement strand
TCGTGTCCTACACGGTTGACGGAGATAACAGGAAGTCCATTGGCAACGGCATGAGCGCGTTGTGAAATAATCCAGGCATTGAGTTGACGGGCTTTTTCATCGTCCGTATCGCTGCTTTCCCAGCCAATGGCGGTAGGATAAATTAAAAGTTCTGCACCTTTCAGTGCCATCAGACGGGCAGCTTCCGGATACCATTGATCCCAGCATACTAATACGCCCAGTTTTCCTAAAGAAGTTTGAATCGGTTCAAAACCGATGTCTCCCGGAGTGAAATAGAACTTTTCGTAGTAAGCCGGATCATCGGGAATATGCATTTTCCGGTATTTTCCTGCAATGCTTCCGTCGCGGTCGAATACGACAGCGGTGTTATGATAAAGTCCGGGAGCACGTTTCTCAAAAAGAGAGGTGACAAGGACTACTTCATTAGCTGCTGCCAACTCGGAATAAAAGCCTGTGGAAGGCCCGGGAATTGGTTCGGCAAGATCAAACAGGTTAGTGTTTTCTGTCTGGCAGAAATAAAGTGAATTGTGCAACTCCTGGAGCACAATCAGTTGTGCACCGTGAGCGGCACAAGCCTCGATACTCTTTGCGAGGTTCATCAGATTGGCTTTAATATCTGCGGTATTGGATTGTTGGATGATTCCGACTTTTATCTTTCTCATGATGAATAATTAGTGGGTTGATTCATTCATTATTTTATAATTCCTTTATATCTCCTTTGTAATTCCTTTATGACTCCTTTATAACACCCAGCGGATATTGCATGGTGATGCAGTGTAGGGAACCGTGCTGTTTAATCAGGGCACGGCAGTCTATTCCAATTATTTGATGGCTTGGAAAGGCTTGCTGCAATACTTCTCCTGCTTTTTTGTCATTCGCCGGCTGATTGTATGTCGGGTAGAGAATAACGTCGTTCATAATCAGGAAATTGGCGTAAGTTGCAGGCAGGCGTTCGCCGTCTTCTTCTATCTTGTCTGCCATGGGTAAGGCCAATAGGCGATAGGGCTCTCCTGCTAAGGTGCGGAATGTTTTCAGCTGTTCTTCCATTGCGAGCAGTGCTTCGTAATGTTCGTCTTCTTTGTTTTCGCATTTCACGTAAGCGATGGTGTCGGTAGAACAGAAGCGTGCCAAAGTGTCGATGTGGCTGTCGGTATCATCACCGGCCAGATAACCGTGATCTAACCAAAGCACCTTTTGCAGGTGGAAGGTTGATTTTAGGTATTCTTCTATCTCTACTTGGTTCAGTCGTCCGTTTCGTTGGGGAGAGAGCAGACATTTGGAAGTGGTAAGCAATGTACCCATTCCGTCGCTTTCGATAGAACCTCCTTCGAGTACGAAGTCGAGGTGGTCTATATACTGGCCTTTCAAGGCTCCGGCTTCTACGGCATGTTTAGTAATTTGATTATCCAGTTCGGAAGCAAATTTCAGTCCCCAGCCGTTGAAGGTGAAGTCGAGCAGGGAAGGGGTGCCGGTATCTATCATTGTAATGGCTCCGTGGTCGCGGGCCCATGTGTCATTGGTGGCACATTCCAGAAAGCGGACGTTATCCATATTGACAGTAGCAGCTATCTGCTTTTTCACTTCTTCCGGTTCGGGAGTGACGATCAATAATAATTCACGCTTCGCTATTTCTCTGGCAATATTGATAAAACACTCTTGCACTTCCGCCAGCATGTAGGCCCAATCTGTATCGGCATGTGGCCATGTTAACTGTATACCGCTCTGCATGTGCCATTCGGCAGGCAAATGAGGTGCTCTCATTTCTACCTGTACGGTCATGTTTTTGCCGAAGTTCAACTGCAAATCTTTCTCCGAGCCGCTTGGGCTGGGGAGTCCAACCATGATTCCCATTAGACTATATATATTTAGTTATTTATAAAATCAGTTTATTGTCTGCATCTAAAATCTGTTTGTTTTCTGCATCAATGTGACTGTTATACATTGGTTTCCTGCTTCGGTTTCCGGTCAAAGAACGGATTCTTGGAGGATGCGCTTACGGGGATTGCCATTACCATCTTGCAGTCTTTCAGCCAGTTCAGGCGTTGTGCTGCCAATCCGGCGGAGAACATGACGCGTGTGTCTACGCGTAAATCGGCTGCCGTGGCGCACGCGGAACCTATTGCGATACCTACATCTATGCTGTTCAATGCGCAGGGAACTCCATCAGTACGTCCGGCACAGGTGGTAAATCCGCAATGGCCGCAATTCAAGCCCTGTGTCTGCTCGCGCGTTCCTATTAATACAACACATTCGGCACTTAGGATGTTGTCGGCATCACGAAGGAAGAATTTCATTCCGTGTTCTTCTACCATAGCTATCATAGTGTCCGATAATTGCTTAATCTCTTCATCAGTGATTAGGGCCACTTCAATAATATCGATTCCTTTTCCCTTGGGAGCAGTGCGTGCAGCCGTCATCATCTGGCGGGCTACCTGCAATATATGCTCGTGACGAGTGTCTCTTTCATTCAGCATCATAACTTTCTTGAATTAATTAGTAAGGCAAAGATAAATGAAAATTGGCAAAAT
>CABMPP010000066.1 GCA_902388495.1 uncultured Bacteroides sp. | reverse complement strand
CCGCAAGCGGGCACCTCCCCTTTCAGGCGGAGGAGTTTGAGATACACTTGTTATCACACGATGCTAAATTATCATTTATTCCCTAAACAAAAAAATAAGGCGGTAGCAATATTGCTCTATTACTCACCGCCTCATCACTTTATCACCTTATCACTTATTTAGGTTGCTTGCCGATATAAGCCAGGATACCACCGTCTACATAAAGGATGTGTCCGTTTACAGCATTAGAAGCTTCGGAAGCCAGGAATACAGCAGGACCGGTCAGTTCTTCTGCTTCCAACCAGCGACCGGCCGGAGTCTTGGCGCAGATGAATGAATCGAACGGATGGCGGCTGCCGTCAGCTTGCTTTTCGCGCAAGGGAGCAGTCTGCGGGGTAGCGATGTAGCCCGGGCCGATGCCGTTACACTGGATGTTGTATTCACCATATTCGGAGCAGATGTTGCGAGTCAGCATCTTCAAACCACCCTTGGCAGCAGCGTAAGCCGATACAGTCTCACGACCCAGTTCGGACATCATGGAGCAGATGTTGATGATTTTACCGTGACCTTTCTTCATCATGGCAGGCAGAACGGCTTTTGATACGATGAACGGAGCATTCAGGTCGATATCGATCACCTTGCGGAAATCAGCAGCTTCCATTTCATGCATGGGGACACGGCGGATGATACCGGCGTTGTTTACCAAGATATCAATCGTACCTACTTCTTTCTCGATAGTAGCTACCATAGCCTGAACGGCGGGTTCGTCGGTTACGTCGCATACATAGCCGTGTGCCTTGATTCCTTTTGCAGCATACGAAGCCATGCCTTTGTCTACCAATTCCTGGTTGATGTCGTTGAAGCAGATTGTTGCACCTTGCTCTGCATAAGCCGAAGCGATAGCAAAACCAATACCATAAGAAGCACCTGTAACGAGGGCTACTTTACCTTCCAAAGAAAAATTCAAATACGGATTCATAATGTATTATTTATTAAGTTTAAGAAATGATTTACTTCAAATCGGTTATCAGCGAGAAGTCCTGGTCGCCATAATCCAGATTCTCACCGCCCATACCCCATATAAAGGTATAATTGTGAGTGGCAGCAGCCGAGTGAATGGACCATTCGGGCGACAACACTGCCTGATCGCCTTTCATCCAGATGTGGCGCGTCTCGTCTACCTCGCCCATAAAGTGGCATACGGCATGGTCTTCGGGCAGTTCGAAGTAGAAGTAAGCCTCCATGCGGCGGCTGTGGACGTGTGCCGGCATCGTGTTCCATACGCTGCCCGGAGCAAGTTCCGTCATACCCATCTGCAACTGGCAGGTAGGCAACACCTGGTTCACCAGCATCTTGTTGATATTACGGTGGTTGGAGCCTTCCAAAGAACCCATTTCGGCTACAACGGCATCTTTCTTCGTTACTTTCCGGTCGGGATAGTTGCGGTGGGCAGTCAGGGAGTTGAAATAGAATTTAGCCGGATGGGCGGCATCTTTGCTCTCGAAAGTCACTTCACGGTCGCCTGAGCCGAGGTAGAGGGCTTCCTTATAATCCAGTTCGAACACGGCATTGCCGGCTTTCACTACACCCGGTCCGCCTACGTTGTAGATTCCCATTTCGCGACGGGTCAGGAAGTAAGGGGCTTTCAGCGGGTCGATGGCTTCCAGGCTCAGCACTTCGGCCACGGGCATGGCACCACCTACCACCATACGGTCGTACATGGAATATACCATATTAACTTCATCGGGTGAGAATACCTTCTCTATAAGGAAATCGCGGCGGATTCTTTTCGTATCGTAGCTTTTTGCATCTTCGGGATGCGCAGCATAGCGGATTTCATAGTTCGTCTTCATGATTCTGTTACGTTTTTAAGTTATGAATTCGGTTATCAAGGGCACGTCGTTTACGTACACGATGCAAATGTAGCAAAAGAAAATGGAGAAACCGTGCAAATTTGTGTCAATTATATAGTAATATCGTTCAAAGAAACAAAAAGAGAAGAAAGAAACAGCAAAGAAGGACAATCAGCGGAAAAGAGCAGTCATCAAAGAAAAGCAATCAGAAGAGCGGAGAAAACGAATCAGACAGGATTTCCCTGCAATGCTCTGCCACGGCGTGTATCATTTCCATGCCTCTCTTACGCGGAATGCGGATGCTTTCACCTACCGTAAGCATGTCCTCTATACCCGGACGCCCCTGGTTATTGACAGAAGTAGCATGCTCGCCGTTATACCCCTCCTTGCAAAGTGTCAAATCATAGGCAGGCGCCAATGACCACCGTCCGTCCCGGCAAAGGAAAGTGAAATTCTTGGCATGATCGTCTTTATTGTCCGTCAACACATTGAAAACCATCCGGCGGAACATTTCATCCACCTGCTTCGGATCTTGGGTCAGATACCCGGTGAGATGCAGCAAGGTGCGGTAATCCAATTTCGGATTATGAATGGACTCATTAAGCAATGCACCAGCCGTAGCTGTATGCAGTCTTTCTCCGTTTTCAATATCAAAGCGCTTGCTGGCAAAATATTTCCCTTGCATCAATTTGAAGTCGGCCACCCCGAGAGCGAGAATCCCGACGCAAGCCATTCCTTGTCATATTGAAAGGCACAGCAACGATTGTCCGGCGTCATGGTGAGTTCCCCCACCTTCCGGTCGTGGTAGAGTACCGACAGTTTATTTACCCATTTCATTGCGACCTCGCTTTCTGTTCTTATTCTTATTAATCAAGTCCAGTTCTTCCATCGTATCGTAAAGCGGCTCGTCCAGCAACGACTTTATCGCCCTGGCATATCCCAATGCCTTTGCCAGCGCCACATAAGATGCCAAAGAGATGGCATGCTTCTGCTCAAACTTCGCAATAGTAGGGGCAGGCACGCCGCTCAGTTCGGAAAGGGCATCTCTGGATAACCCTTTCTCCAACCTCCGCTTCTGCAAATTCCGGGCTAACGTTTGCAGCAGTTCTTCGGGTGTATCTATGTCAAAGCTGTAAAGAGAAGGCATATCATTATATCTGTTATATTTGGAATCTACCGATATTGAATATTATTATATCTGTTACAAAGATAGGATTTGGGATCAACGTAAAACCCTGAGGGATTAATGTCTAAATTCTTATCTTTGCCTCCAC
>CABMPP010000065.1 GCA_902388495.1 uncultured Bacteroides sp. | reverse complement strand
TTGTACATAGACTGCATATCTCCCTGCCAGTTATCACCCATATTGCAACAGTACACCACTTTTTCATCAGGCCATCCGCCTGCTCCCGTACCACCGCCATAAGCTTGAAGGAAGCAATAGTTACTATACGGAACAAGGCTGGTCATGCTGGTACTGGTCTGGTCGATATTGAGCATTTTATCACAGCTACCTTCCCGCGAAGCAATCTCCTTACCATAACGTTCTTCGATGAGCTGTAAACGTTCTTCTCTGGTAATGTCCGGATTCGGTCCCATGTATTTTGCCATGTGTTTGTAGAAATATTCAAAATTAGAGCCACTCAAGAAGTCACCTTCCGGTTCATAGTCTGCATCAAAACCATCAAGGTCGTTCAGAAATACCTGATCGAGAAAATATTCGGCATACATTTCAAAAGAGCGATTGAGTGCGGCAGTCCGTTCTTCGCCATTCGGCATTGCCTTCGCTTCATTGTAAGCCTGCTTGAAAGCATGGTCATCTGTTTCCGCATCGATACGGGTGATTGCCACACAAAGCATCTTGGTTCCTTTCACTTTCTGTACAAAGCGGATTTCTTCCCAGATTTCTGTATTTTCTGTTGCCGGAATACCACCCCACATAGAGCAAATATCGAGACTGTCAGGTAGTCCCATAAAACGGACAGCAGCAGAGTTCTGCGCTCCATACTGCGCAAACCATCCGAAAGCTATTTCGTGATCGCTTTCTTTGTAGTCGCGTAAGTTCTGGTAGTACTGGTCGTCGTAAGTCAGTGGCCGCTGAATAGTCAACGACTCAATGTCTGTATTACATGAGGCCATCATACCGCCTACAGTCAGTGCGGCCAATATGTATTTCATTGTTTTCATATTCTGATTACTTAGTTAGATTGTTCCACATTATATATCTGATTACCTTTTCACATCCCACCAAAGACGCGTACCGGCAATGTCCGTACCTTTCAACAGGGAAACAGCAGCTTGTGTGTTCTCGCCATTGTCAGAATATTCCTTCGTAGGAAACTTCAAACGACTGATGAGCTCTCCAGTGGCAACTTCTCCACCGGAAGCATTTGTGTTGATAGTCACAATGCCGGGATAACCAGTACGCCGCATCTCGCTCCACGCTTCTTGCCCGTCCGGGAAAAGAGCAATCCATTTCTGCACCATAATGCGCTCGAGTTTCTTATCAGGAGAAGCCGATTCATCCCACTTCACTGTCAAAGTCGAAACCATACGACTTACATCGGTATTACGTCCGTTTGTCGGATCAATGAATGAAGTTGACGGTACATTTACATCATTATCAAGATAACTCTCCGCACCGGAAGCACCTTTGGAAGAAAAAGAGGTCTTCACACCTTCTTCGTAATATTCCTTCACAGTCTTATCTCCCAAGTTTAAACGCAGTTTAGCTTCAGCCAAAAGGAAATATGTTTCAGCGGCATCCATCCAGAGAATAGAGCTAGCCTGTCCTACGTTCATGCTAGACGCTGCTTCAGACAAAGTGCCCTGACTACGGCTGGTTTGTCCATTACGGACTCCATGATATGCCCCATCTTTCTTCGCAACCTTGAAGTAAGATGCCAAACGCGGATCCTGTAAGCCTTTCAAATAACAATCCATAGTGGCACTCATTCGAAAATCATTGAAACTTTCAAATGCTTCCCACCACTCATTAATGAAAGAGAAGGATACAGACTGTTTCAAAACGGCATTGTCACTAACGGAAGTCATTAACCCGATAGTATGATCTATTGCTGCTTTAGCTTCATCCAGGGCCTTTGTCTGATCCACATAAGAAATACGCATTGCCAGACGGAGACGGAGAGTATTAGCAAACTTTATCCAATTCGCCACATTACCATTGTAAATATAGTCATAGTCTTCCAAGTAAGGCTCGGAAGTACGACTGTTGTAGCTGGTGAGCACCTCAATGGCATTTGACAATTCTTCAAAGAAACGATAATATACATCCTTTTGGCTATCGTAGGCTACTTGAATGCCAGTACCAAACTTTGAATAAGGGATGGGACCATACTTATCTGTAATACGACTCATACCGAACACCTTGACAATAGTAGCCATAGCGCGTGCGGGGGATGTTTCACTAGTACAATCCACGACTTTCCGCCATGGCTGCATCACCTCTGTATAAGCGGTGCTAAACGGAGAGTTGTACCACTGCGGATAGAGTTTGTAACAATCGTTGTCCTGCTCTCCGGCATAGTTCCATGTTTTAATAGGAGCACAGTAGCTGGCAAAAATATCACCGGTCAACATTTGAGTCTCCTCAAACAAGCCACCTTTGTCTTTACCTACTACGAAAATACCTCTTTCCATCTGCGTGAAATAGGCTCCCGTCAGGAGATTATCGCGTTCCATCTGCTCGGGAGTTACTTCATTCGGATTGATATTCCAACTTTCATAATGGTCAGTACAAGCGGTAAACAACAAGCCTCCGGCAAGCAACACACCATTGAACACTTTCATGCATTTTAATATATGTTTCATCTTATCGATTCTTTAGAAATTGAGTTTAACAGAGAAACCTAAATTGCGTAAGCTCGGCAACATAAAGTAGTCCATTCCGCTGAAATGCGTGCCTGTACTTGCCGTCAGTTCAGGGTCGAAAGGAGCTTTGCAATAGAACATTAGCAGGTTACGTCCCGTGAAGGCTACATTCATGCCCTGTATCCAAGGAACCCACTTCTGAACAGGGATATTATAACCGAGAGACAACTCTGCAAGGCGAACGTTTGTCGCACTATAAACATACATAGAGCCGACACCACTTCCTACAGTACTATAATACTTCTGTACAGCGGGTACTTTATAACCGTCAATCAGCACATAACCCAAGTCGCGTGCCTCAGCAGTAGCTGTAGAAATGCCGTAAGCATCCATCATCGCCTGTGTCTGTGAGACAACAATACCACCAATACGTGCATTTACCAGACAGCTCAATGTCAAACCCTTCCATGAGAATGAGTTGCGCCATCCCATCATATACTTAGCTTGCGAGTTACCGGCATAAATCCATCCGTCCTGGCGTTCGCCCGCCTTGTTGTCTATAGCTACTGTATTGTTGACATAGTCTACGTCAATATATCCATGGGAGTCGGTGCGAAGTGCAGTCACATACAAGTCACCAATAGAGCCACCTTCAAAGAGACGCGAATTCACAATTTCCAATCCGCCCAAATCCATCATATCCTGTTTGACAACTTCTCCACTTGATAAAGTAGTCGGTTTCAACAGTTTTTTAATCTTATTGCGATTGATGGTATAAGTAAAGGTAG
>CABMPP010000064.1 GCA_902388495.1 uncultured Bacteroides sp. | reverse complement strand
CCGCAAGCGGGCACCTCCCCTTTCAGGCGGAGGAGTTTGAGATACACTTGTTATCACACGACGCTAAATCATCATTTATCCCCCACCCTTTAATAAACGCCAAAATATGTAAATCGCCGGAACTTTCCTCCGCAAACCTCGTTCTTGTGGGAAATTCGACGGGGAAACGCCCCGCCGCCTAAACCTTTAAAAACTTATTTATATGGAAGATTTGAATTTCAGAAAAGGAGATGCAAAAACTGACGTATTCGGTTCAAACCGTATGTTGCAACCCTCACCGGTAGAGAAAATCCCCGATGGACCTACCACTCCGGAGATAGCCTACCAGATGGTAAAAGACGAAACATTCGCCCAAACACAGCCTCGCCTCAACCTGGCTACGTTCGTCACTACCTATATGGACGACTACGCCACCAAGCTGATGAACGAAGCCATAAACATCAACTACATCGACGAGACCGAATATCCGCGCATCGCCGTAATGAACGGTAAATGTATCAACATCGTTGCCAACCTCTGGAACTCCCCCGAAAAGGATACCTGGAAAACCGGCGCACTGGCCATCGGTTCTTCAGAAGCCTGTATGTTGGGTGGTGTAGCCGCTTGGTTGCGTTGGCGCAAGAAACGCCAGGCCGAAGGCAAACCGTTCGACAAACCGAACTTCGTTATCTCCACCGGTTTCCAGGTGGTATGGGAAAAATTCGCCCAACTGTGGCAGATTGAAATGCGTGAAGTACCCTTGACGCTGGACAAGACCACACTCGACCCCGAAGAAGCCCTGAAGATGTGCGACGAAAACACCATCTGTATCGTACCCATCCAAGGCGTAACGTGGACGGGACTGAACGATGACGTCGAAGCACTGGACAAAGCCCTCGACGCTTACAATGCCAAAACCGGCTACGACATTCCTATCCACGTAGATGCTGCCAGCGGCGGTTTCATCCTCCCGTTCCTCTATCCTGATACGAAATGGGACTTCCGCCTGAAGTGGGTACTCTCCATCAGCGTCAGCGGACACAAGTTCGGTTTGGTTTACCCGGGTCTGGGCTGGGTTGTTTGGAAAGGCAAGGAATATCTGCCCGAAGAAATGTCATTCAGCGTCAACTACCTCGGCGCCAACATCACACAAGTCGGTTTGAACTTCTCCCGTCCTGCCGCACAAATCCTGGGACAGTATTACCAATTTATCCGCCTCGGATTCCAAGGTTACAAGGAAGTACAGTTCAATTCACTGAGCATCGCAAAATACATCCACCGCGAAATAGGCAAGATGGCTCCGTTCGTCAACTACTCCGAAGACGTAGTGAACCCGTTGTTCATCTGGTACTTGAAGCCTGACTATGCAAGAACTGCCAAATGGACGTTGTACGACCTGCAAGACAAGCTGGCTCAACATGGCTGGATGGTACCGGCATACACATTGCCTTCCAAGCTGGAAGATTACGTCGTGATGCGTGTCGTTGTCCGTCAGGGATTCAGCCGCGACATGGCCGACATGTTGCTGGGCGACATCAAGAACGCCATCGCCGAACTGGAGAAGCTGGACTATCCGACTCCTACCCGCATGGCACAGGACAAAAATCTGCCGATAGAAAGCAAAGTGTTCAATCACGGTTGCCGCGCTCACAAAAAATAGTAGAATGTGATAGAGTGATAAGGTGACAGAGTGATATCACCTTAACACCCTATCACTTTAACACCTTATAATGATATGGATAAGAAAATATCAATTTCTCAAATCAAAGAAGTAGCCCAGAAAGCCTACAACGAGGTGAAGGGCAACACCGGCGGAAAGAATGCCGACTATATCCCCTATCTTGCCAATATTGATTCTAAACTGTTCGGCCTCAGCATCTGCCTGATGGACGGAAAGACCATCAATATCGGCGATACGGACTACCGTTTCGGCATCGAGTCGGTATCGAAAGTGCATACTGCCATCCTCATCCTGCGCCAATACGGTGCACAGAAAGTGCTGGATATGATTGGTGCCGACGCCACAGGTCTGCCGTTCAACTCCATCATCGCCATCTTGCTGGAGAACGATCATCCCTCTACACCGCTGGTAAACGCAGGCGCCATATCTGCTTGCTCCATGGTGCAGCCGGTGGGACAGAGCGACAAGAAATGGGAAGCCATTGTGCAGAACATCACCGAGCTGTGCGGTTCCGCCCCGCAGCTCATCGACGAACTGTACAAGTCGGAAACGGCCACTAACTTCAACAACCGCTCCATTGCCTGGTTGCTGAAGAACTACGGCCGCATCTACGACGACCCGGATATGGCACTCGACCTTTACACCCGTCAATGCTCCCTCGGCATCACCGCCCAGCAGCTAGGTATCGCCGCCGGAACCATTGCCAACAACGGTGTGAACCCCGTCACCCATCAGACTGTATTCGAAGCCAGCCTGGCGCCTAAGATCACTTCCATGATCTCTACCGTAGGCTTCTACGAGCATTCGGGCGACTGGATGTATACCGCCGGCATACCTGCCAAGAGCGGTGTGGGCGGCGGCGTGATGGCAGTATTGCCCGGCGTAATGGGTGTATCGGCTTTCGCACCTCCTTTGGACGAAGCCGGTAACTCCGTGAAGGCGCAACAGGCCATCAAGTACATCATGAACAAGCTCGGACTGGGCGTGTTCAACGGTGACCGTGTGACGATTACAACAGACTAAGCTTTTTATCTGTTATGAGTTATAAAGTTATGAGTTATTCGTTGATTTGCAGTGCGTACAAATAAATAACTCATAACTTTATAACTCATAACTTTATAACAGGACATCATTATGAAAATGGCTCTATCAGAATTTGTATTGCGAGAGAAAGGCATTTATGGCATCTTGCATGTCATCATCCTGCTGCTTTCGCTATTTCTGGTCATCAGTATCTCGGTCGACACATTCGAGGGAATTCCTTTCTACGAGCAGTCGGTCTACATGAAAGTGCAGTTGTGGATATGTGCGCTGTTCCTGGCAGATTTTGTGCTGGAATGGTTTCTGGCAGAAAACAAGGGACGCTACGTGGCCACGCACTTCATCTTCCTGCTGGTGGCTATCCCCTATCAAAACATCATTGCCTACATGGGATGGACCTTCTCGCCCGAAGTGACCTACATGCTGCGCTTCATCCCGTTGGTGCGGGGTGGATATGCCATGGCTATCGTGGTGGGTTGGCTGACGTATAACCGTGCATCGGGCCTGTTCGTCTCCTATCTGACGATGCTGCTGGCGACAGTCTACTTCGCAAGCCTGGCCTTCTACGTGACGGAGCACGATGTGAATGCTTTGGTAAAAGGATACGGGGATGCACTGTGGTGGGCATTTATGGATGTAACGACGGTAGGGTCCAATATCATAGCGGTCACCGTCACGGGACGTGTGCTGTCCGTGCTGCTGGCAGCGCTGGGCATGATGATGTTTCCTATTTTCACAGTGTACGTAACGAGCCTGGTGCAACGACGCAACAAGGAGAAAGAGGATTTCTACAAGAAAATGGCGCAGAAGCAAGACAAAGCTACTGATGCGTAACTGTTAAAACCCTAACTTTCCTTTATGGGCGGGAAACAACTCCGCCGGGGTGTTGTTATAGACGCTGATTTAAAGAATATTTTTCACTTAAAACCTTAACTTATGGCAAATATTAAACAAACAGTGAAGCTGGGCGTGTTTACGCTGGCTATCATGAATGTAACGGCCGTTGTATCCCTGCGCGGACTACCGGCCGAGGCCGTATACGGAATGAGTTCGGCCTTCTACTATCTATTTGCAGCTATTGTTTTCCTGATACCGACGTCACTCGTCGCTGCGGAACTGGCTGCCATGTTCCAGGACAAGCAAGGTGGTGTGTTCCGCTGGGTAGGCGAAGCCTACGGCAAGAAGTGGGGATTCCTCGCCATCTGGGTACAGTGGATCGAGAGTACCATCTGGTACCCCACGGTACTGACGTTCGGCGCCGTGTCCATCGCCTTCATCGGCATGAACGACGTGCACGACATGTCGCTGGCAAACAACAAGTATTATACGCTTGTCGTGGTGCTTATCATCTACTGGCTGGCTACATTCATTTCGATGAAAGGTATGAGCTGGGTAGGCAAGGTTGCCAAAGTGGGTGGTATGGTCGGAACCATCATTCCGGCCGGGTTGCTGATTATCCTCGGCATCATTTACCTGGCCACCGGAGGACACTCCAATATGGACTTCCACAGCAGCTTCTTCCCGGACTTCACCAACTTCGACAATGTGGTGCTTGCCGCAAGTATCTTCCTCTTCTACGCTGGTATGGAGATGGGTGGTATCCACGTGAAGGACGTTGAGAATCCGTCGCGCAACTATCCGAAGGCGGTATTTATCGGTGCACTGATTACGGTAATCATCTTCGTGCTGGGTACGTTCTCACTGGGTGTCATCATCCCGGCCAAGGACATCAGCTTGACGCAGAGTTTGCTGGTAGGGTTCGATAATTATTTCCGCTATATCCATGCTTCCTGGCTGTCGCCGATCATTGCCATCGCTTTGGCATTCGGTGTGTTGGCAGGGGTACTGACGTGGGTTGCCGGTCCGTCCAAGGGTATCTTTGCCGTAGGTAAAGCCGGTTACATGCCTCCGTTCTTCCAGAAGACGAACAAGCTGGGTGTACAGAAGAACATTCTGTATGTACAAGGAATTGCAGTGACAGTACTGAGTCTGCTGTTCGTAGTAATGCCTTCGGTACAGAGTTTCTACCAGATCCTGTCGCAGCTGACGGTGATTCTTTACCTTATTATGTATATGTTGATGTTCTCAGGAGCCATCGCACTGCGCTATAAGATGAAGAAGCTGAACCGTCCGTTCCGTATTGGTAAGGGTGGCAACGGATTGATGTGGATCATCGGCGGACTTGGTTTCTGCGGTTCACTGCTGGCATTTGTGCTGAGCTTTATTCCGCCCAGCCAGATTTCAACGGGTAGTAATACGGTATGGTTCTCGGTGCTTATCATCGGTGCGCTCATCGTGGTAATCGCTCCGTTCGTGATCTATGCTTCGAAGAAACCGTCATGGGTAGATCCGAACAGTAGCTTCGAACCGTTCCATTGGGAAGAACAGCCTGCGGTACAAGTAGCCGGAAAGACTGCAACGGCAACGGTGAGTGCCAATGCTACTGCAAGTACAGTAAGCAATGCTGCTACAACCCATGTTACTGTTGGTAATGGAGATGTAACAAAGGGGACAGATACGCCTCCCAAAGAATAAAAGAGTATAAATGACTAAATTTAAAAAGGAATATTCCCGATGCATTCGGGGATATTCCTTTTTTATTGTATAAATGGGAATTTACGGAGTATCTCAAATTCCTCCGCCTGAAAGGGGAGGTGC
>CABMPP010000063.1 GCA_902388495.1 uncultured Bacteroides sp. | reverse complement strand
TGTGCAAGTCCCTTCGGATGTGAAACCCCTCCGCCCTACGGGCACCTCCCCTTTCAGGCGGAGGAATTTAAGATACTCCGCAAATTCCTATTTACCCCTTATGAGAATGCTGATAATCATTCAAAATAAATATCGACTTTCTCTTTGATAATAAAAGGATTATCGTATATTTGCACTTACAGTTCACCTCCTTATTATTGATGCTATGGGCCAAGAACATCCTTTTGACCGGTTTTCGCAGCAAGCTCTCCAGACCTTGCACCGGTATCGTGCCGTCATGTTCAGCCCTCCCCGTGTTTCCGATGTTTTAATGCCTTTATATTAGTGCCTTTCATTCAGAATCTAAAAACATGGAAACAATATGGAAAATAAACCCACTATCGCCGAAGTACACGACTGGGTACTGAAGCTCTATAACACTTGTGAACAAACCATCACGAACGAAGAACGGAAAGAACAACATAAGTACGCCGTCATGGTGCAACGCCCCCAGGACAAACGCTTCCTGGTGAAGATGCTCGACGAATCCTCGCAGATACGCGACCGCAAGAAACTCGCCGCCCGCATCAAAACCCTGATAGACCGCTACGGCGTGCCCGAGTTCCTGAACAAGCGCGATGCCTTCCTCTTCAAGATGTACCAAGCCTTCGGACATCACTTCGACTTCGTCGCCATACCTATTATAAAGAAGCGCCTCCGCATGGACACCTCCAAAGTGATCCTCGACGAAGCGCGTCCGCAACTGACGAAACACCTTGCCGAACGCTTCAAGCAGAAGATAGGCCAGAACGTAAACCTGCTGGGCGAAGTCGTACTGGGCAACGGAGAAGCCGACCACCGCTATCAGCACTACCTCGAAGCACTCGAAGCTCCCGACATCAACTACATCTCCGTCAAGATATCCGGCATCTACGCCCAGACGCATGCCCTGAATTACGAAGAGAGTTTCCCCGAACTGGTACGCCGCATGTCCGCCCTCTACCAACGGGCGATAGACTACCCTTACGTAGACGAGAACGGTGTGAAACGCGCCAAGTTCGTCAACCTCGACATGGAGGAGTACAAAGACGCGCACTTCACCCTGCGCCTCTTCAAGACCGTACTCAGCCTGCCCGAGTTCAAGAACTACGAAGCGGGTATCGTAGTGCAAGCCTACCTGCCCGACGCTTACGACTTCCAGACCGAACTGCTGGAATTTGCCCGTGCACGCGTAGCCGACGGAGGCGCTCCGCTCAAGATGCGCCTCGTGAAGGGCTGTAACCTCGAAATGGAAACCGTCATCTCCTCCCTGCGCGGCTGGCCCAACCCGATACGTACCTCCAAGACCGAAGTAGACGCCAACTACCTGCACATCCTGGAGCGCGCCCTGTTGCCCGAAAACGCACAGGCGCTCCACGTCGGCGTAGCTTCGCACAATCTGTTTACTATCGCATACGCCTATCTGCTGAGTCAGAAGTACGGCTCGGCCGAATACATGACCTTCGAAATGCTGGAAGGTATGGCCGACCACGTATGGCGTGCACAATCCATCCTCGGCAACCACGTCATCCTCTACGCCCCCGTAGTAAAGGACGAGCACTTCCTGAACGCCGTATCTTACCTGGTGCGCCGCATGGACGAGAACACCGCGCCCGACAACTTCCTGACGCACTCCTTCAACCTGAAACCGAACACCGAGACCTGGGACTTCCTCGAAAAGCAGTTCGAAGATGCCTATCGCATGAAAGATACCATCACCCACTTCCCCACACGCACACAGAACCGTCTGAACGACTACGCCCCCGTACCTCCCACCGAGCCGATGCAGAACGAACCGGACACAGACTTCGACCTGCCTCAGAACCAGGAATGGGTACGGAACATCTTCGCCCGATGGAAGAAGTCGCCCACTGATACTCCCGAAATCATCCCCTTGCAGATAGGCACCGAAACCGTAGTCTGCGAGAAGCGCCACAAATACATGGACCGCTGCCAGGACGACGAAGTATGCATCTGCGAAATGTCTCAAGCCGACAGTGAGCAAGTCCGGCAGATTATCGACATCGCCGAGAAAGACCCGGCAGGCTGGCGCAACACCACCCTCGAAGAACGTCACCGGATTATGTACGAAGCCGCCAACCGCCTGGGGCAGTTGCGTGGTGACCTGATAGGCTGCATGTGCGCCGTCACCGGCAAGACCGTAGTCGAAGGCGACGTAGAAGTTTCCGAAGGCATCGACTACGCCCGCTTCTACACCAACTCCATGAAGACCTTTGCCGGACTGACCGACGTAGACATCGCCCCCAAAGGCACCATTCTCGTCATCTCTCCCTGGAACTTCCCGTGCGCCATTCCTATCGGCGGCATCGTGGCAGGACTGGCGGGCGGAAACACCGTGATACTGAAACCGGCAACCGTAGCCGCCCCCGTAGCATGGATGTTTGCACAAGCCTTCTGGGATGCAGGCGTGCCGAAGGAAGCCCTGCAGGTCATCATCACCGATCGCGAAGCCCTGAAAGTGCTCACCACCGCACCGGCCATCAAGCATATCATCCTGACCGGCGGCACCGACACCGCTCAAAACATAGCCCGCAGCAATCCTTCCACTCCTCTTTCTGCCGAAACCGGAGGAAAGAATGCCATCATCCTTACCGCCTCGGGCGACCGTGACCATGCCATCATGAACATCGTCACTTCCGCCTTCGGTAATGCCGGACAGAAGTGTTCGGCCTGCTCACTGCTGCTGGTAGAACGTTCCGTCTACGAAGACAAAAACTTCCAGGACAAACTGAAAGATGCCGCCACCAGCCTGAAGGTAGGCAGCGTATGGAATCCCGGCAACATCGTAGGCCCGATGATAACCAACAAGAACGAAAAGCTGATCCAGGCACTGACGCTCGAACCGGGAGAGTCGTGGCTCGTCCCGCCCCGCTTCCTCGACAAGAAGGAATACATCCTGGCCCCCACCGTGAAGTGGGGAGTGAAGCCCGGCAGTTACTCGTTCCGCACGGAGTTGTTCGGCCCGATGCTCAGTGTAGTCTGCATTGAGAACCTGCAACAAGGCATCGAACTGGTAAACAGCCTCGACTACGGTCTGACTTCCGGTTTGCAGAGCCTCGATGAAACGGAACAAAAACTTTGGAAGAACTCCATCCAGGCAGGCAATCTGTACATCAACCGCGGCATTACGGGTGCCATTGTCAACCGCCAGCCCTTCGGCGGTATGAAGGCATCTGCCTTCGGCGGTGGCGTAAAGGCAGGCGGTCCCAACTACTGCGCCTGCTTTGTGAAGATTACCGACAAGCCCGGCAGCGACACCAACTATCAGAAGAGCTATGCCGAAGCTTACGAAAAAGAGTTTGCCCATGCCCGCGACATCAACAATCTCTACGGCGAACAGAACGCTTTCCGCTATCTTCCGTTGAAGAACATGGTACTCCGTCTCTTCCCGGGCGACAGCAACGAACAGGCCCAAATGATTGCCTTAGCCGCCAAAACCTGCCATACCCCGCTCGTCATCAGCTTCGACACCGACGACCGCACGGCAGCTCTGGCCTCAACCGGCTGTCAGCTGAAGAAGGAAACCTTCAAGGAATTCCTTGCCACAATGAAGGACTACGAACGCATCCGCACCTGCCGCGCCGACATCCCGATGGAGATGTACGAAGAAGCTGCCCGCATCGACAAGCACATCGCCACCGCCCCACCGGTGAAGGATGGACGCGTAGAGCTGATTCATTACATAAAGGAACAAAGTATCTCGTTCGAGTACCACCGGTATGGCAGTATATCGGAGGTTCCGCCGGTAGAATAAGAATGAACCAATTCCCAAAAAGTTATATAGAACTTTGGGATTATGAATAGAATAACTATTTTTGCACAATGCACTGAGTAAAATTACTCAGTGCATTGAGTAATTTGTAGAAGTATGTATAAAAGAGAACAGTATCAGACGATTACAAAGCGGATGAAAGAGCGCAGAAACTTCCTGCAAGTCGTATTAGGGCCACGTCAAGTGGGCAAGACTACAGTTGTCAAACAAGCTCTGAAGGATTTGGATATGCCTTTCCTTATCTATTCCGCCGACAATGTACCGGCTACTCAAACCTCCTGGATAGCAGATTGTTGGAGCACTGCCCGTACACAAATGCGTATAGAGAAACACTCTGAATTTGTTCTTGCCATCGATGAAATCCAGAAAATCAGGAATTGGAGTGAAGCCGTAAAGAAAGAATGGGATGCCGACACATTCAACGATATCAATATAAAAGTCATCCTGCTCGGTTCTTCGCGTGTTCTACTAGAGAAAGGCCTGTCGGACTCCATGATGGGACGTTTCGAAGAAATCCGTATGACCCATTGGTCGTATCCTGAAATGCACGATGCATTCGGCATGTCATTGGAACAATATATCTTCTTCGGAGGATATCCCGGTGCCGCAGTACTGATTGAAGATGAAGAACGTTGGGAACAGTACATCAGCAGTGCAATTATTGATGCCACTATCAATAAAGACATCCTATATGACTCTCCAATAAGCAAACCAGCCCTATTGAGACAAACCTTCGAGCTAGGTTCATCCTATTCCGGCGAAATCGTCTCTCTCACCAAAATGGTGGGTTCGCTACAAGATGCAGGTAATACGACAACCCTATCAGGCTATCTGAACTTGCTTAACGACAGCGGCCTGCTCACCGGATTACAGAAATTTGCCATAGACCGCTCACGCCAACGGGCCAGCGCACCGAAGTTCCAAGTTTATAACAGTGCCTTAAAGAATATCTATAGTAATCTCACATTCAAAGAAGCCATCCTGAATCCTAAAGAATGGGGACGTATCTTTGAATCTGCGATTGGGGCACATATCATCAGCAATGCTTTCATCAGTGGCTATGAAGTATTTTATTGGCGCGAACGCGACAAGGAAGTAGACTATATTCTTAAAAAGAAAAACCGCATCGTAGCCATTGAAGTGAAAAGCAATGAAGAAAAGTATAATGCAGGCTTGGAAGAAGTACGCCGAATGTACAACCCCTATGCAACAATGATAGTTGGTAAGGGAGGAATGAAAGCTGAAGATTTTCTAAGCGTCAACCCCACAAGGCTGTTCGAATCTTAAATTCACATCCTTGCTTCCACACCACCACCAACTCTTTGAAATCCTTTATTCATCGGCATTAGAGAAGGTGTGGAAGCAGTTTTAAAAGGTGGAAGCAAATTTTGCTTCCACCTTTTCATATAACTATAATATCGGCACAACAAGAAACTAATACTTTGCTGTACAATATATTAACTGCGTGTATCACATTCTATTAATATCGTGTCAGCACGAAGTCAATATCCTGTAAACACGATATTAATTTCCTATTTCTATCTTCAAATACACTCAAAGCGAATGCATGCAACTTACAAAAGCCAAGTCTTCAATATGTCTTTCCCCTATACTTTGTACGAAGAACACAAGTACTTTCCACGCTGAATGCAAAGAGTTAGCAGCATATCAACGGCCATGAGGCAATCGCTTTACGGCCATCAGCAGATTGCTTAACAGCCATCAAGCGATCGATTCATGGCCGTTAAACGCAGACAAATTCAAGCATATAGCAAGACAACTCTCTATGTATAAGCGGATAAGGCCATGTAGACAAGCTAAGAAATGCCATTGTATAATCTCCCTAAAAGCTTCTATCTACAATTCCTTTGCATACCAAGTTCGAAGAATAGAGGATCAGTCGCAAAACCTGGTGGATATCTTTCTATGAGTTATGTGATGCTTACTA
>CABMPP010000062.1 GCA_902388495.1 uncultured Bacteroides sp. | reverse complement strand
AAGTATTAATATCGTGTCATACAAGAAACAAATATCGTGTCGGCAGGAAATTAACATCCTGTTGACACGATATTAATTGAATCCTAATCATGGATTCCGTAATAGATATCATACGGTTTGCCACCCAACTTGGAATGCTCTATTTTAGCCATGAGTTCCGTCAGTTTCTCAGCCATCTTGTCCCGATGTCCGGCCATATCGAAATCATAACGGTCTTTCAGACCTACCGGTACGCCGTTCTCATCAAAGAAAACCGTTGCACAACCGAAAGCATAATTGAATTCATCGGAATCATAGAAAGAGATAACCTGAGAATAATATTTCTTGCCGTCGATAGTAACGGGAGTTGGTCCACCATATCTCTTTTCACTTGCCGCACGAGCTTCGACAGCTACCGCAGCTGCTCTTTTAAAGACATCATCGCTCACTTGTAACGGTGCTCCTTTACCCAGAAAGTAACAAACCAGACATTGCTTTTCAAAGTCACTGTTCAAATTTGCCATAACAAACTCCAACACTTCCTTGACGTCTTTCCCGAATGCTTCTTTAAATTTCTGATTAAGCATCTCCATAACTATTCCCCAAAAGGGATTACTCTTTGCAGTTCCCATATTTTCAATATTTTTAAGTTGGTTATATTTGACAAACTTCGTGAAAAGAAACGATTTCTCCAAGAATATGAAGTTTATTTTTATGCTACAATTGTTTTTCGTACTTTTGGCGCAAAATTAAAAGACGCAAATGATACAAAACTTTCACCGCATGATATCCGACACACTCGGCATATCAGAAAAACAAATCAGCCAGACGCTCGGCTTGCTGAATGACGGGGCAACCATCCCTTTCATCAGCCGCTACCGCAAAGAAATGACGGGCGGCCTGGACGAAGTACAGATTGAAGCTATCCAGACGCAATATGAGAAGCTGAATGAGACAGCCAAACGGAAAGAAACCATCCTCAGCACCATCACGGAACAAGGGAAACTGACACCCGAGCTCCAAAAGCGCATTGAATCGACCTGGGACAACACCGTGCTGGAAGATATCTACCTCCCCTACAAACCCAAGCGCAAGACCCGTGCGGAAGCAGCCCGGCAGAAGGGTCTGGAACCACTTGCCACCCTGCTGATGCTGCAACGGGAACCTCATCCCGAAGATCGTGCAGCCAGCTATGTAAAAGGCGATGTGAAGGATGTGGAAGATGCTCTGAAAGGTGCCCGCGACATCATTGCCGAACATGTAAGTGAAGACGAACAAGCAAGAAACAGTGTGCGTAACTACTTTGCCCGCCAGGGTGTATTGACTGCCAAAGTAGTGAAAGGTAAGGAAGAAGAGGCCGCCAAATACCGCGATTACTTTGACTGCTCGGAGCCACTGAAACGATGCAGTTCCCACCGTTTGCTTGCCATTCGTCGGGCAGAGGCTGAAGGATTGTTGAAAGTCAGCATCAGTCCTAACGACGAGGAATGCGTGGAACGGCTGGAACGCCAGTTTGTACGCAGCAACAACGCTTGCGGACAGCAAGTGACAGAAGCCGTGCAAGATGCCTACAAGCGCTTGCTGAAACCTTCCATTGAAACGGAATTTGCCGCACAAAGCAAAGAGCGCGCCGATGAAGAGGCAATCAAAGTGTTTGCAGAAAACCTCCGTCAGCTGTTACTTGCGTCACCTTTGGGACAAAAACGTGTAATGGGTATAGACCCCGGATTCCGCACAGGCTGCAAAGTGGTATGTCTGGATGCACAAGGAAACTTACTGCACAATGAAAACATCTATCCTCATCCACCGGTGAACAAACCGAAAGAAGCCTTCTCCAAACTACAGAAAATGATAGAGGCATACAAGATTGATGCCGTTGCCATCGGCAATGGAACAGCCAGCCGGGAAACGGAGGATTTCTTGAAACGACAGGTATTCACGCGTGAAATACAAGTATTCGTCGTCAGCGAGCAAGGTGCATCCATTTACTCGGCTTCTAAAATTGCCCGTGATGAGTTTCCGGAATATGACGTCACCGTACGTGGTGCAGTATCTATAGGGCGACGCCTGATGGACCCGCTGGCCGAGCTGGTGAAGATTGACCCGAAGTCCATTGGCGTGGGGCAATACCAGCACGACGTAGATCAAACCAAACTGAAAAAGTCGCTGGACCAAACCGTAGAGAATTGTGTAAACCTGGTTGGCGTCAACCTGAACACTGCAAGCAGCCATTTGCTGACTTACATTTCGGGATTAGGCCCTCAACTGGCACAAAACATCGTAAACTATCGTGCCGAGAACGGTGCATTCTCCTCTCGCAAGGAGTTGATGAAGGTTCCGCGCATGGGTGCCAAAGCCTTCGAACAATGTGCCGGCTTCCTGCGCATTCCTCAAGCTAAAAATCCGTTGGACAATACCGCCGTGCATCCTGAAAGCTACTGCATCGTAGAGCAAATGGCAAAAGACCTGGGATGCAGTGTAGCCGAACTGATAGCCAGCAAAGAACTGCGTCTGAAAATAAATCCGGAACGTTACCTCTCTCCCACCGTAGGTATGCCTACACTAAAAGACATCTTGCAAGAACTGGACAAACCCGGACGTGACCCGCGCGGACCGATCAAAATCTTCGAATTCGACAAGAACGTACGTACCATCAACGACTTGCGCGAAGGTATGGAACTGCCCGGTATCGTAGGAAACATCACAAACTTCGGCGCATTCGTCGATATAGGTATTAAAGAAAATGGCCTGATACACCTCTCCCAGCTTGCCGAAAGATTTATATCAGACCCTAACGAGGTAGTTTCCATTCATCAGCACGTACGCGTGAAAGTACTCAACATAGATACTGCCCGCAAAAGAATTCAGCTGACAATGATAGGAGTATCGCAAGAATAAAAAAACGACTTTAAAATGCGACTTGAGCAAACTCGACTCCTAAACGATGAATCTGCTCTAATATCAATGCTTCCCGCTCTTTAGATGGCTTTTTAAAACCATTGATATAATTTCGCAACAGAGTAGCATTAATACCTATCAGCTTAGCAAACTCCGCTACATTTAATTCTTTATGAGCAAGGAAGAATTTCTGAAGCGGAGTTGGCTCTGCATCCTCATACACAAAACTTTCAAAACTAATGTCTTCATCTAGTTTTCTCCAGTGTATTCCATCAAAACCAAATGTATAGGAAGAGCGTTCTTCATCCGAAGCATCCTTTAGCTTAGGATACCAAAGAAGAGACTGGCGATATTCATTTCCATGTTCGTCCTTCCCATAGATATAGTCTCCATTAAACCAAATTTCTCTAATCTTCATACACTTATCTCATCTTTTAAAATAGTTATTCCAATGCTTTATTATTAAATCTTTATTTTCCTCTATAACACCGGATATACGTTTTATATCATTGGTTTTAATTCCTTGTTTCTCTTTTAAAATAAAGTTCTCACCATTCCATTCAAACTTAGCTATACCATTCGCACCTTCTACGTGCACGTGCGGAGGCTCATGCTCCTTACTATAATAGAAAAATGAGAAACCAAAAAATCTAAATATTTCCGGCATAATATATGTTTTGTTATGTTCTACACAAAGATAGGTATTATTTTTAATTCCCGCAAGTCTTTTGACGAATTGTATAATAACCAATGATAAGCGCTGTACCCACTATCATAAGAACGGTACAAAGGATGGAGCCTTCAAACCCGAAGGCTCCTCCGTTTATCAGGTTTGCTTCGGGCAGGCGAAGCGCAATCAGACTATCAGTAAATCGGTTGCCACTGACCTCATAACCCAATATAGGTCCTTGCAGCCAGTTCCAGAACCAATGCAGGGCAATAGGAAAACAAAGGTTACGCGTATATATATAAGAAGCACCCAGCAATAATCCTGCCAGCAGAATATTGAGGAACGGAACAAATGCAAAATTCGGGTTGAAGATATGCAACAGAGAAAAAATGGCCGAAGACAGAAACAATGCCCAGAATTTATTCACTCCACCATCCAGCATACGTCCTAAAACGAAACCACGCAGTACCAGCTCTTCCGTAACGCCCACCAAGAAGAAATATGTAAGGGCCATCAACAAAGAAGACGGCTGAAAGGAAGCACCCGCCACCTCCACGGCTCCCAACAACAGGGAGAGTCCGAAACCAACGGCATAGAGAAGGACAGCAAACAAAGCTCCGCTAAACAAGTCTTTCCACCGCCCTTCGTGCAGAGACAACCCCAAACTCGTAAGAGGTCGTCCGCGGCGGCTCAATAAAATCCATGCTGCAAGAAATGCAGCAACCAGCAACAGTGTTTCCTGCAATATAAGCAACGGGACATTAGTACTACTCACCTCGCTCAGCCCCTTAAACAAAAGTGAGAAAGGCATGGTAATAAAGAACGCAAAAGCTCCCCAGAGCACGATGAACAATATGACATCAAGTGCCGTCAGCCATAAACGCTTTGATTTAGACACAACAACACCTTCATTTAGCTTTTCTTCTATTCCCATCTTATTTTCATATAGATTAATATGTGACAAAAATAATAATAAAAAGGAAAAACTTCATTTATTCCTGCCGTTTTCTTCTTATATTTGAAAAGTCAACTAATCTGAAATCAGAAGCATGAAACTAAGAAAAATACTTTTAATGGCTGCCGGCTTGGGGCTAATGCTGAACGCCTCAGCACAGAAATCGAAGATATGCTACGTAGCCAAACCAGGTACTTTGGTAGAACTGCTGACCGAAGCAGAGGCCAATGAAATCACTCAACTGACCCTGCAAGGCAAGTTGAACGCCATCGATTTCCGCCATCTGAGAGATGAATTCAAGAAACTTCAATTATTGGACATATCAAATGTTTCCATCAGCACGTATGCCGGCAAGAACGGTACCTATCCGAACCGTTTTTATATCTATCCGGCAAACTGTATCCCCGCGTACGCCTTCTGCAAGCAAGTAAATGACAGCACTTTCATCGGAAAAGAAACCCTAACCAGAGTTATCCTTTCCGACAAAACCAAGAATATTGAAGATGCCGCCTTCAAGGGTTGCAAGAATCTGCATATATGCCAGATACGGAAAAAGAGTGCCCCCAACCTATTGCCCGAAGCATTGGCCGACAGTATTACTGCCATATTCGTCCCGCCAGGCAGCAGTGATGCCTACCGCACCAAGAAGAAATGGGAAACATTCGCCTTCATTGAAGGAGAACCACTGACAGTGACCGTACAGATAGGTAAAATGGGAAGTCTTGCCAGCGAACTGCTGAGAGCCGGATTACAGCCCAAAGACGTGAATTTCCTGACCATAGAAGGCAAAACGGATGAAGCAGACTTCACACTGATACGCGACTATATGCCCAATCTGGTATCTATCGACCTCTCGAAAAGCAATGCCACCACCATCCCCGACTATACTTTCACCCAAAAGAAGTATCTGCTGAATGTGATCCTTCCCTACGGTTTAAGAAGTATCGGGCAACGTGCTTTCAGCGGCTGCGGACGCCTATGCGGAACACTGGAACTACCTCCCGGTGTAACAGCCATTGAATATGGAGCGTTTATGGGATGTGAAAATCTACGCTATGTAGTAGCTACGGGAAATAAGATTACGACATTAGGAGATAATCTGTTTGGAGATGGGGAAGGGAAATTGATTTATAAATGATAATTTAGGGGCGTAGCGCTGGAGCAAGATTTCCATTCGGATTACTTGCACAGCAAAACCTGAAAGCCTTTTATCTATTAGTGCAGTAAAGCCTGAAGGGCTTTCATCTATTAGCCCAGGGCAACGCCCTGGGTAATAATGCGCTCCTATCTCTGCGCCCTGAAAGGGCAA
>CABMPP010000061.1 GCA_902388495.1 uncultured Bacteroides sp. | reverse complement strand
AAAGGACGCCAGGCAAAAAGCCGCAATTATCTGATTTATCCGAAACGTATCTCCTATATACAATATAAAGAGGTAAAGAGACTGCCTGTATTCTGCTTGAACCGGTATAAAGGCGGATTCAAGGAACAAGCTTACAATCAGCGTAAGAAACCGTTCGGTTCACTGGCTGCCCGTACACTGGGAGATGTGTATGCAGACACAGCCAAAGGAGCGAGAAATGGTATCGAACTTGCTTTCGACACCATCCTGAAAGGGCGGGACGGATTGACACACCGTCAGAAGGTGATGAACAAATACCTGAACATTGTCGATGTGCCACCAGTTGATGGTTGCGATCTGATTAGTACTATCGATGTAGGTATGCAGGATATTTGCGAGAAGGCGTTGGTGGATAAGCTGAAAGAGCTGAATGCGAGCGTGGGTGTGGTGGTATTGATGGAGGTAAGTACCGGAGAAGTGAAAGCCATCGTCAACATGATGCAAGGCAAAGACGGTGAGTACTACGAAATGCGCAACAATGCTATTAGTGATATGCTCGAGCCGGGGTCTACTTTCAAAACGGCCTCTATCATGGTAGCTCTTGAAGACGGAAAGATCACGCCGGACTATGTGGTAGATACCGGCAACGGCCAGATGCCGATGTATGGACGTGTCATGAAAGACCATAACTGGCATCGCGGAGGATATGGAAAGCTGACTGTTACAGAAATTCTAGGGGTTTCGTCCAATGTGGGTACCTCTTATATTATAGACCATTTCTACAGCAGCAACCCGCAGAAATTTGTAGACGGGTTGAAACGGATGAGCATCGACCAGCCGTTACACCTGCAGATTGCGGGAGAAGGAAAACCGAATATACGCGGCCCGAAAGAACGTTATTTTGCAAAGACAACATTGCCGTGGATGAGTATCGGCTACGAGACACAGGTTCCACCGATCAATATTCTCACATTCTATAATGGGATAGCCAACAACGGAGTCACCGTGCGTCCGAAGTTTGTCAAAGCTGCCATGAAGGACGGGGAAGTAGTGAAAGAATATCCGACAGAGGTAATCAATCCCAAGATTTGTTCGGATAAGACTTTGGCACAGATCCGTGAGATTCTCCGAAAAGTGGTTGGTGAAGGACTTGCCAAACCTGCGGGAAGCAAGCAGTTCCACGTTTCAGGAAAAACAGGAACGGCGCAGATTTCACAGGGAGCAGCCGGATACAAAACGGGAAGAACAAATTATCTGGTTAGTTTCTGCGGGTATTTCCCGTCAGAAGCACCTAAATATAGCATGATTGTCTCTATCCAGAAACCGGGATTACCGGCTTCGGGAGGTTTAATGGCAGGTAGTGTGTTCAGCAAGATTGCAGAAAGGGTGTATGCCAAAGACTTGCGGTTACCGCTGACCAATGCGATTGATACTAATTCCGTAGTCATTCCGAATGTAAAAGCCGGAGAGATGCGCGAAGCGCAACGAGTATTGGAAGAGCTGCAGATTAACGTACAAGGCAAAATCGCTGATTCGGGCAAAGAGGTTTGGGGAAATACCCATTCTGCCCCACAAGCTGTGGTTCTTGAGAGCCGGAGCAATATGCAGAATTTTGTACCGAGTGTGATAGGTATGGGAGCGAAAGACGCTGTGTACTTGTTGGAAAGCAAAGGATTGAAAGTCAATCTGGTCGGCGTAGGCAAAGTAAAAAGCCAGTCGATAGCCAACGGAACGATTGTTAAGAAGGGACAGACAGTGACGCTTACGCTTAATTAAAAATTAAAGATTAAAAATTGAATAGAGTGATGTTATTAAATGAGTTACTGAAAGCAATCCAACCGGTAGAGGTAGCCGGAGATTCAAACATAGAAATCACCGGTGTCAACATCGACTCCCGTCTAGTGGAAGCCGGACAGCTATTCATGGCAATGCGTGGCACACAAGCCGATGGGCATGCTTATATACCTGCTGCCATCGCAAAAGGAGCAATCGCCATCCTTTGCGAGGATATGCCGGAAGAACCTGTAGCGGGGATCACCTATGTACGAGTAAAAGACAGCGAAGATGCGGTAGGAAAGATTGCCACTACCTTCTACGGAGACCCGACTTCCAAGTTGGAACTGGTCGGCGTTACCGGGACGAACGGAAAAACAACGGTCGCTACCTTATTATATAATACATTCCGTTATTTCGGCTATAAGGTGGGATTGATTTCTACCGTTTGCAATTACATCGATGATGAACCGATTCCGACAGAACATACTACTCCTGATCCAATCACGTTGAACTGTTTGTTGGGACGGATGGCAGATGAAGGATGCAAATATGTGTTCATGGAAGTCAGCTCCCACTCGATCGCACAGAAACGTATCAGTGGATTAAAGTTTGCAGGAGGGATCTTTACCAATCTGACCCGCGACCATCTCGACTATCATAAAACAGTAGAAAACTATTTGAAAGCGAAGAAAAAGTTCTTTGACGATCTGCCGAAAAATGCATTCAGCCTGACCAATCTGGACGATAAAAACGGATTGGTAATGACGCAGAACACACGTTCGAAGGTCTATACTTATTCATTGAGAAGTCTTAGCGACTTTAAAGGACGGGTATTGGAGTCTCATTTCGAAGGAATGCTGCTCGACTTCAACAATCATGAACTGGCAGTTCAGTTTATCGGAAAGTTCAATGCTTCCAATTTGTTGGCGGTATTCGGGGCGGCAGTTCTGTTAGGCAAGAAAGAGGAAGAGGTGCTTGTAGCTCTTAGCACACTTCATCCGGTAGCCGGACGCTTCGATGCAGTCCGCTCACCGCAGGGAATTACGGCGATTGTTGATTATGCACATACCCCGGATGCTCTCATTAATGTACTGAACGCTATTCATGGAGTGCTTGAAGGAAAAGGAAAAGTGATTACCGTGGTAGGCGCCGGCGGTAACCGCGACAAGGGCAAACGCCCCATCATGGCAAAGGAAGCTGCCAAAGCGAGTGACCGCGTCATCATCACTTCCGACAATCCGCGCTTTGAAGAGCCGCAAGACATCATCAATGACATGCTTGCCGGACTGGATGCGGAAGATATGAAGAAAACACTAAGCATTGCCGACCGTAAAGAAGCGATTCGCACGGCTTGCATGCTGGCGGAGAAAGGAGATGTAATTCTCGTTGCCGGAAAAGGACATGAGAATTACCAGGAGATAAAAGGAGTGAAACATCATTTTGATGACAAAGAAGTACTCAAAGAAATTTTTAAATAATGAATAGACTGTGCTAATATGCCGACCGGCTTCGTTATCTATCCGACAGCAACCGGCATAACAACACATCAATAAATTGGCAAATTATTTATGTTATACTATCTATTTGAATGGCTACATAAGCTCAATTTTCCAGGAGCGGGAATGTTCGGATATACTTCATTCCGTGCTTTGATGGCGGTTATCCTCGCATTACTTATTTCAAGTATCTGGGGAGATAAGTTCATCAACCTACTCAAAAGGAAACAAATCACAGAAACGCAGCGTGATGCTAAAACCGACCCGTTCGGCGTCAATAAAGTAGGCGTGCCGAGCATGGGAGGTGTCATCATCATTGTAGCCATCCTGATCCCATGTTTATTGTTAGGTAAACTGCATAACATATACATGATACTGATGCTGATCACTACCGTATGGTTGGGATCGCTCGGATTCGCAGACGACTATATCAAAATCTTCAAAAGAGACAAAGAGGGTTTGCATGGCAAGTTCAAGATTATCGGTCAGGTCGGTTTAGGTTTAATTGTCGGAATGACCTTGTATTTAAGTCCGGACGTAGTGATCCGTGAGAATATCGAAGTGCATAATCCGGGACGGGAGATGGAAGTGATACACGGAACGAATGATCTGAAATCTACCCAGACAACGATTCCTTTTTTCAAGAGCAACAACCTTGATTATGCTGATCTGGTTTCGTTCATGGGAGAACATGCGCAAACAGCCGGATGGATATTGTTCGTCATTGTCACAATCATTGTGGTTACCGCCGTATCAAACGGCGCCAATCTGAATGACGGTATGGACGGAATGGCAGCCGGGAACTCGGCAATTATCGGTGCAACGTTGGGGGTACTGGCCTATGTATCATCGCATATCGAATTTGCAGGCTACCTGAACATCATGTATATTCCGGGCTCGGAAGAACTCGTAATCTATATCTGCGCCTTTATCGGTGCACTGATAGGTTTCTTATGGTACAACGCCTATCCGGCACAAGTATTTATGGGAGATACAGGCAGTCTTACTATTGGCGGTATTATCGCAGTGTTTGCCATCATCATCCACAAAGAGTTGCTGATACCGATTCTTTGCGGTGTATTCCTGGTAGAAAACCTGTCGGTAATCCTGCAACGGGCTTATTATAAGGCGGGAAAACGAAAAGGTGTGAAACAGCGATTGTTCAAGCGTACACCGATTCACGATCACTTCCGCACTTCGATGAGCCTGATTGAACCGGGATGCACGGTGAAATTCACCAAACCCGACCAACTGTTTCATGAATCAAAGATTACCGTCCGGTTCTGGATTGTAACGATTGTATTGGCAGCAATAACGATTATAACGCTTAAAATAAGATAACCGGCAAGGTGCCGGAGCCAAGTTTCCATACGGAAAACAAGTTTTATAGATAGAGAGTATTAACCCGATTATTAACTTTTAAAGATGTGCACAGCTAATAGATAAATCAATCAATTAGAAAATAAGGGCACATTATTGTAGATGAAAAGAATAGCAATTTTAGGAGCTGGCGAAAGCGGCGCAGGTGCAGCCGTACTCGCTAAAGTCAAAGGATTTGAGACGTTTGTTTCGGACATGTCCGCTATCAAGGACAAGTATAAGGAACTTCTCGACAGCCATCAGATTGCCTGGGAAGAAGGACACCATACCGAAGAACTCATTCTGAATGCCGACGAGGTAATCAAAAGCCCCGGTATCCCGAATGACGCCCCGATCATCCTGAAACTGAAAGCTCAAGGCACACCGGTGATCTCCGAGATAGAGTTTGCCGGACGCTATACTGATGCCAAAATGATCTGTATTACAGGTTCTAACGGGAAGACCACAACGACTTCCCTGATCTACCATATTTTCAAAAGCGCAGGTCTGAACGTAGGTTTGGCAGGCAACATCGGCAAAAGCCTTGCTTTGCAGGTAGCCGAAGATTACCACGATTACTATATTATCGAACTTAGCTCTTTCCAGCTGGATAATATGTATAACTTCCGTGCGAACATCGCCGTATTGATGAACATCACTCCGGACCATCTTGATCGCTACGACCATTGTATGCAGAATTACATCGACGCTAAATTCCGCATCACCCAAAACCAAACACCGGACGATGCTTTCATCTTCTGGAACGATGACCCTATCATCAGACAGGAACTGGCAAAACATGGTCTGAAAGCTCACTTGTATCCTTTTGCCGCTGTAAAAGAGGATGGAGCGATTGCATACGTAGAAGATCACGAAGTGAAAATCACCGAACCGATTGCCTTCAACATGGAGCAAGAGGAACTGGCCCTGACAGGACAACACAACCTGTACAACTCTTTAGCCGCCGGTATCTCGGCAAACCTTGCCGGCATCGCCAAAGAAAACATCCGGAAAGCCCTCTCCGATTTCAAGGGAGTGGAACATCGGTTGGAAAAGGTGGCACGTGTGCGAGGAATTGATTTTATTAACGACTCTAAAGCCACGAATGTCAACTCCTGCTGGTATGCCCTGCAAAGCATGACTACCAAAACGGTATTGATTCTCGGTGGTAAAGATAAAGGAAACGACTATACTGAAATTGAAGACCTGGTACGCGAAAAGTGTTCAGCACTGGTATATCTGGGACTTCATAACGAAAAGCTTCACGAATTCTTCGACCGTTTCGGTCTGCCGGTAGCCGATGTGCAGACCGGCATGAAAGATGCCGTAGAAGCAGCCTATAAACTGGCAAAGAAAGGTGAAACGGTATTATTAAGCCCTTGCTGCGCTTCTTTCGACCTCTTCAAGAGTTACGAAGACCGTGGCGACCAATTTAAAGAATGTGTCCGTGCCCTTTAATTTCTAATTATTAATTTTTAAATTCTGCAAGATTGGATTTATTAAAGAACATATTCAAAGGTGACAAGGTAATCTGGATTATCTTCCTCTGTCTCTGCCTCATCTCGATCATCGAGGTGTTTTCGGCAGCGTCGACACTGACTTACAAAAGTGGCGACCATTGGGGGCCGATTACGCAACACTCCATCATCCTTATGGTGGGAGCTGTGGTAGTCGTATTTCTGCATAATGTTCCCTACAAATGGTTCCAGGTATTTCCGGTCTTTCTATATCCGGTATCTCTGGTCCTACTGGCGTTTGTCACGCTGATGGGTATCATCACAGGCGACCGTGTCAACGGGGCAGCCCGCTGGATGACCTTTATGGGATTGCAATTCCAGCCATCGGAATTGGCAAAGATGGCGGTAATCATTGCCGTCTCATTCATCCTGTCCAAAAGGCAGGACGAATATGGGGCCAATCCGAATGCCTTTAAATATATCATGATCCTCACCGGACTGGTATTCCTGCTCATCGCACCGGAAAACCTTTCAACAGCAATGCTGCTGTTCGGAGTGGTATGTATGATGATGTTCATCGGACGGGTATCTTCCAAGAAACTGTTCGGGATGTTGGGGATATTGGGGCTTGTAGGCGGTGTTGCCGTAGGCATACTGATGGCTATTCCCGCCAAAACACTGCACAACACTCCGGGACTTCACCGTTTCGAAACGTGGCAGAATCGTGTTTCCGGTTTCTTTGAGAAAGAAGAAGTGCCGGCAGCCAAATTTGATATTGACAAAGACGCACAGATTGCACACGCGCGAATCGCCATTGCAACCAGCCATGTAGTAGGCAAAGGTCCGGGAAACTCAATACAACGTGACTTCCTTAGCCAGGCATTCTCCGATTTTATCTTCGCGATTGTGATTGAAGAAATGGGATTGGTAGGAGGAATATTTGTGGTGTTCCTCTATTTATGGTTGCTGATGCGAGCCGGACGAATCGCCCAGAAGTGCGAGCGAACCTTCCCCGCCTTTCTCGTCATGGGTATTGCGCTGTTGTTGGTATCACAGGCAATACTGAATATGATGGTTGCCGTCGGGTTATTCCCCGTCACAGGACAGCCCCTGCCTCTGGTCAGCAAAGGAGGTACAAGTACGTTAATCAACTGCGCTTATATCGGAATGATATTAAGCGTAAGCCGATATACCGCTCATCTGGAAGAACAGAAAGCGCACGATGCACAGATCCAACTGCAAATAGAGGCGGATGCCGCAGCCAATTCCGAAGCACAGGCCGCAGCCGAACCGACAGCGCAGATTCTGAACAGCGACGCCAAATTTGAAGATGAGCATGATA
>CABMPP010000060.1 GCA_902388495.1 uncultured Bacteroides sp. | reverse complement strand
AAGCCTGAAGGGCTTTCATCTATCAGCCCAGGGCAACGCCCTGGGTTTAAGAACGTCCCCTCACCTTACACCCTGAAAGGGCATAAGATAAAACACACGGGCTTTTGCCCTTTCAGGGCGCAAAGATAGAGGCGCATTCTTACCCAGGGCGTTGCCCTGGGCTAATAGATAAAAGCTTTTCAGGCTTGCTGCGCTGATGCTTGGCTGCGCTAAATTATCATTTACCTGTCCGTTATCAGCATCGCATCCCCATACGTACCGAAGCGGTAACCTTCCTTCAACGCTACGTTGTAGGCTTCCATCACCTGCTCGTAACCGCCAAAGGCAGCTACAATCATCAGCAGCGTGGAGAGCGGCATGTGGAAGTTGGAGATCATGGCATTGGCAACGGTGAAGTCGTAGGGCGGGAAGATGAACTTGTTCGTCCAGCCTTCGTACTCCTTCAGGTGGCCGTCTGTGCTGACGGTGCTCTCAATAGCACGCATCACGGTAGTACCTACGGCGCAAACCTGCTTGTTCAGGTCTTTGGCACGATTCACCACCTTCACGGCTTCGGCGTTTACAATCATCTGCTCGGAGTCGGTCTTGTGCTTCGTAAGGTCTTCTACGTCGATGTCGCGGAAGTTACCCAAACCGGCATGCAGGGTGATGTAGGCAAAGTCGATACCCTTGATTTCCATGCGCTTCATCAGCTCGCGGCTGAAGTGCAGGCTGGCAGTGGGAGCCGTCACGGCACCTTCGTTGCGGGCAAAGATAGACTGGAAACGCTCGGCATCGTCCGGCTCTACGGGGCGGTTGATGATGCTGTGCGGCAGCGGAGTCTCACCCAGGTCATAGAGGGCTTTCTTGAACTCGTCGTGCGGTCCGTCGTAAAGGAAGCGGAGGGTACGGCCGCGTGAAGTGGTGTTGTCTATCACTTCGGCTACCATAGAGTCGTCGTCACCGAAATAGAGCTTGTTGCCGATGCGGATTTTACGGGCAGGGTCTACCAGTACGTCCCACAAGCGGAGCTCTTCGTTCAACTCACGCAACAAGAATACTTCAATGCGGGCACCGGTCTTCTCCTTGTTTCCGTACAGACGGGCGGGAAACACCTTGGTGTCGTTGAAGATAAACACATCTTTGTCATCGAAATACTCCAGGACGTCCTTGAACATCTTGTGCTCGATTTCACCTGTCTTTCTGTGAAGCACCATCAGGCGCGACTCATCTCTGTACTTTGTAGGGTGCAAAGCTATCTTCTCTTCGGGAAGCTTGAATTTAAATTGCGACAGTTTCATATCTATTCTTTCTTTAAATGTTATTTATCTTCTTCTGTTTCTATCTCTTGCGCGTCCACCCACTCTTTAAAGTCGAGCGGGTTCAGGCAGTCTTCTATGCGGACGTTGCCCACGCGGGTACGTTCCAAGGCTGTGAGGTGGGCGCCGCTATTCAGTGCTTCGCCGATGTCACGTGCCAGGGCGCGGATGTAGGTGCCTTTGCTACACACCACGCGGACTTTGATTTCGGGCAGGTTGCATTCCAGCAACTCTATCTCGTCGATGACCAGCAACTTGGGCTTCAACTCCACTTCTTCTCCCTTGCGGGCGAGGTCGTAGGCGCGTTTGCCGTTCACCATGCAGGCCGAGAAGGCGGGCGGCACTTGCTGTATCTCGCCTACAAACGTCTTCAAAGTCTCTTCCACCAACTCACGGGTGATGTGCCCGGTGGGATAGGTGGCATCTATTTCATGTTCCAGGTCGTAAGAGGGGGTGGTAGCGCCCAATTGGATGGTGGCGACGTACTCCTTCGTATGATACTGAAACTCCTCTATCCGCTTCGTGGCCTTGCCTGTGCAGACTATCATCACACCCGTAGCAAGCGGGTCGAGCGTACCGGCATGGCCGACTTTCAACTTCTTTACTCCTATCCGCCGGCAGATGTGGTAACGCGCATGTCCCACGACTTTGAACGAGGTCCAACCCAGCGGTTTATTGAAGTAGATTACTTCTCCTTCTTTAAAATTCATCCTATACTTTAATGTTCTTTTTTAATTCAGCAGGCTGATAACCAGCGTTGCACCACCTGCTATCGCACAATAGACGGCGAAGTAAATCAGCTTGCCCTTCTTCACGATGTTTATCATCCACTTGCAAGCCAGGCAGCCCGAAACGAAAGCGGCCAGGAAGCCTACTACCAGTGAGATCGTCGGGATGTCGCCTGCGATGGCTTCACCTTTCATCATCTTCATTCCGTCCAGCAAGGCTTCGCCCAGGATGGGAGGAATCACCATGAGGAAAGAGAACTGTGCCAGTTTGGCTTTATTGTCGCCCAGCAACAATCCGGTGGCAATGGTGCTGCCCGAACGGGAAAGCCCCGGAAGCACCGCGCATGCCTGCGCCAGTCCGATGATGAAGGCATCTTTCATCGAGATATTCTCCTTCTGCTTCGGCTTATAATAATAGGAGAAAGCCAGCAGAAAGGCAGTCAGCAGCAGGCAGCAGCCTACAATGACCAGTCCCGAACCGAAAATCGCTTCCACCTTATCTTTAAAGAATACGCCTACAATGCCGATAGGTATCATGGACACCAGGATGTTGATGACGTAACGCGTCTCGGCATTCATCTGCCACTTGAACAGTCCCTTGAAAATCCAGTCGATCTCTTTCCACAGTATCACCAGCGTGCTGAACACCGTAGCCACGTGTACCACTATCGTGAAAGCCAGATTCTCTTCTCCTTCTATTCCGAACAAAGCCGAACCGATAGCAAGATGTCCGCTACTACTCACCGGCAAATACTCCGTCAATCCCTGAATAAGCCCAAGGATAAGCGCTTCAAACCACTCCATCTGAGTTATGAGTTATGAGTTATTAAGTTTGTAAGTTTACTGCTCCTCCGCTCCGCTGCTCTTGGGCTTGCGAAGCACGGCATATATCATGAACACAAAGCCCAGCAGGCAAACCACCGGAGCTACCTTGATACGTCTCACACTGAAGATATCCGGTTCGAAAGTCGTCGGGGTAGACGCCGGGCCGGTCATCAGAAGAAAACCGATGATTACCACTGCCATGCCGATGGCAAGCAGGATAAAATTGGTCTTATCAAAAGCGAATTTCTGTTTATTCATCTGTATATTACTATTATAACGATTTTACTGTATGACTCTATATGTAGTACAACGTACTCGCCTTCATCCTCAAATACTTATTGATAGAAAGCAACGCGCACAACCACGTAATAAGCACGCCGAACACCAGCACGGACACAGATACCAGCATCATCACATCCGGCGTAATCACCCTGATCAGTTCCGGTTCGTAGGACACCAGCCAGTAGGCGGCCGCCCACAGAATGCCGTCGGCTATGACACCTGCCAGCACGCCAATCCACAGGTTGCGCCGCAGGAACGGACGCCGGATAAAACTCCAACTCGCCCCCACCAGCTTCATGGTATGGATAAGGAAACGTTTGGAGTAGATGGCAAGGCGGATGGTGTTGTTTATCAACGCAAAGGAGATAAACGTCAGTATCACCGCCAGGCCCAGCAACAGCAGGCTGATGTTGCGGATATTATCGTTCACGGCGTCTATCAGATCCTTCTGATAAAGCACCTCCTGGATATTGGTATTCTTCTTGATCAGTTTCTCTATCTTGGCTATGCTGTCTGAGTTGGCATAGTCCGAATGCAGTTTTATTTCGATGGATGCCGTGAAAGGGTTATAGCCGAGGAACTCCTGCGGGTCTGTGCCCATCGCCTCAGTCTGCTCGCGCAGTGCCTGCTTTTTGGAGATGTATTCGGTCTGCTTCACGAAGACCTCTTTATCGAGCTTCTTCTGCAGCTTCAGGATGTCGCTCTCCTTCATATCATCGCTGATAAGCACGGAGAAGTTGATATTCTCCTTCACGTACACGGAAAGGTTGTGCGCCGCCAGCACGAAGAACACCACCAGCCCCAGCAGCAGCAACACCAACGTCGTACTGATGCTGGACGTGATGAACTGCATATCAAAATAAGATACCGAGTTGTTTTTACCTTTCGCTTTCATCCGCTTTATTAATCGTTTACCACTTTATCACCTTATCACCCTATCACCTTATCACTTTACCACCCTATTTCTGCTTCTTCCTGAACACGTATATCATCGAACTGCTCCGCTCCTTCTTCACCAGCGCACTGAGCCAGGCCAGCGTACCGGTAATCATTCCCCGCAGGAAAGTGCACGAATGCCGCATGTGCTTCTCCGTCAGCATCGACACATAGAAGGCATCGAACGGCATGGGATGGCGCTCTGCCATGATAAATCCATGCTTGGAACCAAACTGCTGGATGGTGCCCGGAGTGAAGTGCCACAGATGGCGGGGTACATCGTAAGCAGCCCAGTAGGCGCCGTACTTCTTGGCGTCGAACGACGAACAGTTGGGTACGGCTATAATCAGTACCCCCTTTTCAGTCAGCAGGGAGTACAAGGTTTCCCAGATTTCGTTCAGCGGCTGCAGATGCTCCATGACGTGCCACAGGGTGATGACGTCGAAGCTGCCGGGTACAAAATCCTTCAAAGCCGTGTCAGGCTTTACGTCGAGATTGAAGTGCTCCTTGGCAAAGGCGCGGGCTTGTTCGTTCTTCTCCACCGCCTCTACCTGCCAGCCGCGGCGCAGCATGGTGTCGGCAAAGTAGCCGGTGCCCGTACCGATGTCCAGCAGGCGGCCTTCCTTGCGGTGTGCCTCGCGGGCTACCAGGCGCGCCTTGCGCCCCAGCATATAGCTGCGCACCCAGTGGTACACGGAGTTCATCGCTCCTTTCCGGGTATCGGAATGTGATATATAATCGGGAGTTTCGTAATAGCGTCCTATCTCAGCCTCTACAGGAAAGTCTTGCGTGAAAAGGAATCCGCAATCCTGACAACGGCACAAGTGGAACATCTCGCCCGAAGCATAATGGTCGACACAGGTAAGGGCACGCTCCAAATGCGTCCCACCACATAACGGACAAGCTTTTATAGTGAATTTATTCATCGAACGTTCAGCCAATAAGGAAGTGCAGCCCGAACCGACAGGCCACACTATACCTAAATTTGGTGCAAAATAACAAATAAAAAGTGATTTACAAGGCTTTCGTTAAGGAGATTTAAGAGAAATACCCCATTTGACAGACACCAGTCTTCAGCGCGACAAACACCAGTCTTTGTCAGGACAGAGGCCAGTGTTCAAGACAACAGACACAAGTGTCTGTCAAGACAAGCACCAGTGTCTGTCGTACTGTCCGTTCTTAAGCGGACAAGTGTCCGATAATGGACAGTCTGGGAAACATCATTTCATCTGATTATCAACGCATTAATACTTTGGCATGAGAATTGACTATTATTAGGCGAAGGCGTTCGAAAAGAAAACAAGCAGCAATGCAACTTTTCAACTGAGAACGACGTCTTATATATAAAACAAAGTCAGTAACAATTAAAAAATAAAGATTATGAAAACTACAAATTTATTCAAAGCAGTCGCATTCGTAGCAATGGTTATCGTAAGTGTTATGAATTCAGAAGTGAAAGCACAAGACAGCAACTTCATCACTAATGAAGAAGTGAAAAACGAATTAGTAGTTGCCAAAACCATCTTCAAGCAAGACGGCTCACAACTTTACCGTCACATGCGTTATGAATTTACCTATGACGACCAAAAACGCCTCATCAGCAAGGAAGCTTCCAAGTGGGATGGTACCAAAGATACATGGGTACCCTACTTCAAGATGACTTACCAATACGGCAATGATGAAATCACCATGTCTTATGCACGCTGGAACCAGTCTCACAAAGCATTCGACAAGGACGTAAAACAAAGCGTTTATGAGTTGAACGACGAAAATATGCCGGTAGCTTACAGAATCTACAATCAAGACGTACAGAAGTCCGATTTGACAATGGTAAGCTTCAACAAGAAGAACTACGTAGACAATTTGCTTGCCATGGCAGAATAATGTTTAAAATTAACAATACTAATTAGGAAAGCACGGACCGTGAGGTTCGTGCTTTCTGTTTTAATTGATGACTTCTTATTTAACTGATAACTTCTTCCCCTTTCAGCGTTGCCGAACTGGATTCGGTAATCCTCACCATCACAAAGTCGCCCACCCGGTGCGTGCCACGGTCGAAGACCACCACTCGGTTCTGCTCCGTACGGCCGAACAACTGGTCGCGCGAACGCTTGGAGACACCTTCTACCAGCACTTCGTACGTCCGGCCTACACAGCGGGCATTCGCCTCGGCCGAAAGACGGTTCTGAAGAGCGATAATTTCATTCAAGCGGCGTATCTTCACCTCTTCGGGTACATCGTCCGGCAAATGCTTGGAGGCATACGTGCCCGGACGCTCGGAATACTTGAACATGAAAGCAGCGTCGTAACCGCATTCCTCCATCAGAGAAAGCGAAAGCTGATGATCTTCTTCCGTCTCACTGTGGAAACCGGAGAAAATATCGGTAGACAAGCCACAATCGGGAATGATGCGTCGGATGGCATCTACGCGTCCCAGATACCATTCGCGGGTGTACTTGCGGTTCATCAGTTTCAGGATGCGCGAACTCCCGCTTTGCACCGGCAGGTGGATGTGCTTGCAGACGTTGGGCACGTCGGCAATGACCTGGAGGGTTTCGTCACTCATGTCCTTGGGGTGTGAAGTGGTGAAGCGTATGCGGACACCCGGAGCAGCCTGGGCCACGGTACAGAGCAACATCGGAAAGGTAATCACTTCCCCGTCCGGTTTCTCGAAGCGGTAGGAGTTGACGTTCTGCCCCAGGAGGGTGACCTCCTTATAACCCTTCGCCACCAGGTCCGCCACCTCGTTGAGGATACTTTCCACATCGCGGCTGCGCTCCCGACCGCGGGTGTAGGGAACGATGCAATAGGTGCAGAAGTTATTGCAACCACGCATGATGGATACAAAGCCTGAGATGTGATTCCCGCAGATGCGCGAAGGAATGACGTCGCGGTAGGTTTCTGTAGTAGACAGTTCTACGTTCATGGCTTTTTCGCCGGCCTCTACGGCGGCAATAAGTTCGGGCAAAGTAAGATAGGCATCCGGGCCGACAACGAGGTCTACGTGATGGTTGGTGATCAGGTCGTCCTTCACGCGCTCGGCCATGCAGCCCAGCACACCGACAATCAGACCGCGTTTCTTCTTCTTCAGCGAGTGGAAGAATTCCAGACGGTTCAGGATTTTCTGTTCGGCATTGTCGCGGATGGAGCAGGTATTCATAAATACCGCATCGGCCTCTTCCAGCGTCTCGGCCACCGAATAGCCCGCCATCTGCATGACGGATGCAATTACTTCACTGTCTGCCACATTCATCTGGCAGCCATAGGTTTCGATGAACAACTTCTTGTTGTCCTCGGCAGTTGCAGATTTAAAGTCTGCTCCCGTTTGTTTTTCCATTGTTTCTTTATCTTATTAGTTAGTTTGATAAATGGGAATTTAGGGGCGTAGCGCCCCGGCAAGATTTCCTTTCGGCATGTTT
>CABMPP010000059.1 GCA_902388495.1 uncultured Bacteroides sp. | reverse complement strand
GTGTCCTGACTTGGGAAGAAGGAGACAAACTGACCGTAGTAGGCTTCGATGAAAGCGGCTCCTATCAAGGACAAGCGGAGTACACTTTGTCTTCCGAAGCAGGCGACACGAAAGGCTCTTTTACCGGAAGCGAGATTGCCAATGCCACCAAGTACAATGTTTATTACCCCTCTACCGTGACCGTGGACGAGACTACAGGCGCCGCCACTTCCGCCCTCTCCACCCAAAATCAAGACGGCAACAACAGCGCCGCCCATCTTCACAACAATATCTTCCTGCAAGCAACCGGTGTAACCGATTTAGGCAATATCAGGCTTGGCATGAAAAGCAGTATCATGAAGTTCGAACTAAGCAATGTACCCAAAGAAGTAGGCACGCTGAAAACCTTGACGTGGGCAGTGGAAACCGCGGATGGCTTTAAGAACTTGGAGTTGGCATTTCCTACAGAAGGAAATGTAGTAACCTTCAGTGACGGCAATCAAGAGCTTACCGCCTATCTTGCCTTTATGTCCGATGATATGTCGGTAAAGGCGAACGGCAAGTTCAGCGTAATATTAAGAGGTGATAAGACTTATTATGCCGAAACTACCATCATTGATGGAAAGGCTTATACCGAAAACTTGCGCTATACTACCAAGATAGACGGTAGCAGTGGTACAATGGAGTGGAAAGAGCCCATCACTGTACAGACTACGGTTGCGTCCGGCTCCAATTACTACAATGGCTTTACTATGGAAATTGGCTCCTGGAAAGCCGATGCTCCTGCCGAACAGATAACTTTGGGCAGTGCCATCGTTGCTGATGGTGCAGCTATCATTTTCGCTGATTTAAGTGCATATATCGGCAAGGATATTTGGGTCTGCATCCCCAAGGTTGTGAAGTTCTTCCATACGCTGACTGCGGACGAGGTGAATAACAAGGTATTGACCTTGCCCGACAAGGATGCAGGCAGCATATTGCTGAAAGATAACAATTATAAAGCCGGTGACAATTATTATAAGAACGATTGGATTGTCGCTCTCTACGTGGGCATCAACGAAGATGGCAGTACCGATGCTGATGCCACTCCCCTCTATTGGGCTACGGGTAATCTCATTGCCACGAAGACAGGCAGTGGCGATAACGATGTTGCTTTCCATATCGCTACTGATACGGAAACCAAGGGTGAAACTACTACTACAGACTATCAGAGTTACTCCAACCGTTCCATCGGTAGTCAGTGGGACCTGTTTGGTTGGGGTGATGCTACAGGGTTGAAGACGAGTCAGAACAATGGTGATTATGGCCCCTCCGGTGCTGCCAATATCTGCGGTAACGCCTCTTACGACATCGCTCGTGCACAGCTTGGCGGTAGTTGGCATCTTTTTGGCAGAATCGAAATGGAAAGCATGTACAGGTTGTTAGCTTCTTCCGGCTCTTGGGATAATACAGTTCAAATACGGTCTTACACTTATACTATAAGTAATAGTAGTATCACTAATACCCTCGCGTTTCCCGCGGCGGGTTATCGCGAAGGGACGGGGGTGATCACCCATCGCGCCTACGGCTACTACTGGAATGGTGCTAGGAACTCTTCGAACATCTCGCAGTGCTTGTGCATCTACTTTGGCGACGCCCTCGAGACCAGCTTTAATTGCTACTGCGGCTGTTCTGTACGTCCCGTCTCAGAATAAAGGCGGCCTTGTGCCGCCGCTTAACTCTTTCAATTATTTGAGAAAACCTTCCCCCCGCTTTGCGGGGTCAAAACATAGAATTTCCCCGCCCTGCTCTCCCCGTCCGTCAGCATCGCCTGGCCCGACAGAGGAGAGCGGGGCTTTTTTTATAACTCATTTTAATTAACCATTTAAACTTAAAGACAATGGCAGAAGAAATCCATTATCAAATCAACGGCCAACTGGCGGACAACACCGTGACCGTTGACAACAAGGAAGATATGATCCTTGTCCCCGTCTCCATCGGCACTGCCGACGAAGCGCGTATCATCGCCGAGATGAAAGCCGAAGACTCCGGCCTTCGCGAAGAAACCATCCGGCACGTCCACGACCTGGAGAAGCGCGTGGTGCAGCGCCTGCTGATGAGCGGTTATTCCGTCAATGCCGGGCTGTACTACGCCAGTACCAGCTTCCGCGGCGTCATCGAAGGTTCCGCATGGGATGCATCGAAGAACTCCATCGTGGTGAACTTCAACATGGGTGCCGACTTGCGCGAAGCCATCAAGAAGACCACGGTCAATATTATCGGTGAGAAAGGTGCAGCGATGTACATCGGCGGCGTAACGGATGCCTCGACCCGTGCCACGGATGCCAGCGCCACGGCAGGCCGCGCCTTCACTTTGAAGGGCAGCAAGCTGAAGAACGTGGGTGGGGATCCAAGCGTAGGTATCACGCTGACTTCGGAAAGTGGCGCCGTCACCAAGATTACGGAAGACCTCTTTGTGAAGAACAATCCTTCGGAAGTAATCTTTATCATCCCTGCCGATCTCAGCAACGGTACGTATACCTTGAAACTGACTACGCAGTATGCCGGTACCGGCAAAAATCTGCTGAAGTCTCCGCGCAGTGTAGAGAAGACTATCTATATCGGTACTGCTCCTGCAGGCGGTGGCAGTCAAGGCGGTGGTAGTCAAGGCGGTGGTAGCGGTTCCGACGGCGATCAAAGCGAAAATCCATTGGGATAACACCGGGAATCACTCGAAATGACGCCGTAATGATATGTAGACTATCTCCCATTCCCCTCCTCTTGGGAGGAGGGGTGCCCGAAGGGCGGGGTGGTAGAGGGCATAATACAGAAAAATCATATTTTCAAAGGTTTCTTTCTTCACCTACCACCTCCCCCCGTTGGGGTACTCCTCCTCCTAGGAGGAGGAGAATTGAGATAGTCTCATTCACATTTTCTCCTTACCAGGGTAGGCATCCTTCCCTTACCAGGGTATACGTCCTTCCCTTACCGAGGAAGGCACCTTTCCTTTACCAGGGTAGGCATCCTTTCCTTTATACTTCGTACACCCTGCACTGTTTTCCGGCAGCAATATACACCACATAGGTACGTATCCGGTACTTGGGGAATTGGCGGCCGAATCCTTCGGCATAGCCTTTCACTTGCGCCACGTCTTCGGCTCGGGCCTCGGTCAGTGCTTTCACCACAGCAGCTTCTTTAGCTTTGAAGTATTTAAATTCCACGATGCGGCAATCGTTGTGAAACGCTGTACCGGGAATGCCGTTCATCACCAGGTCCGCCCGTCCGCCGGGCAGGTTCTGCTCTACGGCGAAAGTATAGCACTGGCTCAGATAGCGGCTCAACACCTCGTAGAAGGAGCAGCGGATGAAGTTCTCGTTCAGCTTGTCGAACACCTGGGCAGGGAACTGGCCGAGGTATTCCTTGAAGTAATTCTCGACAAGCGGTTCCAACTGTCGGTCACCGTAGACGTAGTGTTCGTAGACGGGTACGAAGCGACGGGCGTCACTGCTTATCTGGTTCAGGTCGTTGTAGTAGTCCATGTAGATGCTGCGGGCGGTCAGGTTGGGCAGTGTCATCTTGTAGGCATTCCTTAGCGTCGTCATCCCCAGGTAGTAGAGGCTGATGGGATAGAACTTCGGCTCGAAAAACTTCTGCTTGTTAAACTTGCTGCGCAGGTCGGGCTGCGAGTAGATAAGTTCATCGTCTATCACCAGCGCGTCCAGCATCCCACGGGCATTTTCCAGCGTGATGGTGAGCCGACGGATCCAATTGATGTCGGTGCGGAGGTTCTCGTCCACCATCTCGTCGGGGATGCCGCCTTTCAGCTCGGCAAAGTTCTTGAAAAAATACGTCAGTATAGTGGAGTTGAACAGCGGGCGGGCATTGGGCAAGAAGCGGTAGCCGTCGTAATTGTTCACGATGAGTTGCCATAGCTCATCGAAGCGGTCTTCGTTGTTGCCATATTTGCGGATGACGTAGCGCAGGTATTCTGCTGCTTCGTCATGGTTGAAGCCCAGCATTTCGGTGAATTCGGGTTTCAGGGTGAGGATCTCGGCTATGTTGTAGCCACTGGTCAGGTCGTCCATCGTCACGGGCAGCACGCCGGTGCAGAAGCAGGTGCGGATGGAACCTTCGCCGATGCCTGCCTTGATGACCTTGAAGAAGGTACGCAGGAAACTTTCGCCGGTAGTGACGTTCTCGTACAGCGGGTCTTTGTAGGCGGTGAGTAGTTGGTTGGTGAAGTTGTCGTACTCGTCGATAAGGATATAGACTTTGGGTAAGCCGTGTTGCTGGGCGTAACTAAGAGTTTCTTCCAGCATCTGTATGGCATTGCCTCGGGTGCTGAACCGGAAGTCGCCGAAGAGGTCACGATTATGTTCCACCATGATTTCTACGGGGCCGCAGTTCAATATGTTGAAGTTCTCTTCCAGCCCTTCCATCGTGTCGCTCATCACCATCTTGGAGAAGTCGTAGCGGACAACCATGTATTGGTTGTGCTCCGCTGTAGGATTTTCCCCGATGTACGTGCCACTGAAAAGTTCCTCGAAGCGGGAGGCCTTGCTGCGGTCGTAGTAATGTGCCAGCGTGGACACCAGCAGACTCTTGCCAAAACGGCGGGGACGCAGGAAGACGGGGGCGTTATAATGTTCTAAAGAAGGGATGAATTGAGTCTTATCCACATAGTAAAACCCGCGTTCGCGCATTTCTGCGAAGTTTGCCACGGCATAGGGAATGGTGAGAGTTGTTATCATAAGGCTATTGCTTTTAAAGTACAACGTATCTGCAAAGATAATGCAAACCGAGTGCAGAATAAAATGAACTTGTTCATTTTTTATGCTGAGGTGCAGCTTATTTTCGCTTTGAGGCAAAGATAATGGTTTCCTGCCGGATTGCAACTTCCTTCGGGTATAAAAGAAGGTGTCTCTTTCTTCAACTTTTTCGTCTTTTATTTGTTCTTTATATAAAAGTGTTTTATATTTGTAATCATTATAAATTATTGCCGGCATGAAGCAGACTGTGATAAACATCGGGCGTTTCTATTTGGAAGGCTTTCGGAGTATGACGATCGGGCGTACTTTGTGGCTTATCATTTTGGTGAAGCTATTCATCATGTTCTTTATCCTCCGTCTTTTCTTCTTCCCCAATTTCCTGAATTCCCCCGCTGTGGGCGATGACAAAGAAGACTACGTCAGCCGGGAACTGATTATCAGAGCTTCCGATGATGCCTCCCCTCGTAATTAATAACTCATAACTTATAATTAACTCTACTCTTATGCTTGAAAACATTGACACTTCCCTCATTGACTGGTCGAGAGCACAATTTGCCTTGACTGCTATCTATCACTGGATTTTTGTACCGCTCACCCTGGGACTGGCGGTTATTATGGGTATCATGGAAACAGCGTACTACCGTACGGGCGACGAATTCTGGAAACGTACTGCCAAGTTCTGGATGAAAATCTTCGGTATCAACTTTGCCGTAGGCGTGGCCACGGGACTGATTCTGGAGTTTGAATTCGGTACGAACTGGAGTAACTACAGCTGGTTTGTGGGCGACATCTTCGGTGCACCGCTTGCTATCGAAGGCATCTTGGCGTTCTTTATGGAGGCTACGTTCATCGCAGTCATGTTCTTCGGTTGGGAGAAGGTGAGCAAGCGCTTTCATCTGGCTTCCACCTGGCTTACGGGGCTGGGTGCTACAATTTCGGCCTGGTGGATTCTTGTTGCCAATGCGTGGATGCAGAACCCGGTAGGCATGGAGTTCAACCCTGATACGGCGCGTAACGAGATGGTGGACTTCTGGGCGGTGGCTACTTCGCCGATGGCGGTCAACAAGTTCTTCCATAGCATATTGTCCGGCTGGGTGCTGGCGGCAGTGTTCGTGGTAGGCGTAAGTTGCTGGTATTTGTGGAAGAAGCGCGACAAGAAGTTTGCCGTGGCAAGTATTAAGATTGCTGCGTGGGTAGGTCTGTGTGCTGCCGTGTTGTCTGCTTGGACGGGCGACGGTTCGGGCTATCAGGTGGCACAGAAGCAGCCTATGAAGTTGGCTGCTATGGAAGGCTATTATGAAGGACAGCAAGGTGCCGGGCTGGTGGCTTTCGGTATACTGAATCCGGACAAGAAGACACCTCAGGATGGAGTCAACCCGTTCCTCTTCCGGGTAGAGATTCCGAAGATGCTTTCGTTACTGGCAGAGCGCAAGGTGGATGCTTTCGTTCCGGGCATCAACAATCTGCTGCAGGGCGGCTATCCGTTGAAGGACGGCACCACGGCCCTCTCGGCAGAAGAGAAGATAGAGCGCGGCAAGACTGCTATTGCTGCATTTGCCGCCTACCGTGCTGCCAAGGCTGCCGGAAACAGTGCAGATGCAGAGGTGGCTGCCAAAGTGTTGAAAGATAATGTGGCTTACTTCGGCTACGGTTATATTAAAGATGTAAATGAGTTGGTACCGAACGTGCCGCTTACGTTTTATATGTTCCGTGTGATGGTAATCCTGGGAGGATATTTTATTCTCTTCTTCATCGTGCTGCTATTCCTGGTCTATAAGAAGGATTTGTCGCAGATGCGCTGGATGCATTGGGTGGCTATGCTGACCATTCCGCTGGGTTATCTTGCCGGGCAGGCCGGCTGGGTGGTTGCAGAATGCGGCCGCCAGCCGTGGGCCATACAAGATATGTTGCCTACAAGCGCTGCCATCTCTAAACTGGATGTCAGTTCCGTGCAAACAACGTTCTTCATCTTCCTCGTGCTCTTCACCATCATGCTGATAGCCGAGGTGGGGATTATGCTGAAGGCGATAAAGAAAGGACCGGAGAAATAGTGATCAGCCTTTTACAATCTCACATTATATAATATATACAATTATGAACACATATACTTTTCTTCAACAATATTGGTGGTTTGTAGTCTCCTTGTTAGGGGCTATTCTGGTATTCCTGCTGTTTGTGCAGGGAGGTAATTCGCTGCTGTTCTGCCTGGGCAAGACGGAAGAGCAGAAGAAGATGATGATTAACTCTACGGGGCGGAAGTGGGAGTTTACGTTTACTACGCTCGTCACGTTCGGTGGGGCGTTCTTTGCTTCGTTCCCGTTGTTCTATAGCACCAGTTTTGGCGGGGCCTATTGGTTGTGGATGATTATCCTGTTCAGCTTTGTACTGCAGGCTGTGAGCTATGAGTTCCAGTCGAAGGCGGGTAATCTGCTGGGCAAGACGACGTATCGCACGTTTTTGGTGATAAACGGGGTGGTAGGTCCGGTGCTGCTGGGTGGAGCGGTGGCTACGTTTTTCACAGGGTCGGACTTTTACATCAATAAGGGCAATATAGCCGATGCGGCAATGCCGGTCATCAGCCAGTGGGGCAATGCGGGACATGGACTCGATGCACTGCTCAATCCCTGGAATGTAGTGCTGGGACTGGCGGTATTCTTCCTGGCGCGTATCCTTGGTTCGCTCTATTTCATCAATAATATCAATGAAGAGGATTTGCTGAAGCGGTGCCGTCGTGCGTTGTGGGGAAATACGGGACTGTTCCTGGTGTTCTTCCTGGCATTCGTTATCCGCACGCTGGTGGCCGAAGGTTTTGCAGTCAACCCGGAGACGGGAGAGGTGTTTATGGAGCCTTACAAGTATCTGACGAATTTCCTCGAAATGCCGATAGTGTTGATTGTGTTCCTGGTAGGTGTACTGGCAGTGCTTTGGGGAATTATTCGTACGCTGTGGAAGCCTGCATTCGATAAAGGGATCTGGTTTGCAGGAGTGGGCACGGTGCTGACGGTGCTTGCGTTACTGCTCGTAGCCGGATATAACAATACGGCTTATTATCCTTCTACCACCGATTTGCAAAGCTCCCTGACGCTTGCCAACAGTTGCTCCAGCCAGTTCACGCTGAAGACGATGGCATACGTTTCCATTCTTGTTCCGTTTGTGCTGGCGTACATCTTTTATGCATGGCGCAGCATCGATAATAGGAAGATTGATGTGAAGGAGATGGAAGAAGGGGGACATACGTATTGATTTAGATAAATGGGAATTTACGGAGTATCTCAAATTCCTCCGCCTGAAAGGGGAGGTGCCCGTAGGGCGGAGGGGTTTCACATCCGAAGGGACTTGCACA
>CABMPP010000058.1 GCA_902388495.1 uncultured Bacteroides sp. | reverse complement strand
TTCAGGCGGGAGAGTTTGAGATACTCATGTTTATCATTTCATTCATTTCTATATCAAAAGTGGGGAAGAATGAGGGATAAAAGTAGGGATTTATGCATTTCCTTCTTCCGAATTCACGTAAGGCCATGCATAATTCGGACAAGGAGGCCGGTATAGCGGTGTAGACCCGGCAATCATGCTAATTTAAACATGACCGAATGCGGATTTTTGAAATATAACTGTTATATTTGCGAAAACTAATTCTTAGCATTATGAGTACAATCTTACAGTTAGCTCCACAGAATGTGTGGAAGCATTTCTATTCACTGACCCAAATTCCCCGTCCGTCAGGACACATGGAAAAAATTACCGAGTTTTTGGTTAACTTCGGCAAAGGTCTGGGCTTGGAGTCATTTGTCGATGAAGTCGGCAATGTTATTATCCGTAAGCCTGCCACTCCGGGTATGGAAAACCGCAAAGGCGTCATCCTTCAGGCACACATGGATATGGTGCCCCAAAAGAACAACGATACCGTTCACGATTTTACGAAAGATCCCATTGAAACCTATATCGATGGCGACTGGGTGAAAGCCAAAGGCACTACGCTGGGCGCTGACAATGGCTTGGGGGTGGCTGCTATCATGGCAGTTCTGGAAGACAACAGCCTGAAGCACGGTCCGCTGGAAGCACTGATTACCAAAGATGAAGAAACGGGCATGTACGGCGCGTTCGGCCTGAAGCCGGGGACACTGAACGGAGAAATCCTGCTGAACCTCGACTCTGAGGACGAAGGCGAACTTTATATCGGCTGTGCCGGTGGCCTCGACATTACCGCTACACTGGAATATAAGGAAGAAGCACCGGCTGCCGGTTTCGTTGCCCGCCAAATCACACTGAAAGGTCTGCGTGGCGGACACTCCGGTCTGGAAATCAACGAGGGGCGCGGCAATGCCAACAAGTTGCTGGCACGCGTGACACACGATTTACTGATAGAATTCGATTCCCAACTGGCAAGTTTTGAAGGCGGAAATATGCGTAATGCCATTCCGCGTGAAGCACACGCCGTGCTGGTGTTCAATCCCGAAGATATGGAAGGCTTGGAAGACTACATCAAGGAATACGAGGCACAGCTCAATGACGAATACAATCCGATTGAAAGCGGCATCACGCTGACGATGGAAGAAGTAGCCATGCCTGCTGCTGTTGTTCCTACGGAAATCCAGGATAATATGATTAGCGTCCTGATGGCTTGTCAGAATGGCGTGATGCGTATGATACCGACTGTGCCCGATACGGTTGAAACATCTTCCAACCTGGCTATCGTCATCATTGGCGAAGGCAAGGCCGAAGTACGTATCCTGGCGCGTAGCTCTTGCGATACTATGAAGGACTTCCTGGCCGACAGCTTGAGCGCTTGCTTCGCCATGGCTGGCATGAAGGTAGAGCTTAGCGGCGGTTATTCCGGCTGGCAGCCTAATGTGGATTCTCCGATTCTGCATGCCATGAAGCTGTCCTATAAGCAACAATTCGGTGTAGAGCCCGCAGTGAAAGTAATCCATGCCGGACTGGAGTGCGGTATTATCGGTGCCAACTGTCCGGGACTCGATATGATTTCCTTCGGTCCTACCTTGCGTTCTCCGCACTCACCGGATGAACGTGCACTGATTCCTACTGTAGCCAAGTTCTACGACTTCCTGGTAGCTACGCTGGAACAGACTCCGGAGAAATAAGAACAGAAATAACCTATATAATAAGGTATAAGCAGGGTGCTTTCTCAAAAGGTACCCTGCTTTTTTGTCTCTGACAGTTTGTCCCGTCTCTGCCAAAAAGGCTCTGCTTCCTTCCTTTTCCGTACCTTTCTTTTGTTGTAACTTCGGAATAATTGACGTACATCAAGAAATATGTTATAAAACATACTTTTCTGTCTATTTTTGCTTGTTATCTTGAACAAAGGCTCTATTTTTGTGTTGTTAAACATGAAAACAATAGGATAACAAGTTTTTTTTAAGGATAACAAGATTGATTTTAGGAGGATAACAAAATGAAAAAGTTAAAGAATTTATTTAAGCACATCGGTGAAGCCGATAAGAACATTTGGGGTTATGTAATGCTTTAAGCATACATCCCCTTTCGTTGAGAGTATTAAAGATTAGTTTTCAGGTATTAGTTTAATTTTTGAGGTTATGAAAAAGAAGATTATGAAATCATTGAGACACATTCTTGCCGAAGTTGGTCGGAATGAAATGTTGAAGATGGGTTATACCCTGGAGAAGTAAAAAACGGCGGCGTCCTTTCGGGGACAAAGCTTTAGTTTAGGTATTAGTTTAATTTTTAAGATTATGAAGAAGAAAATTGTTAATTCATTTAAGAGTATTCTTACCAAAGCCGGTAAGAACTGGATGGAGGCAATGAAGTATTATAGTCTCCAAATGTGAGCACACTAATTTATTATAAGAGTGGGGGATGTACCGATTGAAAGTACATCCCCCATTTTTGTACCTATCAAGAAAAATTAAGGATAAAAGTACATTTGTTTGAACTTTATTCGTTTCCTTTGTTATTAATACATAGACTAACAAACGAATAATGATGAAACAGATTCAAAGATTTTGTAGCATGCTGTTGCTGCTGGCAGTATTCGGATTACCGGCATTGCGTGCGCAGTCGTACGACAAATTATGGAAACAAGTAGAGCAGGCGCAGAAGAAGAGCTTGCCCCAGACTGTGATAAAACTGACCGATGAAATCTATCGGAAAGCTGAGCGGGAACAGAATGCCCCGCAGATGCTGAAGGCATATATATGTCGGGAAGAGTCTCAGGAGAGCCTGACCCCGGACAGCCTTTACACCAACCTAAAGAATATGGAACTTTGGGCGCAAAGAGAGAAGGACTCGGTGAACAAAGCTATCCTGCACTCTTTGTTGGCACGCGGGTATGCCGACTTTATGCTAAACAACCGTCGTACGTTGCAGAACCGCACTTTGCTGGATGTAGACGAAGCCCCTGCGGATATCCGTGAATGGACTGCCAGCCAGTTCATTGCGAAAATAGATGAGCACAACCGTGCTTCCTTGCAAGACTCTATCCGCTTGCTGGAAGTGTCTGCCCGGGCGTATGTGCCTTTTGTGATATTGGAAGACGGCAGCCGCTTCTATCAGCACGATATGTACCACCTGCTGGCAAGCCGGGCGATTGCTACGTATCAGGACTTGAACGGTTTCGATGTGGATTCCTTGGTGCGTACCCGGGTCAACAGCATCTACGAGGGCATGATAAACACTTACCGTCGTACCGGTGCCGAAGATGCCGTGCTGCTCTGTTCGCTGGACTACTGGAAATGGAAAACGACAGGAGGCATGGAGCCCGAACCTTATGAAACCTTCCGTGAGCGGAAAGTGCAGGTCGGTGAAGAATATCTCAAGGCATTGAACGACCTGATACAGGAATATGGTTCGCGGGAAGTCTGTGCCGAAGCATATATCGGCAAAGCAACCTACCTGCGTACTGCAGGGGTGAACCGCATATCCGAAGCCCTCCTGGTTTGTGACGAAGGATTGAAGCGTTACCCATCCTACAAGCGCATTGACGAGCTGAAGAATATCCGCGAAAGTATCTTGCAGCCGCAGCTTTATGTCAATGCATCGAAAGGCATCTATCCCGGCGATTCGCTGAGCCTGAATGTACAGTACCGCAATCTGGGCGGATTCACCTTGAACCTGTATCGCACGGATTTGTCCGAAGTGCCCTGGATGGACACCGGAATCAACAAGGCATTCTATCAGAAGCATGCTCGCAAAGTATCTGCTACACATTTTGATTTGAAGCCGATACCCAAGGCTGATGTCACTCCGGAGAATTTGCCTTATCAGTATTCGAACACAGAGTTCAAACTGCAAGTACCGGATGAAGTGGGAGTTTATATCTTGCAGGTGGTGCCCGATGCAGGTACTACCCATACGGCAGACAATTTCCTGGTATCGAGCCGTTTCAAGGTTCTCACTTTGGGCTTGCCGGACAATAAAATGGAAGTTGTGACCCTGGATGCCCGTAGCGGACAACCCATCCCGGAAACCAAAGTCAGCTTCTATTCGGCTTTTGACGAAAAAGATCGTTCGGTACTGGCCGAAGTTACCACCGATGCCCAAGGCAAAGCCATCCTGTCATGGAACAAGAGCATCCGCAGCTACGTGGCCCGCAAAGGTACGGATTGTGCCATGCTGCCGCAACGCATCTACATGGGCGGAGCTTACGAGCGCAATGACGGACGCCCGCAGGAGCACCTTACTTTATTGACAGACCGTGCTTTGTACCGCCCCGGACAAACCGTTTATGTAAAAGGTGTCGCCTATGAACAGGCTGCCGATACGGCACACGTGCTCGAAGGCAAGGCATATCAGGTGCGGTTGCTGGACGTAAACCGCAAAGAGGTGGCTCAGAAAGAGGTCCGTACCAACGAGTTCGGTTCCTTTACGGCCGATTTTGTGCTTCCCACTGCTTGCCTGAATGGCAACTTTACCATCGATGTGAAAAATTCAAGTTCCGTTTCAATCAGAGTGGAAGAGTACAAGCGTCCTACGTTCGATATCACCTTCAACCCCGTGAAAGAGGCTTACATCTTGGGTGATACAGTGAACGTTACGGGCAATGTGAAGGCGTATAGTTGCGTGGCGGTGCAGGAAGTGCCGTTGGTGTATACCATTACTCGCGGTGATAGATGGAATATTTGGAATCAGCAGCAGGCACCTCTTGCTTCGGACACACTGCAACTGGATGCAGAGGGAAACTTCTCCATTCCGGTGGTTCTGAAGCCGGCTGAAAGGGAGAACTTGGCACGGGGAGGCTCCTATATCTATAAGGTAGAAGCAGTAGTGACGGATGATGCGGGTGAAACGCAGTCGGCACAGTATAGCCTGGCTGCTTCGTGGAATGCCTATACCTTTACTACCGACATCAATCGTGAACTCTGCAAGGAAGATTCCCTGACGGCAAGATTGACCATAGAGAATGCAAACAGCCAGGTTCTTGCCATGCAAGGCACCTGCCGCCTCTATCCGGTAACCAATGCTCGGACCGGGGAGAGAGGCAAGATGCCGGTCTACGAAAGTACATTTACTTCGGGTGAAAGGAAGGACTTTGCGGCTTGGAAGCAGTTGCCCTCCGGTGAATATCGTCTGATTCTGTCTGCGCGCGATGCTGCCGGCAAGGAGGTGAAAGGAGATTCTACGGATATTGTCCTGTTCTCTCAGACAGATACGCGTCCGGCTGTATTTATGGAAAACTTCCTCTATGAGAAGAATACTGAGTTCGATGCCGCTCATCCGGCTGTCTTCTATTTCGGTACTTCTTATAAGGATGCGTATGTGCTGGTAGATGTATTTGGGAAAAGAGGACGTATAGCAAGCAGCACGATGGTGCTGAATGACTCGATAGCCCGTATGGAATATCTTTATAAGGAAGAGTATGGTGAGGGCATATCCGTGTTGCTTTCTTTTGTCAAGGACAACATACTCTTTACCCGCCGGGTAGAGTTGCAGAAGCGCTTGCCCGACCGTACGCTCAGCATGAAGTGGGAAGTGTTCCGCGACCGCTTGCGCCCCGGTCAGGAAGAAGAGTGGAAGCTTGTCATCAAGACGCCGCAAGGCAGCCCGGCGATGGCCGAGATGCTGGCAACGATGTACGATGCGTCGCTCGATCAGATTTACAACCGGTATCAGTCGCTCCGTGTGTTCTTTAGCCGTTACCTTCCTTACTTCTCTTGGAACGAAAGCAATGTTTCCGGCACAATGTATGCCCCTCATTTCCCGACGAAGTCGTGGAAGGTACCCGCTTGGCGCTTCGACCATTTCTATTCGGCAATAAGCGGTTTGTTTGCAGAAGATGCTGTGGTGATAGGTTATGCAAGTACGCGTACCAACTCTGTGACCGGAGGATTGAAGATACGTGGAGTGAGCCCGATTCCTGCCGGTGGTTCAGCAATGGAGCAGGCTATGGCAGGTAAAGCTTCGCTCGTTACTGTTGAAGATCGCGGCGATGAAGACATGGCGCTCTTTGAGGAAGAAGTTATATCAACCGATGGTGGAACGTTGCCTCCCGCCCCCGACCTCCGCACCAACTTTGCCGAGACAGCCTTCTTCTATCCCCAGCTTCGTACCAACGAGCAGGGCGAGATTGCTTTCTCCTTCACCATGCCCCAAAGCCTGACCCGCTGGAACTTCCGCGGCTACTCGCATACCAAGGACATGATGACGGGGCAGCTTGATGCCTCCGTCGTTACTGCCAAGGAGTTCATGCTCACCCCCAACACGCCGCGCTTTGTCCGCGTAGGCGACCGGACGCAGATTGCCGCCACCATCGCCAACCAGACCGCCAAGTCTGTGAAGGGAACAGCCACGCTTACCCTTTTCGACCCGATGACGGAGAAAGTGATCCTCACCCGTCGCGAACCATTCGCCGTAGAAGCCGGCAGAACAGCTGCTGTCAACTTCCGTTTCGACGTGACCGACCGCTACGACCTGCTCGGCGTGCGCATCGTGGCCGATGGCGGTACGTTCAGCGACGGTGAGCAACACTTGCTGCCCGTATTGAGCAACAAAGTATATATCACCGAAACCCTTGCCATGCCCGTTCGTGGTGAGCAGACCCGCACCTTCTCTTTGGACAGCCTCTTCAATCGTAACAGCCGCACGGCCACCGACCGCCGACTGACGGTGGAGTTCACCGGAAACCCTGCATGGTATGCCGTACAAGCCTTGCCGGTGCTCAGCCTGCCGGGTGGAGATAACGCTATTTCCTGGGCCACGGCTTATTATGCCAACAGTCTGGCAGGCTTCATTGCCAACAGTCAGCCGCGCATCAAAGCGGTCTTCGACAGTTGGAAAGCTACCGGCGGAACGAAGGAAACCTTCCTCAGCCAACTGGAGAAGAATCAGGATGTGAAGAATATCCTGCTCGATGAATCGCCCTGGTTGCTGGAAGCTACTACCGAGGCCGAACAGCGGGCACGCATTGCCACTTTGTTCGATATCAATCTGCTGAATAACCGCAATCTTTCCGCCTTCACCAAGCTGAAAGAATTGCAGGGTGCCGATGGTGCCTGGAGCTGGTATCAGGGGATGACGGGCAGCCGATTCGTCACTGCCTACATCACCGAACTGCTGGTACGCCTGCCGCTACTGACCCATAAGGCGCTTCCCTCGGAAGTTGCGGAGATGCGCCGGGATGCTTTCTCCTATTTGCATAAAGAGGCTTTGGAAGAATACCGAAACCTCCGCAAGGCAGAAAAGAACGGTGCCCGGATCACTACGCTTTCGGATGGTGCCATGCAGTACCTCTACCTCGTAGCTCTTGGTGGCGAGAAGGTGCCTGCCCAGAATCAGGCGGCCCGTCGCTACTTCCTCTCGAAGGTAGGCGGAGGCCTTGCGGGCGGAACGATGGTGTACAAGGCACAGGCCGCCATCATCCTGCGCGCAGCGGGTCGCACGGCCGAAGCTGACGAGTTTATCGCATCCATCAAAGAGCATCTGGTGCAGACGGACGAGATAGGCGCGCACTTTGCCTTCTACGACAGTCCTTATAGCTGGAACATGCTGCCCATTCCCGCCCACGTCGAAGTCATGGAAGCGCTGCGCATGGCAGGTGGCAACGATGCGCTGGTCGAAGAGATGAAGCTGTGGCTGCTGAAACAGAAGCAGACCACCAGCTGGAATTCTCCGGTTGCTACGGCCGATGCCGTTTATGCGCTGCTTTGCCAGGGCACTGATTTGCTGGAAAGCCGTGGCGATGTGCGTATCACTTTGGGACATAAAGTACTGGAAACATTACAGCCTGCCAAGACCACTGTTCCCGGATTGGGTTACATCAAGGAAACCTTTACACAAGGCAGTCCTGAATTGAAAGCAAAGTCCATCACGGTAGAGAAGCGCGATGCAGGCATTGCCTGGGGGGCTGTCTACGCCCAGTATTTGTCACCCATCTCCGATGTGAAGCAGCAGGGCGGTGAGCTGAATGTAGAAAAGAAACTGTATGTAGAGCGCGTTGCTGCCAACGGACAGAAGTCCTTGCAGCCGATAACCGATGCTGCACAGTTGTCGGTAGGCGATAAGGTTGTTTCGCGCCTGACCATCAGCTTGGATCGTGCCATGGACTTCGTTCAACTGAAAGACCAGCGCGGCGCATGCTTCGAACCCGTCGGCGCGCTTTCCGGCTACCGTTGGAGTAATGGCTTCGGCTATTATGTAGAGGTGGAAGATGCGGCAACCAACTTCTTCTTCGACCATCTGGGCAAGGGCGTATATATCCTGGAACACAGCTATCGCATTGCCCGCGGCGGAACCTACGAAACGGGCCTGGCCACTATTCAGTGTGCCTATGCGCCGGAGTATGCTTCGCATTCGGCATCCGAAAGGCTCACGGCGGAGTAATTCTTCCCAAAATCGTTAACATCTGTTGGCGATTGAGCTCTCGTGATGTCTTCATGTTAACATCCGTTGGTAATAGAGCTCCCGTGGCGCCTTCCCGTTAACTGCTGTTAGTAATTGAGCTCTCGTGGAGGTGAAATTGATGTCGGAAACCTCCACGGGAGCTCCGGTGGGGGTAAAATTGATGTCGGAAACCTCCGCGGGAGCTCCGGTGGAGGTAAAATTGATGTCGGAAACCTCCGCGGGAGCTCCGGTGGAGGTGAAATTGCTGTCGGACACCTCCGCGGGAACTCCGGTGCCCCCTGCCGACGTCTCGGTCGGCTCCGCCTGTGGCGCAGCCCCCTTCGGCGAATTATCATTTACTTCATTTCCGGACAGGTTATGAGCTAAATGGGAATTTAGCGGAGTATCTCAAATTCCTCCGCCTGAAAGGGGAGGTGCC
>CABMPP010000057.1 GCA_902388495.1 uncultured Bacteroides sp. | reverse complement strand
GACGACTCTTTTCTTGAGAAGTTATTAGACGTGAATTTTTAATGCGTCAGCCCTGGCACTGTGAATATCCGTTCGCAAGGCTTGAACAGACTTTATATAAATGGTAGGGCGTATAACTGTTATGAATAGAGTCTTTAGTATCTTCCTTATTTAAAAACATTCTAAATTACTTGTGACTTGTGAACATAAACACTATCTTTGCACCCAAAAATATAAGAAAGGCTGAAGACTATGCGTTTGTCCGAATTGAAAACCGGTGAAAAAGGTGTAATCGTAAAAGTATTGGGGCACGGTGGTTTCCGCAAACGGATTGTGGAAATGGGATTTATTAAAGGAAAGACAGTGCAGGTACTACTGAATGCTCCGTTGAAAGACCCTATCAAATACAAAGTAATGGGATATGAGATATCCCTTCGCCGGCAGGAAGCCGAGATGATAGAGATTGTCAGCGAGCAGGAAGCAAAGGAACAGGCTGTGCAACCCGATTTTCACAGAGGCCTGAGCGAAGATATACATCTGAACGAAGAAGAATTGAAGCGACTGGCTCTTGGAAAGCGCCGGACCATCAATGTGGCTTTGGTCGGGAATCCTAATTGCGGCAAGACTTCTCTTTTCAACATCGCATCCGGTTCGCACGAGCATGTGGGCAATTACAGTGGTGTCACCGTCGATGCCAAAGAAGGTTACTTCGACTTTCAGGGTTACCACTTCCGCATTGTCGACCTTCCCGGCACTTATTCTCTTTCTGCCTATTCACCCGAAGAAATTTATGTTCGCCGTCATATCATTAATGAAACTCCGGACGTTATAATCAATGTGATAGATTCTTCCAATCTGGAACGGAACCTTTATCTCACCACCCAGTTGATTGACATGAACGTGCGTATGGTAATCGCGCTCAATATGTACGATGAGCTGGCAGCCAGTGGCAATACGTTGGACTATGTGATGCTTGGGCAGCTCTTTGGTGCGCCGATGATACCTACGGTCAGTCGTAGCGGGAAGGGGATTGACGAACTGTTTCATGTGATTATCAGCATTTACGAAGGGGGCGATTTCCTTGATCAAAAAGGCAAAGTACGCACCGAAGTGCTGAATGATCTGCGCAACTGGCACGAGGAGTATGTTCCCGACCATGGCTTTGGCACTCATAAGGAAGAAGGTGAGCACCCGCGTAGCTCTTACCGCCATATTCACATCAATCATGGTCCGGAATTGGAACGAAGCATTGAGGAGGTGAAGCGTGTTATCAGTGTCAATGAGGAGATCCGCCATAAGTACTCTACACGCTTCCTTGCCATCAAGTTGCTGGAGAACGACAAGGACCTGGAAAAGATAGTACAGGGACTGCCCAACGGAGAAGAGATTCTTGAAGTGCGTAACCGGGAAGAACAGCGCCTTCGTAATGTAATAAACGAGGATAGCGAGCAGGCCATAACCGATGCCAAATATGGTTTTATTGCCGGTGCGTTGCGCGAGACTTACGTCGATAATCATAAAGATACGTCGCGTACTACCCAAATCATAGACTCGATCGTAACCCATCGCGTCTGGGGGTATCCTATCTTTTTCCTTTTCCTCTACCTGATGTTTGAAGGAACATTCGTGCTGGGTGACTATCCGATGCAAGGCATTGAATGGCTGGTGGATGCGCTTGGAAGTCTGATACGGGAGAATATGTCCGAAGGACCGTTGAAAGACTTACTGGTGGACGGTATCATTGGCGGTGTGGGTGGTGTCATCGTTTTCCTGCCGAATATCCTTCTTCTATATTTCTTTATATCCCTGATGGAAGATTCGGGATATATGGCACGTGCCGCTTTTATCATGGATAAGATTATGCATAAGATGGGCTTGCATGGAAAGTCCTTCATACCTCTGATTATGGGATTTGGTTGTAATGTGCCTGCTATCATGGCTTCGCGTACAATCGAGAACCGTAAGAGCCGTCTGGTTACCATGCTCATCAATCCGTTGATGTCGTGCAGTGCGCGTCTGCCTATCTATCTGTTGCTGGTAGGAGCGTTCTTTCCGAACAATGCCAGTCTGATGTTGTTACTTATCTATGCTATCGGCATTCTGCTGGCGGTAGTCATGGCACGTCTTTTCTGCCGTTTCCTTGTGAAGGGTGATGATACGCCGTTTGTCATGGAACTGCCTCCGTACCGTATGCCGACTACGAAAACCATTTTCCGCCATACCTGGGAGAAGGGAGCTCAATATCTTCGTAAGATGGGAGGTATTATTATGGTAGCTTCCGTGGTGATATGGGCTTTGGGGTATTACCCCAACCATGATGCCTACGAGAGTGTGACCGAGCAACAGGAGAACTCTTATATCGGCAAGATTGGTAAGGCTGTAGAGCCGGTCATCGAGCCGTTGGGTTTCGACTGGAAACTGGGTATCGGCATCCTTTCCGGAGTCGGTGCTAAGGAGTTGGTGGTGAGTACGCTCGGTGTGCTATATGCAGATAACGCTGAAGAAGATGCGGTGAGCTTGGGCGAACGCATTCCGATTACGCCTTTGGTTGCTTTTGCTTACATGGTGTTTGTATTGATATACTTCCCGTGTATTGCAACGTTGGCGGCCATCAAGAGCGAGTCGGGTAGTTGGAAATGGGCATTGTTTGCGGCATTCTATACTACTGCATTGGCATGGTTGATGTCCTTTGCAATTTATCAGATAGGAGGTCTGTTTGTATGAGTAACTGGCAGGGATGGGTGGTAGCCCTATTGCTACTGTTCTGTGCCGTACGGATTGGGATGAGTATTTATTCTTTTTTTCGTCGGGCAAGAGAAGGAGGAAATCCGTGCGATACGTGTGCAACTGGTTGTGAATTAAAGCAGTTGCTCGATGAGAAGCGTGCCGGATGTAGTAAGGACAGGAAAAAAAAGAAGAAAAGTTGCTGCGGATAGTTGGAAATTACAGAAAATGTATTACCTTTGCATCCGCAATCGAGAGATAAAGCACTTTTGATAACTTTGGTTCCTTGGATGAGTGGCTTAGTCAGCGGTCTGCAAAACCGTCCACGGCGGTTCGAATCCGCCAGGAACCTCCAAAACACAACAAAGCTTCGACCAGAAATGGTCGGAGCTTTGTTGTTTATAGATAATAGATAAAAGATATACAAAGAGTTTATGTTCTTCTTGCTTGTTTGTATCCAATTAGTTACATTTGCAGAATGAAAGCAACAAATAAAAAAGATAGTGATATACGTGAATTGTATTTCTCGGATGAGTTTATAGAGTTTTATGAAAAGTTGCAAGACAAGGCAAAGATTAAGTTTGAGCATACAATGGATATTATCCGAACCGAATATGTACTTAGCACTAAGTTTGTGAAACATTTAGAGAATACAGATTTGTATGAGATGCGGGTATCTGTTAGTACCAATGAATATAGAACTATTCTTTTTGCTGTTGATGATGATAATATCATTCTTTCAAAGAAAATATTGCTTTTGAATGGTTTCCTAAAGAAATCAACCAAAGACTATAGTAAACAAATAAAGATTGCTAAACAGATATTGGAGGATTTTGAGTTATGAGAAAGTTAGATGAAAACAAGTTAGCAAGGTTGCATACAGCAGGTGAGCTACTGGATAAGAAATATGGAGAAGCTGGAACGGAATCTCGAGCCACTTTCCATGAAAAGTCGATTGCATGGTACTATGGTGAGATATTGCGGGACCGCCGGAAAGAGTTAAAGCTAACTCAACAAGAGTTGGCAGAGAAAGTTGGTACAGCAAGAAGCTATATTGCCCGTGTAGAAAAAGGTGAATCAGATATTCAAGTTTCGAGTTTTTTTCGTATTGCTCGTGCTTTGGGTATTGAGTTTACCCCTACATTTTTATGATTGGCAGAACATGATTAGAACAAAGCATTTTTAAAAGAATATTTGTATAAGATGAAACAAGTAAGATTTCTGTTTTTCTGCCTGCTTACTGTATGTAGCATGGCAGGTATGGCGCAGGAAGTCGCAGCAGACAGCACCGGTTATATTGTGAAGGTAGGAGAGATGGCTCCCGATTTTACAATGAAGTTGACGGATGGCAAGAGTGTTACGCTTTCTGAACTTCGTGGCAAGGTGGTGATGTTGCAGTTCACTGCAAGTTGGTGTGGCGTATGCCGCAAGGAGATGCCTTTTATTGAAAAGGATATCTGGTTGAAGCATAAATCTAATCCTGATTTTGTGCTGATGGGTATTGACCGCGATGAACCGTTGGAGAAGGTGATTGCTTTTGGCAAATCTACCAAAATAACTTATCCTTTGGGATTGGACCCGGGAGCGGATATCTTTGCAAAGTATGCCATTCGTGAGGCAGGTATTACGCGTAATGTGCTGATTGATAAAGAAGGCCGTATCGTAATGCTGACACGCTTGTACAACCCCGAAGAGTTTGCTTCTTTGGTGAAGAAGATTAATGAAATGCTTTCGGAATAGGAATGATCTAATCGTTCAAAACGCATTATCTGTTGAGGGCAGATAGATGATGCGTTTACCCTTAACAGATCATCTGTTTGCACTGAACAGATGATCTGTTTTTTTCATCTATACTTGCAGTGATAGTTTGGCAAGATAATCGTAATGCTTTCCTTCCTTTATCATCTCTGCTTTGAATCCATTTTCCGCAGCATAGAGGCTGAGTGTTTGGAAGTCAATGTACAGCCAGTCGAAGGAATCTCCTTGAATATCTTTGTATTGCATCTGGAAGTCCACTTCCCCGTAATAATCTCCGGCAAGGTCGATGACATAACTTCCGTCTTCTTCTTCGAACAGATAACGCAGGTCGCTGGAATCCATAAGGATGCAGCCATGCGGGCGTAACAGTTGTTTCATCTTCAGGAAGAAAGCAGGAAGATTCTCCAACTTTCCGATAATGCCGGAATCGTTCATCAACATAAGGATTGTATCATAAGACTCGTAGAACCGTTCGTCGAACAGATTGGTTTGCGTGGCGTGCTGCACGCCGCGCTGTTTCATTACTTCCACCGACAGCGGGGAAATGTCGATGGCATGCACATCTTTATCGGCTTCTTGAAGGGCGAGGCTGTGGCAACCGCTGCCGGCACCTACATCCAGTATCTTTCCCGTTGCAAGCTGTAGGGCGGTACGTTCCAGCAGAGGCATTTGCTTCTCTGTGCGGAACAGTTCCTTGACGGGTATTTCGTCTTCGTCGAATTGCGAAGAGAATACCCGGAGGCGGTCGGCCTTGTGATGCTCGAAGTAGTCGGCTATGGCGGCGCCCATCGGGTCTTTATCGGCCGGGAGCAGGTCGGTACTTATCATTTCTTATGTCTGTTAGCGCGTTTACGACGAATTTCCGCTTTCATCTTGGAGGAGGCGGAACCGTGCTGACCGGTGATGTAGGTTTTCTTTTTGGCTTTGGTCTTTACCTTGTTTTCTTCTTTCGGCTTGTCTTTTTTACCTTTGAAGACGATTCCGCCCATCATTGCTTCTTCTATACTCATACTGTTATTAGTTTTAATGATATGATTTTAGGCACGGATTAAGAGTTTTTTACACCCCCTTTTAGAGAGGTAATACCTCAATCCAATAATCGTCCGGGTCGTTGATGAAGTACAGCCCCATGGCTTTGTTCTCAAAACATACCCAGCCGTTTTCTTTGTGATATTGGCGTATCGCATCATAATCGCCGGCTACGCGAAAGCAAAGATGGCTTTCGTTTTCTCCCAGTTCATAGGCCTGCGGATGATCTTTCAGGCAAGTCAGTTCCAGCAAGAAGCCGGTGCTGCCGTCTGTGAGGTAAACCAGGGTGAAAGAGCCGTCGGACGACTCTTTCCTATGGTGTTCTTTCAGTCCCAGTGCCTTTTCGTAGAACTCGATGCTACGTTCCAGGTTGGTGACATTGATATTGAAATGATCGAATTTACTTTTTATCTCCATTGTACAATTCAGTTATTTATGGGTTCAATTAAAGTATTTATGGTTCATTATTTAACCATCGCTTTCAGGATTTCCCCTACATAAGTACGTGGCATGCCTTCCATTGCTGCGGGCGATGGGAGCTTCTTGCATTCCAGAATTACGGTAGGCTCCGTCTTGCCGGTGGGGTAGAAGCGGATGGTATAGTTTTCTGCTTTTTCCATTTGTTCATACGGCTGGTCGGGCGACAAGATGCTGAAGATAACCGGTTTGCCGCTGACTTTACCCAGTGAACCGCCGGCATTGGCAGTCATCATAGTCATGTTGAAAGGCTCTTCGCCGATTACAATAACCAGCTTGCCTGCGCCTGTCTGAATGACATCGGCCGACAGTTGCGCAGGAGCTACTTCCTTATAACCTTGCGTCTGGCTGGTAGCGGCAGGGGCTGCGACAGCTACCGGAGCAGGAGTTACTGTTTCGGCAGGAACTGCCTTTTCAGCCGGTTCAACCGGAGTGGCCGGAGTAATAGGAGTGGCCGGTACAACAACCGTTACAGCTTGTGACTTCGCAGCGGCAGCATTTTCAACAGCCTTAGGAGCTTCTACCGTAACTTGTTTCTTCGGAGTGATAACAATCGGGCCGGAGTTGACAACCGCCTTTTCTACTTTCTTTTCTTTCACAGGAGCTTCTTTGGCGGTAGTGGCACTGAGTGCTTCGGCTACACCTGCAGCCAGATCGTCTACAAAGTCCACGGTTTTTCTGCGCCACTTGGCGAGGCCGCGCACCAGCTTGGTCTGTGCCTTGTTCAGTGCATACTTATCGGTTATCCATTCTTCGGCAGTATATTTTTCCTTTCCTTCACGGTAGCTGTAGCGCACTTTCTCCACTTCGAGCACACACTTTTCCGGTTGACAGGTGACGGTGAGCTGATAAGTTATTTTTGTGCGGTCCAGTGACAAGGCGCTGGAAGCGAATACAATCCATTCGTCGCCCGTACCTACTATCTGTCCTTTCTCCTTGTCGGAGAATACGATGCGGCTGTTGTTCTCGTTCTTCTTCAGACGTGCTTCCATCCAGTTGTATACGCGTTCGAAGACTTCGTCCTGCGACATGCCCGGGATACTGAATTCCTTGGTGAACACTACTTTACCGTCCACTTCGGGAACAGCTCCGACCAGGTATCTGCTGTCATCATCATCGTCATCGTCTTTATCGTTTTGTGCATACAGCATGGCAGGCATGCAGAGGCAGAATAGTGCCATAAGAAGTTGTGTAAGATTTTTCATAATGGTATGTTTTATTTAGTAATATCGAAACTTTCACCCCGGTGGCCGATGGTGAGGAAACGGCAGCCTTTGGCTTCGGCAAACTGCCTGAACGCATTTCCTCCCTGATAATCTTCACTGAAGTGCATGGGGACAAAGATAGTGGTTTTTATCCGTTCCACGAATTGTTCGGCCCCTCGCATATAATCTTTTCCGATGCGGCTGTCTACGGGAAACATGGCTACGTCTACCGCCGGTGCTGCTTGTTGCAGCAGTTTCACTTCGGCCAGGAAGTCGCCTTCGGCCTTGCGTATCTCCTGCGGGGTGGACTCTTCGCTCCAATGCCAGTTGTTCAGGTCGCCGGCATGGAACAGGCGTCGGCCTTGCAGGTCTATCAGGAAGGAGATGCCCACGTCGGTGGAGCCGAATGCCCGGATGCGGATATTCCCGTCTTCATACGTATCGCCTTTGTTGATGTAGGTGGCATCTTCTGCCGAAGCACGGCGGTGCTTCAGGATATCTTTGGAGAAGATATAGTGTATGTCGGGGCGCAGGGCCTTCCATGAAAGAACTTCGCGACTGAAGTGGTCGGGATGGAAATGGGAGCAGAGTACATAGAGTACGCCCGGTCTTTCCAAGAGACGATCGTGTACGATACCCCGGTTGTACACCTCTTCCGAGGAGTCCTTGTAGTAATCGATAATGACCGTCACTCCGTCCGCTTCAATCGCGAAGCCGCTATGGTAGATGTAATCAAGTTTCATTTACGGATTGAATTATAGCGCAATATTACGAAAAACGCTACACAAACTTCCGGTTTAAGCTGTTATTTTATGTAAAAGCGCTTTACATAGGCACTTCTATGAAGAGAATATGCGAGTCTTTCAGCGTTTCCAACTCGAAACTGTTGGTTTCGTACACGCCCATGCCGTCGCGGCGCGAGAGCACGGTATCGTCTACTTTCACTTCACCTTCTATCACGAAGATGTAGACACCGGCGTGCGACTGGTGCAGGTGGTAGCCTATCTTCTTTCCGGCTTCTATCTCGCCGATGGAGAACCAGGTTTGTTGCAACAACCGGGCGGGAGCATCGCCGTCGGGCGATACGATGAGCGCCATTTCGTTCTTGCGCAGCAGGGGGCGGACGTCGAAGTCCTGATAGGCGGGCTGTGTGCCCAGCTTTTCGGGCATTACCCAGATTTGCAGGAATTCCACCGGTTCGGTGGTGCTGCCGTTCATCTCGCTGTGGTAGATGCCTGTGCCGGCACTCATGGTCTGTATGTCACCCGGGGTGATGACGCGGCTGTTCTGCTGGCTGTCACCGTGTTTCAGTTTTCCTTTCAAGGGGATGGAGATGATTTCCATATTCTTGTGCGGATGGGTTCCGAAACCTTTGCCCGGAGCAACGCGGTCGTCGTTCAATACACGCAGGGCACCGAAGTTCATGCGGTGGGCGTTGTAATATTCGTCGAAACTGAATGTATGGTGGCTGTCCAGCCAGTCGTATAGAGAATGTCCTCTGCTATCGGCTTTGTCTATTACTTTTTTCATAATCTATTTCCTTTCTTTTTAAATGGTTTGTATGTATATAACAAAAAGAGTGTCGGAAAGTTCTTGGGGTGGTGAAGATTGGCCTATTGACGGTGACGGACAGATTGGGGAGGGATAAGCTGTTATGAATGAATGGAGTAGGGCGGGCGGGGCGTTCATTAAACGTTCGTTTATTGGACGCTGCAAATATAGG
>CABMPP010000056.1 GCA_902388495.1 uncultured Bacteroides sp. | reverse complement strand
GATTAACTAAGTTATATGCATAATAGGAAAATCCCTCAGGGTTTTACGTTGATCCAGTTTATCATTCTCTAAATGACAACTCTCGTCTATATAAATCCTTGTTATATCCGACATATTACTTTAAGTATGCGTTTCTATACAGTCTACTCCTTGCTTTTGTATACACCTATTACAGAGAAAAAATAGATTAGCAATGTAAATATAAGCATTCCGTCTTCTATAGAAAACAAAAACTATAATAACAAGCCATTTCAGTCATGACTTGTTTTAATCTGAATACACAAATTATACATTCATGTATAATACATTCATGTATAATTTGTATATTTGCCCTTGAATCAATAACAAGCAGCTTATGAAGTCACCTTTTCAATACGGCACATTAGTCGATAAAGAAAGCTTCGTCAACCGGACAGAGGAACGCAGGCAACTGAAAGAATTACTGGGTTCGGGCATCAACGTTATGCTTATATCACCCCGTCGTTGGGGCAAATCGTCACTTGTAAAGGTGGCGATGGACGAACTGATGCACGAAGACAAACACGTCCGCGTTTGCTTCATCGATGCATTCAGCATCAAGACTGAAGCTGAATTCTACCGTACCTTTGCCCGTGCAGTCATCACATGTGCAGCCTCCACACTCGAAAAACGATTAGAAGACGTAAAGCAGTTCTTGAAAGCGATTTCACCCAGCATTACCCTCAAGAGCGATACAACCGACTCACTCTCTTTCGACTTGAAGTTCGAACCCGAAGAAAAGGACATCATGGAAATCTTGGAACTGCCCGAGAAGATAGCCTCAGCCAAAGGTATACAGTTGATAGTCTGCATTGACGAATTCCAGCAACTGGCACTATTGCCCGGCTACAAAAGTATGGAGGGAAAGATGCGTTCTGCATGGCAAAAACAGCAGCAAGTATCTTACTGCTTTTATGGTAGCAAGCGACACATGATGATGGATATCTTTAATAACTCGTCCAACCCCTTCTACCGTTTCGGGCAAGTCATATTCCTGCAGAAAATAAAAAAAGAAGAATGGATACCCTTCATCATAAACGCCTTCCACAGGACAGATAAAGAAATCAGTGAACAACAGGCCGAGCGTTTGTGCGACATCGTAAAGTGCCATTCATGGTATTTGCAACAGTTGTGTTATTTCATCTGGAGCGGCACATCAAAAGAAGTAACAGACGAAATCATCGAAGCCCGTACCCGCCAACTGATAGACACCAACATGCCCATGTTTATGAACGATACCGAGAATCTGACAGCCGCCCAAACGGCCATGCTACGTGCCGTAGCCGACGGAGAATATCGTTTCAACTCCATCCCCGTAGTGCGTAAGTATGAACTGGGAAGTGCCCAGACCATCACCCGCAACAAGCGTATGCTGACCGAACGCGATTTCATCGAGAAGGAAGGAAACCATTACGTCTTTTCCGATCCGATATTTGAGTTGTGGTTCAGGAGGGAGTATTGCTGAGAAAAAGACATATCAAAAGGGATGCCTAAAGTAAACTGTGTCATGCGATGTTTTTCTTTCGATCTCATCGGTCGGGGAACGACCAGCACCAAAGAACGGGTTCCCCGTCCCGATGAGCGTAAAATTATACCAGTTTACATTATCATATTTTCTGCTTGTTTTAATGGCTCTAGTAGATTTATTCAGTCATAAAATATAGAATAACTAAAGTTTCATAGACATTACAATACTCTTTCCCTGTAACTCATATATAACAGACTCTACTAAGACCATCATAGTATTTATTCCACTCATACATAACTCTCCTACCTTATAGTTGTCAGACTTTCTTTGACCTTGAGAATCTACATATTCAGTGTTTACACATACATTTACATCCTTCAAATCCACTCCTTTCAATTCTGATAAAGAATATATCAGTTCAATAGATGCATGCATTTTCTTTGTCATCACAACTGAATTAAATGATTTACAACTACATTCATGGTTTACTTTCGTCAATTCATTTTGTAGCTTAGAATGGCAAAGGCTAATATAACTTTTTGTAATCACTGCATTTTGCCAGTTCCTATTTATATAAGTGACCACAATACGTATCATATCATCCCTGATTATTCCATCACAAGCAATTAATGCTATTTTAGTTTTCTTTTCTATATAGTTACGATAGAATGGAATTCCAGTAACAATAGCCGATATGACTATAGAAATAATAGAAATTATTAAAGATGCTATTCCCATATGATACAACTTTTGATAATACAACAAATTACCAGTTCACTCTTCAACTATAGTTTTGAATTCTCTCCACATTATAGCTGTATAGTATGCTTCATAGCAACCTTTAGGGACATACAATGTTGCATTATTATAAGCATCAGCATTAAAACCAATTATTGAGGGAGGAATAATTGACTTACAATGTATTTCCTTAATACGTTTGCTATCCCAAAACACTCCACCTGTCTTTAAGCTGGCACCGAATATGATTTTTTCCAAGGAAGTACAATAATAAAATGTGGTTTCAACGAAACCTATAACACTATCAGAAATAGTAATTGATCTTAAACTTGAACAATACGCAAAAGCATATCCTTCAATATATGTAACCGATTCCGGTATCACTATTTCTTTCAGAGAAGAACAATCTCTAAATAATCCTCCATATAAACGAGTAATCTTATTGGGCAGAACAATAGATTCTAGAGTAGAACAATCAGAAAATGCAGATTTGCCAATCATCTCAATTGAATCCGGTAGATTTATTTTCTGTAAAAGGGAACATGCATAAAAACAAAATCCTCCAATAGCCCTTACGTTATCAAACAATTCAACTTTTTCAAGATTTTTGCAATAGCTAAAAGACTCATCTTCCATTTTTACACAAGAGTAAGGTAATAATACTTCTTTAAGAGACTTACATTTACGAAACATACAACTCCCAATAACATTATTTTTAGTATAACAAGGCTCATATTCAACTACACTTCCTGGTTTATAAGAATCAGGATAACAATATATTTCACCTCCTTCTACTATATTAACATTAGTAAGATCTAAATATTCAAGAATGCCATTTGTTTCTTTTTCTATATAATCTACGCCAGCCATTTCCCTAATCAGTCTAATATCTGAACCGTTAATATCCCCTTCAAGAATGAATCTTTTTACCTTAAAATAATCAATATTCAATGTTTCCATTTTCTTTTTTAAGGAACCAGCTGTTTCTAATTTCAATTTCAAAATGGTCTTCCCTGCCTGATACACTTTAAAAACCTCCTCCAGTTCGCCACTTCTGAAAATAATTTCTCCTTCACGCTTATCGTACTCCTCATTCTTGTCAATGGTAAACAAAAGACTAGACACAGAGAGCCCGCGAGTAGAAGTTCCTTTATGAATCCAATTCTGATATTGTTCAGGAATAGATACTTCATAAATTACATTGGCTTTTATTTCTATCTGGATAATACTTCCTTCTGTCCCCACCGAATATTCCTTTTGCGACAACAAGATCGCATCTTTCTGCACCTGAACAATCTTCAACGTATCTGCTATGGACTTATCATTCCTATCATAATAGATTATCTCAGTCTCCCTCTTATCATAAGTTTCATTTGGAGCAACAGTATAATAAAGTGTATGACTGGAAACACTTCTCGTTATGGTTGTAGTAATCCAATCCACCTGCGGCATCTTCACATCAAAGTCAAAATTACTGTTTAGCTCTACTGCAATCTGCTCTCCTTTATCAGAAACTCTATATTCATTTTTAGTCAATAATAAAATACTTTCTCCCGTCTGATACACTTTCAAAATCTCTTCCAAATCGCCGCTTTGGAAAATGATTTCTCCTTCACGTTTTTCATACTCTTCACTCTTGTCAATGTTAAACACACACTTGTCAGACTCAATCGTACGCTTGTGTATCCAACTCTGATACTGCTCGGGGATAATGACCTCATAGGATACATTTGCTTTTACTTCTACCTGAATTTCTCCTCCATTTTTGTCTACCTCGAATTTTGCTGTGGTAAGTGTTATGGCATCTTTCTGTTTTTGGGTTACTACAATTTTCTTAGTCAGATCATTCGCTGTGAGGTTCAGTACGACGTTACGATCGTCAAAACTGGTATTTTCACTGACCTTTACCAGTACTTCATTATCTCCGGCCTTTCCTTTGCTTGGAAACACCGTACACCAACTAACATCACCACCCGACTGCGAAACATCTATCGTCCAATCTTTATTGGTCGTAAAAGAAATAATATGCTCCCCGCCATCCGAAGTAAAGTCCAAGCTTTTAGTAAAATAGATTTCACTCCCGACATCGGGAGTAATCTCTGCCGGGGCTTCATCGTCCGAACAACCAATAAGAACATTAGGTAAGCACAAACATACAAACAAAAGCAATAGCCATGATTGAATAGAACTTTTAACAGCATTCTTAAATGAAATCATGATTAAATAGTATTAGCTTCCTCGCGCCCCTCCGAAGATTTATAAAAATAGAAAGCGTGGAACTGCGTGCTATTCATCGTTCTTGAAGGTCCTAGGAAAACCCACTATACAAATGAACAGACAGCAGACCCACGCTGAACTCAGCGCAGGAACCGTCTATGCCATTCTCGTATAGTTTTGAAAGTTTCCTAGGTTTTCAAGAACAAGAATGAAGCACAACGCTTCTTACAATATCATTTCACAAAACATTGAAGCTAAGGACGCTTCCCTGCTTCGGTTACAAAAGTATAAAAAGGACTTAGGAAAACAAAAGTTTAGAACCTATTTTTTTAGATAAAGCACCTGAACAAGACTTATTTTCTACATCTATAGATGTAGCCTACTGCATATATAGATGCAGTACACTGGATATATAGATGCAGTAAACCGAATGTATAGACACAACGCATCGGGAAAGAAGTCATATCCCCTATAGGTAACATCAATTCTTTCGTCCATAACCGAAACTTTCCTTGTAAAGATAGCAAATTCAGGTTATAACCGAATCTGTTGCCGGATCATCCTTTTAGCCCGCAACCTCCCAAAAAACTATCTATATCTTTTAACCTATCCTAATAATCTGCCTTATTGTCATCTATTTAGAACCGAAATCATTATCTTTGCGCCCTATATGCCGTTATGCTAACAAAGCGACGGCAAAACTGTATGTAAGAAACAAAACTGAATAATAACGAATTTCATCCGAATGAAACAGTACAAAGCCGTAAACAACCTTGTGGGTTGGATTACATTCATCATTGCAGCAACGGTTTACTGCATGACCATCGAACCGACTGCAAGTTTTTGGGACTGCCCGGAGTTCATCACCACCGGCTATAAGCTGGAAGTTGGACACCCGCCCGGCGCACCCTTCTTCATGTTAGTAGCCAACCTGTTCTCACAATTTGCTTCCGATGCCACCACCGTTGCCAAAATGGTGAACTACATGAGCGCGCTGATGAGCGGCGCCTGCATCCTGTTCCTCTTCTGGAGCATCACGCACCTGGTGCGCAAACTCGTGATTACAGACGAAAAAAATATCACCCGCGGACAACTCATCACCGTCATGGGTAGCGGACTGGTGGGCGCACTGGCCTACACGTTCAGCGACACCTTCTGGTTCAGCGCCGTAGAGGGCGAGGTTTACGCCTTCTCGTCCCTGTTCACCGCCGTCGTCTTCTGGCTGATACTGAAGTGGGAAGATGTGGCCAACGAGCCTCACTCGGACCGCTGGCTGATTCTTATCGCCTACCTTACCGGACTGAGTATCGGTGTGCACTTGCTCAACCTGCTCTGTCTGCCCGCCATCGTACTGGTATATTACTACAAGAAAGTGCCCAACGCCAATGCCAAAGGCTCATTGCTTGCCTTGCTCACCTCGGGCATCCTGGTGGCTGCCGTGCTCTACGGCATCGTACCCGGCATCGTGAAAGTGGGCGGCTGGTTCGAACTGCTCTTCGTCAACACGCTGGGCATGTCCTTCAACAGCGGCGTCATCGTCTACATCATCCTGCTGGCCGGATGCCTCATCTGGGGTATATACGAAAGCTACACCGAGAAGAGCAAGTCGCGCATGGCACTCTCGTTCATACTCACCATTGCCATGCTGGGTATTCCCTTCTACGGACATGGCAGCAGTTCCGTTGTCATCGGCATTATCGTAATCGCTGCCTTGTGGCTGTACCTCAGCCCGAAGATGCAGGCACGGATGAAAGAGAAATACCGCGTATCGGCACGCACGCTCAACACGTCGCTGCTCTGCACCATGATGATCGTCATCGGATATTCCTCGTATGCGCTTATCGTCATCCGCTCCACCGCCAACACGCCGATGGACCAGAACTCACCCGAGGACATCTTCACGCTGGGCGAATACCTGGGACGCGAACAATACGGCACACGCCCGCTGTTCTACGGCCCCGCCTTCTCCTCGCAAGTGGCGCTGGACGTGAAAGACGGTTATTGCGAACCGCGCGTCAAGTACAACGGCACCAAATTCATCCGTAAGGAAAAAGCTACGCCCGACGAGAAAGACTCGTACATCGAAATCCCCGGACGCATCGAATACGAATACGCCCAGAACATGCTCTTCCCGCGTATGTACAGCAGTGCGCACACCAACGAGTACCACAACTGGCTCGACATCAAAGGCTACGACGTGCCCTATGACAAGTGCGGAAACATGATAATGGTGAACATGCCCACGCAGTGGGAAAACATCAAGTTCTTCTTCTCCTACCAGCTCAACTGGATGTACTGGCGCTACTTCATGTGGAACTTTGCCGGACGCCAGAACGACCTGCAAGGAAGCGGCGAGTTAGAGCACGGCAACTGGATTACCGGCATCAACGCCATCGACAAACTGCTGGTGGGCGACCAGACCCTGCTGCCGCAGGAACTGCAGAACAACAAGGGACACAACGTCTTCTACTGCCTGCCGCTGCTGCTCGGTATCATCGGTCTGCTGTGGCAAGCCTACCGCGGACAGAAGGGCATCCAGCAATTCTGGGTAGTGTTCTTCCTCTTCTTCATGACCGGTATCGCCATCGTGCTCTACCTGAATCAGACCCCCACCCAGCCGCGCGAGCGTGACTATGCCTACGCCGGCTCGTTCTACGCCTTCGCCATCTGGATCGGTATGGGTGTAGCGGGCATTGTCCGTCTGCTTCAGCACTATGCCAAGATGAAGGAACTCCCGGCATCCGTCCTCGTTTCCGTAGTCTGCCTCCTCGTCCCCATACAGATGGCAAGCCAGACGTGGGACGACCACGACCGCAGCGACCGCTACGTATGCCGCGACTTCGGCCAGAACTACCTGATGTCCTTGCAAGAAAGCGGCAATCCGGTTATCTTCACCAACGGCGATAACGACACCTTCCCCCTCTGGTACAACCAGGAGACCGAAGGTTTCCGCACCGACGCCCGTACCTGCAACCTCAGCTACCTGCAGACCGACTGGTACATCGACCAGATGAAGCGCCCCGCCTACGACTCTCCATCCCTGCCCATCACCTGGGACCGCATGGAGTACGTGGAAGGCACCAACGAATACATCCCCATCCAGCCGGAATACAAGAAGAGCATCGACGCCCTCTATGCCGAAGCCGAAAAGCAGGCACTGAACGGCAACGCCGAAGCCCTGATAAACGTCAAGAAAGAGTTTGGCGACAACCCGTACGAAGTCAAGAACGTGCTGAAGAACTGGGTACGCAGCAAGAACCAGGACTTGAAGGTGATTCCTACCGACAGCCTCGTCATCAAAGTAGACAAGGAAGCCGTGCGCCGCAGCGGTATGCTGATACCGGGCGACAGCATCCCCGACTACATGCACATCTCGCTGAAAGGCAAACGCGCCCTCTACAAGAGCGAGCTGATGATGCTCGAAATGCTGAGCGAAGCCAACTGGGAACGCCCCATCTACATCGCCGTCAGCGTGGGTACGGAAAACCAGTTGGGCATGGCCAACCACTTCATGCAGGAAGGTCTTGCCTACCGTTTCACTCCGTTCGACACCAGCAAGACGGGCGTGAAGATTGACTCTGAAAAGATGTACGACAACCTGATGCACAAGTTCAAGTTCGGCGGCATCGACAAGCCGGGCATCTACATCGACGAGAACACCATGCGCATGTGCCACTCGCACCGCCGCATCTTCTCCCAACTCGTGGAGCAACTGATGCGCGAAGGCAAGAAGGACAAGGCGAAAGCCGCGCTGGACTATGCCGAGAAGATGATTCCCAACTATAACGTGCCTTACGACTGGCAGAACGGCGCCGTGCAGATGGCCGATGCCTACTATCAGTTGGGCGAAACCGCCAAGGCAGATCAGATGATGGAAACACTCGCCAACAAGGCGGTAGAGTACCTCACCTGGTACCTGAGTCTGGACGACAACCGCTTCCTCATCTCCAGCCGTGAGTTTGAATATCACTGGGCGGTGCTCGATGCCGAAGTGAAGATGATGAAGAAATACAATTCCAAGCTCGCCGAAATCTACGAGCCCAAGGTGGAAGAACTATACAATATGTATGTAGATAGAATGAAGAATTGATCTGCCTATGTTAATAGAACAGCCTCCCGAGCTATTTCGCAAACTATACCCGAGCGCTATCTGGAGGATGGACCCTAACGAAAAAGCCGTTTACCTGACTTTCGACGATGGTCCCATCCCCGAGGTAACGCCCTGGGTACTCGATTTGCTCGACAAACACGGCATCAAGGCCACCTTCTTTATGGTGGGAGACAACATACGGAAACATCCCGAAGAATTCCGAATGGTCGTTGAACGCGGGCACCGCATCGGCAACCATACCTTCAACCATATCCGCGGGTTTGAGTACAGTGCCAAGAACTATCTGGGCAATGCCGAACAGGCGCAGATCTTCATGGAAATGGGCGGTGACATCAACTGCAACGTGGAGAAGGCGTTGTACCCGCTTCTGTTCCGCCCGCCCCACGGGCACATGTTTGCAGGGCAATACATGAAGTTGAAGCACCGGTACAAGATCGTGATGTGGGATTTGGTGACCCGCGATTACAGTAAGAAGCTGCGCGGTCCGCAGGTGCTTGCCAACGTGATGAGATATGCACGCAACGGCGCCATCATCACTTTCCATGACTCCCTGAAGTCCTGGTGCAACGGGAATCTGCAATATGCACTGCCACGTGCCATCGAGTTTCTGAAGGAAGAGGGGTACGAGTTCAAAGTATTATAAATCAATAGATTGATAGAGGCCAGTGTTTGTCCGGACAGACACTGGCCTCTGTCATGACAAACACTGGTGTCTGTCGCGATAGACACTGGCGTTTAAGAAGTTGGAGGCTTGTGTCTGTCGCGTCAGATAGAAACCGTCAACGGATGACGTACCTTCTGTGCAAAGTCCGCCATATATTGGTTCCATGCTTCGGCAGTCTTGATGTCTGCCTTGTCCCAGGCAAAGCCCCAATAATATACGTAGTCGGCACCCGGCTCGTAATCGCTCACTGCCAGCACATGGCCGTCGGCATTATTGCGCTGTTTCTTTTCCTCTGCCGGGAAGAGAACCGTCTTCGCCTCCTTTACGGCAGCGGGGAAAGCGGCACCCATGAATATCTTACCGTTATCCGGTCCTGTAGTAGGATCGACGTAAGTCATGTAGCCATTGGCAGCATCGGCAACGACGGCGCCATCCGGTTCGTGCAGCACAATGCCAGTGACAACGGGCAAAGTCTCCTTCAGGTTGCTGTACGAAACGGCAGTCTTGTTGAGGTGGGAACCGGCATCCAACGTTATCAATCGGGTTTCTACCACGGTGGTGTCACCCTTTACATTCATCGCGGGGAATTCCAGTCTAACGGTGAAACGCAGGGGGCCGTTGTCCAGCACTTCTTGCGTCTTGTAGCACCACGGGTAGAGGATGCTGTCGTTTACCATCAGCGCGGCTACACCGGCTCCAAGCGTGGGGCCTACTGCATAGCAGTCCATGCCGTAGCCGTGGTCGATATGGTAGGAAATGGAATTTCCCAGTTCGCTTGCTGCTTTAGGGTCGGTCTTACGCAATTCGGCAATGTTGGCACGGACGTCCTGGTTCAGCTCTTTTTCGTAGAACGATTCCAGAACGGGCTCGGTGGTGTTGTATTTCGTAAATAAGTCGTAGCCGAAGCCGCGCTCGCCGCGTGCCTGCAAGGCAGGGCCGTAGGCACGGAAGGCTACCAGGTCGTTCTCCCAGGCTACGTCGTCCAGGCGTTCGGGGTATTGGCGCCCGCAAGCCTTTACTTCGATGTCTTCGGGGGTGCCCGGCTGGATGGTGTAAGTAGCTGTTGCATTGGCGGCTACGGTAGCCGGAAAGATAAGTTTATCGTCGTAGGTTATCTGATAAGGCACTTGTTCGCCTTCGACATTCAGAACCACAATCTGAGTGGTGTCGGCCAGTTTCAGCCGGTTCGAAACTTCGGCCATAGAGAGTTCCACCATTTCGCCGGAACGGTCTGTGGACAACGGGTTGGTTACCGTGACGGTCAGCGTCTTGCTGTCGCTGCAAGCGAAGCAGAAAAGGGCCGTCAGACATAATAAAAGGAGTTTTTTCATATTATTATAGGGTATATTGTTGAATAAATGAGAATTTACGAAGTATCTCAAATTCCTCCGCCTGAAAGGGGAGGTGCCCGTAGGGCGGAGGGGGTTCACATCCG
>CABMPP010000055.1 GCA_902388495.1 uncultured Bacteroides sp. | reverse complement strand
CGGATGTGAACCCCCTCCGCCCTACGGGCACCTCCCCTTTCAGGCGGAGGAATTTAAGATACTCCGCTAAATTCCCATTTATATAATAAACTTTCTATAGAATGATTTGTTGTTTCCCAGTCACCAATTAACACCATTCGGATATGAGAATCAATACCGGACAGGGAACAATCCCTCTTATTACGCTTATCGGCATTTGGTCTGTCTCTGCACTGACTTCACTGCCTGGACTGGCGGTTTCGCCCATACTGGGGCAACTTTCCACCATCTTTCCGCGTGCCACGGAGCTGGACATACAGATGCTCACTTCGCTGCCATCGCTACTCATTATCCCATTCGTCCTGCTGGCAGGCAAGTTGGCGGAGAAGCGGGACTTTGTCCGTCTGCTGCGCGTAGGGCTTTGGATGTTTGCAGCAAGTGGAGTACTCTATCTTTTTTCTTCGAAGATGTGGCAACTGATGGCCGTGAGTGCCTTGCTCGGAATAGGTTCGGGACTGATCATTCCGCTTTCCACCGGTTTGATTTCACGTTACTTCACGGGGACGTATCGGGTACGGCAATTCGGCTACAGTTCGGCTATAACAAATGCAACGCTGGTGGTGGCAACGGCAGTGACAGGCTATCTTGCTGAGGCTGACTGGCATCTACCGTTCGTGGTTTATCTTTTACCACTGGTGTCGCTTGTGCTTTGTGCTTATCTTAAAGATGACGGTAATCAATCGGCTGCTGCGAATGCACAAGAGGAGGAGGGGGCGGTCTCTGCCTCTTCTGCCTCTGCCTCTTCTCTTCCTTCTGCTCCTGTCCCCGATATCCGCGGCAGATACGGCATTCATATCCGTCACCTTATACAACTGATGCTGTTTTATGGTCTGATTACCTATGTGGTTTTGGTAGTTACCTTTAATCTGCCTTTCCTTATGGAGGCGCATCATTTCTCCAGCGGAGATTCCGGTCTGATGATTTCTTTGTTTTTCCTTGCTATCATGGCGCCCGGCTTTTTCCTGGGGCATATCGTTAAATACTTGGGGGGAAATGCAAAGTTCTATAGTCTTCTGTCTATTGCTGCGGGGCTGCTGCTGATATGGATTTCGCCCAGGGAGTGGCTGATAATACCCGGTTGTCTTCTGGTAGGTTTAGGCTACGGCGTTATTCAGCCGCTCGTCTACGACAAAACGGTAGATACTGCCGTTCCTGCCAAAACGACCTTGGCGCTTGCCTTTGTGATGGTGATGAATTACCTTGCTATTCTGCTGTCTCCGTTTATCACAGACTTCTTCCAATCATTATTTCATACGAATTCCAAGGAATTTCCGTTTATCTTTAATCTTTGCATTACGGTGGGAGCCATGTGTTGGGCGCATGTCCGGAGGAAAGACTTTTTGTTTGATGATAAATAGGTAGGTTAGCGCGCTTGCGCGCGCTAAATTCCCCTTTTATAGCTCTATCGGCTCATACTTCAGCCCGAACACATCTGCCACGGCCTTGTACGTCACCTTACCTTCTACCACATTCAATCCTAATGCCAGTGCCGGGTCGTCCTTGCAGGCTTGTCTCCAGCCTTTGCACGCCAGGGCTACGGTATAGGGCAGTGTCGCATTCGTCAGCGCCATGGTCGAGGTGAACGGTACGGCACCGGGGATGTTGGCTACTGCATAGTGCACAATGCCATCCACCACATACGTCGGATCACTGTGCGTCGTCGGGTGGGAAGTCTCGAAACATCCGCCCTGGTCAATGGCAACATCCACGAGGACAGTACCCGGCTTCATCATCTTCAGCATTTCCTTGGTGATGAGGTGCGGTGCTTTATCGCCCGGGATGAGGACAGAACCAATAACGAGGTCTATATTCGGCAGCTCCATCTTGATGTTGTGCGTCGAAGAATAAAGCGTCTTCACATTCTTGGGCATCACTTCGCTGAGGTAGCGCAAGCGAGAGAGGTTGATATCCGTAATCAGTACTTCGGCACCCATTCCGGCAGCTATCTGCGCAGCATTGGTTCCTACAATGCCTGCACCGAGGACGAGTACACGTGCGGGACGTACTCCCGTTACGCCGCCCATCAGTTTGCCTTTTCCGCCCTGAGGCTTCTCAAGGAAACGGGCTCCTACCTGCGTTGCCATGCGTCCTGCCACTTCGCTCATCGGGGTAAGGAGAGGCAAGGAGCGGTCTTCTTTCTCCACCGTTTCGTAGGCAATACAAATGGCACCGCTTTCAATCATGGCTTCGGTCAATAATTTATCGGCTGCGAAGTGGAAATATGTAAATACCACTTGTCCCTTTTTAATCAGTTTGTACTCCGGTGCAATGGGTTCCTTTACCTTGACAATCATGTCGGCTGCGGCATACGTAGCTTCAATGGTAGGTAAAGTCCGTGCACCTACGGCGATGTAATCATCGTCCGAGAATCCGCTGTTTGCGCCTGCCGTGGCTTGCACATACACCGTATGACCTTGCTTCACCAACTCGGCTACTCCGGCAGGGGTCATTCCTACGCGGTTCTCATTGTTCTTGATTTCTTTAGGTACTCCGATAATCATAACCTTATTATTTATGGGTTAAACATGGCGAAAGATACGAAAATGGAAAACACATTGTTATCGCTCCCTCCATGTTTTAGAGCATAAAACGGGTGTCATCCTTTCTATTTGCTACTTATTTGCTTCGTAAGGCTGGTGAAACCACCCCAATATCTTATTGTTTTATTCACTTTTTTATATGGCAAAGATTGGGATTATTTTTATCTTTGCCTGCGTTAATAAGAAAGAAGTTATTGTAATGAAACTATATATAAAGCCTTTTGTCTTGTCTCTTTTATTCGTAGCCGGTGGAGTGCGGGCACAAGAGACGGCCACATTTGCTCCTCCTTTTGATTTTCCCATCACTTTTTCCGGCAACTTCGGCGAGATACGTGCCAATCACTTTCATGGCGGATTGGACTTTAAGACCGGCGGTACCATCGGCAAGCAAGTGCGTGCCCTGGCCGACGGACATATCTCCCGTATCCGCGTCACTCATGGATCGGGCTATGTGCTCGATGTGACCTACAATAATGGTTACTCCACGATAAACCGCCACCTCAGCGCCTTTGTGGGAGATATAGCCCGCAGGGTAGAAGCCTTGCAATACGAAAAGGAAAGCTGGGAAGTGGAAATCACGCCCGCTCCCGATGAATATCCCGTAAAGGCCGGGCAGGTCATCGCTCTGAGCGGTAATACCGGTTATTCTTTCGGGCCGCATCTGCATCTGGACGTCTTCGAAACGGAGACGGAAGATTATGTAGACCCGTTGCCTTTCTTTATGGATAAAGTGAAAGACAATACAGCCCCGCGTGCCGAAGGCATCATGCTGTTTCCGCAACCCGGCAAAGGAGTGGTGGAGGGCAAGCAGTCCCGCCAGGCCTTTCCTGCGCGTCCGGTGAAACCCATTACTGCCTGGGGACTGATAGGAGCCGGCATCCGAGCCTACGACTATATGGACGGAGTGCATAATAAGTATGGTGTAAAAAACGTTGTTCTTGAAGTCGATGGCAAAGAGGTTTTCCGCAGTGTGGTAGACCGCTTTGCGTACGAAGAAAACCGATACATCAATTCGTGGACACACGGACAATATATGAAATCTTTCATCGAACCGGGCAACCGCCTGCGCATGCTGCATGCATCTAATGGAAATCGCGGACTGGTGGAAATCAACGAAGAACGTCCCTATCAGTTTGTCTATACCCTGAGCGATGCGCTGGGCAATACGTCCAAAGTCCGTTTTACGGTGCAAGGCAGGAAGATGGATATCCGTCCGGTAGAACATCGTGAGAAATATGCCTTCAAGTGGGACAAGGTGAATTATCTGCAAGAACCGGGATTGGAACTGGTCATTCCCAAAGGCATGCTTTACGATGATGCCTGGCTGAATTATGCCGTACGTGCCGATAGCGGTGATATTGCCTTTACCTATCAGCTGAATGACACCCGTATTCCGATGCATGGTGCATGTGATTTACGCATCGGTCTGCGCCGTCGTCCTGTAGAAGATATGACGAAATATTACGTGGCCGGTGTCACCGCCCGTGGCGGAAAATACAGTGTAGGAGGTAAGTACGAGGACGGTTTTATGAAAGTCCGCATTCGCGACCTGGGAACGTATACAGTAGCTGTCGATACCGTTCCTCCTCAGATAATCCCGGTAAATAAGGTTCAATGGGGGCGCATGGGGCGCATTGTTTTCAAAGCGAAGGATAAAGAAACAGGGATCGAAACCTACCGCGGCACGATTGACGGAAAATATGCCTTGTTTGGCAAGCCGAACTCCATCAGCGGCGATATTGTTTGCGAACTCGACCCGAAACATGTGGAAAAGGGCGGGAAGCACATTGTGGAGATGACCGTAACAGACGGCTGCGGCAACCGGACTACCGAACAATTTGAATTCGTCTGGTAAATGAAAAACATTAATAACAACAATAATAACTGAAGTATGAAAAGCAAAAGACTGACTCTTTCCGTCTTATTCGTGGTAGCAGCAGTGGTGAATGCCCTGGCTTGTACCAACCTGATCGTAGGCAAGAATGCCTCTACAGACGGTTCTACCATCGTATCTTATTCTGCCGACTCCTACGGGCTGTTCGGCGAGTTGTATCATTATCCCGCAGGCATGCACAAGAAGGGTACGTTGATCGACGTCCACGAGTGGGATACCGGCAAATACCTCGGCCGGATAGAACAAGCACGCCAGACGTACAACGTCATCGGCAACATGAACGAGTTCCAGCTTACCATCGGCGAAACCACCTTTGGCGGTCGTCCCGAATTGGTGGACACTACCGGTATTATCGACTACGGCAGTCTGATTTATCTTGGCCTGCAACGTTCACGCACCGCCCGCGAAGCCATCAAGGTGATGACGGACCTTGTGCAGGAATACGGCTATTACAGCAGCGGTGAATCCTTCACTATTGCCGATCCCAACGAAATCTGGATTATGGAAATGATAGGTAAAGGTCCCGGTGTGCGTGGCGCCGTATGGGTAGCCGTTCGTGTTCCCGACGATTGCATCTCTGCACATGCCAACCAAAGCCGCATCCATCAGTTCGATATGAACGATAAGAACAATTGCATGTACTCTTCCGACGTTGTCTCCTTTGCTCGCGAAAAGGGCTACTTTGACGGCGTAAACAAGGACTTCAGCTTTGCCAATGCGTATGCGCCTCTCGATTTCGGTGCACGCCGCTACTGCGAAGCCCGCGTATGGAGCTACTTCAACATGTTTACCGACCGTGGCAACGAATTCTTACCTTATATATTAGGTGAAACAAATACTCCGATGCCGCTGTTCCTCAAGCCCAGCCGTAAAATCTCCGTGCAGGACGTCAAGAACGCTATGCGCGATCATTACGAAGGAACTCCTCTTGATATCAGCAAGGACTTCGGTGCCGGCCCGTATCATACTCCCTACCGTCTTTCTCCTCTTTCTTTCAAGGTAGGCGATCAGGAGTACTTCAACGAACGTCCTATCTCCACCCAGCAGAGCGGCTTTGTGTTTGTGGCACAGATGCGTTCCGAATTACCCGATGCCATTGGTGGCGTGCTGTGGTTCGGTACGGATGATGCCAACATGACCGTGTTTACTCCTGTATATTGCTGTACGGACAAGATTCCCGTATGCTATAGCCGCGTAGATGGTGCCGATTATATCACCTTCTCCTGGAACTCGGCTTTCTGGATCTTCAATTGGGTTGCCAATATGGTTTATCCCCGCTACGACCTGATGATAGGGGATGTACGTGCTACTCAGACGGAACTGGAAACTACTTTTAACGAAGCCCAGGAAGGTGTTGAGGCCGCTGCTGCCAAACTCCTGGCAAAAGATCCTGCCAAAGCAAAAGCATTCCTTACCAACTATACGAACATGACGGCTCAAAGTACTTTCGATACCTGGAAACGCCTCGGCGAATTCCTTATCGTAAAATATAATGATGGCGTTGTAAAACGTATGAAGGACGGTAAGTTCGAGCGTAATTCCATCGGCCAGCCGGCAGGCGTAGTTCGTCCCGGATACCCGAAAGAATTCCTTGAAGAGTACGTCAAGCAGACGGGAGACAGATATAAAATGCCGGAATAAGTTCGTGCATAGGTTACACAGGTTCTTCATCTTTCTTATAAAATCTGTGTAATCTATGTAATCTCTGTTGAAAAAAATTAGGATATTCGAACTTAATCTCCTACATTTGTGTCTTAACAAAAAGTTTATATTAACCTTTAAAATAGTAACAGTCTTATGGAAAATCAGGAACTGATTAAGCAGGTAACTGAGAAAGCCGAAAAATGGCTTACCCCGGCATACGATGCCGAAACTCAGGCAGAAGTGAAACGCATGTTGGAAAATCCCGATAAAACCGAACTGATAGACAGCTTTTATAAGGATTTGGAATTTGGAACGGGTGGTCTGCGCGGCATTATGGGTGCCGGAACCAACCGCATGAATATCTACACCGTAGGTGCTGCTACTCAAGGTTTGTCCAACTACCTGAACAAATGCTTTGCCGGTAAAGACCAGATCTCAGTAGTAGTAGGTTACGACTGCCGCAACAACAGCGACAAGTTCGCCAAGATTTCTGCCGACATCTTCTCTGCAAACGGTATTAAGGTATATCTTTTCGATGATTTGCGTCCTACCCCCGAAGTTTCGTTTGCTATTCGTCACTTCGGTTGCCAAAGCGGTATCAACATTACTGCCAGCCACAACCCGAGAGAATACAACGGCTACAAGGCTTATTGGGATGACGGCGCCCAGGTACTTGCCCCGCACGATACCGCTATCATCGACGAAGTAAACAAAGTAACCGTTGCCGACATCAAGTTCAACGGCAATCCCGATTTGATTCAGATTATCGGTAAGGAAGTGGATAAAGTATATTTGGATAAGGTACATTCCATTTCTATCGACCCCGAAGTCATCAAACGTCAGAAAGACCTCAGCATTGTTTATACGCCGCTTCATGGTGCAGGCCGTGTGCTCATTCCGGATTCTCTGAAGGAATGGGGCTTTGAGAACATCAACTGCGTGCCCGAACAGATGGTGAAGGATGGTAACTTCCCGACCGTTGTATCTCCGAATCCCGAAAATGCCGAAGCCCTCTCTATGGCTATCGCCCTGGCAAAGAAGATCGATGCCGACATCGTAATGGCAAGCGACCCCGACGCCGACCGCGTAGGTATGGCTTGCAAGGACGATAAGGGCGAATGGGTACTTATCAACGGTAACCAGACTTGCCTGATCTTCTTGTACTACATCATCAAGAACCGTATTGCAATGGGTAAGATGCAGCCCAATGACTTCATTGTAAAGACCATTGTAACTACCGAACTGATTAAGGCGGTGGCCGACAAGAACAAGATTGAAATGCGCGATTGCTACACCGGCTTCAAGTGGATTGCACGCGAAATCCGTCTGAGCGAAGGCAAGCAGCAATACATCGGCGGCGGTGAAGAAAGCTACGGCTTCCTGGCCGAAGATTTCGTTCGCGATAAAGATGCCGTTTCTGCCTGCTCCTTGCTGGCCGAAATCTGTGCATGGGCAAAAGACCAGGGCAAGACGCTGTATGACGTGCTGATGGACATCTACGTAGAGTACGGCTTCTCCAAAGAAACCACTGTCAATGTGGTGAAACCGGGTAAGAGCGGTGCCGAAGAAATCAAAGCTATGATGGATAACTTCCGTGCCAATCCGCCGAAGGAAATCGGAGGATCGCCCGTGAAGGTAATCAAGGACTACAAGACGCTGAAAGTGACTGATCAGGGAAAAGTAAGCGATCTGGATATGCCGGAAGCATCGAATGTGCTTCAGTATTTCACGGAAGACGGTACGAAGATTTCCGTGCGTCCGTCGGGTACGGAACCCAAGATCAAGTTCTATATCGAAGTGAAAGGCGAAATGGGTTGTCCGAAGTGTTATGTCAGCGCCAATGCGGATGCTGAAAAGAAAGTGGAAGCTGTGCGCAAGTCACTTGGTATCTGATAATAATAGATAATAGAAAAAAGCAAATAGAAAGGTGTAATTCTGCGAAGGGTTACACCTTTCTTGTTTTTAGACAGTGCATGCTGACGATTTTTCTGCATTAAACTTCTTTGGTATACTTTAAGTCAACCACTAAATCTTTCAGTGTTAAACCCCGTTCTATAGGGACATCTAAACCTAAACTATAAAGTAATTATGAAAGATTTAGTAGCAGGCATCAAGTACGATGCCGCCAAAGTGATTGAACAGGCCGTAGGGCCAAGTAAAGAATTCTGCATGGGGTATATGAATCCCGGTGCTCCGGATGGTCAGGGATATATCTCTACCATGAAACTCTCTGTGGGTACGGTCGATGTGAAAGACCTCGATGCGGTGACCGAGGGTATCGTTTCGTACGACCGTTGCGAGAAGAACGACGCCTACATCGGGCAAATCAACATGCTGACCGTATCTTCCTTCTGCGGACAGAATGGTGCCGTATGGGGCTATGACCTTGCTGTGCACGAAGACATCGCCACCGGCAAGGAGAAACCCATGTACATGCAGGAACAACCGGACGGAAAACCCGCTATCCCCGTTTACAACGCTCGCCCGTTGCTCGAAGCCAGCGAACGTCTTTTCGGACGCGAGAAGCAACGCCGTTTTCCGCCCATGCCGGGTGCACACGTCATTTGTGCCAATAAGGACGTTACGGCTCACGGTCCGCTGTGGGTATGGTCGGCTATCGGCATTGCCATCCTGAAAAACCGTAGCGACGGCTCCTGCCTCTTCATCGAAGACGCCAATACGTATGGTGACGACAATACCACCGAAGCCGAATTGATCGGTTTCCTGGAAGGCTCGCTCCGCAAAGTCACCAACAGCATCGTGCTGTGTGGTCAAGATCAGTCCGTAGAGTACGACCGTATCTATGTGGGCTACAAATACACGTTTGTAGAGCCGCATCAAGTGGGCTGTGCCCTGACTTGCGCCCCCTACGTATATCTGGCACAAAATGCCATTCCCCAAGGTATGAAGGCTTCCGACCTGAAAGGCATGCCCATCGACGAATGGGAAAAGAAACTGGCTCTGGAACCTCTGACAACGATTGAGTGATTATAAACCTAAACTTTAACTTTTAAAATTCTTATTATCATGGATGAAATGAAAGGAACTCGTTATCCTATTTTTGGATTTGTAACAGGTGGTACAGGTGTTTTTAACGATGGTATTCCACCTCAGCCGTATGAAACTTTTGCTTATGACCTCGCTTTGCACGAAGCAGGCATCGAGAACTTCAATGTAATTCCCTACACTTCCGTCATGCCGCCCGAAATCCGCGGTAACCTGGTGACCATCACCCCGGAGATGAATCAGAAATTCCATTATCTGCCTTATCGTCCCGACATCAAGGAGCAGTTCCATCACGGTGCCGTGCTCGAGGTAATCATTGCCGGAACGGGTGCTAACTATGCAGAACATAAAGCCATCGCCACAGGTGTGGGCATTGTTTGGGCCAAGAAGGACGGTAAGTTTGTAGGCGGTTTTGCGGCCGAATACGTACAGTTCTACGACTCGAAGATCGATGACGAGATTGCTGCTGCCGAAGCACGCATGTGGCTGAACAAATCGCTGAATCACGAACTTTCCATGCGCGGCATGGAGCAGGACGGAGACAAGGAATTGTTCCATAACTTCATCAATATACCTTCTGATAATCCGTTTGCCTACTGTCTGACGGCTATCGGATTCTTGAACTTCGGTTATGCACCTTTAGCTAAATAAACGTCATGGCTGATACTTCAAAGAAATTAGGATTGGGCGGACTCGTCGCCATCGTCTTCGGTTCCATGATAGGCGGAGGTATTTTCAATATCTCGCAGAACATGGCGCAAGGAGCCGGGCTGGGAGCCACTATCATCTCCTGGATTATTTCGGGAGTGGGAGTGTTGTTCCTTGTGCTCAACTTCAAGGTGCTGGCCGATGCCCGTCCTGATCTCAATGCAGGTATCTATCAGTACGCAAAAGAGGGTTTTGGCAATTATGTGGGGTTCAACATCGCCTGGGGCTACTGGCTGTGCGCGGCAATGGGTAACGTGGCTTTTGCCGTGATGCTCAATGACTCGTTCGGTGAGTTCTTCCCCGTGCTGCTGCATCATGGGTGGCAGACGGTGTTGTTCGGATCGTTCTTTATCTGGGCCATGTATTTCCTGGTCGCAAGAGGCGTAAAAGCCGCTGCCGCACTGAATACGATGGTTACTGTTGTGAAGTTCGCGGCGTTGATATTAATTGTCATTATCCTCTTTATTTTCTTTAAAGTAGGTGCGCTGAGTTTTGACTTCTGGGGACATGCCACCGACTTGGGCTCCATCGGGACGCAGGTGAAGAGCACGATGCTCGTCACGCTGTGGTGCTTCATCGGAGTGGAAGGTGCGGTAGTGATGTCGGCCCATGCCCGCAACAGTAAAGATGTGGGTAAGGCGGGTGTCATCGGCTTTCTGCTGGCATTGGTGCTGTATGCGCTGATCAGCGTTTTGTCCTATGGCATCATGAGTCAGCCTGACTTGGCAAAGCTGGACGATCCGTCCGTGGCATACGTCCTGAAGCATGCGGTGGGCAACTGGGCTTATACGTTTGTGGTGCTCAGTGTCATCGTTTCCGTCATCGGTGGTTGGATTGCCTGGACGTTGATGTGTGCGCAGGTGCCCTACACGGCTGCTCAGGTGAAGATTCTGCCGAAATCGTTCTTGCGTGAGAACAAGGCTTCCACGCCTATTTATGCGTTGCTGATATCCAGTATCATCATGCAGGTGTTTATGATAATGGTTGTCATGGCGAAGTCCGTTTACGATGCCGCCATCGACATTACCGGTGTAATGATTCTTCCTGCTTATCTTTTCTGTGGACTTTACCTTGTGAGGGCAAGTTTCATGAAAGGAGAGTTGAAGACAACTGATGCGAAAACAATCAACAAATACCGTGTCATCGGTATTGTGTCTTCCTTGTTTTGCTTTTGGTTGCTCTATGCAGGCGGATTACTACTTTTGCTCGTGACGTCTATCTTCTATTTGGTCGGCATCTACTTCTATGTAGTGGCGCGCAAACAGAACCGGGCGCAGGGCGAACCTATCTTCTCCAATGCCGAACGCTGGCTGGCATGGATCATCGCGGCTTGTGCCGTGATAGCCGTGATACTGCTGGCAATGGGCAAGGCGGGACTTTAAGAATTAAAAATTGAAAATTAAGGATTAAAGTTCGGGGGCCGATGAACAAAGAGCCCCGTGAGAAGTTTAGTATATGCAGATTGCGAAGACACGCCGATTGGTTGATGTGAATGAGAGTCGTTTCATTCGTAGTTGTTCGTTTGTGAGTGCGTGTCTTCCGCAATCTGCTTTTTTAATTATCAATCGGTGATTATTTATTGCTTACTACTTATTATTGATTCACCAATTACTATTCACTAATTATTATTTTCCAGCCACCAGTCAATCAACTTTCGCGCAATGCTCAGTTTGCGTGGTATCTCCGGCAGATTATCTTTGGAATAGAATCCTGCGGCGGAAAGTTCGTCGTCTTGCAATTTGATTTCTCCGCTTTCATAGTCGGCAATGAATCCCACCATTAATCCGCTGGGGTAGGGCCAGGGCTGATTGCCGAAGTAGGTGATGTTTTTTACTTTCAGTCCTGTTTCTTCCAATACTTCACGTTGTACACATTGTTCAAGGGTTTCGCCCGTTTCCAGGAATCCGGCTACCAGTCCGTAGAATGTTCCCCGGAAGTTTCGTGCGTGTACCAGCAGGATTTCTTTTCCTTTCCGTATCAGTACGATGATTGCCGTAGAAACGGGCGGATACATTTCGTTGCCGCAGTTGGAGCATTTCTTCATTATCGGCGCTTCCTGCTTCATCGGCATGCCGCATACGGGGCAGAATCGACTGTGCTCGTCCCAATAGAGTATCTGAAATGCTTTTCCCGCAGCCTGATAGTCGTCTAAAGGAAGGCAGTCGTAAGAGGCACGCAGACCGATCATTACCCATTCTTCCGTCTCGGCTATTGGCTGCATTACGGCAAATGCCTTTACTTTCCTGCCATCCGTGAGTGTTACATCTTGTATCTTTTGTCCTGCCGTTGGCCGTATTGGAGGCTCTGTTCCGCAAGGTACACTGTATGTATTGTTCTCTTCTTTTTTCAGCAGCAGTTGGTCTTTGAAAAAGACGAACCACTGCACCGGAAATTCGATTTCTGTAGTTTCCATTACTTGATATTAAATATTGAATATAATTTCTTGGTTTATATCTTTTTTTAGTTAAGAATCCTGCTTGTCCGTTTCCTCTTCTTGCTTGACGTAGACTGTGGATCTGCTTATTCCGCGGCGACGCAAAAATCCTTGCGAAATGAATTTGTTCAGTTCGTCTATAGCGGCATGTCTTGTCAGTCCGGTCAATTGAATATATTCAGTTTTGGTTATGCATATATTTTTTTGGAGGAACAACATCAGCTTTTCTTTTCTTGACTCTTCGGTGCTCTTTATTTTTTTTGACTTCTTGGTCGTGGAATGCACCCGTTCCAGTGTCATTGCACGTCTGATTTTCTTGCGGAATGTGCTGCTGATGCGCAAGTTTACATTTTGAAATCGGACGGATTCGGATCTGATTTTCTTTTTTTCATCATCCGTTTCACGTAGACATTTCAGTGAGGTACTGAAGAAGCCCAAGTCTCCTAACTCTACAATATTTCCATCGGCCAGCAGGTCGCAAAGCTCATCTATGCAGGCATCCAGCGCAGCTCCTATAACGCTTTTAGGCAGATGTTGAAATGTGGCTACATGTTCCACAAATTCTTTCTGCGTATAAGTCACTTTAGGGCATATGCGGGCATGGAGAGATGGTTCATCTTCTTTTCCTTTCGGGGAAGGCGTTTCATAAAGGTCGTAATATGCACTCATAAGATAAATGTTTTCTATTACTACGATGAATAATTTCAGTTGCTGCGATAAACTATTTCTTTCTTTACTAAGAAGTACTCGTCCAACAACTGTTTCTATTTCGTCCGACATTTGTTTCTCTTTCGTCCGACAATTGTCGGACGAAAGAGAA
>CABMPP010000054.1 GCA_902388495.1 uncultured Bacteroides sp. | reverse complement strand
GAGCGGAAAACGAGACTCGAACTCGCGACCCTAACCTTGGCAAGGTTATGCTCTACCAACTGAGCTATTTCCGCGATTGCGGATGCAAAGGTAGATATTTTCCTTAAATCTGCAAACATTCCGCATACTTTTTTCACACATAAAAGTAGACATTAGTATCAAAAATGTAAGCAGGCTTTTGATTATCAACTCATTCGGTCACGATAATCTTCATAAGAAAATTGCTTGAAGACTTCTGCTTTTTCCTCTTTTGTCCACATAGCGATGGCAGGATGGTGGATTCCATTGAACATATTCGTCTTTACCATGGTGTAGTGTATCATATCTTCGAATACGATTCTCTCCCCTATTTGCAGTTCGTGGTCGAAGCTCCAAAGGCCCATATAGTCGCCACTCAGGCAGGAATTGCCGCCAAGGCGGTAGATATAAGGTCCGTCATTTCCCATTTCGGCACCACGCACGGCAGGCTGGTAAGGCATTTCCAGGCAGTCGGGCATGTGGCAGGTGAAGCTGACGTTAAGAATGGCGGTGCGGATGCCACGGTTTTCCACGATATCCACGACTTCGGAGGTCAGTACACCGGTCTGCCAGGTAAAGGCGGAGCCCGGTTCAAGGATGATGCGCAGATGGGGATAACGTTCTTTCAGCCCCCTCAGCAGGCGAATGAGGTGCTCTACATCGTAATCTTTCCGGGTCATCAGATGTCCGCCTCCCAGGTTCAGCCACTTGATTTGCGGGAACCAACGGGAGAATTTGGCCTCCAGATGTTCCAGGGTACGTTCCAGTTCGTAAGAGGAAGATTCGCAATGGCAATGGCAGTGGAAGCCTTCAATGCCGCTGGGTAGTTCCTCGGGGAGTTGGTCGGCCATCACACCGAAGCGGGTGCCGGGGGCACATGGATTATAAAGTTCTGTTTCTACTTCCGAATATTCGGGGTTGATGCGGATGCCACAAGAAATGCCGCTCGCCTCAGCTACGACCATCGGATAGAAGCGCCGGAACTGTGCCAGGGAATTGAACGTAATATGGCTGCTGCAACGCATTATCTCGGGGAAGTCGGCTTCAGTATATGCGGGAGAATAAGTATGCGCCTTGCTTCCGAATTCTTCCAGTGCCAAACGGGCTTCGTAGACGGAACTTGCCGTAGAGTGGTCTACGTATTCCCTGAAAATAGGGAACGATCGCCACATGGCAAAGGACTTGAAGGCAAGGATTATTTCTACGTCAGCACGGTCGGCGACACTCTTTATCAGGGTGAGGTTCTTCCTCAACAAGTCTTCCTCCATGATGTAGCAGGGGGAAGGGAAAAGGGAAAAGTCTATCATATTATTATCTGTTTATTGTTTTACCGGGACTCTCAGCCGATTACCTTGAAACGCGCAAAACGCAGTAAAAGTTGCTTGTCTCCCGCATTCTTAAAGCGAATGGTTGCTTTGGCATTATCACCTTCGCCTTCTACTCTCAGCACCTCACCCAAGCCGAAACGTTCGTGTTCGATGAGTTGTCCTTGCTGCACATGGTTAGGTGCACTGCCGCTAACGGAAGAAGATACGCCCACTGCACTTGCAGAAGGCGTCACCCGTTTCAGGTTGCGAGACAAGCCCTCTTCCTTATTATAGATGGGACGTGAAAAGCCCCTATTGTTCTCCCTGCGGAAAGTCGTTGCTTCTTCGTCAATCTTGCGGGCCATTCCGGCATCCTGAGGCAGACGCAGGAAGCGCACGTCGATATCTTTCAGGAAGCGGCTGGGACTGCCGAACTCCATCTTGCCGTAACGGAAACGCGTCTTGGCATACGAAAGGAAGCAATGCTCTTCCGCGCGAGTAATGGCTACGTAGAACAATCTGCGTTCTTCTTCCAACGCACGGGGCGAGTCGCCCACCATGCCGCTGGGAAAAAGATTTTCTTCCATCCCCACTACAAACACATTTCTGAATTCCAATCCTTTGGCAGAATGTACAGTCATCAGCGTGATTTTCTCGTCATCTCCATCCTTATCCGAATCCTGGTCAGTAAGCAGGGAAACTTCCGACAAGAAGTCGCCCAGCAGAATATTCATATTTCCTTCCTCCTGCCGTTGCGCGCAAAAGTCACTCATACCGTTCACCAATTCCTCGATATTCTCTTTACGACTGAGGTTTTCGGGAGAATTATCCTGGCAAACATCATTGATGATGCCGGACTGGCGGATGATATCCGCACCTACTTCATAAGCGTTCTTCTCCGCCACCATTTGTATGAAACCGGATATCAGATCGCGGAAGCCTTGCAACTTGCCGACAGTACCCTTATTGAAATTCAGTCCGTACGTCAGCGGTTCGCAAAGCGCTGTCCACAAGCTGACGTTGTGCTCCGTTGCGGCAGCTATGATTTTGCCTACCGTCGTATCTCCAATACCGCGCGCAGGATAGTTTATAATTCGTTTGAAAGCCTCTTCATCATTAGGATTGACCACCAGACGGAAGTAAGCGATTACATCTTTAATCTCCTTGCGCTGATAAAAGGACAACCCGCCATAAATGCGATAAGGCATGCCCCGCTTACGCATGGCTTCTTCGAAGATACGGCTCTGTGCATTGGTACGGTAGAGTATGGCGAAGTCTGAATAGGGATAGTTTTTCTCACGCCGCAGTTCGGCAATCTTGTTGACCACAATATCCCCTTCTTCTACATCACTATATGCCTGATAGACACCGATAGCCTCTCCTTTCTCTTTCTCCGAAAAGACTTCTTTGCGTATCTGCCACTGGTTCTTCTCTATCAAACTATTGGCAGCGCAGACAATGGTCTGGGTAGAACGGTAGTTTTGTTCCAACTTGAAAACCTTGGTGTCGGGATAAACCTTGGTGAAGTAGAGGATGTTATCAATATCGGCCCCGCGGAAGGAATAGATGCTCTGTGCATCATCCCCCACCACACATACGTGCTGGTGATTCTTAGCCAACTGCAACACAATGCTGTGCTGTGCAAAGTTGGTATCCTGATACTCATCGACCAGAATATAGCGGAACTGATCCTGATAGCGGGCCAGCACCTCGGGGTGGTCGCGAAACAACAGGAAAGTATAGAACAACAGATCATCAAAATCCATTGCATCCGCCTGCCGGCATCGTTCCCAATACCTGCGGTAGATATCGCGGATTGCCGGCATCTTTACCGCACGGTCTCCTTCGTAGGCTTCTTTGTTATTGGCATAACCGTCAGGGGTGACGAGATGATTCTTGGCATTGGAAATGCGCGCCTGCACTACTCCGGGTTTGTACACCTTCTCATCGAGCCCCATCTCCTTAATGATAGAGCGCAGAAGGCTTTTACTGTCCGCCGTATCGTAAATGGTGAACTGTGAAGTAAAGCCCAGGTGCTGCGCCTCGACATGCAGCATGCGCAGAAACATGGAATGGAAAGTTCCCATCCACAGATGGCGGGCACGCTCCCCTCCCACCTGGCGGGCAATACGCTCTTTCATCTCACGTGCCGCCTTGTTGGTAAATGTCAGGGCAAGAATATTCCACGGTTGATAACCGTTTTCCAACAAGTAGGCTATCTTATAAGTCAGCACACGCGTCTTTCCCGAACCGGCACCGGCTATCACCAGCGACGGACCGTCGTTATAGAGCACCGCTGCACGCTGTCCTTCATTCAGTTCTTCTATATAATCGGGCATATCCGTATCATCTTAAATTGGGTAAAGCTGCGCAAAGATAGAAAAAGCTTTGGAGAAGGGCGAACTTTTCAGCAGGTTATCGCGTTTATATACTAAAGTTCACAAACTAAATATATAGAACTTATGAATACATTATTAATGACTTTAATGATAACAATTATGACTTACGAAATGCCTAAACTTCCTTACGCAAACAATGCGCTGGAACCTGTAATCAGTCAGCAAACCATAGATTACCATTATGGTAAACATCTGCAAACCTACGTAAACAACCTCAACAACCTCGTTCCGGGAACGGAGTACGAAGGCAAAGACCTGGTAACCATTGTTGCCACTGCACCGGATGGTGCCATCTTCAATAATGCCGGACAAGTACTGAACCACACTCTATACTTCCTGCAATTCTCTCCGAAACCTGCCCAAAGCGAACCTACCGGTAAGCTGGCAGAAGCCATCAAACGTGACTTCGGCAGTTTCGAGAATTTCAAGAAAGAGTTTAATGCGGCATCTGTCGGCTTGTTTGGCTCCGGCTGGGCATGGCTGTCGGTAGACAAGAACGGTAAACTACACATCACCAAAGAAGCCAACGGCAGCAATCCGGTGCGTGCCGGACTGATCCCGCTACTGGGCTTCGACGTGTGGGAACATGCCTACTACCTTGACTATCAGAACCGCCGCGCCGACCACATCAATGAATTGTGGAAAATCGTGGACTGGGATGCAGTAGGTAAAAGAATGAAGTAACATCTTTTAAAGAAAAAATTTGGCTACTACGATAAGTATTCATTAACTTTGCTAAACATAAACATTTAACAAAAAAAATGAAGCTTATCGTAGTCACAGCCCCCACATTCTTTGTGGAAGAAGACAAGATTATCACAGTACTTTTTGAAGAAGGACTGGATATTCTGCATCTGAGAAAGCCAGAGACACCTGCTATGTATTCGGAACGACTTCTGACACTGATACCCGAAAAATATCACAAACGTATTGTCACTCACGAACACTTCTACCTGCAAGAAGAATTCAACTTGATGGGCATCCATCTGAATACACGTAATCCCAAAGAACCGCATGATTATTCCGGACACATCAGTTGCACCTGCCATTCACTGGAAGAAGTACAGAATAAGAAGCATTTCTATGATTATCTTTTCTTAAGCCCCGTATATGATTGCATAACCAAGCATGGAGTTACTTCCGGCTTTACAGCCGAAGAACTGCGCCAAGCTGGAAAAAACAAGATTGTAGACAATAAGGTTTTGGCTCTGGGCGGCATCACCCTCGACAATATTCTCGAAATCAAAGATTACGGATTTGGAGGCGCCGTAGTGATGGGCGACTTATGGAATAAGTTCAATGCACGTACCGACCGCGATTATCTGGAAGTAATCCGGCATTTCAAGAAACTAAAAGAAATGGCTGATTAGCACCGGATCAGAACTTACCGTACTCTTTATATTCTGCACTGGCAGGCAACGTAAAGTAGAAAGTGGAGCCTTCTCCCTTTTTAGACTCAACACCTATGCCCCCGCCATAGTGTTCAACGATAGATTTTGTAATGGATAACCCCAGCCCCGTACCTTTGATGTTATAGTTCATCTTTACGAAACGCTCAAAGATAGCCCGGCGACCTTCTTCATCGATACCACAACCCGTATCGGCTACATAAAAATAAAAGTTATTATTGCTCAGCCTTCTACATCCTATCTTCACACTGCCTTCTTCAGTAAACTTCAAAGCGTTTCTCACTAAGTTGCCTATAACCTGGGCAAAACGTACACGATCTACTACTAAACGGCATTGAGGCAATTTTTCTACAAATTCCACTTGGATACCCGTAGGATGAGAACGCGCATTTTCTGTTGCACAAACTTCGCTGATAAGTGCATTCACGTCTACCTCTCCATCATTATAATCTAAAGTATGAGCCTCTATTTTTGAATAATCCAGCAGGTCATTGACCAATTGCAAAAGCGAGTCCTTATTTTCATTGATTTCTTTCAGGAAAGCCATGCGTGTCTCTTTATCCAAATTATCCATTTCGGCAAGCATGGTTGTAAAGCCCACAATAGCATTCAGCGGAGTACGTATTTCGTGGGTCATATTGGCTATAAAGGCATTCTTCAGTTGATTGGTTTCTTCAGCCATCTCGTTTATACGCTGCAAAGTTTTCACTCTCTTACTTTTAGTGATAGAAACTATGATCATAATAACCAAAAGCAAGAGGACTATTACTGCGAAACTATATAATAGCGCCTCATTTCTTCCAATGAAATTGTTCGTTCCGGCTTCAAATATTACTGAAAAAGTTTGCATCATCGTTTTTTGAGTTTGCTTGTTTTTTTGTTCTTCATGATTAATAAGGAGCAAATATAATAAAGAAAAAGCAAATAATTAAATAGAATATGCAGTTTTTTTCAAACAAAATAGGTTGTATGCATTTGCCTCAGCAAAACATACAACCTATTTACATGCTATTTAATTCTTACATTTTAGCCTTCTATCGCTGCCTGTGCCGCCGCCAAACGTGCTATAGGCACACGGAACGGTGAACAACTGACATAATTCAAACCAACTTTATGACAGAATTTCACAGAGGAAGGTTCGCCTCCGTGCTCGCCACAGATACCGCACTTCAAGTCCGGACGAACGGCACGACCTTTTTCCGTAGCCATACGAATCAACTGTCCTACACCATTCTGGTCGAGAACCTGGAACGGGTCTACTTTCAGAATCTTCTTCTCCAGATAAATCGGCAGGAAGGAAGCAATATCGTCGCGTGAATAGCCGAAGGTCATCTGCGTCAAGTCGTTCGTACCGAATGAGAAGAACTCGGCAGAGGAAGCAATACGGTCGGCAGTCAATGCAGCACGCGGAATTTCAATCATGGTTCCTACTTTGAAGTCAATGCTGTCGCCTACCTCGGCGAACAATTCTGCAGCTTCCTTACGGATTACTTCTTCCTGTTGCTGGAATTCGTACAAGATACCGGTCAACGGAACCATTATTTCGGGATGAGTTTCCACTCCTTCTTTCTTCAATTCCAAGGCAGCGCCAAGAATCGCGCGGGTTTGCATCTGCGTGATTTCAGGATAGGTATTACCCAAACGGCAACCACGATGACCCAACATCGGATTATGCTCGCAAAGTGCCTCAACACGTTGCTGAATGTATTGCAGGCTTACGCCCATCGTATCAGCCATCTCCTGCTGTCCCTTCAGATCGTGGGGAACAAATTCATGCAAAGGAGGATCGAGCAGACGAACAGTTACCGGACAGCCTTTCATAGCTTCAAAGATACCTTTGAAGTCAGCTTGCTGATACGGCAGAATCTTACCTAAAGCCTTGCGACGGCCTTCTGCATTTTCCGCCAGAATCATTTCACGCATTGCCTTAATCTTCTCGCCTTCGAAGAACATGTGCTCCGTACGGCAAAGTCCGATACCTACTGCACCGAAATCACGGGCAACCTGAGCATCATGAGGAGTATCGGCATTGGTACGCACTTGCAGTTTCGTATATTTGTCAGCCAGGCTCATCAGTTCGGCAAAGTCACCGGACAATTCGGCAGCTCTTGTTTCAACCTTATCTTTATATACCTCGCCGGTACTGCCGTTCAAAGAGATATAATCGCCTTCTTTTAATAATACGCCGTCAACCTCTACCGTGCGGGCTTTATAGTCGATGTTCAAAGCACCTGCACCCGATACACAGCATTTACCCATACCGCGGGCAACTACAGCAGCATGCGAAGTCATACCGCCACGAGCCGTCAGAATACCTTCGGCAACTGCCATACCAGCCAAGTCTTCGGGAGAAGTCTCGATACGTACCATCACCACACGCTTGCCTGCAGCATGCCATTCGGCTGCATCGTCGGCAAAGAATACGATCTGTCCCGTAGCAGCACCCGGAGAAGCCGGAAGACCACGCGTCAACACTTTGGCCTGCTTCAAAGCAGATTTATCAAATACCGGGTGAAGCAATTCATCCAGCTTATTCGGTTCGCAACGCATCAGAGCCGTCTTCTCGTCAATCATACCCTGACGGAGCAAATCCATGGCAATCTTCACCATAGCAGCACCGGTACGCTTGCCGTTACGGGTCTGGAGGAACCAAAGCTTACCTTCCTGTACGGTAAACTCCATATCCTGCATATCTCTGTAATGATTTTCCAGTTTGGTCTGCAAAGCATCCAACTCCTTATAGATTTCCGGCATGGCCTCTTCCATTGAAGGATATTTGGCGGCACGCTCTTCTTCGCTTACGCCAGCCAGCACAGCCCAGCGCTGAGAACCGATCTTGGTAATCTGTTGCGGAGTACGGATACCGGCAACAACATCCTCACCCTGAGCATTAATCAGATATTCACCGTTGAAAAGGTCCTCACCGGTAGCGGCATCACGGCTGAAACAAACACCCGTAGCAGAACTTTCGCCCATATTACCGAATACCATAGCCTGCACACTGACAGCTGTACCCCATTCATCAGGAATACCCTCCATCTTACGATAAAGAATGGCGCGTTCGTTCATCCAGGAATTGAATACCGCACAAACGGCACCCCACAACTGTTCGTAAGCACACGTCGGGAAGTCCTTTCCGGTCTGAGCCTTTACAGCCGCCTTGAACTTCTTCACCAGTTCTTTGAGATCTTCCACTTCGAGCTCATTATCCAGTTTCACGCCTTTAGCATGCTTCACCTCTTCTATAATAGCCTCGAACGGGTCTGTATCTTCCTTGTTTACCGGCTTCATACCCAGCACCACGTCGCCATACATCTGTACGAAACGACGGTAAGAGTCCCATGCAAAACGGGCATTCCCCGTCTTACGCGTCAAGCCCTCTACCACTTCATCATTCAATCCCAGATTCAGAATCGTATCCATCATACCGGGCATTGATGCGCGTGCACCGGAACGTACGGAAACCAGCAACGGATTCTCTACGTCACCAAACTTGGAACGCATCAGCGTCTCTACATGCGCAATGGCTTGCTCAACTTCATTCTTCAACAGAGCAACGACTTTATCCTGCCCCATCTCATAATATTCTGTACAAACTTCTGTTGTAATTGTGAATCCCGGAGGAACCGGAACTCCTATCAGATTCATTTCTGCAAGGTTGGCACCCTTACCTCCCAAGAGGTTTCTCATGTCAGCCTTTCCTTCTGCTTTACCGTTACCAAAGGTATAAACTCTTTTTTTGTCCATAATTAAATTTAAAGTTTTTGATTGTGATTTCTTTCTTTTCTGTTCGCAAATCTAAGTATATTTCGCAGACTAGAAAACTATTTTAGAAAAAACTTTATGCTAAAATGCAATTTCGACATTGCAATCTTTATTATTTCATTTCATAGAGAGAAATCCGAAAAAAATACCTATTTTTGCCTCCGAATTTATTAGAATGGTGTAAAAGTGGCAAGAAAGAGAAAAGAACTTCCCCTACTGGAGAAGGTGACAATTACGGATGTAGCTGCCGAAGGAAAAGCTATTGCAAAAGTCAATGATTTGGTGGTTTTCGTACCATATGTCGTTCCTGGTGACGTCGTTGACCTGCAGATTAAGAGAAAAAAGAATCATTATGCCGAAGCCGAAGCGGTGAAGTTTCATGAGTATTCATCGGTAAGAGCAGTTCCGTTTTGCCAGCATTATGGTGTATGCGGCGGTTGCAAATGGCAAATCCTCCCCTATTCCGAACAAATAAAGTACAAGCAGAAGCAAGTTACCGACAACCTTACCCGCATCGGTAAAATAGAACTTCCGGAAATATCTCCTATATTAGGTTCTGAGAAAATTCAATTCTACCGAAATAAACTCGAGTTCACATTTTCAAACAAACGTTGGCTGACGACAGAAGAAGTGAAGCAGAACGTAGTATATGAGCAGATGAATGCGGTAGGTTTCCATATTCCCAATGCTTTCGACAAGGTACTGGCTATAGAAAAATGCTGGTTGCAGGACGACATATCCAATCGCATCCGTAATGCGGTACGCGACTATGCCTACGAACACAACTACTCGTTCATCAATCTGCGTTCGCAGGAAGGAATGCTGCGCAACATGATTGTACGCACCTCCACCACAGGTGAACTGATGGTAATACTTATCTGCAAGATAGAGAAAGAAGAGGAAATGGAGTTGTTCAAGCAGATGTTGCAGTACATTGCAGATACATTCCCGGAAATCACTTCCCTCTTATACATTATTAATAATAAGTGCAACGACACCATCACCGACCTCGATGTATACACTTTCAAGGGAAAAGACCATATCTTCGAAGAGATGGAGGGCCTGCGTTTCAAGATAGGGCCGAAGTCTTTCTACCAGACCAACTCCGAGCAGGCTTACAACCTTTATAAAATAGCGCGCAATTTTGCCGGACTGACGGGCAACGAACTGGTATACGACCTTTATACAGGTACGGGAACCATCGCCAACTTCGTTTCCAAACAGGCGCGGCAGGTAATCGGCATAGAGTATGTGCCCGAAGCGATTGAGGATGCAAAAGTCAATGCAGAAATCAACGGCATCAAGAATACTCTGTTCTTTGCAGGCGACATGAAGGACATGCTGACGCAGGATTTCATCAACCAGTACGGGCATCCCGATGTTATCATCACCGACCCTCCCCGTGCGGGCATGCATCAGGATGTAATAGACGTCATTCTGTTTGCCGAACCGAAACGCATCGTATACGTCAGTTGCAACCCGGCTACTCAAGCACGCGACTTGCAACTGCTCGACGTGAAATACAGAGTAAAGGCTGTTCAGCCGGTAGACATGTTCCCCCACACCCACCACGTAGAGAATGTGGTACTGCTTGAATTGAAAGAGAATCACCAACCATTAATCACTGAATAACGTGGCAAAAGAAAGAATCACAGCAAGAGCCCGCACCCAATATACGGACTATATGGTAAAGGAGCCGATGGAACTTATGGAGTTCCTGGCAGCCAAAATGCCGGATGCAAGCCGTACCAAGCTGAAATCATTGTTAAGTAAGCGGATCGTATATGTAGACAGTGTCATTACTACGCAATACAATTTCCCTTTGAAACCGGGTATGAAGGTACAGATCAGCCGCGAGAAGGGAAGAAAAGAGTTCAATCACAAACTGCTGAAGATTGTGTATGAGGATGCTTATATCATTGTTATCGAGAAGATGCAGGGATTGCTGTCCGTCAATACGGAAAGGCAGAAAGAACGTACGGCTTATACCATATTAAATGAATACGTCCAGCGTTCGGGCAGACAGCACCGCGTATACATAGTCCATCGTCTGGACCGCGACACTTCGGGACTGATGATGTTTGCAAAAGACGAAAAGACGCAACGCACTTTGCGCGATAATTGGCATGATATTGTGACCGACCGCCGGTATGTAGCTGTAGTAACGGGTGAAATGGAAAAGGATGCAGGCAGGGTGGTTTCCTGGTTGACGGATCGTACGCTGTATGTATATTCCAGTCCGACGGACGACGGAGGACAAGAAGCCATCACGCACTATCGCACAATCAAACGCGCCAACGGATATTCTCTTGTAGAACTGAACCTTGAAACGGGACGCAAAAACCAGATACGTGTACACATGCAAGATTTGGGACATCCCATTATCGGTGACGGACGTTATGGACTGGAAGATATAAACCCCATCGGACGCATGGCATTGCATGCCTTTAAGCTTTGTTTTTATCATCCGGTTACGGGAGAGTTGATGCAGTTTGAAACGCCTTATCCGGGAGATTTTAAGAAACTGTTCTTAAAGAAATAAGTCACAAAAAAAGCGGAACGAATAATTTGTTCCGCTTTTTTGTGACTTATTCATCTCATTGGCGTCGCATTCGGAAAGGTTGTCCATTAATCCTATCCTGATATTCTCTCCAACTATTATACCAGGTACCGCTAAAAGAATTAGCATCAGCTTCAGCTCCCCAAATATATGCCATACTTCCATCATCATAGAATTCCAACTCCATAAGATTATAGGAACCGTCATCTACCCAATTCCACCTGAACATAAGATAATTCGGATCGCCCACTGAGCCAATAGTTCCTTGATAACGTGCATTAAATGTCATCACTGTACCTCTCCCCCAAGTATATGCACCAAAGTCTATCTCTTCAGAAGTATACCATTCTCCCGGAAGATTATATTCTGTATCTTCCTCAGTATCACATGAAGTCAATCCCAATACCAGGACAAACAACAATAAGATCTTTGTATATTTCAATGTATTCATAAAGCATTTATTTATTTACATAATTTGCGTCCGTCAACATTATAATCTTCCCCTCCATCTTACCGGAAAGATAATGATCACGCACCCATACATTTTCCAAGTATTTCACCTTACCATCTGCAAATGTCAACTTCAAGGTTTCTTTGCTATCATCAGTCCAACGCCAGCTGAACTCTCTGTCATAAGTAACTTTACCATCCGTAGTGTAGGTAGTAGACACCTCTTGCCCTTTTTTGTCTTTCTTATAGAACCTCAACTGATATGCTCCGGTTACTGCTCCATCAGTTTCGTAATCTTCTACCCATGTTCTTTCACACAATTTGTCGTCACTATTCTGCATGGTATAATATACATCATCACCACACGATGCCAAACCAACCGTAAATACGCATAGCAGTAGTATCTTCACATAATTCAAAGTCTTCATAATTTATCGAGTTTAGTTAATACTTGCGGACAAACATACGCAAAAATATTGAAACACTTCATATTTTGACTGAAAAATCTTAAAGAAGACAAGGAATACGAACCGGTTCTATTCTCTGACTTCAATCACATATCCGCCTTTGAATACACCTTCCGGTGCCAAATGCTGCATCCAGTCCTTATCCTTATATTCGCCTGCATAGTGTGCACGGTCGCAACGTCCATACCACGGCTCGATGCAGATAAACGGCGCATTCTTTGCAGGAGGCGACCATAGCCCTACCACCGGTGCATCAAAATACAAGCTCAGAGTCGGTTTCTTCTCCTTATTATATAAGGTAACTTCCTTTATCTGGCTATTCTCCAAAATCAAGGCATCTTTATCGAAAGTATGTATATCCAAAGGCAGCAAGCCGTCCGTCAGTTCCAACGGATATTCCTTATCCGGGTCGGCACAACCTTTTTCTGAGATAAGAATATAGTGCAAATCTTCCGTTCTATCGAAGCCGAAGTAACCTCTTTCTTCCGTTCCCGCCTCATAATCCGGATAATAGAAAGCCGGATGGGCCCCAATTTGGAAATGCATCTCCTCACTCCCCGTATTACGGACTTCCCAAAGCACTTCCACCTTCTTCCCCTCTATCCGATAACCTATTTCAAGGCAGAAAGGGAAAGGGTACTTCTTACGGGTTTCTTCATTATCAATCAGTCGGTAGCGTATTTCATGCTCGCTTTCAGAAAGCAGCTCAAAGTCCATATCGCGGGCAAAACCATGCTGCGTAAGGGAATAGGCAATGCCCTCATGGCGGTATTCATTTTCCCACACGCTTCCCACAATAGGAAAAAGTACGGGAGAGTGGCGTTTCCAATAAGCCGGGTCTGCCTGCCAGAGATATTCTTTACCACCACAGCAGATGCTGCACAATTCGGCTCCATGTGGAGAGACTTGAATCCTTAATTGAGAGTTTGACAAAGTTTTCATATCTTGTATTATTTTTAGTCGTATCGCAAAAATACGGTATTTTATTTAGAATAGGCTTCCATGCTCTGAAAAATATTCTTTACCTTCGCACTGTGAACACATATTCAAGCCGCGCGAATACATATTCAAGCCTTGCGGATATGTATTCGCGCGCTTTGAACAGAGATTATTTACTAAAGAACAGGGCTGACGCATTATATTTTTTACTATTTATCATGTCTAATATTGGTGTT
>CABMPP010000053.1 GCA_902388495.1 uncultured Bacteroides sp. | reverse complement strand
AACACCAATATTAGACATGATAAATAGTAAAAAATATAATGCGTCAGCCCTGTTCACAGTGCGCGAATACATATTCAAGCCTTGCGAATATCCGTTCGCAAGGCTTGAACAGAGAATAGTTACTAAAAGAAAGAACTTTTCTCTTTAGATTCCAGACTTTTTCTCTTTATATCGGAGAAGTTTTCTCTATACACCTACGCAAAGGCGTATACACTACATAGAGTGGAGAGACGTTACTTATAGGACTTCCGGTATATTTCCAATACCTCGTCATCACTCAGAGGACGCGGATCCATTCCGAACAGTCCTCCCATCGTTTCGCGTGCATTCCGTACAAGACGGCTGAGGTCTTCCTCCGTCACTCCATATTCCGAAAGAGCGATATTATCAATGCCGCAGGCTGCCTGCAAGTCGGCCAATGCTGCGAAGAAGTCAGCGGGCGATGTGCTTTTCTGTCCGGTCAAGGCTTCAGCCATACGCATATAGCGTTCGGGCACTACATCGACAAACGAAGCAAACCATGCCAAGGAGATACAGGTCAATGCCGCACCATGTTCCACATTGGGGAAGAGGGCACTTACCGCATGTGCAAGAGAGTGTTCCGAAATACAGCTTGAGGTCGATTCCACCAGCCCCGCAAGCGTACTGGCCAGAGCTACTTCGCTGCGGGCTTCCAAATCATTTCCATTCTTCACAGCTTTAGCCAGCGAACGGCCAATGAGTTCGATGCTCTTAAGTGAAAAGATCTCGCTTACCGGCGTTGCAATTGTTGCAAGATAGCCTTCGGCAGCATGGAAGAAAGCGTCAAAACCTTGATAGGCTGTCAATTTGGGCGGAACGGAAACCATCAGGGCGGGGTCTACAATTGCTACTTGGGGCATGGTATCGGGCGTGCCATATCCTATTTTCTCATTATTGTGCGTGATGACAGTCCACGGATCTACCTCTGTGCCGGTGCCTGCCGTAGTGGGGATAGCTATGACCGGCAAAGCCTTATGCTTCGGCGTTTGTCCTTTTCCGGTACCTCCGCTTACATAGTCCCAGTAGTCGCCCTCGTTGCAAGCCATCACCGCGATGGATTTGGCAGAATCGATAGAACTACCGCCGCCCAGTCCTACAATGAAGTCGCACTGTTCGCGGCGACAGATTGCAGCTGCTTCCATCACATGTTCTTTTATCGGGTTAGCTTGTATCTTGTCGTAAATCACGGTCTCGACTCCATTCTCAGCCAATCCTTTCACTACTTTATCCACATAACCATACTTGCGCATGGAGTTTCCGCTGGAAATTACCAGCAAAGCCTTTTTGCCCGGAAGCTCTAATGTAGCCAACCGGTCGATTTCGCCGGCACCGAATATAATACGTGTCGGCAGTAACTGTTCAAATGCTTTCATCTTCAATCTTATTTTAAGTATTGTTTTATCACCGGACAAAGATACACTTTCTTGAAATGAATTACTTTTCTCAAACGTTCTTTTTATGTTGTGCACGTATCACTTTACCAAAAACAAAACTTTTGTATCTTTGCAGCATGGACAAGCAGAAGGTAATACAATACATCGACCGTAACAAGCTCTTTTCTACAGAAGACAAGATACTTGTGGCATTGAGTGGCGGAGCCGACTCGGTGGCATTGCTGCGCCTGCTCCTCTCCTTAGGGTACATCTGCGAAGCTGCCCATTGCAATTTTCATCTTCGCGGAGCAGAGTCGGACCGGGACGAACTGTTTGTCCGCCACTTATGCAGAGAACAACAAGTGCCATTGCACACCGTCCACTTCGATACGGAACGGGAAGCCAAAGAACGGCACATTTCCATCGAAATGGCTGCAAGAGAACTGCGTTACAACTGGTTTGAAGAAGTACGAAAAGAGTGTAACGCCGCTGTTATAGCAGTTGCCCATCACCAGGACGACAGCGTGGAAACCTTTCTGCTCAATCTTATCCGTGGAACCGGCATCAACGGACTATGTGGAATACAACCCGGCAATGGAAAGATTGTCCGCCCCCTGCTTTGCCTGGACCGGAAGGAGATTGTTGACTACCTGCACGGCATCGGGCAAGATTATGTAACGGACAGCACCAACCTGCAAGATGAGTACACCCGCAACAAGATACGGCTTAACCTGCTGCCCATGATGCAGGAAATCAATCCATCGGTAAAAGAGAGCATCCTTAAAACGGCAGAACATCTGGAAGATGCAGCCGCTATATATAATAAAGGTATAGAAGAAACCAAAAAACGAATACTCACTCAAGAAGGTATACTTATCCGCGCCTTGCAGCAAGAAACGGCATCGGAAACAGTCTTATTCGAGATCTTATATCCCCTGGGGTTCAATGCTGCCCAGGTAAAAGACATATACCGCGCACTGAACGGTCAGCCGGGCAAGATATTCACCGGCACCGGATGGCGCGTCGTCAAAGACCGGGAACTGTTATTGATAGAGCCGCTGCAAGAGGTTGTAAAGCCTGACTTGGAGATAAAAGAGTACGACTACACTCCGTGCTTCGTTATCCCCCGTGATAAAAGCACGGCCTGTTTTGATGCGGACAAACTCCGGCATCCCCTCTCCCTACGCCTTTGGAGGCAAGGAGACACATTCGTCCCCTTCGGTATGAAAGGAAGGAAAAAAGTAAGTGACTACCTGACCGACCGCAAGTTCTCCCTCCTGCGCAAAGAACAACAATGGGTACTCTGCTGCGGAGATGATATCATCTGGTTAGTGGGAGAACGAACGGACAATCGGTTCAGAGTAGATGAACAGACGAAGAAAGTATTGGTAGTGATAACTAAATAATAATCCTATCTTCTTTTTGTCTTTTGAAGCAATCGGCCAGCAATACCACAAACGGTGTATCGTAAGTGCGTGCCTTCTGCGTGCATCCCTTTACACAAGCACAGCATTTAATGCATTTCTCTGCAATCGTATTGCACTCATCACCTTTTATAATAGCACCCGCAGGACAATGCGTGGCGCAATACCCGCAATGCGTGCAACGTTCCGCATCTACTTTCGGAGTACGTGGCATGGGAACCCCGCTCTTACGCAACTTTACCACCTTACGCAAAAAGCGGAATAAAGGGAAGAAAGGCTGGCGAGGCCGCTGAATACGCGCCACATCCACACCGTACAGTTTCTCCATATCAGCCGCAGCAGCAATCTTGGTACGTATCTTTTCGCCGAAAAGTTCTGCAAACTTCAGATCTTCCGCATCCGGACGCCCGGCCGCAACCGGATATCTGTCATTGCTAAACGAATGCTCGCCTACGAAAGTAGCTCCCGCTATCACTTTAAAGCCCCGTTCGGTAACGAAAGCATCCAACTCGGTCAAAGCCTTTTCGTAAGCACGGTTTCCATAGACCACTACCACCACGGCAGGCGCACCGTCAGAGTGGATGTCCTTCATCCGCTCCAATGCCAAAGGAGCCACATGCCCGCCATATACCGGTACTGTAATAACCGCCAATGCATGAGCCGGAACCACCTGCTCATCAGTCGTTTTCAGCGTTAAATCCACTTCTTTCACCGAAGAAATTCCCGTGCCGTGAACAATTGCCTTGCCTACTTGTTTAGAAGTACGAGTAGGTGAAAACGTTATCAGATGTGCTTCATCTATATTCATAAATCAATTCCTTATGTTGTTGTTAATACAGCAAAGATAAAGTTTTAAATTTAAAAAAAAGGCGATTTATTTATGAAACCAAAAATATTTATTACCTTTGCGCCGTTGAAACATTCTGCAACTTCCTGCTGAGGCAAGGATTGTAATCAGATTTCCGGTTCAATAATAAATATCCCAATTAAATCATAAATTACAAGGTAAACTTGCCAAGTTGCTTCAGACAACACCTGCAACCGTGCATCTATGCCTATTCAAAAGAAGAAATTTTAAACCATTCACACATATACTGTATGTATAACATCATTCAACTGAACGACAAAAATTTGTCGGAACTGCAAACTATTGCCCAAGAACTGGGTATTAAAAAAACAGACTCACTCAAAAAAGAAGAACTTGTTTACAAGATACTTGATGAACAAGCCATCGCAGGCGCTACCAAGAAAGTAGCCGCCGACAAGCTGAAAGAAGAACGCAAAGGAGGGGACAAGCAAAAGCGTTCGCGCGTCACTGTAAAAACCGTAAAGAAAGAAGGCGCCGACAAGGTATTCTCAGCTACCAAAAACGGTGATCTCACCAAGTCGAAAGCAGAGGAAGCTCCTGCAACCAAGGAACAGCCCCAAGCTGCTGAAACCGCCAAAGAACCGGCTACCGCAACTGCTGCCGTCGCTACTCCTGCAGAAAAACCGGCAACTGCCCCCAAACGCAAACCGGGACGTCCCCGCAAGGTAAAAGAGGAAGAAACAGCCGCTCCTAAAGCAACTGAAACTCCCAAAACAATAGAGCCCGAATTGAATTTCGAACCGAAAGTTACAAAAGTGGAAAACAAGCCCCAAAAGGTAGCTGTACCGGACGAAAGCCCTATCCTGGCAGAAACCGAAGACGACTTCATTCCTATCGAAGACCTTCCGACAGAAAAGGTTGAATTGCCTTCCGAACTCATCGGCAAATTCGAAGCAACCAAAGCAGAAACACCTGCTGCGCCTGCTGCCACACCTGCCGAACAGCATCCTCAACCATTGCAACGCCCACGTCTGCGTCCTCGCGACAACAGCAACAATCCTCCTTACAATAATAATAACAACAATAATAACAACCGCCCCGGTTATCAGCAGCGCCCCGTACAGCCACAGCGCCCCGCGCAGCCGTACAATACAGGCGACAACTATACTCCTGCTCCGGAGCGCAAAACGATAGAGCGCGAAAAAGCCTACGAATTCGACGATATCCTTACCGGAACCGGCGTACTGGAAATCATGCAGGATGGCTACGGCTTCCTTCGTTCTTCCGATTACAATTACCTCTCTTCACCGGACGATATCTACGTATCTCAATCGCAAATCAAGCTCTTCGGCCTGAAAACCGGTGATGTGGTAGAAGGCGTAATCCGTCCGCCCAAAGAAGGTGAGAAGTATTTCCCGCTGGTGAAAGTGTCCAAAATCAACGGACGCGACCCGGCTTTTGTACGTGACCGCGTCCCCTTCGAGCATCTTACTCCGCTATTCCCGGACGAGAAGTTCAGACTTTGCAAAGGCGGTTATTCCGATTCATTATCAGCCCGCGTAGTCGATCTTTTTGCCCCTATCGGCAAAGGTCAGCGTGCCTTGATCGTGGCACAGCCCAAAACCGGTAAGACTATCTTGATGAAAGATATCGCCAATGCCATTGCAGCCAACCATCCGGAAGTCTACATGATTATGCTGCTCATCGACGAGCGCCCGGAAGAAGTAACCGACATGGCCCGCACCGTGAATGCCGAAGTAATCGCTTCTACATTCGACGAACCGGCCGAACGCCACGTGAAAATTGCCGGCATCGTTCTTGAGAAAGCCAAAAGAATGGTAGAATGCGGACATGATGTCGTTATCTTCCTCGATTCTATCACCCGTCTGGCACGTGCCTACAACACGGTGTCTCCCGCTTCCGGCAAAGTACTTTCCGGTGGTGTCGATGCCAATGCACTGCACAAGCCCAAACGCTTCTTCGGTGCTGCCCGTAACATTGAAGGCGGCGGTTCACTGACCATCCTTGCTACCGCATTGATTGATACCGGCTCCAAGATGGATGAAGTGATCTTCGAAGAATTCAAGGGTACCGGTAATATGGAATTGCAGCTCGACCGCAACTTGTCCAACAAGCGTATCTTCCCTGCCGTCAACATCGTTGCTTCCAGCACACGCCGCGACGACTTGCTGCAAGACAAGCAGACTCTGGACCGCATGTGGATTCTGCGCAAATACCTTGCCGATATGAACCCGATAGAGGCGATGGATTTCGTAAAAGACCGTTTGGAAAAGACCAAAGACAACGACGAGTTCCTAATGAGCATGAACAGCTAAAGAAAAGCTGTTACAATATAGTACAAAAGCTTCCATTTGCGTCCATAAACGCAGATGGAAGCTTTTTTTATAACTGCTTTTTCCTACTTTTGCTGCCGGACAAACAACCTTAAACAAATAAAATCTGAATTCAATGAAGACTCTTTATCCTTTTATGGGAATGGCACTGTGCAGCCTGCCTATGACAGCACAACAATCACCGAATTTCCTGATTATCCAATGCGACCACCTGACTCAACGCGTTGTAGGTGCATACGGCGCTGATCCCAGTTGCACTCCTCCCATCGACCGGCTCGCCTCCCAAGGAGTGGTATTTGCCAATGCTTATGTAGGTTGCCCTCTCAGCCAACCATCACGTGCAGCCCTATGGAGTGGGTTGATGCCGCATCAGACCAATGTACGTTCTAACTCGGATGAACATATCAACCCGCCATTGCCCGACAACATTCCCACATTGGGAAGCCTCTTTTCAGCCAATGGATACGAAGCCGTACACTTCGGGAAAACCCATGATATGGGAGCCCTGAGAGGTTTCCGCCACAAGGAACCTGTTGCCAAACCATTCACCGACCCCGAATTTCCCGTCAATAACGACAGCTTTTTGGATGTGGGAACCTGCGAAGATGCCGTTAGCTACCTCAGCAACCCACCGAAAGAACCTTTTATATGTATAGCCGATTTCCAAAACCCTCACAATATCTGCGGATATGTCGGCGAAAACAAAGGGGAACATACAGACAGTCCTATCAGCGGATTCCTGCCCGACTTACCCGACAACTTTGAAGTGGAAAACTGGAAAAGCCTTCCTCTTCCCATCCAATATATCTGTTGCAGCCACCGGCGCATGATGCAGGCTGCACATTGGAACGAAGAAAATTACCGGCATTATATTGCTGCCTTCCAGCACTACACGCGAATGGTTGCCAAGCAGATAGACAGTGTACTGCAAGCGCTCTACTCCACCCCTGCCGGCAAAAACACCATTGTCGTTGTCCTGGCAGACCATGGTGATGGAATGGGATCGCACCGCATGGTGACCAAGCAAGTCAGTTTCTACGAAGAGATGACCAATGTACCGTTCATCATAGCCGGTCCCGGCATCCAACCCCGCCCCAAGCCGGTGGAAGAGTTACTGACCCAACCAACAACCGACTTACTGCCCACCCTCTGCGAACTGGCAGGCATTCCGGTACCCGCTGATAAACCCGGCATCAGCCTGGCTCCCTTCCTGAAAGGCAAGAAGCAAGAAAAACAACATCCATACGTAGCTTCCGAATGGCATAGCGAGTATGAAGTAACCGTCAGTCCCGGACGAATGATACGCGGTCCTCGATATAAATACACCCATTATCTGGAAGGTAACGGAGAAGAATTATACGATATGAGCAAGGATAAAGGAGAAAAACACAACCTCGCAAACAATCCGGAATATGCTGATATCCTCATTCAGTATCGCGCTTTACTGGATAATTATATCTACCGCACCCAAGATGATTACCGTAATCTGAAAGTAGAAGCAGACAAAAGATGGCGTAGCCATATCCCCGGTTATCCAAACCACGAAGGACCTTGCGCAAGGGATATAATCAATAGAAAATAAAAATAACGGCCTAAAAAGAGCGGGATAATATATGTATTCCGCTCTTTTTGATTAAATTTGCATCTATGTTTCTTTACCCTAATAAAAAGAAAATAAGTTGAAAGTAATTAGAACATACATATTGTTAATCTTATTACTGTTTGGCACAGGCCTTCAAGCCGCATCTCTCGAAGAAGGAGATGTGTCCAAGCATGTCCGCTTGATAGAAACATTAGTAGACAATAACTTAGGCTATTCCCAAGAAGTGAAAACGAGCGATATCATTCAATGGGAGGATGAAGTTGTAGCTGCCTTTCAAGAGCAACAAGACTACAAGCACATGTTTTTAACAAAGCAGATGGCTGTATATGCTTATGCCCTGCAGGGACAGATTACCGAAGCTTTGAAGAAATCGAATGCAATGCTGGCACAAGCCCAACAAATGAAATATGATATCGGTATTGCCTTGTCCCACTTTGCATTGGGAGACACTTATCTCAATGCAAGCATGGATGCAGAAGCAATAGAAGAATATGAAGAAGCTATCCAGATATTGTATCAGGTTCCCAATTCCGAACAACTGCAAGAAAGAGTCTTCATGCAACTGGTACCCACGCTCATCAAAGCGAAACGAACTGGAGAAGCCGAAACCTATCTGGAGAAAATGGGGCAGACTTACGAGAAAAGCAAATTAAATCCATTCTTATTCTATATCTACCAGGCATACTACTATATTCATGCCGGAGATTTAGTGAAAGCCAACCAATACATTGCCAATGCCGAACAGGTAAACAATGACGATCCGTCTTATTTCCACACTTCCATATTGAAATATATGCAAGCCGGATGTGCCAGAGAAGCCGGAAATTACGAACAAGCCATCCAACTATATACAGAACTGGCAGACGATGCCGACCATATAAGTGTATACGGCAACTACTTGAAACTGAGGAAATCAATCGCTCAAATATATACCAAGTTAGAACATTATAAAGAAGCATGCGAGATTTACCAGAATATCAATTCTGCCCGCGATTCTATCAACGCCCATAACTATACAAACCAAATCAATCTGTTGCGGACAGTCTATCAGGTAGACCGGCTTGAAGTGGACAACCAAAAGCAATGGAACCGCGTATTACTATATCTGATTGTAGGAGGTGTCTTGATTCTTACCATATTCATTTTGTTCGTTGTCCATATAAAGCAGGAAACCAAACGCCTCGCCACCTCAAAACAAAAGCTGAACGAAGCGCAAAAGAATGCTGAAAATTCTATCCGCACCAAAAGCTTGTTCCTGTCGAACATGAGCCATGAGATACGAACCCCACTGAACGCGTTATCCGGCTTCTCGTCTATCCTGACAGATACCAACATAGACCAAAGCATCCGCCAGCAATGCAATGACATCATACAGCAGAATTCAGACTTGCTCTTGAAACTGATTGACGATGTGGTAGACTTATCCAGCCTGGAAAGAGGAAAAATGCAGTTCCGCATGGGTACGCACGATGCCATCTTCCTCTGTCGTAATGTTATTGATACGGTGGAAAAGATAAAGCAGACAGCCGCCGCCGTCCTGTTTCAAACGTCATTGGAAAAGCTGGAACTTTATACTGATGAAGCCCGCTTGCAGCAACTGCTGATCAATCTACTCATCAACGCCACAAAGTTCACATCCGAAGGAAGCATCACACTTTCGCTGGAAGTGCAAGGAGACATGGCAATATTTTCCGTAACCGATACCGGCTGCGGAATTGCTCCCGAAAAGCAAGGCAAGATATTCAACCGCTTTGAGAAGTTGGACGAAAATGCGCAAGGCAGTGGCCTGGGGCTCTCTATCTGCCAATTGATTGTAGAACATTTCGGAGGCAAAATCTGGATTGACAGTGAATATACAAACGGTTCCCGTTTCATATTCACCCACCCCATCCATACCGCCGAAAAAAGAGAGGAGGCGGCACAATGAAAAAGATAACCTGCATCATACTCCTTGCTATACAGGCACTATTCTGTCTGGCGGGTAGTACCCCGACTTCCATAACCGACAGCCTGTCGGCACAACTGGAGACATTGCCCCATGACAGCACCCGGCTTCAACTGCTGGATAGGCTGGCACGCATATCACAAAGTTCTCCGGATGCATTAAAGTATGCCGGCCAGCTATTTAGAGAAGCCAAGGAACAAAACAACGATTATTACATTTGCAATGGTGCATACCTTCATATCCTCCATTATTACAATGATGAAGGAGAACTGGACAGCATTGCCAAATGGGTCAATATACTGAAACCGGTTGCCCAGAACAGCAAATATTGGGAAATCTACTTCAATGCACAAAAGTTGCTCATCAATATATACATCTATAAGAAAGAGTACGAATATGCATTCAGCGAAGCCATGCAGATGATGGAAAAGGCAACAGCCAACAACAGTCTGAATGGAGAACTCGCTTCCTACCAATGTTTGGCCAATATTTACCACAAAACCAATCGGTGGAAAGAAGAAGAGAAGGTTCTGAAGAAAGCATATAACTTATTACCGCAAATAGACCGGCTCGGCTCACAGCTCAATATACTCTTCCAACTTATCAGTTTCAATAAGCAAAGAAGAAACTATGCCGACCTGAAGAAATACCTGGACGAAGCAAAAGGGGTTATGAATGAAATGATACACCAGAATCCCGAAATGAAAGAAGCGCTTTCCGGTCAATATTTATATCTGGAAATATATTATACCTATCTTTATTTAGGAATTGACAATCCGGCTCTTGCCAAGGAACACTATGAGAAGGGGCAAACCTATATCACGCCCCAAACCCATCTTCCTTATTGGCTTACTTATCAGAACCTGGGCATTGAGTACTTCCTCTATATGAAAGAATATGATGCTGCGCTTGCTTTGGCAGACAGTGCTATGCATTTCGTAAGACAATATGATTTCGAAGAGTCCGACTATGCCAGGGAAGTAAACTATAAGGCTGATGCATTGAAAGCAATGGGCCGATACACCGAAGCCCTGCCACTCTATGAAAAGGCCAACCTGATGCAAGACTCAATAACCAACGCCGTATCGAACCAGCAACTGGAAGAAATCAAGGATAGATACCACTTGAACCAATTACAATTGGAACAAGCCAAATTAAGAAGTTACATACAACTCATCATCCTGGTGGTGGTCGGTGTGGTCTTGATATTATGTGTCAGCTATATGCTGCGCATCAACCGAATAAGAAAAGCATTACAATTATCGGAAAAAGAGACTAAGGAAGCAACCCGCAAGACAGAAGAAGCCAACGAAATGAAAAACCGCTTCTTGTCAAATATGAGCCATGCTATCCGCGTACCTCTTAATAATGTAGTAGGCTTCTCACAGCTTATGGCAGTCGATACGGAAATAGACGAAGAGGTGCGTAAAGAGTATTCCGACATAATACAGCAAAATACTGAAGCACTGATGCTGCTGGTCAACAATGTATTAGACCTCTCCCGCCTGGAAGCCAATATGATGAAGTATCAACTGATGGACTATGACGTAGTACAGATTTGTAACGATGCCGTTAGTGCTGCCCTTATGCAAAACCCCAACTTGAGCATTCATTTCCAGAACAACGTGGAACAGCACATCATACATACCGACTGCAACCGCATAATGCAAATGATTATCAGCACACTGACGGGAACTTCCGCTACATCCCAAGAAAAGCGGGAGATTCACTTCAGCCTTGAAAAGAGCGGTGAAATACTGTGCTTCAAAGTTGTCAACAGCCCCCTGGCCGACAGTAAATATGACGGTCAGGAAGCTTCTTTACGTCACGACATCAACCGTTTGTTACTGAAACATTTCGGAGGCACTTATCAGGTCATGCCCGATACAGCCGCCGGTCCGACCCTTCTTTTTACATATCCTGCCATAGATCCTCAATAATATTCTGCCTCCAAAAGAAGGCAGTTACGGGGATTTTTTGTACTTTTGCGCCTCAATAAGAGTAATTTGTAATTTAGTAAACGTAATTAGATACTATGTTCGATAATTTAAGCGAGAGACTTGAGAGGTCGTTTAAAATCTTGAAAGGTGAAGGTAAAATCACCGAAATCAACGTTGCAGAAACCTTGAAAGATGTGCGTAAAGCACTCTTGGATGCCGACGTAAACTATAAAGTAGCCAAGAACTTCACCGATACCGTTAAGGAGAAAGCGCTGGGACAAAACGTGCTGACCGCCGTAAAGCCCAGTCAGTTGATGGTAAAGATTGTGCATGACGAACTGACCCAGCTTATGGGTGGCGAAACTGCTGAAATCAACATCGACTCCAAACCTGCCGTTATCCTGATGTCCGGTCTGCAAGGTTCCGGTAAGACCACTTTCTCCGGAAAGCTGGCACGTATGCTGAAAAGCAAGAAGAACCGCAAACCTTTATTGGTAGCTTGTGACGTATATCGTCCTGCCGCTGTGGAGCAGTTGCGTGTACTTGCCGAACAGATTGACGTTCCGATGTATTCCGAACCGGACAGCAAAGACCCGGTAGCCATTGCACAGAATGCCATCCAGGAAGCCAAAGCCAAAGGATATGACCTGGTAATCGTCGATACTGCCGGTCGTCTGGCCGTAGACGAAGAGATGATGAACGAAATTGCCGCCATCAAGAAAGCCATCAATCCGAATGAAATATTGTTCGTGGTCGACTCCATGACCGGTCAGGATGCCGTGAATACTGCCAAGGAATTCAACGAACGCCTGGACTTCAACGGTGTGGTACTGACTAAGCTGGATGGTGATACCCGTGGTGGTGCCGCCCTTTCTATCCGTTCTGTAGTGAACAAACCTATCAAGTTCGTCGGTACGGGTGAAAAGCTGGATGCGATAGACCAATTCCACCCCTCACGTATGGCAGACCGTATCCTCGGCATGGGTGATATCGTTTCGTTGGTGGAACGTGCCCAAGAGCAATACGATGAAGAAGAAGCCAAACGCCTGCAAAAGAAGATTGCCAAGAACCAGTTCGACTTCAACGACTTCCTCAGTCAGATAGCCCAAATCAAGAAGATGGGTAACCTGAAAGATCTGGCATCCATGATACCCGGCGTAGGCAAAGCCATCAAGGACATTGATATCGACGACAATGCCTTCAAGAGTATTGAAGCCATTATATACTCCATGACTCCGGAAGAACGCAGCAATCCTGCCATCCTGAACGGCTCACGCCGCCAACGCATTGCCAAAGGTAGCGGTACGAACATCCAGGAAGTGAACCGCCTGCTGAAGCAGTTTGAACAAACTCGCAAGATGATGAAGATGGTGACCGGCAGCAAGATGGGTAAGATGATGCCTAAAATGAAAAAATAAGACTGAATATTATGACACTAATTGATGGAAAAGCAATTTCAGAACAAGTAAAGCAGGAAATTGCAGCAGAAGTAACCGAGATAGTGGCACGCGGAGGCAAACGTCCGCATCTGGCCGCCGTTCTCGTCGGACACGACGGAGGCAGCGAAACCTATGTCGCTGCCAAAGTAAAAGCATGTGAAGTCTGTGGATTCAAATCCTCCCTCATTCGCTACGAGGCAGATGTGACCGAAGAAGAACTGCTGGCCAAAGTACGTGAATTGAACGAAGACGCAGATGTGGATGGTTTCATCGTACAGCTTCCCCTGCCCAAACACATTTCCGAGCAAAAAGTAATTGAAACCATCGATTACCGCAAAGATGTAGACGGTTTCCATCCCATCAATGTAGGACGCATGTCTATCGGCCTGCCCTGCTATGTATCTGCCACGCCTAATGGTATTCTCGAATTGCTGAAGCGCTATGAAATAGAAACTTCCGGCAAGAAATGCGTAGTCTTGGGACGAAGCAACATCGTCGGCAAGCCGATGGCAGCACTCATGATGCAAAAGGCATACCCCGGCGATGCAACTGTAACCGTTTGCCACAGCCGCAGCAAGGATTTGGTAAAGGAATGCCAGGAAGCGGATATCATCATTGCCGCATTGGGACAACCCAACTTCGTGAAGGCAGAAATGGTGAAAGAAGGTGCTGTCGTTATCGACGTAGGTACTACCCGCGTACCGGATGCAACCAAAAAGTCCGGTTTCAAACTGACCGGAGACGTGAAGTTCGATGAAGTTGCTCCGAAATGTTCATTCATCACTCCCGTGCCGGGTGGCGTAGGACCGATGACCATCGTATCGTTAATGAAAAATACTTTGTTGGCAGGCAAAAAAGCTATCTACCAATAGCCAAAAGCCATGAAAGCGCTTGTAGCCTTAATGGCTTTACTGTATAGCGTAACCCTTTCCGCCCAGGAAAGGATTACGCTATTATTTGTTGGCGACCTGATGCAACACCAGGCACAAATAGATGCGGCACGTACTTCCGAAGGCCGGTACGATTATACTCCTTGTTTCTCGCTTGTCAAAGAGCAAATCTCCCGTGCCGACCTAGCTATCGGAAACCTGGAAGTAACATTAGGTGGCGAACCTTATCGGGGATATCCGGCCTTCAGCGCACCCGACGAATATCTGCAAGCCATCAAGGATGCCGGCTTCGATATACTGATAACAGCCAACAACCACTGCCTGGACCGCGGCAAAAAAGGATTGGAACGCACCATCCTGATGCTCGACTCATTGCACATTCCCTATGCCGGAACTTACAGAAATCTGTCGGAGCGCAAACAACGCTATCCCCTATTCATTCATAAAAAAGGTTTCCGCATTGCCTTGCTCAACTACACTTATGGTACCAACGGCATCAAAGTAAGCCCGCCGAATATCGTAAACTACATCGACAAAGAGATAATCCTGCAAGATATCCGCAGTGCGCAAGCTCGCCGGCCGGACGCCATCATTGCATGTATGCATTGGGGTATTGAACATCAGTCACTCCCCAACCGCGAACAGCGTGAACTCGCCGACTGGCTGCTTCAACAGGGTGTGACACACATCATCGGCTCACACCCGCACGTCATTCAGCCCATGGAACTGCGCACAGACGGAACCAGGCAACATGTAGTTGTTTACTCTTTAGGCAACTTCATTTCCAATATGCACGATGAAAATACGGATGGCGGCCTCATCTTCACGTTGCAATTGGAAAAATCTCCCCTGCCTCAACCTGTCCGCCCATTCTATTCCGGCCAAAGTAGAAGCCCTGCATTGGAGTCTGCTTCGTTCCCTTTCCCTTATTGCCGCGTATCTCATTGCGGATATGATCTTGTATGGACTGCCCGCCCCGAGCTTACCCAAGAAAAAAATTACATTCTTTACCCAATCTATTTTTCTTCGGACAGTTTGCCCCAAGAAGCTCGTAACCGTCTGAAAATCTTTACTGAAAACTCCCGAAAGCTCCTCCAACAACACAACATAGATATTTACGAGAATAAAAAATGATACCGAAACAGCAAAAATAATTGTCCGATTCTTTGCAATATTAAAGTTTATCTCTATCTTTGCACCGCATTTAAGAAATGCACTAACACGGTGACTGTAGTTCAGTTGGTTAGAGCGTCAGATTGTGGTTCTGAATGTCGAGGGTTCGAGTCCCTTCAGTCACCCCAAAGAAATCCTTGATAATCGCTAGATTATCAAGGATTCTTTGTTTCAAGACATACTCTTCAGAAGACTCAACACGGATCAACGTAAAACCCTGAGGGATTTTCCTATTATGCATATAACTTAGTTAATC
>CABMPP010000052.1 GCA_902388495.1 uncultured Bacteroides sp. | reverse complement strand
TGTGCAAGTCCCTTCGGATGTGAAACCCCTCCGCCCTACGGGCACCTCCCCTTTCAGGCGGAGGAATTTGAGATACTCCGTAAATTCCCATTTATCAAAGCCCCTCAACCTCCTTCAACCACATCTCCGATGAAGCATCGCTCGGCATTCTCCAATCACCGCGCGGACTGATGGAAATACTTCCCACCTTCGGCCCGTCGGGCAGACAAGAACGCTTGAACTGCTGGTTGAAAAAGCGGCGGCAGAACGTCTGCAACCATTTCTTGATAGTCTCCTCGTCATAAGTCCCCTTGAAAGTGCGTGCCGCCAGGAAGAAGATTTTGGAAGGACGGAAACCGCAACGCAGGAAATAATAAAGGAAAAAGTCATGAAGTTCGTACGGACCAACCAGGTCTTCCGTAATCTGCCGGATATTCCCGTCTTCATCTGCCGGAATAAGTTCCGGGCTGATAGGCGTATCTACAATATCGAGCAACGTAGCACGCGAAGCATCGTCCACATTATTCTCTGCCACCCACTTGACAAGATGTTTCACCAGTGTCTTAGGAATACTGCCGTTCACACCGTACATAGACATGTGGTCACCATTATAAGTAGCCCATCCCAATGCAAGTTCCGAAAGATCACCCGTACCGATAACCATGCCCCACGTCTGATTGGCAATATCCATCAGAATCTGAGTACGCTCGCGCGCCTGCGAATTCTCATAAACAACATCGTGCACATTGATGTCATGGTCTATATCTTTGAAATGCTGAATACACGCCTCCTTGATACTGACCTCACGAACAGTCACTCCAAGAGAATTCATCAAGTCGATGGCATTGGTATGAGTACGGTCGGTCGTTCCAAAGCCCGGCATCGTTACACCGATAATGCCTTTGCGCGACCAGCCCAATTTATCGAAAGTCTTTACGCACACAAGCAGCGCCAACGTAGAGTCCAGTCCGCCGGAAATGCCGACCACTGCACTCTTGGCCTGCGTATGCACCAGGCGCTGCGCCAGGCCGGACACTTGAATGGAGAATATTTCCTCGCACCGCTCATCCAGCATAGGTCCTTGCGGTACAAACGGATGCGGCTCAAAGCTACGGGTCAGGTTCAAGTCCTTGCTATTGACATATTCCGTCGAGATGCGTACCGGAAGCTCCGACGCACAATTTGCCCGGCATGCGGCGAATGTAGTATTCACCCGGCGCTCCGTACGCAGATGTTCCACGTCTATCTCACTGATCACCACCTGTTCTTCAAAAGAGAAACGCTCACTTGCTGCCAGCAACGTACCGTTCTCATAAATCAATCCGTTACCTGCAAACACCACATCCGTAGTCGATTCGCCAAAGCCGCACGAGCTGAAAACATATCCCGCAATGCAGCGTGCCGATTGCTGACTGATGAGCGAACGTAAATAACTGTGCTTCCCGATACCTTCATTATCGGCCGAAAGATTGAACAGAATCTCCGCCCCCTGCAAGGCAAGTGCAGAACTCGGAGGAATAGGCGCCCACAAATCCTCGCATATCTCTATGCCGAACGTAGTATCTGCCGTCTCGAAAAGCAAGTTCCTTCCCATCGGAATAATCTGCCCACAAAGGCGCACACTGTTTTCAGACACCTCGCAAGCGGAAGTGAACCAACGCTTCTCATAAAACTCCTTGTAATTGGGAAGATAGGTCTTAGGAACCACACCCAGCACTTTTCCCTTCTGAATGACAACTGCCGTGTTCAGCAAAGAACCGTTCAAGGCAACGGGCATACCCAATATCGAGATGATGTCCAACTGGCGTGTATTATTCAGGATTTGTATCAATCCCATTTCCGCCTCCTCAAGCAGGAGTTGCTGGGCAAAAAGATCGCCACATGTATATCCGGTGATGCACAACTCTGGAAAGGCAATAACCTGTACACCTTTTCCGTCGGCTATAATAATCTCTTTTTCAATTTGTCCGGCATTGAACTTACAGTCCGCCACCTTGACACGGGGCACAGCCGCCGCTACTTTTACATATCCGTAATTCATAAGGATGTTACTTATTTATTCGCCACAAAAATACGGTAATTTATCTACAAACACAAAATTATCAGTTGTTTCACTTTGCCGTTCACCGAATTACTCGTAATTTAGCGCTCATTTAACGAAAACCGGTGTCTATTATCATGAGGATACATCCATCATTTAAGTGCATATCATTCTTTCTACTATTCTTGGCCACCTTTTTATCTGCCTCAGCCGGAGAGACAGATAAAGATTATATATTGCTACTCAACTCTATCAATAAAGAAGAAGCCTGGACCAAAAGTTTCAGTGATGAGTTGCACCGTCGCATCAGTAAGCAAGAGATGGTCTTAAAAGAATTTTTCTTGTCAATACCGTTGCTAAATGATGAAGAGGAAGTAAAGCAGTTGCAAGAAAAGGTTTTGCAAACATTCCCCGATCCGCCCAAAGCAGTAGTGATTATAGGCGATCCCGGTTGGATGGTCAGCGCCCCCCTCTTCTGCGGTCCGTGGAAAGACATTCCCGTTGTACTATGCTACTCACGCAAAAAAGTACCCGCCGACCTGCAAACTTTATTGTCCAAAGCCATACTGACTGAGGAAAACAGCATTCCCATCGAGGAATTCAATAAGAAATATAACATTACAGTCTTAGAACAGCCCTATTTTATATCAGAAACCCTGCACCTGATCAAACAGTTGCAGCCGGATATTACACGGATTGCCTTTATCTCAGACCACCGGTACATCAGCGTCGTCACACGTCAGATGGTCCGGCAAACCATGCAGGCAGAATTCCCGGATATGAAACTCGAACAGCTGTCATCGGACATACTAAATACCGAACAACTGCTGGACACACTGAAAACTTACGGCAAAACCGCCGGAATCATCTACTACTCCTGGTTTCAGCAATACGGAAAAAGAGAGAATTATTACCTGTCCGACCATCTGAAGAAAATACTCCCTACATTCCTCGAAGTACCGATATTCACCATAGCAGATCTGAACTTGCAGGAAAATCTGTTTGCAGGAGGACATTATATCTCCATTTCAGATTTTACAGATACCACAATGTCCGTCATCAATCGTATCCTGGATGGAGAACCGGCATCCTCCATCCCCTATCAAGACGGCGGCACACCTCATACCTATCTTAATTATGCAGACTTGAAATGGTATAATATCCCGGAGAAACTGTACCCCGACAAAGCCATCTACTACCACAAGCCCCCTACATTCTACCAGCAATACAGGGTCTACATCTGGCTGACAGGCTTTTTCATCCTGCTGTCCATCGTGTTATATTCCGTATACCACGCCCGTTCACTGAAAGTTAAAAGGGAACTTATCAAGGCCAAAGAACATGCCGAAGAAGCAGACCGGCTAAAATCAGCCTTCCTTGCCAATATGAGCCACGAGATACGTACACCACTCAATGCCATTGTCGGCTTCTCCAGCATCCTCGCCGAAACTGCCGATACACCGGAAAACCGCGAGTACATAAAAATCATCGAGAACAACAATTACCTGCTGTTGCAACTCATCAACGATATCCTCGATTTATCAAAAATAGAAGCCGGACTGCTGGAATTCTCATATAGTAATGTAGATATCAACCACTGCCTCGAAGAACTGAGAGAAGCCTTCCACCTGCGGATGCCGGAAAATGTGGAATGTATACTGGCGCCCTCCCTTGACAAGTGCCTCCTCCATACGGAGAAAAACCGGGTCATGCAGATACTTGGCAACTACATCTCCAACGCCATAAAATATACTGCGGAAGGCAGCATCACCATCGGCTACTATCCTCCCAAAGACGGAAAGCTCCGCCTCTTTATCCGCGATACCGGATGCGGTATTGCTCCCGAAAAGCACCAGCAAATCTTTGAACGCTTTGTCAAGCTGGACAGCTTCAGGCAAGGCACCGGACTGGGATTATCCATCTGCCGCATGATTGCAGAAAAGATGGGGGCAACCGTCGGCATCTGTTCCGAAGTAGGGAAAGGCTCAGAGTTCTGGCTGGAAATTCCTGTTCACCCCGCAGACAAGCTTGCCTAAGTATTTTTAAGAAACCAATAAAAAAATGATGGAAATCTTTTGGAGAATGAAAAGAAGTCTCTATCTTTGCAAGTGAATTAAAAATGTAATTATTACAAGTTTGAAAATTGAGATGATATGGATGTAGTAAAACGATTGCAAGAGCACAACATTAAGCCATCAATGCAACGCATGGCGATTATGGACTATCTGATAAAGCATCGTACGCATCCCACAGTGGATGAAATTTACACAGCATTGGCTCCCTCTATACCTACATTGTCGAAGACAACGGTATACAACACACTAAAATTGCTGAGTGAACAAGGTGCTGCACAGACACTGACCATTGATGAACGAAATACATGTTATGACGCAGATACCAGCCCGCACGGTCACTTTCTGTGCAAGAGTTGCGGAAAGATTTATGACCTGGAATGCGATGACAACGTAAAGAAAGTAGTAGACATGGATTTGGATGGACACGACGTACAAGAAGTCCACTACTATTACAAAGGAATCTGCAAACACTGTATTGAGAAAAAGAACGCGTAAAGACAAAGAATGATTAATTCAACTGATATAAAGAATAACTAATTCAACTGATTTAAAATCTGAAAGAAAATGAAGAAATTTAGATGTACTGTCTGCGGTTACGTATACGAAGGTGACGCAGCTCCCGAGAAATGTCCATTGTGTAAGGCTCCTGCCAGCAAGTTCGTTGAAGTAGAAGAAGCTAAGGCTGACGGTCCGTTGGTTTTCGCTGACGAGCATGTTATCGGCGTAGCCAAAGGTTGCGACGACGAAATGATTAAAGACCTGAACAACCACTTCATGGGCGAATGTACAGAAGTTGGTATGTACTTGGCTATGAGCCGCCAGGCCGACCGCGAAGGTTATCCCGAAGTTGCGGAAGCTTTCAAGCGTTACGCTTGGGAAGAAGCAGAACACGCTTCCAAGTTTGCCGAACTGCTGGGCGACTGTGTATGGGATACCAAAACAAACCTCGAAAAGAGAATGAACGCTGAATCCGGCGCATGCGAAGACAAGAAGCGCATTGCTACCCGTGCCAAAGCGTTGAACCTGGATGCTATCCACGATACCGTTCACGAAATGGCTAAGGACGAAGCTCGTCATGGTAAAGGTTTTGAAGGCTTGTACAATCGCTACTTCAAAAAATAATCCGGTAATTATAGTAATGTAAGAAAAGGGACTGCTATCTTTAGCAAGTCCCTTTTTTATTGGAAACTTTTTTGTGTTTGCAATGTCACGTTTGCGCCACTCGTTCGTCATAACAATGTAAATGGAACTCAAACAATTCAAAATAACCGTTCTTCCTCTCCGCGCCAAGCTGCTGAACTATGCGCGGAAGCTGACCGACGATCCGGAAGATGCCGAAGATGCTGTCCAGGAAGTATTGCTCAAGCTATGGAACAAAAGGCTTGAACTGGAGCAATACCGCAGTATCGAAGCCTTTGCCACGACGTTGACGCACAACCTCTGCATAGACATGTGGCGGAGCAAGCACAGCAGCAACCTGCCCCTGGACAACGTACAGGCAGCAGCACCTACCGGAACACCGGAACGATTGTTGGAGATAAAAGATGAAATGCACCTGATGCACGAAATCATCGACTCGCTGCCCCCTCTTCAGCGCACCATCATGCGGATGAAAGATATCGAGGAATACGAGACGGATGAAATCGCCGAAATAACCGGCTGCGGAGCAGAAGCCATACGCAGCAACCTGTCGAGAGCGAGAAAGAAAGTGAGGGACATTTACCTGCAAACCATTCAAGAAAAGAAAAGGAGAAATGAGTCATGAAGATAGACGAACTGTTGAACAAATATTTCGAAGGAGAAACCTCCTGCGAAGAAGAGCGGGAGCTGCGCCGTTTCTTTACAGAAAAGGAAGTGCCGGAACATCTGCAAGTATACCGTCCGCTGTTTGCCTACATAGACCGGGAAGCAAAAGCCGGACAAGAGGAGGAACAGGCATCCGTGCCGACTTTGAAGAAGCCTGCCCTCCTGCACCGTGCGCTCTATACCCTCAGCGGTATTGCAGCCGGATTGCTTCTGCTCCTTGCAATAGCCAGAATCTTCCCGCTCTCCGCCACTCCCGAAAATTATGTAATCATTGACGGGAAACGCTATACGGACGAGAAACTGGTAGAAGCCAAAGCGATGGAAGCCTTGCAGAACGCCAGCTTCACCGATGAAGATTTAAGTAACTTACTGTTTCAACATTAATATAAACCAGGTTATGAAAACATCTATACTTATCCGCCTGCGAGGTTTCTTCCTCCTCTCCCTGCTGATTTGCCTGCCAGTCTTTGCCCAAGCACAAGATGGCCTGCAGATAGCCTCCTTATTCAACAAGTACGGCGAACAGAAGGACGTAACCCGGGTGGAACTGAACGGCAGCATCCTGAAGTCGTACCGCATGACTACCTACAAAAGCCTTGTGTTCAAGAACGTAACGCCCTATCGCCAGGAGATACAGCAAGCCCTCGCCCACGACAAGCAGGACAATGTAAAGAAAGCCCAGGAAGTAATGGAAAGCGGCGTTCTGCGGAGTGCCTATTACCAACTGCAAGGGGTAAAGCGCGACGGGAAGGAACTCAACCGCTACATCCTCTTCAAGACCGGCAAGGACTCGATGGGCACCCTGATTTATATCGAAGGCATGCTCAGCGAAAAAGAAATGATGGATATGCTTTATAAACCGCAATAACATTAAAAACAATATACAATATGAAAACCAAAGTTATGATCCTGGCTTGCCTGTTCGCAGTACCGGCCGGCCACTTATCCGCTCAGCAACAGACTGACCCCGAACAAAAAACAACTGTGAAAACACAAGGAGACTCCATCATCATCCGCAAGGGAAAAGGAGACATGCGCATCAAAGTGTATGAAGAGCAGTTGGAAGAAGGTGAAAAGAAAGAAGTGCAAATCTTTGAAGGGGTGTATCTTGAAAAGGTAGATGCAGACAAACGTACTTTCCTGGATGCACTGCCGTTCATCCCGCAGAAAAAAAGGTATAATTCGTACGATCCGCACTGCTCGGGAGTATTCATCGGCTTCAGCCGGATGTCAGACAATTTCCTGTCATTCGGTGCAAGCAAAGAGGCAAACCTCGATCTGTCAAAATCCTGGGAGTTCGGCTTCAATCTATTGTCCGTCTATCACAACTTCAAGAAGAATCCGCACTGGGGAGTCAACTTAGGCGTCAGCTGGGGATACCGTTCATTCAACATCGACGGCAACTATGCCTTGCTGAAAGGAGATGGAGAAAGCTTCTTCACCGCAGGCGACGAAACCACCAGCTACAGCAAAAGCCGGCTGCGCCACTTCTTCTTCCGCGTCCCCGTACTGCTGGAGTGGCAGCAGAAGGCAGGCCGCAGCAAAGTATTCTTCAATGCCGGTCCGGAGTTTGAGATACGTCATGGAGTAAAATCCTTCTCACGCATCAACGGAGGCAAAAAACAGACGGTAGGCAAAGGCATGTATGTACATCCCGTAGGTGTAAACCTGCTGGCACAAGCCGGTTACGGTGACATCGGCATCTACTTGCGCTATTCTACTTACGGACTGTTCCAGAAAAACAAAGGCCCGGAAGTAACACCCTACTCTTTCGGTGTAGCGTGGTATTGGTAATCCTCTCCCCTTCCCTCCCGAATATAATAATCCCCGAAATGCACTCCAGCATTCCGGGGATTCCTTTTATACCCGAAGGTATTGGCAATGAAAGGTTATTTGCAATGAAAACTGTTCTTTTTAGAAACGTACACCTAAGGTAAGGAGTACCTGGCTGCGGGTATTAGTAATACTTGTTGCAGGTGAAGTTACCGGTCCGTCTATATCATTATAGAATGGATAGAAATCCGACTTATACATATTATACTTATATGCCAAGTCTGCATACAACAAAGAGCCACGATAACCAATACCTAACGTAAAGGTATTCATTGACTTGTTATTAGCAAAATCCGTATCCGTGTTTATAGAGTTAGAAGGTAACGCTTTGATAGCATTCTCTTTGTATGCCGCCGAACTGTAGTTATAACCTGCACGAAGAGCAAAAGCCGGTATAGGTTTATATTCAACTCCTAAACGAAGAGTACTTACACCTTTCATACAAAGGTCGGCTTCGCCCGTTTCCCATGCCATTTCATCACCGCCCGGATACTTGAACTTCATACTGGAATAATCTTCATATTCGTATTCAGCTCCCAATGCCAGGTAATTGCCAACCGTATATCCTAAACTGGCATTAAAAAGCCACGGAGTCTGTAACTCAAAATCACGATCCATGTCTCTGCCTCCCAAAGCAGCATAGGTATCTACTGTTGTACGAGTCAACGTTTCTTCCCCATTTTCATTCGGCAGATACATATCTGAATTCAATAATGCTCCCGTAGTGTAGGTCAATTTATAAAAAGTAGGAGTATGCACAGCCAAACCTATACGAAATGGAGAATCTTCAATCGGGCGGAATATAGCACCGAACTTGATGTCAAATCCCGAACCATGTATACGATTAAAGCTCTCCAGGGAATAACCTTCCTCATAGTTCTTTCCATCCTCCCAAGTATAATTGAAAGCCTCGTCGTAAAGAGAATACTTATTATAATCCACATCGTATGCACCGAAGGTTACACCAAAATAGAAGCGATCGTTAACATTGAAAGAAATATTGAAGTCGTACTGGTCAATACCTCCACGCTCACGCGACAAGAAGTAGGAATCTGCTTCTGAAGGTATGTAGGGACTATAAACATTACTAGTCTCGGTTTCATCTACATAAAAAAGACCACCTTGAAAACCCATGGCACCCAGCCATCCTGCATAAAGATTATTATAAATGTCATCACTGGCATAGTTTAAGTATTTGCCGCCACCCGGGGAATCATACTGAGGACGATGATAATATTCATAAGCCGCGTCCGTAGCCTGCTGCGCCATGCTCCGTACCTGAGAAACATATTGTCCGTCAATACTTCCCATCAGACCTTGCATCGTCATATTTTTATAAAACGACTTAGACTTATGATAGTTGAAACCAAAATTGACATAACGCAAAGGAGTATGATTGCCAATCTTGGTAGAAATTACAAAGCCGGCATTATCAAAATTCCAACGGTTCTTATTCTCTTCGAATTTATTACCCAAGTATTTACTTTCAGTACCTGTAGTTGAGTAGCCGAAGGTAATCATTGCATCGTTGCTGCGATAAACACCAATACCGGCAGGGTTTGTTCCGATAGTGGAGATATCACCACCCAGTGCACCCATTGCCCCGCCCATTCCTACGAAACGGGCTGTACCATTCAAATCTTTCTGTGCAATATTCGTTGCATCATATACCGTTTGCGCCCCTGCGCTTACAGTCGTAAGCACAGCAAGGGCTATCATTGTTATTTTCTTCATAATTCTTCAGTTTTGTTAGATTAAGACATTACTTGCATTATCTTCTTCTGGAACCACCGCCACCACCACTGGAGCGAGTTGCACTACCGCCACCGCCAGAGGAACGGGAACTGCCACCGGAAGAGTAACTGGAAGAAGAACGGCTGCTACCACTGGACGAACGGGCAGGAGCAGAATAAGAACGAGTACTACTGCTACGATTATTACCGTTAGAATAGCTGCGTGTCGGTGCAGTGCTTGAACCTCTATTATAAGTAGATGATGTTCTGCTACCTGCTCTACTACCCGAAGTACCTACAGAAGAACGCGTACTTGAAGAGCGACTGCTACGAACTCCTTCTACATTACTATTGTAAGAACTGCTACGCGTACTGCTCGGACGGGTATAAGTAGAAGAGCGACGGGTAGAAGTAGAAGTTGCATTCGAACGATTCACACCTGAACGAGTAGCAGAAGAACCTGAACGGACAGTCGATGAAGATCTTGTACCTACTACGCGGCGAGTGGCAGTTCCACTGCTGCTACGACGTACCTGACCAGAAGTTGAAGTCGCACTGCTACGGCGTACCGTCTGTCCACCATTTGAAACAGAAGAGCGACGGGTGGTAGAAGCATTTGAAACTCTACGGTTTCCCGCAGTAGAATAGCTCGGGCCATAGGAACGTCTGGTTGTATAGGCATTTCCCCAATGTCCGCCGCCTCCCCAGTGTCCGCCGCCGGGATACCAGCCGCCACCGGGATAATAGTGATGATGGTGTCCCCACCAGCCACCGCCGTAGAAGCCGCCCCAGCCAAAGCTGAAGCCCCAACTCGGACTATACCAGCTGTTCCAGCCATAACCGTAGTAAGGATAGCCTCCCCAACCCCATCCGTAGGAGTTGTAACGCCAATCCCACCATAAGCGGTTGGTGAACGTCGGGAAAGCATAAGCATACAAACCGTCGGTATATACGTTCCAATCCCATGAATTCAAGCCATATACCACATCCCAATACATTGGGCTGCTGATGCTGATGGCATATCGCGGATTACGGAAACGGATGATACGGGTAGCATACTCATAATCGTCTTGCGAACCATCGAAGCCGCCTACCCATTCGCCATCCAGATCGGGCTGGCTCTTTTCTTCAATGTACAAAGTGTCATTGTCCATCACAAAATTATTGTCACGGGCATCGTAACGGCGGTTATATTCGTCCACATCACGGGTATTTCCTTTGCGGTCTTTCACCACAACGGTGGTATTTCCCGGAGATGTATAGACTGTGGTCGGTACGTTCGACTTTACCACGACCTCTTGCACCGGAGCAGTAACTTTTCTCTCCTGCTTCACTTCTTCCTTCTTTTCTTCTTTCTTCTTGGAAGGAATGTAGTAAAGGTCGTCATCTACACTTTGTGCCGCCAATGTCCATGGAAGGCACAAGGCAAAAAGCGATAAAAAAACAATCTTTTTCATATTCGTTGGGTTTATAGATTACGTTTATATATTTCTTCACGTCACAAAGATAACGCCGGAATTCATTCCATTCAGCAGATTTTCCCCAAAGGTTTTTAGGGAATTCCCTAAAATCGGATTAGCTCTTTATATCGTTCTTGTGCTCGCCAAATATAAGAATTATCTCCTCTAAATAACGCATTGTGCTGCACCTTTCATCTTTATTCCTTATCTTTGCTTCGATTAATTAACAGTAGCAATGAAATATTTAGAATTTACATTCTGCACCACTCCGTGCACAGAAATAGTGAACGACGTACTTTCCGCAGTATTGGGTGAAGTAGGTTTTGAAAGCTTTGTTGAACAGGCCGACGGAATCACCGCCTACATACAAAAGGACTCTTACAACGAAACAGCCTTGAAAGAAGCGCTTGCCGATTTCCCGCTACCCGACGCACAGATAGCTTACAGCTATACGGAAGCTGAAGACAAAGATTGGAACGAGGAATGGGAGAAGAATTTCTTCCAGCCTATCGTCATCGGTGAGCGTTGTGTGATTCACAGCACATTCCACAACAACGTCCCCCAAGCTGAGTATGACATCGTAATCAATCCCCAGATGGCATTCGGCACGGGGCATCATGAAACAACCAGCCTCATCATCGGTGAACTGCTGGACAGCGACCTGCAAGGCAAATCCCTGCTCGACATGGGTTGTGGAACTTCCATCCTTGCCATCCTGGCATGCATGCGCGGTGCAGCTCCCTGCACAGCCATCGACATAGACGAATGGTGCGTGCGCAACTCCCTCGAAAACATCAAACTGAACAACGTAGACAGCATTGACGTATTCCAGGGCGACGCTTCTTCGCTGGAAGGCAAAGGCCCGTTCGACGTAGTGATTGCCAACATCAACCGCAATATCCTGCTAAATGACATGAAGCAATATGTACGCTGCATGCACCCCGGTTCAGAACTCTATATGAGCGGTTTTTATGTGGACAACATCCCCGTTATCCGGGCAGAAGCGGAACGCAACGGACTGCACTTCGTTCATTATCAGGAAAAGAATCGATGGGCAGCAATAAAAGTGATAAAATAGTAGAGTGATAAGGTGATAGGGTGATAGGGTGATAGAGTGATAATCCCCTATCACCTTATCACTTTATCACCTTTTTATTCGTCCCTCAGCGCCTCCACCGGTGAGATCCTGCTGATGCTACGTGCCGGAATATACACTCCGAACCACGTCACTGCCAGCATCACCACATAAACAATCAATGAAACGATGCAGAAATGTGCAAGGAAATGATTAGTCAGATAAAGGCTGTCATTTCCCGGCACCCTATCGTTCAATACATAAAAGCCTTCATAATAAACCCACTGGAAGTATAAGAAACAGCCCACAACCACAGCCACCGTCGTCATCACAAAAGCTTCACTTAACAGCATCCGGCAGATGCCTCCCGGCGAAGCACCATAGGACAACCGAATACCGATTTCCTCCCGGCGCGTACGCGTATGAAGCCAGAAAGTTCCGCTCACCGCCAGCAGCAAATTAATCATAAAGAAGTAGGCCAAAACGTACTTCATCCGTATCTCGTTCGTCACCCCTTCCCGCAAATCACTATCCCTCTGCACTTGATGAAAAGGAGACAGTTTACTGAATACCAGCGATCCGGAGGAAAGATTCTCGTCCACCCACGGCATAAACTCCTCTATAAAACGCCCTTCCGGCACTCCTGCCCTGGTACGGAAAAAAATACGCATACTCCGGTTGTATGCCCATTCCGGCATCTGACTCTCGTCGCCCAAAGAAATCATCCGCACCAAGTAAGGTTGCATGCTGTTCCTCATCTTGATGGGCTGCATCACTCCCACAACAGGAATTTCCGTACTGTCATAAACGCTGTACACACTCTGCCCCGTCAGGTCGGCGCCACCGGACAGCAGCATCGCTGCATCTTCTGTCAATATCACACTGCCTTTCGGCACTTCCAGGTTCTCGAGCGTCTCCCAACTCCCATCCTTCGCCGAACGGAAGCGCCAGGTGCGGAAAAAGCCGGAATGAGTAAAGAAAGGGATATACGTCATACGCACCCTTACCGAGTCCCTGAATACTTCGTTCATATTATTTCCCGGCGAACTGGGATAAGCCCCCGAAACAATACAAGTGGCCGATTCAATGTCCTTATAGTTGCGCAATCCCCTCATGATTCGTTCATAGTCTTGCGCAGGGTCAGAAATAGTATCCATCTTGTTGCGTGTCAGTTCCAGGCGATACAAACCATCCGGCTCATAACCGTCCGGAATGGACTGATTGTAATTCAGTACAAACAAGGGGTCGATGACAGCCCAACTTACAATGGCTATTACCGTCAGTTCCAACATAATCCAGAGATTATGCCGATGGTTGTTCCACAGAAACTTTATGATTTGTTGCAGCATAGTTCGTTATTTTTGTTTGTTGAGCGAATAAACAATATCTTTCTTCAATGCAATGCAGGCCGGTATCAATGCCGAAACCATGTTCAGCACAATGCAGACCACAAACGCAATCAGAAACAGGGTAGGATTGAACAACATATCTGTCGTTATGCTCATCTGCACGCTGTCGGGCAGCGGACTCATTCCCCCATCCAGCATAGTCAGCAGCCAGTCCTTGGCAAACACCACCATACCGTAGGAAATTACCAGCCCTATGATGCCGCCAAGACACGTCAGTAAAAGATTTTCCCAAACAATCTGTGAGAAGAGGCGCCCTCCGGTAGCTCCGAATGCCTTGCGCACTCCCATTTCGGGCAACCGCCGTTCCATGCGCGAAGAGATCATCCCCGACAGATTGAGCGCCGGCACCAGTAGCAGCATCAACAGCCACAATCCCATCTTCCGGGCTACCATAAAGAAATCCAAGTCTTCCATATCATTGGCATAGAACAACGTTTTCCAATAAAGATAAGGCTGATCGTGCATCACCAGCTGATAGTCCTCGTGCGGCAAAGCATTGAACTTGCGCACATACTCGTCCACCTGCGACTTTACTCTGTCTTCATCCGTCACCGAAGGCAGTAAAATAGCTACCTGGAACGGTCCGATAACTCCCCATTGGTCATTCTCCTCCACATACCCCGGAAGGCATGTATAAGGAAGCCAGACTTGTGCATAACTCAGTTTCATGGCATAACTCGGAGACTTCACCACACCGCAAACGCGATAATCCGTATAATTCAGTTTCACATACTCCCCCACTACCTCCGTCTTTCCGAAAACACGACGGGCCACGTCTTCCGAAATAACTGCCGTGCGGATGCCGCTTTGGAAATCGGCTTCCGTGAAGGGGTGTCCCTGAATAAAAGAGAAATCGAACACATTCCAGAAGCCCGTATCAGTCAGTTTCACCAGTGCAGAAAGGGGACGCTTCACACCCTTTACTTTAACAAACCAGCTTTCCGCATCGTTCACAGCAGTTACGGCCTCTACTCCATCCAAAGAATAAAAGCACTCCTTGACAAAAATGCCGGAATACTTCCAAGTATTATTCCAACTCGTATCTTTAATATTCTGCATGTGTACCGAAGGTGCGATGAGCATACGGTTACGATGAGTTTCGGGATAAATATCCCCTACCTTTATATAATAGAGTACAGCCAGCACCATGACCATAGAGATAGCCAACCCGGTACCGACAATGTAGAAACTGCTGAACAACAGATTCTGTTTCAGCATCATGAAAGATTGCCGTAAGTATTTTCCTATCATACAGATTATGTATTAACTGTAAAATAGAAAACAAAAAACACGCCAAAATGATAACGAGCAGATTATCAAGAGAAGACGAAGAAGAGGCATTGTCCGATAATGAACACCTGTCCGCTATCGGGCACTATAAAAAGGGAATTTCCTCGCACGCTCTCTTTAGTAAAAGCACAAGCATTCCTTTTAGTAAAAGCACAGGCATTCCTTCACTTACACCTTTGCATTTGTCTTCTTTTGCACAAAGGTTTCATAACACCTAACGGCCGTGAGCAAGCATGTTAACGGCCGTAAAGCGATTACCTAACGGCCATTAACATGTCTGCTCACGGCCGTTAGGCATCGGTATCTCTAAGACTTTTGCAGACGAAGTACGTACTCCGCACCTATTCAGCACAAGGCACAGATGTATTGTACAACCGTACTAAACACATTAAGCTATGGTAAATTTAACGTGAGTTCGATATAAGATGATTGACTCATATTGATGATAGAAATGAATGAAATGATAAACATGAGTATCTCAAACTCTCCCGCCTGAAAGGGGGAGTACCCCGTAGGGGGGAGGGGGTCTTACATAA
>CABMPP010000051.1 GCA_902388495.1 uncultured Bacteroides sp. | reverse complement strand
TGTGTGTGTGTGTGTGTGTGTGTGTGTGTGTGTGTGTGTGTGTGTGTGTGTGTGTGTTAGGAAATTATTTCTAACTTCCAAACTATAGGTGTTAAATATATCAATACTGTTTATCTTCATTGGAGCATACCATTTTTCATTATTTACGTGCTCCAAAGGTAGAGAAAGAAAATGAGAATGATATGCTCTTTTTTTGACTTGTTGGCTCAATCTGTCCACTTGTTGGCTCAAACTGTCACAAACATTAGTTCGGCCTGTCCAATATCACTGTAAATCAGGCTATTTCTGTTTATCCCTGAATTCGGCAGGAGCCATTCCATATTTACTTTTAAACATCTTATTGAAGTTGGAAAGGCTGATTCCGCAGAGTTTTGCGATAGTGGCAATGGTATATTCCGGACAAGTCTGTAGCAATGAGGCGGCATATTCCATCCGCTTTTTGTTCAGATAGCTCGGCAGGGGCATGTTCGTGTTTTGTTGCAAAATCTTAGCGAAGCGGTTTTTGTTGACGCCTATAAGTTTTATCAAGTCATCGCGCTTTGCATCTTTAAGAAACAGCTTCTGTTCTGTGACGATAGCGTCCAGTTCCCAATACAGCCGTTGGTTTTCTATCACCTCTTTCTCCGGCAGAACCTCTTCGGCAGGAACGGGAACGATTGGTTCTTCCGTCACTTCCGGAAGGGAAACTTTTCCGGCGGTCGCCTCATTCTGCCGCAGTTCCTTCCGGAGACTCTCAAGCTCTTCCTTATAGGCCAGTAAATCTTCGATGGTCTGTACCATAGCCGAATTTTTAAGCCGTATGGTCAGGTTGTGGCGGACGGTAAGCCACAGGAGGATGCCCAACAGGAGAGCGATACACCCTATAGTCCACAAACAAATATTGCGCGTGTAGGCATCGGCTTCCTGCTTTTGCAGTTGCAAGTCCTTCTCGTGCGTTTCGTAGAGGGTTGCCAGTTCCAGTGCCGCGCTCTCCTGTTCCCGGTTCTTGATGCTGTCGCGCAGCACGGCAAGCTCCTTGAAATAGTGTGTGGCGGCACGGTAGTCGCCTTTTTCCTCGTAGGCCCGTCCGAGGGATTTCTTGATGGTGGTCATGTGGTAGGTCACCGTGTCACCCTGTGCGGCAAGCGTTTTCTCGCGGGCGGAGTTCATGCGGATCACCTCATCGTACCTCTTCCGGTCGAAGAGATAGGGCATGACGAGGTAGTCGTCGCGGGTATAGTCTGCGGCGGTGGAGAGGAACTTCTTATAATAATCTTCCGCTTCCTGCGTGCGCCCCAATCGGAAAAGGACAACGGCGTAATGGGCGTACATCGCTTTCTTCTCTTTCTCGCTCAGCCCTTCCATCGGGGTTTCACTGCCGGTTTCTCCCATCACCACCTCTTGCAGGGCTTCGAGCGTGCGGAGAGCTTCCTCGCTCCGGCGATCCAGCTCCTGAAAGGTGAGCAGGGTGTTGTAGTTATAGCGCAGGTTGTCGTACTTGTATTTATAGTCCGTCTGCTCCATCAGGTCGGCGGCACGCTGCATATAGTCGTAGCCTCTCTCCTTGTTGCCTTGGTAATAGAGCATCTTTCCCATGTTGAACATGGCGATAGATTGCATTTCCTTGTTATCGCATTGCTCCGCTTTCTTCATCAGCCGGTCCACGTACTGCGCTTTCTTGACCTCGTTGTGCAGGCAGTCGTAGCAGGAGATCAGGCGGTGCGTCTGTTCCATGGTGCGGTTGTCGTCCAGCCGCACGGAATCGCTCTCCAAGGCGCGCTTGTAGAATTTCAATGCCCGGTAGTATTGTCCGGTATTGAAGTAGAGGTCGCCTTCGGTGATGTCGAGTTTGTAGTCCGGCAGCTTCTTCCGCTTGCGCAGTTCCTGCATGATGCGTTCCGCTTTGTCGAAGTCGGAGAAGGTATAATCGTAGACGCAGTCGTCGGTAACGAGGCTGTCCGGCAGGGAGGTGCTGTCATCGGCAAGGGCATGTGTCCCGGTCAGGCTGATTGCCGTAATCATCCATGTAAGTATTGTGCGGTAGAGGTTATTCATCTTTCCAATTGATTTGTGTTCTTGGCATACACCACACTCTTCCCCATCCCGTGCCTCATCAGCACACCGTCTGCAATAAACGCATTCAGCTCGGCAACGGCCTGCTTGTAATTGCGTCCGGTCAGTCGGGAGTATTGCGCACGATTGATGCAGGGATATTGAGCAAGATAATCCTGCAACAGTTTCAGGCATTCTTCTTTTGTCGGAGCAGCAGCCTGCGCTCCCGTAGTGGAGACCGGCCTGCGCTCAAAATGTATCTTTTCATTCAAGCTGCGATAGAATTCCTTGCCCAGACGAAAGTTCAAGCCGCGCAAAGAGACAGAAGCAGACCGCAGGTCTTTCTTCTCCATGACGGGACGGCAACTCAACGAAGGGGTGAAATAGCCCAGTTCACCCAATTCTACCGTCCAGCCACCGGCAAGGCTATCGCACAGTTCGTCCATGAAAGCTGTCATGGCTCCCTCGAGCATGCTGTGGCTGATGCCGGTAAAATGATGGACACGGTCGATAAATTCTTTCCGGTCAATGGTACCCTTGGGAACAATGCGTGCATGCAAGGGTTGACGTTCACCTGTGTTCCGGATATCCGGTGTTTCGTAAAGATCGTAATAAGCGCTCATATTTATTTTTTTTAAAGGTGATGAAGAAGGACTTCAAATGCTAATAATTATTTGTTCTTCTGCAGGGAAACTTTCATACCACTGCAGTGGTATGAAAGTTTCCCTGCAGAGGGATGAATTTTTCCTTATAGTGTAACAAATAGCTATTAGTATACAAAGATACTAACTATTGCCACAAAAGTATACAGTTTTCACAATAAAATTTCTAATTTTATTCCCTGATAATAGAAAAGACCGGGAGAAGGATTTGCAGAAGGAGGTGATGAGGTAAATGGGGATTTACCAGCGTAGCGCTGGAGCAAGGTTTCCATTCGGATTACTTGCGCATCAATGCCTGAAAGGCTTTTATCTATCAGCCCAGGGCAACGCCCTGGGTAATAATGCGCTCCTATCTCTGCGCCCTGAAAGGGCAAAAGCCCGTTATACAATCTTATGCCCTTTCAGGGCGTAATGTGAGAGGGGCGTTCTTAAACCCAGGGCGTTGCCCTGGGCTGATAGATAAAAGCCTTTCAGGCATTGATGCGCTGATGCTTTGCTGCGCTAAATTATCATTTACAGCGCCCTCCAGAATTTTTGGAAATCCTTGTAACGTCCGTAGCACACTAACTGGTCGCCTGCCTGCATTTGGTCATTATCAGGAAGCTCATTCACTACATTGTGTTCGGTAAAAGAAATGCCGAGGCAATTCTTTATCGTTTCGGCACGCTTCAGAGCAAGTATTTTCAAACCAAATTCCTTGTCCAGATTCAATTCATTGGCATAATAGCCTACAAACTTTTCCGGAATAGTGAATTTAACAACATAATAATCCGGAGATACGCGGAAAGTCTCCATATTAGCACCGAACTCCAACAACTGCACCAATCCACGCGCCGCATCTTCTTCAGGAGTAAGAATGCGTTCCAACTCAAAGGCTTCGAGCACAGAGCGATGAACAGCATCGATAGCACGCGCATAAATATGTTGTACCTTTTTCTGTTTCAGCAATGCTACCACACGAATGGACGCACCAAAGTTCTCACCGATGGCAACAATCACCACATCTACCGTATTCAGCGGAAGAACGGACAAAGCCTGCTCATCCGTAGCATTAATAACAAAAGCCGTAGCAATCTTCTCCTTTAAACTTTCTACGCGACCGATATTTTCGTCCGCACCTATCACTTCATGTCCCAAGGCAGAAAGTTCTTCGGCAAGCACCTGCCCATAATTTCCTAAACCGATAATAATGTATTTCATATTTCATTAATATTAGTATGTCACTATAGTATAAACAACAAAGATAAATACTTTTCTCTAATATCGCACTGTTTTATTTTAAACGTATGGCAAGCCGGCAAATGTAAGATTACAAAAAACCGTAGAAAGTACTATTTTCCCCATTATTTGTATTACACTCAGTCCCGTCAACTCCCCTAACTTTGCCTACAATAATCAACCCTTAAAAAGTAACATGAAGAAAAACAATTTATGGATAGTGGCTTTGTTAGGAATGGCGCTATCAGCTTGCAGAGAACAGAAAGAAATAAAAGAAAACACATCTGATAGAGATATCTCAGAGATGATTATTTCTTTAGAGCAAAAAGCCTTAGCCGCTACCGACGGAATGGCATTTGTTGAACTCTCGGACACCGATGTCGTTTATTTCGACCCTTCTCTTGAAAAGAAAATTGAAGGACTGCAACAACTGCGGGCACATTATGAAAACATGAGTAACACTGCTCCCGCAGACAGTTTCGAAATGATACGTCCCATCGTCCAGGTCACGCAAAACATAGCAATACTCACATTTAATCTGGACTCCTACGAAGCCGGTAATGTAACAAAGTGGAACTGTACCGAAGTTTACAGACGCAACCTCGACAATCAGTGGAGAATAATACAAACCCACTGGTCGTTAGTCAAGCCTATCGAGTAAATTAGTTAATAATAATCTGCCCGCTCGGATACTGATACTTCGTATGCTTCTTCTGCTTGATGACGCCAAGCATCAAAGTTATCAATCCCACGCGTCCCACAAACATCAGCAGAGCTACCAGCAGTTTGCTGTCATCTCCCAGCAGCGGTGTAAGATTCAGGCTGGAACCCACGGTGCTCAATGCCGAAACACATTCGAAAGTAATGGCCATGAGAGACGCTTTGGGTTCCAATATGCTAATGACAAAAATAAAAAGAAACAGAACGCCGAACGACATCACCACCGTAGCATTGGCACGGCGAATGGAATCGTGCGACAGTTCACGCCCGAAAACCTCTACCCGCTCCGTGCCCCGCAACACAGCCACCAGATTCAGCACCACCACCGCAAAGGCATTGACTTTGACACCACCCGCCGTAGACTGCGAGCCACCTCCCACCCACATCAGGAAGAGATAAATCAGCAATGTCTGTACCCCCAGTCCCGCCAGGTCTACACTGGTAAAACCCGCCGTACGGGGACACGAAGCATTGAAAAACGCCTGCGTCCACTTATCGGCCACCGACATGCCCGCAAAAGCGCCGTTCCACTCAAAAGCAGCAATGCCCACCGTGCCCAGCAGCAGAAGGAGGAACGTGACGATCAGCACAATCTTTGTATTCAAATTGTACAAATGATAAAAACGGCGTCCGTCCCAGTGCCATGTACGCACGAACTTCCACAAACGCCCCAAGTGATAGAGAATGATATCCTTGAAATTCACCAATATAGGGAAGCCGATACCACCCAGGATAATCAGCAGAGAGATATAGACATAGAACGGATTATGCCCCGTCATCATCAACGGATTGCCCAGGTTGCCCGGCAACGTAGAGAACCCGGCATTGCAGAATGCCGAAATGGCATGGAATCCCGAAAAAGCCAGTTCTTCCTGAAGGCTCATCCCCATCGTACCGTGTATATTCCCCCAGATGGCCAGCGTCCCGACTCCTTCAATCACCAGCGTAAAGCCAAGAATATAGACCAGCGTGGAAAGCAGCGAGTTCAACGAGTTGGAACTGACCATATCGCGCACCACCAGCTGATTGTAGAGCGACGTATTACCCATGAAGAACATTGCAAAGAAGCTCGTCAACGTCATCACCCCGAGGCCGCCAATCTGAATCAGCAGGATAATCACCACAAAACCCGTCGTTGTAAAAGTAGAAGCCACATCCACCGAAGTCAACCCCGTGACGCACACCGCACTGGTGGAGATAAACAATGAATCGACCCACGAAATGCCGGCTACCGTGCAACGGGGAAGCATCAGCAACCCCGTACCTATAAGTATGATTATCAAGAAACTGCCGGCCAGGATAAGCGAAGGATTGGTACGCCGCCCCAACAGCCGCACCAGCCCGTTGGAAAGGCTCAGGAGAGAGAATACCAGCAATAAGGCAAGGTGATAGAGCTTGCCGTTCAGGAACTCCCAGAATTGCAGGATGGCACCCTCCTCCTCCGGCCGGTGAAAAATGACCGGGATAAGCGTGAGATAAAGCAGGACGGTCAATATCCACGTCAGCTTGCTGAACGTGCGCCGGGTATCCTTATATTCCAACAAAATGCGCAGGGTGACGTCTGCCATGAAAACAATCCATACGCCATGATACAAACGTTGCAACTGGTGCGCCTCGGCAGCCGAAATTGTAAATCCGTGTTCATAGACCACCCCTGCAATCAGCAGGATGGAAGCCAGATAAGTGATGGAAGTCATTGCTCCCACGATTATCCGCACGTAAGGGTGGATCCATTTGTTTTGGTACAGAAGAAATTTATGATAAATCTTCATAAGACATCTATTAATAAGACGCGGCAAACTTAGACAAATCTGCCTTCATATACAAAAAACAAAAGGAAAAAGAAAATGGTTTAAAAATAATAACTACATTTGGGCTCCAAATTATTTATAAATTTAACCACTATGAGCAACAAGACAAAAAGATTCATTCTTCCCGAAGAGGAAATTCCACGCTATTGGTATAATATACAGGCCGATATGGTGAACAAACCCATGCCTCCGCTTCACCCCGGCACCAAGCAGCCACTGAAAGCGGAAGACTTATTTCCCATCTTCGCCGAAGAACTTTGTCGCCAGGAACTGAACCAGACCGATGCCTGGATTGAAATCCCCGAAGAAGTGCGCGAAATGTACAAATACTACCGCAGCACTCCGCTGGTGCGCGCCTACGGACTGGAAAAAGCAATCGGCACGCCGGCACATATCTACTTCAAGAACGAAAGTGTCAGCCCGATGGGGTCGCACAAGTTGAACTCGGCCATTCCGCAGGCTTACTATTGCAAGCAAGAGGGAGTGACCAACGTCACCACCGAGACCGGTGCAGGACAATGGGGTGCCTCGCTGGCCTATGCCGCCCGCCTCTTCGGACTGGAAGCTGCCGTTTACCAGGTAAAAATCAGCTACGAGCAGAAGCCCTACCGCCGCAGCATCATGCAGACGTTCGGTGCGCAGGTCACTCCGTCGCCCTCCATGTCTACCCGTGCCGGAAAGGATATTCTGACCGCACACCCCAACTATCAGGGTTCTTTGGGAACGGCCATTTCCGAGGCCATAGAGCTGGCACAGACCACGCCCAACTGTAAATATACACTTGGCTCCGTATTGAGCCACGTTGCCCTGCACCAGACGGTGATCGGCCTCGAAGCCGAAAAGCAGATGGCAATGGCGGGTGAGTATCCCGACACGGTAATCGCCTGCTTCGGCGGCGGTTCCAACTTCGGCGGTATCGCTTTCCCCTTCCTGCGCCACAACATCCTGGAAGGGAAAAAGACACGCTTCGTGGCTGCCGAACCGGCTTCGTGCCCGAAGCTGACGCGCGGCAAATTCCAATACGACTTCGGCGATGAAGCCGGATATACGCCGCTGCTGCCTATGTTTACACTGGGACACAACTTTGCTCCTGCCAACATCCACGCCGGCGGTTTGCGCTACCACGGCGCAGGCGTCATCGTCTCGCAACTGCTGAAGGACGGATATATGGAAGCAGTAGACATCAAACAACTCGAATCGTTCGATGCAGGTTGCCTCTTTGCACAAGCAGAAGGCATCATCCCCGCACCGGAATCCTGCCACGCCATTGCCGCCGCCATTCAGGAGGCCAACAAATGCAAGGTAACGGGCGAAGAGAAAGTGATTCTGTTCAACCTCTCCGGTCACGGACTTATCGACATGGCTTCGTACGACAAGTACCTCTCCGGCGACTTGGTGAACTACGAACTGACCGATGCCGATATCCAAAAGAATCTGGACGAAATAGGAAATCTGGCTTAATAAATATTCGCCATACTGACAAGCGGTTCATAGAGTTTCTCAATGTCCTGCGAGTCCATCTCAATCTGGACCTGGTCCCCCGGAATCAAACGTGTTCCTGCGGGGACCAGGTTCTTTCCATCCCTATGCACGTTGATGATGATGCAACGCTCCGGCAAGGAGAGTTCGTCCACCAGTTTCCCGTCCAGGTAGGAGTCCGTCATAATTTCCACAGAAAGGGTATAGCGTTTCTCTTCTTTAAAATCGGGGGCATGAATCATGTCTTCATACAGAGCGACGTTGAACGGCTTCATCTGCAGAAGCTCGGTGAAGTAATAAGTCAGCCCGCCTACCACTACCGAAGGATAAAAGACTTCGAAATGCCCTGTTATCTCCGTAATCAGCACAATGGCCGTGAGTGGTGTGCGAACAACCGCCACCAGGAAAGCAGACATGGAAATCAACATCACATAGCTTACATTCTCCTGCCCGATGATGCCGTACTTTACCCCTATCAGGCCAACAATCTGCCCCAGCAGTCCACCCGTCACCAAAGTCGGGATGAAGTTCCCGCCCGGCAGCCCCGAAGAAACGGAAAAGACCGAGAAACCGAAATGCAGCAGCATGATGGCCGTCACCCACATAATGTCCGTACTGCCGTTCTGTGCCTGTGCCAGGAGGAACTGCTCGCCCCCACCCGTCAGGTTGACTTGCATCAACGAAATGACGTAGGCCACCAGCAGCAGGTAGAGCATCTTGATATACGTGGGCGACTGGACTTTGGCGTACACGCGCTTGAAGGAGATCAGGACAGACGAATAGAGTTTACCGCAGATAGAAATGACCACAGCCAGTATCAGGAAGTACTTCATCTGAATGAAGAAAGCGAATATGGGCTCTGTCACTTCTATCAGATGGTAGGGATTTACCGGAAAGACCATGCTTGCCACCGCTCCTGCCACCACGCCCGCCAGCAAGGTGGTAATGGCTGTTTTGGGGGCATCGAAACGCTCGATGGACTCGATGACGATGAGCGAAGATGCCAGCGGTGCCGCAAAAGCAGCTGCAAGCCCTGCACCTGCACCGGCTGCCAGCAGTTGTTTCTGCTCGCCTTTCAGGATACGCGTCCAGCGAGACACCAGGCTGCCGACATAGGAGCCTATCTGCACGGAAGGCCCCTCGCGCCCCAATGACAAACCTGCCGAAAAAGCAAGAATACCGCCTACGAATTTGGAGACCAGTTCGATGAAAGGATGTTTATAGGTAATGCGTCCATTAATGACTCCCCGCGTCTGAGGTATGCCCCCACCGGTGATGAGCGGCATCTTTTTCACCAGCCACGACACAAAAACAAGGATTCCCCAGAAGAAAAGAAACAACGGAATATGCCAGTACCACGCCGGACGTGAGGCAAAGAAATCACTGCGGAGGTGGAAAAAGTAATAGAGGAGGTAATGATAGGGTACGGCAACCAGTCCCGTCAGCAGCCCTACGAACATGCTGACGAAGTAGAGACGGGCATCCACTAGCTTCAGCTTCCAGATGTGCCAGCCGCGGACCGTCTTCCAGTTCTTGACTTTCGCCCAAAGTTTCTTTGTCTTATCCCAAAGTTCCATAACAAAACAACTCCCATCACTTGCGCCTTACAACAACAAGCAACGGGAGTTGTTTTATACAGAAACATTATTTACCAAAACCGGTTCTTTGCAGGATTATATTCAAATCCCACCATTTTCAGTTTTCGTACAATGCTTTCCTTTTCCACGTTCATATCCTCACAAAGTGCATCCAAGGAAGGATAGAAGTCACGTAGTTTTGTGTTGATGAAGCTATACAGCATCACCGGATCCTCAGGTAGTTTCATAATTACAATCTTTAATTAAAACTAATACCGGGGGCAAAATTACAACAAAAAACAAAAAGAAAAGGTATTTTAGTGTAAAAATTACAATTTACTTACGCAAACGATTGAGGAACGCCGGTCAGGGCTGCTCCGTTTGCTCTATCTTCAGGGACACCTGCTCGATAATCTTTTCGAGTCCTCCCTCCAGCGGTATCACATTGAAATCGGCCCAAAAGTCCTTGTCATACCTGAAGTCGGTCTCGGCAAATACGGTATGGGTAGGCAGCCGCTCCGCCCGGGGGAAACGTGCTACATTTTCGTTATCAACCCGGCATGTCACCATCTCAAACCAAGTATGGAGGGTGGGGTTGCTGAAGGAGATACGCTTTCTTTTCATTCTGAAATAAAGATCTCCACGGATATGATGAACGTAATAAGTGCCGTTCCAGGGCTTGTATGAGATGGTATAGACTACCTTCTGTGTGGTCAGCCGGGTCTTTTGTGCCTGGCGCACCACGAAAAGCCCGGTTGCCTCTTTTATGTATCGGGGCTGGATCTCAAAACGTGCCTGCAGCAGAGCACTGTTCTCCGAGTCGATGTACAGCGCCCCGCAATACAGCGGTTCCCCTATCCCCCGCCTTTGCTCAAAGTAAACGACGTTGGCACTTCGGTCGTCCACAAATACAATGTCGCCGGAGGTATACACATATAGCGCATCGCTTACTTCGGGGGAAAGGAAATCGGGAATATGCTTCATGATGTCCAGTTGCAGGCAGGCCTCCACACCCGACCTGATTTTGGCAACCACGCTGTCCGTTTTCTCACGGTTATCAATCCGGCTCATCTTCAGCAGCTTCACCTGGTCGGAGGTTTCGGACTCTATTGTAGAGGATTTATAGACTTTGAAAACGGCTTCTGTCAGGCTTTGGAATTTATCTTTCAGCTGTACGCCTTCCCGATAAAAGGTAGTCAGGTAGACCGGTGAAGAAGAGTAATTCCGGCTACGGCGCTCTATCATCTCGCGAAGCAGCTTTTTAGGTTCTACCAGGCGGATCAGGACTTCCTGCAAAGGAACTACTTTAGGCTCCAGACTCAGAACGTTGTCTTGCCCTTCCAGCGCAGAAGCTTCTACAGATTGTCCTACATAGCCCAGATGAGAAAAGGAAAGAGTACGGTTTCGCAGGGAATCGGGCAAATGAAGCCTGAACTTCCCGTCCCGGTTGGTGATGTTGCCCAGCGAGGTGCCTTGCACCAGGACAGATGCACTGGCAATGGGGTCTCCGGTTTCTTTATCCAGTAAGGTGCCGGTGACGGTGGAGTGTGTCGGTTGGGGCGGCAGTGCGACCGTTTTTTTCATTGTTACCTTTTCTGCCGCCCTCGTAATCAATATATGTTGTCCTAATACCTTCAATTCAAGATCCTTGCTACCGGTTATCTCGTAGATGGCCCGGCGCACGGAACAATTCATCTTTTTGACCTTTACAATAGAGTCGTTGTTGATGACTTTACTGTCGTAAATAAAAAGATAACCGGATTGCTCCGATATCTTCCCCAACAAGGAATAAATCGTTTCTTTAGCCCTGGGAAGCTGGATGATGCGGTCCAGCACATCACCTCCGTCTGCTCTTACATTGCCGGCAATGAAAAGCATTCCCAAGAGAAGAACTAAGAAACGAAACGACTTCATATTTTATTTGTATATAAGATTTCAGGTAGATATGCCCATACAGAGACAGGCATTTCATTCTGATAAAATCAACCTGTTGCCTTGCCGCGCACACTTCAGATTGAACGTCCAGCAGATCAATTCGGCTACGGACTCCGGAGAATTGTTTGCAAACTCAACGGTCAGTCTTCTTTTGCCTAAAGCCGGCGATGCAGTTTCTATCTGCCAGTCCGAGGACTCCTTATTGATGGCGCGCAACACGTTTTCAAGGCATTCGTCCTTGAAACGGATGTTCTTAATATAACGGTCGAAGAGTTCCGGATGTTCCGTCTTGCTCAAAAGCAATTCGCCCGATTGCAAGGTAACCGTCTCGCCTGCCTTTACAAACACTTCCGTACCGTCCTGCTTCAGGGAAACCTTTACCCGCCCCCGCTTTACGGACAGACTGAATGGAATGTCCTCATTGCTCCGGACGTCGAAAGCTGTTCCCAACACCTCGACACGCACTTTCTCTGTTTCAATCGTAAAAGCTTGTTCGGGCTTTCGGGCAACGTCGAAGAACGCTTCGCCCTGCAGGTTCACTTCCCGTTTGTCCGTAGCAAAATGCTCGGGGTATTGCAGCGTACTTTCTTGGGCCAGATATACCACCGAACCGTCTTCAAGCGTCTTGACCAAGGTCGTAAGCTCCCGGTTCTCCTGCGTCACAAAGTTACGGATGTCCTCGCCCTGCTCCGGCATAACCCACCATGCGGCCAAACACACTATACCGGCAATCACGGCTGCCGCCACCGCTCCCCACCTCAGGTGAAGCTTGCGTCGCACCGCCATACTGCCTCCTGCAGCATCTGCCAGCAAGTTATCGGCCTCGAAGCGGGCATAAAGCCGTTCCCACGCTTCGTCTGTCTTTGTTCTCATTCTATTTATTTCCATTATTTAATCCGGATATAATTATCAATTTCGTTTCGCAGCGCCCGGAGCGCCTTGGTCATTTCCGCTTCCACCGTCTTGACGGACAATGAAAGTTCCGTGGCTATTTCTGCATATTTCATTCCTTTCTCACGGTGCATTTCAAAGATTTGCCGTCTGCGCAGGGGCAGTTTCCCGAGTATCTGTTGAACCAGTGCCTGGAGTTCCTTGTATTCCATCTGGCAATGCGGGTCGGATGAGTAGCCCGGTTCAGGTTTCGCCAGCACGGACGCCCGGTATCGTTCCTTCACCTCCTGATGCTCGCAATACTGGACGGCTTCGTTCCGTACCGACCGATAAAGGTAGCTCTTGACGGACTGGAGCACCTGCAACTCCGCACGGTTCTTCCACAGCACATAGAACAGCTCCTCCACAATCTCCTCGGCAGACTCCATAGTGCCCGTGATACCCGCGGCATACCAGCAAAGAGGGGAATAATATCGGCGGAAGATTTCTTCGAAAGCCTTGATATCGCCCTCTTTTATTTTGGCCAGTATAATCAGTTCATTCAGCATACCCGACAGTTTTCTTGGTTGCCTCAAATATAATGAAAAACTATCAGATAATCAGTTGGATTGTTTCCGCAATTTATCTACAGCATTCTCCAACGACTCTGTAGGCTCTATGATGTTGTATTTCTTCCAGAAGTCCTCGTTCCAGTATTCATCTACCAGGTCGTAGAACACTTGTTTCTGCTTGAACGAGGCTTTGTTGGAAATACCGGTGGCGGGGTTTTCGGTCCGGTCGGTCACCACCATTTCCGAGAAGGCGGTATAGGTGGAGGAGAACAGTTTCTTCTTCCAGTCGCACTTGAAGCGGATGACGTTCCGGATATAGTTCAGGTAGGTCCTGGAACCTTGCTGCTTGTAGCTCACCAGATAGCTGACTTCTTGCGGACGGAACCTCAGCCCGAGGGGTTTCTTATGGAGAATGGCCTCTACTGCCTTCACCCGGTTTGCCATATCCAGCTCAAATTCGGCACGGGTAAAGGAGAGCCGCTCGTAGTCGATGTACAGTTTCCCGATGAACAGGGCATACATCAGGCTGACCCGCGGACGGAAGCTGATTACATATTGCATGCGGTTGTCCAGGTTGACAGGGTCTTCCATGCGGAAGTCATAGTAGTTCAGGTTTTCCGGGCTCAGCAGTGCGTCGCCGTTCTTCACGATGTCCAGATAGAGGGAAAGATTGGGACCTCCCAGTACTTTTACTGCCAGTGTATCGCTTTGCCGCTGGCTCATCAACCGGCGGCTTTTCAGCAGTTGCACCTTGTCGCCTCCTACATCGCGGTTGCTGTAATCGGTCTTGTAGACATCCATCACGGCTTCGGACACGCTGATGTAGCGGCGGCGTTTCTGCACCGTTTCGCGGTAAAAGGCGGTCAGCATATTGTTGCTGGCGGAGTAGTTCGATGGGATTTTCTTGATGGCTTCTTCCACGATGACGCGGGGATTATTGCCATAGACCACAATTTCATTCAACAGATTGGGGGCGGGTATCATCCATACGGTCAGGCTGTTTCCGCTTCCGATCTCATCCAGCGAGAGGCGGGTATTGAGATAGCCGATGTGGGAGATTTCCAAGCCGCGGAAGGCTTCGGCCTCTGTCACCTTCAGGGAGAAGGTACCGTCGGCATTGGTAACGGTACCGATATTGCTTCCGACAACAGAGATGTTCACGTTCTCCAGTTTTTTCCGGTTATCCTTGTTCTTTACGACACCGGTTATGATGAGGTCGTTCACCGCGGCATCTTGTGCCATCAGCGGGGTGATACTTGAACATAGAAATATGAGCAGACACCCAAGTGTAAATCTTACTAAGTTTCTCATACGACATGGTTTTAAGGGGTTTCTATAGTTAAGAGCGCCGGAAGGGGAAGAACCCTATGAATTTTGGAAGAAAAAAGGGAAGTGGGGACAGAAAAGTAGATTAATGCGAATCAGGAGTTAAATGATAATTTAGGGGCGTGTGATAACAAGTGTATCTCAAACTCCTCCGCCTGAAAGGGGAGGAATTTGAGATACTCCGTAAATTCCCATTTATATAAATATCATGAACCGCGAATTCGCATGATTAATTGAAATGCTGCGGATTCCTTTGGCTCATTATAACGTAGATAATGACCGGTGCACCAATGATTGGGGTAACTGCATTCAGCGGAATGATGCCTGCTTCGCCCGGCAGGACGCAAATCAGATTGCAGAGCAGTGCCACGGCGGCACCGCTAAGAATAGTAACGGGAAGCAGGGAATTGTGATTGGCAGTTCCCAATATCATACGGGCTACATGGGGCACAGCCAGTCCGATAAACGCCACCGGGCCGCAGAAGGCGGTAGTGATGGCGGTCAGCAGTCCGGTGATAATCAAAAGCCAGTTGCGCACGCGGCGGATATTGACGCCCAGGTTCTCGGCATAGCGTTCGCCCAGCAACAAGGCGTTCAGAGGCTTTATCAGCAACAACGAACCGAACAAGCCAAGCACAGTGACCAGCGCAAAGGCCGGCATCTGTTGCAGGGACACGCCGCCGAAGTTACCCATTCCCCAAATCATATAAGACTGCACGCCCTCTGCCGTGGCAAAGAAATTCAGCAGGGCGATGGCGGAAGAGGCGATATAGCCTATCATGATGCCCGTTATCAGCAGCATGATATTACTTTTTATCAATGTGGAAAAGAAAAGAATAAGTGCCATAATGAGCATGGCGCCGACAAATGCCCCGGCCAGCACGGAAAAGAAACCGGACAGGCTGAATGTACCTGCCGTGATGCTTCCGCCAAACAGCAGCATGACGAAGGCCACGCCCAGGCTCGCCCCGGAGTTGATGCCCAAGATGGATGGTCCTGCCAGCGGGTTTTTGAATGCCGTCTGCAACATCAGTCCGCAGACAGCCAGCGCGCCTCCGCAAAGCAGCGCCGTCAGTGCCTGGGGCAAACGAGACTCCCAAAGGATGAAATTCCAACTGGCCTTCTCCCCTTCTCCACCAAGAAGAATGCGAAAAACATCTGCTGCCGGAATCGAAACCGATCCCACCAGTAAATTCGTTATAAAGAGCAGCAAGATGACTACTCCTAAAACGATACCGTATTTCCAGCCTTTAGCCATCTGTTCTTTGTATATATTGTAAATGGGAATTTAGCGGAGTATCTTAAATTCCTCCGCCTGAAAGGGGAGGTGCCCGCTTGCGGGCGGAGGGGTCTTACATAAAT
>CABMPP010000050.1 GCA_902388495.1 uncultured Bacteroides sp. | reverse complement strand
GGGGCGTTCTTAAACCCAGGGCGTTGCCCTGGGCTGATAGATGAAAGCCCTTCAGGCTTTGCTGTGCAAGTAATCCGAATGGAAACCTTGCTCCAGCGCTACGCTGGTAAATTCCCATTTATTAAGCTATGATATACAAAATATAAATGATAAAGCTGATGTTTATTATGAAGATAGGTGTACTGTCCCTCGTGGCGGTATGCCTTTCTTGTTGCTCCGGCGGTAAGACTTCCGGCAGCAAGGATATGGCCGGTCAAGGGTTTGCCTGTCGTGCCGTGCAGGTAGAAGATGGTTATGGCTATATTGTACTCCATGGGTCGGACACGCTGATTTATCAGCCTTATATCCCTGCCGTAAGCGGTCACCAGCCGTTTGCCACAGAAGAAGATGCGTTGAAGACCGGCAAACTTGTATGCCGTAAACTTGATGAAGGCCAGCCTCCTACCCTAAGCAGGGAGGAAGTAAAGTCGTGCCTGACAGACACTGGCCTCTATCACGACAAAGACCAGTGTCTGTCCCGTTAAACACTGGCCTTTGTCACGACAGACACTGGTGTCTGTCATCACAAACACTGGCGTCTGTCGTGATGGGACAGACGCCAGTGCTTGTTAAGATGGGATTGTTTGGGTTTATTTTTCTTCCGGCAAGTCCTTGGTTTCGTGATGAAACTCCGAGTAGTCATAGGGATATCTCCTTGTGAATTTTCCCTTGAATTGACGCTCTGCACGGGTATCGGTGTTGACGATGGTCAGGGTGTAAGTTACCCGTAGGGACTTGTAGTAGATGTCCCCCCAATATATATTTGTTTTCATGGGTTCTAAAGTAGTCGGAAAGGGGACGTCTTTCAGCTCATTTTCCAATGTTGTGGAGAAGTTATCGTAAGTTATCATAGTAGTCCTGTCAAGCACTATTTCCCCGTTTTCTATCTTTAGGGGCACTGCCACTGTATGTGCGGTGTGTTCGCCTACCCAACTGAATGCACCGATTTCCGAACTTTGGAATGAGCAGTATATCCTGCCGTCTTCATAGGGATATAAGATGACCTTCATTGGAGTCTCAGAGTGATTATCGACAATTCTTACCCATTTGGAGCTTTGCATTTCCTTTTCTCCGTCCCCTTCTTCCAGGCTGTAAACAATCGACTTCAGCATGTAGGTGCTGGTGCACTGCTTCTGTCGTATGATGATCTGCTCCTTATAAAACCCCGTTTTCATTTCCAGGTTTATGATAATACCGCGTTCTTCTCCGTCGAAGTTATCTTCCACTTCGACGATGAGTGCATCCTCTTTTTCGCGCTTGATAGTAGCCCAGCTGTAGGAGACGGTTCCCAATCCTTCCAGCTGGGTGGAACCGCCGCCAATGATGTAATCTCCGTCAAGACCGGTTACGGAGGCTATGCGCCAGTCGCTGCGGTTCATGTTGATCTGCAGGGTGGTGGCATCACCTTCGAGGGTGGCCTCTTGGATGGATGCGAGGCGGTTGTCATCGTCATCGCTGCAAGCTGCCAGACAGCAGAGCAGAAGGGCGAACAGTGGGATTAACCGGGATAACTGTAGTGTTTTCATGTCGGATTATAGTTTAGTTTTTGCCAATTAACGCGCAGTCGTTGCGTGAATGTGCACTGCAAAGATAATTAATCTGAAAGAAAGATGTATTCTTTTTTGCCGGATAATATGGGTTTTATTAACTTGCGCACAAATTAATAATTAACCAGCAAATCTATGAAATACCAAGTAGCCATCATCGGTGGAGGTCCTGCGGGATATACAGCTGCCGAAGCTGCCGGAAAGGCAGGACTGAGTGCCGTGTTGTTTGAGAAACAAAACCTGGGCGGAGTGTGCCTGAACGAAGGATGCATCCCTACCAAAACCCTGTTGTATTCAGCAAAAACGTATGACGGAGCGCGTCATGCTTCCAAATATGCAGTGAATGTACCCGAAGTGTCGTTCGACTTGTCCAAGATTATTGCCCGCAAGCAGAAAGTGGTGCGCAAGCTGGTGCTGGGTGTCAAAAGCAAGCTGACGGCACACAATGTGACTATCGTCAGCGGTGAGGCAACGGTGATAGACCGGAATCATGTGCAATGCGGCGAAGAAATCTACGAGTGCGAGAACCTGTTGCTCTGCACCGGTTCGGAAACCTTTATTCCGGGCATCCCGGGAGTAAACTCAGTGCCCTACTGGACACACCGCGACGCGCTGGACAGCAAGGAGCTTCCCGCTTCGCTTGCCATTATCGGCGGCGGGGTCATCGGTATGGAGTTCGCTTCCTTCTTCAACAGCCTGGGAGTGCAGGTAACGGTGGTCGAGATGCTGGACGAAATTCTGGGCGGTATGGACCGGGAACTCTCTGCCATGCTGCGTACCGAATATGCCAAGCGGGGGATTAAGTTCATGCTCAGTGCCAAGGTGGTATCTGTGGCCGGAGCTTCTTCGGAAGACGGGCAGCCGCTGATACAAGTAAACTACGAGACTGCCGAAGGTGCAGGCTCCGTGATAGCCGAAAAACTGCTGATGAGCGTGGGCCGTCGTCCGGTGACGAAAGGTTTCGGGTTGGAGAATCTGAACCTGGCAAAAACGGAGCGCGGAAATATCTGCGTCAACGAGCAGATGCAGACTTCCCTGCCGGGCGTATATGCCTGCGGTGACCTGACGGGCTTCTCCCTGCTGGCGCATACAGCCGTGCGCGAGGCGGAGGTAGCGATACATACCATTATCGGGCAGAAAGATGCCATGAGTTACCGTGCCATTCCCGGTGTAGTATATACCAATCCCGAAATAGCGGGTGTGGGCGAGACGGAAGACTCTTTGCAGCAGAAAGGTGCCACTTATCGTGTAGTAAAGCTCCCAATGGCATACTCAGGCCGCTTTGTGGCGGAGAACGAAGGTGTGAATGGTGTTTGCAAGCTGTTGCTGGGTGGTGACGATACCGTATTGGGAGCGCACGTCCTGGGAAATCCGGCTTCGGAAATCATCACACTGGCAGGCATGGCCATCGAACTGAAGCTGACGGCCGGGGAGTGGAAGAAGATTGTCTTCCCGCATCCTACGGTAGGGGAGATATTTAAAGAGGCTTTATAAGCGTGTGTTTACGCAGGGTGTGTCCGTAGCTCCGCAGTGGAAATCAACTGAGACGATAACTCAAAACAAAATATACAATGCAAAAGTATTTATTCCTTCTTCTTCTGTTCGTGTGCAATGCATACAACAGTTGGTCGCAAGACACCGCTGCCTCTGAGCGTTTCTTGATAACCGGACAAGTACCCGCCCTTTCCGACGGGACGGTTATCGGTCTGTACCAATCGGATGGACGGCTTATTGTGCCGATAGTTCTTGATACCGTTGCAGACGGAAGATTCACGTTCAGTGATACGACCTCCTGCGTAAAGCCGCTTATGCTTCTCTCTTCTGATGAAGGCTTCCCTTCCCACTGGCTGGATGTATGGGTGGCACCGGGCAGGCAGATAACCATCACCGGAGAGGACCGGTTGCTACCCCTTTGGCGGGTAGAGAGCGACATCGCCGAGCAGCAGGAGCAGAACGGCTTTCAGGACTGCGTACGCGAGTTGAACCGGGAATATTTAGGCTATAACGTGGCCGAATGCGGCTGGTTTCGGCAGATGCAGCTGGAGCACGACGGCGATGAGGAGTTCGCCCGGTTGGCGTGGGCGAAAGTAGACTCTCTGCGTAAATACTCGTTCCCGTTGATGCGTGCCATCTATAAGAAGGAGTTGGACTATATGATAACGGCTCCCGTGGGCAAGGTCTATATGCAGAAACTGGTATCTTATGCACAGATGACTGTGGCGAAGGCATTTATGCCTTATTCGGACGAAGTGAAGGCTCTGTACGCCGGATTGCCGGAGGCTATGAAGCATACGTCGGAGGCTGAGTTGGCATACCAGCACCTTTATCCTACAGCAGCGGTGGAGGTGGGCGACGAAATGGCTGATGGTGAGCTGTATGACGTTCAGGGTGGTAGCCACCACCTTGCAGAATTCAAGGGGCGGTATATTCTGCTCGACTTCTGGAGCTCCGGATGTGGTCCCTGCATTGAGTCCCTCCCCGAAATGGAGGAGGCAGCGGAGAAATACAAGGATATACTGGCTATCGTCAGCATCAGCATCGACCCTAAAAAGGAATGGGAAGCATTTGTGGAGAAGAAGCAGATGAAGGGTAACCAGTGGAACGAACTGCGCAAAGCAGGCACCGGCCTTGCCATGTCTTACCGGGTGAAGGGATATCCTCATTATGTGCTGATTGCTCCCGACGGAAAGATACAGAGTGTGTGGGGAGGCTATGGCAAGGGTTCCCTGCTTGGGAAACTGCAGGAGGAGATTCACCGTGATACGAATTTAAATCAAGAATAGCTACACATGAAAACCGTAAAACTTATCACCTGCAACGATGCCTTTCAGGCACACGTCATTCAGGGAGCATTGGAGAATGAAGGGATTACTTCGATTCTGCATAATGAGAATATGTCCGGCGTGATGCGTGGATATATCAGTGATATCGCAGGGGTGGATGTGCTGGTATATGAGGACGACTATGACAACGCGCTCCGCTTGCTGGAGCAGAATCAAATGATTCCGGAACAGTTGAAGTATTGTCCCCATTGCGGTTCGGACGATATTAAGCTGGTGCTGAAGAAGAAACATAGGGGACGGGCTATTATGGCCGCCATTATGTCTGCTCTGTCGGCAGCCCCTCCGGGCACGGAACATTGGGAGTACGTTTGCAACAAGTGTAATGCCCGCTTTGAGAAACCGGTTGCGAAAGAGACGGACGTACGTTCTTGAAGTAGACAGATGCGTACTCTTGAAAGAGAAGAACGAAAAACTTGAATAGAAAACATGAATAGGATATTACTGTATTTACTTTTATCGGTTTGCTGCTTGCCGTTGTCTGCACAAGAGGCCGGGAATGGGGCAAACACTCTCTCGTCCCGCCTGGACACGCTTATCAAATATAAGTTGCCACAAGGCTCCAACGTTGCCATCTCCGTGTACGACCTGACGGCCAAGGAGCCGCTGTACACCTACCAGGCCGACAAGCTATCCCGTCCCGCCTCCACCATGAAGCTGCTGACGACGATTACCGCCCTCTCACGCCCCGAAGCCGACGAACCGTTCCGTACGGAAGTATGGTACAAGGGAGCGATCGAAAACGATACCTTGCGGGGCGATGTCTACGTGATAGGCGGCTTCGACCCCGAATTCGACGACAGCGCGCTGGACTCTTTGGCCGATGCCCTGGCGCGCCTGCCTTTTACCGTTATCCGTGGAAAGGTCTATGGCGATGTGTCTATGAAGGACTCCTTGTATTGGGGCAGCGGCTGGGCATGGGATGATACTCCCTATTCCTATCAACCCTATCTCTCTCCGCTGATGCTGAATAAGGGAGTGGTCACTGTCACTGCCACGCCCGGCGAACGGGGCGAAGAGGCGCGCCTGGCAGCTACGCCCGCTTCCTCCTACTATACCTTGACCAACCAAACCGCCTCCCGCACCCCCTCCGCCGGCCGTTTCCGTGTGTCGCGCAACTGGCTGACGAACGGAAACAACATCCTCGTCACCGGCAATGTGGACGGCCGACGGGCGGGCACCGTCAACATCTACTCTTCCCAGGATTTCTTCATGCGCACGCTCATGGATCGCCTGCAAGCGCGGGGCATCCATTGCATTGCGGATAGTTGTTCTTCCGGTGATTATGCTTTCGATGAGTTCCTGCAGGACAGCACTTCCGTGCAGGTGGCTGTTTACGAAACCGATGTGCAAGCCGTTGTCAAGCAGATCATGAAAGAGAGTGATAACCTGAATGCCGAAGCCATGCTTTGCCGCCTGGGTGCCCAGACGACAGGCAAGAAGCGGATTTCTGCGGAAGACGGCTTAACCGCCATCCGTGCGTTGATAAAGCAACTGGGGCACAACCCCGACCACTATAACCTGGCCGATGGTTGCGGGCTATCGAACTACAATTATATCTCGCCCGAGCTGCTGGTTTCTTTTCTGAAGTATGCCTACTCCCGCACCGATGTCTTTCAGAAGCTGTATAAGGCACTGCCCATCGGCGGAATAGACGGAACTTTGCAGTACCGCATGGCGAAAGGCACCCCCTCTTATCGGAATGTCCATGCCAAAACAGGTTCGTTCACCGCTATCAATTGCCTGGCAGGATACCTCAAAGCCGGCAACGGGCACCAGATTGCTTTTGCCATCATGAACCAGAGTGTATTGTCGGGCAGGGAGGCACGGGCTTTCCAGGATGCGGTGTGCGATGAGGTGATAAAGACGAAGTAATTTCTCCCGTTTATTCCGCCTCCGAATTCCGGTAACTTACCGGCGACATGCCCACATACGCCTTCACATACTTCCCGAAGAAAGACTGGTTGGGGAAGTTGAATTCGTCGGCAATCTCTTTGATGGATCTGTCCGAATGCTTCAGACGGTACTTGATGTGGGTGATGGCACTCTCATTAATCAGTTCCAGCGGAGTGCGCCCGCACGCCTGCTTGATGACTTTCGAGAAATGCTTGGGACTGTAGCAGAGTGCGTCGGCAAAATAGGACACCGAACGGTGCATGCCGTTATCTTTCGACAGCATCTCGGCAAACTTACGCAAGATGTAGTCGGACTGTTTTATATTCTCCCTTGACTGGCCGACCTCGTTGGACTGGGCAATTTCCTTGTTGAGATGCCCTATCATTTCGCAAAGCAATGCTGAAAACAAGTGTTGCATCACCTGCTTCTGATAGCTGTGGGGCTCGTCATCTACCTTTGCCATGATCAGGCTCCGGTAGTACTCAAAGATTCCTTCGCCACTCTCTTCATTGACATGCGCCACCGGGTTTTTATAGATATGTGCGGCCGTATCCCACGTGTTCTTCTCTATCTTGACGATGCGCTGCAAGAAGCGGGTGGAGAATCCGACGAGTCCCAGTTTATGCTTGGGACTCAGCATGGCATTGCCGATAACCGTATTGGGAAGCCCGAGAAATAAGTCGCCTGTTTGCAACTGGTAGGTTTTGTAATTAATATCCAGCTGGATGTACCCTTCTACACAAACCACAATGAGGAAGCACTCCAGCCTTGCTGCAGTATTACTGTCGGAAATACCTTCTAAACTATCTATTATGGCAAAGTCGTCGTCTACATAGTGTATCACATGGCTGCTGTCCTTAAAGTCTTCAATACTAATCGTCTTGATGTTTTCTTTTTCCATACTCTTTCTTTTTTCTTTTTGCAAAGTTGGTGAATAATGAGGGAAATGGAATGTTCTGTTTTCCTCATTTCTTGCTCCATACGGCGTTTATACACAGTATGTTAGCCTCTGAAGGTGTGAATGGAGAAAATGGAACACCCTTGGGGGGAAATGGGTCACCGCTGCGTTGGTCTTTTCGTTTACCTTTGCCCGAGTCAAAAAGAGTACAATAAGAATAAAAGAGTAGTATGATTACAGAGAACAGAAAATGGATACGGCTGATAGGAATTATCGGTTGTACAATGTGGATGGCATCTTGCAAACAGGCACCCGATGCTGGTGTTAAACCTTCCTATGCAACCATGAAGGTGGAAGCGGCGGATCGAGAACTTTCCACCTCGTATTCGGCAACGATACGCGGGCGGCAGGATATCGACATCTACCCGCAGGTGTCGGGAACCATCGAAAAGCTATGTGTGACCGAAGGACAGAGAGTGCGACGCGGACAGCTGCTTTTCATCATCGACCAGGTGCCCTACAAGGCAGCACTCAAAACCGCCGTTGCCAACGTGGAAGCGGCACGTGCAGCACTGGCCACCGCCCAACTTACTTATAATAGTAATAAGGAACTGTATACGCAGAAAGTTGTTTCCGAATTCAGCCTGAAAACAGCCGAGAACACTTTCCTCACTGCCAAAGCTCAGTTGGCGCAAGCCGAAGCCCAGGAAATGAGTGCACGCAACAACCTCTCGTACACCGAGGTGAAAAGTCCCAGTGACGGAGTGGTAGGTGCACTGCCCTACCGGGTGGGCGCATTGGTCAGCGCTGCCATGCCGAAGCCGTTGACTACCGTCAGCGACAATTCGGACATGTATGTCTACTTCTCCATGACCGAGAATCAGCTGCTTGCCCTGACGCGCGAGTATGGCAGTATGGACGAGGCGTTGAAGAACATGCCTCCGGTGGAACTGAAGCTGAACGACAATTCGCTGTATGATAAGAAAGGTGCGATCGAATCCATCAGTGGCGTGATAGACCGCCAGACGGGTACGGTAGTGGCGCGCGCAGTCTTCCCCAACGAATCGCGGCTGCTGCATAGCGGAGCTTCCGGCAGTGTGATAGTGCCCACTACTTACAAGAACTGTATCGTGATTCCGCAGGGAGCCACCGTGCAGATGCAGGACAGAACCATTACTTATAAGGTAGTAGACGGCAAGGCGGTATCCGCATTGATTACCGTAGCCCCCATCAGCGACGGACGTGAATTCGTAGTGATGGACGGACTGCAACCGGGCGACGAAATCGTATCGGCAGGTGCCGGATTGCTGCGTGAAGGAACAGTGGTAAAATAAAGTATAGACGATTATGAAAGGAAACATATTTATAAAGAGGCCGGTGATGGCTATCTCCATCTCCGTGCTGATTCTGGTCATCGGGCTTATCTCGCTTTTCACGCTTCCGGTAGAACAGTATCCGGACATTGCACCTCCTACAGTATACGTCACCACCAGCTATACGGGTGCCGACGCCGAGGCAGTGCTGAACAGTGTCATCATGCCGCTCGAAGAGAGTATCAACGGTGTGGAGGACATGATGTACATCACTTCTACTGCCACCAACGCCGGTCTGGCCATTATCCAGGTGTACTTCAAGCAAGGCACCGACCCGGACATGGCAGCCGTGAACGTGCAGAACCGCGTGACCAAGGCACAGGGATTGCTCCCTGCCGAGGTAACGAGAATCGGTGTGACCACACAGAAACGTCAGACGAGCTTCTTGCAAATCAATTCACTGGTTTGTACCAACGGCCGGTACGATAAGACCTTCCTTGCCAATTACCTCGACATTAACATCATTCCGCAGATAAAGCGTATCGAAGGTGTGGGCGATGTGATGGAAATGGGTGATACCTACAGTATGCGTATCTGGCTGAAGCCGGAACTGATGGCACAGTACGGATTGGTACCCTCGGATGTGACGGCAGTGCTGGGCGAGCAGAATATCGAAGCACCTACCGGTTCGCTGGGTGAGAACTCGAAGAACGTGTTCCAGTTCACGATGAAGTATCGCGGACGACTGAAGACGGTGGAAGAATTCCAGAATACCGTGATCCGTTCGCAGGAGGATGGCTCCGTGCTGCGGCTGAAGGACGTGGCAGATGTGGAGCTGGGTACACTGACCTATAGCTTCGAGAGTGAAATGGACGGCAAACCTGCCGTAATGTTCGTTGTATTCCAGACGGCTGGCTCCAACGCTACTGCCGTTAACGAACAGATTTCTGCCGAAATGGCGGAGATGGCGAAGACACTGCCCGAAGGCGTGGAGTTCGTCAATATGATGAGTTCGAACGACTTCTTGTTCGCATCTATCCACAATGTGGTGGAGACGTTGATTATTGCCATTATATTGGTTATCCTGGTGGTATATTTCTTCTTGCAGGACTTGAAGAGTACGCTGATTCCTTCTATCTCCATCATAGTGTCATTGATCGGTACGTTTGCCTGCCTGGTGGCTGCCGGGTTCAGTATCAATATCCTGACGCTGTTTGCTCTGGTGCTTGCCATCGGTACGGTGGTGGATGATGCCATTGTGGTGGTGGAAGCGGTGCAGTCCAAGTTCGATGCCGGGTATAAGTCGCCCTATCTGGCCACCAAGGATGCGATGGGCGATGTGACAATGGCTATCGTTTCGTGTACCTGCGTGTTTATGGCAGTGTTCATCCCCGTGACGTTTATGGGCGGTACTTCGGGTATCTTCTATACACAGTTCGGTATCACGATGGCTACGGCCGTGGGTATCTCCATGATTTCGGCATTGGTATTGTGTCCCGCTTTGTGCGCCATGCTGATGCGCCCGTCCGACGGGACAAAGAGTGCGAAGAGCATCAACGGACGGATACGTGCAGCCTACAATGCTTCGTTCAATGCAGTGCTGGGCAAGTACAAGAAAGGTGTAATGTTCTTCATTCACCATCGCTGGATGGTATGGACGGCACTGGCACTGGCGGTAGCATTGCTTGTGTATCTGATGTCGACTACCAAGACGGGACTGGTACCGCAGGAAGACCAGGGCGTTATCATGGTGGACGTGAGCACAGCACCGGGCAGCACGCTGCAAGAGACAACAAAGGTTATAGATAAACTGGAGGATATCCTGAAGGATACTCCCGAGATAGAGCACTATTCCCGTGTAGCCGGATACGGTTTGGTATCGGGGCAGGGTACTTCCTACGGTACCATCGTCATCCGTCTGAAGGACTGGGACGACCGTAAAGGAAGCGAGCATTCGTCCGATGCCGTAGTGGCACGGCTCAATGCACAGTTCAGCAACATAAAGGATGCGCGGGTATTCAGTTTCCAGCCGGGTATGATTCCGGGCTACGGTATGGGTAACTCCATCGAACTGAACTTGCAGGACCGTACGGGTGGAGACATGACGGCGTTCTACCAGTCGGTGATGCAGTTCCTCGGTGCACTGAACGAGCGGCCCGAAGTGGCAATGGCCTATACCTCATACGCCATGAACTTCCCGCAGGTTTCGGTAGATATTGATGCTGCCAAGTGCAAGCGTGCCGGTATATCGCCTGCTACGGTGCTCGATGCACTGGGAAGTTATTGCGGTGGTGCGTATATCTCCAATTACAACCAGTACGGTAAGGTGTACCGCGTCATGATGCAGGCATCGCCCGAATATCGACTGGACGAACAGGCACTGAACAATATGTTTGTACGCAACGGTATGGAGATGGCTCCGGTGAGCCAGTTCGTGACGCTGAAAAAGGTACTCGGCCCGGAGTCGGCCAACCGTTTCAATCTGTTTTCCGCTATTACGGCAAATGTGAATCCTGCCAACGGATATTCCAGCGGTGAGGTACAGAAAGCTATCAGCGAAGTAGCCGAACAGGTATTGCCCGTGGGTTATGGTTTTGAGTACGGCGGTATGGCTCGTGAAGAGGCCAGTTTGGGTGGAGCGAAGACTATCTTCATCTACGGAGTGTGTATCTTGCTTATTTATCTGATTCTGGCATGCCTCTACGAGAGCTTCCTGGTACCGTTTGCCGTTATCCTTTCCATCCCGTTCGGACTGATGGGCAGCTTCCTGTTTGCCAAGGTGCTGGGTTTGGAGAACAACATCTACCTGCAGACGGGTGTGATTATGCTGATCGGATTGCTGGCAAAGACGGCCATCCTGATTACGGAGTACGCCATAGAGCGCCGGCGCAAGGGCATGGGTATTGTAGAGTCGGCTTATTCGGCTGCCCAGGTTCGTCTGCGTCCTATCTTGATGACGGTGCTTACGATGATCTTCGGTATGCTTCCGCTGATGTTCTCTACCGGTGCAGGTGCCAATGGTAACAGTTCGCTCGGTACGGGTGTAGTAGGCGGTATGGCTGTCGGAACGCTGGCACTGCTCTTCGTAGTTCCGGTATTCTACATCATCTTCGAGTTCTTGCAGGAGAAGATCCGCAAGCCCGAAGAACAGGAAGCCGATGCACAGGTGTTGCTGGAAAAGGAACGCAGTGCAGCGGAGAAAGGAAAAGATTGATCGAGCTTCAGACAGTAAACGAATATAAGTTCGAATAAGAGCAGCCCCTCCCAAGGCCTTTCGAGGCTTCGGGGCTCCCCGAAAAGATGCTGATTGAGGCTGGAGAGGCTTCGGGGCCCCCCGAAAGTACGAAACGCAGCCGTTTCAAGGTTTCGGGCTCCCCCGGAGGAACGAAACGCAGCCGTTTCATGGTTTCGGGGCCTCCCGAAGGTGCGAACCGCCGCCGTTTCGAGGTTTCGGGGCCCCCGAAGGTGTGAACCGCCGCCGTTTCGAGGTTTCGGGGCCCCCCGAAGGGTGAACCGCCGCCGTTTCAAGGTTTCGGGGCCCCCCGAAGGGTGAATCGCCGCCGTTTCAAGGCTTCGGGCCCCCCCGAAGGGTGAGCCGCTCTTATACCGAACACTAAACTAAGAGAATTATGATGTATTACGAAACCGAATTCTGGTTGGAGCAGGCAATCGCCTTCGGCATTGCCCTCCTGCTGATATACTTTATAGATAAGATGAACGTCAAGAAACATGCTAAAGACATTGAAGTATGAAGAAGCATATAATTACACTCGCCGCCCTCGGCCTGCTGATGAGCAGCTGCGGCATATATACCAAATACAAACCCGCCACGGAAGTTCCCGACAACCTGTATGGAGCGGAAGTGACGGACGCCCTCAGTCAGTCTTCGGCCGACGACAGCCTGGGCCTGGGCGGACTGGACTGGCGCGAGCTCTTCACCGACCCGCAGTTGCAGGCACTCATCGAGCAGGGCTTGCAGAACAACACCGACTATCAGTCGGCACAGCTCCGCGTAGAAGAGGCCGAAGCCGCTCTGCTATCCGCCAAGCTTGCCTTTCTGCCCTCCTTTGCCCTTGCGCCGCAGGGTACGGTGAGCAGTTTCGACAACCACCGGGCTACGCAGACTTATTCGTTGCCGGTAGCTGCCAGCTGGGAACTCGACGTCTTCGGCCGGATGCGCAACGCCAAGAAGCAGGCAAAGGCACTTTATGCCCAAAGCCAGGACTACCGGCAGGCCGTGCATACCCAGCTCATAGCCGGGATAGCAAATACTTACTATACCCTGCTGATGCTCGATGAGCAGCTTGCCATCTCGCAGCAGACGGAAGAGTCGTGGAGGGAAATCGTATCTTCCACCCGCGCCCTGATGAATGCAGGCATGTCCAACGAATCGGCAGTGTCGCAGATGGAAGCCACCTACTATCAGGTGCAGGCTTCCGTCCTCGACCTGAAGCAGCAGATCAACCAGGTGGAGAACAGCCTCGCCCTGCTGCTGGCAGAGACGCCCCGCAGCTACGAACGGGGTAGCCTGTCCGACCAGCAGTTCCCCGAAGACTTTGCAGTAGGCATTCCGGTGCAGATGCTTGCCCGCCGTCCCGATGTCCGCATGGCGGAACGTTCGTTGGAATCGGCTTTCTATGGAACGAACGCGGCACGTTCTGCCTTCTATCCCTCCATCACGTTGAGCGGAAGTGCAGGTTGGACGAATTCGGCTGGAGTGATGATCGTCAATCCGGGTAAGTTTGTGGCTTCGGCAGTAGGTTCGCTCACGCAACCGCTGTTTGCCCGCGGACAGGTCATTGCGCAATATCGCATTGCCCGTGCACAGCAGGAAGAAGCTGCCCTTGGATTTCAGCAGGCATTGCTGAATGCCGGCAGCGAGGTGAACGATGCCTTGACTGCCTGGCAGACGAGCAAAGAAAAAACTATTCTATTGGATAAGCAGGTTGCCTCTCTGCAAACGGCACTGCACAGCACTTCTCTGTTGATGGAGCACGGAAACACTACCTATCTGGAAGTGCTCACTGCCCGCCAGACCTTACTCAGTGCCCAACTCTCGCAAACGGCCAACCGCTTCGCGGAGATTCAAAGTATGATCAGCCTTTACCAGGCGCTGGGAGGCGGTCAGGAATAAGCAACAGTGCCGTACTTTCTCTGTATCTTCATCTTCACTTTCGGATGAAGAAAGGGCTGTCCGGGAAGTGATTCCAGGGCAGCCCGCTTTTTTGTGATAATCTTTTGTGCAGCTATATTAGCTGATTTTATGAAGCATATTTATTTGTACTGTGCCCAGTCTACATTCTTCATATCCCCGCTTTTGGCCAGTTCGGCATGCATGCCCAGTGCGGCGCGCAGAGCGTGAGGAGTTTGAGATTTGCCGTCGGTCAGTTTCAGGTAATCCCAGAGGAGATTCTTGTAATCCGGGTGAGCGCAGTTCTCGATGATGGCTTGTGCGCGTTCCTTCGGGCTCTTGCCGCGGAGGTCGGCAACACCTTGCTCGGTGATGATGATGTTGACGTCGTGTTCGGTGTGGTCCATGTGCGAAACCATCGGCACAATGGCGCTGATCTTGCCTTCCTTGGCCACGGACGGGCAAGTGAAGATAGAGATGTAAGCATTGCGCGTGAAGTCGCCGGATCCACCGATACCGTTCATCATCTTCGTACCGCTGATGTGGGTGGAGTTCACGTTACCATAAATATCGGCCTCGATGGCGGTATTGATGGAGATGATACCCAGGCGGCGTACTACTTCGGGACTGTTGGAGATTTCCGACGGGCGGAGTACCAACTTGTCGCGGAAGAAGTCCATATCATTGTAAATGCCTTCCAGACAGTCGTTTGTTACGGTCAGTGAACAAGCACTGCCGAACTTCACGCGGCCGTCGCGGATGAGGCTGATAACGGAGTTCTGAATAACTTCGGTGTACATTTCGAAGGCAGGGATGGTCTTGTCGCGTCCCAGTGCGCCCAGCACGGCGTTGGCAATGTTTCCTACACCGGATTGCAGAGGCAGGAAGGTAGAAGGGATGATGCCACGTTTCATGTCGGCAGCCAGGAAGTCGGCTACGTTCTGTCCGATCTTGTCGGTCAACGGGTCGGCGGCGGCAAAGGAGCGGGCTTCGTCGGGCCAGTTGGTCTCTACTACGCCTACAATCTTCTTCGGATCTACCTGGATGTAAGGTTGTCCGATGCGGTCGCTCGGCTTGTAAATGGGGATTTCGCGACGATAAGGCGGGTCCAGCGGTTCGTAAACGTCGTGCAGACCCATGGCGTTCTTGCTGTGGGCAGCGTTCAGTTCCACGATGATCTGGTCGGCCAGGCGGCAAACGGTGGGGGCGATACCGCCGGCTGCCGTGAGGTAGATTTTACCGTCGGGAGTTACTTCGCAAGCCTCGATGATGGCCACGTTTACTTTTCCCATGAAGCCGTAGCGTACTTCCTGTGCCATTTGAGACAAATGGATGTCGTTGTAAGCTATTTCGCCGTTATTCACTGCCTTGCGGAAGTCGGCGTTGGTTGTGTAAGGAGCACGGTAACGGATGGCTTTGGCGCGTGAAAGGATGCCGTCGCAAGAGTCGCCGGTAGAGGCACCGGTGAAGATACCTATCTGGAACGGGTTTCCTTTTGCATGTTCTGCTTCCGCGATTTTTGCTAATTCAGCCGTAACGGCTTTGGCTGTTCCTGCGGGAGTAAATCCGCTCAAGCCGATGTTGTAGCCATGTTTGATAAGGCTCGCAGCTTCTGCTGCCGAAATGTAATTCAATGCCATAATATTATAGTTATTTTTCGTGTAAAGATTCTGAAGTTATTTCCCGGTTCTTTCGCTTTTCGGTGCTCCGATTCTTCGGTTTCCCGATGCCCGGTTCTTGGGTTCTGTTTCTTGGCCTTAATATTTCCGTTGAAGTATTTCCGACCAGATGATAGCACGTCGTGCTTCTTCTGCCGAGCGAATGCTGAATTCAGACGGCTCTTCGGATTCCTGCAGTCCGGATGGCGGAGGGGAATCTTTGGATTTTGAAGAGGTAGTATTTTGGTAAGAAGATGTGGCAGTATGGATGGAGCGGTCTTTTTTGGCCTGAGTGGCTTTGTGCTGTGCCACTGTTTTTTCTTTTCCGAGCGGTGCGGCGGCGGCTTCAGGCTTGGGACCTTCGGGGATATATCCTCCGTAAGTATCTCCTCCCCAATATTCGGGTAGTGGGTTTTCTGCGGTAGGGTGGGGCATAGCAGGTTTGCTATCAGTACTTTCTTTGGCACTTTTCTTAAACTGCTTGATAAGTCCGATTACAATAACTGCTGCGACGAGTAGAAACTTGAAGGTATCTTCCATATCGTTTTTATTTTCACCGCCAAAGGTAGCTATTTAATCTGATTATAGCCAAATAAATAGGTAATAAAAAAGGGCAGCTTCACAGCTCCCCTTAATTTTTTTAACCTAAACCTTAACTATGAAAAAATCTAATGTTTCTTTCATTCCACAAAAGTGTGAATTTATTTCGATTGCGCCAAATTAACACTCGGGAAATGTTTGATGTGTTAACATTAATTAGGGAAACTCCTGCAAATCGACAGCCTGAAGCACTCTTTTTGCCTTTTTTCTGTAGTTAATTACGAGGGAAGAAGTATCTTTGCGGGGATAAATGATAATTTAGGGGCGGAGCGCCCCAGCAAGGTTTCCATTCGGATTACTTGCGCAGCAAAGCATGAAGGGCTTTCATCTACTTAGTGCAGCAAAGCCTGAAAGGCTTTTATCTATTAGCCCAGGGCAACGCCCTGGGTAATAATGCG
>CABMPP010000049.1 GCA_902388495.1 uncultured Bacteroides sp. | reverse complement strand
TGTGCAAGTCCCTTCGGATGTGAAACCCCTCCGCCCTACGGGCACCTCCCCTTTCAGGCGGAGGAATTTGGGATACTCCGTAAATTCTCATTTATCGTTTTCAAACAATATATAGAATGTTATACAATATGAAGAAAGAAATGATCGTTTTAGCCGTTCTTGCCCTCACACTGAGCAGTTGCGGCATCTATACCAAATATCAACGCCCGGAGGATATCACGACCGATGGACTCTACAGGCAGGACGTGCCGGGTGGTCAGGGCTTGCAGTTGCAGGACACCGCCTCCATCGCCTCCCTCTCCTGGCGCGAACTTTTCACCGACCCGCAGCTGCAATCGCTCATCGAGCAGGCCCTGGCGGGAAATACTGACCTGCTTTCTGCCCACTGGCGCATCCGGGAAGCAGAAGCCACGCTGATGTCTGCCCGTCTCTCTTATCTGCCTTCGTTCATGCTCACCCCGCAAGGCGGCGTCAGCAGTTTCGACCGTTCGAAAGGCTCGTGGACTTATACCGGCATCGCCTCCGCCAGCTGGGAACTCGACATCTTTGGCCGTCTGACCAACGCCAAGCGCCGTGCCCGCGCCCTCTATCTTCAGAGCCTGGAATACGAGCAGGCCGTCACCACTTCGCTGATAGCCAACGTTGCCAATCTCTATTACACCCTGCTGATGCTCGACGAGCAGCTTCGCATCTCCCAGGAAACCGCCGCCAGCTGGCAGGAAAGCGTACGCACCATGCGCGCCATGATGGCAGCCGGCATGACGAACGAAGCCTCCGTCTCCCAATCCGAAGCTAATTGCCGCCAGGTAGAAGCCTCCCTGCTCGACCTCCGGCAACAGACCGCGGAAGTGGAAAACTCGCTTTCCATTCTCCTGGGGCGCGTGCCCGGCAGCATAGCGCGCGGCAGTATTGCTCCCGATAGTATTACCTCCGGCCGCGGCACCCCGGACGAGGAGTCATCTGCGCTTCAAAGTCCACTCTTTGCCCAGACTTTCCCCGAAGAATTGGCCGTCGGCGTGCCTCTGCACCTCCTTGCCCGCCGTCCCGACGTCCGTAGTGCCGAGCTCTCCCTTGCAGCTGCTTTTTATAGCACCAACGCCGCCCGTTCCGCCTTCTACCCCTCCATCACTTTGAGTGGTACGGCAGGTTGGACCAACTCGGCGGGTAGCATGATTATCAACCCTGGCAAGTTGCTCCTTTCCGCCGTCGGCTCCCTGACGCAACCCCTCTTCAATAAAGGCCTGAACGTAGCCCAACTGAAGATAGCCCGCGCCCAACAGGAAGAGGCGAAACTCTCTTTCCAACAAACCTTACTCAATGCCGGTAGCGAAGTGAACAACGCCCTCACCCAAGTGCAGGTGGCCCGCGGAAAGACCGAACTTCGCGCCCGGCAGATTGCCTCCCTCGAAACCGCCGTCCGCAGCACCCGGTTGCTGATGCAGCACGGCACTTCCACCTACCTGGAAGTCCTCACCGCCCAGCAGGGCCTACTCTCTGCCCGGCTTACGCAGGTAGCCGACCGCTTCGACGAGATACAAGGTGTCATCAACCTGTATCAAGCCCTGGGCGGCGGCCGAGATTAACACAGCATACTCTCTCTTCATTCACTCGCCCCTTCATCGTGACGCCCTCCGGAATATGGAGCCGGCCGAAACGGTGGAGGGGTTTTCTTCTTAAAGTGCCAGCATCTTCTTCTCCTTCACCAAATCATTCTCATTCATCTGCAGGGAAGGTACGGTACACATCTTGATGACATCCCCCTCCTGGCACGTATAGTCATAATAGGCCTGCTCTTCGGGAGTCAGTTCCTCCTGCGGCACCAGTCCGCTCCTCATGTTCGAAAACTCTTCAATATCGGTAGATTCCGATTCTTTCACCAGTACAATTCGGCGGGCTACGGGGTTCCGGTTATAGTCCAGCCCCAGATAGAGCCCTCTCAGCTGTCTGGGTTGGCGGAACAGGGGGAGTTGCAGATATACGGTTACGGGGGTAAAGTGAGGCGGTTCGTTCTCATTAAAGAAGCAGTACATGTTTTGTGAATCGCCGATGATGCCAAATCCCCACTGGATATCTTTATAAGCGCTCAGCCTGCCTATCCGCACATACTCTTTATTCTCCGACAATGCTATGAGGAAAGGTTCTACCTTGAGGTAATCCGAAGAAGACGAGAGGCTATAGCTTATATACGTCCCCTTGATGCTATCCACCCGCTGCGCGGAGCTTAGCATTTCTTCCTGAAACTGCCATGCAAATACATTGTCCCGGGGATTGGTCTGTACGTCGGGCTCCAGTTCGTTGAGACGTGCTATGGTGCTATCTATCGAGTTCAGCAACTTTCTTTTCGATACATTATTTACCAACACCAAAGCTTGCTCCAGCGCTTCCTCCGGAGGATATGTTTTCAGGTTGCTGAAGTAGTTGGGCAGTACCGTTGTGTATAAAGACGACAGTACACTTGGCGCCATGTCTATCCAGTCGGCTATTTCCTTCATTTTAACTCCGCTGTTGCGCAGGTACTCGATTCGTTGATACAGATTCTGAAGACTGTTCATGTGTGCAGTGTATTTGTTGAATGTACAAATCTAAGCACGATTCCTTTATGGATGAGTTACATTAATATGACATAAATGTTACGCCCCGATATACTGTTTTCGGTGTTGCTATAAATAATATCTATTTATGTATTCAGATATATTTCTGTAACATCGCCCCTCTACTTTTGCCGCAGATAAAAGCAAATAATATGAGTAGTAAAGTAGAAGTAAACGGATTAAGGAAGAAGTTCGCGGACCTCTTATTTATCTTTTGGGCAGGCGGCACGGCCCTGTTGTCCTATTCTCTTGTTTATGCGCTGCGCAAGCCATATACCGCCGCAGCCTTTGCCGGTTATGAGGTTTTTGATATCGACTATAAGGTGGTTGTCACCATTGTGCAGATTATAGGATATGTCATCTCGAAGTTTATAGGAATCAAGTTGATTTCCGAACTGAAGCAGAAAGACCGTCTGAAGTTTATCCTGTTGTCGGTGGTTATGGCCGAAGCTTCCCTGCTTCTTTTCGGGTGGCTGCCTGCTCCTTATAATATAATAGGTATGTTTCTGAACGGTCTGTCGTTGGGCTGCATGTGGGGTGTCATCTTCAGCTTTCTGGAAGGGAGGCGCGTTACCGATATTCTGGCCAGTCTGATGGGAGTGAGTATGGTTATCAGTTCCGGCACGGCGAAGTCGCTGGGACTGTTCGTTACAAATACTTTGGGGGTAAGCGAATTCTGGATGCCCGCATTGATTGGCGCCGCTGCACTCCCGTTGCTCGGGTTGGCAGGCATCATCCTCAACCGGTTGCCCCAGCCCGATGCCGAAGACATCGCTTGCCGCAGCAAGAGGGAACCGCTTGATGGAAAGCAACGTTGGGCGCTGTTCCGCAACTTTATGCCTTTCCTCACACTGCTTTTTGTGGCAAATGTGGTATTGGTGATACTTCGCGATATCAAGGAAGATTTCCTGGTGAAGATTGTAGATGTTTCCCAATATTCATCGTGGCTGTTTGCGCAGATCGATTCTGTGGTAACGGTTATTATCCTGGTTATTTTCGGTCTGATGGTTTACGTCCGGAACAATCTGAAGGCGTTGACCATCTTGCTGTCGTTGATTGTCGTAAGTATGTTTTGCATGATATTCCTCTCCTTCGGGTACGAGCGGCTACAACTGAACACGGTTACCTGGTTGTTTGCCCAAAGCCTTTGCCTTTATCTGGCCTATCTTACTTTTCAGACTATCTTCTTCGACCGTTTTATTGCCTGCTTCCAGATCCGCGGCAATGTAGGTTTCTTCATAGCTTTGAATGACTTTTTGGGATATACGGGTACCATTATCGTATTGGTGGCGAAAGAACTGTTCAGTCCCAATATAGACTGGGCTCATTTCTATAATCTTATGGCCGGCTATGTGGGCATCATCTGCTGCGTTGCCTTTGTCTTCTCGCTGGCCTATCTGCATCAGCGCTACAGAAAGGAACATGCACAGCCTGCCATGCCTGAGATAAAAATACTCGAACTTGAGACGGCTGCATACAATGTGGTATAAATAGAAAAATATAACTTATTAAAAAGGAACGTATGAATAAAATTACTTGTGTTATTATGGATTGGGCCGGTACAGCCATAGATTATGGATGCTTTGCCCCCTTGAATGCTTTCCTGCGAATCTTCGAGGAAAAGAAAATCGAAATCAGCTACAGACAGGCACGTGAGCCGATGGGCTTATTAAAAATAGACCATATCAAGGCGATACTGAATATGCCCGAAGTGAAACAACAATTTCAGACTCTTTACAAACGCGACTGGAATGAAGAGGATGTTGCAGAAATGTATCAGAGTTTTGAGAAACATCTGTTTGCCTCCCTGCGAGACTTTACCGATCCGATACCGGGGGTACTCGAAACGATAGAAACCCTCCGCAACCGGGGAATAAAAATCGGTTCGACCACCGGGTATACGCAGCAGATGATGGACGTAGTATGCCCGGAAGCCGCATCAAAAGGTTATACAGTCGATAATCTGGTGACCCCCGACTCCCTTCCGGCCGGACGTCCGGCCCCTTATATGATTTATCGTAATATGATAGACCTGGCTGTACCCTCCGTAGACCAGGTCGTGAAAATAGGCGATACCATTGCTGATATCCGTGAAGGTGTAAACGCCAAAGTACATACCCTCGGTGTCATTGTGGGAAGCAACGAAATGGGGCTGACCGAGTCTGAATTCAATCTTCTCACAGTCGAACAAAAAGATTCCCTTATGGGAGAGGTCCGTGCACGCATGTTGAAGGCAGGAGCTCATGCCGTTCTCGAAACCATCTCCGAACTGCCGGACTATATCAACCAATTAAATAAAGAACACGAAAGTTTATGAGAAACTATTTATTGTTAACTCCCGGTCCGTTGAGCACAGCACAAACGGTGCGGGAGGCAATGCTGCAAGACTGGTGCACTTGGGATAAAGACTATAACGAAGGTATTGTAACCCCCATTCGCCAAAGCCTCCTCAAGCTGGCCAAAGTGGACGATGCCGATTACACCACTGTACTTCTGCAGGGTAGTGGTACCTATTGTGTGGAAGCTACTTTGGGAGCAACGGTGAAGCCGACCGATAAACTGCTAATTATTGCCAACGGTGCTTATGGCAAAAGAATGGCAACCATTGCAAGTTATTATGAGTTGAATTACGAACTGGTCTCTTATCATGAAGCCGAACCTGTTACCCCGGAAGTCGTTCGCCGGGCTTTGGAAGCCCATAAAGACATTACGCACTTTGCCATGGTTCATTGTGAAACTACTACCGGAATACTGAATCAGCTGGAAGAAGTGAGCCGGGTGGTTAAGGAATATCCGGTAACTTTTATCGTAGATGCTATGAGCAGCTTCGGAGGTATCCCCATCGATGTAAAGGCGTACGGAATAGACTTCCTGATAAGCAGTGCCAATAAATGTATTCAGGGTGTTCCGGGCTTTGGCTTTATCATTGCTTCCAGAAAGAAACTGCTGGAATGCAAGGGAGTTGCCCGGTCGCTCTCACTGGATATCTACGACCAATGGGAAGTGATGGAAAAAGGAAAAGGCAAGTGGCGTTTCACTTCTCCCACCCACGTGGTACGTGCTTTCTATCAGGCTCTTCTGGATTTGGAACAGGAAGGTGGGGTTGAGGTGCGTCACCAACGCTACCAAGAGAACAATACGATCTTGATTGAAGGTATGCAGGAGTTAGGCTTCACTCCGCTTCTTCCTGCAGAAATACAAAGCCCCATCATATCGTCCTTCCTTTATCCTTCAAGCGATTTCAACTTTCAGTCTTTCTATGAAAGTCTGAAGGCAAAAGGATTCGTTATCTATCCTGGAAAGATTTCGGATGCCGAAACATTCCGGATAGGCAATATCGGGGATGTATATCCTGAAGATATGAGAAGATTGATTTCTTGCATTCGTGAAATACTCGAATAGATATGGACAGTCAGATAGCTGATATAATCATTATAGGCGGCGGCTTGCTGGGTACTTCCGCCGCCTATCACCTGGCCTGTCGGCATGCCGGACGGATTCTGCTGTTCGAGCGTATGGATATTGCCTCACAAGCCAGTAGTCGTGCCGCATGCCTTCTTACCCGCGCTCGTACGAAAAGGGTGCTTATGGACATTGTGCAGGAAACTTATGATACGATTGAACGGATTGAAGACGAGTTGGGCGAATCGCTCGATTTGCAGCAGACGGGAAGCATCACTATTGCTTCTACTGACGAGTCCCTGTATGCAGTCGATGCCTTGGAAGCAGCCGCTCTGGATTATGGCATTCCCGTGGAGCGGATCGATGCGACAAGTGTCAAAAAACATCTTCCCTGGATTGAGCAGAATACTGTTCGTGAGGCTGTTTATATGCCTACCGATGCTTTTATCGACTCGGCTCAGTTGTGCAACGGTTATGCCAAAACTGCCCGGCAGCGCGGAGTAACCATTCGTCCGCGTGCAGCTGTCAGGGAAATTCTGATTTCAGAAGGTACGGTGAAAGGTGTATTGTTGGATTCGGGAGAAAAGTACTATGCCCCTGTCGTGGTAGATGCTGCAGGAGCCTGGTCGAATCTGTTGTCGTATCCGCTGGGCATCGGTCTTCCTATGACTCCCGTACGCAGTCACTTCTGGATAACCGAGAACAATCCGGAGCTGTTTCCTCCACATCAGCCTTTTGCCGTGCTGCCCGATGCCAAGGCATTTACACGGCCTGATGTCGGCGGATTGATTATAGGTCTTAGAGAACCGGAATGTGCCTCCTATGCTCCTGATAAGTTACCCCCATCTATCGAGCACATGGACTTCACGCCCGATAACGGTTGGTCTATCCTTTCGGCATGTGCTGGCGGCTTTGCAGCCTACTTCCCACAAATACGTCGTACGGGAATTGCCCATTATGTGGCAGGACCTTCATGTTATGTGCCCGATGCTATGTTTGTAATCGGTCCCGTTTCGCAACTGAAAGGTTTCTATGCACTGACCGGATGTTGTGGGGCAGGTGTTGCCGCCGGTGGAGGAATGGGCAGACTGATAGCCGAACAGATATTGGGTGAGGCAACATTTGTAGATGCCGCTCCTTTCGCTCCATCCCGTTTCGGAGAGATAAATCCTTTTGATATTAATTTCCAGAATAGTTGCGCCCTGGCGCGTAGTCATAAAAAAAGTGGATGAGATGAAACAAATCGTATTCTTAAAGCAAGTTCCGGCATCGACGCAAATTTCCATAGATCCCGTCACTCATACCCTGGTTCGTCATGGAAATAAATCTCAGACCAATCCGGATGATCTTCATGCACTTCGGATGGCAGTGGAGATTCGTAACAGAGTGGGCGGTGAGATTATAGCTGTAACCATGGGCCCCCTGCAAGCGGAAGCTGTACTCCGGGAAGCTCTTCTTTATGGTGCTGATGAGGCTATACTGCTTTCGGACAGAATGTTTGCCGGTAGCGACACGTGGAGTACTGCCTATGTACTCAGTGCGGCGGTGAAGAAAATAGGAAATGCCGATTTGTTGCTGTTCGGGAAGCAGGCCATTGACGGAGATACAGCGCAGGTAGGCCCCGGCGTGGCCGGTAAGCTGGACATCCCCCAACTGACGGAGGTGCAATCCGTGCTTGACATATCAGCTGCCAATATTGTAGTGAAGAAGAGTTTCGATTCGGGCACTCGTATACTGCGCTCCACTTTTCCTTGTGTATTCACCGTAAGCAAAGAGGCAAATACGTTGCCTGCTCCTTCTCTGCAAGATTGGGAGGATGCGCAGCAAAAGAAAATAATGTGTTGGGATGCAAGCTTATTGAACGTAGAAACTGCATTCCTGGGTTTGAGTGGTTCGCCTACAAAAGTGGTAAACACACATGCCATATCTAATAGTAAATCGATTCGGTGGATGAAGGATGTATCCGAATTGAAAAAGATCTGTACTAAATTCCAATAATACTTTTCAGTTATGAATCCAATTAAAATTCAGTTGGCAGACTGTGTACAATGCGGTGAATGTGTATCTGCATGTCTATATAATGCTATCTACATGGACGAATACCCCGTTATTGATCAAGGTCGTTGTTTGCTTTGCAAAAGCTGTATCGAGGCTTGTCCGTCGGGATTGATAAGCATGGAAGAAACAGCCGGACACGAAGAATTTTCTTGCAGCACCGAAGCACAAGGCATTTGGGTGATGGCGGAGTTCCATAAAGGTGCTATAGCGCCTGTAACGTATGAATTGCTGGGTGCTGCCCGTCGTTTGTCGGATTCTGCTTCGGAAGAGGTCTCCGTCATCTTGATTGGTGATGCATGCAGGGGGTATGAAGAGTCTCTCATTGCGGCTGGTGCCGATCATATTTATATAGCAGAAGGTTCTTATCTGGCCGATCAGTTGGAAGAAATGGTTTCGGATGTTCTGGTCGGAATGGTTCGCCAATATCATCCAAATATTCTTTTGATTGGAGCAACCCATTTCGGCAGAGGCATATCTGCCCGTACCGCTTCCATCCTGCATACCGGACTGACAGCCGACTGTACACAACTTGAAATCGATCCTTCTTCCCAGAGGCTGTTGCAGATTCGTCCTGCCTTTGGCGGCAATCTGCTGGCTACCATCGAAACGCCTCTTCACAGACCGCAAATGGCATCCGTCCGTCCGGGAGTGATGAGTCCCGTTGAACTGGACTACAGTAGGGTAGGGTGGATTACCAGATGCGATATCCGTCATTTGGCAACGAAGAACCGGGTAGAGCTTTTAGCAGAAGAAATCACAACTTCCTGTTCTTCTGTTGCAGATGCTTCTGTACTGATAGCCGGTGGCAAGGGGATGCAAAATAAGGAGAACATCAAGTTGCTGTATGAGCTGGCGCGTCTTCTCGGAGGTAAGGTTGCTGCGTCTCGTGCTGCGGTCGAAGCAGGCTGGTTGCCTTATGAATGCCAGATAGGGCAGACGGGACAGACGGTGAAACCGCTTCTCTACATTGCATGCGGCATCAGCGGTCAGGTTCAGCACACGGTTGCTATGAGTCAGGCACAGACTGTTATTGCCATAAACAACGATCCTTATGCACCAATCTTCCAGTATGCCGACTATGGAATAATCGGCAATGTTTCAGAAGTGTTACCGGCCCTGATCAGGGAATTGCAGGGAAAAGAGGAAACAGTGGGCTTATACTGACATTTCTTGCTGTGCTTTTTGCATTCAGGCAACATAAATGTTTCATTAATAATACGAATCCTCATAAATAAAATGAATGCCTTTAATTCATTTTATACGTGTTCATCCTTCACTATTTTTGTATCGGAAATAAAGGTAATAATTATTTAAAAGGTAAAAACATGAAAACGAAAAAGCTAATCATGCTGATTGCATGTCTTGGATTTGCCCTTCTGGCGAATGCCGCCAAAGTGAATGAAAGAAATGCCAATCTTGCTTCTGTCATCAAACTGATGGAAGTTACGAACAAGAACATTAACATCAATTGCTGGACGAATGAAGAGTTTGCAACCCGTATCGGAACAACGGAGAGTGAGTTGAATGATTACATCCGTAACCTGTTTCAGGATGCTCTGGAAGAGACCAAACAGAGTATACAGGAGGGCGGCTCGAAGTATTTCCTGAATTTGAACCAATATGATTTGTCTGCCGCCGGATATCCATACAACAACTTCCAACATACAATTGAGTATGTGATTTACGATGAAAATATGAACGAAGTCTATTCCGGCAACCATCGCTTTGCAACCTTCAGTAATGTGTCTAAAGAAGAGTTGACGAAACAATTCAAGAAACTATCCAAGAAAATACTTTCAGTTATTAGTAAGAAATAATTGAATCATCTACAAGCAAACGTATGAAGAAAAATATATTATTTTGTCTTCTGCTGATAATGTGTACGGCTCTCCGAGCCCAGACAAAAATCAGTGGAACAGTGATTGACGCGGCTACAAATGAGGCTATAATCGGTGCAAATATATTAGAAACCGGGACTTCGAACGGCGTGATAACCAATCTCGACGGAGAATTTACAATCGTGCTTTCCGATCCTAAAGCCGGAATAAGTATTACAATGATTGGGTACAAACCCCTAACAGTCGAAAAACCACGTCTTACGGGTACATATAGAATACAGGAAGACGTGCAGGAAATAGAGGGCGTTGTAGTTACGGCGCTGCACATACCTAAGCAGAAAAAGATGCTGGGCTATGCCGTACAGGAAGTAAAAGGAAATGATATTTCTGTATCGCGTGATGCCAATCCTATCAGTGCGTTGGTGGGCAAAGTGGCAGGTATGCGTATCAATACGGGTACCGACTTGCTGAGCAGTCCTTCCGTGCAGATTCGTGGTGTGAGTCCTATCTATGTGATAGACGGTGTTCCCGTGACAGACAATACATGGAGTTTCAGTCCGGACGACATCGAATCCATAACGGTACTGAAAGGTCCTACTGCCGCAGCTTTGTACGGTTCGGAAGGAAAGAACGGTGCTATACAAATCACCACTAAAAGAGGTACAATCGGTGGGCGCAATTTTAGCGTAGATGTCAAGTCCACTACCCAGATACAAACCTCTTTCATTGCCAAACCCGGTGTGCAGAACTCTTATGGTTCCGGCAGTAACTTTAAATACGATTTTGGTGATGGGCTTAAAGGGAATATAAACGGCATCTATAACCAGGACTCGGATGTATGGGGGCCTCGTTTCGAAGGCCAGCTCATCAAGCAGTACAACAGTCCGATGGATGCCAATGGCGTTCGCACGCCTACTCCCTGGCTTGCCGTTGGAAAAGACAATTTGGAACGTTTCATGCAGACCGGTCTGATCACTACCAATAACGTTGCCATTGCTCAAAAGTCGGAGTCGGGTGACTTTCGTATCTCCATTTCCGATACTTATCAAAAAGGTATACTTCCCAACACAAAGTTGAACTCATTCAATACGAATTTCTCCGGTTCCATGAACCTCAGTGAACGTGTCAAGCTTCTGGGTACTTTGAATTTCAACCGCACTACTTCTCCCAATTACCCCGAAACATACTACAATCCGCGAAGCCCCATCTATCTGTTAAGCATCTGGACCGGAGCCCACATCAATATCGATGATTTGCGCGATTATTGGGTGCCCGGTATGGAAGGCATACAGCAGTTCAGCTACGACTATGCACAGTACAACAATCCCTGGTTCATGGCTTACGAAAATACCCGCGAGTATTCCGAAGACAACGTTAACGGTCAGTTGGCACTTACCTGGCGGATTTTGCCGGAGTTGGATCTCCGCATCCGTACCAACCTGAATACCAACAAGAAGTTCAAGAATGAAAAGTATCCGGTCAACGCATCGTTCTATGACGATGACTATGGAACCAAGAAATGGGTGGGCGGATACGACGAAACTTATACGCAATATACAGATTGGAATTCGGACTTCATGCTGAATTATGCACACCAGTTCAGCCGTTCCTTCGGTATAAAGGCAGCCTTAGGTGGTGCTTACCGAATGAAATCATACAAAGATTCTTATACTACTACCCATGGTGGGCTGATTGTACCGGGCATTTATACTTTTCAGAATGCTGTTGAAGGCTTGAAAGGAAAAACAGAGAAATGGGACAAGGAAGTTGGAAGTTTATATGCCAATGTCGATTTGGATTATAAAAACTATTTGTTTCTCAACCTGACCGGGCGTATGGACCAGTCTTCCACTTTGCCCATCGATAACAATACTTATTTTTATCCGTCGGTATCTTTAAGTGGAGTTCTTTCCGAAATGTTCGACATTTCTAAAGTCTTCTCATACCTGCGTGCCCGTGCTTCTTATGCTCGTGTAGGTGGTGACCTCGATCCTTACCAACTCAAAAATGCCTATATCACGGGCAGTATCTGGAATGGTCAAACTCCTCTCTATACAAGCAGCGAATTGAAAGACGCAAATATAAAACCGGAATTCAGCTCATCTGCCGAGTTCGGTATCGACATGCGCTTCTTCAAGAACCGTCTGGGAGTCGATGTTTCTTACTTCATAGCCAAAGATGGTCCGCAGATATTCTCTCTTTCAACTCCTTCCTCTTCCGGTTATGACACTCGCTTGGTGAACGGTCTGACCTATAAGCGTCGTGGACTCGAAGTCACCGTCACGGCCAATCCGGTTCAGACGAAAGACTTTAGCTGGAATCTTTCGGGAAATATTTCGCAGTCCCATCGTTATCTCGAGAAGATATACGATGGCATTGAGAACTACGGATATATCCGCAAAGGAGAGAGGGTAGACCAGATTTGGGCACAGGACTTTATGCGTGCACCCGACGGACAGGTGATTTATAAAGACGGACTTCCCGTACGCGACCCTATCAAGAAGCATATCGGGAATTACGATCCCGACTTTATTTTCGGATTCCATAACGAATTCAAATACAAGAATGTGACCTTCTCTTTCAGCCTCGACGGAAACGTGGGCGGCAAGATTTACAATGAAATTGCAATGAACTTATGGAAGTCCGGACGCCACGAAGATTCGGATAATGAATGGCGACTGGCTGACTGGAATGCCTATAAAGCTAATCCCGAAGGATATGGCAATACCTATAAAGGGACTTTGGTAGCTCCGGGGGTAGTCGTAACCGGCGGTGAGCTGAAACGCGATGCCGACGGAAATATCCTGTCCGATACCCGTACATTTGCTCCTAATACTACTCCGGTGCTTTATCAGGCATGGGCAGGTTCCAGCAACAGTTATTATCGTACGGAGTCTCAAACCTATCAGAGCCGCACTTATGTCAAACTCAGAGATGTGACCATTACCTATACTCTGCCGCCTTCCATTCTAAAGAAGATCGGTCTCTTGCGCTCGGCCAGCGTATCGGTAGTAGGAAGAAACTTGCTCTATTTCTCTAAAGCCGATTACTTGGATCTTGACCAGTTCTCCGGCTCTACGAGTGCTTTGCAGACACCTTCTACCCGTAACTTCGGTATAAACATTAACGCTACTTTTTAAATTTTCCGACCCATGAAGAAAATATTTTATCTGCTCTTGATAAGCCTTGTCACATTGACTACCGGCTGCGACGATCATTTTATGAGTTTGCAAGAAAATCCCAATTCGCCGGATATTTCTGCTCCTATCAATATTTTGCAGAGTATTATTAAGGATAGTTGGGAAGGCCCTTGGACGCGTGCACAGCGTCTGAACCAGTACTACGTTTCCACGTATGTGGTGTACGATGACCAGAATTACCTTTTAGGAGAATATGGCATGGACTATGGTAGCCTGCGCGATATTCTGGCAATGGAGAAGGAGGTGGAAAGGCTGGACACGGACGAAGCCAAACAGTTTCTGCCTGTAGCAAAATTCTTTAAAGCCTTCTTTTATATCCGTATGACCGAACGCCTGGGAGATATCCCTATGTCCGAAGCTGTTAAGGGAGAGGAAGGAAACTTCACTCCCAAGTACGACACGCAGAAGGATGTATACACCAACTGCCTGAAACTGCTGGAAGAAGCTAACGACGAACTGGCTCTTTATGCCGGCAAAGCGTCTGCTCTGACAAATGACCTCTACTTCAACGGCGATTTAACCAAATGGAGAAAAGCTGTTAACACCTTCCGTGTACGGGTACTTTTATCTTTGAGCAAGCGCAATGCCGAGATGAATGTTGCCGGTCAGCTGCGTGAGATTGTTTCAAATCCCGGCAAATACCCCCTGATGGAGAGCATCAGGGATAACATGCAGATTACTTATTATGGTACCGCCGACGATCAATATACCTTGTATCCTGATAATGGCTCGAAATATGCCAGCATCTATTTCATTGGAGAGACATACGTCAGCCAGCTACGCCGTACGGAAGACCCACGTATCTTCATACAGATGGTTCCGGGTGAGAACCAGAACAAAGGAGTAGAAGGACGCGAGCGGATGTTTTCATCGTACGTAGGCGGAGTGACGGGCAACTCGGTAGAAGCGTTGCAGCAGCAAGGCAGTGACCGTATGCTGGCCTATATCAATTATTCTACCTATGTGACGCCTACCGGTTTGCCTTGTGTGCAGTTGGGTTATCAGGAACTTCAGTTCAGCCTTGCCGAAGCTGCCAACCTGGGTTGGATAGATGGGGATGCCGAAACTTATTATACAAACGGTATTCGTGCCGATATGGAATTTTATGGTGTGAAAGCCGAAGGTGCCGATGCCTTTCTTGCCAATCCGGTGAATGTATACCAGGGAAATAATGTCTCCGGACTAAAGCAGATACGTGAACAAAAATATGTATCTTTGTTCCAGAATTCAGGTTATCAGGCTTTCTTTGAACAACGCCGCACCGGAATCCCCGAATTTAGTGTAGGCGAGGGAAATGCCAATGGCCGGATTCCTTTGCGTTGGATGTATCCTACCCGTGAGAAGCAATACAATGAAGCGAATCTGAAAGCAGCTTTACAGTCGCAATTCAACGGTTCGGACGATATCAATGATGTGATGTGGCTTGTTAAATAGATTACAAATAACGAAGATAGATTATGAAGAAAAGAAACATCATCCGGTTTGCAGCCTTGGTGCTGGCGGCCTTTACGTCTTGTTCGGTTCCCGAAGCAGCTCCTAAGGCTGAACATGTTATCTTGATCGGCCTGGACGGCTGGGGTGCTTATAGCGTTGAAAAGGCTGATATGCCTAATACGAAAAAGCTGATGCAAGAAGGATCGTATACGTTGAAGAAGCGTTCGGTATTGCCTTCGTCGAGTGCCGTAAATTGGGCGTCTATGTTTATGGGTGCCTGTCCGGAATTGCACGGATATACGGAGTGGGGCTCAAAGACTCCCGAACTTCCGTCACGTGTGGTTAATGAACATGGCATATTCCCCACCATCTTCCAATTATACAGAGATGCTCGTCCGGAGGCAGAAATAGGCTGTCTTTACGAATGGGATGGGATTAAATATCTTGTCGATACGCTGTCTCTGAGCCATCATGCTCTTGCACCCGACTATCAGAAAAATCCCACAGCGCTGGTCGATATGTCCGTACAGTACATCACTGAAAAGAAGCCCAATCTCCTGGCTATAGTTTTTGATAATCCCGACCACGTCGGTCATGCCGACGGGCACGATACTCCGGCCTATTATGAAAAACTAAAGGAGTTGGATGGCTACATCGGACAAATTGTTGCTGCTGTAAAACAGGCCGGTATGCTCGATAATACAATCTTTATCGTCACTGCCGATCATGGTGGAATCAATAAAGGTCATGGTGGAAAAACAATGTCCGAAATGGAAACCCCGTTCATCATCTCCGGCAAGAACATCAAGCAAGGCTATTGCTTCGACGATGTCAGCATGATGCAGTACGACTGTACCGGCGTCATGGCCGAGATCTTCGGACTGACCAAACCCCAGGTCTGGATCGGACGCTCCATGCCTGTGTTCGAGAAATAATGCTTTGTCCCATACGTTAAAATCCAATTTATTATGATCCGTAAATCTTTATTCTTCCTGCTTTTTGTCTTTCTGACTTTCGCATCAGCCCTCTTTGCTCAGCAGAAAGTCTCTATCCTGGGCGATTCTTACTCAACCTTTCACGGTTATGTTACCCCCGACACCAATCTTTGTTGGTATGGCGTTCTCGGTGAGAAGAAAGAAAACGATGTGACGAAAGTAGAAGAAACGTGGTGGTATCGCTTTATCAACGAACACGGACTCCAATTAGAACGCAACAATTCTTATTCCGGTTCCACCGTTTGCAATACCGGTTACGAGAAGGCCGATTACTCCGACCGTTCTTTTATCACTCGCATGGATAATCTGGGTAACCCCGACATCCTTCTGGTATTTGGTGGGACGAATGACAGTTGGGCAGGTGCCCCTATCGGTGAGTATAAATACGAAGATTGGACAAAGGCTGAGCTTTATAGTTTCCGTCCTGCCTTTTGTCGTCTTATGGATTATCTTACCCGGAACTATCCTCAAACGAAGATTTACAATATCACCAATACCGAACTATCCGATGCTGTAACCAACTCTATGGATGAAATCTGTCGTCACTATGGGGTCACCAATATCCGCTTGCACGATGTCGATAAGCAGTGGGGGCATCCTTCGGTGCAGGGTATGAAGAGTATCAGCGAGCAGGTGGCGCTGTTTGTTATATCGCAATCCCTTTGATTAAGTTCATGTATGGGCATAAAAAAAGGCTATCTATCCCAGACAGCCAATCTTTTGTTAACCTTAAATCTAATACTATGAAAAACACATTGCAAAGATACGTGCTTTCTTCCAATCTCCAAATTTTTGATACGAAACCGGGCCATTTATAACATGGTTTAATAGATGTATCAAGCCATTAACTCTTGATGGACTGATTGTTAATATGTCCATAAAAGTGCCTGAGAACTAAGTGCAAACTTACCAACGAGTAGGCTTGTAGTTACTACTTATTAATCTTACTACACTTATGCAGCTTTCTTACTACAGCCATATAAGTTTCTTACAACAGCTATTGTAAGAAACTTATATGGCTGTAGTAAGAATAATTTTTAGTAACTTTGCATTCAGTTTCTACTGATTCCGGGGTTAGTTCTTCCCGTGTTCTCGGTTAGTTTTTTCCAGCCTTTCTATAAACATTTAATATATAGTGAATTATGAGTATTTATTATGATCTTTATGAGACGCCTTCCCCCGAAGGTGAAGAGCCGAAACCGCTCCATGCCCGTGTCTGTTCCAAGGGAACCATTTCAGGCAAGGACTTTATGAACCAAGTCTTCCGTGAGGAACACATGCCCCATGCTATGATTGTAGGCATTGTGCAGGCCATCACTACCACGCTCGGCGATTGGTTGGCCAACGGCTATACTGTGGAAGTGGAAGGACTTGGTTTCTTTAGCACTACACTGAAATGTACCCGTCCTGCTATGACAAAGAAGGAAGTCCGTGCCGAATCAGTCAGGTTGTCTACGGTGAAGTTCCGTCCCAGCATCGAGTTCAAGCGCTACGTGGATAGTAAAATGGATTTGGAGCGTGCCGATAAACGCTTTTTTCCGGTAAAACCGAAGGCAGTGGGTGATATGGATGCCCGGAAACAGAAAATGCTGTCTTTTCTGGATGCCAATGTATGCATCACCCGTGCCGAATATGCCCGCCTTGTAAACGTCACCGACCGTCGTGCTACCTCCGACTTGCAGGAATTCGTCTCATCCGGTTTCATTCGCCGTCGTGGTGCCGGCCGTTCCGTAGTCTACATCCGGGCATGATATTTGCTTGTTCCCATGCGCGCACGTATATATATAATGTATGCCTTCCGTT
>CABMPP010000048.1 GCA_902388495.1 uncultured Bacteroides sp. | reverse complement strand
TATTTATGTAAGACCCCTCCGCCCGCAAGCGGGCACCTCCCCTTTCAGGCGGAGGGGTTTGAGATACACTTGTTATCACACGACGCTAAATTATCATTTAGACTTCTTATAGCCTTTCCAGCGCCCTTCTATACTCTTCTGTCAGTTCCAGCATCACTGCCGCTACGGATTGTATTCCTTTTCCGTTCAGCAACGCCGACGCCTGTCCTATCTCCAATTCTCCTTCTTCAAGGTCACCTTCAAGAATGCCCCGTTTGGCACGACCACGCCCCAAGAGCGTACGAAGTTCCTCTTCCGTAGCCCCTACCGCCTCGGCAGCCTCTACCGCATCGCGGAAATTATTACGTACCAGCCGCACCGGAGCAAGTTTTTTGAGTAGCAACTTTGTATCTCCCTCTTCCAAATGCAGGCAATACTCCTTGAATACTTCACTGGCCGAACTTTCTGCCGTCAACGCAAAACGCGTACCGATCTGCACCCCTTCCGCTCCCAGCGCACGGGCGGCAACAATCGCCGCACCCGTTGCAATACCTCCGGCAGCAATCAGCGGAAGCGTGGTAGCCGTGCGGACGGCAGGTATCAGGCACATCGTCGTGGTCTCTTCACGTCCGTTGTGTCCGCCGGCCTCAAAACCTTCGGCTACAATGGCATCTACGCCCGCCTCCTCTGCCTTCATGGCAAAACGCGAAGACGAAACGACATGCACCACCGTGATGCCCCGCTCCTTCAGCCAGCCTGTCCATTTCTTCGGACTACCGGCAGAGGTAAACACGATCTTCACCCCTTCGTCCACTACCATCTGCATGATTTCGTCTATCTGAGGGTACATCAACGGGATGTTGACACCAAAGGGCTGGCTGGTTGCAGCACGGCATTTACGGATATGCTCCTGCAACGTCTCCGGATGCATGGAGCCTGCGCCCAGCAGCCCCAAGCCACCTGCATTGCTTACGGCGGAAGCAAGCCGCCAACCACTACACCACACCATACCACCTTGAATGATCGGGTACTTTATTCCGAAAAGAGAAGTAATTCTATTCATCATCGTTGTTTCGTTTAAGGATTATTTTTAGACAGAAGAACAAAAGAGCAAAAAGAGAGACATAAATCAGATAATCTGCATAGAAAATATGTTCTTTTGTTCTTCTGTCTAATAGAAACAATGAGTAATCGAAAAGTGTTCGGAATTACTTCCGGTAACGCTTCAATGAAAGTGTATCATTTTGTGATAACCCGCACCGGCTCCTTTATCTGCACCGTCGTCGAGTCTCCATACGCCTTCAGCACTTCCAGCGTGCGGGCGCGACGCTTGCGACCTTTCACATTCCAGAAGTCGCGGGTAAAGGGTGTCATAAGATCCAACCCCTTGATTCCGCCGCCGCTTGCACCCTGCCAGCTGCCCACCGCCATATTGTTGGCACGGTCCGTCACCCGATAGCGCAAGCCGGTAGCCTCAATCTGTTCCACCGTTTCTCGCGGTCCGACATCAAACGGATGCTTCGCCCAGTTCGTGGGAATCATCAATATCTTCAACGCATAGAACTCGTCGCCGCGCCACGTATCCTTATCCACCTTGATTTTCTTCTGATACACCGGATCCCAGTTGTACTTCGTGTTCGCCGTGTAGGGACGCAATGTCAGCACCACCTTCTTCTCCGGTACCTTCGGCATCAGAGGCATGGAGTTATTGAAATCCATCCACGACTTGTCCGTTGCCGCTTTCGGAGCACCCAGGAAGTTGTTCATTTCCAATTCCTTCAATGCATCCGGATTCAGTTTCACCTCCCCTGTTCCTTTCAGTACCTGCTGCAACCGCAGTGAGTCCTGAGATGTCCAGTTTTGGGCACAGAGAGGGAGGGCTACTGCACTGAGCAGCGCCAAAAAGAGTATAAACAGTTTCATAGAATCACCACCACATATATCCACTTCCGCAAAGTGGTTCGTCATAACACGGGTCAATGGTCCACATCGTGCGCGGATACTTACGGCTCTCCCACCAGCGGCGGTAACGGGCGGCTGCGTCCAGCACATCCTCGTCCGAAAGGAAGTAGATGCCTTCGTAGTTCTCGGCATCAGCACGTACCATCTTGCACCCCATCGAAGCATTGTGTCCCAGGCGGATAGTCTCCACCGTCCACAAGATACACTCACCCAAACGAAGCTTGCCACCTGCCGAATAGGACACCGGAGCCAGCGGGAAAGAAGGTATCACCGTCAAGTCCTCGGCATACTTCAGCAGTTCGCCGATGTCTTCGGAAGTGAACTTAGGCACGTTACTCAACCCATCCGGACTTTGAGCAGAGTATTTGCCGGCTTTCAGCTGCTTGACAAATAGGTCTACGTCCGGATGGTTGTAGTCCAACGTTTCTTCGCTACAAGAGACCAAAGAGAGAACAGAGAGAGTAAAGAATACGAGCAGCATAGTCCGCCCGAATATATGTAATTTATCAGATAAAGTCTTCATCTTCGTATCGTATTAAGGTTAATAAGTTACGCGCACACCACACAAAAGATTCAGATTTGTAGGGCGCTCCGTACGCAACGTCCTCGTCTTAGAATCCGTATCGAAGTGATGAGAAACAGACGGCTCGGCAAACAAGGCAACGCGGTCGTTCATCTTATACCGCACTCCCACACCAGCCGCTACGGACAGTTGCACCGGTTCGGCACTGAAACCATTATCCGGTGCACCGGCAATGCACTTCTCCGCCGTTCCGCCTGCCATGGCATAGAAATCGACTTTAGAAGAACTTGCCAGCATCATATCCAGCCTGACGGGGATGCCCAACGTATGCAGGGTTGCATTATCGGCATCCAGACGATTGTATTGCACGCCTGCTTCCAGAGAGAAACGGTCGTTCAGACGGCGCTCCACACTCAGTCCCGCCGTCAGCGGCATGTGGTAGTCACCTTTCGGCAAAGAAGATCCCATAGCTGCTTTCACAGCCCAGTTGCGCGACTTCCACGCCGACGCAGTCTTGGCTGCCGATGCCTCGCCGACAGAAGAAGCGGAATTTGCATCGGAACCTGTCCCTGCATGGTCGGCTGTGGAACGATAAGTACCATTCTGGGCCGAATTATTGTAATGACCGTTACCCGCTTGCTGGCTGTTGCCATACACCCGCTGAGTAATCGTGATAGAGACATGGACGGAAACCGATTCGTCGTCATCTTCCGTTTGCGCGGTCAGTCCGGCAGGAATACCACTTGCGGGTTGCTTCGCGCCGGGCTTCTGTGCCGTAGGGTTCGCCTTATGGATAGAAGGAAAACTTTCCTGCACCACGTCCCCTTTCAGGCTGCCGTCCGGTGTCATGGTTGCCACCTGCGTGAAGGCTTCCTTTATCTCCTCCTTCGGAGAGAAGTACCAGAATGCGGCAGACGCTGCTCCCAGCACAAACACTACCGATGCAGCGGCAGCCACCCGGTAGAATCTCGGAGAAAGAGTAAGGCGTTTTCCGTTGACTGCGGAAGCGGACGGCAACGACGGTTCGGAAGCCTCCTCACCGGCCGGCACCATAGTCTGAGGCAGACTGCGTTGCAGTTCTTCCCAGAACCCCTCCCGCACGGTCATCTCTGCACCGGAGAGACGGTTGCGGAATATATCGGTTATTTTATCATTTTCTCTCATACTCAGTATATTCTTTAATTCTTTTTGCTAACAAATTCTTGGCACGATGCAGTTGCGAGGTCGACGAATGTTCCTTGATGTGGAGCAACTCGGCAATTTCCTTATGCGACTTCTCTTCAAACACATACAAGTTGAAAACGGTTCGGCATCCATCGGGAAGTTCTGCCACAAATGCCATCAGCACTTCCTCGGAAAGACGGCCGCCGGTCTCGGCAATGCTTGCTTCGTCCACCATATCGGGGAGTTGCTCCTCGTTCACCACCAGTTGGCTGAAGCGTTGCCGCTTGCGCAGGTAGTCGATGGACTGCGTCACCATCACCCTCGTCACCCAAGTGCTCAAGGCACACTCTCCACGAAAAGTAAAGTGGGTGAAGATTTTGATAAAACCATCGTGCAATACGTCATGGGCCGCATCGATGTCGCCCGTATAGCGGTAGCACACCGCCAGCATCTGCTTGGAATAAAGGGTATACAGTTCCCGACGTGCGGAATCTTTTCCTGCCCGGCAGCCCTCTATCAGTTCTATCTCATTTTCCAATGTCAGTGCTCGTTTTTACGGACGCCTCTTCGCGTCATTTGTTAGTTAGACGCAGCATTCCGAAAAATGCTGCTGAATTAATTCAAAAAAGAAGTTAAAGTATGGAGATTATTTATACTTGTCTTTCAATACCTTAATTTGCTTGTCAAGCATTTCATCCAGTTCATCAAACTCATCCCAATACAAGAAGCCGGGAACCATGATGACGAAGTTGATAAAATTATCATGTTTCAAAAGATAGGAGACTTCATCCTTAAAAGTACGGCCCTCACTCAAGACATTCTCTCTTCCCGCAGAAAAGGCAAGCCCCATCAGCACATCGTTCTTTATCTTATAATAATCACCCACATCCTTCTTTTTCCTTCCTAAATAAAAATAGACCTGCATCACATCCTGCAACATACGTTTCTCAGGGATATACTGCATTAATGAGGAACCTTTCAGCACATCCAATGCATCGGTTCTATAAGAGAAATCATCAAAATTATTAAAAAGCTTGCCATACTTCCATAAAGTATCTCCAGGTATTTTAGATACATCCATATTGTGGTCCGACAACACAGTGCTCATGTGTACGTCAATATCCAGCAACCGCTTTATTTTACGCAGTTCCTCCTTATTGTACTCCAGTTCTTCCGCTACCAGTTGCATCGTTGCGCGTACTTCCTTTTGGCGGCTATGCTCCGTTATTTTATCGCTTCCCCAAAAGGTAACGATAATACCTGCCGCTACGATGCTGAACTGACGGAAGTAGTCTCCCAACCTCCAGCCATGTACCGTAGCTTTTATTCTATCCCAAACGTTCTGTCCCATAATGTTTTATTCTAAATGATATTTTTCTTCAAGCATCTGTATCACCTTATCTATTCTTCTTCCCACATTTTCTACATAGTCGGGAGTGAAATACATCTGTGCAACCCTGACGAAGTTTCGTACCGATAAATTAGCAAGGTAAATATCCCATGCTCCATATCCTCCTTCATAGATCCGATGCATTTGTTCATCGGTCAAGGCCAAATTGAAAGGTGTCATAATCTGGTCTTTCATCTCATAATATGCATCCATAGTCAGCTTAAATCCATTCAGTACATCATAAACCTTAGTCAACTGCAACAGCAAATCTTTATCCGGGATTTTCTGCATCAACATAGAGCTTTTGAGTATATCCAATGCATTCTGGGTATAACTAAAACCACGAATATGTCCCAATACATTGGCATACTGCTTCAATGAATCTTCGGGTATAGTCCGTATCTTCAAGTCGTGCTCCGCCAATAAAGTGGAAAGAGCCTCATCCTCACTAAACTCCGCTACTATATCTTCATATTTCTCCCGATTGCTTTTCAGTTCATCCCTAATCAGCGACATGGTAGACCGTATATCCTTCTTTTCGGAATTCTGAGTAATCAGATCACTCCCCATAAAGGTAATCACCACACCAATCACCACCACAGCAATTTGCCGCACAAAGTCTCCGAGCCTCCAGCCTTTGACAATCGTTTTTACTTTGCTCCAATTTATATTTTTCATATCTTCCTAATGCATTATCTATCGCGTCGAAACGCATCATCTGTTTGCCCCAAACGCATGGTCTGTTTGCCTCGAACACATCATCTGTTTCGTCCGAACAGACCATCTGTTTCGCCGACGCAGATACTCCCCTGATTATTAAGCAGAAAGCCTTTCATAAGGATTGCAATATCATGGCAAACTTATGAGAGGCTTTCCTGTTATGCTGTAATGAAGGCTTGCGGCCTTTGTCAACATGCTTTAAAACTCATGTCCAGTCCCTTTACGGAATGGGTCAGAGCACCTACCGAGATAAAATCTACGCCACATTCGGCATAGTCGCGCAGCGTATCGAAGGTGATACCGCCGGAAGATTCAGTTTCGTAACGGTGGTCTACCATCTCAACAGCCTTCCGGGTCATTTCGGGTGTGAAGTTATCGAACATAATGCGGTCTATGCCACCCAGGTCGAGCACTTGCTGCAACTCGTCGAAGTTACGCACTTCGATTTCTATTTTGAGGTCTTTACCTTTCTCTTTGCAATACTCCTTGGCACGGTTGATGGCCTTGTCGATGCCGCCGGCAAAGTCCACATGATTGTCTTTCAGCAGAATCATGTCGAACAAGCCGATGCGATGGTTCACGCCGCCGCCTATCTTTACCGCCATCTTTTCGAGGATGCGCATGCCCGGAGTAGTCTTGCGGGTATCGAGCACATGGGTATTCGTGCCTTTCAGCTGCTCGGCATACTTGTGGGTCATGGTAGCAATGCCGCTCATGCGCTGCATGATGTTCAGCATCAGGCGCTCGGTTTGCAACAGAGACTGCACCTTGCCTTCCACAATCATAGCCACGTCACCCGGTTTCACTTCGGCACCGTCGTTGATGAACACCTCCACCTTCATAGTGGGGTCGAAGCGGCGGAACACCTCTTTGGCAACTTCGATACCGGCAAGGATACCGGCTTCTTTAATCAGGAGTTTGGACTTGCCCATCGCCGTGGCAGGGATGCACGAGAGGGTGGTATGGTCACCGTCGCCGATGTCCTCGGCAAAAGCCAGGTCAATCAACCTGTCTATCAATTCTTCTTCTTTATTCATTTGTCTTATCGATTCTTATTTGATGTATCACATATTGGTTCTGTACTTTTCTAAAGAAACAATTCACCCGAAAGTTTCCGTTCGCAGTCGTCAAGGTACCGACGATGAAACCTGATTCATCGCGCTTGCCCTGATGATTCACATTGAAATTGCCGACCTTGTGGTTGGAGAAGAAAGCAGCCATGGTTCCTTCCGCCGTCCGCTTGTCGGCATGGGTCGTTTTATTCTGAATAATCAGATCGACCTTGTCACCCAGATACTTGTTAAGTTCCTGAGAGTTCCCTTCCTTGAAGGCACTGATCACTCCTACCGGAGCGTCCTGAGCCGAGAGCGAGGACACCCAAATGAGGAGACCGGTCAACAACAAAACTACTCGTTTATTCATTTTCACAAGTATTAATGATAGGCAAAGGTAAGCATTTGTCGCAAAATACAATAAAAAAATGCTAATTTTGTGCGCTAATCAAAACGGAACCAGCATGAAAACGACTCTACTCGTCGTAGGACGAACTGTAGAACAACACTTTATAACGGCCATCAACGACTACGTGCAGCGCACCCGGCGCTATCTTTCGTTCGAGATGGAAGTCATTCCCGAACTGAAAAACACCAAGAGCCTCTCCATGGAAGTGCAGAAGGAGAAAGAAGGCGAACTGATACTGAAGGCACTCCAACCGGGCGATGTCATCGTGTTGCTGGACGAGGGTGGAAAAGAAATGCGCTCCATAGAGTTTGCCGACTATATGAAGCGCAAGATGAACACCGTGAACAAACGGCTGGTCTTTATCATCGGAGGCCCCTACGGATTTTCGCAGAAAGTATATGAAGCCGCCCACGAGAAAATGTCACTCTCCCGCATGACTTTTTCGCACCAGATGGTGCGCCTCATCTTTGTAGAACAACTCTACCGGGCGATGACGATACTGAATGGAGGGCCGTATCATCACGAATGAGTTATAACTTTTTAAGAGCGTGATACCTGAAATCCCTTATCCGACAAAGACATTTCCACAAACCGGGCCCTTGGGTTCGGTGCGTTCCGTGTCAGTATCTCACGAATGCGGAGTGCTGCCTGCGGGTCTTTCGCTACCATATACAAGTAGCCTCCGCCACCGGCTCCCGGCAATTTATATCCTAATGTATAGTCCTTTATCTGACGGATGATGTCCTCCACGGCGGGCGGATTCGTTCCGCAATCCAATGCTTTGTTCTGCATCCACGTTTTGCCTGTCAATGCACCGAAGCTCCGGAAATCGTTCCGTTGGATGGCTTCTGCCATATCGAGTGCATGGGCTTTCATTTCTTCGAGCAGACTCAGGTGCAGGGAAGAGTTGAGGAACATGGAGCGTACGATTTCGGCAAGGATTCCTTTTGCCGTACGGGTGATGCCGGTGTAGTACAGCAGATGGCAGTCCCGGTACTCGGGATGCGTAAACAGATGTTCGGGCAACCAGCGCACCAGCGGTTGCTGGGCAAAGCCGGTTTCTGTTTGCAGCAGTTTGATGCCTTGCAGTACACCGCCGTACTGGTCTTGCCAACCGCCACCGGTCGTCAGCAGTTGTTCCAGGGCAAGCGTGCGACGGCATATCTCGTTCTTATCCCACATCAGTCCGCAAAAGTCGCTCAACGAACCCAGCACGGTTGACGCCAATATGGAGCTTGTGCCCAAACCGGAACCGGCAGGTATGGCAGAGAGCAGCGTAAGTTCGATGCCCGTGCCGAAAGCCTCCAACTGCTTCTCCAACGAAGGATAGACCGTCTCGGAGAAAGCCGGAAGAAAGCCCGCCAACGCCAGCGCAGCTTTCGGAATGGAGAAGGGAGAACCTATCTTGCAGTAATCCTGCAACTCTTCGAATGTATTCACCACTTCCATAGCGCCCATATCGATGGAGCGCAACACGATGCGATGTTCGGCACAAGGCTTCACATATACCTGCAAAGGAGGCTGACCGTTCAGTTCGATGGCAATGTTCACTACACTTCCGCCGGCAAACAAGGAGTATGGAGGAGTGTCGGTCCATCCGCCCGCCATGTCTATGCGCACGGGGCTGCGTCCCCATACTATCTGGTCGCTATATATATTCAGGCGGGGAGTGCTTTTGTGTTCATACAAATCGGCAAGCAATCCTTCGCGCAACAGGCCAAAGGCGGCTTGTTCGTCTGTCTTGAAATCTTTTCCGTTCAGTTTCTCAATCTGTGCCCGCAGCATCCGGTTATGAATGCGCTGCATCAAGGGGGCATCGGCAGGCAGGACTTCGGGTTTGTCCAGCCCGAATTTATGGAACTCGCCGGCAACGTCTGTCAAGTCGAGCTGATAGAAGACGCTCTTTTCATGGTTGCGCGCCAGCACTTCCCAGTTTCCCCGGCAGAAGCGCTCCCGCTGTGCGTACAGCAAACGCAAGTCGGCCCGTGCGGAGATTTCATCGGCGGAGATTCGCCGGCTGTTCAGCCAGATCTCTTTTCCTTCGGCCAGGCCGGGTTCGGACACCATCCAGCGAAGCACTTTTCCCATCTGCCCCTCGTTCTCTACTATCGGAAAGATGGCGGCAGCCTGCATATCGTCCTTGCGTCCTGCAATATCCTCCGTTGTCAGTCCTCTTTCTTCCAACCAGACCCGGAAAGGTATTCCCTGGAACAATGTCTTTTCTTCGCGGATATCTCCCTTGAAAACGTCATCGAAACCATAAGGACGTACCGCCCGACGTTTGTCGTCAAGGGGTACTATATCGATACAGACTCCATCGGGAAGGGCCAACTGCCAGTCGTTCCGGGGCACACCCGTGATAATCTGCCGGGCGCCAAGAGTCCATGAGGCTCCTACAAAACTGTTCTCTATCCAAAGGCTGTCGTTCTTCGGGGTAAGGGAGACGCGTACTTCTGCATTCTGCACAAAGATGGCGGGATTAGGTTTCACCTTGCGGTGCATAATCTGCCGTTGGTCGTGGACCTTGTTCTGCAAGGTGACGGTCGAGGAGAGCAGTTCGCGACTCGTTCCGTAATGATAGAATTCGCCTCCGGGCAAGGGAAGTATGGCAACGGAAAGGCTGTTCAGTTCTTCATCTGCAATGCGCGGATGATTTCCCAAAGACAAGCCGAAGTCGGAGTATAAATCGTAATATTTGAGGTCTGAATACGGGATGTTCTTGTCCGAAGCACCGCCCTCTTTTTGCGAGCGCTTCATCAGCAGCTCCACTGCACGGTCGCTCAGCAGCCAGATGCCGATGTCCATAAGGAACAGATGGGACTTGGAGAGATTTTCCAATTCTTCCAAAGAAGGCTTTTGCAGCATAAAGTCCAGCGATTCCGGTTGCTTACGGTCCGAAACGAACACGCCGTGGTGCGTGGCCAGCACCGGGTCTACCCACAAACCGTAGCATACTACGTCTGCATCGGGTATTTCCTGCAGAGGTTTCTCGGCACGGATATATACATCGCCGCTGGCAATGAGCGTACGTAACTTCTCCGGCGCCCGCTCCATTATCTTTTCGTAAAGCGGCAGTTGAAGAGAGAGTAGATTCTGCCCCAGCTTTTGTCCCCGCGCCCAACGGAAGACCGGTATCGGCGTCAGTATCTTCCCCGAAGGTGCATACCCCGGCAGACGTCGGCTTTGCCCTCCGGCATGGAGCAGGATACGCTTTTCGGCCGGTAACATGGGGGTTGCGGCAGATAGAGCATGCTCTTCTTTGATAATTCTTGCTTCCCGGCTCCTCTGCCATTCCCGCAAGAGCCAGGTTGTTCCCCCACCCGATCCGAGTTTCATCCCTACCGGGTCCGAAGTACAGAACCATTCTGTACGGTCCACATCTTCCAGTTCATAGAATGCCGACACCAGGTTAGGCGGCAAAGACAATAGTTTCTGCATATCTTGATTACTGTATTGCTTTATATTTAGCACAAAGGAAAGCAATCTTGAGCAATTGACATAAAAAATAACAGTTTTTATTTGCTGCTATTTAACAGATACCACCTATAATCATTGAACTTTACAGATTTCTAAAAAGAACAGGAAGACTGATGTGATTTTTACACACATTCAGCCTTTACCTGTTTCTTAGATCTATTAATTATACTTCCATTGTCATCGGTCTTTTGATGTAATTTTCCATGTGGATTAGCGGGAGCGTAATAAACGGCGTTTGCCATCCACCGATACGTACATTGACATCAGCATATTGGGCCAGAAGTTTTGCAGCTTTGTCCTCCGGCATCTCCACAGCTTTTCGGGCTGCTTCATAGATTTCTTTGTATTTTTCGGTGGTTCCTATGGCTACTGTCATCATGGCACCTCTCTTTTCGATAAAGGCCTTGACTATGTTTGTAACGGTATCGTGATTGATACTTTCATCTTGTAGGCAAATGTCGGTAATAGTTCCGGCTGCAAACCTGTCCAGGCGCAATTTGGACAGAGATTCTATTGTACCCATGATTCCTGAGTGGACAGTTCCCGGTACAGGAGAAAAGTTGGGTGCGATAGGTGCTCCTTCCAAGCGGTTGGCAGAAGCAGCCGCTCCTCTTCCTTGCCAGTTGTATTGCTCGAAAGTACCCATTCCGGCTGTTATTTTCATCTTAATATTATAGGTCATTCCTAAAGGCAATCCATAATATCCGGCCAATGAACGTAGTGATGCTATTTTTCTCCATTCTGTTTCGTCAGCTTTATCCTGGAACAGTTTTTTGCCGAAAGCTGCGGATTTCTGTACGCATCTTTCGAAGGCATCTAAGATGATGCAGGTAAGTGCATCCGCTTCTGCGTCATTATTGCCGAATTTAGGAGAGTTGGTATCAAAATCTACCCGGATATTGAGATATAGCAATGCTTTTTCTTCAGGCAATGAGGTTTGGTTAGCACCGAAGTTTTCGCGGATAGCCTCACACACCTGTTCAATAGTGTATTTTTTCTTCTCATACACCCAGCGTTTGATTCCTGCCAGTAAATTTACCATGTCGGGAACTGCTCCTAATACGATTCCTCCCAAATTATGATTGGCACCTCCGGCGGCTTTGTCCGCTCCTTTCTCCATACATCCTTCCAGATAGGCGGAGAATAAAGGAGACGGTGCGGTATTCTCGTCTATCATATAATACATGAACAGAGACATGACGGATTGGTCAACAAAAAATTGCAGATGTAACTCCATGTACTTTAAGATGTCTTCAAAGCTTTGAGGGACGGGCGTAGTGGGCGACACTTTTGCTCCCCGGAACATGGCTTCTTCTTTTTTCAAGGACGCACCCTGATTGAGTGCCGATTCTATGGCTTGCATACCGACGAGCATGGCAAAAGTCCAGTCGGACTTGCCGTTCAGTATGGGTTCCCAGCAACCATCCACACAGTAGTCGTTGGCCAGTTCCATCATCTTTTGTTGAACATCCGGGGTCGGCTCTTCATCCTGCATCAGTGCAGAATACATAGCCGGTATCATGATATCATCATTTATAACAGACGGGTTGTTTTTGGTCCTATAAATGGATGCTGATACTTGATTGACAAACTCTTCGGGACTGTCTTTGTGCAAACGGACATAAATGCCCGGTGCAGACAGGTTCACATTTTCAATAGCCTGAAGAATCAGGTAGGAACATTCATTGGTGGCATCCGTTCCATCCGGTTTCTTTCCGCTTATAATTATGTTTTGGAGGAAATTGTTTACACCGGCTTTCTGGTCAATATAATAGGGATGCGTACCGAGCGCATTGGCATAATCCACATGGTCCTGCTTGATGAGGTATTTAGAACTAAGGTTCAGTCGTCCTGCACATTTCAGGATGAAGCATTCGAATATTTCCAAAGCTTTGTTCTTATCTTTTTCGCGTTCCAAATAGGGTTGGAGTACTTGGTCAAGGCGTCCCAATGAAATAAAGTTCATGGATGCGTGCAGAGCTATGTGAAAGAAGCAGATGCTTTGCATTGCCTCGTGGAAGGTTTGTGCGGGAGCTCCCGGAACTCTTCGTGCTATTGCGGCCAATGTCTTCAATTCATCTGCCCGTTCGGGATACTTTTCCGCTTCTTCTTCTGCCAGTTCTGCAAAACGCTTGGCGTAGTTGATGACTGCTTTACAAGCCAGCTTAACAGCCCAATAAAAATCAAACTTCTTTTTGTCACTGATAAGTGCCCCATCCATATTGCGCAGGATTCTCAGGTTTTCCGCTATTTCATCTTCCGATGCAGAAGGATTGTTCTGCAACTCTTTATAAATAGCATTCTGCCGCTTGACATCTCCTTTCTCTTTCTTGATTTTAGGAGATAGCTCATTCAGTTTATCGCTACAGAATTTTATTTTCTTCCACAGTCCGTCCCTTAACAGCTCTTCATAATTCATGGTATTGTGTCCGAAGAGGGAGGTGGCATTACGGTTTGTGATGGAACCGGCTCTCAGCTCGTCGTCCGTCAGGAAACGGGGGAATACTTTTCCAAGCCCGTTAGACCCCATCGGCATGTTGCCGAGCAACAAGTCGCCGGGAAGAATGTCGGCTGTGTGAGTTTTGATGTTGTTCTTTTTATCAGTCATTGCTTCGAGCATACGGTCAATAGCAATGGCACGACGCACGATGACCGAACAATTCTCAAAATTATTCCATAGCGGGAATGCATCTTCTGAATCCTCGTATTTGATGACATCATTAAACATTTCGGGTGTAAACCATTCTTCTGAGCGGTCTCCTAATGCCTTCTCAATAAGATTATCGTAGAGTCTCTTGATTCTTGGACTCATCTGCAGATCAAATTTGTGTGTTTTCATACTCTTCAAAATTTAAATGAAAAAAATAAGATTTTATTTTAGTCTCACATTCTTTTATTTCCTTATCGGATGGTTTTTCCATATTTAAAGGAATACCACTTTGTATATAATGGGTATCATAGTCTTTATTCCATTGGTTAAAGCAGATGGTGGTTATTGAATGCTTTGTCAGTAAACCGGCTATGCTTTGCATAATATCTTCTCTGTCATAAAAGGAAGGTACTAAAGGAACACGTGGAATTATATTTGCCTTACCTGCGATTAATGCATCGAGCACTTGGTCAATATGTTGGTCGTACCGTACATTGTTTTTTCCTGTAATGATACGCGTCCCGAATAACCAATTATCTACCAGTGGAATTACTTGCCGGTATGTTTCCAAGGAAAGCAAACCTGATGTTTCAACGGCTGTGTTATATCCATGTTCTTTGCAATACTGCAATAATTCTTTTGCTGCCTCCAGTTGCAATAGGGCTTCTCCTCCAGATAGAGTGATTCCGTTGCATTTGGGATTGAGCTTCAGGTAAGGTTCGATTTGCTCAAAGAGAGAGCATACTGTCACTTCTACGGTAGGTAAATGCAGTGCGCTTCCTTTTACGCTGCTTATACTACTAGGGCATTCTTCAATGCAAGTGCCACACTGCTTGCACAACTTTCTGTTGATGATATGTTTTCCGTCTTGAAAAGAATGTGCTCGGGAGGGGCAACTATGCTCACATCGTCTACATTGAATACATACGTTGGGGTTGAGCAGAAGTGGGGCACATCCAGGTTGGGAGTGAGGAGAATGACACCAGTCACACCGTGCATTGCATCCCTGAAAATAAACGACAGTCCGGATACCTGGACCATCATGGATAGAAAACTCTGCTATATCAAATAACTTGAGTAGATGAGAGCTCTTTTCGTTTTTCTTTTCAGCTCTTATTTGCATATTGTTTTCAATTATATAAAGAGAAAATTACTTTTTCAGCATCAAATCCATTTCTCCTACATAGATACCACTTTTACCGGTATGCATCAACGATACATTCTGTCCATCCATGTTGAGAATCGTTTTCGGACCCTTCATAAAAGTATGTGTATGGCCTCCAAGCACTACATCAATATTACGTGTTTTAGGAATTAACTGATCTTCATCCTCTTGTACCCCCAAATGTGAAAGGCAAACCACAATATCGCATCCTTCTTTCTCTTTCAAAGTGGCTGCTACTTCGTTAGCTGTAGTGACCGGATCTTTATACACTACGCCTATACATTTATCAGCCTGCACCATTCCTTCAAGTTTGCACCCCAATCCCAATACACCCACCTTGACGCCACCTCTCTCAATAACCACATAAGGCTTCACCAAATCTTTAAGTACCGTAGCACTTACATCATAATTGGAGCATACTACCGGAAAATCAGCCATCCGAAACAAGCGTTCCATATTATCCAGATTAAAATCGAACTCATGATTACCAATGGTCATGGCATCATATTTCATTTCGTTCATCATTTTTATTTCCACTTCACCACGGAATTTATTATAATAAGGGGTTCCCTGCGAAATGTCACCACAGTCGAACAATAATACATCCGGATTTGCATTACGAAATTCTTTAGCAAACGTGACAAGGCGTACGAAGCCCCCCATATTGTAGTTCCGGTCACCCTCCTGATTGATAGGCTCCACGCGACTATGGATATCACTTGTCTGCAAAAGAATCAGCTTCTTGCTTTGCGGGCTACATGCTGTAAAAGAAAGGCAAAGAAAAAGAAGGATTATATTATTTTTATTTTTTGATTTCATAAGACATTCATTTTAAAGGTTCTACTTATTTTACAGTAATTCTGCCATCCAACTTAGAAGTGATCTTCTTTCCTGCAGCAGTCTGGGTTTTCACATATTCAATAAATATATCTCTTAACGTAGCGTTTTCAGGACATTCCCTTTTTTCTGCTTGCAGAAAAGCATCCATGCTACCGTTTCCGTCGGCCAAGTAATCAATCGTTGCCACTGTATATAGTTTGTTGTCATCAATAGGACTCCCTCCAATAGTGGCATTCAACAACTTTCCTGCTTCTGTGATTTCCATACGGATGCCACTTACTCCCTCGCCATTCAGCGAAGCAATGCTTGTCAGCAAATCTTTCATATAGACTCCTTTCATAGTCATCACACAAAGTGAATTTTCAAAGGGCAAGATCTCATACACATTTGCTTCCGTAATATCCCCTGCCGGCAAAATGCTACGCAATCCTCCCATATTTACCAATCCCATATCGGCCGGTTTCTTCAGTACTTTCACCGCTGCTTGGCGTACCACCTCCGCTACCAGATTGGAAAGCAAGCTTTCCGGACGCCCCTTATCCATTTTTTCCGTACTGACCCCTATCACATCATACATTTTATCAATCACTTCCTTGTAAGGTGCCAATAATGCCACTGCATTGGAATCCGGATGGGCGTCCCATGTCGAATCCATACCTATCATTTTCCCTCCTACTTGGGCAACCCGGTAACCCGCATTACCACCTTTCTGCTTCAACTGACAGCCAGCCAACATTAATATTCCTGTCAAAGCTACTGCCAAGAAAATCTTTGTGCAATTTTGTTTCATCTCGTAAAAATTTTAAATATATATTCCATTAATAGGATTCATTTATTTTCGATAAATATAAGGATAAGAAAATTCAAAAAAAAATCTTTTTCCAAACGACATGAATCGTATTATGAACGACACTTTTAACCTACCGAACGTAAAATTCAACTGCTGTAAAAGATCCAACTCATTCCGACTACAAACAAAAAAAACAGCCTCATGGAAGCTGTTTTCTTTAATCAATTTTTTAATTAGAGATTCTATACACATTTATGTAGCCTAAAAAAAGTCTTCATAAAGCAGATATAAAGAAGACTAAGCGCTAGAATCGTCCCTGCCAAATACCGGTAACCATCATTCAGACATATTATATATCCTATTATTATGATTGCTTGCACTAGCATATAAACAGACGAAACCATTACATGAGGAACCTTCAACTCATTCGCCATTATCTGATACAAATGCTTCCGATGTGGTAAACCGATATTCTCATGAAGCATCAGCCGATGGATGATAGTCAGAACACTGTCAACGCCATAAACAGCTAATAGGACAATCCAACTGAAATCCTCAGTCTGAATGATCAATTTACCAATCAGGAAAAGAAGAATGAAAGCGATACTAACAGAACCAACATCACCCGCAAAACATTTCGCTTTCTTACGGAAGTTGAAGAAACAAAACACCAAGACAGAACAAAGAACCGTATAGATAAAGCCCTCTTCTACAAAAGGAACTATTTCTCTATTGATATAAGCCAGCGCAACAAGGATAACCAAAGAATAACCACCTGTTATGCCATTAATCCCATCCATGAAATTATAAGCATTGATGATACCCGTACAAACTATTAATGCAACGATTATCCACCACCAGGATAAAGAAAAAAGTCCCCACTGATAGAACATCAAAACCATAGCAGAGAAATGGAACAGCAACCGTAACTTCTGAGAAGTAGAACGGATGTCATCCACAAAACTGATAAACGAAACCAAAGTTAACGCCAACATAAACCAAGGATATTCAAAACCGCTCGTCAGAAAATAAGACAATGCTCCAAAATAGAAGATAATTCCACCACCACGAAGAGTTATTCGTGTATGAGAACTACGCTCATTAGGCTTATCGATGATATTACATCTATCAGCTACCTTAAAATAAAAAAGTTCTGCCAAAAAGAGCAGAACTATTACAATCAAATAATACATCATTCGTTTCTATTTATCCAATAAAACCAAACTTGAATACAAGTAAACAAGAAGGCTGCAATACCTATTACAGCCAATATAATCCAAAAG
>CABMPP010000047.1 GCA_902388495.1 uncultured Bacteroides sp. | reverse complement strand
CCGCAAGCGGGCACCTCCCCTTTCAGGCGGAGGAGTTTGAGATACACTTGTTATCACACGCCCCTAAATCATCATTTAAACAATGCTTGTACGCTTCGTAAACTCTATGATTTCGGAGATATAGCCGAACGCCATTCCGACCACGGTATCGGCAGCGCCATAATATACAGCTACCCGGTCCCCGTCCTGCAACGCGGCGCAAGGAAACACCACATTGGGCACATCGCCCTGCAGCTCGTAGGGTGCGGCGGGTGCCAGCAGGTATTCACGCGTGCGGTAAAGCACCCGTTCCGGATTTTCCTTATCGAGTATCGCCGCCCCCATCGAGTAGCGGAAACCGTTGCAAGTAGTGATAACGCCGTGATAGAATATCAGCCAGCCTTCGTCCGTCAGGAAGGGCACCGAGCCTGCTCCTATTTTGGTGCACTGCCAGGCACTTTCAGGGAAAGGGGTGACTTTCATCACGCAGCGATGCTCGCCCCAGTACTTCATATCGGGGCTGTAGCTAATGTAAATGTCGCCAAAGGGAGTATGCCCGTTGTCGCTCGGGCGGCTCAGCATGGCATATCGTCCGCCTATCTTCTGCGGGAAGAGGACGCCGTTGCGGTTGAAGGGCAGGAAGGCGTTCTCGCATTGGAAGAATTCGCGGAAGTCGAACGTATAGCCGATGCCGATGGTAGGACCGTTGTAGCCATTGCACCAGGTAATCCAGTAGCGGTCTTCAATCCAGGTGACGCGCGGGTCGTATTTGTACTCCGACTCTATCATCTCCGTGTTTCCGGCTTGAAAACGGATAGGCTCGTGAGAGATTTCCCAGTTGATACCGTCTTGGCTGAAGCCGGCAAAAATATTCATCTGTACCGCACGGTTGTCGCAACGGAAGACACCGGCAAAGCCTTCGCCAAAGGGAACGACGGCACTGTTGAAGATACTGTTTGAAGAGGGAATATGATAGCGGCCGATGACAGGGTTCGCCGAGTAGCGCCATAGGACGTCCGTGCAACCTGCAGGGCGTTCTTCCCAAGGGATAATGATGTTGTTGCTCATATAGACATATTTATTATTAGATGTTTATTAATAGGTATTTTATCAGTTGACAGAAGATTATCATTTCTTCTCGTCCGCATACGTGAACGGTACAAAGTACGTGATGAGGAATGCCGGTATGGTGGCGAAGAGCGTGAAGACAAAGAACGTCTCATACCCCAGCGCATCGCTGACGAAGCCGCTGATCGTTCCCGGCAGCATCACTCCCAGATTCATAATGCCCGAGGCAAATGCGTAATGCGCCATCTGGTGTTTTCCCGGCGCCACCTGCTGCATCATGAAGAGGCTGAGCCCGACGAAACCGAAACCATAGCCGAAGTACTCCAACACAATGGCACTGCCAATCAGCATCCCGCTCTCCGGCTGATAAATGGCAAGCAGCGTATAGGCCACGAACGGCAGATTGAAAATGCAACACAGCGAGAACAACGTCCGCCGCAGTCCGCGATGCGAAATGTAATAACCTGCCAGCAGCGAGCCCAACACAAAAGCCGCAGCCCCGTAAGTACCGTAATACAAACCGATTTGCTGTTCATTCAACCCCAAACCGCCCGCCGAACGTTCTGCCTTCAAAAAGAGGGGAACAATCTTCATGACAAAACCCTCGGCAAGGCGGTAGAGGATGATGAAAGCGATATAATAACCAATGTGCTTCTTCTGGAAGAAATCGCGGATCACCCCTATCAGCTTGTCCAGCGTCTCACGCGCCGTGGCTGCACCGGATGCCGCCGCACCGCCCGAAGGCAGCATGCGGATATGATACAAACCGAGCGACACCATCACCCCTGCCATAATCAGCATCACCGTCATCCAGGCATTCACCGTAGCCTCATGGCGCACGGCTTCCGAAGCGCCCTCCACTCCACCAAAGCCCATCAGCAGAGCTCCCGCCAGCCATACCAGCCCGCCGGATGCCACAATCTTGGCAATGTTGTAGAAGGCTCCCTGCCAACCGATGTACTTGGCCTGGTCCTGCTTGTTCAGTTCCGACATATACACGCCGTCGGTAGCCACATCGTGCGTCGCCCCGCTAAAGGCAATCACCGCCAGCAGCCCGATGCACACCGCAAAGAACTGCGGCAAGTGCAACGCCAGGGCCACCAGAGCAAAGCCTGCTCCGGTAACCATCTGCGTTAGTACCACGAAAAACTTCTTGGTCTTGAACATTTCAAGGAACGGACTCCAAAGAAACTTCAGCGTCCAGGGCAACATTATTAACGATGTCCACAAAGCTATCTGTGCATCACCAATACCCAGCCCCTTGAACATCAGCACAGATACCATGTTCAGCACCACGAACGGCAGTCCCATGGCGAAGTATACGGTGGGAACCCAGGATATGGGGTTATGTTTCTTCTGACTCATACTTGATTTGTTTTGAATAAGCTATAAAAGAATTCTCTTTAGACAGAAGAACAAAAGAACATATTTATAAGTATGATATAGCCTATGTTCTCTAATTTGTTCTTTTGTTCTTCTGTCTAAAAAACAAGCCTATATTTGATTCATTTATCGATTCGGAGTGGCGTCCATCGTCAGCTCCAGCACCCCGCCTTCTACAATATCCCGGTGGGTGAAGAAGGGAGTTTCCAGCTTTTTGCCGTTCAGGACGATGCTCTGCACATACTTGTTGTCGCGGCTGTTGTTATGCGCCACAATCTTGAACGTCTTTCCCTCGCCCAGATGGATGGTGGCTTCGTTGAACAGCGGGCGGCCGATGGAGTACACCGGTTTGCCGGGGCATACCTGGTAGAATCCCATGGCATTGAGGATGTACCATGCCGACATTTGTCCGCAGTCTTCGTTGCCCGAGAGTCCGTCGGGATTATTGAAGTAAAGCGTATGCAGCACCTGGTCTACCAACTCCTGAGTACGCCAAGGCTGACCTACGTAGTTGTAGAGGTGTGCGATATGATGGCTCGGCTCGTTTCCATGCGCGTACTGGCCTATCAGACCGGAGATATCGGCAGATACTGCGTCACCTTCCAAAGTAGAGTCGGCAATGAACAGAGAATCGAGCTTGCTGATGAAACCCTCGCGACCGCCCATCAACTCTACCAGGCCGTCTACATCGTGGGGAACGAACCACGTCCACTGCCAGGCGGTGCCTTCGCAGTAGTCGTCGTTGCGGTGGTTAGAGGAACGGGGGTTGAACGGGGTGCGCCAGTTGCCTTCGCTGTCCAGGCCACGCATGAAGCGGGTGCTGGGGTCGAAGTAAACCTTATAACCTTCGGCAAAGGCGGAGTACTTGGCACGGTTGGCTTCATCGTCCAGGGCATCTGCCAACACGGAGATACACCAGTCATCGTAAGCGTATTCCAAAGCCTTGGCTACGGATTCATTGTCTTTGTCACAAGGCACGTAGCCTATCTTGTTCTTCCAGTATTTGGCTTGCGGCATCAGGTGCGGCAATACAAGGGGATGCGTGATGATGCCGGTGGTATCATACTCGGCAGCACGGATGCAAGCCTTGTAAGCTTCCTGCACGTCGAAGTTGCGATAGCCCTTCACGTAAGAGTCGGCAATGAGGGAAGCGGCATGATAGCCGATCATTGTTCCCGTATAGTTTCCGGCAAGTTCCCACATCGGCAGTACACCGCCTTCGCGGCTCTTCTGAATCAGTGAGCGGATGAAGGCCTCGTTCAGCGCCGGGTCGATAATGGTCATCAAGGGATGATAGGCGCGGAAGGTATCCCACAAGGAGAAGATGGTGTAGATAGGTTTGTCTACACTGCCTTGATGGGGTTTCAGGTCCATGCCCAGGTAGCGGCCGTCGGAATCAGTGAAGAGATTGGGTTGCATGCCCGTATGATAGAGAGCGGTATAGAACATGGTGCGTTGGTCCGCATCTTTCGTCTTGATGTCGATTTTGGAGAGATAAGTGTTCCATGCACTGCGTGCAGCCTGGCGTACTCCGTCGAAGTCCCATCCAGCAATCTCGGATTCTACGTTCCGGCGGGCTCCGTCCATATCAACGGCAGAGACACCGACTTTCACAAACACCTGCTCGTTGGCTTCGGTCTGGAATTGCAACAATGCCTTGGCGGTGGGAAGCAGCGGGCCGCCTTCGTCCAATGCCATAGAGTCGGTCACCAGGGTATAAGTGAAGGGCTTGGAGAACTTGGCGTAGAAGTTGATGTACTGGTCGAATGCCCAGTAGACGGTCTTCTTGCGTCCACGGATCTCGGTATCGCTGATTACTTCGAGTTCCATCTGCTCGTTCTTCTGACGCTGGATGCTATAATCCAGGTCGAGGATGAAGCCGGCATCTTCCGCTTTCGGGAAGGTGTAGCGATGAATGGCGGCACGTTTGGTGGAAGTCAGTTCGGCACGGACACCATAGCGGTCCAAGACGACGGAATAGTAACCCGGTTCGGCCTTCTCATTGTCGTGCGAGAAGGCGGAGCAGTAAGCCATCTGCTGGCTCTTCGAGCCCATGGAGTGATAATCCTGCTGTCCTACGGTAGGCATCAGCAGCACGTCGCCATAGTCGGCACATCCCGTACCGCTGACGTGTGTGTGCGAGAACCCGTTGATGGTGGTGTCCGCATAATAATATCCGGAACATGCGTCCCACTCGTAAATGCGCGTGTCGGGGCTGGGCTGAATCATCCCGTTGGGAACTACCGCGCCGGGATAAGTGTGTCCGTGACCACCGGTACCGATGAACGGATTGACGTAGGATGCGTAATCCGGCTCCGGCATAGTGCAACTGAATACAGTGGCGCCCAGCAGCAGAAGCCCGCTCATCAGTATTGAATTAGATTTCATGTTGTTCTTCATATCATTTTATTTGTATTACGTTTCTGTTAGTTTAGACGGGCATAAAGCTGACGGCTTGTCCGCCACCTCTTGCCATGGAGATATCCAGCGTATCATCGGCAGTTACCTGCTTCTCGGTTATCTCGTAAGATGCCGGATTCGTTTCCCAGTCGGCATCCTTGCCATCGGCGTAGATAACGGCACGGTAGGTTTTGCCTTTCTCCAGGAAATCCAGTCGGACGGCAATCTGGCGGGCATCTTCGTTCGTGGCGGCTCCCAGGAAGTATTTGTCTTTTGCCCGGCGCACAATGACCACGAACTCTCCCGGCTCGCCTGCCAATGCCTCCGACCAGTCGCAGTCGGCATCAAAGTCGCGGAAGAACTGGAAAGCGGGATGCCCTTCGTAGTTCTCAATCATATCGGCAGCCATCTGCAAGGGAGAATAGAGTATCACCCAGTCGGCTATCTGCTTGGCCAGCGTGGTGTTGATGCGGCAGTCTTTGCTGTCTTTCATATTCCACTGCTTGCGGTCTTTCGACTTCTTGGCACGTTCATAGAGAACGTCGAAGATACCGGGGGTATAATCCATCGGTCCGGCGAGCAGACGGGTAAAAGGCAACATCACCTGGTGTTCGGGAGGATTGCCCTCGCTCCATGCATTCCACTCCATGCCACGGGCACCTTCGCGGGTCATCATATTGGGATAGGTACGGCGGATGCCGGTGTCCTTGATGGGTTCGTGTGCGTCGAGGGTAATGTGATACTTGGCAGCAGTCTGCACTACCTTGCGATAGTGGCGCACGTTGAACTGTCCATGATGATTGTGCCCGTTCGGAAGTCCTCCGGCATAACCGGTCTTCACGCTGTGGATGCCCAGGTCGGTGTACCATTGGTAGGCGGCATCGAGCTGCCGCTCGTAATTGAGGATGTTGCCGCCGGTCTCGTGATGACCGATGATCTGGATGCCTTTCTCCTTGGCATAGCGAGCTATTTCCCGGATGTCGAAGTCAGCGTATGGCTTCGTATAATCGAATGTTTGTGTTCCTCCCCAATTTTCCCAGCCTTCATTCCAGCCTTCGAACATCACAGCTTCTATGTTGTTGGCAGCAGCAAAGTTAATATATTTTTTCGCATTCTCGGTAGTAGCACCGTGGCGATCATTGATTACCCAGCTTTCTACACCCAAATGCATCCCCCACCAGATGCCGACGTACTTCATCGGACGAATCCAGTCGGTGGTTTCCAGTGCACAAGGTTCGTTCAGGTTCAGGATAAGGCCTGAATTGATGAGTCCTACTGCTTCCGGGGCAATCTGCAGGGTACGCCACGGGGTTTGGAAACGGCCTCCGGCTATCCGTGCTTTGATACCGTCCGGCCAAGGGGCAAGTTCTGATTTGAATTGTCGGTCGCCTACATTCTTCAAGGTCATTTCCGGAAAGTCGGTCAAAGCAGCTTCGTGGATGCTGGCATACGTGTCTCCGGTCTTGAAGGTCATAGGCGTGTTGGCATTGTCTATCTTGCTGATAGGTTGTGTACGATACAGTAGTTCGTACGTATCATAATTGGCAGGGATGGACCAGGAGGTGCCGTCCTGCGCAATGTTGAAAGAAGTGAGTTCATCCGTCAATAACAGGCTGTCGGCTCCTGCCACCTGATATTCGTAGCGGAAACCCAGTCCGTCATCGAAGATGCGAAAACGCAAAGTAAGCTGCACGTCCGAGGCGTCGGCCAGGCGGACGGCCATTTCGTTGTAATGGTTGCGGATGGTTTTGTTTTCTCCCCAGGGTTGTGTCCAGGTTTCGTCTGCGGAGGAGAAGTCGGTGCCGACGATGCGGAAACCGTCGGAAAGGTTCACTCCGTTTTGGGCGAGGAAGCCCAATGAGGAAGGAGTTATAAAAGCAGTGTCGTTCACATCCACCCGGTAGGTCATACGGTTATCGGCATCCAGAGCGAATGCCAGCCGGATATGTCCGTCGGGCGAAGCTACCTCTGTAGGTTTGGGAGACGTACAGCTGCTTGCCAGAAGAAGGAAAAACAGGACTATATATATAAGGTGTTGCTTCATGATATTGTGTGTATTTGAGAGGTATCGGTGTTGCCTAAAGTGAGACTACTGGTCTCACCTTGTATGAGACTACTAGTGTCACCTGTGGTGAGACTACTGGTGTGACCTAAGGAGAGACTACTAGTCTCACTAGAGGGGAGACCAGTAGTCTCACTCAAGGCGACATAAGCCTGTAGATTATTGCTTCACCAGGGTGTAGTTCTCGGTGATATGAGACTTCACATTCATGTGAGGAGGTACTAACTTGCCATCTTCTTCATAGCACGGGTCAATACCCCAGCGGTTGCCTATACCATAGAGCTTCAGGTTACCGTTCACATCGATAGTACCGGTAATCGGTTCCATGTATTCTTCACCCGTATAGAAGTTCCAGACATTTATTTTTCCGTACGTGCCCCAGCACATCTGCCAAGTAACAGGATCGGCAGCATCGGCTTCGTGGATAGTCTGAGGAACAGGAATGGAAAGACCGCCATCATAGTCGCTGTACTCCATTACCAACGGATATTTATCGGTAATTTCGGGATAAGTACCCCAACCATATACGTAATAGCTCTTACCGGCTTCTTTCTCTTCGATACGGACATTGAACTGCTGACTGCCGCTCCAATCCCACCAACGTGGATTGTTCTCTTCATCGATATACACATACAATGAATTGCTGGAAGTGGCATTCCATTCGCCCAGATACGTCTCGTAGGTTGACTTCGTACCTTGGATAGCGGCTGCATCGGTACGGGCATAGTATTTACCGGTCCATTCTACCTTGTCGTTGAACAATATTTCGCTGACAGCACTGAAGTAATGATCGTAGCTGTAAGTACGCGGTTTCGGGTTGTAGAACACTTGCAGACCGTAACCGGCTTCTTTTGCATCACGTATCGTCTCCTGGCTGAAACGCGTCCAACCACCGTCATATTCCTCATTTATCTTCAGGGAGTAAGGGCAATACTTCGCCGGAGTCAGTCCGGTCATATTCTCTTCGCGTCCCTTCACGTAGCGTTGGTAAGTACCGTAGCACATGTAGTCCACCAGTTCGCCTGCGCTCTTGCCTTCAACGGTACCCGTCGGAGAGTCAATAAGCGTATATTCGTATATTCCCAGCAATTTGTCAGGCATTACCTTACGGCATTCATAAATCAGGCGGCAGTAGTTCTCGCGAGAACGTTTTTCAAAGCCCGGACTCGGATTATCCGAATAATTGGTGTACTCATCGTCAAAGTCCACACCGTCCAGTCCGTAGATATCCATATAAGCCTTCAACTCTTTGGCAAAATCAGCGGCAGCAGCCTGAGACAGATTACCCATACCGGCTTCGTCGTGGTTACCCAGGATAGACAGGTTCACTTTGATACCCTTCGCTTGCAAAGGACGAATGAACTTATCGGCATTCTTCAGCAAGAAAGACACCTGGTCGTTGCAGAATATATGAACGCGTCCCGTTTCATTATCCACATTGATGTTGGCAGCAAAGATGCTGACTACATCGAAGAAAGGCTTCTTGCTGTCCTTCATGGTATATTCACCCATGTTCAGGATGTTTTCATCGTTCACTTCCACAAAGCAAAGAGTGCGGACATCTCCCTTTTTCGAGTCGGGAATAGCTGCCAGCGGCGTCACCAGATAGATATAAGTCTGATTGTTGGCAGAAACTTCCACTCCGTCGTTGGCAGTAGCAGAAATGGCCACCGCGTATGTTGCACCTATTGATCCTCCTGCGTTGATGGTCAGTTCTACCGGAGCAGACTTCTTCTCTCCTGATTTAACGGTAGCCGTACCGCCATTTGCCAAGCTCAGCTTGTCGGCAGGATACATCTCGTAAGATGTACCGTGAGCCGCATTGTATGCTTCCAGCGCAGCAGCATCGACTTTAAAGTTTACCGTAACGTCTTGAGTGGCAGCTTTACTCAATTCAAAGTAAAGATGTCCGGCACCAGCCTTGTCTCCGAACAGTGAAATCGGAGTGAGTTCACGTGCTCCGGCAGCAGACCTTACATAGCCATACATACCGTCCACAGTCTCTAACTTGCCTGAATCAGCGGCATTGATTGTGATGTCATCTTCACAGCCGGTAAAAACCGATCCGACACATGCAAACGTCATTGCCAGCAAGCCTGATTTGATATGATTCATATATTTCATAATAAGCTTCTTAATTTAAAGGTATAACAAATTAATTCTTTGCAGGCAGTTCCACTGCGTTCCAGGTAATGGGCTCCAGAGCTGTAGCATTATTTCCGTTACCGCTATAGTCGGCGATAGAAGTTCCTACACCTTCGTCAAATTTCCAGTAAGACACCAGTCCGGCTGCATCTGGCTCTACCTGATAGAAGTGATCCTTGGCATTGATCTCATTCTGAGTCAGCACCTTGTTCCAGATACGGCATTCGGTGATTTCACCTTCCAACCAGCGGTCACGGTTATAAGAGTGACCTATCCAGAAACCGTTTCCTTCGTCTGTCTTGGTTTGTGCCCAGTTGATGGCACCACAATTGGCAGTACCTTCCAGCATGTTCTTACCATTGAGGTAGACGGTTATCTTACCACCTGCATCGGCATCATACGTCACGGCAATATGTGTCCATTCTCCGGTAGGGATAGCAAGGTCGGAAGAAGTCAAGTTACCCTTACTTGTAGCCACTTGCAGCTGATTATCGGGAATACCGGAATCACCGATACGAAGCAAGAAATACCCTTCAATACCCATAACGGAAGAAAGCATCTTGCCAAACTTGTTAGGACGAATCAGCGCCTCTGCCGTCAGTTGTTTCAGGTTATTGGCTACTTCGGGTTTCTTCCAGTCTACATAAATCAGGTTCTTTGTAATGTCGGCCACCACATTGATAAGAGCAGCACCTTTCAGCACATAGTACATGGTACGGGCACTTTGCAGTATACCCACACTGGCATTCTCTATAGTAATCGGCAATACATATACCTTTTCACGATCCAGTTCGGTAAGGTTGTTGAACTTCACGGTAACGGCATCCGAAAGGATACTTCCCGCCAAGATAGTCACCTGCTGGCTTTCCAATGTATAATGTCCGCTTGGCAGGGCTTCTGCCTTATCATAATAAGCAGCATTATAGGCTTCCACCAGACCCGGTTCTACTTTCATGGAGACAGTTACATCTTTACCCTCCGGCTTAGCCATTGCAATCTGGAACTGGCCTTCGGTACTCGGAACCGTATTCTTCAGCAGCACACTGCTGGTCTTGACCGGAGCATTGACATACACCCGGTTGTCGAATGTTTCAGTATCATCACTGCAAGCTGCAAATACACCTGCCAGCAATGCTATCGATACTAAATATAAGTTTTTCAATTTCATGGTATTCGTTATTTTTTAGGAGCAGGGTTCATAATATTAATAGCCTCTTTCACATACTGGTAAGAGTTACCGGCATTGTAATAGTCGTTCTGCACATTATAGATGGCCAGTCCGGCACGGGTATAATCGTCAGACGGTTCGGTAGTCCAATAAGCAGCTTCCGACAAAGCTCTGTCCGAGCCATAAAATCCGGTAGCCTTGTCCGATGAATCCAGCGAAACGGTAGAGACAGCTACAACGAAACGGTCTGTCGGAACATCGGATGCAATCATTGCAAGACGAGCCACGACTGAAAGCTGCGCATCGTCCGCTACATTATCCGTAGCCAGGATGATATGCTTGCAATCTGACAGAAGAGTCTGTCCGATCAGATTCTCAGGATATCCCTGGAACGTCAGCAACTTGGCAGTATTGCTGCTTCTCCAAGTGGAGATAGCACCGAAGAAAGCATCCTGATACTTCTTGGCTTCCGCCTTCTGCTCGGCAGACATGTAGACAGGACTTGTTCCTTTATAACCTGCAATGATACCGTCAAAGTCATCTGCATAGCCAATCTGCTTCGTCAGTTCCGCACTCAGATAAGCGTCGAAAGTGCCGCTTTCGGTACCTTCTTTTACTTTATCCGTATATTCCTTCTGGATCTTGTCGAAGCTGATGGTATAAACCACTTTCGTTCCTTTGGCACGTACGGTCTCCATATCGGTCCGTTCGAACTCTGCCAGTTCGCCGGGATACATCATGGAGATTACATCCAGACTGTCGGGTGCATCACTGATGTGCTGTCCGCGGCTGAAAGGAACTTTCTCGCTATTGTCGAACCAGGCGTAAACCACCTTGTGATCCGAATTCTTGTACTCAACCAGATTCTGCAAATACTTGGCATACTGCTCCGGGTTCAGTTCTTCAACGCCGGGCGTATTGATCTTCACGTTCTCTACTTCCGTCCAGTCGTCGCATGCAGTGAAACAAGTTACGGCAGCGAAGCAGGAAGCTGCTATGAATATATTTTTCATTCTATTTTTCATGATCGTTATTCTTATTTGATATTAGGATTGCAATCCCACCATACTCTGGATGACATTCTATCATTAGAAGGAGTCAAATCCTGCATAGCCTTCTGTACATTCGCACCATTGTCCTTGTACTCATCCTGCGGATAAGGCAAACGACGCGGGAAAGTACCTTCGGGCACTTCGGCCTTGTTCTTGTTTACGGCAGCCGTCATCAGGCGGGGATAACCGGTACGACGGAATTCAGCCCATGCTTCATTGCCCAACGGGAACATTGCAATCCACTTCTGGGTGATGATTCTTTCCAGGTTGGTTTCAAAAGCAGCACCATTCTCGTACTTGATGGTGATGGTAGGTTGGGAACCGTTGTAACTGTAAGTACCCAGCGGGTCTTTGTACAGATCGGGCTGGCTGCCAGCATCTTCCAGGTAAGAGTCCGCACCGGAAGCTCCCCATTGGTCGAACGACAGTTCTACACCTTTCTTATAGAAGCTCTCGGCAGTTCCACCCATGTTCCATCCGCGCAGTGCACCTTCGGCACGCAGGAAAGCAACTTCGGCAGCCGTCATCCATACCAACTTGGTATCGGCAGCCACATTCATATTGGAATACTTATGAGCCGTTTCACTCGGAATGGGTTCCGTTCCCAAACGAATGCCATGATAACCGTTCTTCACACCATCGGCATCTGTAAAGGCAGACTCGGTGAAATACTTGTCTCGACGCGGGTCTTTATAACCGTTCATATAAGCTGTGATATCCGCTGCAATGCGAGAGTCACCGCCGTTGTACTCATACATAATAACTCTGAACGGGTTGGTAGTAGCCTGAATGGTTGCATTATCTGCATTGGAAGTAAGTACGCCACCCTTTTCAGAGTCTATTGCTTCCAAAGCCTTTGCCTGCGCCGTGGCGGGATCGACATAAACCATTCTCATTGCCATACGCAACTTCAAAGAATTGGCCAACTTAATCCATTGTTCCACCTTACCGGCATATACTTTATCCGCTTTTGAGGAGAATGTTTCCGTACGGTGTGCCAACAAACCGGTAATAGCTTCATCCAGTTCGCCCAACATGGTTTCATAAACCTTCTTCTGTGTATCCAACGGAGCTACTAAGTCACCGTTTGCACCCAACTGAGAGTAAGGGATAGGACCATATCCATCCGTCACACGCAGAATGGCAGCCACTTTCACCACCTTGCCTACGGACAAATAGACCGGATCTTCCGTAGAAGCTTCCAACTGTGCATAGTTGGCATATACATTAGGAATGACATCCTTATATAACTTGCCTACCCAGTCTTGAGACTGGTTATAATTAGAGAAACGGTTGTTGAAACCTGAGTTTGATTCAGCCAGATAACCTCCGTAAGGACCACCCAGCAAACATTCCAGGAACTGATTAAGGTTTACATCCGTAGGAATCACATATCCCTGCATACCGGTCAAAGCCGAACGGATTAGATAAGCGTCACGATCCATCTCGTCTTTGGTCGATTCATACGGATTTGTATTGTAATCCATATAATTGTCCGTACAAGATGACAACGAGCCAACTAACATACCGCCACATATAGCGATTTTTATAATTGATTTTTTCATTGTTTTCTGTCTTTAATCTGTTAGAATTTGAATCTTACATTGAATCCAAGGCTGCGTGCACTTGGCGTCATAAAGTTATCGATACCCTGATAGTAGTTACCGGTAGATGCTACAGCTTCCGGATCGAAAGGAGCCTTGCAGTAAATCATCCACAAGTTACGTCCTACCAAAGAAACCGTTACGTCAGCTACATTCCAAAGTTTGTCTTTCGGAATGGTATAGCCGATGCTGGCTTCCTGAAGGCGCAGGTTCGTTGCACTGTAAGTATAGTATTGAGGAATACCCGATTGAGAACCGATAGTAGTGTACCACTTCTGTGCGTTCACCTTGTCCGAACCGTTCACCCAAACACCGCCGTTATCACGCGCAGCTTCGGTTGAAGCCGATACGCCATACATATCCATAGCAGCCTGTGTAGCAGAGTAAACAATACCGCCGATACGTGCAGAAAGCATGAAACCGAAGTTCAGGTTCTTCCAGCTGAAGTCGTTTCTCCATGACATGTTGCATTTGGCAAACACACTACCCAGCTTGATGTCTTCTGCATTATAGTTAGCAGTTACGCTACCGTTTTGGTCCACCATGACGTTACCGTTGTTGTCGCGTTGCAGGTCGGCTGTAGAATAAAGGTCACCCAAAGAACCACCCTTCTTCAGGATGAAACGTGCCTGACCCATACCGCCTACGTCCAGACGTTCTTTAGTAATGATGGCACCGGTTTCGGGGTGTACATAGTTCTCAAGCAATTCAAGAATTTTGTTGTCGTTGGCACTGAATACATAGTTGCTGGACCATTTGAATTTTCCCCATTCGTTGGAGTAACCCAGTCCGAGTTCAATACCCTTATTCTGTACGCTACCCGTCTGTACATAGAGCGTAGAGTAACCGGAAGATACTGAGATTTTCGGGTCGAAAGTCTGGTTATATGTCTTGGTAGTATAAAGAGCCAAATCCAGATTGAAGTGTTTCAGGAAACGGGCAGTAAGACCAACTTCCCATGAGTCTGTCCGCTCCGGTTTCAGGTTGTACATCGGATAGTTACGCTTTGACTGCCATACCTTATTGGAGTTATCCCAGGAGTAAGTAGGATTGGCCAGGAAGCGCGGGAAAGGAAGACCGACGGAAGCGAATGAACCGCGTACCTTCAAGAAGGAAATCTGCTCGGGCAACTTCAACAGTTCGGACAAAATAACAGAACCACCGACTGAAGGATAAAGGAAGGCACTCTGTGTAGAGTTAGGACCTGCCAACTGTGAAGGCCAGTCCGAACGTCCGGTCAGGGTCAGATAGTAAATGCTCTTATATCCCAATTCAACACTGGCAAAGAGAGATTGAGTCTGATCATGGAAACCGGACTGTGTACGCTTCGTCTTGCTGTCGTCCAACTGGAATACGTTGAATACGTTAGGAATACCGTCTTCACTGATAGGACCACGGTTCTGCAGTACGTCTTGCTGCATATCCGACAAAGAAGCACCGATGTTGGCTTGGAAACTGAAGTCTTCACCGAAGTTCTTGTTGATGTTCACCATGAAGTCGGCATAAGTTTGTCTGTCGGCTGTAGTAGAGATGCCGTACAAACCGTTATTAGAACCTTCGGTCAGCGTTGTGTTACTGGTGGCATACAGCTTTTCAGTATAAGTACTGTTAGAGTTGTCTACACGGATACGGCCTGCTACGCTCAACCAGTCCAGAATCTTGTAGTTCAGACTACCACTCAGCATATAGCGGTCTTTGTTGTTCTCACGCAGGTTGCGGTATGCAATCCAGTAAGGGTTCTGTCCCGTAAAGGTATCGATACCTTGCGGCCAATATTGCGTATAGATGTTGCGTGAAGTATCCCAACGTTCATACATCTTGACCTCGTTCCAGTCGTCACCACGCGGAAACAAGTAAGCTGTAACCAACGGGTTGGAGTAAGTACCCTGGTTAACCATATTCTGGTCTTTCTGCTTGATATAAGAAGCACTTACGTCCAGGGTCATCTTATCGTTCAAGAAAGAAGTGGTGTTACGGAACGTAAAGTTATAACGGTCGTAATCGTTGTTAGGAACCATACCTGCAGAATTTACGGCACTTGCAGAGAAGTAAGTCTGGTTCTTTTCCGTACCGGTAGACAAAGATACAGTCTCAGTAGCTACAACACCGGTTCTCAGGAAGTCATTTATAGGGTTGAATCCCATATAGTTGGAAGAGTTCAGTTTATTACCCCAGCTTCTTTCTACAGAACCGGAGCTGGCCATCAGGTCACCCGTACCGTATGAGTTTTGGAACTTGGGAGTAACAAACGGACGGAGGAATTCTGTATTCTGCGATACGGTTACACTCAGACGTCCTTCTTTACCTTTCTTTGTAGTGATGACAATGGCACCGTTGGCAGCGTGGCTACCATACAAAGCGGCAGCGGCAGCACCCGTCAGTACAGACATGGATTCGATATCTTCCGGGTTGATGTCGGCAATAGCTTCCGAAGAGCCTTTGGAGTCGAATTCCTGGCCGCCTTCACCTGAAAGATTGAACATAGGCACACCGTCGATTACATACAGGGCGTTGCTGGACTGGTCGATACCTTTCGTACCACGCATCACTACCTTACTGGCACCACCCACACCGGAGGAACTGGCATTGATAGTAACACCGGCCACCTTACCGGACAAAGAGTTTACAAGGTTGGCATCCTTTACACGAGTCAGCTCGTCACTCTTCACTTCCTGCACATTGTAGCTCAACGCTTTCGTAGCACGCTTGATACCGAGAGCGGTAACTACCACCTCTTCGATCATTTGCGTATCATTCTCCATCATTACATTGATAGGTTCCGAACCTTTCACAGCAATTTCCTGCGACTTATAGCCAATGTAGGAAAGCACAATGACGGGGTTTGCTTCGGTCGTTGTCAGCGTGAAGTTACCGTCCAGGTCGGTGATACAACCGTTGCTGCTGCCTTTTACCAACACGTTGACGCCAATCAGCGGTCCCATGTCATCCGACACGACGCCCGTAATCGTACGTTCCTTGCCTTGCTGGTTACCTTCTTGTTGTGAAGCGATTTTCTCTGAAAGATAAACGATGTTGTCCTCTACCTTATACGAGATGTTTTTCCCTTTGAGAATGGCATTCAAAGCGTCTTCTATGGATGCATCCTTCACCTTGACGTTTTCTACTGACAATGCCGCCAGCTTGTCGTCACAAAAAAATTGATACTTTGATTGAGATTTGATTTGTTCGATGACTGTTCCTAGTGTAGCACGGGACACATTCAAGTTCAACTGGGCAAAACCCCACTGAACAGAAACCGCCATGAACAACAAGACTAATAAAGCCCGCATGAAAGTCGAACTTTGAAAAGCATGATTGTCTTTCATAAACAAAATTTATAGGTTATACATATGGTTACTTCAAGAGATTCATTCTCTCGCTTTCGTATATAAAACAACAGTGCCTGAAAATACACTTAGCCAAAAAGATATTTTTTTTCGTTAACCATAAAAAGAAAAGGCTGTCCCAAATAACCGATTTGCGTACCATTCTGTCATTCAGCACTTAATGAAGATTCTGCTTTCCACATACAAGTAGGAGAAAATCTTCATAAAGTTCTCTACAAAAGAACAAAATGATAGTAAAACCGTTTTTTGAGACAGCCTTGTCTATTAATGGATTATTACTATATGCTTATTTCTTTATCTCGTTAGAAAAAGAATACGGAAGGTCTTCCTGTTGCGTACCTCTCTGCATATTAGGCTGATTGCCCATGTTAAACTTCAAGACACCGCCACGTTGCAGATCACCGTGCTTCAGATAATTCTTCGTATAGTCATTGCCATTGAGCTGGAGAGATTCGATATAGATATTATCGGAAGTATTATCCGCAGCGTCAATGGTCATTGAGTTGCCGTTTTCAAAGTGGAGCGTTGCTTTCTTAAACAAAGGAGCACCCAAGACATACTCATCCGTGCCCGGACAAACAGGATAGAAGCCCAAAGCAGAGAATACATACCAGGCAGAAGTCTGCCCGTTATCCTCGTCGCCACAATATCCGTCGGGACCAGCAGTGTACATGCGGTTCATTACCTGGCGCAACCAATATTGCGCTTTCCACGGCTGACCGGCATAGTTGTACATGTAGATCATGTGTTGGATAGGCTGATTGCCGTGAGCATAATTACCCATGTTCATCACCGTCATCTCACGAATCTCGTGGATAACCTGGCCGTAATAGCTGTCGTCAAACAAAGGAGGCACGATGAAGACGGAGTCGAGCATCTGAACGAACGATTCCTTGCCGCCCATCAAGTCTATCAAGCCTTGCGGATCGTGGAATACTGACCATGAATAGTGCCAACTGTTACCTTCCGTGAAGGCATCTCCCCACTTCAGCGGTGAGAAAGGAGACTGGAACTTACCATCTTTGTTACGACCGCGCATCAGTTTACTTTCCTTGTCGAATACGTTCTTATAGTTCATGGCACGTTCGGCGAAGAGTTTCTGTTCCTTCTTCGGACGGTCCAGGGCTTTGGCCATCTGATAAATACACCAGTCATCGTAAGCGTACTCCAAGGTGCGGGCGGCATTCTCATTGATATTGACATCGTAGGGTACATAGCCCAATTCATTGTAATATTCATAGCCGAGACGGCCGGTGGAGGAAACTTCGGGATGCACGTTGTTGGTTCCGTGAATCAAGCCTTCGTAAAGCGTCTTCACATCATCCACCTTAACGCCTTTCAGATAGGCATCGGCAAGGATGGAGGCGGAGTTGTTACCAATCATACAGCCACGATGTCCGGGACTGGCCCATTCAGGGAAGAAACCGCTTTCCTTATAAGTATTGATAAGACCTTCCTGAATTTGCTTGTTTACTGAAGGGTACATCAGGTTGAGGAAAGGGAACAAGCAACGGAAAGTATCCCAAAAACCGGTATCAGTGTACATATAGCCCGGCAATACCTGTCCGTTATAAGGACTGTAATGAACCGGATTACCAGCCTCATCGAACTCATAAAAAGCACGGGGGAAAAGCACCGAACGATACAAGCAGGAATAGAAAGTGCGATACTGATCGAGGTTGCCGCCTTCTACTTCTATCTTACCCAGGACCTGATTCCAGGCATCCTGCCCTTTCTGCACCAAAGCATCGAAGCTATCATTGCCCAATTCTTTCAGATTGCGCTCGGCCTGCTCCGGACTAATGAAGGAAGAAGCAACACGTGCATGGACGATTTCCCCTTTACGGGTCTTAAAGCCGATAATGGCACCTGCATGTCCGGCAGTCTGCTCGTTCTGGTTTTCTTGCAGAACACCGTCGGCAACGGAAGCACGATAAGTGAAGGGCTTGTCAAACTCTACCACGAAATAGTTCTTGAAGTTCTCGGGAACACCGCCACTGTTGCGGGTGGTATAGCCGATGATACGGTTCTGTTCGGGCAGTATCTTGATGTAAGAGCCTTTATCGAAAGCATCTACAACGATGTAAGAGTGTTCGTTCTCCGGAAAAGTGAAACGGAACAGGACAGCACGGTCGGTAGGAGTAAACTCGGTCACTACATCATGCTCTGCCAGATACACCTTATAATAATGAGGCAAAGCGACCTCGCCTTTATGGGAAAACCAGCTGGCACGCTTGTCTTCGTCAAACTCAGGTTTGCCTACAACGGGCATGATGGAGAATTGACCGTAGTCGTTGATCCAGGGACTGGGCTGATGGGTCTGTTTAAAACCACGGATTTTATTGGCGGTGTATACATACTGCCAGCCATCGCCCATCTTGCCGGTTTGCGGAGTCCAGAAGTTCATGCCCCAGGGACGTGCAATGGCGGGATAGGTATTACCTGTAGAAAGTTCGAAAGTAGATAAAGTGCCCACAAGAGGGCTGACGTACTGGGTGAAGTCTTTAGCCTGCATCCAGCACACGCTGCTCAAAAAGCAAATCAGTACAAACAGTTTTCTCATAATATTAATTCTTTGATTATAGTTTCTATATATAGTTCATAAATGGGAATTTACGGAGTATCTCAAACTCCTCCGCCTGAAAGGGGAGGTGCCCGTAGGGCGGAGGGGTTTCACATCCGAAGGGACTTGCACA
>CABMPP010000046.1 GCA_902388495.1 uncultured Bacteroides sp. | reverse complement strand
GAGTCCTGATAGGACTGTGGTAGAAAAAACACTTCCGCTATTTTGTATTGCGTGGAAATAATAGTATCTTTGCTTCATAACCAAGAGCTTAGTGGCAACTTATGTTGTCGCCGAGCTCTTTTTTTATGCAGTTGTCCGACAATCCTGTGGTTGGAGGTATATTTTAAAGGAAAGAAGTATGAAGAAGGTATTTTATGACAATCGCGTAGCCAAGGTGTTGCTGTGTCTGAGTAGTTGTGACACAATCACTCTCGGCCCGTTCGTGGTTAGTGAACTAAAGGAGTCAGAAATGCGGCAGTATGTTAGGAACCATGAGTGTACGCATGCCCGGCAGTGGATAGAAATGGCCGTTGCATCCGGCATGCTGATCTGGCTGTTAGTGCTCCTATTCGACATCTCAGTATGGTGGTTTCTGTTGGCAGGGATCGTTTTCTATCTGTGGTACGGCGCTGAGTGGCTGGTTCGGCTGTTCATCCTGCGGGATTCCAAGAAGGCATACAAGGCTGTTTCCTTCGAGCGCGAAGCCTACGACAACGAGTACAATCCGAATTATCTGGAGAACTCCCAATATTTCGCCTGGATAAAATATCTGTGGAAATAAAAAATCCCGCCCTGCTCATCACGAGTAAGACGGGTAGAATCAACAAAAAAAATGGGTTTCCCCAAATCAAGAGGCACAAATGTAGTACTAATATTTTATATAAGGTAAGAAAATGGATTGGATTTTAGGAATCATCGCAACATCGTTAGGTGGTCTGAATATCTTTCAGATAATCTATTTCAGAACGCAGAGAGATAAACTCCGGGCAGAAGCGGATGATGCTACGATTGGAGCAAAGAAGAAGGATATTGATTTGCAGCAAGATCAATACGACTATCTACTGAGCAAGCTATCGAAGTATCAGGAGGATTACTTCGCTTTACTGGATAAGGTACAGAGCGAGGCTCGAAACCATAGCGAGGTGATAAACACCAAGTGCAACGAGATTTCAGAGCTGAAAAGCAAAATTGTGTATTACAAGGGGCTTCGATGCTATAAGAGTGATTGCTCAGGACGTATCGGGCAGAACCCGAAAGATAAGGAGGAAAAGAAATGAAGTATTTTACAATCGCGGAATTGGTAAAGTCTGAAACAGCCGACCGCTTGCGCATTGACAATCGATGCAAACAAGAACATGTAGCCAACTTGACTGCATTAGTAGATAATGTGCTTGATCCGTTGCGGGAGGCTTATGGCAAACCTATACGGGTAAACAGCGGCTTCCGTTGTCCCGCTCTGAATAAAGCCGTAAAGGGAAGTGTTACCAGTGACCATATAACTGGACGGGCTGCGGATATCACCGGAGGAAGCCCTGCAGAAAATAAGAGACTATTCTATATGATCCAGTCACTCGGTCTTCCCTTTGACCAGTTAATTGACGAAAAAAACTTCGCTTGGGTGCATGTCAGTTACCGAGGGGATGCTAATCGTAAACAAGTGCTTGCCTTATGAATACACATCCTATAAACGAGCAGCTTTCATGCTCTATGAAATATTTTGCTTGGGATTCTGAGAAAAATCGGAAAGCTTGGGAAGAGTATATGCTGCGTCAGAAGTATTTGAAGATACGCCGTCTTTTTATTATTGGACTTCTTGCGCTTGCAGTTATGGGGATTACTCTATCGCTGGCCGGGTGTGCCACTCCAAAGAACACAGACCGAGATACACAGATTGACTACTCAGGAACATTGCAACAGATGCAGTCACGTATGGACTCTCTGCTTGTAAATATGCAGTTAGTGCGTAAAGAGACAAGCGAAAAGCTGTCTAATCTCAAAGTAGAGAACAAGACCGTTTACTTGTCACCGCCTGACAGCACAGGTAAACAATACCCAACTGTTATCAGTGAGACAAAGGCGGATAAAGCGGATAAGGAAACCAATACTACCGATACGAAGCTGAATCTTACTATACAGAGGTTGGTCGAAGAAGTGTCCGACTTGAAGCGGCGGTTAGACCTTGCCTTATCAGAGAAAGAAAAGGCCGTAGAAATGTCTTGGTGGGACTTGCACAAGATAGATGTATATGCTTGTTTGTTTGCGTTGCTCGCTGGATTGATAATATACAAGAAATTAAAGTAGAAGTCACTTATCTTGATAAGTGGTGCCTCGGCTGAAAAGTCGGGGCTTTTTTGTGCCCCAATAAATGAAGTTCTTTTTCCGTTCATTCCCCGTTTTCTGTCGTTCACCCCCTCTTTTATGTCGTTCGCAAAATTCTTTTTGAAATCTGCTGCATATTGCCTATCTTTATCCAACACTTTAAAACTATATAGTATGGCAGAATATGGAAGGGAACAAAGGAATCAGCTGAGTAGGGCGATTGCTAGTAACAGTCAACACAATAAGCAATTAAAAAGGTTTGCTGATAATCGTACTGCTTTGACAATTAGGGGTAAAGTAGAAAATAATACATGCAATGATATTTGCTTTCAAAATAAACTTGTAGCACAATTAGCAACTAGGTTATCAAATCCTGTAGTTTTTGCTGGTTCTGCATATGAACTTGAGCAATTAATACTGCAATGGGCGGTACCACGCGGGACACGTGTTGCAGCAACTCAAACTGATTCTGCAGGGCATCATTATCGAGTGCGGTTTAGAAATGATAATGGTCCTGCTATAACTATTGGTCAAGCTGATAGTTGGGTACAAATAGGGATATCACATTACGTTGATAGCGATAGCTCCCCAAGTAGTACCGAAGGTAGTGGATAGCAATAAGCTGTCTTTTCCTTATGCTCTTTTCAATATAGCTTCATCTGTTGAGACTTTCTTCATAAAATCGTTCCTAATAACATAGGCGTCCATCTGATCTGCATTATACGGTTTCAATAAAGACGCTATTTCTTCCTTCGACAAGTCAGGTTTCAGCCATTTTTCTTCATCTTCGGGAGATAGTATTGCCGGCATCCTATGTTTTGTATTGTGTATGTAATCTGTAAGAGGGTTTGCATCGGTAGTTATGATTGAGAATGTGGAATGTTCTTCCCCGGTTTCTTTATCAATCCATGTATCATATATACCGGCCATTGAGAAAATAGGCTCATCTTTCAGGTAAATGTAGTAGGGTATCTTCTTGCTTCCTTCATGCCGCCATTCAAAGTAACCTGTTGATGGTACTATACAGCGTTTCTTGATAATCGGCTCCCGAAAGGAAGGTTTCTCAAAGATTGTGTCAGCGCGCGCGTTGAGCGTCATTCTCTTGATTTCATCTGCATCTTCCTCTGTTTTCACCCAGAAAGGTATCAACCCCCAATTGAATACTTGCACTTCGTCCGAGGTCGTGATAACTGGATATTTTGGGAAATTGAAAGCATTCACATGATACTGCTCGTTAAGAATATCTTGATATATTTCAACGATATCTGACTTGCGTCCGTAGCGAGCTGCCAGTTTGATGGCTTTTGCTGACATGGAATTGTGGAAACACATATTACTTACAATTTACGGTTATAATTTCATCGATATCAGTAGTATAACGTTTGGAGAGCTGTTCTTGTTTAAGTTTCCAGTCTCTTCCTGAACCTTGTACTGCCAGCTTTATAAGGTGTTGATATTTGCTGTTTACTTTATCAATTGCTTGCATCAACTTCTCCCGCTTCTCGCGGTTTACAGTGTCAAAAAGTCCAAGTTGGGCACTTGTTCCTATCTCAGTGATGATGACACCTGCTTTCTTGTATTGATATTCCTGTATAAAGATGTTCTTTAACCCCTCAAGGGCGTAGTGAACAATTTCCAGTGTATCCGAAGTAGGAACCGGAAGTTGAATAACGGTATTCTTCCAGTATTGGGGAAGGTCTTCTCGGAAGTTATTAGTATGTATGAATACCATGAGCGACAGGGCATAAGACTTCTGTTGCCGAAGTTTCCGGGCACACGTAGACGCATACGTTGCAATAGCTTCAGACATCGTTTCCATATCTTCTACCATTCTGCCGAAGCTTCGCGAGGTGCATATTTGCTTTTTGGCTGGTGGTGCAGTTTCCATGTCAATACATGATATTCCGCGAAGTTCTTTCCAAGTTCTTTCACCGACTACTGTCAAGTTCTTGCGTACCCATGAGCCAGGTAATTCTGTAAAATCAAAGGCTGTTTTAATGCCCTGTTTTTCAAGTTTGACGGCTTGCCGGCGACCGATGCCCCATACATCGCCAATATCGAACAGCCTTAAAGCCTTTTCTCGCTTTTCGTCTGTATCGATGATACAAACACGATTATATGCAGGGTATTTCTTCGCGAACTTGTTAGCCATTTTTGCGAGGGTCTTAGTAGGGGCAATCCCTAAGCTTACGGGGATGCCGGTACCTTTATACACCTTGTTCACTATATCAGTGCCAATGTCTTGTAGATTGGGGACACCGTCTAAGTTTATAAAAGCTTCGTCAATGGAATAGATTTCAATTTCTGGAGCCAAAGATGTGAGAATTGCCATTACCCGAGCGGACATGTCACCGTAAAGTGTGTAGTTAGAAGAAAAGACAGCTATACCATACTTTATGATTTCATCTTTGATTTGGAATACCGGTACTCCCATCTTTATACCTAATGCCTTGGCTTCGTTGGATCGTGCAATAACACATCCGTCGTTATTTGATAATATGACAACTGGTTTCCCGTTGAGTGATGGGTTGAATACCCGTTCGCAGGAAGCGTAAAAGTTGTTGCAGTCCAACAATCCAAACATTATCTTTTCCTCCGGTTTTTCTTGATTGTATAGGTTACTATTCCCCATACTATAAATTCATTATCTTTGGTTACTTTTATCAAGGGATAGTCCGGGTTTGACGGAACCAGCCAAGCAGCATCCGGTTCTAATCTCACTCGTTTTACGGTAAACTCCCCGTCTATAAAACATACGGCTAAATCATTATCCAATAATTCAAGCGATTTATCTATGACAAGTATATCTCCTTCCTCTATCCCTTCGTCTTTCATGGAATCACCGACCACACGGCCGTAGAAAGTACTGGCCGGATGTTTGATTAGCTCTTTGTTCAAGTCTATAGCTTGCTCCATATAATCCTGAGCAGGACTTGGAAATCCGGCACGAATACCTTCGTCTGCATATTGTAGCGGAAGACTGGTAGAAACATCTATGCTATGTATTTCTATATTCTTCATTTGAACGTATAAACAAAGAGAACCATATCAAGTTGCTTACATTTGTGATTTTTATGAAAGCTAAAAAGATGTTCTCATTTGCGTTGAATAATTATATCTGAGGTAGAATAGGTTATATAGGTAGAGAATTTGTGAAAGGGGTAGTTTATCCAGCTGCCCCTCTCTTTTACTAATTACTTAATTTCAAGAACGACAAGTGCCTCGTGAGGCTTACCTTTCTGATATTGGTAAACATAGCACTCAATCATCTCTCCTTTGTAGGATTGTAGTTTCCCATTTAAGTACTCTTTTACTTCTTTTTTGTTGTTGAAGTAGATGTTTCTTTCTTCGTAAACCGGTTCATCACCCCACCATACCTGTAATGAGCATGAGCAATTTTTAATAATTCTGTCCATAATATTATTTTTATGTAGATGCGACATTGCTTCTACAAAACATAACCAAAAAAGTGTCGGACAATTTATAAAAAATTGCATTTGAAAATCCCTAAATCTTCAGTTTAGCGGTAGTTCACTAAGTATGATAACTCAAATAGGGCGTAATTCATTATCTACTTTGTATGGTTCACATCCAAATGCCGCGCACATAAGGACAAAACGTTCTTTAACTCCCATATTGGTATATCTATCTACTGCACCACTATTCTTCGCATGAAGTCCCGCGGCATATTTATTAACTTGCACCTTGTTCATCAAATCGACATGAGTTTTACGAGCGAGTTTGCTGCTTGCAACTTCATAGATCGATTTATATTCGTTAGTCCCCAATGCCGTACTGAATATTGCTACTTTCCGGCTTATCTCACAGTATTCAAGTAATTTTTTTATCTGATAATTATATCCAGTTTCACCATTACCATCAGGATAATAGGGGAGTAAGGCATTATTTGGTAGTTCATCCTTGTACTTCATAATAATATCATAGGCAATTCTAATTATAGGAGTTTTTATCTCGGTACGTATAAGTCCATCCTTGTGTGTTTTCTGGGGCAGATAATGAATATAAGGTATTCCTTCTTCAACGCCTATATTGTCAAAGGTAAGCCGCCTAAAGTCTCCAACACGGCAACCGAAGCAGCATTGTACTATAAATATATCTTTTACCCGTTGCAATGCTTTAGGACAATCTTTAGTCAAGACTGCATTAAATTCTGCTTTAGTCAGGAAAATAGGTTCATCGTATTGCTGCTTTATTATAGCCTCTTTTTCCTTTCCTATTTTGCGGAATGGAGATACAGGGATCACATCATTACTCTCGAGCTCTACCATGAATGCTTGAAGTAACAAAAGCTTTTCAGCAATTGTATTTTGGCTCCTTTCCTTTGATGGTATATTCCGTTTGTTCATTTCTGTATATAGTTCGGGATATTTTTCGACCAAGGTATATTCTTTACGCAAAAACTCACGGAACTTTAGAATATACTCCTTATTGAATTCATCAACCGGTAATCCATCAATTCCGTTGATGATGAAGAATCTCGTCAATTCTCGTATGACTACATCGTAATGCTTCTTTCTACCGGGACCTATTACACCTGTATTTAGCCATCCGTCAACATACTGTCGGAATATACTGCACATGGATTCTTTCCGTTTCTCTTCAACAATATACTTTTGTGGGTTGTGAAATTTGTCGATTAATAAAACCAAATCTTCTTTTGTCGCATTTTTGCTGGTTTCAATGAAATTAATGATTGTTGTAGTTAGATTTGCCAATGCGATGCTGGCTTCTAACATGTTTTTTCGTGTTCCTTTTCCATCTTCCAATCGTGGAAGAGTAATGGCGCCATTTTTGAACCTATTTGGATATACAAATATACCGGATTTCACCCTTATTCTTATATCTCTATTAATATTGATCCGAAAAAGGATTTCACTTTTACCGGAATCATTAATCAACGATGATAGAGTTATATTTATCTTTGCCATATGAAATATTTTAGTCCGCATGATAAGCATGTGCGGACAAACCATTTGTTTTTTGTCCGCAAATATGCGATTTAATAAAATCTTATGCAATATAATACAATTATAAAGTTTTAAAACAACTTATTTCACAATGGATTAGCATATTAATTGATTTCTATTGATTTTATATATTTAATCGCAACGGAATCACAAGTAAAAGCCGCAAATGTTTGATTTTCAAATACGTGCGGCTTTCTTGTTTCTGAAATTCTACCATATCTGCACCACTGACGAAACGCATCATCTGTTGCATCGAAACAGACCGTCTGTTTCAGCCTAACGCATTATCTGTTTGCCCCGAATACATCATCTATTTCGCTTTACCTATAAATACTTTACACTGTTTACGTAAAGTAACACTTGTTACGGCTATACTAAAAACCTCAAAAAAAGTAAAAAGGTTTTGCTTCTATGTCATAGTAAGCTAACTTTGGGAATCAACTTTTAAATTAATTAAAGCATATGAAAAAATTAATCTTATCTATTGCACTGTGTTGTGCAGCCACAAGTTTTTTTGCGCAGAATGCTGACCCTGCCCAATTGGTCAACGAAGGTAAAGCGGCTCTTGAAGCCAAAAACTACCAGGAAGCCTATACCAAATTTAGTACTTATTTGACACAAACGAACAATCAAGATTCTGTAATTGCATATAACTGTGGCGTTTGTGCCGATAAGATTAAGCAGCCGGCAGAGGCTTTGAAATATTTCGATATCGCCGTACAGAAAAAGTATAATCTGGCTAATGCATACATAGGCAAAGCCGGTGCATTGAAAGACTTGAAGAAAAACGATGAGTACGTTGCTACTTTGAAGGAAGGCCTGGAAGCAGTGCCCGGCAACAAGACTCTGACAAAATTGTATGCCACTTATTATGTAAACCAAGGTATTATGGCACAAAAGGCCAAGAAGGTTGATGCAGCAGAGGAAGCTTACAAACAAGCAATCGCCATTCAGCCCGACAATGTAAATGCTCTCAACAGCTTGGGTTCTCTTTATTATGCCCAGGGCGCCAATACTCTAAAGACTGATGCTGAAAAGGCTAAAGTAGAGTTTAAGGAAGCCAAAGGATATTTGGATAAGCTCATTCCGCTGCTCTCTGCCGACAAGCCGGCTCAAAAGAAAATGATGGATAATGCAAAGACAATGCTGGATTTCATCAACAATCAATTGAAATAAGAATTAAAGCATAGCAAGAAAAGAGGCAGATATCTCAATCGGATATCTGCCTCTCTTTTTTAGGTATGTTCCCTTTATTTGGTTCTTCTCAATACAACTGCAGTACGTGCAGGAATATAGAGCTTCAGCCATTCTTTCTTTTCATTCTTATACAACGGATCGTGGATTGTGAAATGCTTGATCGTATCGTCCGTCAGTCCATTGCCACCGTATGCCGGATTGTCCGTGTTCAGAATTACTTCATAGGAACCGGCAGGAACCAGGAAGCCATAATCCGTGAAGGATTGTTTGGGGTTGAAGTTGAATACGAACACTAAATCCTTACGCATATATGCCAGTATTTGGTCGCCATCATTGTGCCATATTTCCTGAACCGGAGTGTTTTGGAAACTCTTTACACTCTTCACTACTTCCAGCATGGCAGCATCAAAATCGCCCATGTAGTGGTATGCCAGGTTCTGATTGTCTACCAAGTCCCATTGACGGCGGGCATATTTGCACGACCAGCCGTTACCTTCGCGCGGGAAGTCAATCCATTCCGGATGCCCGAATTCGTTGCCCATGAAGTTGAGGTAGCCGCCGTTGATGGTAGTGGCCGTCAGCAGGCGTATCATCTTGTGGAGGGCGATACCGCGGTTTACCACGTAATTCTCGTCTCCCTTCTGCATGTGCCAGTACATGTCGGCGTCAATCAGACGGAAAATGATAGTCTTGTCGCCTACCAGGGCCTGGTCATGGCTTTCGGCATAGGAGATTGTCTTTTCATCCTTCCGTCGGTTGGTCACTTCCCAGAACATGCTGGACGGCTTCCAGTCTTCGTCAATCTTTTCTTTGATGGTCTTGATCCAGTAATCGGGGATATTCATGGCCATGCGATAATCGAATCCATAGCCACCGTCTTCGTATTTGGCTGCCAGTCCCGGCATGCCCGATACTTCTTCGGCAATGGTGATGGCTTTCGGATTAACCTGGTGGATTACACGGTTGGCAAGCGTCAGGTAGCAGATGGCGTTATCGTCCTGATGACCGTTGAAATAGTCTCCGTAGTTGCAGAATGCTTCGCCCAGCCCGTGGCTGTAATACAGCATGGAAGTTACGCCATCGAAGCGGAAGCCGTCGAAGTGATACTCTTCCAGCCAGAACTTGCAGTTGGACAGCAGGAAGTGGATTACTTCATTCTTACCATAATCAAAGCAGAGTGAATCCCATGCCGGATGCTCGCGACGTCCGCCGGGGTAGAAGTATTGGTTAGGGTCACCGGCAAAGTTACCCAAGCCTTCTACTTCGTTCTTTACGGCATGCGAATGAACGATGTCCATGATAACGGCGATGCCCATGCTGTGAGCGGTGTCGATCAGTTCTTTCAGTTCTTCCGGAGTGCCGAAGCGGGAAGATGCTGCAAAGAAACTGGATACGTGATAGCCGAAGCTACCGTAGTACGGATGCTCCTGGATGGCCATAATCTGTATGCAGTTGTAGCCTTCTTTGGCTATGCGGGGAAGAACCTTTTCCTGGAATTCCCTGTAGCTTCCCACCTTTTCTTCCTGCTGTGCCATGCCGATGTGGCATTCGTAGATCAGCAGTGGATCGATGGACGGCTTGAAGGCACGTTTCTTCATTTTGTACGGCTTCTCCGGTGCCCATACTTGTGCACTGAATATCTTGGTCTGTTCATCTTGCACTACGCGGGTGGCCCATGCAGGGATGCGTTCGCCCTGGCCGCCATCCCAGTGTACCATCAGCTTGTACAGGTCTTCGTGTTTGATGGCATCGGCAGGGAGTTTTATTTCCCAGATGCCATCTGCTTTACGCTTCAGGCTGTATTTCTTTTCTTCTTTCCAGCCGTTGAAAGTGCCGACAAGGAAGATTTGGGTAGCATTGGGCGCCCATTCGCGGAAAGTCCAGCCGTCGTTCGTGCGGTGCAGGCCGAAGTATAGGTAACCGGATGCAAAATCCGACAGAGTTTGTTTCCCTTTGTTGGTCAATTCGGCTTCCTTTTCTACGGCATGCTGATGACGTCCGTTGATGGCATCGGCAAACGGCTCCAGCCATGGGTCATTTTTAATCAAATTCAATGTTTCCATAAAGGATGAGTTTTGGGTAATTTGATATATTTATGCTTTTACTTTTACAATCACTTTCTTTACACCTTCGGGGGTGATGCCGGGGGCGTGTCCGTCTTGTGGGAAGAAGATGGCAAACATGCCGGGCTTCACTGCAATATAGTCCTCGGCCAATCCTTCGAAGAAAGTGATGTCTTTCGCTTCATTGTAAGGAGCATCGGCAGGCACGCAGTCTTTGGCGGCTGTGTATCCCATTACTTCCGTACCGGACAGGGGAATCTGAATGTCAATAAAATCTCTGTGAGTTTCCAGCTTGGCATCTTCCTTCGCCTTGGGGTTTGTTTGTGCTACATTGACCAGCAAATCTTTGCCTTTCAGTTCTGTTTTACCAATTTCCAAAGCGTTCAGATCGTTCGATTTCAAGAAAGCGATGGCCTCGGCGAACAGAGGATTCAGCGAAGCATATTTTTCTATGTTTTCAAGTCTGTCTACTACCATAAATCAAATGTTTTAAGTTAGTTATAATATAGGTAAATTATTCAAAGTCGTCTATTGTGTAGTTCATGAAATCGGAGAAACGCTTCATTTGCTTGAAGATGTCGTCTATGCGATCCAGGAAATCGGGAGCGAGGAAGAAGTTGTCCGGCTGATTGCAGGCAACGGTATATTCCTTGCATTGCAGGTACTTCAAGTACGGAAAATCTTTAGGAAAGCCTTTCGGGGCTGTTTTCAGGAAGTTATCTCCGATAACAGGGAAGTATTGTTTGAAAGCAGGATCTTCCACAATGCCCCGGAACTCGTCGATATTGTCGTACACAGCTTGCCGTATTGCTTTCAGTATCGGGGAAGGCAGGCAATAGCTTCCTCCTGCCAGCAGGCAGTTTCCCGGTTCCAGGTGCACGTAGTAGCCGCAGTGGTCGGACTTCTTTCCTTTGGCGTTGATGTAGCCTCCGAGGTGCGTCTTGTAGGGAGTCTTGTCTTCCGAGAAACGTGTGTCGCGATAGATGCGGTAGGTACAGTCTTTGGCCTCTACACCACGGATGCTTTCGTCGAACAGAGAGATTCGGGAGATAATGACGGTGAGCAAGTTCTCAAACTCGTTACGGGCTGCTTCATATTGTTCCCGATGTGCGTTGAACCATTCACGGTTGTTGTTTGCGGACAGTTCTTTTAAAAATTGAAATATAACTGGAATATTCATATCATAATTCTTTCCTAATCATTTGCCAAAATTACGATAATTTTTCTAACAAACGGCATAGATGGGCAAAAAAAAGCATCGGCTCTGGTAAACCGATGCTCCTTACACATTTATCAATCAAACAGACGCTTCTGTTTTTGATGTACTTACTTATCACAAGCGGGTACGTCTTTTAATTAATCTTATATCTAATACTATGAAAAACACATCTATATAACACGACAAATTCAGATTTTGTTCACGCAGATGGAAATAACTTTAGTAATTGTTATATCTTTGCGAGAAAATATGTGAAATATGGCTGAATATAAATATGATGAAGAAAGCGTTAAAGCGCTGATGGAGTGGGCGAGAACCGCATCTTTCCCCCAGGAACTGAGATTGAGTGAAGCTGAGAATATTGTGGATGTAAATCGATATGTAGAGGCTAATTTGAGTGATATAGAGGCGCACTATCCGGATGCATTCTATAATGCGGCGATAACAAGACTGTATAGGTTGCGGGAAAAGATAGAGTGATAAATTGCCTGTTTTATCACTCTATCCTATTTATTGTCCTTATAGCTTTACCTTCAAAATCTTCCCGCTGTATCCTTCTACCGAGACTTCGGTAGCTTTGTAGGGAAGCAGGCTGATTGTTTCTTTCTTTCCACTGAGCAGGTCTGTGGCTTCATACTTATCCATCTGCGGTATTTGCAGGAAGTTGAAGGCATGAGACGGGATGTTGATGGCAAGATCGACGGATATGTGGTCGAAGTTTACAACAATCAGCAATAAGTCCCTTCCGCACTGGCGCAAGAACGTATATTGCTTGTTTTCATTGAAGCGCCATCCGTTCACGTTGGCATACATCAGATCGAAGAAAGCGCCTTGGGCGATTGCTTTTTCTTTATTACAGAGTGTCAGTACCCGTTGGTAAATATTGTACAGGTGCTTTTGGTCCTCGGTCAGCATCTTGCCGTCAAACTTGCCGCCATTGCGCCAACGGCGGATCGTGTCTACACTCCAATAGTCAAAGATCGTGGTACGTCCGTCTCTGCCGCTGAAGCCTTCGCTGTCCATGCCCAGTTCGCCAAATTCTTGTCCAAAGTAGATCATCATCGGATTTGTGTTCATGCAAGCCGATACGATAAGTGCGGGGATTGCTTTACGCGGATTGCCGGCAAAGAAATCGGATGCGATACGCTGTTCGTCATGATTTTCCAGAAAGTTCAGCATGCGCTTTTCGATACCTCCCAGGTTCTGCCAGGAGCGGCTTATGGCTGTTGCCGACTCGTAGCCGCAGACGATGGCACGCAGGGTGTCATAAAGTCCCACTTTGTCATATAGATAGTCGAATTTGCCTCGGAAGAGGTAGTTCTTGTATTCGTTGGGATTATAAACCTCGGCAATGAACAGCAGCGAAGGATATTGTGCTTTGACCTGTGGAACAGCCCATTCCCAGAACTCAACGGGTACCATTTCTGCCATGTCGCAACGGAAACCGTCTATCTCTTTGCTTGCCCAGAACAGCATGATGTCCAGCATTTTGGTCCATGTGTCGGGGATGGGGTTGAAGTGGCAGGTGCCGCCATTCTGATAATCCACACCGTAATTCAGTTTTACTGTTTCGTACCAGTCGGTAATGTTGGGATAGGCATCAAAGCGGTTGTTGCCGGTAGCCTTGGCGGGGAATTCCTTGTAGAATTCGGAGGCGGAGCCTTTCATGTCGAACTGGCCGTGCAGTTCCGATTGCGGGATATAGTAAAAATTGTTGTACGGACTGAATGCATAATTGGTATCATCGTTGGCTCCCAGCTGCGAAGTTCCGTCGGGTTGGGAGTCCGAATGATATTGGCGTGCCACGTGGTTGGGTACAAAGTCGATGATAACCTTCAGGCCGCTGCGATGGGTGCGCTGCACCAGGTTCTCGAATTCCTTCATGCGCTCCGGTACGTCTTTGGCCAGGTCGGGGTCTACATCGTAATAATCTTTGATGGCATAGGGCGAGCCGGCTTTTCCCTTCACGATGGCGGGATGGCTGGGACTGATATTGTAGCGGCGGTAATCGGTCTGTGTGGCATGCTCTATGATGCCGGTGTACCAGATATGCGTTGCTCCGAGTTTCTTTATTTCCCCTAATGCTTTGGCGGTGAAATCCGCCATTTTACCGCATCCGTTCTCGGTGATATCTCCGTTGTTGATGCAGTGGTTATTGTTGTTTCCGAATAATCGGGTGAACACTTGATAGATAATCAGTTTATTTTCGTCGTTCATTTCTTTTCTATGTTAGATTAGAGAGATGGTTAATTCTTATTCTTATTTTTCCTGGTCTTTCCAGATGGTGCCTTTTTCTATTTGCAGGCGTTCCAGTATGTCGTTGGCGGCATTGTAACCTTGCATGAATATTTCTTCGGCTTTCTCCAGTTCCGTGTTACTGTATCCTTCCAGGTTATAGGGCTCTACCAGCAGATCGGCTTTTTCGCGTTCGGGAAATGCGTTGGAGCGGAACATGAAGTTGTAGGAGCGCAGGGCAATGCTGACGATATTCATTTTATAGTCGGTGGCCAGTAACGGGCTGACGTTCACCGCTACAACTTTCTGGCATACGCGGCGGATTGTAGTCACCGGCAGGTTCATCAGCAAACCGCCATCTACGTAATGGGTGTTTTCTATCTTGACCGGGGCAAACAATACAGGCATACAACATGAGGCGGCTATGCGCTCGGCAATGTCTCCTTTGTGGAAGTGTGTCAGGCGGCCATGATCAAGGTCGGTGGCGGTAACGATGAGGGGGATCTTCAGTTCTTCCAGTCTTTTGGCTTTCAGGTTGCTTCTCAGGAAGTCAATAAATTCGCATAAATCGAACAGACCGACTTTGGGGATGACGAGTTTGGTGAGGTCTTGGAACTTGTGTCCTGCAAAGTACTCGAGTACCTGGTGTGGTTCGTTGCCGTCGGCATAAAATACTCCGGCGAGTGCACCTGCACTGACGCCGGAGAGTATGTTGGGTTTAATATCATGTTCCAATAAGGATTGCATTACTCCTAAATGGGCGAAGCCTTTGATAAAGCCCCCGCTCAATGCAAAACCTACCGGATATTTGTTTGTGAACCAATTGTTCGTTGTTACCTCCATGTTAAAAATACACTATATTATTCGGCACGAAATTAATGATTTTATCGTAGCGAAAAAGGAAAATGGAGGAAAAATGTTCAAAAGGGGAAAGAAAAACTTAGAAGCCGAAATCATCAACCTCTACCTCTTCCTTCTTCTCCTCTACAAAAGGATGTGCCTCTTGCTGCACTTCGTTTCCTTCGATGTGTACCGCGCGGAAAGGCCGGGCAGGGCAGATGTACTCGCAGCCGCCGCATCCCACACAGATGTCCGTGTTGACGTGAGGAATCGTGAGTCCGTCTTTGTAAGGCACCATAGCGATGGCTTGCGTAGGGCAGTGCTCCGAACAAGCGCCGCAGCTCGTTCCGTCGGTGTAGACGATGCAGTTTTCTTCAAAGAACACTACTTTTCCCATCTGCGTCAGGTGCTTCTGTTCTACAGTCAGCGGCTTGATGGCACCATTGGGGCAGACGTCGCCACATACTGTACAGTCATAGTTGCAGAAGCCTTTCTCAAAGTACATCATAGGCTGCATCACGCCTTCCAGTCCATACTCCATAAAGGCAGGTTTCAACACATGCGAAGGACATTTGCTTACACACAGATGGCACGACGTACAATGTGCTTGCAGATGTGCCTGGCTGATAGATCCCGGAGGTGTTATCGGAGTCAGTCGCTTGTCGCTCTTCTTTCCGGAAGCTGTGGCAAGTGCGTCCTGAGCTTGCGCCATCACCTTCGGTGCGGCGGCAGCCGTCGTCAGGCCTGCCAACAGAAAGCGGCGTTTGGAAAGATCCGATGCCGAAGGCTGTTCTTCCTTTTCCTGTCCTTTCTTCTTTTTCAGCGTAGCCGCGGGCAGCGAATAGACCAACGCACCTTCCTTACAACTGCCCAGGCAGTCGAAGCAATCTACACAACGGGTATAGTCTATCTTCTGATTCTTACTGTCTATACAAGAAGCCTTGCACTTGGTGCCGCATATCATGCAATGCGTACATTTATTCTCGTCGATGCGTATCTTGAACAGCGAAAAGCGGCTGACGAATCCCAACAGTGTGCCCACCGGACACATCGTGTTGCACCACGTCCGTCCGTGCTTCCAAGCCAGGAAGCCGATAAGCAGGAACGTGACCAGTCCGATCACAAAAGAAGAAATACTGATTATGGAAGCATCCACCTGATAGAACGTATAATTCCCGAACCGGGAGAAGACGGATTCCAGCAGATTATTTCCCGCCATATACACCGGTTTGAATACATTGGTCACCATGCGCCCGAAGGCACTGTATGGTTCCAGCAGTCCCAGCACCACGGTGAAACCGCAAAGAAAAGCCAGCACAGTAACCGCCAGCACCGCCCATCTTAACACATTTTTGGCAGGCGAGAAGCGGAAGCGTTTCTTCTTCTTTGCCGTCTTCTTCGAAATCCAGTTCACCACATCCTGAAACACGCCCATCGGACAAATCACCGAGCAGTAGATGCGCCCCAGCACCAGTGTCAGCGCAATCAGTGCAACAAGTATGACGAGGCTGAGCGACATCAGTGCCGGTACAAACTGAAGATGTGCCAGTACGTGGAATTTATTGGGCAGTATTCCTGCAAAGTCCAAAAAGTAGAACGTTATCAGTCCGAAGAAAAGGACTGATAACGCGATTCTTATTTTTTTCAACATAATCCTTTCGTATTAAATCTTAATACGTTTGATGTTCAGTTTATTCAGATCCATCGTTCCCAGTTTCAGTGCCTGACCGTTGGCAAGATGCCCCACAGTGTCGAGCGGCATTTCGCGTACCTGGTTGAAGAACTTTGCCGCAGCCGTATCTACTGCTACGATGTCTTGCGAAACGAACAAACCTTTTGTCAGTGTCACGTCCGATGCCGAACGGCCGCGCGGACCGTTGGTCTGCATGATGCGGTAAGCATCTACAACGTTGAGCACCGCCTTCTTCTGCAACGTACAGATGTCGGCAATGCACTGTTGCAAGTCGTTCTGATGGAAGAAACCGCGGTCCCACACAATGCCCATGTGGTTCTTCATGGACATGGTCAGGTTGGCGCCTCCATGATTCTTCAGAATGGGAACGTTGATCCATACGTCGCTGTCCAGAATGGCTTCGTGTACTTTGGCACTCTTCATCTTCTTGCCTTGCGGCAGATCCACCTTGCGGTAGTAACTTTCCAGATGGGCGGGCATCACCTTGGCACCCGCAGCTTTGGCGGCGGCTTCGATACCGCTGTTTTTGTAGCACTTCTGCCAGTCGTCGCAGGTGTGGTCAAAGACGGTCACCTCTTTGGCACCGGCTGCAAAGCATTGCTTCACGATTTCGGCCACCAGTTTGGGGTTGGTGTTACCTGCCAGTTCCGGCACTTTGTCCCAACCGATATTGGGCTTCACAGCTACTTTCTGTCCCGGTTTCACGAAGGCCTTCATTCCTCCCAGTTCGGCAATGGCGCGGCGGAACATTTCTTCCGGTTCACCGCCCATCACGGCTACCATATCTACTTTATCACCGCCGGCATTGATAAATGTCTGAGCCAGTACGTCCATTGCTTTTGAATGTTGTACGGTTACGGCTGCTCCGGCTACTGCCAATGTTTTTAAAAAGTCTCTTCTCTCCATAAATATCGCTTCCTGTTTAATTTTAGTTTTTCAATTTCAAATTCTCACACTATCCAGGGGAACTTAAAGCATGCTTCGTCAAACAGAGCATAATCGGCAGTGCCGTTCACGGCGAAAGTCTTAATCATCCGCGCCTCTTTCAGCAATTCGCGCGCCAACTGTATGGTAGAGCCGGTCTTGATGCGGTCGTCTACCAACAGAATGCTTTTTCCCTTGAAGTCAAAGTCAACCGGAGCCAGCAGCCGGGGTGCATCATATTTGGGGTGCTGGTATTCGTCTCTGAGGTTGATACGCAGCAGATGCACTTCTTTTTGCAGGCGTTGGTTGATGATGCCTGCCGGAACGATTCCACCATTGGCAATGGCCACGATGATATCAAAATCATCGTGGAACTTGATGGTGCGGAAGCGTTCCAGCACTTCTTCCATTGTTTTAGCCATGTGATGTACCGATTTAGATTTTAGCGATTGCTTTCAGTACGGCATAGCCGCCGAACCATTGGATCAGCATGCCCGGAATGCCCATACGGAAGTCCTGCACAGCCAGGAAGAAATCGCCGTACAAAGCCCATTCAAAGGCAGTGCCGATGATCTGATAGGAGAGGACTACGCCCAGCAATGCCAGCAGAGAGATGTTCTTGGCATAGCGTGCAGCCACGGCAGCGGCTCCAGCCAGCAATCCCGATTTGATGAGTATGACGGGCAGTACGGCAGCGGTAGGCATTGCAAAGAGCAGATGGTTGATGACCGGAGACAGTATGGCCGTCAGCAGTCCCACGCGGAAGCCGTATTTATAGGCAGCTATCAGTGTAAAGAAATAAATAGGCAACAGTGTCGGCCCGCCCGCAGGCACCAAGTGGCAGAGTTGAGGCAAAGCGATGTTTCCTACAACAAACAAGAGGGCAAACAGATACGTCTTCACGTTGCCGAAAGGCAAAGAATAAAGTTTAGCAGATGTTTTCATTTGTATACTATTAAAGTGGTTAATGATAAATTCATTTAAGTTTAGACTATTGAAACCGGGAAAGGTTTAAACCTTCACCAAATCATATTCTATTGTTCCCAGTCCTATCTTCTCGGCGTGGCGCAGTCCTGTCAGCCAGTCGGTGTCGGGGTGCATCAGATGGAACTTGTCGCAGCCGCATAGGTCGTCGTGCCCATGCGCTTCGGAAAGGCGGTTGCTGCTGTGCAGTACCGGTGCCTGGGTCACCATATCGGCACAAGCTTTGTCCAGAGCCACGGGGTCGGCCGAGGCCAGGATGCCGAGGTCGGGGATGATGGCGGCGTCGTTGTGGTTCCAGCAATCACACTCAGGCGATACGTTCATAATGAAGCTGATGTGGAAATGGGGCTTTCCTTTCAGTACGGCAAGGGTGTACTCTGCAATTTTGTAGTTCAGGCGTTCGGAGGTGTCTTCGGCTCCCATCACTGCGCCGTCGTATTGACAAAGGGCGACACATTGGCCGCAACCCACACACTTTTTGTAATCAATTTTTGCCTTCCGGTTGGCATCCAGGTGCACGGCATCGTGGGCGCAGTGTTTTACGCAGATGTTACAGCCGATGCAATGCTCCGTGTCTATCTTGGGTTGCGAGGCGGAGTGCAGTTCCAGTTTTCCGCCTACGCTGGCACAGCCCATTCCCAGGTTTTTCAGTGCGCCGCCAAAGCCCGCCTGTTCGTGACCTTTGAAGTGGTTCATGCTGATGATGACATCGGCGTCGGCAATGGCAGCTCCGATTTTGGGTGCCTTGCAGTACTCGCCGTTCAAGGGGATTTCGCGGTAGTCGGTGCCTTTCAGTCCGTCGCCGATGATGACCTGGCATTGTGCGGATATGGGGTTGAATCCGTTCTCCATTGCACTTTGCAGATGGTCTACGGCGTTGGCACGTCGGCCGGAGTACAGTGTGTTACAGTCCGTCAGGAAGGGCTTTGCGCCGAGGCTGCGGAGCAGGTTTGCCATGCGGGCGGCGTAGTTGGGGCGGAGGTATGCCAGGTTTCCCGGCTCTCCGAAGTGAATCTTGATGGCAGCAAAGCTGTCTTTCAAGGGGAGTTGCTCTATACCGGCCCGCTTCAGCAGACGTTCCATCTTGTCCAGCAGGTTGGAAGTGGGGGAGGTACGCAAATCCGAGTAATATACTTTTGCTTTTTCCATAATTTGAATGATAGTTTCCTGCAAAAATAACAGATATAATTTAAAATTATAGGAATATAGCTAAAAAAAGTAGGGAAACCCCTTGCGATTAATAGGGGGAAAAGGGCAGGCATATCCGTTATTCTGCATATCTTTGTCGCAATCATTAAAACTAAAGTAAGATGAAAGTAATCAGACAAACTATTATGTGGCTGGCCATCGCGGCAGGATGCGCAAGCTGTTCCAGCCTTTTCTACGATGCCAAGACGGATGTGTTGCAAAGTATCCATAAAGGAATGAGTAAGCAGGAAGTTACCAAACTGCTGGGTGCGCCCCAGTTGCGCCGCTTCGACCCGGAGCTGGAAGAGTGGGAGTACTCCAAATACTTGTCGAACAGCGGCAATACCACTATCATCGTGACCTTTGATGGCGACAAAGTGTATTCGCTCGATTCGTTCAATACTCCGCAGCCGCCTGTTGCAGTTGCTCCGCCGGAGGTGATCGTTACTACTCCGGGACATGCACACAACCGCGGGATGCGTACGGCAGACTTCCAGAACCTCTACGACAAAGTGAAATCCCGTCCTTTCAAGGACGACCAGTTCAAGTTGATGGCGGCCGTTGCCGATAACACCAGTCTGAGCTGCGGGCAGTGTGCCACCCTGATGTCTCTCTATCCTTTCGATGACGAAAAGATGAGGGTACTGGGGATGTTCGCTCCCCGCATTGCCGACCGGGAGAATTATGAGGAGATACTCGACGTGATTACTTCGTTGTTCAAGAAGGATGATGCGAAGAGGATGCTGAAGGTGAAGTGATTTCTTAAGTTCTCCATAGGCTGCATTACAGTTTTCCTCCCGCCCCGTGCATAAAACAAGTGCACGGGGCGGGATGTTTTTTTATCTGTTGTATCTTTAGAGGAAAAAAGTTATGGATAAAGAAAAAACGAGAGAAGAAGTACAAGGCGAAGCAATACTGCTGACGCCTTACAT
>CABMPP010000045.1 GCA_902388495.1 uncultured Bacteroides sp. | reverse complement strand
GTAGGTAGTCGCCGTTTTAGAGAGAAGCCTCCATATCATTAGATGTGGGGGCTTTTTGTGTTTATGCAGATGCTATCTGCACTGTACAATTGTTATCTTCTTGCTATATTTACGGTACTTTTCTGGTTTAAAATGATGTTTTTTTGGAAAACAAAGAACATTTCTTTCTCTCTTTCTATCCAATATCAAATGTATTTTTGTAATTTTGGCGTGAATCTAATAGGAAATAAAATCACGCAATTAATATTATAATATAAATCATATAATAACTCCTGTAAACATGGAAAACAAAATTCAAGAGCTGACCGATAAGATCTACCGCGAAGGGGTAGAAAAAGGTAATGAAGAGGCCCAGAAGCTTATTGCAAAAGCTCAGGAGGAAGCCCGGAAGATTGTAGAAGATGCCAATAAAGAGGCGGATGCAATCAAGGCTGCTGCTCATAAGTCTGCCGATGAACTGGCAGAGAATACAAAATCAGAGTTAAAGTTGTTTGCCGGTCAGGCTGTGAATGCCTTGAAATCGGAAATTGCCACTTTGGTGACAGATAAGATTGTGAATGCTGATGTAAAGGCATTTGCGGCAGACAAAAATTACCTCAATGCCTTCATCGTTGCATTGGCATCCAAATGGAGTGTGAATGAACCGATTGTGATTTCTACCACCGATGCTGAAGGTCTGAAGAAGTATTTTTCAGCTCAGGCAAAGGGCTTGCTGGATAAAGGTGTGAAGATTGAACAGGTAAACGGTATCAAGACACTGTTCTCCGTATCGCCTGCCGACGGTTCGTATAAAGTGAACTTCGGCGAAGAAGAATTTATGAATTACTTCAAGGAATTCCTGCGTCCGCAACTAGTGGAAATGCTGTTCTAAACTCCCACAGGATTATGAGTAAATACTATTACTTGATAGCCGGTCTGCCCGAACTCACTCTGGAGGACAGCAAGCTGAGCTATACAGTAGCAGATTTCAAGACGGAGCTTTATCCGGCCTTGTCGGAAGAAGACAGGAAGTTGATCGACTTGTTTTATCTGAAATTCGACAATGCAAATGTTTTGAAACTGTTGAAGGATAAGGATGCTGCCATCGATCCGCGTGGAAACTATTCTGCGGAAGAGTTGGCAGAGTACATCTCGCAGCTGAAGGATGGTGATGAGGTGTCTCCTCATGCGTTTCCATCCTATCTATCCGCCTTTATTTCCGAATACTTCAATATGCCTGCCGAAGAGGGATTCTTGTATGAAGACCGTCTGGCAGCGCTTTACTATGCCTATGCCATGAAGTGCAAGAATAAGTTTGTGTCTTCGTGGTTTGCTTTCAATCTTACTATCAACAATGTATTGGTGGCATTCACGGCACGGAAGTTCAAGTTGGACATTGCACCGCTGATTGTGGGCGATACGGAAGTATGCGAAGCTTTGCGTACATCCAGTGCCCGTGACTTTGGTCTGAGCGGTGAAGTGGACTATTTGGAGCAGTTGGTGAAAATCAGTGAGACGGAAGAACTGGTGGAACGGGAAAAGAAGATAGACCAGCTCCGTTGGAACTGGATGGAAGAAGCCACTTTCTACAACTATTTCACAGTAGAGCGCCTGTTTGTCTTCCTGCTGCAGCTGGAGATGATAGAACGATGGATTTCGTTGGATAAGGAAAAGGGTAGCCAGATGTTCCGCAGTATTATTGCTGCATTGAAGGACGAGGTGCAGATACCCGCAGAATTCAGATAAAATAAATAACATAATTATATGGCAACAAAAGGAACTGTTAGTGGCGTAATAGCCAACATGGTGACCCTCGTCGTTGACGGACCGGTGGCTCAGAACGAGATCTGTTATATCTCGACCGGTGGAGACAAGTTGATGGCGGAGGTGATTAAGGTGGTAGGCACCCAGGTCTATGTGCAGGTGTTTGAAAGCACCCGCGGACTGAAAGTGGGCTCCGAAGCCGAGTTTACCGGACACATGCTCGAAGTGACGCTGGGACCGGGTATGCTTTCGAAGAACTACGACGGTCTGCAGAACGACCTCGACAAGATGGATGGTGTTTTCCTGAAACGCGGACAATATACTTATCCGCTGGACAAGGAAAGCAAGTGGCACTTTGTGCCGTTGGCAAAGGTAGGCGACCAGGTAGAAGCTGCCGCCTGGCTGGGACAAGTGGATGAAAACTTTCAGCCGCTGAAGATTATGGTGCCTTTTGAACAGAAAGGCGTATGTACCGTGAAATCCATCGTAGCCGAAGGCGATTACGGTATTGAAGATACCATTGCCGTGCTGACTGATGCAGAAGGCAATGATGTTAATGTGAACATGATACAACGGTGGCCTGTAAAACGTGCCATGACTAATTATAAAGAAAAACCGCGTCCTTTTAAACTTTTGGAAACAGGCGTGCGCGTAATCGATACGGTGAACCCCATTGTGGAAGGTGGTACCGGATTTATCCCCGGTCCGTTCGGTACAGGTAAGACGGTGCTTCAGCACGCTATCTCCAAACAGGCCGAAGCGGATATCGTAATTATCGCTGCCTGCGGTGAGCGTGCCAACGAGGTTGTGGAAATCTTCACCGAATTCCCCGAATTGGTGGACCCGCATACAGGACGTAAGTTGATGGAACGTACTATCATCATCGCTAACACCTCGAACATGCCGGTGGCTGCCCGTGAGGCATCCGTTTATACGGCAATGACCATTGCAGAATATTATCGAAGCATGGGTCTGAAGGTGTTGCTGATGGCCGACTCTACTTCCCGTTGGGCGCAGGCATTGCGTGAGATGTCCAACCGTATGGAAGAGTTGCCCGGTCCTGATGCCTTCCCGATGGACTTGTCTTCTATCATCTCCAACTTCTACGGACGTGCCGGATATGTGAAACTGAATAATGGCGAAAGCGGTTCCATTACCTTTATCGGTACCGTATCTCCTGCCGGTGGTAACTTGAAGGAACCTGTAACCGAGAATACCAAGAAGGTGGCTCGTTGCTTCTACGCCCTTGAACAAGACCGTGCGGACAAGAAACGCTATCCTGCCGTGAATCCGATTGACTCTTATTCCAAATACATCGAATATCCTGAGTTTGAGGAGTATATCACCAAACATATCAACGGTGAGTGGATTGGTAAGGTGAATGAAATCAAAACCCGTCTGCAACGTGGTAAGGAAATTGCCGAACAGATCAACATCCTGGGTGATGACGGTGTACCGGTAGAATATCACGTAACCTTCTGGAAATCGGAGTTGATTGACTTTGTTATCTTGCAGCAGGATGCCTTCGACGAGATTGATGCCGTGACTCCGATGGAACGTCAGGAAGAGATTCTGAATATGGTGATTGACATCTGCCACACTGAATTTGAGTTCGACAACTTCAACGAGGTAATGGATTACTTTAAGAAGATGATCAACATCTGCAAGCAGATGAACTACTCGAAGTTCAAGTCGGAAGAGTATGACAAGTTTCGCAAGCAGTTGCAGGAATTGATTGAAGAACGTAAAGCATAATAAATAAGATGGCAACAAAAGCATTTCAAAAGATATATACCAAGATTACTCAGATTACGAAAGCCACGTGTTCGCTGAAGGCAACCGGGGTAGGATATGATGAGTTGGCAACCGTGAACGGCAAGCTCGCCCAGGTGGTGAAGATAGCCGGTGACGATGTGACTTTGCAGGTGTTCGAGGGTACGGAAGGTATCCCGACCAATGCGGAGGTAGTGTTCTTGGGCAAGGCTCCTACAATCAAAGTGAGCGAACAACTTGCCGGACGCTTCTTCAACGCCTTTGGCGACCCTATCGACGGTGGTCCTACCATTGAGGGCGAGGAAGTGGAAATCGGCGGTCCGTCCGTGAATCCGGTCCGCCGTAAACAGCCTTCGGAGCTGATTGCAACAGGTATTGCAGGTATCGACTTGAACAATACGCTGGTATCAGGCCAGAAGATTCCGTTCTTTGCAGACCCTGACCAGCCTTTCAATCAGGTAATGGCAAACGTGGCGCTGCGTGCAGAAACCGACAAGATCATCCTGGGCGGTATGGGTATGACGAACGATGACTACCTCTACTTCAAGAATGTATTCTCCAATGCCGGTGCGCTGGACCGTATTGTCAGCTTCATGAATACCACCGAGAATCCTCCGGTAGAACGTCTGTTGATCCCCGACATGGCACTGACGGCTGCCGAATATTTTGCCGTAAACAATAATGAAAAGGTATTGGTGCTGCTGACGGATATGACCTCATACGCCGATGCGCTGGCCATCGTGTCCAACCGTATGGACCAGATTCCGTCGAAAGACTCTATGCCGGGTTCTCTTTATTCGGATTTGGCGAAGATTTACGAGAAGGCGGTACAGTTCCCGAGTGGCGGTTCAATCACAATTATTGCGGTGACTACGTTGTCCGGTGGCGACATTACGCATGCTGTGCCCGATAATACGGGTTACATCACGGAAGGTCAGTTGTTCCTCCGTCGCGACAGTGACATCGGTAAGGTAATTGTTGACCCGTTCCGTTCCTTGTCTCGTCTGAAACAGCTCGTTACGGGTAAGAAGACGCGTAAGGACCATCCGCAGGTAATGAATGCTGCCGTACGTCTGTACGCCGATGCTGCCAACGCCAAAACCAAACTTGAAAACGGTTTCGACCTGACGAACTACGACGAACGTACCCTTGCTTTTGCTAAGGATTACTCCAACCAACTGCTGGCCATCGACGTCAACCTCGATACCACAGAGATGCTTGATGTAGCATGGAGCCTGTTCGGCAAGTATTTCCGTCCGGAAGAAGTCAACATCAAGAAAGAATTGGTGGATGAATTCTGGCCGAAAGCAAATAAATAATAACTTATCACTAATAACTAAGAGAAGTGGCTATTAAGTTTCAATATAACAAGACCTCCCTCCAGCAGTTGGAAAAGCAACTGAAGGTGCGCGTGCGTACGCTCCCTATCATCAAGAATAAGGAGAGCGCCCTGCGTATGGAAGTGAAGCGCTGCAAGGCCGATGCTGCCGCGCTGGATGCGAGGTTGGAAAAGGAAATCCAAGCTTACGAAGCCATGTTCGCCCTTTGGAATGAGTTTGACGCTTCATTGATAAAGGTCAGCGATGTTCATCTTGGTGTGAAGAAGATTGCCGGCGTGCGGGTACCGTTGCTCGAAAACATAGATTTCGAGATACGCCCCTACAGCTTGTTCAATGCTCCCAAATGGTATGCAGACGGGTTGCACTTGCTCAAGATGTTGGCACATACTGCCATCGAACGGGAATTTATCGTTGCCAAGTTGAATCTGCTGGAACATGCGCGTAAGAAGACCACCCAGAAGGTGAATCTTTTTGAGAAAGTACAGATTCCGGGCTATCAGGATGCTCTGCGTAAAATCAAGCGGTTTATGGAAGACGAGGAGAACCTCTCCAAGTCATCGCAGAAAATCATGAAGTCCCATCAAGAGAAAAGGAAGGAGGCAGAGGCATGATTACGAAAATGAAGAAGCTCACGTTCCTTGTATATCATAAGGAGTACGAAGCATTCCTGGAGCAAATCCGGGAATTGGGAGTAGTGCACATTGTGGAAAAGCAGTGTGGCGAAATGGACGATACCCTGCAACAGTTCATGCAGAAGCGTGCGCTCTATAAGAACATGCTCCAAAGTATGCATACCCTGGCCGAGAAGCAGCCGGAAGATGCAGTGCATGAAGCGCTCTCTGCCGATGCCCTGGTGAAGGCATACGAGGACTTGCAGGCACGGATACAGGACTTGAATCAGCAGATTCCCGCGATAGATAAGGACATAGCACAGATGGAAGTCTGGGGCGATTTTGACTGGAACTCGGTGCGTAAGCTGGAAGATGCCGGTTGGTTTGTACAGTTCTACACTTGTCCCGAAAGAGACTATAATGAAGCGTGGGTCGAAGACTACAACGCTATCATTGTGAAGGAGAACGGCGGACATCTCTATTTTGTAACCGTCACCCCGCATCCTGCGAATCTGGACGTTGAACCGCTTCGTTTGCCTTCGCTGAGCCTTTCTGAATTGAACCGGAAGAAGGCGGATGTAGAAGAGGCACTTGTGCAAGCACATGCCGGGTTGAAGGACTTTTGTAAGGCTAATTACCGGACGTTGGAGAACTACAACCTGTTGCTTCAAAGCGATATCGATTTGCTGAAAGTGAAGCTGAACAGTGAGCACATGGCCGAAGGTGCTGTTGTGCTGCTGGAGGGCTGGATTCCCGTAGACAACGAGGCTGAGGTGAAGAAACTCCTCGACGAAAGCGGTACTTACTATGAAATAAGGACTGCCAAGCGGGAAGACAATGCACCTATCAAGCTGAAGAATAATGCATTCACCCGCATGTACGAGGTACTTACCAAAATGTACGGTATGCCCGACTATGCGGAGTTTGACCCGACACCGATACTTGCACCTTTCTTCTCGCTCTTCTTTGCTTTCTGTATGGGCGATGCGGGTTATGGACTGGTGTTGATAGCATTGGGATTCTTCCTGAAGAAGAAAATGTCGAAGTCAATGAGGGGCATGATGAACCTGGTGATTACGCTGGGTATCTTTACGGCCGTTATCGGCGCTGTGCTGGGTACATTCTTCGGCGTAAGCCTTTTCGACCTGGAAATACCCGAGAAGCTGAAGCAGTTTATGATTGTAGGAAAGATAGGCGAGACCACTTATGACAAGCAGATGTTGCTGGCACTGATCATCGGTGTGGTACATATCAGTATTGCCATGACGGTGAAAGCTGTCGGACAAACGGTACGGTTCGGCTTCAAGGAGTCGCTCAGTGCATGGGGATGGCTGCTGCTGGTGGTAGGATTCATCTGTACCGGCGGACTTTCTTTCTTCAAGATTATCTCGGAAGACGTATCGACCTGGGCATTCATTGTGATTGGCGGTATCTCTGCCATCGGCATTTATCTGCTGAACAATATCCACCGGAATGTATTCGTCAATATCGGTGCCGGCGTATGGGATACCTACAATATGGCTACCGGATTGATGGGCGATATCCTTTCGTACATCCGTCTGTATGCGCTCGGCCTGGCCGGCGGTATGCTGGGTGGTGTGTTCAATCAGCTTGCCTTTATGGTGAACGATGCGGCAGGTCCGGCGTTGGGCTGGCTGTTCTGCGGACTGATCCTGGTTTTCGGCCATTCGCTGAACATCGCCATGTCTTGCCTGAGCGCCTTTGTACATCCGCTCCGTCTGACGTTTGTAGAATACTTCAAGAATTCAGGTTACGAAGGCAAGGGTGAAACCTATAAACCTTTTAGTGTAGTAAAGAAATAAAATAAATTAATTAAGAAACAAATAAAAATAGAAACATTATGAATGAAATTTTAGGTTATCTCGGTTTGGGTCTGATGTTGGCCCTTGCAGGAATTGGTAGTTGCTTCGGTACAACCATAGCAGGTAGTGCGGCAGAAGGTGCATTGAAAAAAGACCCTTCCAAGTCAGCAAGTTATATGATTTTGTCGGCTCTTCCCGCTACACAGGGACTTTATGGATTCGTAGCTTTCCTGATGTCTATGGGACGTAACTTTGCCACGGACGGTCCGTTGATGCTGGGTATCGGCCTGGGTGTAGGTCTGGTATGTTTGTTCTCTGCTATCCGTCAGGGACAGATTTGTGCCAATGGTATCGTTGGTATCTCTCAGGGCCACGATGTGCAGACTAATACGATGATTTACGCCGCACTTCCGGAGTTCTACGCTATCTTGGCGCTGGTAGCTGCATTGATGGTATAATCATTGTACTATAACAAAAGTAAATCCCCGGGGTTTCCAACTGAAACTCCGGGGATTTTTGTTGTGTAACATTTCCGCAAACGATTGTTTATGCATATTTAATCAGATTTTTCGATTAAAAGGCTATTTTTCAAAGAATAATGCGTACTTTTGCAGCGGTAATTAAGATAAAGAGATTATAACATAGTATGACTAAAGAACTACTTACCCCCGATTACATCTTTGAAGCGAGCTGGGAAGTGTGTAATAAAGTAGGCGGTATCTATACGGTTTTGTCCACCAGGGCAAATACCTTGCAGAATAAATTTCGCGATAGACTATTTTTTATAGGGCCGGATTTCTGGCAAGGAAAAGAGAACCCTTTGTTCATCGAGTCTGATAACCTTTGTGCAGCATGGAAGAAGCATGCCGCAGTAAAAGATAACCTCTCTGTCCGTGTAGGACGCTGGAATATTCCGGGTGAGCCTATCGTCATATTGGTTGATTTCCAACCATTCTTTGCACAGAAAAACGAAATATATACGGAAATGTGGAACCACTATCAAGTGGATTCGTTGCATGCTTATGGCGATTACGACGAAGCGTCCATGTTTGCCTATGCCACCGGTAAAGTGGTAGAGAGTTTCTATCGCTATAACCTGACGGAGACAGACAAGGTTGTATTCCAGGCACATGAGTGGATGACGGGTATGGCCGCACTCTATCTTCAGACGGCTGTTCCGGAAATTGCTACCATTTTCACCACCCACGCCACTTCTATCGGACGTTCCATTGCAGGCAATGACAAGCCGCTCTACGACTATCTTTTTGCTTACAACGGCGACCAGATGGCTCAGGAACTGAACATGCAGTCCAAACATTCCATTGAAAAGCAGACAGCCCATTATGTGGACTGTTTCACTACGGTGAGCGAAATCACGAACAATGAATGTAAGGAGTTGCTCGACAAGCCGGCCGACGTCATTCTGATGAACGGTTTTGAAGACGATTTCGTACCGAAAGGCGCTACTTTTACCGGTAAGCGCAAACGTGCACGCTCCACGATGCTGCGTGTGGCAAATTGCTTGTTGGGTGAAGATATGGGAGACGATACTCTTATCGTCGGTACCAGCGGACGCTACGAGTTCAAGAACAAAGGCATCGACGTATTCCTTGAATCATTGAACCGCCTGAACCGTGATAAGGACTTGAAGAAGAAAGTCCTGGCCATTGTCAGCGTACCCAGTTGGGTAGGAGACCCCCGCGAAGATTTGCAGGAGCGGCTGAAGAAGAAAGATGCGAAGTACACCACTCCGCTCGAAGTACCCTTCATCACCCATTGGCTGCATAACATGACCCACGACCAGGTGCTGGATATGCTGAAGTATATGGGTATGGGCAACCGTCCCGAAGACAATGTGAAAATCATTTTCGTCCCTTGCTATCTGGATGGTAAGGACGGCATTCTCGATAAACATTATTATGATTTGATATTAGGAGAAGACCTCAGCGTCTATCCTTCTTATTATGAACCGTGGGGCTACACCCCATTGGAGAGCGTCGCTTTCCGCGTGCCTACCATTACAACGGATCTTGCAGGCTTCGGACTTTGGGTGAACGGCCTGAAGAATCAGCATGGCATTGAAGACGGGGTAGAGGTGCTGCATCGCTCGGACTACAACTATTCTGAGGTGGCAGACGGCATCAAGGACACTATTGCTTTGTTCTCTGCCAAGACAGAGGCAGAAATCAAAGAAATCCGCAAGCGTGCCGGCCAGGTGGCAGAGCAGGCTTTGTGGAAACACTTTATACAGTATTATTATGAAGCTTATGATATTGCCTTGCGCAGTGCCATGAAGCGTCAATTAGGTTAACGAATTATTAATCAATCAAGTTATCATACAATGAAGATTAAAGTTAGTAATGTAAACACTCCTAACTGGAAAGATGTGAATGTGAAATCGCACGTTCCTGCCGAATTGGAGAAACTATCAGAACTGTCACGTAACATTTGGTGGGCATGGAATCATGAAGCTACTGAACTGTTCAGAGACCTTGATCCTGCCCTCTGGAAAGAGGTGGGACAGAACCCCGTACTTCTGTTGGAACGTATGAGTTATGCTAAACTCGAGGCACTCGCAAAAGACAAAGTTATTCTGCGCAGAATTGAAGACGTATACTCTAAGTTCCGTACATATCTCGATGTAGAGCCCGACAGCAAACGTCCGTCGGTGGCTTATTTTAGTATGGAGTATGGCTTGAGCCATGTACTTAAGATATATTCCGGCGGTCTGGGTGTACTTGCCGGTGACTACTTGAAGGAGGCTTCCGACAGCAACGTTGATTTGTGTGCCGTTGGATTCCTGTATCGCTACGGTTACTTTACTCAAACTTTGTCTATGGACGGCCAGCAGATTGCCAACTACGAAGCTCAGAACTTCGGACAGTTGCCCATCGACCGTGTGTTGGACGAAAACGGTAATCAGGTAATTGTAGATGTTCCTTACCTGGATTACTTCGTACATGCTTATGTATGGAGAGTGAATGTAGGCCGTATCTCTCTCTATCTGCTCGATACGGATAACGAAATGAACAGCGAGTTCGACCGTTCTATCACTCACCAGCTTTACGGTGGTGACTGGGAAAACCGTCTGAAACAAGAAATCCTGCTCGGTATCGGTGGTATCTTGACGCTGAAGAAACTGGGCATCAAGAAAGATATCTATCATTGCAACGAAGGACACGCAGCCTTGATCAACGTACAACGCATCTGCGACTACGTAGCCGAAGGCTTGTCGTACGACCAGGCTATCGAGCTGGTACGTGCTTCTTCACTTTATACTGTACATACTCCCGTTCCTGCCGGTCACGACTACTTCGACGAAGGCCTCTTCGGCAAGTATATGGGTGGTTATCCCACTCGTATGGGCATCAGTTGGGACGACCTTATGGACTTGGGACGTAACAACCCGGGCGATAAGGGCGAACGCTTCTGTATGTCAGTCTTCGCATGCAACACTTCTCAGGAAGTGAACGGTGTGAGCTGGCTGCACGGAAAGGTATCTCAGGAGATGTTCTCTTCTATTTGGAAGGGTTATTTCCCCGAAGAAAGCCACGTAGGTTATGTGACGAACGGTGTACACTTCCCCACTTGGAGCGCAACGGAATGGAAGCATCTTTATGCAGAGCATTTCGATGAAAACTTCTGGTACGACCAGTCCAATCCCAAGATTTGGGAAGCTATCTATAATGTATCCGACGAAGAGATCTGGAAGACGCGTATGGCTATGAAGAACAAGCTGATAGACTACGTTCGCAAGCAATACCGTGAAACTTGGTTGAAGAACCAGGGCGATCCTTCACGCATCGTTTCTCTGCTGGACAAGATCAATCCCAACGCACTGCTGATTGGTTTCGGCCGTCGTTTTGCTACATACAAGCGTGCACACTTGCTGTTCACCGACCTGGATCGTTTGGCTAAGATTGTGAACAATCCCGATTATCCGGTACAGTTCCTGTTCACCGGTAAGGCTCACCCGCACGATGGTGCAGGTCAGGGTCTGATTAAGAGAATCATCGAAATCTCCCGTCGTCCCGAGTTCCTCGGCAAGATTATCTTCCTGGAAAACTACGACATGCAGCTGGCACGCCGTCTGGTTTCGGGTGTAGATATCTGGTTGAATACTCCGACCCGTCCGCTCGAAGCATCCGGTACTTCAGGTGAGAAGGCGTTGATGAACGGTGTAGTGAACTTCTCCGTGCTCGACGGTTGGTGGCTGGAAGGCTACCGCGAAGGTGCAGGTTGGGCGCTGACTGAAAAGCGTACTTACCAGAACCAGGATCATCAGGACCAGTTGGATGCTGCTACTATCTATAGTATTCTCGAACAGGAAATCCTGCCGTTGTACTATGCACGCAACAAGAAGGGATATTCTGAAGGTTGGGTGAAGACAATCAAGAACTCCATTGCACAGATTGCTCCGCACTATACGATGAAGCGTCAGTTGGACGACTACTACAACAAGTTCTACAACAAGGAAGCAAAGCGTTTCAAGATGTTGGCTGCCAACGATTATGCCAAAGCTAAGGAACTTGCTGCCTGGAAGGAAGAAGTGGTTGAGAAGTGGGACAGCATTGAAGTGGTATCTTTCGAGAAGACCGAGGACTTACTCACCGGCTCTATCGAAAGCGGCAAGGAATATACCATCACTTACGTGATCGACGAGAAGGGTTTGAACGATGCCATCGGTCTGGAACTTGTCACTACTTATACGGCTCAAGACGGCAAGCAGCACATCTACTCCGTAGAACCGTTCGATGTAGTGAAGAAAGAAGGTAACCTCTATACTTTCCAGGCTAAGCATAAGCTGGAAAATGCAGGTAGCTTCAAGGTATCCTACCGTATGTTCCCGAAGAATGCAGAACTGCCTCACCGTCAGGACTTCTGCTACGTTCGCTGGTTCATCTAAGAACATAAGAAAACAGATGGTCTGTTTGAGTGAAATAGACCATCCGTTGAGGTCAAACGCATCATCTGTTTCGGGTAAACAGATGATGCGTTTTTTTTGTATGCTTGTGGGGGAGTGTAGTTCGACATTTCATGTGAACAAGACGAGGCAGGTAAGTGTTTTAAATACAAATAAAAAGGAGATTTATAAGGTATGAAAAAGATTGTTTTACTTCGTCATGGCGAAAGTGCATGGAATAAGGAAAACCGTTTCACAGGTTGGACGGATGTTGATTTGACAGAGAAGGGCGTTGCCGAAGCTGTAAAGGCGGGCGAGCTTTTGAAAGAGAAGGGTTTTCGTTTCGATAAGGCGTACACTTCTTATCTGAAGCGTGCCGTGAAGACGCTGAATGGTGTGCTGGATCGTCTCGACCAGGATTGGATTCCGGTGGAGAAGTCGTGGAGACTGAATGAGAAACATTACGGACAGTTGCAAGGCTTGAACAAAGCCGAGACGGCTGCCAAGTATGGTGATGAACAAGTGCTGGTGTGGCGTCGCAGTTACGATGTGGCCCCGCATGCGTTGGCAGAGGATGATCCGCGCAATCCGCGCTTTGAAGACCGTTATCGGGAGGTGCCCGATGCAGAGCTTCCCCGCACGGAGTCGCTGAAAGATACGATTGAACGCATCATGCCGTACTGGAAGTGCGTCATCTTCCCGAATCTGAAGACTGCCGATGAATTGCTGGTCGTAGCTCATGGCAACAGCTTGCGAGGCATCATCAAGCATCTGAAACATATTCCGGACGATGAGATCGTACATCTGAACCTGCCTACTGCCGTGCCCTATGTCTTTGAGTTTGATGATGAACTGAATCTGACGAATGATTATTTCCTGGGCGATCCGGAAGAGATTAAGAAGCTGATGGAGGCGGTGGCTAATCAGGGGAAGAAAAAATAAATGAATTTATTTGGCTATTCCCTGGAACAGCGTAATGCTGAGCAGTACCCCAACAATCACACAGATGAAGATAAGGAAATAATTCATGAGGCGCGCGCTCGGTTTTGTTTCCTTATGCAGATTCTGGGCGAAGTAATTCTTGAAAAACAGATAGATGGCAGGTACGGTGGCACTGGCCAGCAAGAGGTCTTCGGGTATCTTGTAGATGTACACCTTGGAGAATGCGATGAGCGCCCAGTGGCATAAGAACAGTATTACGAGCAGATTGACTTTGCGCGAGAATCCCAATAACAGTCCGATGGTGAATACAGCTACCGAACAAGGCATTACGGTAGTGGTCATCATCGGAAAATCCATGCCGCGTGCCCACGAAAGAAGCGGGTAGAGAAAAGGCATCGCATAGAGCACGCCTACGAGAACCTTGTATTTAGGATTACGTTCAAACTGCGTATGCCCGGTAAATAAATCCCATAACCATATCAATGCGATTACTCCCCAGAAGATGGTCAGAATGTAACTATAATTCCGTATGTTGCAGTACATCATATAGTAGACAACGGCTATCCATGCATTCAGGAACACCATATAGATCTTCATGGAGCGTTTCACCCATAGGCTTGGTTTGCGGTAAAGCAGCATGGTCAGTCCGATGCCTGCTACTGTAATGATGAGTTGTGCCCACCAAGTTCCCTCGTTGTATTGCGCGATGGTATTCCAGAATATTTCCATTTACAGAATTGGTTGTTATAGAAAAACGGCTGCAAAGGTATAGGTTTCTTGCTAAAATATGAAATCATTTTCTACATTTTGCCTATCTTTGCACCTCCAAAAATAAAAACAACATTTTAGCGTCAAAAACTAATGGATAAGACATCAACTGAACAAGAAATAATCCTTCGTAGAAAATTAGATTTATTGCTCCGTACCGGAAAACTATTGGTAGAAAGTGCCGCTGATACGAACCGCATCGAACGTAACATGAAGCGCGTTGCCGCCTATCTGGGACTTCCCGAAGAGAAGCTACACATCGACGTAAGCTATACGATGCTGATTGTGAATCTGAGCGACGATTCCCACTCGTATTCCAAATTCCAGAAGTGCGAAAAGCATGGCATCAATATGACGGCCATTTCAGAAATCAGCAAGTTGTCCTGGCGGGCCATTGAAAAGGATTATTCGCTGGACCAGTACGAAGAAGAACTGGAGAAAATCAAGAACAAGAAACGGAATTATATTCCTTATGTGGTGGCTATCGGAGCCGGTTTTGCCTGCGGCGGATTCTGTAAGCTGTTCGGGTGCGACTGGATTGCGTTTCTTTATGCTTCCATCTGTGCTTTTGTAGGCTTCCGCGTGCGTGCCCGGTGCTTTGAGTTCGGCATCAATCATTATATGAGCATCGCCATCGCTGCCTTTATCTCCACGTGCCTGGCTTATGCCTCTACGGTCTGGGGAACTTCTTCTACTCCTTATCATCCGCTGCTGGCTTGTGCCTTGTTCATTGTTCCGGGAGTTCCGCTGATAAACTTTGTGGACGATATGATAGACAACTACATCCAGGTAGGTATTGTGCGGGCTGTCAACACGGTGCTGATAGTATGCGCCATGGCTTTCGGCATTGTGCTTGCCATGCGTCTGCTGGCAGTGGAAGATGTGGTGATCGACAAGAAATTCAGTGAGCTGAGCATGGTTCCTCACGATTCTTACTTTGTGTATGCCATTGCTGCTGCCATATCGGCGATGGGATTTTCGATGATATTCAATATCCAGCGCCGGTTGTTGTGGGTGGTTGCAGTGGGAGGTATCATTGCGGTTTGCACGCGCAACTTTGTAAATTTCGAGTTGGGATACGGTCCGGTAGTAGGTTCGTTTATGGGTGGTTTGGTTGTTAGTCTGATAGCGGTGAAGGCGGTGCATTGGTTCCATGTACCCAATCATGTGCTGACGATTCCTTCCGTCATTCCGATGATTCCGGGGGTGCTGATGTATCGCTCGCTTTTTGCGCTTATCAATATGCATGGAATAGTGGGAGAGGTGACCGCGGCAGTGTCCAATGGCATCAATGCTTCATTGATCATCCTTTGTATTGCGTTGGGGGTAGCGGTGCCCAACATCTTTGCCCGCCGGTATATAGCCAAAGATCGGCAACGCTTCCTGAAGGAAGAATTGCAGAAGCGCAGGGAGAGAGGCAAGTTTATAGAATGGTAGCGGGATATATAGAGAAAACTTCTCCGATACTGAGAGAAAAGTTCTGAGGTATAGGGAGATAAGTTCTTTTCTTTAGTATCTATTCTCTGTTCAAGCAGCGCGAACAGATATTCGCACTGCTTGAACATGTATTCGCGCTGTGCGAATACATGTTCGCAAGCGCAATCTCAGATTTTCGGATTATAGTGGTAAACTACCGTCTCATTCCTCTTTAGAGAAGCCTGTACGTCAATCAGCCTTTGGTTCCTGCTTCCGCGGAAGTAGAGATCTTCGTCCTTCAACTCTTCCTTGAATTTCCCGTCCACCAATACGTCGATGTACTCCAGTAACTGGGCCTGGCGTGGATTCTGCAATAACTTCTCAAAAGTATATCCGGTGTAGCACCAGATGTTTTTGCGGGTTTGTTTCTTGATGGCATGTGCCAGTTTGGTAAAGCCCTCCGGTTGGTACATCGGGTCGCCACCGCTGAAGGTGACGTCTGCAAAACTATCGGCAAGTACCTTTTGCAGTATCTCGTCGGTATGCATCCAGCGTCCGCAGTTGATGTCCCATGACTCCGGGTTGTGGCAACCGGGACATCCGTTGGGACATCCGGCGGCATAGATGGCGGTCCGGAAGCCCGGACCGTCCACTGTGGTATCTTCTAAAATATCGAGAATGGAAAGCACTGGTTCAATTAAAAGTTAAGAATTAAAAATGATAAGAGGGACCTAATTGTGGATGACGCGGTCGTTCAGCTCTGCCAGCTTGGCATTGTTCCAGCGGTCGGTTGTTCCCACCAGGTAGCCGGTGATGCGTTGCAGCTTGTCGATGTGCCGGTTGCCACATTTGGGGCATACTTCCAGGTCGGGCGTAGAGTTCTCGTAACCGCATTCCAGGCAACGGTTGCGGTTGTGGTTCACGGAGCCGTAGCCGATGTTGTAGCGGTCCATCATATCTACCACGCGCATAATGACTTCCGGATTGTGGGTGGCGTCTCCGTCCATTTCTACATAGAAGATGTGGCCGCCGCGCGTCAGGTCGTGATAGGGAGCTTCCACTTCCGCCTTGTGGCGGGCACTGCATTTGTAGTACACCGGAATGTGGTTGGAATTCGTGTAGTAATCGCGGTCTGTAATTCCCGGCAAGCTGCCGAACTTCTTACGGTCTACGCGTGTGAACTTTCCCGAAAGCCCTTCGGCCGGGGTGGCAAGCACACTGTAATTGTGCTGATATTGCTCGGAGAACTGGGTGGCGCGATCGCGCATATAAGTCACAATCTTCAGTCCCAGGTCCTGCGCTTCTGCTGATTCTCCGTGATGTTTTCCGATGAGGGCCACCAGGCATTCTGCCAGTCCGATGAAACCGATGCCCAGCGTTCCCTGGTTGATGACGGAAGCGATGGTATCGTTCGGCTTCAGCTTTTCGCTGCCCAGCCACAAGGCGGACATCAGCAACGGGAATTGTTTGGCGAATGCCGTTTTCTGGAATTCCATGCGTTCGTGCAGCTGGCGTGCAGTTACTTCGAGCATGGCATCGAGTTTGGCAAAGAATTTGGAGATGCGCAGTTCCTTGTCCTCTATGTTCATGCACTCGATGCCCAGACGCACGATGTTGATGGTAGAGAATGAAATATTTCCGCGCCCGATGGATGTTTTCGGTCCGAAACGGTTTTCAAAGACACGTGTACGGCAGCCCATCGTGGCTACTTCGTACTGGTAGCGTTGCGGATCGTCGGCCTTCCAGTCTTCGCTCTGGTTGAAGGTAGCATCCAGGTTCAGGAAGTTGGGGAAGAAGCGGCGGGCAGTCACTTTGCAGGCTAGCTGGTAGAGGTCGTAGTTGCGGTCTTCCGGCAGATAACTCACTCCACGTTTCTTTTTCCATATCTGAATGGGGAAGATGGCTGTCTCTCCGTTGCCCACACCTTGGTAGGTACTCTTCAGTAGTTCGCGGATAATGCAGCGCCCTTCGGCCGAAGTGTCCGTTCCGTAGTTGATGGAGCTGAACACCACCTGGTTTCCTCCGCGCGAATGGATTGTATTCATATTGTGTATAAACGCTTCCATCGACTGATGTACGCGCGCTACGGTCTTGTTTATGGCATGCTGGACGATACGCTTCTCGTCGGACAGCCCGTCCAATGGTTGTTGCAGGTAGTCGGTCAGCTCTTTTTGATAGAGATGCGAGTAATCTTTCCCGTTCAGTTCTTCCAGGTTCTTGATTTCTTCGATGTAGCTGTTTCGCACGTAGGGAGCCAGATAGAAGTCGAAGGCAGGAATGGCCTGTCCGCCGTGCATCTCGTTCTGTGCCGTTTCCAGCGAGATACATCCCAGGATGCTGGCAGTCTCGATGCGCTTTGCCGGACGTGATTCTCCGTGTCCGGCAGAGAAGCCGTACTTCAGGATACGGTCCAGGGGGTGCTGCACGCACGTCAGGCTCTTGGTGGGATAGTAATCCTTATCGTGGATGTGCAGGTAATTATGGTTGACGGCATCCAGCACCTCTTCGCTCAGCAGATAGTCGTCTACAAACGGTTTGGTGGTTTCGCTGGCAAACTTCATCATCATGCCTGCCGGCGTGTCTGCATTCATATTGGCGTTCTCGCGCGTGATGTCGTTGGACTTGATGTTGATGATTTCCAGAAACATGTCGCGCGTCTCTGCTTTACGGATGGCGGTAGCTATTTTCTCTTCATTGAAACCGACGACGCGTCCGTCACGCTTGAGTACTGTCTGTATCATAACCTTTTAGACTAATATGGTATTATTTATTCTGTTTAATTGCGGGGACAAAGGTATCACTCTTATTTGTATGTTTTCTGTTTTGGGAAACTTTTTCGTTTCTAAAAAGTGTTAATCAGTTGATATACAGTGGTTGTTGTTGCTGAAATGGAAAACTTTGCTAATATTATTGTTCCTAAAGTTTCTCGTTACTGATAATTACTTTCCGTAGTTGTGACGTCAAATTTCGAAATGTCAAATGAAGATAAATCTTTTGGGCAGATTACGATTTTTCGAATACTTTAGTTATATTTGCATCCATTGATTTCTTTAAGGCGTTCGTCCTTACTAAAGTACCATTAAATACAATACAAAAAATCAATTAAAGAAAGGATGAGTATGGCAAATGTATTTCCTCCATTTAAGATTGATATAGCCGGAGCTTTCTGTGTACCCAGTGCATTGAAAGACGCTCGCGTGCGGTATCAGAGTGGACAAGTGAGCCGGCAAACCTTGCAGGCGATTGAAGATGCAGAAGTGCGCAACCTGGTGGAACGATTGAAGGCGGGAGGCATGAAGGTCGTTTCGGATGGAGGCTTTCGAAGCCGCGACTTCCTGGAAGGCTGGAACGGTTTTCATTCTAAAGGTCCGTTCTCCGAAGGTTCTGCCTTGGAAATTACAGAACGGATCAGTTTGTCCGAACATCCCATTTTCGAGGAATTTGCCTTTTTGCTTTCCATAGCAGGAGAGGGTGTGATGGCGAAACAGCATATCCCTTCGCCGGCCGAAGTTATGACTCAGATTCTTCAGCGTGTGGAACGCACCCAAATGGAAACCGTTTATCCCGACGTCAGGCTCCTGACGGATGATATTGCCGCTTGTTATCGTTTTCTGCTTACCAAACTCTATGATGCCGGTTGCCGTTACATTCAATTTGACGGAGTGAATTCTGTTATTATGGAGGAGACTATTCGTCTGAACAACCGTGTTTTGCGCGAACGTCCGTCCGGAATGTACGTTGCTTTTCATGCACCTACGGGCATGTTGATTCAGCTTCATGGAGCCGATGCCTATTTCCTGAATTATGATTGCGGTTCGTGCGACCGTAACCGTTTGCTGTGGTTTATACACGAGAAGGAGGCGGTTTTTGGTTTTGTACTGTCCCGTTATCCCAATGAAGACGAGTTGGACGAGTTGCAAGCCAAGACGGAAAGTGTGCTGAATTATATTCCTTTAAAACGCTTCACGTTATGCTTGCCCGATGCAAGCGTATTTCTTTCTCCTTCGGATGATGACGAAGCCAAGCAGTGGGAAACCGTGCGGCTGGGAATGGAAATGGTAGAGCGTATATTCTCTTAAATGTGCAATGCGCCACTTCGTCGTTCGAAATGCCACACTTTATCAGGGCAAATGCCACACTTTGTAAATGCAAATGCCACACTTCGTAAGACTTGCCCTGAGGCATTTGACTTAACGAAGTGTGGCATTTGATTTTTCGGATAATAAGGAGTGCTGTTTATTTGATTACTTCAGCCAGCTTTTCCTGCAATTCGTCACCATGCAGTCCGCGGGCGATGATAGTACCTTCGCCATCGATGAGTACAGTGTGAGGAATGCTGCTTACAGCGTACAATTTAGCACCTTCGCTGTTCCAGTATTGCAAGTCGGACATTTGCGGCCAAGTGATGTTCAGCTTCTTGATGCCCTCTTTCCATGATTCGCCGTCGCGGTCCAAAGATACGCCGACGATTTCGAAGTTCTTGTTTTTGTATTTGGCATAAGCTTCTACCAGGTTAGGCATTTCGCGACGGCAAGGACCGCACCAGCTTGCCCAGAAGTCAATGAGGACAACCTTTCCTTTACCTGCGTAGTCCGACAGTTTCACTGCCTTTCCTTCCGGAGTCTGCATTTCGAAGTCTGTGAATTTCTGGCCTACGGCAGTAGCTTTCATCTTCTCTACATTGCCTTTAATCTTGTTGACGATTTCGTCATTATCGTAGGCGGCCGGGATTTGCGGCATCAGCGGGTCGAGTTCCGCTACATCCATATAGTAGTAATTCTGCTTCAGCAGGAGTATACCTACCGGGTTGGTGATGTTTTGCTTGATAGCTGCCTTGGTGATGTCTATCATCTTATTTTCCAGCACATCCATTTCTTTGATTTTTGCATCACGCTGTTCGTCGTTCAGAGTGGTGTCCGACATGGATTCGTAGATATCTTTCATTTGCTTGTTCAGACCGCTGGACTGATTCTTGATTTCCTGATAGATATCATTATTCGCTGTACCGGTAGCAGATTTATTCTCTTGCGCCAGGTTGATTTTGATTTTTCCGTTTTCCAGGAAGAAATCAATAGCCACGCCATCTTTTCCGGCTGCTTGGTAAGTGATATAACGGCTGGCAGTAGTGTCTTGTGTACCTTCAAAAGTAAATGTTCCGCCTTTGATAATTGCAGAATCCAATTTCACCAATTGGCGTCCTTGCACAGTTTGCAGATATACAGTGTCGCCATCGGCAGCACCTTCTACGGTTCCGGTCACGGTGTAACCCTTGTTCCCGCCGTTACAAGCTGCAAATACAGCGGCCACAGCGAGCAGATAAGTAAACTTTTTCATTGCTTGTTCTTTTTATGAATAATTATAGTCGCAAAGATAGCAATAAAAAATCCTCTCCGGCACGAACCGAAGAGGATTTTATAGTTTTAATCCCAATATTTAATGAAAAAATGCTGTGCTTACTCTTATTCAGCAGCAGCTTCTGTAGCAGGAGCCTCTTCGGCAGCAGCTTCGGTTGCTTCTTCAGCAGGAGCTTCGGCAGCGGCTTTAGCAGCATTTTCAGCAGCTTTCTTTTCAGCCAGTGCTTTAGCTTTTTCTTCGTTTACTTTCTTTTCAGCTTCCAAGCGTGCTTTTGCTTCAGCTTTCTTAGCCTCTTCTTCTTTAGCCTTCAGAGCAGCCAAACCACTTTGTTTGTTGTTCTTCCAAGCTTCGAACTTAGCATCTGCTTCTGCTTCGCCAAATGCGCCTTTAGCCACACCGCCAAGGAGGTGCTTCTTCATGTAAATACCTTCGCGAGAAAGGATGTTACGAACAGTGTCGGTAGGTTGTGCACCTTTCATCACCCAGTCCAGTGCGCGGTCGAACTTCAAATCTACTGTGGCAGGATTGGTGTTAGGATTGTAAGTACCAATCTTCTCAATAAATTTACCATCACGTGGTGCTCTTACGTCTGCAATAACGATAGAGTAGAAAGCGTAGCTTTTACGTCCATGTCTTTGCAAT
>CABMPP010000044.1 GCA_902388495.1 uncultured Bacteroides sp. | reverse complement strand
ACAACGTAAGATATTGAAAACAAAAGCGTTCTTTGAAAGATTGTGTTGGAGATTCGGAAAGTAAAGCGTATCTTTGCATCGTAAATTAAATAGAAAGGAGGAAAGCTGTATGGCAAGACCTATCAAGGAAACCCCGATACTTTACGGGGAAGATGCCCGGAGATTCCTGGAACGGATGAAGAACCCGCCCAAGGAAACGAAGGAAGAGCGTGAACGCCGTTTGGCACATTATAGAGCTGTGATGCAATGGTTTGAAAATGGAAAGAATGAATAGATTGGACAACAAACTAAGCATACGAAAGCTTAATAAGAATGAAAAGGTAAACTCGTTCGATTGCGGAGATGCAGATTTGAACGAGTTTATTTTAAATGAATCGGTTCTCTACCGCAAAGCTTTGCTTGCTGTCAGTTATGTGGTGGAAGACTTGACAGACAGACAAGTTTTGGCCTACTTCAGTTTGGCAAACGACCGTGTATCACTAAGCGATTTCGGTAGCAAGACGGAATTCAATCGTTTTCGCAAGCATCGGTTCGTCAATGAGAAACGCCTGAAAAGTTATCCGGCAAGTAAAGTATGTCGTTTAGGCGTGGATCTTTCGGCAAAAGGTATGCGCATTGGTTCGTATCTTATCGACTTCATCAAGAGCTATTTTTTGGTGGACAACAAGACCGGTTGCCGTTTCCTGACCGTAGATGCATACGCCGATGCCATTCCTTTTTACTTGAAGAACGGCTTCGTTCCCTTGAATGATGAAGATGCTGATTCCGATACCCGTTTGCTGTATTTTGATTTGGCAACCATAGCCGATGATGAATTAGACGATTAAGCCTTTGTTTCGGCAGATTACAAATCTGTCGTTCTTTCACCCTCCAACACCTCTCCTTTCATCCCGAACGCTTATAACGACATTGTAGAAACAATAAAAATTATAAGCGATATGAACTATAACAATTTATTTCGGTCTCTCCGGCAGACAATGTACCACCGCCCTACAGCGGGGATGCTCACGGCGATGCTGATGATGCTCGCCGCCGCAGGATGTACGGACGATGCCGACAACGACAACCGCCTGCCGGACGGGAAATACCCCATAACATTCAGTGCCGCCGTGGACGGTTTGACCGTGAGTCGTGCCACAGGTAAAGACGCGTGGGCAGAGAACGACGAAGTAGCCATACAGATAAACGGTAAGACAAAAAAATACACAGCCGCATCCGATGGAAGTTTGACCGTAGCAGGCAGCGATGCTCCTTTCTACTGGCAAAGTACGGGCGACATTACCGTCAACGCCTGGTATCCCTATAATGACGGCACAAAACCCACCGATAGCGACTTGCGAGTGAAGGCCGACCAAACCACCGACAACAACTATCAGGAAAGCGACTATCTGGAAGCGGTGGATGCTACTGTGACGTTTAATCAAACGGCATCACTTGCTTTCAAACATCGCACGGCAAAGGTCGTAGTAACGCTGCAAGCAGGCGACTTCGTAACTGATTTAACCAGTGCTGCTGTTACATTTGTCAATCAAATAGGTGTAGACGGCAATGGAACAGAAGTCACCCCGAAAACAGAAACTACAAGCGGAGGCGTAACCACCTATTCCGCCCTTCTTATTCCTCAGAACATGCAGGGAAAGCAGTTCATTAAAGTGACCTTGGGCGGCAATACCTATTATTATACTCCGAAAGGTGCGGAGAACGCCAACCTCCGGGCAGGCTATGTTGAGAATTACACCATCACCGTGAAACAAAACGGGCTGTCGGTGGTATGGCAGCAAGGGGAGCAGATAGACTATACCCCCGAAGAAGCCACCACCTTTAAAATACATTTGAATGCTTTCACTGCACCGCAGAACACAAGCTATAAAGTAACTGATGCCGACGGAACAAAGTTGCAGGCAACCGATGGCGTATATACCTTGACAGGCAATGAACTGAATGTCTCTCTAACCGTTAATGAAGGCTATTTATTTGGTTTTTCTACAGACATAACAGGCGGCATAGGCAAACGGAAAAAAACACTGGCAAACAACACCTATACCTATACATTCTATGATATCCGGTCTGATTTATGGCTAAGCGCAGTGCAGGCTACAACCACTTCAAGCCCGACAGAATATACAAACGTATCCGTAGGCGACTATTTTTACTCGGATGGTACATGTTCCTCTGCTTTGGATAATAATAAAACTTGTATCGGCATTGTCTTCAAGGTCGGTGTCGGTCAAGGGGATAAGATAGATAATTATGATAGCTTCTTGACAGGTAATACCATTCACGGCTATGTGGCAGCTTTGATAAATGCCAATTCGGGACAGACATTGCAATGGAGTACTGCAAATGTGGCAACTGGCGTAAGTACCAGTCAGGAGAATTTCGACGGATACAGTAATACTCTAATTTTAAGGAAGAAAGATGATTCACAAAACAAATATCCAGCCGTGTGGGCTTGCATTTACAATAATAACATTTCTGCTCCCATATCTTCGAGCAGTTGGTATTTACCGTCTTATGCACAAATGAAAGAATTGAGTACCCAAGAAGACGATGAAAGTTTCGCGGCAAAATTAGAAGCAGTTCAGGGCTCTATAATGAAGGTTTGGGGTAATCCCGATTTCTGGACAAGTAGCGAGGACAATAATACTAACGTCTGGCATTTTTCTGGATATGAAGGCGGTACTTTCTGGAATGACCATGCAAAAACAAATTTTGATTATGTCCGTGCCGTATTAACCTTTTAACCCCGTAAATGAAGATGAAACATACCATTCTATCTATTCGTCTTGCAGCCTTTGCATCGCTTTTGTCCTTGCTGGGGGCTTGTAGCAGTGAGTTCAACGAACTGCCCGTGCAGGACAATCCTTCTGCTCCCCTTACCATTCGTGTAAATATGGACGGCTTTTCCGATGAACTTGAACCAAGTACCCGTGCCATTGACGACGGCGTGCATACTTTCTTTCAGGATGGCGATTGCGTGGGGATTATTGCCATAAAGAGTGACGGGACTACGCAACAAACCGTTACCTATAATGCGACCAGCCGTTCATGGAAGGCAAGTGATAGTGATACCTATGATGATAGCGGTGCTACGACTTATGTCCCTTATTTCCCTTACGATGAGAATTTAACATTGACAGGTATCAGCGATGAGGCATCAGCCCTTGCCGCCATCAAAGCAGCCATTCAGCCGAAAGAAGACCAGCGCACCGCCGCTGCCTATCGTGCTTCCGACCTGCTGACAGGTAGTTGTACATACAGCGAAAATACACTCAGCATCAACTTGGCTCATGCCTATTCTTTATTGTGGTTGCAAGCCGGTACGGAATATTCCACTTCGGATGATTATATTTACCGTACTCCTTTAAGCGATGTGGTAGTGAATTTGAATGATAAGTTCTTGTACCCCAACTCCTCTATCGATGGTTACCGGTTGGTGACAGATAAAGGAACGTCCTCTCCATCGACTCTTGATATGACGTGGTTTTATACGCTTGCCGGTGGAAAGACTTATCAGATAACAGCCAATACTCTTCCCGATGCCGGCAAGTACCGTTTATACCGCAATGTAACCAGTGGTGGTCTTCGTCCGATAAAGGCCGGTGATTATTATTACTCCGACGGTGGGATTGTTCCCGGTGACACAGAGAATCCTCCGGCAGAAGGTTGTATCGGTATTGTTAGCTGTACGGATGTAAGCCGTATCGGTAAGGCGGCAGTCGCAAAGTTGAAAACATTGGGCGTACAGAAACCTCACGGTCTTGTAATGGCATTGACCAATGCTTCGGAAGGTTGCCGGTGGGGAGATTACTATAAAGATGAAAACAGTGATGGTAGCGACGGAACGCCTTTTAAGGATAATACCGACAAATTGAACAAACAATATAATAACGTTGACGGTTATGCCGAAACACATTGGATGTTCGATAAATTAAAAAATGGAGGATATAACCAAGAGACTTATAAGGCTTTCACTGTAGCCAGGAGCTACAATGTTGCCACTCCTGATAATACTACCGGTTGGTTTATTCCCAGTATAGGCCAGTGGTGGGATATTCTATCTAATTTGGGCGGGATAAATTTAAGTGAATATCAGGATAATAGTCAAGCCGGTTCTACATCTATATCAGGAGCTGCTCAAACAGCCGTAAATAATATGAATAAATATTTAGATAAAATCAGTGGCGCAACGATATTCAGCAAGGACACATATTTTTGGTCGAGTTCGGAGTACAGTAGCTACAATGCCTGCTCCGTGTATTTCAGCAGCGGTGGCGATCTCTACCTGAGCAACAACGGTAAGAACGACACCTTCTATAGGGTGCGGTGTGTTCTCGCTTTCTGAGTGCGACAAGAAGTCGTATAAGTAATTGTTTGTCATATAGTTATCTATAGCATAAACCTGCTATTCCGTTAGCAGAGCCTAGGGAAACATGCGTATTTAGTAATGAATGGGTATGAAGCTTTCCCGGAAAGAAAATCTCCATCATCACCTTTATAGCAAACGGATGATACGTTCCCCCCGAACACATCATCCGTTTACTATACATGCATCATCCGTTCTCCCTGAACGGATGATGTATTTTTTTTGAATAAACCATCAGTTATCAACTTTTAAAACAACATCTGAAATGAAAACAAAAAACAGCAACAACAAAGGAATGAAAATGACAGCCCAAGACCTGGAAGCCCTATTGGCCCGAAAGAAAGAACGCTATGCCGGGCAACAGGAACGAAAGGAAAAGCTGGAACAAACCATGCAGAACACCCGCAATGACATAGAACAACTGGAATACACACTACGCCAGCTGAAGCGTGCCGAAAAGCCCCGCAAATGCCGCTCCCGCTTCATTCCCCACGAGCGCATCGCCGCCTTCTTCTCCCACGCATCCCGCGTATTCAACCGCCTTCTTCTCCGCCTGAACCGGACACTGAACTATACCTGGTTCTGCCTCGTGCTCTGTTCCCGCTACACCATAGAAAGCCGCACTAAGCGCACCGGACACCGGTGCCTGACGCCTGCCACCGTACTGAGTTACTTCAAGAGGCAAAAGGAGGACTTCGTTACATGCCTGGATTGATTATTTTCGGACATACATCCTTCTCTGGAAAGTCTTTTTGGGGTAATCGAAATTTTTACCGTTAACGCATCCTGCCTAACTTCGCGGCGTATTAAACAAATAAAAAATTTATAGTAACATGAGTAAAAATCCGAATCATGACTGGCTGCTCGAAGGCTGCCATCACATCACAGACGTTGCAGTAGTCTATTTCCCCAATTATTCGTACACCACCTCGGCCGTAAAGGCCATGCGGCGCACCATCACCGAGCATGCCTTGCTGCTGCAGGAGCTCACCGCCGAAGGCTATACGCCCAAGACGCTGCATCTCACCCCGAAGCAGATAGACGTCATCGTGCGCTTCTGGGGAATGCCCGACCACGTGAAGGTGGCCGTAGACAAGAACCCATACCTGGCCGTTCCCAAAAAGTATGGAAAGATATAATGCATTTTAATGCATTAATTACTTTGTATACATAGTTACATGGTGGTGAAAGACGGGGTGAATGGCTTTTTCAAGCAATCTCCGTATCGGGCTGTGCCAGGGAGATAGCGCAAGGTCTCCGGGTGGTGGATCGGAGGGTGGCATTTTTCATCCTATTTTGCCGATTACAACCGGATAATTGCGCTGTCTCCGCCCGCACCTTACCTTTGCTGCATCAAATATTGAATAAGGAAAAGAAATGAGTGGATTAACCCTGGAGATCCTGAAAAAAGGCTATCTCCTCTTCCCCAAAGTACTCTTTGAGGAACAAATGAAAATGAGAACAAGTAAGCAAGCAGCGGGAAACTTCGAGGCTTTTGTCCTTGTACTGACACACGTCAACTACAGCACCGTGTCGTGCCGCGTCAAGGGCCATACCTTCGACTGCATGCGCGGCGAGTCCGTACTGACTATGAGCCACTGGATGCAGATCTTCGGCTGGAACCGCAACCGCACGCGCTACTTCTTCAACAAGATGTTCGGCTGCGGCATCATTGAGCGGCTGCTGAACCCCTACGTGTTGCATATCCGCATCCCCGACTACGATTTGCTGACGGGCAACGTCCGCCCGCAATCCGCAGCCCCGTCTTCACGGCCGGGCACTGCCCGCACCAAGGACGCGCCGGGACAGGACTTTGCCACCTTCTGGCAGAAGTATTACGACGTCACCGAGTACCCCAAGATCAACATCGGGCGGGCGCGCCGCGAGTGGAAGAAGCTGTCGCCGCAAGAGAAACTCCTCGCCATAGAGCGCATCGACGAGTACTACGACCACCTGTCCAACCTGAAATATTGCAAACAAGCCGCCAGCTATCTGGCCGATAAATCTTACAATGACGAGTATGACGACTGATACCCCCAACCACCACGACGCCGAACTGGAAGCTGCCATCCTGGGCGCCTGTCTGATAGAACGCACGGCCATGCCGCTGGTAGCCGACAAGCTGAAACCGGAAATGTTCTACGAAGAGAAATATGCCGAAATCTACGCTGCCCTGCTGAGCATGCACCACGACGGCAAGTCGATAGATATCCTGACTGTGAAGAATGAGCTTGCCACCCGTGGCAAGCTCGCCGCCGTGGGAGGCCCCTACGAACTGACGCGGCTCAGCTCGCTTGTAGCCTCGAGCGCCCACCTGGAATATCATGTACTCATCCTGCGCCAGATCTACATGCGGCGAAACATGCGCCTGGGCTTCCAGCAACTGCTTGCCATGAGCGCCGACGAATCCACGGACATCGACGACATCCTGGTAGAAGCCCACCATCTGCTGGAAGCCCTGGAGAACGAATGCGGTGTGAACGACCACCTGCGCCCCATGGACCGGCTGATGGCGGACACCCTGGTGCAGATAGAGAACCGCGTGGCGCATGGCAGCTGCGATGGTATCACGGGCATCCCCACCGGTCTGCACGACCTGGACCGCCTGACGGCAGGTTGGCAGCGGAGCGACTTGTACATCATCGCCGCCCGTCCCTCGGTGGGCAAGACGGCCTTTGCGCTGCACCTGGCACGTGCCGCCGCCACCGCAGGTCACCACGTAGCCGTCTACAGCCTCGAGATGCAGGGCGAGCGCCTGGGCGACCGCTGGCTGCTGGCTGCCACCGCGGACGTAGATCCGCAGCACCTGAAGAGCGGACAGCTGACGCCGGACGAGTTGCAGCAGGTGCGGCAGGCATCGGCCGAGTTGTCCGCCCTGCCCATCCATGTGGACGACCATGCGGTGATGGGCATGGACCAGGTACGGGCATCGGCACGGCTGCTGCAAAGCAAAGGGATGTGCGACATGGTAGTGGTGGACTACTTGCAGCTCTGCAACATGAAGTCCGACCAAAAGAACCGCAACCGCGAGCAGGAAGTGGCGCAGGCCAGCCGCAAGGCGAAGCTGCTTGCCAAGGAGCTGAACATCCCCGTGATATTGCTGAGCCAGCTGAACCGTGAGAGCGACGGAGGGTATAGCTCCGACCATCGTCCAGGGCTGCACCAGTTGCGCGAGAGCGGGGCGATAGAACAAGATGCTGATATGGTAATGCTGCTCTACCGGCCCGCCATGCACGGCAAGGCGATAGACAAGAAGAGTTCCTTACCCACGGAGGGCCTGGGAATAGTGATCGTGGCCAAGCACCGCAACGGGGAGACGAGGGAAGTGTATTTCCATCATAATGTCAGCCTGACGAAGCTGGTGGATCATGTGCCGCCGTTGGAGTGGATGATGAGGAATGCGAAGTAGAAGGATGCGTGCGAAATAAATTGAAGAATTAGTAGTAAATAATTGGCAAAATACTTGACTTCCGGTGTAGAATGTTGTATCTTTGTTGTGTGCTCAGAGCACGGAATTTTCTTAACTTAAACCTTAACTTTTTTAATTTTATGGAAGTAATTGTAGAGCGCTTCAAGCGCAGAAAGATTGTGAGTGACAAGAACTCGCAGGTGTTGTACTATCTTCGTCAAAAACCTAAGACATGCGGCACGGTGGATATCGATGTGTTGGCGGCAGCCATTCAGAAGAACTGCGCCATGACGAAGGGGGATGTGAAGCATGTGATCGAGGCGCTGGTGGAGGAAGTGCAGGCGAATCTTGCCAACGGGGACAAGGTGAAGCTGAACCAGCTGGGTACGTTTCACATAACGTTCCGCTGTCCCGGTGTGGAGACGTCGGAGAAGTGTACGGTGCGGAACATTTCGAAGGTGAATATCCGGTTTATTCCGGACAAAGGGTTGAAACTGGTGAACGGGAGTACTGCCGTGACGCGAAGCCCGGCGAATGTAGGGTTTACGCTGGATAAGCCGGAAGATGGCGGTTCGACAGGTGGCGGATCGGGAGAGGAGAAGCCGGGAGACGGCGGAAACACCGGCGGCGGTTCGGATGGGGACCAGAGTGAGAATCCGCTGGGTTGATAAATTTTTAGACATAAGAACAAAAGAACAGATTTAAGATGATTCTCTCTTTTGTCCTTTTGTTCTTCTGTCTTAAGAATATCTTCTGTCTTAAATGAGATTTTCTGTCAATCAATAATTTCTATTTATTTATATAAACCTAAACCTTATGAGTACGAAATCATCTACCTGGGACAAAATCTTGAAAGTGATAATCGCTATTGCCTCGGCTATTCTGGGCGCCGTCAGCGCCCATGCCATGACCAAATAGCGTCGCGACAAGATAACATCCCTTCCCTTTTCATTTTTCATTCTTAACTATTCATTCCAATGAGAGTCATCAATCTTATCGTTGTCCACTGTTCCGCCACCCGCAGCGACCGCTGCTATACGGAACACGACCTGACAACAGACCACCTGCGCCGGGGTTTCTCCGGCGCAGGCTATCATTATTACATCCGTAAGAACGGAGATATCAAGAGTTTACGCCCCGTTGACAAGCCCGGTGCGCATGCCAAAGGCCACAATGCGAATTCAATCGGTATCTGCTATGAAGGCGGCCTGGACGAACACGGCCGTCCTGCCGATACGCGTACTCCTTTTCAGAAGCACTCGCTGAGAGTTCTCGTCATGCTGCTGTTGAAAGATTATCCCGGTTCCCGCCTCTGCGGCCATCGCGACCTCAGTCCCGACCTGAACCACAACGGCGAGATAGAGCCCGAAGAATGGATCAAAGCCTGTCCCTGCTTCGATGCGGCGAGTATCCTTCAAAATCCGCCGCCACCGAATCCGGCATGTTTATTAGGAATATTCTCGTAGTAACCAGTCTATAATAGATACCATCTGTATAGTATGATTGTCTTCTTCGATCACTCTACTGTCAGTCATAGTTATAAGAGTCAGTTTATCACATTTTAAGTCTGCAGAAGCTCTACATAATGCCGATACTTCCCGGTTATAAGTTTTTGCAGAAGAAATATCAACCGACACCTGAATTAGTTCTTTTACATTATTTCCTTCACAAATCACGAAGTCAATCTCGTATTGCTCCCGATAATAGAAAACATCATAAAAGAGAGGCTTATTCCTTCTTAACAACTCAACATAAGTAATATTCTCTAACTTCCACCCTATGTTTTGTCCGGTCATAGCATCATCCCTCTCAGTAATAAAGGCTGTATCAACAACATAAGCTTTTTCATTGCGGATGCGCTCTTTACTTTTAAATGAGAATTTATGAATACCCAGCAAGAGATACGTCTGTTTTAAATATGAAACGTAGTTCTCTGCTGTATGTGAAGAACCAAAGCCAAAACGTTCTGCAAGGTCGGAATAGATAATCTCCTGACCGAAATTGTCAATCAGATAATTGGCAAGCATACGTAATGACTCTATGTACCTGACTTTAAAACGCTGCTGTATGTCTTTGCGTATGATGGAATCGAATAATCCCTGGATATATCCACGACTGTTTTTTACTTCGAGTAATTCGGGAAAACCTCCTTTCTTGAAATATTCTTCAAATGCAACTTTCTTGAAAGCTACTCCCTTGGTTGAGATATCTTTAGTATCTACTTTTCTATATTGGCAGAATTCTGCGAAAGAAAAAGGGTAAAGTTCAATCTGATTATATCGCCCGGTCAAATGCGTACTGAGCTCACTACTCAGCAGTTTAGCGTTAGAACCGGTTATGATAAGATGAATTTTCTGCCTAAGCAATCTGTTTACGAAAAGAAACCATTCTGCAATATTTTGTATTTCATCAAGAAATAAATATTGGAAGTTTCCGTATACCATATATATTGCTTCCAATAGTGAGTTTAAATCTTTGGAATCTAATTTATATAATCGTTCATCATCGAAATTTACATAGGCATAAGGTACGCCCTTTTCTTTTAGAATTTTATGGCAAATAGTTGATTTACCACTCCGGCGCACTCCTATGACAATTTGTGCTAAAGGGCTATCAATATCAAATAGACTTTCTTCTTTCCGGGAACATAAGTCTTCTGGATTGATTAATTTCAGTTCCTCTTTTTGGTCTGCTACAATTTGTGCATATTCGTTGATGTTCATAACAGTATGTTTTTATATCTCAGCAACAAAGATAGTCTTTTAAATGTCTACAACTGCACTATTTTGCCACTTTTTCGTTTTCAAACTGCACTATTATAGTTAATTTTCGTTTTGTAACTGCACTATTCATCACTTCACCTTCAGCATCCTCCTCCTTTTTATTTCTTCAGCACTACCGAAAGCCCTTCATAAGCTTTGGCAGCATCGATGATTTCGAGCAGCTTCTCCCAGTTCTCCACCGGTTCCATCTTATGCTCGAAGCGCTTTTCCGCTTTTATCGTCAGGACACCATTTCCGGTGGTGGCTTGGGCGGTGAAAGCGCCGCATTCGTTCTCCACTTTCATATTCAGCTTTTCCAGTCCTTCGGGGGAAACCTGGTATCCCTCGGGCAGGCGGACTGTGATGTCCCATCCGTAGCTGCGTGGCATTTCCCAGTAGATGTCTTCGCGACGTTGGCGTTGTTCGCCTTTAAATTCAAGTTGCGAACCTATCAGGCGACCTGCGGCGAGGACGAGGTTGGGGCCTGCCTTCTTTACATGCCCATCCAGCGTATAACCCACTTCGTAGGCAAAGGTCGTGCTGTCCGTACGGTTACCGATACTGAGGAGGCGGTAACTGATATCCGTACCTATCCCTTCGTCCGAGCCGTGGTAGCCGATGATTTCGCTTCGGTAACGCTCTTTCTCCTGTTCGCGTTCGCGGCGGTAGCTCTCGCGCAGGTCGGCATGGTATTTCTCTTTGGTTTCGTCGAAGATGGTGGTGGTGATGCCCAGCACGCGGCGCAGGGAGTTGTAGAGATCTTCGTCCAGCACGAGGTAGGGCTGGAATGGCTCTTTCAATGCACCGGTCCGCTCTTCCCGACGGTTGACGTGCATCGTGGTTCCGTCGATGGAGGCGGTGAGGATGGCCACGTCGCGGTTCTCTTCGGGACTCGCCGTGGGGAGGGTGGCCCGGAAATTACCATCCAGAATGGCTTCTTCGCCCTGCAGGTTGGCAGGGAGCTCGCCGGGGGCGGCGTAGCAGGCGGGAGGTGCGTAATACTTTCCGTTGGCTTCCAGCCGGATGAGCCAAACGGTGTAGTGGTAGCTGATGAGCTGGCGGAGGGGGACTTGCGTGTCTTTGGTGGTGATGCCTACCTGATGGCGTATGCCGACTTTCTCCAAGAGGTCGTGCATCAGCAGGATGAAGCTGGCAGGGGTGTAGTCGGCACTGGCTTCCATGTAGCGGTAGTAGCAGTATTGGTAGAGGTAGTCCATCAGTTTCTCATCGCTCCATCCCTCGGCCTGGCGGGCTTTGAGGGCTTTGGCTATTTCGTTTTTCCGTCCGCTGCGCAGGCCGGACCATTGGGTGCCGGGGGCTCTCATGGAGGCGCGGGTGTCATCGATAATCAGTTGCGGGTTGGGGTTGGCATGCAGTCCTTGTTGGCGGACGCTGGGAGGCATCCAGGCGTATGGAGTCTTGCTGTTGTAGATAAACATCTGAATCATGGGCATCTGCCGGGCAACGTTGTACCACAGACTGGGAAGGGGATGCCTGGGGACGATGGTCTTCAGGTCGAGGATGTAGTTCCCTTCGGCGTCGGTGCTTGGATCGAAGTCGGGGGCACCGTTCAGGCAGCGGTAGAAGGTGCTCAGTTTGGGGTCGATTTCGCAATGCACGGAGTAGGCAAGCATGGGGTATTGCCCGTTGAGGTAGAAGCTGAAAGGTTCCAGGTTCTGGTCGTTCAGGGTGGTGTATTTGGCGAAGAAGACGTCGATGATATCGCCTATCTCCAGTCCGGGAACGGCTACCTTTTGCCATTTTTCCCGGGTGTTGCGGCTTCGTGCCTGGTGGCTTTCGTCGGTTTCAAGGAACTCTTCGGGGTCTACTTCGTTGATGGTTCCGTCGGGTTTAAGGATACGTATGCCCAGCACACGTTGTTGTTCGTTGCGGGTGTAGCGCTCTTTCTCCTGCGAGAGGAAGCTGTATTCCGACATCTCTTCCAGGGCGCTTTGGCTGTTGATGTACACCAGTTGGCGGAAGATGCCGCGGCAGGTAATCTGCTGCTTGGTCAGTCCCACGCCCCACCAGTCGAGTTTGGTTTTGCGTGTCACTTCCAGGCGGTTGTGCGCGGCAAGGATGACGGCGGGGGCGTTCTTGTATTTCCCCGGTATGGATATGTTGTCGAAGCCGGGCAGCTCCATTGCCCATACTTCGTTGCGCACTTCGCGGGTGAGGGCGGCGTACTTGTCGTCTTCTTTCTGGGCGCTAGCGGCAGGGGCGGTGAGCAGGAACAGGAGCAGCAGGAGTAGGGGGCGTACTGCTTTCCGGGGGTGATGTGTTGCTTTCATACGGGGTGTTTATTTGATTACTATTTGTTCTTCACAAGCCTTCTTCCAGCGGCGCAGGGCATCGTTCCATGCAGGTATCAGTGCAAGAGGGATGTGCCTGTTACGTATCTCCATTACTTTGCGGAATAGGATGCGGTCTGCTTCTGCGTGGTAGGAACAGCTCAGCGTTCCCTGGTCGGTTTCTGTGCAGAAGTCCGGCGGCAGGTAGGAGACGGTTCGTCCCGGGGGAACGTCAATCACCACTTCGCGGACGGTGCGGCACCTCCACGGCAACAGATAATCCTGCCGGCGGCGGGTGGTGTCGACGGGTTGGGCAAAGAAATCGTCGTGCGGGTCGGGTTCGATGTAGAGTTCTTCGTCGGCGGACTGCACGGCGGTGGCATTGTTTACCTTACCCGTAAGGCGGAGGCAGGGAGCTTCGGGGCGTTCCTCTTCCAGCCGGATGTCTGTGGCATGGTAGTGGTGCTGCTTGTCGGCAAGCATGGTGCCGAGGAAGTCGTTTTGCAGATCTTTGGCGCGGCTGTGGTAGAGGCTGAGCATGATTTCCTTATTCTCGCCGGTGCATGTGCGGACGGCGGTGCCTTCCAGGGCCGGTTCATCGGTCAGGTGATAATGATAGCGGAGGCTGTCGGTGGCAGTGGGACTTTCCGGTTGGGGAAGGGGCTGCACGAGGCAGTTTGCTCCGTTCTCTATCAGTGCTTTCCGGCCTTGTATTCCTTGCGGGATGGTTTCCAGCGGGATGTAGCGATGGGTAGCGTCCAGACAATAGCTCTGTCCTTGGTGATAGAGAAGGCAGACGGCATGATTGATGGAGGCAAGCGTGGGCACTTCGTCGGGGGAGTAGGCGATGTGGTCTGTGCCGATATAAACCATCCGGGCATCGAAGCCTTGTGCCCGGAGCAGGGTGCGGAGCAGCAGCGCCATGCCTTTGCAGTCGCCGTAGCGTTTGCGCAGCACCTCGGCGGGACGGTCGGGCTGATGGCCTGCAAGGCCGCTTTCGAAGGCTACGTAGCGGATATTCTGCTGCACGTAGGAGTAGGTGCGGCGTATCTTCTCCATATCCGTGGAGCATCCGGCGGTGATTTCTGACAGCAGCGCTTCTGTCTGGGGGAGGGTGCAGTCTACATCCGCCAGCCTGCTCAGCCAGCGGTACATGTCTTGGGTATCAGAGAAAGAACCCGTTATCAGCAGGTGCGGGTAGAGGTAGCTGCTGCCGGGCGCATCGTCTTCTTTCTCCATGGCGGGCAGTGCTCTCAGGGTGTAGACAAAGACGGAGTCGCCTTCCTTGTTTACGCTCTTCTCGCACCGGATGCCGGGGGTGAAGTTCTTCTCTATCAGCCGGAAACGGGAGAGGGAGGCGGGAATGGTGACGGTGACGCGCTTCTCGCGGACGAAGTATTCTTCGGAGAAGTAGATTTGTGTAAAGTAGCGCAGGTCGTGAAAGGTACGGCCGAACTCTACGCCGGTCTTTTTGCCTTGCCGGTCCAGGTAGAGGTTGAAGTAACAGATGCGGGTATCGTCGAAGAATACGTTCTCCGGCGTGGCATTCCGGTGGATGGCTTTGGGGGCGAAGATGCCCTTGGCCCTGGCATTATCGAGGGAGATGAATTTGCCGTAATAGATGTAGGGCTGCACTTCTGCGCCCATGCGGAGGGCCTCGTATTCGGTTTCCCGGGCGTTGTGCACTACGACGTTGGCCCCTTCTTCCATAAAAACATAGCTGTCTTCACAGCTGTTGATGATGACATTGTCGTCCATCGTCTGGCTGTGAAGGCAGCTTGCTACCAAACAGAAAAGTATGAGTGCATGAAATCTCTTCCTCATGCTTCCGGGTTATTTTTGTGTTACTTCTTGGCGTGCGGATAATCCAGTGTGTAGTGCAGTCCGCGGCTTTCCTTGCGTTCCATGGCCTGGCGGGTAATCAGGTAACCCACATTAATCATGTTGCGCAGTTCGCAAAGTTCGCGGGTAGCCTTGCTGCTCTTGAAGAGTTTCTCCGTCTCCTCGTAGATAATGTCCAGACGGTTCCAGGCACGCGTCAGGCGGGTGTTGCTGCGGACGATGCCGACGTAGGCTTCCATAATCTGGTTTACTTCCTTCATACTCTGCGTTATCAGTACGCGTTCTTCGTTGGAGATGGTTCCTTCGTCGTTCCATTCGGGAATGTCCTCGTTGAATTCGTAACGCTCGAATACGCTCAGTGCATGCTTGGCGGCTGCATCGGCATAGACCACGGCTTCAATCAGTGAGTTAGAGGCCAGACGGTTTCCGCCATGCAGTCCGGTGCACGAGCACTCGCCGATGGCATACAGGCGGCGGATGCTGCTCTGTCCGTCCAGATCCACCTTGATACCGCCGCAGAGGTAGTGAGCGGCAGGGGCTACGGGGATGTAGTCTTTCGTGATGTCGATGCCTATCGAGAGGCATTTCTTATAGATGTTGGGGAAGTGGCGTTTGGTTTCCTCCGGGTCTTTGTGGGTGACGTCCAGGTAGACGTGTTCGTCGCCGCGCAGCTTCATTTCGTTGTCGATGGCACGTGCCACGATGTCGCGCGGGGCCAGTGAGAGGCGCGGGTCGTACTTCTGCATGAACTCTTTGCCGTCCATCGTGCGGAGTACGCCGCCGTAGCCGCGCATCGCTTCGGTGATGAGGAAGCAGGGACGGTCGCCCGGATGGTAGAGGGCGGTGGGGTGGAACTGGATGAACTCCATGTCCTTCACGGCACCTTTGGCACGGTATACCATCGCAATGCCGTCGCCCGTGGCAACCAGCGGGTTGGTGGTGTTGCGGTAGACTGCTTCGCAGCCGCCCGTGGCCATGATGGTCAGTTTGGAGAGGAAGGTGTCCACTTCGCCGGTGGCTTCGTTCAGCACGTAGGCGCCGTAGCACTTGATGCCCGGCGTGTAGCGGGTGACGATGATGCCCAAGTGGTGCTGGGTGATGATTTCCACAGCATAGAAATCGGTAAACACAGTGATATTGGGATGCTGCTTCACAGCTTCAATCAGGCTGGTTTGTATCTCTGCACCGGTATTGTCCTGGTGGTGCAGGATGCGGAACTCGGAGTGGCCGCCTTCCTTATGCAGGTCGAATTCTCCACTCTCTTTCTTGTCGAAGTTCACTCCCCACTTGATGAGCTCGTCTATCTGTTCGGGGGCGTTGCGTACAACTTTCTCTACGGCTTCGCGGTCGCTGATCCAGTCGCCTGCAATCATGGTGTCTTCGATATGCTTTTCAAAATTGTCTACTTTCAGATTGGTGACTGAGGCGATGCCCCCTTGCGCAAAATAGGTGTTTGACTCTTCCAGACCTGCCTTGCAGATGAGGGCTACTGTTCCTTTATGCGCTACTTTCAGCGCAAAACTCATACCGGCAATTCCGGAGCCGATAACGAGAAAATCGAACTTTCTTACCATAGGTTTGTATTTTTGATATTGCAAAACTACAAAATAACTACATTCCTTGTGCCATTTGTTCGCATTTATTCGTGGAAATACCTACCTTTATCGCAAAAATCTGACATTATGAACCGTATTTTCCATGCCCGCATTGCCATGGGGCAATATTTATTCTTGGTTTTGATAGGTTTCCTTGCTGTCTATGGCTTGTGGGAGAAGCGCATTGTAGTGGCAATTATCTCCATGCTTTGGCTGATAATCATGATTGAAAAACTGATTCATACTACTTATACGATAACGCCCGACGGGAAGCTGGTCTTGTTCTTCGGCCGCTTCTCGCGCGGCAAGGAAATCTTGTTGAAAGATATTGTTTCCGTAGAGCGAGCTTCGTCCATGCAGTTCGGTAAGTTTGCCGTGATGCGCTACGTGCTGGTGAAGTACAGGACAGGGAAGTGCGAGGCGCTGCTTCCGGTGAAGGAGGAGGAGTTTATCCGCTTGTTAACAAATAAATCATTACTATGAAGAAAACTTAATTTTCTTTCTTCCCCTTGCAGCCTTTCCGGACTGGGTGCGTCCATTCTCCAAAAAGAAAGAACAATCATGAATTTGAATTGCGCCATTTTGCATGCAGACCCGAAGGTTGCCGAGCAGTTAGAGGAATATATCGGTAAGATACCCTTTCTTTCACTATGCGGAAAATACGGAGATCCCCTTGAGGCACTGAAAGACTACTATGAGACGAAAGTAGAGGTTTACTTTGTCGGTATCTATCCGGTGGAAGAGGGCGGAATTAACGGGATGGATTTCTGCAGGCTATTGTCCTCGTCTACCCGCGTCATTTTCATTACAGATACCGATCGCCATGCTGCGGAGTGCTTCCGCCTCGATGCTTTGGACTACTTATCGGGCGAGATCAATTTCTCCATATTTTTTCAGTCGGTGAGCAAGGCTGCCCGCTGGTTCTCTTTGCAAGAGGGCAGCGCTGCCGGACAGAATCCCCCTAAGAACCGGGAAGAATCACCTAAAGTGATTTATATAAGATCAGACAGCCGCATCATGCGGTTGGACTTGGAGCAGATCAACTATATAGAAGGGTTGGGCGATTACGTCAAGATCTATTGCAAGGGAGCTTCCAAACCCATCCTGAGCCTGTGCAGCATGAAGTATATGGAAGAGAAACTTCCTGCCGATGCATTTATACGCATACACCGTTCTTTCATTGTCCGCCTGGACTGTATCAGTGCGATAGGGCGTGGCTCGGTAATGGTCGAACAGAAAGATGTACCTATCGGGGATGCGTACAGGGAACGGGTGAAGGGATATGTAGCGAGATTGTCGGTGCTGTAAGTTGCTGACTGACTGAAAGGTTTATGTCCCACTCATTCCCATCATAGTGGGACATCGGTTCCATTGTATTGGGAGCCCGGTTCCATTGTATTGGGAGTACCGTTCCATCGTATTGGGAATATGCTTCATTCGTATTGGGAATGAGCGGTGTCTTTATTTCAGCTTCGCCTTCGACAATCTCTCTCCGAACGTCAGATTCAGATTCAAGCTGAACCGGCTTTCCTGCATCAGATTCTTGCGCGAGTTTATCTGCTTCCGCCAGGTGGCACCCAGCGACAGGTACGAATACCGGATTGGGAAACTGGCGCCGCCGCTTACTTCCAGATACTGCATCTTCCCACCTTTCAGATTGATATAAGAATTACTGAACCCCACTCCTCCCATCAGCTCCGTAGAGCGCGGTAGGCGCGGGTTGGTGACGTAAATCCCTCCTACATTCACTTTATGCTGATTCTCGTACTTCATGGAAGTATAAGAAGAAGAGTTGCGGCTCCAGTCCAGGTAGTTGTAATCGGCCGTCAGCGTCCAGCGCTCCGTGGTCATGGAGAGGCCGGTGCCGAGGTGCATGGGCAGATATTGCGTGCGGTTGTGATAACTCTTGTCCACATTCTCGGGGGTAGAGGAATTGCTGTAGGTCAGCTTGTTATCGTGTTTTATTTGGAAAGAAGGCGCAAATACCACTCCTGCCGCCCACTTCCGCCGTCCGGCAGGATTGAACTCGTAATGTATCCCGAAGTCGGCATAGAAGGCACGTTTGGAGGACTCATACTCTACGAGGGCGCTTTCCTGCTTTTCGCTCTGCGTCACGGTTCCCATTATCATGCCCAGGTTCACGCCTACGGACAACTGCTGCGTCAGTGCAAAGGCATTGGTGAGGTAGCAACGGTACAATCCGCCCGTACCTTCGAACAGAGAGTAGGCATAGTTGCCGGGCATGCCTTCTATCTCTTCTTGGGTTTGGATGACGTAGCCCACGCTGCTGTAAGGCGCCGCGCCCACAATGGCGTACCAGCGGGGCAGAACGCGGAAGCCCATGCTGATGCGGTTGGGATTGCCCGTCGTGTTGGAGCTGTGGTCGCTCAGGAAGGAGTAGCGGGCATGGGAGGCCGATGCGCCTACATCGAAGGTGAAGCAGGTGGTATCCATGCGGGTGATGGCGGCGGGGTTCAGGGTGTTCTGGAATCCGATGCGGTTGAGGGCGATGCCGATGTTGCCCATGCCGGCGTAGCGGCCGCCTTCGCCGGCGCTGAGTTCGCCTACTCCGTACATGGAGGTGGGCAGGTTGGTGGTGTTTTGGGCTATGAGGGGGAGGCTTGCCGTGCAAAGACTGCACAGTAGCCAGAGGGTGGGGTAGGGACGTTTCATTTCTCGTTGTATATTTTAAGTCTTACATTTAATCTGCATTGGCGTTCCTGGTCGGGATCGTTGCTGAAGATTACCTGGTTGAAGGTTTTTACGGTTTCGTCGTCCGTCAGGCTCAGCAGCAGCTTCTGCCGGCGGATGCCCCATGTGCCGAAGTTGTTGCGGATGAACTTGGTGAGATCGAAGGAGTAGTAGGTATCGCGGCCGAAGAGCTCGTCTACGGTGAGATTGCCGGTCTGCACGGTGACGCCGTCGGTGCCGTAGACGTAGTCCTCGAGCACGTTGTTCTCGTCGGTGATGTAGAGGCGGATATCCTTGGGCAGTTGGTTCAGGCGGTTGTAGCTGTCCGCCAGGGGATAGAGGTAGAGAGTGGCGCTTTCTATGGAGACGATTTCGCCGGCATCTTGCAGGTTGTTCAGGTAGGGGAATTCTATTTGGTTGTAGAGTCCGGTGAGGCCTTGCATGTAGGCGCGCCTGCCCAGGTCGGTGGAGTGGATGAGGTTCTCGATGCCGCTCTGCAAGGGGGCGAGGGGAGTGCCGGTGCGGTCGTGGCGGATGCCGGTGTAGGCATGGTCGGTGTCGATGCTGAAGGCAAGCTTCTTCTCGGTGCGCTGGGTGGAGATTTCCTGATAGTGCAGGGTGATGCACATGGAGGAGTCGTTGGCCATGAAGCCGGTGATGCACTGTCCGCTGCTTTCGGCCACGAAGGCGAGGCCGGGGAAGTGTTGCCTGAATTTATCCTGGTTGTCGAGGTAGTCCTCTTGGGCTATGAGGTCGTCCAGCAGTTGTTGGCCCAGTCCGTCGGGCAGGCGGATTTCGAGCACTTTCTTCTCTCCGGGGCGGGGGGTGAAGGTGAAGCTGAAGAGAGGGGTGGTTTCGGTGGGGAGGACGGTATGGTTGTACAGTCCCTGGTCGTCGGTCAGGTCGATGGGCTGCTTCAGGCGGTAGACGGAGATGCGTTGCTGCGTCAGGGTATCGCCCCAGAAGTGGCCGGAGTGGGCCATTTTCAGGACGAGGGAGTCGAGGGTGTAGCTGTAGTTCTCGTTGGGGGTGAAGCTGTTGACGGAGTATTCGGTGTAGTAGGTGGCGGAGACGTCGCCCCAAGAATCGTCCTTGTAGTGACCCAGTTGGCAGATGCTGTCGCCTCGGGTCTCTATGGAGTCGAGGAGGATGGTGCTGATGTCTACTGTGCAGGTATCGGCGTAGGCGTTGTAGAAGGAACTGCTCGTCAGGCTCCGTCCCAGTCCGGAGTCCTCGTCCTGGCAGGAGCAGAGGGCGAGGGTGATTGTAATCAGGCTATAGAATAATTTCTTCATTGATTGGTACTGTTGTTATTTGTCCGCAAAGGAAAATGAAACTTTCCTGTCTTCCTACTAAAATCGTCCAGCGGGCGGTTTTTATCGGTAAAGGCGTTTAACGGGAATTTCGCCCCGTTTGTCGGTTCTTTTTGCAGATGCGTTTTGCTCCTCCTATCTTCGCAGCCATAATTATGGTAATTAAAACAATTTCGTAGAAACTATGAATCGACTATTATTAGGAATGATGCTCCCGGCAATTGCATGCCTCTTCGGCAGCTGTACGGAAGGTGATGAATACACGCAAGGTGTATGGATGAGGCGTTCGGACTTCGACGGTGTGGCGCGCTCGAGTGCCAGCAGTTTCACCATCGGCAATAAAGGCTATCTATGTTGTGGCTTTCGCGGCTCCAACAAGTCCTACCTGAAAGACCTCTGGATGTACAACATCGACGGCGACTACTGGACCCAATGCGCCGACATGCCCGATGCTGCTCAGGGCCGCCACAGTGCCGCCTCCTTTGCCCTGAACGGCAAAGGCTACATCACCACCGGCGCCATCAAGGAAGAGCCCAAGTACCTGACCGATACCTGGGAGTACGACCCCGATACCGACACCTGGACGCAGAAAGACGACTTCGGCGGCGGCATGCGAGACGGGGCACTGGCCTTCTCCGTAGGCGGATACGGATATGTAGGCGCCGGCTACAACGACAACTATCTGAAGGACTTCTACCGCTTCAACCCCAACGCCGCTGCCGGGCAGCAGTGGGAAATAGTGAACGGCTTCGGAGGCTACAAGCGCCGCTATGGTACGGCTTTCGTCATCAACGACGTAGCCTACATCTGCTGCGGGCAGAACAACAGCGTTGCCGTGGACGACTTATGGAAATTCGACGGCACCACCTGGACACAGCTTCGCGACATCGCCGACAACAATGCCGACGAGGATTATGACGACGATTATGCTATTGCACGCTATGCCACCGTCTCTTTCGTCATCGATGGCAAAGGCTACATCGCTACCGGTACCCGTAGCGGGGTGACCAGCGACTATTGGGTTTACGATCCCGTCAAAGACCTGTGGTCCGGCGATTCCGATGACGACTACACCCCTCTGACGGAAGTGCACAATGCTACGGGAGGTTCGTCGCGCAGCAATGCCGTCTCCTTCTCCACCGGCACGCGCGGCTTTGTGCTGACGGGAGCTTCGGGTACCAGTTACTTCGATGATGTTTATGAACTGTTGCCTTACGAGCAGGAGGATGTATGAAAAAGATAATTTAGGGGCGTAGCGCCCCGGCAAGGTTTCCATTCGGATTACTTGCGTAGCAAAGCCTGAAAGGCTTCCAGCTATCAGCCCAGGGCAACGCCCTGGGTAATAATGCACCTCTATCTCTGCGCCCTGAAAGGGCAAAAGCCCGTTATACAATCTTATGCCCTTTCAGGGCG
>CABMPP010000043.1 GCA_902388495.1 uncultured Bacteroides sp. | reverse complement strand
GACGACTCTTTTCTTGAGAAGTTATTAGACGTGAATTTTTAATGCGTCAGCCCTGTACTAAAGAAAGATACTTTTCTCTTAGTGCCGGGAACTTTTTCTTTAGACATCGGAGAATTTATATACTAACATCAACTGACTTATGGCAGAATATGACATGCAGGAACTTACCCTGCCCAACGAAGACGGAAAGCGTATCCTCTATCCGCGTATGCAACTCTACGGACAGAGGGACTTACAATACATTGCCGACAAAGTGGCTTATGCAAGCACTTTCACACGAGGAGAAATCAAAGGACTGGTGCAAGCCATTGTCGAAGAGATGGCCTACAACATGGCCGAAGGTTATTCTGTGAAGATAGAAGGCTTGGGAGTATTCACCCCTTCACTGGGGTTGCGTAAAGGCAAGGAGCGGGAAAGCGGCGAAGAGAACACTCCCCGGCGCAATGCGGCAAGCATTTGCCTGAAAGACATCAACTTCAGGGTAGATAAAGAGCTTGTTTACGAAACCGCCGCCCGTTGTACGTTGCAACGGGCACAGTACAAAAAGTGCCAACGTTCCTCACAGTTGTTTGCCCCGCAGGAACGGCTGGAACGTGCCAAAGAATTCATAAGAAAGAACACCTTCATGAGCGTAGCGGACTACTGTCGGCTGACCGGCCTGCTGAAGACCGCCGCCGCCAATGAATTGAAAGCATGGGCTGCACAACCCGAAACGGGCATCGATTACAAAGGAAGGGGTACGCACAAAATGTATATACTACGCTCGGTTGCAGTCTAAAAAACGATGAAGCCATGAAAGTACTACATACCAGCGACTGGCACCTGGGACACAGCCTGTATAATTACGACCGCAGCCCGGAGCAACAATCATTCCTCCAACAGCTTACCCGCATTGTGGCAGAAGAGAAACCCGACGTCATGGTAGTGAGTGGAGACATTTATCACTACTCCACCCCTTCGGCCGCTACCCAGAAAATGTACACGGAAGGCATGCTGGAAGTACACAAAGCTTGTCCCAAAATGACCATCGTTGTGGCTGCCGGAAACCATGACAGCAGTTCGAAACTGGAAATAGACAGCAGCCTGTGGCAGCACTTCGGAGTAAAAGTCGTGGGAAACATCGAGCGCAACGGAGAAGAAGTAAACCTGGAAAAGCATATCATCGAGGTAAAGGACGCAGAAGGCCGACCGAAAGGTTATATCGTTGCCGTCCCCCACGTCTATCCGCAGAACTTCCCGATGCTGGATGCCGATACGCCGAGAGAAGAACGCCAATCCCGCTTCTTCCAGGCACTGCTGGACGAAACGGAAAAGCTGAACCGCGAAGAACTGCCCGTTGTACTAATGGCGCACCTCACCGTGGAAGGCAGTGACCGGACGGGGCACGACGAAAGCATAGGCGGAATAGAAACCGTCAGCCTCCGCGACATGGGACAGGGTTACGATTATCTGGCACTCGGGCACATCCATTGCCCGCAGGACATCAAGGGAAGCAACCACCGCGCCCGTTATTGCGGCACTCCCCTACCCGTAAGCTTCGATGAAACCTATCCGCACTCCGTCTCCATCGTCGAACTGGACAGTCACCATGAACCGCAGATAAGAACCGTCGGCATAGAGAATCCGATGCCCCTCGTGACGCTGCCCCGTGAACCGCTTCCCTTTGAAGAAGCCCTGCAGCTGCTCGAAGAATATCCTGCCGAGAAGCAGGCATACATCCGGCTGAATGTGTTGATAGACACCTATCTGGCCCCCGACTGCAACGAGCGTGCCGCCAATGCTGCCAAGGATAAAGCCTGCAAATACTGCTACATCAAGTCCAACCGGAAAAAGCAAACGGCAGATAACGGAACACAGCATCTCTCCATCCAGGAGATTCAAGAAATGTCTCCGCTGGACATAGCCAAACTCTACTACCGCGAAGCGGAAGGAGAAGATATGGACGAAGAACTTTGCGGACTGATGAACGACGTATTGCGACAAGTAAAAGAGAAAAGATGAAACTTCAAAAACTGACAATAAAGAACCTGGCGTCCATAGAAGATGCCGTCATTGACTTTGAGAACGGTCCGCTGGGCGAAGAATCCTTGTTCCTGATTTGCGGTGAGACGGGGGCAGGCAAGACTACGATACTCGATGCCATCTGCCTGGCACTCTACAACGAAACCCCGCGCATGGACCGCACGGCAGGCGAGAGATACAAGGACATCACACAATCTTTCTCTGCCAAAAAGGAAGACGTGCTGATAAACGACAATCGGCAACTGATGCGCCGCAATACCTGTGAAGCCTGGGCCGAACTGGACTTCATCGGCACAAACGATACGCCCTATACCGCCCGCTGGTACGTGGCCCGCGCCCGCAAAAAGGCAGACGGTGCCCTGCAAGACGTGAAGTGGACCCTGGAAAACAGAAAGACCCACCTCCAACTCACCAAGAAAACAGAGATACCTGTCGAAATACAAGCTGCCATCGGCCTGACCTTCGAGCAATTCTGCCGCACCACCTTGCTGGCACAAGGAGACTTCACCAAGTTTCTGCAAAGTAAGGAAAGCGAGAAATCGGATATCCTGGAGAAGTTGACCGGAACCGGCATCTACACCGAAATAGGCTCGCGTATCTATGCCATCACCAAAGAAAAGCGCATGGAATATGAAGAGCAAAACCGGAAACTGGAAGGGATCCGTCTCCTCACGGAAGAAGAAATAGCGGAAGCAAAAGAGTTCACTGCTGCACAACATGCTGAGATCGAGCGCTTCAACCTTCAAAAGAGCATCGCCCTCCAAAAGCGCGACTGGCTGAAAAGGAAAACAGAATTAATCCTCACTTCGGAGAAGCAAAAGGAAGCATGGGAAGAAAAAAAAGCACTGCTGCTATCGGATGATTTCCGGCAAAAAGAGCTGCTGATAAACGATTGGCATACCACAGCCGATGCCCGCAACTGGTTTTCTTCTTTAAACAAGAATCGCTCAGCACTTCAGACGGAGGAAGAGAAAGCCCGTGAACTAAGAACAGACTTTGCCCGCCTTAGTGAAGGGCACGCTTGGCTGAAGGCAAATACTGAAAAGCAGCAACAAGAGTTGCTCCGTGTCGAAGCATATCTGCAAGAGTATGCTCCGCTACTCCCCATGTTCGAGCAAAGCCAGTCCATCATCACCGACTTGCAGGCCGTACTTTCCTCGCAAGCCCGGAGCAATAAATACGAAAAAGAGATAATCGTCCTGAACAACCAACAACCGGCCCGCGAACAAGAACGTGCAACAAAAGAAGAAGCCGCCCTACTGAGAAGCAAAGAGAATCAGAGCAAGCAGGAAGAGATAGACAAGCAAAAAGCGTTGCTCGAAGCCATGAATCAGGATGCCCTGCAAAGCCAAAGGACTTCTCTTGAAGCGGACAAAGAGAAACTGCTGAAAGCCAAAACCGCCCTTGCATTACTAAAAGAGAAGCAGTCGGGCCTGAATGCCGCCAAAGAGTACGAACAGTCTCTCAATGAAAAGGTTGCAGTGTGCCAAAGCCAATACAGTAATCTACAAACTGACTATAATAACAAGCAAGCGGTCTACAACGACCTGCACAAACTATACGACAAGCAAAAAGAAGCTGTGGAAGATTGGGCAAAAGAAGCCCGTGCCCGCCTGGAAGTAGGTGATACCTGCCCCGTATGCGGACAAGAGATAAAATCACTCCTCCGGGATGAGGATTTCCAGTCTGTCCTTGCCCCCCTCCAGACTTCTCTGACTGCCAAAGAGAAAGAATACAAAGAAGCCGAACAAGCCTTGAACAACAACAGGACCGAGTTCAAGACTTATGAAAAACTGATCGCAAGCAGCCAATCGGCTACCAGAAAAGCTCAAGAAGGCTATAACAATGCACTGAAAGATGCCGAAGAGAAATGCCTTCGATGCGGCGTTCAAAGCATCTCCAATTCTACGGAAGATGCACTGAACGCATTGGTACAAAGCAACCAGCAGCACCTCGACGATAATAACCGAAAACTGAATGAAGTCCAAAGGCTTGCCAATACCATCTCCCGCCTCCAACATCAGAAAGATGAATTACAGAAATCAGTAGAAGCCGCCCAACGAGAGTTCAATGCTGCCGACAAGGCTCTGAGCGAACTCCGAAACAGCATCACCAACAAATTCTCACTGATTAAAAACGAGAAAGATACCGCCCGGGCAACCCTGGAACGTGTCAGTCCGCTGATTCTTTGGCAAAACTGGCAAACGGAATGGGACACTCATCCCACTTCGTTCGTCGAACGATTGAAACAAGCCGCAGCCAATTACAAACTGGCGCAAAACAAGCAAGCGGGATTAACTACTGCCATTACCTTCAGCAACAAAGAGCTGGACAGCATATCGGCAACCAAAGAAACCATCTGCTCCGCTTTCCCTGACTGGAAAGAGACAGTTATCGGAGAAGCGAAGGAGGTCAGGAATCTGGAAATTGCATGGAATTCGCTAAGCGCCCAAACCATCAGGCTGAAACAAAACATACTTTCTGCCCGTAGTGCCATTAAAGAGCAGCAAGAGAAACTTGCTGCATTCCGCAACCTGCATCCCGGCTTTGACGAATCACGCCTTACCCACCTCTCCGCCTGCTCCAACGAGCAAATAGAGCAACTGCGCATCAAGCTGCAACAACTCAAAGAAGAAGTCGTAGCCCGCCAAACCGCCTGCCAACTGACCGCGGAACAGCTGGAAGCACACCTCAAGCAACAACCGGAGATGAACGAGGAAGACACCTCCGAATCGCTTGGAACAGAAATCACCGCATGGGAGCAGCGAATCACCGAAAGCAACCAGACCATCGGCCAACTGCAAGCCAAACTAAAACAGCATGAGCAAAACATCGCCCTGATAAAAGACGAGAAAAAGCGTGCCGATGAACTCCGCGAAGTCTATCTGAAGTGGGACCGCCTCTGCCATCACTTCGGCGACGAGAAAGGAAAGAACTTCCGCAACATCGCCCAAAGTTTTGTACTGAAGGAACTGCTCAACGGCGCCAACTCCTACCTGCAGCGGCTCACCGACCGCTACGAATTAGAGTGCCAGGCAGGTTCGCTCACCATCCTGCTGCGTGACTTCTACCAAGGAGGTTCCGCCCGCCCGGCTTGTACCCTCTCCGGTGGCGAAAGCTTTCTGGTTTCTCTCTCGCTCGCCCTCGGTCTCTCCTCCCTCAGCCGGCAAAGCCTGTCGGTAGATACGCTGTTTATTGATGAAGGCTTCGGCACCCTGAGCGGCGATTACCTGAATACGGTAATGGATACATTGGAGAAACTACACCAGATGGGTGGCAAGAAAGTGGGAATCATCAGCCACGTGGAAGGGCTGAAAGAGAGAATCAAAACGCAGATACAGGTGAAAAGGGTGGATAATTCGAGAAGCGAGATAGAGGTGGTGAACACCCTATAAGTAGGTATTTGAGCGAAGAAACGGACAATTTTTGCTCTTTAAGAGTACAAGCACCTGCATTATTGTGTATTTTTGCAACACCATATAAAGAATAAGATAATGAAAAAGTTTACGAAAGGAGTCCGGTTTACTCCTAAAAACTATTCCGACGAAGTAGAAGCCAAGATTCAACATTATAAAAAAGAGGGGTACAAATTGCCATTGCGTCACATGCTGCGCACAGAAGAGCAACTGGCAGGCATCCGCGAAAGTGCCAAAATCAATACTGCATTGCTGGATTACATCTCGGCAAACATCCGCGAAGGCATGTCCACCGCAGAAATAGACCACATGGTGTACTGCTTTACCACGGATCATGATGCAATCCCCGCTCCCTTCCTCTACGAAGGATTCCCCAAAAGCGTGTGTACCAGCATCAACGACGTTGTGTGCCACGGCATCCCCAGCACCAAAGAGTTTCTGCGGAGCGGAGACATTGTGAACGTGGATGTATCTACCATTTATAAAGGTTATTTCTCCGATGCATCACGCATGTATATGATTGGAGAAGTCAGTCCCGAAATGCAACGCCTGGTACAAGTAACCAAAGAGTGCCGCGACCTCGGCGTGCAGGCTGCCCAACCTTGGGCGCGCCTCGGCGATATAGGCGCCGTCATCCAAGAACATGCCGAGAAGAATGGTTACAGCGTAGTACGCGACCTTTGCGGACACGGCGTAGGAGTCAAGTTCCATGAAGAACCGGATGTAGAGCACTTCGGCAAGCGCGGTACGGGCATGGTGCTGGTACCGGGCATGACGTTCACCATCGAGCCGATGATTAACATGGGAACCTACGAGGTCTTCATCGACGAAGCCGACGGGTGGACTGTATGCACAGACGACGGGCTGCCATCCGCTCAATGGGAAAGTATGCTGCTGATTACCGAAGACGGAAACGAGATATTGACCGAATAACGCTTTGCTATGGAGATTCTTTTCTTACTGGTAGGACTGGTGATAGGTATTGCTGTCGGCTATCTCGTAGCCGAACGCAAGAATAGTGCCCTGAAAGCAGAATTGATGGGGCGCGAGAAAGAGGTGGAACTGCTGAAACGAAGCATGGAAGAAGCCGAAGCCTTGCACAAACGGATGAACATCGAGTTCGAGAACCTTTCCAACCGCATCTTCAAGAGCAAGGCCGAAGACTTTACGAAGTTGAATGCCGAACACCTGAACAACCTGCTCCGTCCGCTGGGCGATAACTTGAAAGACTTCCGCGAAAAGGTGGAGCAGGTATACAGCACAGAATCCAAAGAGCGCTTCTCACTCGGGGAGCGCATCAAAGAGTTGGTTGAGCTCAACAACCGCCTTAGCGAAGATGCCAATAACCTGACCCGTGCCCTGAAAGGCGACTCTAAGATGCAAGGCAATTGGGGGGAAATGATTTTGGAACGCCTGCTGCAAGCTTCCGGTTTGATAGAAGGAGAACACTATACGCGCCAGGAATTCTTGAAAGACGAACGTGGCGAAGTAGTCACCAACGAGGAGAACGGGCAAAAGATGCAGCCTGATATCCTTATCAAATACCCCGATGACCGGGAAATGATTATAGACTCCAAAGTTTCGCTCACTGCCTATACCGCCTACACCTCCGCCGAGAACAAGGAAGAGCAGACGCGCTTACTGAAAGCGCATCTGCAATCTGTCCGTACACATATCGACGAACTCAGCCAGAAGGATTATTCCCGCTACGACATCAAGTCGCCGGACTTTGTGATGATGTTCATCCCTACCGAAGGTGCTTACCTGCTTGCCATCCAGAGTGATGCCAACCTGTGGGAGTATGCTTACAACAAGAAAGTCGTACTGATGAGCCCTACCAATCTTATCAGTGCCCTGCGCCTCTCTCTCGACCTTTGGAAGCGGGAGAATCAGGTGAAGAACGTGCAAGCCATCATCAAGCGCGGCACATCCCTCTACGAGAAGATAGCCGGCTTCACCGATACCTTCCTCGGCATCGGTGACAAACTTACCAGCTTGCAAAGAGATTACGACCGGGCATTCAACCAGCTATCGGACGGCAACGGTAGCGTAGTGCGTCAAGCCGAAATGTTGAAAGACATGAGCCTGACGCCCAAGAAACGCATATCGGCAAGGCTGCTGCCAAAAGAAGAAGAAACAGAAGAAGATTCATCACATACCTAAGTCAGTACCCAGTGTTTTATGGAACAATTGCTTCACTTCGTCGAGGGTCTTTACCCGTACTCCTCCACCGGTAACCCCCCAAGAAGCCACAATAGGTTCATCGCCTGCCGATGCTTTATAAGCTACCAGCTCTTTTTCTAAGTTCTCAAGAGTAATATCCGACAGTACTTTGGCATGACTACCGTCGCCATAGCTAAGAAAGAACCTCATAGGCAACGGGTCTTTTGAAGAAGGTCTTGGAATGTACTTAACGGGCTCTGCGAAATAAACCATAACCGGCAGTGTCTTATCAAGCCTTACTTCGTCAACTCCCCCCAATTCAGCAGAGATTTCTTGGTGAAGTCGATGATATACTTCTTTTATAGTTGTCAGATAAGTTTGAAGAGTCTGAGGTGTTGCACCGCTATCATAGCGTACAGTCAATATAGTCCATGGTACCTTTCCCTCTTTTTTAGCCATCTGATAATCAGCTTTAAGCTGTTTTGCAAATGCGGCACGCAAGTCTTCCACATTCTGTATATGATTATCGTCCAGCATCATTGCATTTCTCATATTTACAAAGAAAACATGCTGCGTAATCAATACTTTCTTGGCAGTATCCTCATCTTTCAAAGCTGCTTCATACTTCTGCCCGAAGTATTGCTTCAATGATTCTAATCCATCCTGAGGAATGGAGTCTTGTTTCACACGCTCCGGCTTCACCACTTGTTCCACCGTCTTCTTCACTTCCGGCTGCGCAAACGCAATCAGCGTTCCGGCAGCTACGGGCACGAACAGCAATAGCTTCAGCCGTGCCCAGCTGTTTGTTCTTTTCTTTAACATCATATTGATACGATTTTTAAGTTTACTGTGATTGAATCCGTTGGCCATAGAGTAGAGCCTTGTACCCACGGATTTTTTCACGAGTAAGAGTTGATATTGAGTTGCATCGATGCCATGAGTAAGTACGCCGTTGTCTGCCTCGAATTCATGCAGTTCGCGCAAATCGCGCATCAACAGCCAAGCTGCCGGGTTAAACCAATGCAGTACGAGCAGAATCTCCATCCATAATAGATCGAGCGTATGCCGATAATGCAGATGCATCTGCTCATGCAGCAAGATTTCATCGGCATACTTATCATAATCTTCTTGCGACAGTACAATGGTATTTCCCCAACTGAAAGAAAGTATCTTCTCAGGATAAATCAACAATTTATATTTGCCACAGCTATACTTTGGATGGTGACAAATAAGCCGCCACATACGCCATGTAGACAGCAGGAAAAAGAGAAGTGTACTCCCCGCTCCTATTATATAAAGAACGCCCAGCGCAACACTCCATGAAAAAGGCGAAACAGACTGGGCAGAATAAGCATCCGTAACATTCAGCTCCTTGTCTCCAGAAGTCTCTACAGCAATAATGTCTTTGGATGCACCTTCTCCTGATCTGTTTATCGCTGCATCAAGCCCGTTTTCTACTATCAGCGCATTCCTCACTACAGAGACAGGCTGTTGCCATAAACGGTTTTCCGCTATACCGAATTGCATAAACGGCAGTATCATGCAGCATAACGTACCGCCCAACAAAATGAACCTGTTTGTGCGGAACAAGGTATCTGCCTTGAAGAACATCCTGAATAAAAAGTATAGGATTGCCAGGCAGAGCGTCGACTCGAAGATATAGAACAATAAGCTTCCCATGGCTACTCCGATTTATCAGCCTTTTTACTTTCTATCTTTGCGATCAATGCCTTCAGGTCATCCAGAGGCATGCCCTCTTCTTCAATAAACGCAGACACGACATTGGTAAATGAATTATTGTAATACTGAGCTACCACTTCATTCAGCGCCGAACGTTTATAGTCTTTCTCGGACACAACAGCATAATATTGATAGGTATTTCCATAAGCCTTATAGCCAACAAAGCCTTTCTCCTCCAATCCACGCACCAGCGTAGATACAGTATTATAATGAGGTTTAGGCTCCTCATAGAAAGCCAACAGTTCGCGAACAAACATCGGGCCTTGTTCCCAAAACATCCTCATTATCTCTTCCTCTTTTGCAGTCAGTCTTTTCATGGTATATTTCTATTTATCAGTTGAACTATGCAAATATAATAATTAGTTTCTAACAAACAACTAAAACATGCAGTTATTCAACTAACTTCATTAGTAGTTTAACTAATATTATTAGTAGTATCAATACTCACCTTATTATATGTGGACAGACACAAATACAACAAAAGGAGCGTAACAGTATTTGCTACGCTCCTTCACTTATATCTAAAAGTTAATTACTTCTTTTGAACTTTCGGCAACACTATACTCAGCACGATATACCCCAATATACCGGCAACAATCGTACCGAAGAGTACACCGAACTTGGCCTGATTCAGTAGTTCCGGATAATCTCCCGCAAAAGAAAGATTGGCTATGAACAGGGAAACCGTAAAGCCGATGCCACCCAACAAAGAAACACCTGCAATGTTTTTCCAGTTCATCCCCGCAGGCATCGAAGTCAAACCACTCTTTATCGACAGCCATGTAAACGAGAAGATCCCAATGAACTTGCCAAGGAGCAAGCCTACAGCCACCGCTATACTTACATCGCCTACAATGCTACCCCCGCCGCTAAATACGACACCGGCATTAGCAAAAGCAAACAGCGGCAGAATGACAAAGTTCACCATTCCATGCAGATTGTCTTCCAAAGATTGCAGCGGACTGATCACCCGGTCGGAAGCACGTTCCACCTGCTTCAATATAGCAATCTGTTCATTGCTCAGCACTATATTATCGGACTTGGTAACTGGAAATGTACTCATGATATCGCGAATACGCTTGATGTATTTACCCGCATCAAGCCGCGGACGAGCCGGAATAACAAATGCCAGTATCACACCGGAAATAGTGCTATGTATGCCCGACTGAAGGAACAGATACCATATTATCACCCCAAAGAACAAGAAAAAGATCTTCTGCGTCACCCCTAATCGCCCCATATAATAGAGGAAGCAATAAAGAATGGCAGCCACAACAAGATATCCGTAAGACACCTCGGAACTGTAGAATATAGCAATGACCAAAATACCACCAATATCATCGACTACCGCAAATGCTGTCAGGAATATTTTCAGACTCAACGGTACACGGCTACCCAGCAAGCTAAGCACGCCCAGCGAAAAGGCAATATCCGTTGCCATCGGTATAGCCATTCCACGCGTCTCGGGAGTACCCGAAACCACCAAAAGAGAGTAAATGATGACAGGTACCAGCATACCACCACACGCTGCCACAAAAGGCAAAGCTGCCTTACGAAAAGAAGACAGCTCACCAACCAGCAACTCACGCTTTATCTCCAGCCCTACCGCAAAAAAGAATACGGTCATCAGACAATCATTGATGAATTCTATCATCCGCAACGGATGACCTGCATGAGAAAACAAATTGAAACTACCGATGCGCAAGTGCAACTCGTGCATCAAAAACTCCTGATACATCGGAGCAAACGGAGAATTGGCTATAACGGCAGCCAGGATCGCCGTCACGAACAATAAGACGCTCGCCACAAGATTCAGCGACGAGATGTTTTTCACAGTACGTAGAATTATCATAAGGTTTATACGATTAAGGTACTATTCTTTATAACTCATCAACGCCAACTTTTTCACCCACATTACAAAGATACCCGTTAAAATTAAATTAAGCACTATAGTAAGCACAGAAATTATCAGAGCCGGACCACCTAAATTATATCCCAAAGCTATAAAGATAACACCCGCCCCTACTTCACCACGGGTAAACATACCGATGGAGAGTGCCAGACGCTCACTAAGCTTACGATCGCGATAGAAAAACACGGGGAACAGCTTGCCAAGATTGGACAAGAACGATACGATCAGCACGTGTACAGCAATCATCCCCCACGACATCATCTCTTGCGAACCGGTCACCGAGCTTTGCCCTACGGCAGCATCCGCAAAGTCAATGCCCAGGAAGCGGGGCATGCTTACACCGACCAGGAACATGAACAGGAAAGAGATACCCGTCGAGACCTTCTGTTCCATCGGAGTATCGTGTTCCTTATGCTTCATGACCATGCCCAGCACAAATGCCGGAAGCAGCACTTCGATGTGTATGCTACCGTCTTCTCCGTAAAGATGCTTGCTGATAAGATACAAGGACTGGGTACATACAAATACAATGACCGAGTACAGCAGGATCGCTTTCCAGTCCTGCCTCCAGTTAAACTTGCCCAACTGTTTCCAGCCCCACGAAAGCAGCAGAAACACAATCAGCACTATAACCAGAAGTTGCCAACGCAAGCCGATCATCATAATCTGAAGTGGAATCATCAGAAGAATAGTATCCAGATCGTCGAATATGGCCAGTACTTGAATCTTCTTATACATCCAACTGGACTTCAACCCGATAGCGGCCAGCATCGTAAACAAGATACCTGCGGAAGTGGGAGCAGCAAAACGGCTCAACAACAGATTCTCTTTCCATGCCTCCCAACTATCCCAATATTCGGGCGGAAGCAATACAAAGATATAGTAAATGGCAATCAGGAACCAGGGCATGGCGGCAGTAGCCATCGCGATGAAGTAATCCTCGGCATATCCGCGCCAGCGGGATTTATCAACTTCGAACTCGCGCCCCACATTAATCATAATGAAACCCAGGCAGATATAAAGCAACACATTCGATACAGCCTTCACTGCATCATAGTTTCCACCAGCCCATACCGGGAGATACTGGGAAAACACAAGGCCTACCATAAGGAAGACCGAAAAAGATAGAACTTTTCTCATTTAGTTTAAATTAAAAGGGGTTGTCAAGATAGCCCTATGGAAAGAGAACAACCCCTAAAGTGAATTTGTTTAAAATTAATCTAATTTCAGTACTGCAAGGAACGCTTTCTGCGGCACTTCTACATTACCAATTTGCTTCATACGTTTTTTACCCTTCTTCTGCTTCTCGAGCAGCTTGCGTTTACGGCTCACGTCACCACCATAACACTTGGCAGTTACATCCTTGCGCACCGCTTTAATTGTTTCACGGGAAATAATCTTTGCTCCGATAGCTGCCTGAATAGCAATGTCAAACTGCTGTCTCGGTATCAGATCTTTCAGCTTCTCGCACATGCGGCGCCCCAGTTCGTAGGCATTGTCGAAGTGCGTCAGAGTAGAAAGAGCATCCACCGGCTCACCGTTCAGCAAAATATCCAGCTTCACCAACTTGGACGGGCGGAAGCCATTGGAATGGTAGTCGAAGGAAGCATATCCCTTGGAAATGCTCTTCAGTTTATCGTAAAAGTCGATAACGATTTCTCCCAAAGGCATATCGTAGTATATCTCCACACGGTTGCCCGAAATATATTCCTGTTTCACTAATTCGCCACGTTTACCCAGACAGAGGGTCATAATAGGGCCGATATAGTCGGTGGTGGTGATTACGGAAGCACGAATATAAGGTTCTTCGATGCGGTCTATCATCGTAGGATCGGGCATACTGCCGGGGTTGTGCACCTCGGTCATGTGGCCTTGCTTATCGTAGATATTGTAAGAAACATTGGGCACTGTCGTGATGACATTCATATCGAACTCGCGATCGAGACGTTCCTGTACAATTTCCATGTGGAGCAAGCCCAAGAAACCGCAACGGAAACCAAAGCCCAACGCCAGAGAAGACTCCGGTTGGAAAGTCAATGAAGCATCGTTCAACTGAAGCTTCTCCAAAGAAGAGCGTAAATCCTCAAAATCCTCGGCTTCAATAGGATATACACCGGCAAAAACCATCGGCTTCACTTCTTCAAAACCGGCAATAGCTTCCTTACACGGACGTGCAATGTGGGTAATCGTATCGCCCACCTTTACTTCTTTAGAAGTTTTAATACCGGAAATGATATAGCCTACATCTCCCGTACGCAGTTCGGGACGTGACACCATGTCCATCTTCAATACGCCGATTTCGTCTGCATCATACTCCTTACCAGTATTGAAGAACTTCACTTTATCTCCCTTGCGGATGACGCCATTCACAATCTTGAAGTAAGCGATAATGCCGCGGAAAGAGTTGAATACAGAATCGAATATCAATGCCTGCAACGGAGCCTCCTCATCACCTACCGGATGAGGGATGCGCTCGATGACCGCTGCCAGAATCTCTTCCACACCCATTCCCGTCTTGCCGGAGGCGCGGATAATCTCCTCACGCTTGCATCCAAGCAGTTCTACGATTTCATCTTCCACTTCTTCGGGCTGGGCACTTGCCATATCGCACTTGTTGATTACCGGAATAATCTCCAAATCATGCTCAAGGGCCATATAAAGATTTGAAATAGTCTGTGCCTGTACCCCCTGAGAGGCATCCACAATGAGCAAAGCTCCCTCACAAGCAGCAATGGAACGGGAAACTTCATAAGAAAAGTCCACGTGTCCCGGAGTATCAATCAAGTTTAAGATATACTTTTCGCCTTTATACGTATACTCCATCTGTATGGCATGGCTCTTGATAGTGATACCTCTCTCCTTCTCCAAGTCCATGTCATCCAGCATCTGTCCTTCAGTCACTTGTATGGTATTGGTAAATTCCAACAATCGGTCTGCCAAAGTTGATTTACCGTGGTCTATATGGGCAATGATACAAAAATTACGTATATTCTTCATTGATAAATTATTATCTATTCTGGTTACTACTTATCTACTAACGACTTACTACTTCATTAGGGTGCGCAAAGATAGTGAAAATAGGGGATATAAAAAAGATGCGTTGATAACATATTCATGTATCAACGCATCTTTTTATAACATTCTAATCAATCTCTCGCTTAGTTCAGCTTTACAAACAGTTCTCCTTCAACTTCTGAAGTAGATACTTTGTCTTCTCTCAACAACCAACCCAATCCAAGGAAAAAGTCCTTATCAACAAGTTTAGTTGCCTTTTTGATTTGCTTGTGAGTCAAACCTTCTGTGCCATTCAGTGCAGTCCAAATCTGTCCTGCAACGATTCCAGCTTTTTCTTTCAACATTTTTATTTGCTTTTAGTTAAACGTTATCCTCATCCTCTGCAAGGATGTCGGTGTTTTTTATATCGCTGCAAAGATAGATAAAATTATGTTATATAACACATTATTAGAGACTTTTTTTCATCTGAAAGGCTAAAAAGTACCGTTTTCTTACTTTTTGTGCGTTTTTTCCAGATATTCCGCCCAAATTCGGGCTGCCTCCTCTACCATCCTGGCACACGGACGTTTAGCATAATACTGTTCAGTTCGTGCTTCGGGAACAGCCGAACCTTCCGGTTTCTTCAACCCCAACAGCTCGGCACAAATCAGCGAGCCGTTGCGTTTTTCGAATTCAGCAGCCAATTCCTGTACCAATGCATAGTTGGCCGCCTTGCCTTCACGATCCTTACCTTCGACAGCACTTTTTTCCAGTCCTGCCAACAGAAACATGCCACATGCAGCACCACACGTCTGCCTCATGCGCCCAATACCACCGCCAAACGAAGCCGACATACGAAATGCCTGCTCGTCTGTGAATCCGTACATATCGGCAAAAGCAGCCACAACCGACTGCGAACAGTTATACCCGCTCTTGAAAAGTTCTACGGCTTTTCCTACTCTATCTTCTGTTTCCATAATCAGTCTGTAATTTCTAACAACATCGGGCAGTGATCGGAATGAACTGCATCGTTCAATATCCGTGCTTCTTTCAGCATCGGACGTACCGGCTCACTTACCATACAATAGTCTATACGCCAACCTTTGTTCTTGGCACGCGAATTAAAACGGTAGCTCCACCACGTATATTCCTGCTTGTCCGGATGAAGAAAGCGGAAAGAATCGATGAAGCCTGCATGAAGAAAACGCGTCATCCATTCCCTTTCTTCGGGCAGGAAACCACTGTTGGTGGCATTACGAATAGGGTCGTGGATATCAATGGCTTCGTGGCAAATATTGTAGTCGCCACAGAGAATCAGCTTGGGACGGGTACGCTCCAGCTCTAATACATACTCCTGGAACTTCTCCAACCAAACCATCTTAAAAGCCTGGCGTTCGTCTCCGCTGGTTCCCGAAGGATGATAGACGCTGACTACGGAAATATCACCGTAGTCGGCACGGATAAAACGCCCTTCGTTATCATACTCTTCTATGCCCATACCATATTCTACATGGTCCGGTTCGCGTTTGGTCAGAATAGCTACCCCGCTATATCCTTTCTTCTGTGCGGAATAGAGATAATGTTTATATCCCAAAGCCTCCAATGCTTCTGCCGGATATTGCTCCGGTTGCAACTTTGTTTCTTGCAGGCAGAGTACGTCAGGCTGCTCTTGCGCCAGCCATTCGGGAAAACCCTTTGTTACAGCAGCCCGTAGACCATTTACATTATAAGTTATAATTTTCATATTGATAGGAATTCTTAAAGGTTATTATTCTCACAATATTTCCGAAATCAACAGCATGATATTCAGCACCGTCACAATAACAGCAATGGTATAAAGAACGAATGTGCTCCATCGGCTGTTGACATATTGCCCCATTACCTTGCGCGAAGAAGTCAGACTAACTTGCAGGAAAACCGTAAAAGGCAACTGTATACTCAATATCATCTGCGAAATCAGCAGTCCTTTGAACGGATCGCCGATAAAGAAAATCAGCAGCAATGCAATGCCCAGCGAAAGAATGACTCCCACCTGCGAGTGACTATCCTTAATATGATAAGACTCACCGAAGATACCGGCAAAGATAGAACCTGCCGCCATGCCGCTCGTTATGGTCGAAGAGATACCTGCCATCAGCAATGCCAACGAAAAAACCACAGCAGCACTATTTCCCAACAACGGTTCCAGCAAAGACTTGGCTTGCTGCAGTTCTTCGACCTGAATGCCTCCTTTAAAGAAAGTTGCCGCAGCCAGCAATATCATGGCACTATTAATAGCCCATCCCACAATCATGGAAAACAGCGTATCGAACAGCTCATATTTCAGTACCTTACGAATAGACGCATCATCTTGCTTATTGTATTCGTGACTCTGTATCACCTCCGAATGGAGAAACAAGTTATGCGGCATCACTACTGCGCCAAGCACACTCATAATGATCAGCATACTGCCTTCCGGAAACGAAGGTGTCACCCACCCTTGCGCTGCCACCGGCCAGTCTATCTTCACCAGGAACAACTCATAAATAAAAGATAGTCCGATAACTGATACAAATGCGATAATAGAACGCTCTATCTTTTTATAAGAGTTGGTAAAAAGCATGACCAGCACAAATACCGTAGTCAACACGGAACCCCAGATAATCGGGATATCAAACAGCATCTGCAGAGCAATGGCTCCTCCCAATATCTCTGCCAGCGAAGTAGATATAGACGCCAGCACTGCCGTGCCGAGTATGGGACGTGCCACCCACGAAGGAGTATATTTCGTAGCAGCCTCGGACAGGCACAAACCGGTCACAATACCCAAGTGCGCTACATTATGTTGCAACACAATCAGCATGATAGTCGACAATGTTACCACCCACAGCAAGGAGTAACCGAATTCAGAACCTGCGGCAAAATTAGAAGCCCAGTTACCCGGGTCGATAAAGCCCACTGTCACCAACAGTCCCGGCCCTATATATTTGAAGACATCCAGACCACCCAAATAACGCTTGTGGTCTCTCCGCTTCAAGTCTTTCAGAATATTTTTCATTGTGTTCGTTTATTTAAGAGCGTAAAAATACTCAATTAATAACAAAAACATCCATGTTAAGTTCAAAAAAAGCCCCTGACATCTTTCAATGCCAAGGGCTTTCATCTGTTTCTTCAGGCAAGAGACTTAATATCCCATTTCATGCAGCGCCTTGCATAGCTGGTCGGGACAAGAGGTGGGACGCCCTCCGCAACGGATTCCTTCCAAACGGCCAATCACCGCTTCTACCGGCATCCCTTGCACCAAGCGGGAAACAGCTTGCAGATTCCCATTACATCCTCCCCAAAAAGCGACCTCTTTCACAATACCTTCTTCTACATCGAGCTCGATGTTTGAGCTACATGTGCCTTTAGTCTTATAAGTATATGTCATTACTCTTCACTTTCTTCCGGTTTCATGTTAGTATAAACCGTCTGTACGTCATCAAACTCTTCCAAACGTTCTACCATCTTGTCGATAGTCTCACGCTGTTCGGGAGTAACATCTTTCTGGTCATTAGGGATATAAGTAAACTCACCGCCGACATCCTCGAAACCGCATTCTTCCAAATGTTTCTGGATGGCTGCATAGCTCTTCGGATCACCATAGATAGTGATTGTGCCTTCTTCTTCATCCTCTTCATAATCTTCTTCCACGTCGTAGTCTATCAAGTCAAGGATAAGCTCTTCCATATCGATGCCCTCCTTCTTCTTGAAGGTGAACACACACTTATGGTCGAACAGGAAAGCAAGCGAGCCCATAGTACCCAGGTTTCCACCGAACTTATTGAATACGGAACGTACATCAGCTACCGTACGAGTCGTATTATCAGTCAAAGTATCAACGAAAACGGCTACACCATGAGGGCCGTATCCTTCATAAGTCATGCCTTTGTAGTCGCTCTGGTCTTTACCCATAGCATTTTTGATGGCACGATCAATATTATCCTTCGGCATGTTTTCACGCTTACAAGTAGCGATAACCGAACGTAAAGTCGGGTTGTTCTCCGGTTCAGGTCCACCGGCCTTTACCGCAATAGCAATTTGTTTACCCAGTCTTGTAAAGGTCTTTGCCATGTGACCCCATCTCTTCAATTTGGCAGCTTTTCTATATTCAAATGCTCTTCCCATTGGAACTTAATATTTATGATTTATTATTTATGATTTATCTCAGTTTGGCGCCCAACTTGTCTTCCAGGTTCTTCACCAGTTTAGACATGATCTTGTCGATCAGCTTGTCATTCATAGTCTGAGTCTCGTCTTGCAACAAGAAGCTGACCGCATAGCTCTTCTTACCGGCTTCCAGGTTCTTGCCTTCGTAAACGTCGAAGAGAGAAACTTCTTTCAGCAACTTCTTCTCTGTTTCATAAGCTATCTTTTCGATTTCGGCAAACTGAACCTTTTTATCGAGCAGCAACGCCAAGTCGCGCTTCACTGCCGGGAACTTGGAAATTTCCGAATAGCTCACCTTCACATTCTTGATGGCTTTCATCAGTTCTTTCCAATTCAGGTCGGCATAATAGACCTCATTGTCGATGTCGAATGCTTTCAGCAACTTCTTGGTGACAACACCGAAGGTAGCCAGTCTCTTTCCCCCTCTTGTCTGCACGGAAAGGGCGGCGGCATAAATATCATCCGTCAGATTGCCGATTACCAAGTCATGCATACACAGTCCCAAGCGGGCAAAGATATTTTCGACGTATGCTTTCAGTTCATATACAGAGCTGTTTTCATCCGGATGTGCCCATGAGTTGGAAACCTTCTTACCGGTTACCCATAAACCGAGGTGATAATCTTCCGAATAAGGAGCAAGCGCTTTTTCCGGGTTCTTCTTCTCTTCGTTGAAGTGATAGCAGTTGCCGAATTCAAAGAACTTCAAGTCGGCATTTTTACGGTTAGCATTGTGAGAAATGCTTTCCAGTCCGCCGAAGAGCAAGGTCTGGCGCATAGCATTCAAGTCTGCACTCAGCGGGTTCATCAGCATAACGAGGTTCTGGGTAGGATATGTCTCCATACCGTCGTAGTAAGCAGCACGAGTCAACGAATTATTCAATATCTCATTGAAACCGCAACCTACCAACTGCTCAGCAATCAGGTTCTGTAGTTTATTGGATTTATCACATTCACCTTTCGTTGTCAGACTGGACTTTAAGGTGCTTGGAATTTCCACATTATTATATCCGTAGATACGAAGGATATCTTCTATCACGTCGCAGTCACGCTGCACGTCTACGCGATAAGGAGGAACATCCAAGGTCAAGCCTTCCGCAGTCTCGTCCACAATCTTCATTTCCAAGCTTGTTACGATACTCTTGATGGTATCAACCGGAATCACTTTACCAATCAAAGCATGTACTTTCTCATACGAAAGCTCTACTCTGAAGTCCTTGGCAGGAGCAGCACATACATCTTTTATTTCAGAAGAAATGGTACCTCCGGCAAGTTCTTTCACCAGCAAAGCAGCCAGTTTCAGGCAGTAAATGGTGGCATTGGGATCGATACCTCTTTCAAAACGGAAAGAAGCATCCGTATTCAGTCCATGACGACGGGCCGTCTTGCGCACCCATGTCGGGTGAAAATAAGCACTTTCAAGGAACACGTCTTTAGTAGCTTCCGTAGAACCGGAATCCAATCCGCCGAATACACCGGCAATACACATCGCCTCTTCCTTGTTACAAATCATCAGGTCACGTTCGCTCAGCTTACGTTCCACTCCGTCGAGAGTAACGAACGGAGTACCTTCGGGCATCGTCTTCACAATCACTTCACCGCCTTTAATCTTATCGGCATCGAAGCAATGCAGCGGCTGACCGAATGCATGAACGATATAATTCGTAATGTCTACTACATTATTAATAGGGCGCAGACCGATCACACGGAGTTTGTTCTGCAACCATTCCGGGCTTTCCTTTACCGTAACGCCTTTCACTGTTACACCGGCATATCGGGGACAAGCCTCACTGTTTTCTACCGAGACTTTGATATCCAAATCATGATTCTCAACGGCGAAAGCATCAACAGACGGCTTCTTCAAAGTAGCCTGCTTTCCGTTTTGCACCAGGTAGGCGTACAAGTCACGGGCCACACCGTAGTGTGAACAAGCATCGGCACGGTTCGGAGTGATATCCACTTCCAGTACGTAGTCGCTCTTGATGTTATAATAATCCTTGGCAAGTGTACCCGGGATAGCCGTTTCAGGCAATACGATGATGCCTGCATGATCTGTACCGATACCGATTTCATCTTCGGCGCAAATCATACCGATAGATTCCACACCACGGAGTTTTGATTTCTTGATGGTAAAGCACTCATCACCGTCATACAGTTTTGTACCCAGTGTGGCAACTACCACTTTTTGTCCTGCAGCAACGTTCGGAGCGCCGCATACAATCTGCACAGGTTCACCTTGTCCCAAGTTTACGGTAGTGACGTGCATGTGGTCTGAATTCGGATGAGGTTCGCATGTCAACACTTCGCCGATGACCAGTCCTTCCAGTCCGCCTTTAATGGTTTGCACTTCATCTACGCTTCCCGTTTCCAGTCCGATAGACGTTAGCGCAGCTGCGACTTCATCGGGTGTCAAATCGAACTCGACATACTCTTTCAGCCAGTTATAAGAGATATTCATATCATTATATTTTTATTGTTTCCAAAAGTGACCCGCAAAGGTATTAATTTTTTTTGGGTTGATAGGAAAAAAGAATCAAGAAATCTTTGATAGGATATATTCTTTGGTTTGCTCCCACGATTGATTAGCAAACATGTCAGGCATCGATTCCTCTTCTGCATCATCAAAATAAGCAAGGCTTTTCATTGCCATAAAAACAGATCCATCGTAATATTTTGCAGAATAAAAGCTTAGAATCTCATCCAACGAAAAACGGCGCAACAAAAATGCAATATCAATGAAGTCTTTTTTGGTACCTCTACCTCACAATCTATCTTACCAAAGAAATCTAAATCAATAGACTTACGATGCCCCAATTGCAAGGCAAGCGCAGTTCCCCCAACTAACCTTGTATTACTAAGTACCGGTAATTTCTGCAACTTCTTTAGAAGTTCCAAAGTTGAGGATTCAACTGTTTCCAAGTGTAACATCTAAATTGTTCCTTAGGAGTTTTTGAAATAGCAGAGATGTATGCCAATGCACGAGGTTCCAAATCTCTTAATTCCTTTACGATTTTTACGATTCGAGGCAAACCATAATATGTCTTGATAAGATTCCAATCATTCAACAAACCGTATTCTAAGACTCTTTTGATCACATATTGTGCATGTGCATCAAAGTCGAGTTCTTCTTTACGTACATCCCAAAACAGATGCGGAGAGAATTGCTGTATATATTCATTCGCAGACATACTATTCCTTTTGTTGACAAAGGTAGAAATAAAAAATGAAAATGAGAAATACGGAACTAAAAAAGGCTGGAGCCACTATAATCATTAAGTAGCCCCAGCCTTTTCTTACTTTAGTATATGCTATCAATGCTGTAAATGCAAATAGAAACACTTCTTCATAAAAAGGATATAGATACAACAAAGCAATACAATACAACCAAACAAGTAGAGATACCCATACGCCAAATACCTCAAATATCCAATTATCACTAAGCTCTGTACCATCATATAAATTAGGGATACTCCTATATGGGGCATTTTCAGTTCATTTGCCATTAACTGATACATGTGTTTACGATGCGGTAAACCGATATTCTCATGAAGCAGCAGCCGATGAATAATAGTAAGAACACTGTCAACACCATAAACTGCTAATAGGACAATCCAGCTGAAATCCTCAGTCTGAATGATCAATTTACCAATCAGGAAAAGAAGAATGAAAG
>CABMPP010000042.1 GCA_902388495.1 uncultured Bacteroides sp. | reverse complement strand
TAGTAAGCATCACATAACTCATAGAAAGATATCCACCAGGTTTTGCGACTGATCCCCAAAAAGCAAACGAGAAGGATTTGTGGTTTACACTCATTGCCATCCCATTTAAAATTGCTACCTTTCAGCCCTCATTAATTCTTTATTTATTATGAAAACCAGTTGTCTCGTTCTATTAGCAGCATCTGCCTCATTGGCATCCGCCCAACAACGCAACGTGACCAGCATTCTGGAAGTGCTGGACGTAACAAACGGTACACGCACCGTAGTCAAGGAATTTCCCTATCACATCGAAGCGCCCAACTGGACGCCCGACGGTCAATGGCTTGTGTATAACAGTGGAGGTAAACTATATAAGATCTCCCCCGATTCACCCGCCGAACCGCAAGAAATAAACACCGGCTTTGCTGTTCAGTGCAACAACGACCACGTCATATCTGCCGACGGCAAACAAATAGCCATCAGTCACGGAACGAAAGAAGACGGAAGATCCCGCGTCTACACCCTGCCGATAGAAGGAGGAACACCCCGCCTGATTACTCCGATAGGCCCCAGCTACCTGCATGGATGGAGCCCGGATGGAAAACAACTTGCTTATTGCGCCGACCGGAATGGCAATTATGATGTCTACGTAATTCCGGCAGAGGGCGGAGAGGAAGTCCGCCTGACAACAGCCGAAGGACTGGACGATGGTCCCGAATACTCCCCTTGCGGAGAATACATCTGGTTCAATTCCGTACGCACCGGCTTGATGCAGGTATGGAGAATGAAAAAGGATGGTTCCGAACAGACTCAGATGACGTTTGACGAAACACGCAACTCCTGGTTCCCACATGTATCACCCGACGGTAAGTCCGTCATCTTCATCACCTATTACAAAGGAGACTTGGAACCGGGTGAGCATCTTCCCAACAAGAACGTGGAACTCAGACTTATGCCTGCCTCGGGAGGAGAACCGAAAACAATGGTCAAGCTATTCGGCGGACAAGGAACAATCAATGTCAACTCTTGGGCACCGGACAGCAAACGCGTAGCATTCATCAGTTACCGGTTGGATTAAACCCACTCTTTTCTTCCTTTATATCATTACTGCAATGATTTCAGAAATCATTGCAGTAATAATTTCAGAAGACATTGCAGCAATGATTTCTGAAATCATTCAAAACACCCCATAGTGCCCCTAAATTATCAATTATCTATCTTCTGGCACTCCGAGCAATAATAGACCGATCCTCCCAAATATGCTTCCTTCACAATCGTACCTCCGCAGCGCGGACAAGGATTCTTCCAGGTTTTGGCCGAAAGAATCGTTTTATAACCTCCATCATTGCCATACAGGTCGGTTTGGGTATCACGACCGCCTTCAAGAACCATATTTCCCAACGTATCTTTCAAAGAGCAGAATAAAGCCTCTTTCCGGGCATCCGACAGGCTCAGTACTTTCTGCTTCGGATTAATCCGGGCATTGAAAAGAATATCTTGCGTAACGCCGTTGCCCACACCCGGAATCCTTTGCTCTGTAGCAAGCAACGCTTTTGCCGTCAGTGTCTTCTTGGCTTCTGCAAAAAGTTTATCGAACTCCTTTTCCGTATATTCATCGCTTAGGGGAGATAAACTTTCCTTGCTCAGTTTATAGTACTTATTATCAATGAGGGAATCGGGATAAACATTGATGAAACCATACATGGCAACCGTAAAGACAAGAAACGATTCATCATCGAAAGTCAGCAGCAGCTGGTAGTTGGCAGGAATCTTCTCCCCCGGATTGTAGTAACGGGCAATGACTCCATCCCCGATGTTCATCGTCACGCCATCCGAAAGGTAGAAGTCGACAAACATTCCATACCCTTGGGACGATAAAATCTTCTTGCCGACAAGCAATTTACCATACTCCAGCGGATCGCCATTATAGAACGTAAATTTGTGCGGCTTTGTGGCATTGAATACCTGCGTAATCGTTTTTCCACTTAAAGCATCATTGGCTTGCTTACTCAAGGTAAGCACTTCGGGCAATTCTAACATATCATTTCTCTATTTTAGTTGTCAATTGGTATATAAACGAAGCAAATTCCTTTTTATCTGCCATACTTCTGATATAAGTCCCGTCCTGATCTACTCCTTGCTTATAGGAAAGGAGGAAGTAAGGAGTAGGTAGGGAGAAGGTAAGGAGTAGATAAGAAGGACTCCCCTGGCGTATAGGCATAAAAAAAGGAGTACCGCTGTACTCCAACCTTTGTTAACCTTAAATCTAATACTATGAAAAACACATTGCAAAGATACGGACATTTGAGATATCTGCAAATTATCCAAGAAAAAAAGTATGTTTCATAACACATTTTAAAAGAGAAGGCTCCGTTTTTCACGTCCTTTTTCATATTTATCAAGATACAGACTGACTTACCGGTATGTAATTTCAGGCAAAACCTGATTGTATTACCCACGATTTACATTATCTTTGTAGTCGGATAAACAAAAGCTAATATATGCCTGACTATGATTTAATCGCCATATTAGGTCCTACCGCTTCCGGGAAGACGCCGTTTGCAGCTACACTGGCAGCTGAACTCAATACGGAAATCATCAGTGCCGACTCCCGGCAGATTTACCGGGGTATGGATCTTGGCACCGGAAAAGACCTTGCAGACTACACCGTCAACGGGAAGCAAATCCCCTACCACCTTATTGATATAGCCGAACCGGGCTATAAATACAATGTTTTTGAGTACCAACGTGATTTCCTGGATGCTTACGAGACTATTAAACAAAAAGGCTGCCTGCCCGTTTTATGTGGAGGAACCGGAATGTATCTGGAGTCAGTGCTGAAAGGCTATAAGCTACTGCCCGTGCCCGAGAATCAGGAATTGCGCACTCGCTTGGCTGATAAGTCCCTGGAAGAACTGACCGAAATACTGAAAACCTACAAGAGCCTGCACAACACCACGGATGTAGACACCGCCAAACGTGCCATACGTGCCATCGAGATTGAAGAGTATTACGCCCACACGCCGGTAGACGAGCGCTCGTTCCCCCAGTTGAACAGCCTCATCATCGGTATAGACATTGACCGGGAACTGCGTCGGCAGAAAATAACCCGTCGCCTGCACCAACGGTTGGACGAAGGAATGGTAGACGAGGTGCGCCGCCTGATAGAACAAGGCATCCGGCCGGACGACCTTATTTATTACGGACTGGAATATAAATATCTGACGCTCTACGTCATCGGGCAACTGAGTTACGACGAAATGTTCAGTCAATTGGAAATCGCCATCCACCAGTTTGCCAAACGTCAGATGACCTGGTTCCGGGGAATGGAGCGGCGCGGATTCACCATCCACTGGATGGATGCACGATGGCCGATGGAAGAAAAGATTACCTTTGTGAAGTCTAAACTCAAAGAGATTTAGTATCTTTGGGCGGCAAGGCTGCAAAGTATTTGCAAAATGAAAAGTTAGATCTACTGAAAGAAATTATAATATGAGTGCAGAACCCGAAAAGTGGGGCGTGATATACAACCCCAAAGCCGGAACACGGAAAGTGCAGAAACGGTGGAAAGAAATCAAAGAATATATGGACAGCAAAGGTGTGTCTTACGACTACGTGCAGTCCGAAGGGTTCGGTTCGGTAGAACGTCTGGCAGGTATCCTTGCCAACAATGGCTACCGTACCATCGTAATTGTGGGCGGTGACGGCGCATTGAACGATGCCATCAACGGCATCATGCTATCCAATGCCGAGAACAAAGAAGACATCGCCATCGGTATCATCCCTAACGGAATCGGCAATGACTTTGCCAAGTATTGGGAGATGAGTTCGGAGTACAAAGAAGCGGTGGATTGCATCATCAACAACCGTCGACGGAAGATTGACGTAGGAACCTGCTATTATTACGACGGCGAGAAACATCTGACCCGCTATTTCCTCAACGCCATCAACATCGGTCTGGGAGCCCGTATCGTGAAGATCACCGACCAGTGCAAGCGTTTCTGGGGAGTGAAGTTCCTCTCCTACTTCATGGCATTCATTTCGCTAATCTTTGAGCGGAAACTATACCGCATGCATCTCAAGATAAACGGTGAGCACATACGCGGACGCATCATGACCGTCTGCATCGGTAGTGCATGGGGCTACGGACAAGCACCCAGCGCCGTACCTTACAATGGATGGCTAGACGTGTCGGTTATCTACCGCCCGGAACTGCTGCAACTCTTTTCCGGTATATGGATGCTGATGGAAGGCAGAATCCTGAACCATAAAGTAGTGAAGCCCTACCGCACCCAGAAAGTAAAAGTGCTGCGTGCACAGAATGCCTCCGTCGATCTGGACGGACGTATCTTGGACCGCCACTTCCCGCTCGACGTCAGTATTCTGCACGAAGCAATTACTCTGATTATACCAAACTAATCCCCAACACTATTATGATTGAACTGAAAAATAACCCTGCCGGAAATTTCTTTTTACTGGCAGGTCCTTGCGTCATCGAAGGAGAAGAAATGGCAATGCGCATTGCCGAACGCATCGTTACCATCACGGAGAAACTGCAAATCCCATACGTATTCAAAGGTTCGTACCGCAAAGCAAACCGGTCGCGCCTGGACTCCTTTATGGGAATCGGCGATGAAAAAGCGCTGAAGGTACTGGAGAAAGTGCACAACACCTTCGGGGTGCCTACCGTAACAGACATCCATGCCGCTGAAGAAGCCACCATGGCTGCCGAATACGTAGACATACTGCAAATTCCCGCTTTCCTCTGCCGGCAGACAGACCTGCTGGTAGCTGCCGCCAAGACCGGTAAAACCGTCAACATCAAGAAAGGACAATTCCTCTCCCCGCTCGCCATGCGCTTTGCAGCAGACAAAGTGGTAGAAGCCGGCAATCAGAACGTGATGCTGACAGAACGGGGAACGACATTCGGCTATCAGGACTTGGTCATCGACTACCGTGGCATACCCGAAATGCAAACATTCGGCTTCCCTGTCATCCTGGACGTAACGCACTCCCTGCAACAGCCCAACCAGACAAGCGGCGTCACAGGCGGCATGCCGCAACTCATCGAGACCGTAGCCAAAGCCGGCGTTGCCGTAGGAGTGGACGGATTATTTATCGAAACGCATGAGAACCCGGCCGTAGCCAAGAGCGACGGTGCCAACATGTTAAAACTAGATTTATTGGAAGACTTACTGACCAAGCTGGTACGTATCCGGGAAGCAATCAAATAAGTCTCACAAAAAAACAGATCCTTTTGTGATTTATAACTTTTCTGTCCGACAGATAGAGCAAGAACAATTAATATTCATTTAGTATGAAACATTTATTACGTAGTTTTTGGATTGTAGCCTTAATTATATGCTGCAACTTCCAGCAGGTGTTTGCACAGCAGATGCCTCCTATCCCCATTGACAAGGATGTCCGTATCGGAAAATTGGACAATGGTCTGACTTACTACATCCGCAAGAACAGCCTTCCTGCAAACCGGGCCGACTTCTACATTGCCCAGAAAGTAGGTTCCATACAGGAGGAAGCCGACCAACGCGGTCTTGCACACTTCCTGGAGCACATGTGCTTTAACGGAACCACTCACTTCCCCGGCGATGCACTGAAACAATATCTGGAACGCATCGGAGTGAAATTCGGTGAGAACCTGAATGCTTATACTTCCATAGATGAAACGGTTTATAATATCTCCAACGTGCCTGTCACCACTCCCGGAGCCATCGACTCCTGCCTGCTGATTCTACACGACTGGAGCAATGACCTGACGTTGGACCCGAAGGAAATAGACAAGGAGCGCGGCGTTATCAACGAAGAATGGCGTACCCGCATGAGTGCCATGCAACGTTTTCAGGAAAAGATGCTTCCGGTAATGTTCGAAGGAACCAAATATGCCACCTGTTTCCCCATCGGAACCATGGAAGTGGTAATGAACTTCAAGCCGCAAACGCTGAGAGACTACTACGAAAAGTGGTATCGTCCCGACCTGCAAGGCATCGTCATTGTGGGTGACATCGACGTGGATGCCATCGAAGCCCAGATAAAGAAAATCTTCTCCGATATCCCCGCCCAGCCCAATGCTGCCAAGCGCGAATATTATCCGGTAAATGACAATAAAGAACCCATCATACTGATTGACCAGGATAAAGAGCAACCCAATATCCAGGCCATCATCTTCAACAAGCACGAAGCTACTCCGGATGACCAGAAAGGCAACATGGGCTACATGGTGCAAGACTATGCCATCACGCTTATCAACAATATGCTGAATGCCCGTCTGAATGAATTGATGCAAACAGCCAATCCTCCTTATATTTATGCCACCACTTTCGATGAAGACTTCTTTGTTGCCAAAACCAAAGACGCCTTCACCAGCGTAGTTGTCTGCAAGGAAGATGCTGTAGAAGACGGTATAGCCACTGTACTCCGCGAGGTAGAACGTGCACGCCAGTTCGGCTTCACGGAAACAGAATATAACCGTGCCCGTGCAGAATACTTGCGCCAACTGGAATCGGCCTATAACGAACGCGACAAACGCAAGAATGAAGCATACGTAGATGAATATGTACGCCACTTCCTGGACAATGAACCCATCCCCGGCATCGAGAACGAATATGCCATCATCAATCAGATAGCTCCTGCCATCCCTGTGGCCGCACTGAACCAAATGATGCCCGAACTGGTATCGGACAGCAACCAGGTAGTAGCCATCTTCGGTCCCGAAAAAGAAGGTTTGAAAATGCCTACGGAAGAAGCCATCAAGAAGATATTGAAAGACGTACAAGCTGAAAAGCTGACTGCCTATGTAGATAAGGTATCGGACGAACCTCTGATGAAAGAAGCTCCGAAGGGCGGCAAGATCGTTTCGGAAACAACAGACGACGTATTCGGAACTACCATGCTGACTCTGTCTAACGGCGTCAAGGTAATCCTGAAGAAAACAGACTTCAAAGCAGATGAAATCCGCATGAAAGGTGTAAGCCTGGGTGGTAGTTCTCTGTTCCCCAACTCAGAAATTATCAATATCAACGGACTGGATGCAGTAGAAGTAGGCGGTCTGGGTAACTTCAGCGCTGTAGACCTGGAGAAAGTATTGGCAGGTAAGAAAGCTTCCGTAAGTTACGGTATCGGTGACAAGACAGAAACCGTAAATGGCAACTGTTCACCGAAAGACTTCGAAACCATGATGCAACTTACCTATCTGACATTCACTGCTCCGCGCCGTGATGACGATGCCTTTGCATCCTACAAGAACCGCAACAAGGCGGCATTGCAGAACATGGAGATGAATCCGAGAGTAGCATTCAGCGACTCCATACAAGCCGGCATCTACATGAATCATCCGAGAAGAGTACGAATCAAAGCGGATATGATTGACAAGATGGATTATGACAAGATTCTGTCCATGTATCAAGACCGCTACAAAGATGCCAGCGACTTTACCTTCATCTTTGTAGGTAATGTGGATGTAGAAGCCATGAAACCGCTTATTGCGGAATATCTGGGCGCGCTGCCTTCCATCAACCGCAAGGAGACATTCAAGGATAATAAAGTTGAAATGCGCCAGGGAGTTTACAAAAACGAGTTCATTCGTCAGCAGGAAACTCCGAAAGCATCCAACCTTGTATTCATCAATGGAACATGCCCGTACAACCTGAAGAACGATATCCTGATGGATATGACCAGTCAGATTCTTGATTTGGTTTACACTGCAAAAGTACGCGAAGATGAAGGCGGCACTTATGGTGTATACTCAGGCGGCCAGTTGAGCAAATATCCGAAGGAAGAAGCCATCCTGCAGATTGTATTCGAAACTGCTCCTGAAAAGAGAGAAAAACTGATGAAGATTATCTTTGCCGAACTGGATAATATTGCCAAAAACGGTCCGTCGGAAAGTGACCTGAACAAGGTAAAGGAATTCATGCTGAAGAAGCATGCCGAAGACCTGAAAGAGAACGGCTACTGGCTGAGAAGCATTGACGAATACCTGTTCACCGGCATGAATCCTATCAAGGACTACGAACAGATAGTAAACAGCATCACAGTGAAGGACATTCAGAAGTTTACGGATGATTTGTTCAAGCAAAAGAATGAAATCGAAGTATCGATGATCAGTCCCAACAAAGAATAAGAGAGCTTTAAATACAAAAGGCTGCGTTGTTGACAAGCAGCGCAGCCTTTTTCATATACATTCAAAACAATTACAACATCATGAGTCTTTTTTTAGAACTGCGCAAGCACGGAAAACTGGCTGCCAAACGAAACCCGATGTACGAGAAGAACAAGTTCGGCAAGTTCTGGATGTACTTCATGGCTGTCTTTTGGGCAGGTTATCTCATCTTCTTCGGCAGTACTTTTGCATTTGCCTTTGACGGTGGTGCCACAGAAGCCTATCACGTTCTGAACAGCGGCCTGATATTTATCCTCGTCCTGGATTTCCTGATGCGTTTCCCTTTCCAAAAGACGCCGACACAAGAAGTAAAGCCTTATTTACTGCTTCCTATAAAGCGGAACCGGTTGATTGATTTTCTGCTGATACGCTCCGGTTTGAACGGCTTTAATCTGATTTGGCTATTCTTCTTTGTTCCGTTTGCCATTCTTACCATCACCAAATTCTACGGGCTGACGGGAGTACTGACCTACTGCATCGGCATCTGGTTACTGATGATATTCAACAACTATTGGTTCCTGTTGTGCCGCACCCTGATGAATGAACGTATCTGGTGGATCGCTCTGCCCATCCTAATATATGGAGGCATTGCAGCCGCTATGTTTATTCCGGACAAGAGTCCGCTGTTCGACTGGTCCATCGATCTGGGCGAAGGATTCATTAACGGAAACCTGCTTACGTTTATCGGCGTACTGATTGCCATCGTCATTATGTGGTTCATCAACCGCAGCCTGATGACCGGACTGATTTATGATGAAATAAACAAAGTGGAAGATACGAAAGTGAAGCATGTATCCGAGTACAAGTTCCTGGACCGTTATGGTGAAATAGGCGAATACATGCGGCTGGAACTGAAACTGCTGCTGCGCAACAAGGTATGCAAAACTTCACTGCGTACGGTTTTCATCGTAGTGATAGCCTTCAGTTGTGTCCTCAGCTTTACGGAGGTGTACGACGGACAAGGAATGAAAAACTTTATCATGGTCTATAACTTTGTCATCTTCGGTATTCTGTTCCTTTCCAGCCTAATGAGCTATGAAGGAAACTATATCGACGGACTGATGAGCCGTAAAGAATCGATCTATGCACTGCTACGTGCCAAATATATACTGTATAGCATTGCCATACTTATTCCTTTGATACTGATGATCCCGGCCATGGCAACCGGTAAGCTGGCTGTGTTGAGTTGCATCGCCTGGGCGGTATTTGTATCGGGATGTGTTTATTTCTGCCTGTTCCAACTGGCTGTGTACAACAACAAAACCGTAGACCTGAATGCAAAGATGACGAACCGCCAGAATATGGGAACCGGTTTGCAGAACCTGATTGCCGGCGCTGCCTTCGGTGTGCCTCTGATCCTGAATGTTATTCTGGTATCTTTATGGGGGCAGACAGTAACGGCATGGATTCTGATTGTAATCGGTGGAGGTTTTATCCTTACTTCCCGCTTCTGGCTGAAGAACGTCTACTTGCGATTCATGAAACGCCGCTACAAGAATATGGAGGGTTTCAGAGATAGCAGACAGCGGGCATAACGATTCAAATCAGACACGGATCATTAATCATTAATAACTAATCACTATCATGATACAGATTAATAATTTACAGAAAAACTTTGGCGAAAAGAAAGCCGTAGATATAGAGAACTACACCATTCAGCAGGGAGACATGCTTGGCCTGGTCGGCAACAACGGAGCCGGCAAAACCACTCTTTTCCGATTGATACTGGACTTGCTGCAAGCAGATCAGGGTAATGTAACCATCAATGACATCGACGTGAGCAAAAGCGAGGACTGGAAGAACTTTACCGGAGCTTTCATCGACGACGGTTTCCTGATAGACTACCTGACACCTGAAGAGTACTTCTACTTCATCGGCAAGATGTACGGCCTGAAGAAGGAAGAGGTAGACGAGCGCATCGTACCTTTCGAACGCTTCATGAACGGTGAAGTGATAGGACAGAAGAAGTTTATCCGCAATTTCTCTGCCGGTAACAAGCAGAAAATCGGTATTATCTCCGCTATGCTCCACCATCCGCAACTACTAATACTGGACGAGCCTTTCAACTTCCTCGATCCCAGTTCGCAGTCGGTCATCAAGTACCTGCTGAAGAAGTATAATGAGGAGCACGGAGCAACTGTCATCATCTCCAGCCACAACCTGAACCACACGGTAGACGTATGCCCGCGCATCGCCTTGCTGGAACATGGCGTTATTCTCCGCGATATCCGAAACGAAAACAATTCGGCAGAAAAAGAACTGGAAGCATACTTCAACATCGGTGTAGAAGAAGAGATAGCAGCAGAAGAGGCCATAACCGAAGAAATCGCAATGGAAGAGACAGCAATGGAAGAGACTTCTGCAGAAAAGCCGCAAACAACGGATAAAGCCCCTGAAGCATGAAACGGTACTTTTCTTATATAGTAGCTCTTACCGGACTGTTAATCGGTTTAAGTTCCTGCCATACCTCAGCGCCACGCCTGGACTACAAAGCATTGGCACAGGCCTCCGTCCGCTTGGGTGTAGACATTGAGATGACCGACAATCATAAGCTGTACATCAGCGCCGCCGAATGGATAGGCGCCCCCTACCGTGCCGGTGGCGACAGCAAACGTGGAACCGATTGTTCAGGACTGGTATCGCAACTCTATAAGAAGGTTTACCATACCCGCCTGTCGAGAAGTACAGACGGACAGTTGAAAGAAACCAAGAAAATCTCCCGCCGCAATCTGCGTGAGGGAGATTTGGTATTCTTCACCAGCCGTGCGTCCCGCAAGAAAGTGGCACACGTAGGCATCTACCTTAAAGACGGGAAGTTTATTCACGCCAGTACCAGCAAGGGGGTGATTGTCAGCAGCCTCAAAGAGAAGTATTATACGGATTATTGGCTTTGCGGGGGAAGAAAGTAATACACAAATTCCCATCTGAATGCACCCTAAAATTTCTTCAATGTTGTGATTTTCCTCCCTTTTCTTCGACTGATAACACAGAATAACCAATTAACAAAAAGGAAACAATGAAGAAACTTTTAGGCATCCTGCTATTTATCAGTATCGCACTGAGTGCTAACGCACAGCTTTTGTGGAAAATATCCGGTAAGGGATTAGAGAAACCATCCTATATCTTCGGTACTTACCACCTCTCCCCGCTTAGTATCAAAGACAGTATCGCCGCTCTGCCGCAAGCAATGAAAGAGACCGATCAAGTTTACGGAGAAGTAGTGATGAGCGAAACCATGACACCGGCTTTCATGCAAAGCATGCAGCAACAGATGATACTGCCCAAAGACACAACGTTGCAAACCCTCTTCACACCCGAACAATATGAAGAAGTAGGAAAAGTCGTGAAAGAAAATATGATGGTGGACATTGCCATGCTGGCACAACTGAAGCCTGCCGCCATCAACCAGCAACTGGTTGTGTTGCTTTATATGAAGCATACACCGGGCTTCAATCCCCAAGAGCAACTCGATACCTACTTCCAGCAACAAGCCCAACAGCAAGGCAAGAAAGTGGGTGGTTTGGAAACAGCCCAATCACAGATAGATATCCTGTTCAACAACCAGACGCTGCAGCGCCAAGCCAAACTTCTGCATTGCATGGTGAGCGACATTGACAGGACCTTGGAACAGAGCAAACGCCTCATCGTTGCCTATGAGAAACAAGACCTGGATGCCGTGCTGCAACTGATGGAAGAACGAGACGGTAACTCCTGCGACCCGCTTCCCGGAGAGATGGAAGCATTGCTGGACAACCGTAACAAGGCGTGGGTAGAAAAGATGCCGACTATCATGACCGAAACCCCTACCCTCTTCGTTGTCGGTGCCGGACACCTGCCGGGAAATAACGGTGTATTAAACCTGTTGAAACAACAAGGTTATACGATAGAAGCCATGAAATAAATACTCTAACAAATCTCTCTCTTACATTTTAGTGGCAGACTACGCAGGGCGTGAAAACATCTTTTTGTTTTCACGCCCTGTTCATTTATATACACTTTGTTTGTCCATATCTGCCAATCTTTTAAAAATTTATACTACTTTTGCAACAAAGTCTTGCCCGCTATAGTGATAACGGACACTATTGACTTATTTTAGTAAAAACGCAAGAAGCGAAAGTTATTATCCCCAGTATTCGGAATCTGGAAAATTCATTAAACACCATGGGATAATAGCAACAGTTTCTTCACGTCTATGTTAATACATACTTAGGCGTGGGGGCTGTTGTCTATTTATGGTGTAGGCATTCCAGAGCCTCGAATACCAATAGACAATAACGGTCCTCGCGCTTTTTTATATAATAACCTTCGTCTAAGAGGACAGATGAGGACGCTAAAAACAAACCTTATGCAAACGTTACTAGCTGGGCACATCCCCCTATTTCTACTACTTGTCATTGTAGTCGTTGTTTTTCTTCATTGGCTAAACAATAAATACAAAAGTCTGAACAGACAGATTATCAGAGCTATAGACACACCTGTTTACCTATTGAGCGGACAAGGAATTGTGTTACGGCTCCTGAATGAACCGACAGAGCAAACCAATAAAATCGCCCTTAAAAACTTAGGAAAACTCGACATCCGCGATATAGTAATCAATGAAGAAGAATACAACAAGCACATAACACTATTGCGGAAAGTTCTGGACACCCGCATTCCATGCCATCTGACTGTGAAAATCAGAATAGAGGATGATAACGAAATATACATATCGGTACGGCTGGTCTACCTGAAACACGACAGAGTCATGGCTTTTGTACGCAATGTCACGGAAAACGAACTTAAACGCCTGGAAAACGAAAAGTACCGGTTCTTCCTGGAAAGCATACTCGAGAACCTGCCTATCGCCACTACCGTGAAAGACCAAAACGACAACGGACGTTATCTGATATGGAACAAAAAGGCTGCTGAAATGATGGGGACTCCCGCTGATGAGATAGTAGGCCACTATGAAAAAGACTTCAGGCATCTGATGACCGACAACTTCATACAAGAAACAGACAGGCTGGCAGAAGAGACCGCAACCTCACATTCGTACATCAAGCATTTCATCAATCCCAAAGGTGGAGAATACATTCTGTCCTTCCATAAAAATTTAGTCTCTTACAACCATGGCAGAGAACGCTGGATAGTAAGTTCCGCACTGGATATCACCGAATTACTGGCTGCAAAAGAAAAAGCAGAAGAATCCAACCGGCTGAAATCTGCATTTCTTGCCAACATAAGTCACGAGATACGTACTCCGCTGAATGCCATCGTAGGCTTCTCATCCATACTTTCCGAATACATTCAAGATGAAGATGCCAAAGAATACATCCGGCTTATCGAAACAAACAATCAGCTTTTATTACAGTTAATCAACGATGTGCTCGACCTCTCGCGCATAGAAGCCAACACACTCGAATTCAGAGAAGACGAAATGGACGTAAATGATGCACTTGAGAAGATACAAGCCACTGCCAAGCTGAAGATTTCTTCCGCAATCAAACTACGTTTTCTGCCCGGTCTGGAAGCATGTACCATCCGTACCGTATCCACGCGGGTTATTCAAGTGCTGAACAACTACCTGTCAAATGCCATCAAGCATACGGAACAAGGGTATATAGATATTGGCTACTATCCACCTCAAGAGGGAAGAATACGTTTCTTTGTCCGAGACACCGGCTGCGGCATTCCGGCTGAAAGGCACAAGGATATCTTCGAACGATTTGTCAAACTGGACAGTTTCAAACAAGGAACGGGATTAGGACTTTCTATCTGTATGATGATAGCAGAAAAGATGAACGGAGAAGTAGGCGTGATCTCGGCACCGGGAGAAGGCTCCGAATTCTGGTTCGATATACCTTACGCATAATAACATCTCTCTTCATTTTTCTCTAATGGTTTTCTAATACTCTTCTAATAATTCTCTAACGGGCGCTTCCGCATCCACTGCCTACTTTTGCAGCGGAATTATAACTCAGAAGACAAGTATACCATTGCAGCAATGAATTCAGAAATCATTGCAGCAATAAGTTCTGAAATCATTGTAGCAATAAGTTCTGAAATCATTCAAAAGGCCCTGTTGAGCCCCGTTCGGAAAGTAAGAACAGTATTAACTATCATTTAAGCGGAAGAAAATGAAAAAGAGAACTCTACTATTAGCATTAGTGGGCATGTTGCTTCTTGCCGGATGCAAGAAGGGCATGGAAGAGAGAGAAAGCAGCAATCTGCAACACAGAGGTGACACAGTGATTGTTGCCAACCGTACACTGAACGAGAAGCTGAAAGTTCAGGAAACACAAGTAATGCCTTATTCTAAGGAGGTGGTCACTGCCGGAACGGTACAGGCTATCCCTACTCAGTTTGCATACGTGGCACCGCCCTTCTCGGGACGGGTGATGAAATCGTGTGTCCGCCTGGGGCAACAGGTGACGGAAGGGACACCGTTGTTTGAAATCAGTTCCCCCGACTTCACCGCAGCACAAAAAGATTTCTTCCAGGCACGCCTGGCGCGCGAACTGGCACAGAAAGACTACCAACGCAAAAAGGACTTGATAGAAAACGGAGTCAGTTCGCAGAAAGAACTGGAAGAAGCGGAGAGCGCACTGCTCATTGCCGATAAAGAATATGAGAATGCCGTTGCCGCCCTGCGCGTCTACCAAGTGGAGAACCCGGAGAACATGACACTGGGACAGCCGCTGGTAGTGCGTGCCCCCATCAACGGGAATATTCTTGAAAATAACATCGTGACCGGACAATACCTGAAAGACGATTCCGAGCTTATCGCCGTAGTAGCCGACCTCTCGAAAGTATGGATTACGGCACAGGTGAAAGAGAAAGACATCCGCTTCATCAAGGAAGGAAACAAGCTGGATATAGAGATATCCGCCTTTCCCGGAAAACGCATCGAAGGTACTGTATTCCACGTAGAAGAATCGGTGGATGAAGGCACCCGTTCCATCCGTGTACTGTCAGTGTGCGACAATCGGGACGAGAAACTCAAACTGGGCATGTACACCACCATGCACTTCCTCAGCGAACCTGCGGATATGGTCCACATACCGGACAAAGCACTGCTACAAGGCGAAAAAGACAGTTATGTATATGTACAGACCGCGGCAGATACCTACGTACGGCGACCCGTAGAAGTGGAAGTTTCCAAGAACGGGCTGGCCGTGATAACCAACGGACTGGCAATGGGTGATAAAGTAATAAGCGAAGGCGGATACTACTTAAAATAAAGGACACGGATATTACTTAAAATAGAAGATTATGAAGAAAGATATCATGCTTACCATCATCCGCAAGAGGTGGGTGATGCTCTGCCTGTTCCTGATGCTGGGCGTCTTCGGCTACTACTCCTGGACGCAACTCTCCATCGAAGCCTACCCGGACATTGCCGACGTGACGTCGCAAGTAGTAACCCAAGTCCCCGGACTGGCAGCCGAAGAAGTGGAACAACAAATCACCATCCCGTTGGAACGCGCCATCAACGGACTGCCCGGCATGCACGTGATGCGCAGCAAGAGCACCTTCGGGCTATCTATGATAACCATCGTCTTCAAAGACGGGACCGAAGATTACTGGAGTCGCCAGCGAGTGCAGGAAAGATTGAACGAAGTGGAACTACCCTACGGCGCCGTGCCGGGACTGGACCCCCTGACATCGCCCATCGGCGAAGTTTACCGCTACCTGATAGAGAGCGACAAGCACTCGCTGCGCGAACTCACCGACTTGCAGAACTGGGTAGTGATCCCCCGCATCAAAGAAGTATCGGGCGTGGCGGATGTTACTAATTTCGGCGGCATTACTACTCAGTTTCAGGTGGAAGTAGACCCGCGGAAGCTGGAACAATATGACCTGTCGCTCGCCCAAGTGATAGAAGCCATCGAGAACAACAACGCCAACGTAGGTGGAAGTGTATTGAACCGTGGCGACCTGGGCTACGTAGTCCGCGGCATCGGACTGATAGAAGGGCTGGACGACCTGGGCAAGATTGTGGTAAGCTCCGAAGGCGGCGTGCCCATCTTCCTGAACGACCTGGGCACGCTGAAATACGGCAACCTGGAACGGAAAGGCGTCTTCGGCTACAGCGACCGCACGCGCCAGTACTCCGAAAGCCTCGAAGGCATCGTGCTGCTGCTGAAACACGAAAACCCTTCGGAAGTGCTGGACGGCATACACGCCGCCGTAGACGAACTGAACAACAGCATCCTGCCCGAAGGAGCCCGGATACACGTATTCCTGGACCGCACCAGCCTGGTGAACACCACCCTGAGCACCGTATCGCATACGCTGATGATGGGTATGGCGCTGGTCGTTCTGGTACTGATTCTGTTCCTCGGCAACTGGCGCGGGGCGCTGCTGGTATCGGTCACCATCCCCATCGCCCTGCTCATCGCCTTTATACTGATGAAGCTGACCGACATCCCCGCCAACCTGCTGTCACTGGGAGCCATCGACTTCGGAATCATTGTGGACGGAGCCATCGTAATGATGGAAACGATACTGAAGAAGCGCGAAGACCATCAAGGCGAATACATAGAAGAAAAGAGCATTGCCCAGCGCGCCCGCGAAGTAGGGAAACCGATCCTGTTCTCCACCGTCATCATCATCACCGCCTACCTGCCGCTGTTTGCTTTCGAACGGGTAGAGCGCAAGCTGTTCACTCCGATGGCATTCACCATGAGTTACGCCATGATTGGGGCACTGCTGGTGGCACTGCTGCTGATACCGGGCATTGCGTACGCCATCTACCGCAAGCCGCGCAAGATTTATAAGAACCGGTGGCTGGAAAAGCTGAGGGATAAATACGCCGCCATCGTAGAGAAGATACTCCGCCGCCCCCGCAGCATCATGGCTCCCGTAGCAGTGATACTGATAGCCGGAATCGTGCTGAGCATCACCGTAGGCAAGGACTTCCTGCCCACGCTGGACGAAGGTTCCATCTGGTTGCAGGTAAACCTGCCGCCGGGCATATCGGTGGAGAAGTCCCGCGAGATGTCCGACACGCTGCGTGCCCGCACCATGAAGTACCCCGAAGTGACCTACATTGCCGTACAAGCAGGACGAAACGATGACGGAACCGACCCCTTCACCCCGTCGCACTTCGAGGTTTCCGTCGGCATCAAGCCGTACGACCAGTGGCCGAAGGGAAAGACAAAAGAAGACCTGATAGAAGAACTGGCAGCCGAATACGAGACATTGCCCGGCTTCCGCGTAGGTTTCAGCCAGCCGATGATTGACGGAGTAATGGACAAAATAGCCGGAGCGCATAGCGAACTGGTAGTGAAAGTATATGGAAACGAACCTCGCGAAACCCGCCGCATAGCCGAAGAAGTAATGAATGTGCTGGCAGAAGTGCCGGGTGCGGTAGACCTCGACATAGACCAGGAACCGCCCCTGCCCCAGTTGCAGATACTGATGGACCGCGACGCCATAGCCCGATACGGACTGAACGTGTCGGACGTGTCGGACCTGATAGAAGTAGCTATCGGCGGAAAGGCTGTGGCGCAGCTCTACCAGGGCGACCGCCAGTACGACATCACCTGCAAGTACAAAGAAGAAGCGCGCGACACGCCCGAGAAGATTGCAGGGTTGATGCTGACTTCAGCAACGGGGGCCAAGATTCCGCTGTCGCAAGTGGCGGAAGTCAGGCTAAGTACGGGAGAGAGCACCATCACCCGTGAGATGAACCGCCGCCATCTGACGGTGAAACTGAACCTGCGCGGCCGCGACCTCGCTTCGTTCCTGAAGGAAGCACAAAGCACGATAGAAGAGAAAGTGAAGTACGACAAAAATAAATACACTATCAAGTGGGGCGGACAATTCGAGAACCAGCACCGGGCTTACTCCCGTCTGGCTGTGATTATCCCGCTGACGTTGATGCTGATGTTCATCCTTCTGTACAGCACCTTCGGCAAGTTCCGCCAGGCGGCATTGGTATTGTGCATCGTTCCGTTGGCGCTCTTCGGGGGAATGCTGGCGCTGAACCTGCGGGGCATGACGCTGAACGTATCGTCTGCTGTGGGATTCATCGCCATGTTCGGGCTGTCAATACAGAACGGAATTATCATGGTGTCGCACATCAACGGATTGCGCCGCGAGGGTATGTCGCTCCGCCGAGCTGTTGCCGAAGGAGCACGCCACCGCTTCCGCCCTATCCTGATGACGTCCATCACGACCATCATCGGACTGCTGCCGGCATCGCTGGCTACGGGAATCGGTAGCGATGTGCAGCGCCCATTGGCAACGGTCATTGTATATGGACTGATGTTCTCCACACTCATCTCAATGTTTGTGCTGCCGACGTTCTACTACCTGGTAGAACTCCGGCACCGGGGAACGACCCCTTCGGCACCGGGGAAGGATGCGTTCCCCGGTGTCGGACATAGCGAGCGCCGTAGAGCAGCTCAGGGACCGCTTGCCATGCTCCTATTATTATTTGTTGTGTGTAGCGAAGCTCCTGCCCAAAACACCGGATGTGTTCCGGCGCAGGAGCTTACTTTCCAGGAATACCTGGCACGTGTAGGCCGAAGCAACCTCAGCTACCTTGCCGAACGGATGAACATCGACATTGCCGAAGCAGAAGTCGTTGCCCAAAAGGTGCTGCCCGACCCTGAACTGGAATTCGAGGCAGCCAACGAAACCTTTACCCTGGGACTGGGCTACTCGCTGGAACTGGGCAATAAGCGCGGCGCCCGTGTAAAGCTGGCACGCAGCATGGCGGAGTACGAAAAGCTGTCCCTCGAAGCCTACTTCCAGGAACTGAGAGCCGAGTCCGCCGACCTCTTCCTCGAAGCCATCCTGCAACGGGAACTGCTCGGCGTGAAACTGGATTCCTACGAATACATGCGGCAACTGAGCCTGTCGGACAGCCTGCGCTACCGCTCGGGAGAGATTACCGAAAACGACCTGCGCCAATCCCGCCTCGAAGCATCGGCCCTGCTCAACGACGTCTACGAACAGCAGGCAGCCTATAAGTCGGCACTCGCCGTACTCAATCAGTATATGGGGCTCACCACCGACACGCTGCACACCCCCATAGGCAGTTGGGACAGCCTGGACCGCGACTTCGCCCTTGCCGACCTGCTGAAAGCCGGATTCGAGAACCGCATCGACCTGCGCGCTTCCGAAAAAGGCATCGAGGTAAGCACCAACGAGTACCGGCTGACCCGTGCCGAACGATGTCCGGACATCAGCCTGTCCGTATCGTACGAAAGGGATTGGAACGGCTTCCTTCCCCCCTCCCGCTCGGTGACCGGCGGAGTCAGCATCCCGCTGAGCTTCTCCAACACCAATAAAGGAGCCATCCGGGCTGCCAAGTTCCGCATCGAGCAATCGGGCATCCGAAAGAAGGACATGACCCTGCAGGTGCAGACCGAAATCAGCCAAGCCTGGTACAACTTCGAAGCCGAGAAGAAGAAAGTAAACCAGTACCAGACCGGCATGCTCGAAGAATCTCAGAAGGTACTCGACGGGATGGTGTACCGATACCGCCGCGGCGAATCGAGCATCGTCGATGTACTGATAGCCCAGCGCACGCACAACGACGTGCGCCAGCAATACCTCGAAACCATGAAGGGATACGCCGCCGCATTGGTAGAACTGGAAAAAGCATGTGGCACGTGGGATATTGAATTTTAAGGGCAGAACAAGAGCAATGAAGATATTCAGAATGAGAAGGGGGTGCTGTCGGTGAAATGGGAACTGGCGTAATGGAGGGTGTTAATGAATTATTCTTCCAACTCGGATTAAACGGATTTTCAACTTACTAATCCGCTCAATCCGAGTCTAAGAAATTGCCTTTTATCGTTTCGGCAGGCACCCTTTCAGCGAAGGATGAAGCGCAGCTTGCCCGCCTTCACCAGCTCGTCGTGGCTGATGCGGTAACGGGATAGCCGCCGTCCGCCCAACTCCATCCGGTCGATGTAGAGGGATTCTGCCGTGGGGCGTTCGGTTTCTATCACCAGGCTGTCGCATCCCCACACCGCGGGGTCGAGGCGGATGGTGACTTTGTCGAATACCGGAGTAGAGAGCGTGTAAGCAGGCTCGCCGGGACAGTCGGGATAGAAGCCCATCATGTTGAAGATGGCCCAGGTGGACATGGTGCCGGTGTCATCGTTGCCGGGGATGCCGTCGGGAGCATTGCGGAAGTACTGCTGCAGCAGGCGGTGCAGTTCTTTTTGTGTGCGCCATTCTTCTCCTTTGAAGTAAGAGAAGAGGTGGGCGTAGGCAATGTCGGGCTCGTTGGCAGGGTCGTAGAGGCCTTCGTCGAAAACGCGTTGCAGTTTGTCGATAAACGGTTTCTTTCCTCCCATCAGCCGGGCAAGGCCAAGGACGTCGTGGGGGACGTAGAAGGTATAGTTCCAGGAATTGCCTTCGTGGAAGCCCGGGCTGGGTTCAAAGTTCTCGCCTTCCATCGGATTGAAGGGGGAATAGAACTCACCGTTGGGCAAGATAGGACGGAAGGTGCCGAACTCTTTGCTGTAATAATGCTTATAACCCAAAGAACGGTTGTGGAAGAGGCGGGCGTCGGCTTGATAACGGCGGGCAACGGCACGCAGGCTGTCGGCAGTCGCACGGTTTTTCGCGGTAGCAACATGATCTTTCGCAGCAGTGGCGCGGGCAGCTTGCGCGTCGGCTTCCTTGCCTTGTGCTTCGGCTTCCCGGCCAAGGGCCTCAGCTATACGACTGAGGGCATTGTCGGCAATGTAGTATTCCAGGGCATGGGACACGGAGTTATCGTACTGTTGGCGCAGGGGGACGTAGCCCAGCGACATATAATCGTCATTATCGGGACGGAGCAGGTTCTCGGCGCCGGGCAGGGTGGCACCCTTGCGCATGGCTTCGTAAGCCAACTCGATGTCAAAGTCACGAAGCCCCTTCAGCCAGGTATCGACGATGACAGGGATGGACGGGTCGCCTTCCATCGTCAGCGTTTCGCGGCCATAGAGTTCCCACTTGGGCAGCCAGCCGTGCTCGCGGTACATATCGAGCATGGAGCGTACCATCTGCAACTGGCGCTCGGGATAGACCAGGGTGAGCAGTTGGTGCACATTGCGGTAAGTGTCCCACAGGGAGAAGACGGTGTAGCGGTCGCCCTGCGTGGTGCGGATTTCGTTGCTCTCCATGGCGGGGTACTCGCCGTTGACGTCTTGCAATACATTGGGATGTATCAGTGTGTGGTAAAGGGCAGTGTAGAAGACGGTGCGCTGTTCTTCCGTTCCACCTTCCACGAGAATGCGCGAGAGGTCATCGTTCCAGCGACGGCGGGCGTCCTGCAGCACTTGGCTGAAGTCCTTGCCGCGCTGCTCGGTGTCCAGGTTGAGGCGGGCATTCTCGATGCTGACAAAGGAGACGCCCATCTGCACTTCCACCGCTTCGCCTTCGCGGGTGTCGAAGGTGAGGTAGGCGCCGATGTCATCGCCGGCAATGTCGCGGCGATAGCGGGTATAGAGTTTGTATCGTCCGTTGTCGGGGTCCCACTGGGCCTCGACGCCGGTCATGGGGCGTTGCTTCTTCCAGTAGCCGGTGGCGACGGGCTGCTTATTGACGCGCATCACGAAGTAGATGGGGAACACCGCCTGCGGGTTGTAGCAGAAAGTACCGAGGAGTTTCATGCCTTCAAACTCAGTGTCGCTCGTCTGACGGAGAAAGGCACCTGATTCGTTGGTCAAACCTTCGCCCAGGTTCAGCAGCACGTGGCTCTGTCCGGCGGGAAAGGTGAAGCGCGCCACGCCCGTGCGGGGCGTAGCGGTCACTTCGGTCTTCACATTATAACGGGTCAGGAAATTTGTGTAATAGCCGGGCGAGGCCTGCTCGTCTTTGTAGCGGCTGCCGTATTCTTTATAGTCCACCGAGAGTTCGCCCGTAGTAGGCATCAGCAACAGGGAGCCCAGCTCGGGGCAGCCTACACCGCTGAGGTTGACGTGCGAATATCCGGTGAAGAAACAGTTGGTGTATTCGTAGGGGGTAGACCACCAGCGGGCATCTTTATCGTATCGGTTGTCTTCGGAGCCCATCACGTTGAAGGGCACTACGGACATCATTCCGTTGGGACAGACGGCACCGGGATTGGTAGTGCCGAAGTTGGTGGTGCCGATGAACGGATTGACGCAGTCCACGGGGGAAAAGTTCTTTTCTGCCGCCTGCGAGACAGCCAGTAAGCTGAAGAATAAGAGGAAAGAAGTGATTGCTCGTTTCATACTAACTAAGATTAAAGAAAGACAAAAGTTATGGGAGAATCTCCCCTTCGGGATGCCCCGAAACCTCAAAACGCCAGCGGTTCACTGCTTCGGGAAGCCCCGAAACCCCAAAACGCCAGCGGTTCACTGTTTCGGGAGGTCCCGAAACCCCAAAACGCCAGCGGTTCACTGTTTCGGGAGGTCCCGGAGCCTCAAAACGCCAGCGGTTCACTGTTTCGGGAGGCCCCGGAGCCTCAAAACGCCAGCGGTTCACTGTTTCGGGATGCCCCGAAACCTCAAAACGACAGCGGTTCACTGTTTCGGGAAGCCCCGGAGCCTCAAAACGCCAGCGGTTCACTGTTTCGGGAGGTCCCGGAGCCTTTCCGACAGCTATTCGTGAGGTGTCGAGCACGGTCGGAGCCTTGCTGACAGGTGCTGGTAAATGGGAATTTACGGAGTATCTCAAACTCCTCCGCCTGAAAGGGGAGGTGCCCGTAGGGCGGAGGGGTTTCACATCCGAAGGGACTTGCACA
>CABMPP010000041.1 GCA_902388495.1 uncultured Bacteroides sp. | reverse complement strand
ATTTATGTAAGACCCCTCCGCCCGCAAGCGGGCACCTCCCCTTTCAGGCGGAGGAGTTTGAGATACACTTGTTATCACACGACGCTAAATTGTCATTTACATCCGTCACAAAGTTGGCGAATTTCAGAAAGAGAAGCGTAACACATACCATTCAATAAATAGCAATTGCTAACCAATTCTCCCCTTAATACCCGTCCTGAGCCGCCCTGAACATAAAAAAGAGCAGATTCTTTTGTTTCTTGAATCAATATTGCTCTTATGTCTGATAAAAAAGTTCTTTCTTTGTAGCATCTTAAAACATCGAACTATGAGAACATGCCTGTTATTGATTACTTTATTCCTCTGCTTCTCTTGCGGAAACAAAAGCAGCAAGAAAGAAGATGCAGGGGCTGAGCCGGGTACTTATGTGAATCCTCTGTTTTCAGAAGGGACCGATCCCAGTGCTGTTTTCCACGACGGCACCTACTATTATACGCATGGCACGGAAGACAAGATCATGCTTTGGGCCACGTCCGACATCACCGACATGGAGCATGCCACCTGCAAAGTAGTGTGGAAACCGGAGGACCCTTCCATGGCCTCCCATCTGTGGGCACCCGAGATACACCGTATAGATAATAAGTGGTATATATACTATGCTGCCGACGACGGCAACACGGACAATCATCAACTGTATGTACTGGAGAACACTTCTCCCGACCCGATGCAGGGAGAATTTAAGCTGAAAGGCAGCATCATGACCAACCCCGAATGGAACTGGGGCATACAAGCCACCACCTTCGAACATCGCGGAGAGCACTACCTGCTATGGTCGGGCTGGCCCAAGCGCCGCAGCAATGCCGAAACCCAATGCATCTACATTGCCCGGATGAAGAATCCCTGGACGCTGGATACCCCGCGTGTGATGATTTCGAAACCGGAATATGAATGGGAACGTCAATGGGTGAACCCCGACGGCAGCCGCACGGCCTATCCCATCTATGTGAACGAAGGTCCGCAGTATTTCCACTCCAAAGATAATAAGAAGATAATCATATATTATGCAGCCAGTGGCTCGTGGACGCCTTATTACTGCCTGGGAATGCTGACAGCCGATGCCGACAGTGACTTGCTGGACCCGTCATCATGGACCAAACATCCCACTCCGGTATTCCGGCAGGTGCCCGAGAATGAAGTCTACGGTCCGGGAGGGATTTCGTTCATTCCCTCACCCGACGGCACGGAGTGGTACATGCTCTACCATGCCCGGAAGGTGACGAACGGCGATACCGGTAGCCCCGAAACCCGCTCGATACGATTGCAGAAGATAGGCTGGGATGCGGAAGGAATGCCGGACTTGGGAACGCCGGTCGCGCTGGATGTCCCATTGCCCAAACCATCGGGAACGCCGGTGAAATAGGTCAGTTTATTAGGAAATGTTTTTTAGATAGACAAGTGGAAATCCGCCTGTCAGGGAGATTATACGCCTTTAACAAACAGTTTAATATAAAGTTTATACAATGAAGAAGAGTATTTTAGTTACAGTTTTAGCCGCCGCACTGGGCGTCTCGGCACAAGCACAGTGGCATCCGGCGGGCGACAAAATCAAAACCTCGTGGGCTGAACAGGTGAACCCCGAGAATGTACTTCCCGAGTATCCGCGTCCTGTGATGGAGCGCGGCGAGTGGAAAAATCTGAATGGCTTGTGGAACTATGCCATCACCGAGAGAGGCGCAGCGCCCTCTGCCTACGAAGGTCAGATATTGGTTCCGTTTGCCGTAGAATCGAGCCTTTCGGGAGTAGGCAAGACGTGCGGACCGAACAAGGAACTCTGGTACCAGCGTACCTTCTCCGTACCTGCTGCCTGGCGCGGCAAGCGGGTGATGCTGAACTTCGGTGCAGTGGACTGGAAAGCGGATGTATGGGTGAACGACGTTAAGGTAGGCGAGCACACCGGCGGATATACCCCTTTCTCGCTCGACATCACGGCTGCCCTTGCCGCCAAAGGCGATAACCAACTGGTAGTAAAGGTATGGGACCCCACCGACCGCGGTCCTCAGCCGCGCGGCAAGCAAGTGAACCGTCCCGAGGGCATCTGGTACACCGCCGTCTCCGGCATCTGGCAAACCGTATGGATGGAACCGGTGGCCGATAATCATATCACCAGCCTCCGCACCACGCCCGACATCGACCACAACCGGCTGACGGTAGACGTAGCTACCAGCACCTGCTGCCCCCAAGGCGTAGTAGAAGTGAAAGTATTCGACGGCAAACAACTCGTAGCTACCGGCAAGGGACTGAACGGACAAACTATCGACGTCCGTATGCCTGCCAATGCCAAGTTGTGGAGCCCGGCTTCTCCCTTCCTCTACACGATGGAGGTAGTACTGAAGGAGAACGGTCGGGTGACCGACAAGATAGACAGCTATACCGCCATGCGCAAGTACTCCACCCGTCGCGACGCCGACGGCATCGTGCGCCTACAACTGAACAACCGGGACATCTTCCAGTTCGGTCCTCTGGACCAGGGTTGGTGGCCCGACGGACTCTACACCGCTCCCACGGACGAGGCGCTGGTGTATGATATCAAGAAGACCAAAGACTTCGGCTTCAACATGATTCGCAAGCACGTCAAGGTGGAACCGGCACGCTGGTACACCCATTGCGACCAGATAGGCATGATCGTTTGGCAGGACATGCCGAGCGGCGACCGCGAACCGGAATGGCAGATGTACAACTACTTCACCGGTAGCGAACTGAACCGTTCGGAGGAATCGGAATATCACTACCGCAAGGAGTGGAAAGAGATTATGGACTGCCTGTACAACTATCCGTGCATCGGCGTATGGATTCCCTTCAACGAACGTTGGGGACAGTTCAAGACCGAAGAAATTGTGGCATGGACCAAGAAGCACGATCCGAGTCGCCTGGTGAACCCTGCCAGCGGTGGCAATCACTTCCCTTGCGGCGACATCCTGGATTTGCACCACTATCCCAATCCTTCGCTCGACTTCTACGATGCAGGCCGTGCCACAGTGCTGGGCGAATATGGCGGTATAGGCATGGCGCTCGAAGGCCATCTGTGGGAGCCTAACCATAACTGGGGATATGTGAAGTTCAACACTCCCGAAGAAGTGACCAAGGAGTATGTGGACTATGCCAACCAACTCTACCGCCTCATCCCGCGTGGTTTCTCGGCTGCCGTCTACACCCAGACCACGGATGTGGAGATGGAAGTGAACGGACTGATGACCTACGACCGCAAGGTGATCAAGGTAAATGAAGAAAAGGTAAAAGCTATCAATACGCAGATTTGTAATTCTTTGAATAGATAATAGGTATCGACGAAAGGTAAGTTTTTGGGTAAATCGTTGTTGCAGGATAACGATGTTAGTAAGAAAGATGTGTCGCGCAGGCGGCATATAGTGAATGAAAGGATGTGCCAATCTAAGGGCACATCCTTTTTCTTTTATGTGCAAGAAGATGTAAGATATATAAAAGGATAGTTTCGTGTGCAAAAGGACAGCAATTACGCCTTTTTGCTATCACAGGTGTGTCGCTATGAGGGGAGAAGCAGAGAATCGTTGCATAAACAGCAGAATAGATATGCAGGAATATTGTATATTATGCGGGGAATATACGAAATGCTGCGGCAGAAAGTATGTTTTGGGTGAACAGACTATATGTTTCAGGTGAACAGACTATATGTTTCGGGTGAACAGACTATATGTTTCGAGTGAACAGACTATATGTTTCGGGTGAAAAGACTATATGTTTCTTACGGGGGAAGTATAGATACACCGGTTTCAGGGGAAAAAGAGGGGAAAAGAAGAGGATGGGAGAGCTGGTTTGAGAGCATCGAAAGATGGAACGGAAGTGTCGGATTGAGAGAGAAAATAAGACTGAATGTGCGTTAGGATACTAAATGATAGAAATTAGTGTCGGAGTGAACGTAATTCGGGAGAATATGTTTTATTCGGCTTCCGGGCTAATGCGCGAGAATGGGATATTTCTGCTTTGCCCGGCATCGGTAGGGAAACAGGACAGGGAGAAGGCGTCTGAAATACAAAGTGTCAGTTTGGTACTTTGCAAACAAAGAAACGAGGACATGTCAAAACTCTGACACGCCCTCGTTCCCATATTGTGAACCAATTGAAACTCGGTTTTATGAGCAAGTGCGATTAATATACTTCCAGCTCGTAGATACGGGTATCCCTTCCGCCTACACTCTGTGTGGGGCGGGTTACGAGCAGGCGTAGGTAGCGCACGGGTGCTTCGGTATTCAGCGGACGGGCGATGACGTTGGCATGATTGCCGTCTATCAGGTCGAGGGTTGTCCACTCATCGTTGGCGTTGGCTTTTCCTTGCAGGAAACAGGCGTTGGTGATATACGAATGGTCTTCCTGTCCGGCATTTACCATCTTCCAGCCTTTGAGATTCTTCGCTTCTCCCAGGTCAAAGTCCACGTAGTTGGGAGTTTGCGAAATGTCGCACCATTTGGTGTTCGTGTCGCCGTCTATCATGAATTCGGGCTTTTCCTTGTCATTGGTGAAGCCGGAGTAGCCTGTGATGCGGGCGCCCTTCAGCAGATTCTCGCCTGTAATGGCTTGGCTACCGGCAGCGGAAGCGACGTTGCTACGGTTGGCAGTGCGGAACAGAGTAGAGGCAGGCGTGGCGGCAGGCTCGTCTTCCTGCGTCAGCGTGGCGGCAAACAGTACCACTTTCTCGTTGCGGGGCAGGATGACGGAAGTAGCTCCCTTCGGAATGTCCATGCCGAACTTGAACATATAAGTGAATTCATGAGCCTGGTCACCATCCGCTGCGTGGCGGTGCGTACCTACGTATGCTATTTCGGCTTCCTTCAGATAACCTTCCGTATGTCCCTTATGTCCCCATTGGCCGATGAAGCCGGTGTAGGACGGAACCACGAACGTAGCCGTCTGCTTGCCTGCGCGGAACTCGGCGGTATTGTCGCCTTCGGTAGAGGCGGCGAGGAAGTAGAGGCGGTTGTATCCGGCGGGCAGTTGCAGGGTATCGCCCTTGCAAGTCATTCCGTTGGCTACCTCTTTCTCGCCCAGGCGGAAGAGTACGCGATCGGTGGTCAGCTCGTCGGGCAGCAGCTCGGCGGCAAAGGAATAACCCGATTCAAAGTCGCCCTCGCCGCGGAACGCGTTGTATGAGGCGCACTTGCGGTCGAAGCGAAGAGGCAGCACGGTCTGCTTTAGCTCATCGGTAGCATAGCCGGACGGCGCGAGGCGTACTTTGAAGGTCTTGACGGAGTAGGGGGCGATGCTCACTTTCAGCTGGTTGCCGTCGAAGCGGGCGTTGCCGATGGTCTTTTCCGTACCGTTTGCTTCGGCGGCGGCGAGGATGTTTCCGGCAAAGGTGATCGTGGCGTTTTGTGCCTTCTCGCCTTGGGTTTCGTAGACGCGTACTACGTACTCATCCGATTCTTCCGCCTTCTTCAGTGCTTTAATCAGCACGTTGCGGTTGCTCGATGAGGCAAATGAGAAGCTGCGTCCGGCTGTGCCGCGGTGCTTGGCGGTGCGGAAGGCTTTCAGGCGCTGGTTCAGCATCTCGGCTTTCTCCACGGTGGCGGGTTTGTCCAGCGCTCCCCGGTGGGGCACCAGGCTGTAGGTGAAGGTGTGGAAGCCGAAGTCCTGACGGTTCTGGTACGTATAGTTGTTGCGCGTGGCGGGTGTGTGTATCAGGGTGAGGCGCAGGGTGTTGTCGTTGGGCTTGTCCCAGCCGTACTTGCTGTCGTTCATCACGGATACGCCGTAGCTGCCGTCGCGGTCGGTCAGGTCGGCCCACTGCTGTGCATATACTTCGTAGGCGGTCAGGGTGTTGTTGGGGCGTTGCACGCTGCCTATGCCCAGGTCGTAAGTGGCCTTCTCGTTGGCAATGCTTAGCGGGAACTCGGCTTTCAGCAGGGTGTTGGTCGATTGCCAGTCCACTTCGCTGTAGAGGTCGATGCGCTCTGCGCGGCTGCCTTCGTAGAGGCGGATGTATTGGCGGAAGACGGATTCACCGTAACGCTTCTCCACGCACAGTGTCTTGCGCAGGTCGCCGTTCTCTACCAGCGTTACTTTCACGTCGTCGGTGATGGACACCGGTTCGCGGTCGGTGGTCTCTTTCATTATCTCCCACGCGGGCCAGTTGAAGGACTCGTTCTTGGTGAAGAGAGCCAGGCGGATGGCTTTGCCTGCTTTCACCAGTTCCTTGCCTGCCTGCTTGTCCGTCAGGGAAGTGATGTCGCCGTTCTCGTCCAAAGTCAGCTTGTAGAGGGAGTTCTCCAGGGTACGGGCACTGACGGGTGCCTGCTCTGCGGCGCTTCCGGAAGTGCGGATATCATAAACGGCATATCCCGTTGCCGGAACGGTGGCGTCTATCAGTATCCGGGCCTTTCCGTCTTGGTAGCCTGCGATTTGTGCGGCTGCCTTCTTGCCGTTGGCATCGTAGGCGGTGACGCTTTTCGGAGCTTTCGGCAATTCTATTTCTACTTCGGCAATGTCCGAAACGGGGAATCCCAGTGCGTTATATAGTACGACGGGGATGCCGCTTACGCGTGTGTCCAGCGCCCGGCCCACTCCGTCCACCGAGGCGGTGAGTACGCCGGAGAATTGCTTCAGGGAAATCAGTTCATCGTTCCAGGAGAACTCGTAGGCGCGCGGAATGCTGGTACCCGTCAGGTCGTCGTGGAACTGATGGAAGATGAAGCGCTTCCAGGCTTCGTTGAGCGTATGGCCGGGGTAAGCGGCGCGGTTCATCCATTCGGCGGCTACGGCAGCCCGTTCGGCGGCATCGCCCAGGTTTTCGTTCTGGCGGTTGTAGAGCTTCATGGCGGCTTCCGAGGTGTAGCAGCCTGTTCCGTGGACATCCATCAGCAACTCGCCGTCGAAGACGGGCAGCTCGGGATGGCTGTTATAAGGAAGGTAGTCTTTGAACAACTGGTCGCTGGTGGCGCTGATAATCTCTACCGGGCCGTTACCTTTCAATCCCTTCTCTACCGAGCGTACGGAGCCGATGGTGGGTGAGCCGCCTATGTCTCCCGTACCATAATAACGGTAAACGGTGTTGAGCGGCGTGCGCCCTGCAAGGTTTTCCAGCTCTTTGCTTTCGGACAGGTCTGTGTCATTCCAACGCTTGCCATAGTCGTAGCCGTGTGCCAGCATGATGGTCGAACCGTCGACTCCTTTCCACAGTCCGATGGTGAAGGGGTGCTTGCTTTTGCCGTAGAAGGGGTTGATACGCCAGTCCAGCTTCTGCGAGGAGAACCCTATCAGTCCGCAATGGGCGGCAACCGTGGGGAGCGTCCAGCCGAATCCGAAGCAGTCCGGCAGGAAGATGTCCGTGCTTTCCACGCCGAATTCCTTGCGGTAGTATTGCTGTCCCAGCATAATGTTGCGGATGAACGACTCGGTGGAAGGCACCAGTGCGTCGGTGGCATCCCAGCTACTGCCGGAAATGTGCCAGCGTCCCTTCTTGATGAACTCTTTCATTTCCTCGTACTGGTCGGGATAATACTCCTTCATCCAGGCGTACTTTACTCCGCCCTCAAAGTTGAATACATAGTTGGGGTACTTCTTCAGCAAGAAAAGATTCTGGCTGATGGTGTTCCATACGTACTCCTTGATGGTGGTTTGAATGTCCCAGTTCCACTGGGTGTCGAGATGTGCATCTGCCACCATATAGGCTTTCGCTTTCGGTTTATCCGGTACGGTGTCCTGGGCGTATGTGGCTCCTCCGGACAGCATTGCGGCAGATAGCAGCATGGCAATGTGTAATTTCATGTGCAGCTGTTTTATTTGTTAATAAATAAGATTGTATGTTACAAAGGTCATCAATTCACGGGTAAGAGTATGAAAGAATCTGTTCAATAAACAAAAGAATCTGTTCAGAGTTGCCCCTGGACTATCTGTGGCCGATATTTAATGAATGGAAAGAATAGTTTCTTTTGTTTATTGAACAGATTCTTTCACACGGTTAATAAAGAATAACCTTCCTTTGCACTGTCTCTAATTTATGAAGCAAATACTATGGAACGCATCCCCCTGCCTACCTTATTATAAAGCAGCGATTGATGATGTACGATGCTTTTATACTTTAGACTCTTTTGAATAAACCTATAATTAAATTTATGTACTATGTGTAAAAAGGAACAATTGTTTTGGCTCACAAGTCGTAGCAAAATGTGGAGCATACCGTGTATGGTTGCTTTCTCGCTCTTGCCAAGTACGTACAGTTTCGCCAGTGCGGGCAATCCTGCTACGGAGACTGTATTGACAGTAAATTCGGTTCAACAGCAACGTACCGTGAAAGGTGTGGTTGTCGATGTTAATGGTGAGCCGGTGATTGGTGCTAATGTGAAAATGGTAGGAAGTACCACCGGTACCATTACCGACATCGACGGTGCATTTACGTTGGCAGTCAACGGAAATGCCACTATCGAAATCTCTTTCATCGGTTATCAGACCCAAAAGGTGACTGTTGGAGCGTCCAACACGATTAACGTTACCTTGAAGGAAGATGCTAAAGTGCTGGATGAGGTTGTTATTACCGGTTTCGGTATGTCTCAGAAGAAAGCGTCATTAACGGGTGCAATTACTGCTATTAAATCAACAGACATTGAGCGCTCTAATTCTACTACTTCGGCAGGCGCGTTGATTGGTAAGATTGCCGGTATCAATACCCGTCAGACGGACGGACGTCCTGGTGTGGCTGCAGCCTTGCAAATCCGTAACATGGGAGATCCGATATATGTAATTGATGGTGTTGTTTCCGATGGCGGACAGTTCAACCAGATTAATTATAATGACATTGAATCGATTTCAGTACTTAAGGATGCTTCTGCAGCAATTTATGGTATGCGTGCAGCTAATGGTGCAGTCGTTGTTACTACTAAAAAAGGACATCGTAACGAACGTAATACAGTTGCAATAAATGCTTATTATGGCTGGCAGGACAATTCACGTTTTATCAAGCCGTCTAAAGCTAAAGATTACGTCACTGCTTATGTAGCAGCCGAAACCTGGGCTGGTAAGAGTGATACCGACCGTAGATACAACAGATCGGAATATGATAAGTGGATGGCAGGTACAGAGAAAAACTATCAAGGTTTTGATTGGGCGGACTACATTTGGAATACGGCTCCCCAGTATTATGTTAATGCCAGTTTCTCCGGCGGTTCTGATAAAGCCAATTATTATACTTCTGTTTCTCATGTGGGACAGGATGCTACAATACGTAATTATGAAGGTTTTAACCGTACCAATATTCAGATGAACATGGATATGAACGTTAACGAGCGCTTTAAGATTGGTGCTACCGTCAATGGTCGTATAGAAACGAAGAAGAATCCGGGTATTCCGGGTGACGATGATTATTGGTTGCCGCGTTTTGCCACAATGAAGAACTGGCCTACTGTAGGACCGTATGCCAATGGTAATCCTGATTATCCTTCAAAACCGTCAACGGATGACAATACTAACTTTGCTATTTTCAATAAGGAGACTGCCGGTTATCTGTCTGATGTATGGCATGTAATCCAGATGCAGGCTACGGCTGAATATGAGTTATTGAAAGGTTTGAAAGCTAAGGGTATGGTCGGCTATTATTTTGCTTATTGGAAGAAAGATGTTCACGAATATCCGTATAAGTTATACGATTATAACGAAGCCACTGATGAATATACAACTATCGTTAATATGGGAAACCCTTATCGTCAGCGTATCCGTGAGGAGGTGGAAGATCAGTTCTCCAACTTCCAGTTGAATTTTGACCGTAAGTTTGGTAAGCATTATGTCAATGCAGTGGCTTCTTTTGAAGCAAGTCAGCGCAAACGTCCTAAACAAGAGGTACATTCTATTCCTGTCGCTGATAATATGGACTTGATTCGTTTCCCGGAAATGGATACTTACAATGATACCGGTAACAATAAGGAAGCCCGTATGGGTTGGTTAGGTCGTCTTAACTATGCATACAACGATAGGTATTTGGTTGAGTTTATCGGACGTTGGGATGGTTCGTGGAAGTTCAGACCGGGACACCGTTGGGGGTTCTTCCCTTCTTTCTCTTTGGGATGGAGAGTTTCAGAAGAAGACTTCTGGAAGGAAAGCAGCTTTGCTGATATCTTCTCTAATTTGAAGGTTCGCGGTTCTTATGGTGTAATGGGAGATGACAATGTAGCTGATTATAGTGCATTTGATTATTTGCCGGGCTATACTTATGCTGATGGCGGTGCTGTTATTGACGGTAAATGGGTGATTGGTTCAGGAACGCGCGGATTACCCAATGAGACTTTGTCATGGATGAAGGCGAAGACATTGGATATAGGTGTGGATATGGGATTCTTTAATAATCGTTTGAATGTACAGTTTGACTATTTCCGTCGTTTGCGTACAGGTATCTCAGAATCACGCTATGATGTGTTGATTCCTTCTGAAGCCGGCTTTAGCTTGCCGAAGGAGAATTTGAAATCGGATATGCATAAAGGTTTTGATGCGTCTGCCATCTGGTCTGATAATATTAATGATTTCCACTATAGTGTAGGTGGTAACATTACTTTCTCTCGTTTCTATGATTGGGAACAGTACGACACTCGTTTCAGTAACTCTTGGAATGTATATCGTAACAGTATCTGGCATCGTGTCGGCTATGTCAACTGGGGTTACAAGGCTATCGGTCGTTTCACCGATTGGGAACAGATTGCTACTTATCCGGTGGATATAGATAAAAAAGGTAATAGAACGGTTGTACCCGGTGATATCATTTATGAAGATGTGAATGGTGATGGTGTTATTAATAGTATGGACGAACGTCCTATCGGTTATCGTGGTGACGGTACTCCGACTTTGAACTTCGGTATCAATTTGTCGGCCGCATGGAAAGGTTTCGATATTGCTATGGACTGGACTGGTTCAGGTATGACTTCATGGCATCAACAGTATGAAACGGCACGTCCGTTCCAGAATGATGGTAATAGTCCTTCCGAAGTATTTAAGGATGCATGGCATCTGGCAGATATATGGAATGCCGAGAGCGAACTGATTCCCGGTAAATATCCTCTTATCCGTTTGGATAATGCTGAAACAAGTGCTTATGAGAAGAGTACATTCTGGTTGCATAATGTGACTTACATCAAATTGCGTAACTTCGAATTGGGATATACTTTGCCGAAGGTATTGGTGAATAGAGTAGGTATTAACAACTTACGTTTTTATGTGTCTGGTACCAACCTGCTCACCATCAGTAAAGTTCCTATTATTGACCCTGAGACCGCCGCATCTAATGGTTTGGATTATCCGACTTCGCGCGTAATAAACATTGGTGTTAATCTTAAATTTTAGTAGAATGATGAAAAGAAAATATATCTTAGTTGCTTGTACGGCAGGTATGCTGGCGTTGAGCAGTTGTAGTGGCTTTCTGGATACTAAACCAGATACTATTTTGACTCAGGATGTCGTTTATGGTGATCCTAATCTTGTGAAGTCTGTATTGGCAAACTTTTACGGGCGTATTACCTGGGGACAGCGTATTGATGCTCATGATGATTTGGCTGTACTGGATGAGGCTATAACTTTTGATACAAAAAGTGACGAAACCATTGATCGTAATTTGTGGCGTCCGTTTGACTATACTCTGATTCGGAATTTGAACCAATTCTTAGTAGGCGTTAAGGAAAGTACTGAGATTGATGAGGCAACTCGTAATGCCTATATCGGAGAGGTACGTTATATCCGTGCGTGGACTTACTTCTGTATGTCACGTGGATTAGGTGGAATGCCGATCGTTGGAGACGAAGTCTTTGGCTATACGCCGGGGATGGATATAACCACTATCCAGATACCTCGTTCGACAGAGGCAGATATGTATGATTACATCATCAAGGAATGCCGCGAAGCTGCTGAGTTGATGTCTAAACAGACAAATGAACATGCTGCCCGTGCTAATTACTGGGTTGCTAAAATGTTGGAAGCCCGTGCTGCAATTACTGCCGGTTCACTTGCCACTTATAATACTGAAGCACAGCATCCCGGTTTAAGAACTGCCGGTGGAGAAGTCGGTATTCCGGCATCCAAAGCAAAAGAGTATTATGAGATAGCATTGAAAGCTGCCAAAGAGGTGATTGAAGGAGCTGCCGATGGAACTCCCTCTCCTTATAAGTTGATGACAACTAATAATAGTACCGTTGAGGCATTGGCTGATAACTTCTATAACGCTGTTTGTGAAAAGAACGGTAATACTGAGGTTATCTGGACACGCGATTACATCTATCCGGGACAGACTCATCAATATACAAAGAATCTGTTGCCCAAGAGTATTGCACAGGATAACGGTAGCAGCCGTATTTCAGCTCTGCTAAACTTGGTAGAGGCTTATGAACCAATTAATGCTACGGAAGAACAACGCGGAACGGCTGTTCCTTTCAATGTAGGCAGTCTTGAAAATCCTGTTTTCTATAACAATCCTACTGAACTGTTCTTGGAACGTGACCCTCGTTTGACTGCAACGATTCTTTATCCGGGTTCTGTATTTGATGGCAAGCCGATAGAGATGCAGGCTGGTCAATTGAATAAGAATGGAAATTCTTGGGTAGAACAGATTGGTCGCCGGAGCACTTATGATGCAAATGGTAAGTTGATTACAGCTAATGATGGTCCCTCGGGCGATGGTAATGAACGCGAAATAAACCGTACAGGTTTCTATATTCGTAAGTATCTGGATGCAACTCCGTCTGCTGGTACTATTGGTCGTGGCTCAGAAATGTGGAATGTTTACTTCCGTATTTCAGAAGCATATCTGATTGCAGCAGAAGCCTCTTGGGAGTTAAGCCGTAATGATGTAGATGTAGATGCTTTGAAGTATATCAATGCTGTCCGTAGCCGTGCCGGTATTCAGCCTTTGACGTCTATCGATCATGAAAAGATTATGCATGAGTTCCAGGTGGAATTTGCTTTCGAAGGTCATCGCTGGTGGGATTTGAAGCGCTGGGTAGAAGCAGATAAACTTTGGACGGGTGATGAAAGAAACAAAACTTCACAGCGTAGAGGCTTGTGGCCCTATTTGGTGGTAGCTCCGGGCGATGCCAATGATGGTAAATGGGCATTTATAGAAAAAGACATGCAAGTTTTGGATTTGTACCGTAGACCGTTGAAGTGTACCGATGTTCAATATTATTCTACATTAGACAATGGTTGGCTGAACAATAATCCGAAGTTAGTGAAGAATCCATTCCAATAATCTAAAGAAGATAATGAATATGAAAACAATATCTAAAATATTTTTAATGACAGTTTTGTCGGCTTTGGCGTTGGCAAGTTGTACAAAAGATAACTATGATGCACCTACATCCTTTATAAAAGGCCGTGTGGTTTATCAGGGAGAGGCTTTGCAGCTACGTGGCAATGACGCCGTAAAGTTAGATTTATACCAGCGTGGTTATGAGAAACACGACCCCGTGGAAGTATTTGTTAATCAGAATGGAGAGTTCTCTATCTGCATTTTTGATGGACAATATCAGTTGATTACAAGATCCGGTAATGGTCCTTGGTCGTCTGCCGGACGTGATACGATAGAAATAAATCTGAAGGGACATGCTACGCAGGATGTAGAAGTTATGCCTTATTATCTGGTGGAAAATGCTCAGATGACTCTGAACGGTAATAAAGTCGATGCCTCGTTCACTGTAAACAAAATAGCAGGTACAAATATTGACCGCGTATTTATTTTGTTGGGAACCACTCAGTTCCTCAGTGATGCAGAGCATAACGTAGACCGTTATGACGAAACCGATAACTTGAGTGAATTTAATGAAACCGGTAAAGTCTATACTTTTGCTTCCAGAGATTACACTGACAACAAAATGTTCCAAACAGCTCTGAAGAGGGGAACTTTGTTCGGTCGTATCTGCCTGTGGCCGCAAGGATCAGACCAGGGTATCTACTCTAAGGTATTCCGTTTGAAATAAATAACATCTGTTTTAAATAGGGAAAGGGTGTCGGCTTTTCCGATGCCCTTTCTTCTTTTGATGATATTCTTAAACTATACTACCATGAACAAGTTGTTATTATCCATAGCTCTTCTTTTTTGCATTTCTGCTAATGCGCAGCAATACTCCAACCCAGTCGTCAACTACAGCCTGCCGGACCCTACCGTTATCAAGGCGGATGATGGCTATTACTACCTCTATGCAACAGAGAATATAAGAAATCTTCCGATTCATCGCTCCCGGGATTTAGTGAACTGGACGATGGTCGGCACTGCTTTTACGAAAGAAACCCGTCCCACCTTTGAGCCCAAAGGAAATTTGTGGGCTCCCGATATAAATAAAATAGGTAACAAATATATCATGTATTATTCAATGTCCGTTTGGGGTGGGGAATGGACTTGTGGCATCGGTGTGGCCGAAGCCGATAAACCGGAAGGACCTTTCACGGATAAAGGGAAATTGTTCCGGAGTAATGAAATAGGTATTCAGAATTGTATCGACCCATTCTACATAGAAGACGGCGGCAAGAAGTATTTGTTCTGGGGAAGTTTCCACGGGATATATGGCGCCGAACTGACCGATGACGGGTTGGCGTTGAAGAAAGACAGCCGTCCGGTGCAGGTAGCCGGTGATGCTTACGAGGGTACATACATACATAAACGCGACGGGTATTACTATCTGTTCGCTTCCATCGGCCGCTGCTGCGAAGGACTGAACAGCACTTATACGACGGTTGTCGGCAGATCGAAGAACCTGTTCGGCCCCTATGTGGACAAGAAGGGAAAGCCGATGATGGAGAATCATCACGAAATCCTGATCGGGAAGAATGAAGCATTCGTAGGACCGGGACACAACTCCGAGATTGTGACCGATGATGCGGGTGCCGACTGGATGTTCTATCATGCCGTGAGCGTTGCCAATCCCGAAGGCAGAGTTCTGATGATGGATCGTGTGGACTGGCAGAAGGGATGGCCCAGCGTGGCAGGAAGCACTCCGTCACTAAAAGCAGATGCCCCGTTCATAGCAAAGGAGGAGGCTACTGCCGCCCTCGATGCCTTCAACGCAGCCTTTTATAACCCGGAAATGAAACTGTATGCCATCTCCTCGGACGGGAAAGGGCGTGCCGCTATATGGGTGCAGGCCATTTATTGGGATATGGTGATGAACGCATACAAGCGTACCAAGTCCCCCGAATATCGTCGGCTGATGGAAGACATTTACCAGGGCGGATACGAACAGTACGATAAATACAACTGGGATAATAAGATAGAATGGTTCATCTACGACGATATGATGTGGTGGATTATCTCGCTGGCACGTGCCTACGAGATTACCGGCGAACCGAAATACCTCGCTCATGCCTCTTCCGGCTTCTATCATGTCTGGAAAGAATCGTACGACAAGGAACGGGGAGGAATGTGGTGGAACTTCAAGCACGACGGCAAGATGTCCTGCATCAATTACCCCACGGTAGTAGGCGCCATGACGCTTTATAACATCACTCACGACCCGGATTATCTGGAAAAGGCAAAAGAAATCTATGCCTGGTCGCTCGGCGTCTTCTTCGACAAGAAGAACGGACGCGTGGCGGACAATATGCACTATCACTTCCAACGGCAGAACAGCATGGACATTGACTGGACGACACAACTTTACAATCAGGCTACCTTTATCGGTTCCGCCGTGATGCTTTATAAAGCAACGGGCGAAGAGTCTTATCTGAAAGAAGCCATCCTGGCTGCCGACCATGTGCGCCGCGAAATGTGCGATGCCGACGGCCTTCTGCCTTTCAAGAACGGAATAGAGCAGGGGATTTACGCAGCCATCTTTGCACAATACATCATACGTCTGATAGAAGACGGCAACCAGCCCCAGTATCTGGAGTGGCTGCGTCGTAACATCGATACTGCCTGGCAGCACCGCGACAAGAAGCGTAACCTGACGTTTAAGAATGCCGCCGTGCCCTGTCCCGACGGAGTAATGGAGAGCTATGATGCAAGCGGATGCCCGGCGCTGATGCAGGTGGTCGCGAAGCCGGAATCTTGCGCCGCAACTACGAAATGATGCCCGGACACCTCCACGGGAGCTCCAGCGGACCCTTCTTTGACGACGGACACCTCCACGGGAGCTCCAGCGGACCCTTCCTTGACGACGGAAGCCTCCACGGGAGCTCTCGGGGACCCTTCCTTGACGACGGAAGCCTCCACGGGAGCTATATTGTTAACGAATGTTAACGCGGTGGCGCCAAAAGAGCTCTATTGCTAACGGCTGTTAATGTGACAGCGCCAAAAGAGCTCTATTACTAATAGATGTTAGCAACGACGGCGTCGCGGGAGTTCCGTTCCCCATGAAATTATTAACTGTAAATATAAAAAATGTAACCTTTGAGATTATGAAACTAAGATTATCCACTCTGCTTCTGGGCGCAACGGCTGTATTGAGCAGCTGTGGAGCACCTGAAAACATCGCCAGCGAAAAAAGTGAGCTGCGCGCACCGGCCTACCCGCTGGTAACCATCGACCCATACACCAGCGCATGGGCCTTCACCGACAATTTGTACGACGGATCTGTGAAACACTGGACCGGCAAGGACTTTCCGCTGATTGGCGTGGTCAAGGTAGATGGTGAAATCTATCGCTTTATGGGAACAGAAGAACTGGAGCTAACTCCGATTGTAAAGACCTCCGAACAAGGACAGTGGCGCGGCAAGTATACCACCAAGAAACCCGCAGACGGCTGGCAGAATGCCGGCTTCAACGATGCCGCCTGGAAGGAGGGCGAAGGAGCCTTCGGAACGATGGAAAATGAAGGCACCGCACGTACGCAGTGGGGCGAAGAATGCATCTGGGTACGTCGCAACGTCGATATACAGGACGACCTGCAAGGCAAGAACGTATACCTGGAATATTCGCACGATGATGATGCCGTGATCTACGTGAACGGTGTGAAAGTGGCCGATACCGGAAACGCGGCAAAGAAACACGTACGCACCAAGCTGTCCGACGAAGCCGTAGCCACCCTGAAGCAGGGCCAGAACCTGATTGCAGCATCTTGCTACAACCGCGTGGGCAATGGCTTGATAGACTTCGGTCTGCTGGTAGAGCAGGATAATACCCAATACTTCCCCCAGACTGCCGTGCAGAAATCGGTAGACGTGCAAGCCATGCAGACGAAGTACGCATTCACTTGCGGTCCGGTAGACTTGAACTTGACATTCACCGCCCCGCTCTTCATGGATAATCTGGACCTGATGTCCCGTCCCGTGAACTACCTGACGTACGAAGTAGTAGCCAACGACGGTAAGAAGCACCAGGTAGAGTTCTACTTTGAAGCCGCTCCGCAATGGGCGCTCGACCAGCCTTACCAGGAAGCAGTGGCCGAAACCTTTACTGAAGGCGACATGGCTTATCTGAAAACCGGAAGCCGCAACCAGGAAATCTTGGGCAAGAAAGGCGACGACGTACGCATTGACTGGGGTTACTTCTATATGGCAGCCGACAAGGCAAACAGCACCTGCGCCACCGGCGACGGAAAGGCCATGAGAAAGAGCTTCATCGACGGAGCGCTGGCTACATCGGCAACCGAAGGACATGACAAACTGGCGCTGGTATACACGCTGGGCGAAACCCAAAAGGCCGAAGGCCACTTGCTGCTGGGGTACGATGATATCTACTCCATCCAATACTTTGGCGAAAACCTGCGTCCCTACTGGAACCGCAACGGCAGCGAAACTATTCTGTCGCAGTTCCAGAAAGCCGAGAAGGAATATAAGAGCCTGATGAACAAGTCTGCCGCCTTCGATGCCAAACTGATGAAAGATGCTACCGAAGCCGGTGGACGCAAATATGCCGAACTCTGTGCACTGGCTTACAGACAAATCATTGCTGCCCACAAACTGGTAGAGGCTCCGAACAAAGACTTGCTGTTCTTCTCGAAAGAAAACTTCAGCAACGGTTCTATCGGTACGGTGGACATCACTTACCCTTCTGCCCCCATATTCCTGCTCTATAATCCCGAACTGGCCAAAGCCCTGATGAACCACATCTTCTATTACAGCGAAAGCGGAAAGTGGAACAAGCCCTTTGCCGCCCACGATGTAGGTACTTATCCGATGGCAAACGGTCAGACCTATGGTGGCGACATGCCGCTCGAAGAGTCCGGTAACATGCTTATACTGACTGCTGCCATTGCCGCCATGGAGAAGAATGCCGACTATGCACAGAAGCATTGGGACGTACTGACTACCTGGACCGACTACTTGGCAGAGTATGGGCTCGATCCGGAGAACCAATTGTGTACGGACGACTTTGCCGGACACTTTGCACACAACACCAACCTGTCTATCAAAGCCATCCTCGGTGTTGCTTCGTATGGTTATCTGGCCGATATGCTGGGCAAGAAAGAGGTAGCCGAGAAATATACGCAGAAAGCCAAAGAAATGGCTGCCGAATGGGTGAAGATGGCCGATGACGGCGATCATTACCGCCTGACCTTCGACAAACCCGGAACCTGGAGTCAGAAGTACAACCTGGTATGGGACAAGTTGATGAACCTGGGTATATTCCCCGAAACTGTTGCACAGAAAGAGATCCTCTACTACCTCGGTAAGCAGAACAAATATGGTCTGCCGCTGGACAATCGCGAAACGTATACCAAGACCGACTGGATTATGTGGACAGCCACCCTGGCTCCGGACAAGGCTACTTTCGAGAAGTTCATCGACCCGGTCTACCTGTTCATGAACGAAACCACTACCCGCGTACCGATGTCCGACTGGGTATTCACCGACAGCCCCACGCAGCGCGGCTTCCAAGCCCGTTCCGTAGTAGGCGGATACTATATCAAAATGCTTGAAGGGAAACTGAATAAATGAAAAAGATAGCACTATTATTGATAGGTGTGCTGGGTGTTTCGTTCAGTGCTTTGGCTAAAACTGTAACCGAACCGGTGGACTATGTCAGTCCGCTGGTCGGCACACAGTCCAAGCATGCCCTGTCTACGGGAAACACATATCCCGCCATCGCCCTGCCCTGGGGAATGAACTTCTGGGTGCCGCAAACCGGAAAAATGGGAGACGGCTGGGCCTATACGTACGATGCCGACAAGATAAGAGGCTTCAAACAGACACACCAGCCCAGTCCGTGGATCAATGACTACGGACAATTTGCCATTATGCCCGTCAGCGGCAAGATGGTATTCGATGAAGACCAGCGTGCCAGTTGGTTTTCGCACAAGGCGGAGATAGCCAAACCCTATTATTATAAGGTATACTTGGCCGATCATGACATCACCACCGAGTTTGCACCGACCAGCCGTGCTGCCATCTTCCGCTTCACCTTCCCCGAGAGCAAAGACTCTTATGTAGTGGTGGACGCACTGGACGGCGGTTCGTACCTGAAAGTGATTCCCGAAGAAAACAAGATCGTCGGTTATACCACCAAGAATAACGGCGGCGTACCCGAGAACTTCAAGAATTACTTCGTACTGGTATTCGACAAGCCGTTTACTTTTACGGCGGCAGTCAGCAACGGCAATATCCGTCCGGGAGAGTTGGAAGCCAATGACAAGCATGCAGGCGGCATCATCGGATTCTCCACCAAGAAAGGGGAGACGGTGAACGTACGCGTAGCTTCTTCTTTCATCAGCCCCGAGCAGGCGGAACAGAACCTGAAAGAACTGAAAAAGGATGACTTGGAAACGGTAGCCGCCAAAGGCCGCCAGGAATGGAACAAAGTGTTGGGACGCATCGAGGTGGAGGATGACAATTGGGATCATCTGCGCACGTTCTATTCGTGCCTGTACCGCTCGGTTCTGTTTCCCCGCAGCTTCTATGAACTGGATGCCCAAGGCGCACCGATACACTACAGCCCTTATAACGGGCAGGTGTTGCCGGGTTATATGTTCACCGATACCGGTTTTTGGGATACTTTCCGTTGCCTGTTCCCGTTCCTGAATCTGATGTATCCTTCTATGAACGAGAAGATGCAGGAAGGACTGGTCAATGCATATAAAGAAAGCGGATTTCTGCCGGAATGGGCAAGCCCCGGACACAGAGGCTGCATGGTGGGCAATAATTCCGCTTCCATCGTAGCCGACGCTTATCTGAAAGGGCTGAAAGGATATGACATCGAAACCCTTTGGGAGGCGGTTCAGCACGGAGCGAATGCCGTTCATCCGCAGGTCTCTTCTACCGGAAGACTGGGATATGAGTACTATAATAAGCTGGGGTATGTGCCCTACAACGTCGGCATCAATGAGAATGCTGCCCGCACGTTGGAGTATGCTTACGATGACTGGTGCATCTACCGGTTGGGTAAGGCGCTGCACAAGCCGGAAGCGGAGATTGCCGTTTATGCCAAGCGTGCCATGAACTACAAGAACCTCTACGACAAGGAGCACAAACTGATGCGTGGCAAAAATGCCGACGGACAATTCCAGTCGCCCTTCAATCCCTTGAAGTGGGGAGACGCCTTTACCGAAGGAAACAGCTGGCACTATACGTGGTCTGTCTTCCACGATCCGCAGGGACTGATAGACCTGATGGGAGGAAAGGACGGGTTCAACCAGATGATGGATTCCGTATTTATCCTGCCGCCGGTATTCGACGACAGTTATTACGGTGGTGTAATCCACGAAATCCGCGAAATGCAGATTATGAATATGGGGCAGTATGCACATGGCAATCAGCCCATTCAGCACATGCTCTACCTGTACAACTACTCCGGCGAGCCTTGGAAAGCTCAGTACTGGATACGCGAGGTGATGGATAAACTCTATACACCCGCACCGGACGGTTATTGTGGCGATGAAGACAACGGTCAGACCTCGGCATGGTATGTGTTCTCGGCGATGGGCTTCTATCCGGTTTGTCCGGGAACCGACCAGTATGTGCTGGGTACTCCCTATTTCAAACAGATGAAGCTTCACCTTGAGAATGGAAAGACGGTCACTATCAGCGCACCGGACAATGACGGAACGAATCGCTATATCAGTTCGATGACCGTCAATGGTAAACCAACATCCCGCAATTATCTGACTCATGAGGAACTGACCGGCGGGGCAAAGGTGATGATGAAAATGTCGTCTCGGCCCAACAAGCAGAGAGGCACACGTGAAACGGATTTCCCGTATTCATTCTCAAGGGAGGTGAACAAATAAGTATCTGATAAAATTTGATATACGATGAAGAAAGTAGTAATGTGGGCACTCGGTGCCCTTTTGGTAGCCGCTTGCGCCGGAACGAAGGTGGAGGTTACCGAGTCCGGTCTGCTGAAGAGTAATTTCCAGACTGAAGTGAATGGAAAGAAAACCGACTTGTACGTACTCCGCAACAAGAATAATATGGAAGTATGTGTTACCAACTTCGGCGGACGTATCGTATCTGTGATGGTTCCCGACAAGGATGGGAACATGCGCGATGTAGTGCTTGGCTTCGACTCCATACAGGACTATATCAGCCAGCCGTCGGACTTCGGCGCCAGCATCGGCCGCTATGCTAACCGTATCAATCAGGGACGGTTTACGCTCGACGGTGTGGAATATCAGTTGCCGCACAACAATTACGGGCACTGCCTGCACGGAGGCCCCAAAGGCTTCCAGTATCAGGTGTATGATGCTTTGCAAACAAGTCCGCAGAAGTTGGAACTCACTTACCTGGCTAAGGATGGTGAGGAAGGTTTTCCGGGAAACATCACTTGCAGGGTCTTTATGGAACTGACCGATGACAATGCCATCGACATCCGCTACGAAGCGGAGACAGACCGTCCGACTGTCGTCAACATGACCAACCATTCTTATTTCAACCTCGACGGAGACGCTGCCAGCAATGCCGATCATCTGCTGACGGTTGATGCCGATTATTACACTCCGGTGGACAGTACCTTTATGACTACCGGCGAGATTGCACCTGTAGAAGGTACTCCGATGGATTTCCGTACACCTACTCCGGTAGGATTGCGCATCTCGGATTATGATTTTGTGCAGTTGAAGAATGGTCAGGGTTACGACCATAACTGGGTGCTGAATGCCAAGGGTGACATCTCTCGCAAAGCCGCTACGCTCCAATCTCCGAAGACGGGCATTACACTGGATGTATACACCGACGAACCGGGTATTCAGGTCTACTCGGGCAACTTCCTGGATGGAACTCAGACCGGAAAGAAAGGTATTACCTACAACCAGCGTGCTTCCGTGTGTCTTGAAACGCAACATTATCCCGATTCGCCCAATAAGCCGGATTGGCCTTCGGTAGTGTTACGGCCGGGTGAGAAATACAACAGTCATTGTATCTTTAAGTTTTCACGATGATTGCATTACGAAGAAAAGAGGGCATGCCCTCTTTTTTTTATATATTTGTCTCAGTCTCCTTTTCTACCTTTGTGGAAGGCTTTTCTACAGGAGCCTTTTCTTTAGCAACATTTACCGCATTCATCCCTTTGGGGCCACGCTCCAAATCGAATGTCACGATATTGCCTTCTGTAATATCGGTAAGCACATTATTGATGTGGAAAAAGTATTTTTCGACTCCTGAAAGACTTTTAATGAATCCGAAGCCTTTGGATGTGTTGAAGAACTCGATCCGACCTCTCTGGATAACAGGTTCTTCGTCTTCTTTCTTGGGGGTTGAGATAATGATTTCTTCTAACTTTATCTCTTCTTTTTTGATGTTCTCATCGGGGGGAGTAGAGGTGAGCATTCCGTTTTCATCGACGTAAGCTATCATATCGTCGAAGGTGCTCTTGCTGGATAGCTTTTTTTCTTCTTTCTTTTTCTGTTTCTCGGCTCGCTTGGCGAGTCTTTTCTTTTCGTTTTCACGCTTGTCTGCGGTGATGGATTTAGCCATGTAGTCTATATTATTAAATTAGTTTATAAAAAAATAGGAGGTGCTTAACCTCCTATTTTGTAACGTAAGAATATTAATATCTTCTGGAGTTGTAGCCGCCTCTTCTGTCGCGGTTTCCACCACCTCTAGGTCTTTCTTCTCTGGGACGTGCAACGTTTACTGTGATAACCTTCTGGTCATATTCAGCACCGTTCAGTTCGTCAATAGCTTTTTGAGCAGCTGTATCGTCAGACATTTCTACGAATGCAAATCCTCTGGATCTTCCGCTTTCTCTGTCTGTAATTACTCTGGCTGAAGATACTTCTCCATACTCTGAAAATAAATCGTTTAAATCAGCATCAGTTGTGTTGAAGTTTAAACCTGAAATGTAAATGTTCATTTGAAATTGTAATTTAAATAAATAATAAATTTGGAGTGAGGAGGATAATTACAGAAGAGACCCGCTTAATAATACTATTCTATTAAAAGAAGAACTATACGATAATGATTCAATTCTCAAACTCTGGGGGCAAAGGTAACACAATAAATTGAAGAACCATATTTTATTTCATGATTTTGCACTAAAAAAGAATAATTGCTGTACTTTTCTTTGGGTCACCCAAAAGAAAAAGTACATTCCTTGCATATATTACGAAAAAACGCGAAATTTGCGACGTTTTAAGCTGAACTTTACTAACACCTTTAAATAATTAAAAGAAATGACTAAAAGTGCATTACAAATTGCAAGGGCTGCTTATCAGCCCAAACTTCCGAAAGCGCTGAAAGGAACTGTTAAAGCTGCCGAAGGTGCTGCTACCCAGTCTGTAGCCGACCAGGAAGAAATCAAGAAGCTGTTCCCCAATACGTACGGAATGCCTTTGATTAAGTTTGAAGCTACCGACGAGGCTGTTGACTTCCCCGCAATGAACGTGGGCGTTATCCTTTCCGGTGGTCAGGCTCCCGGTGGTCACAATGTGATTTCGGGTATCTTCGACGGTATCAAGAAACTGAACAAAGACAGCAAGTTGTACGGTTTCATCCTGGGCCCCGGTGGCTTGGTAGACCATAACTATATGGAACTGACTGCCGACATCATCGACGAATACCGCAACACGGGTGGTTTCGATATCATCGGTTCGGGACGTACCAAACTGGAAAAGGAAGAACAGTTCGAGAAAGGTCTTGAAATCCTGAAAGAACTCGGCATCAAGGCACTGGTAATTATCGGTGGTGATGACTCCAACACCAACGCTTGTGTACTGGCCGAATACTATGCTGCCAAGAAGTGCGGTGTACAGGTAATCGGTTGCCCTAAGACTATCGACGGTGATTTGAAGAACGATATGATTGAAACTTCTTTCGGTTTCGATACTGCTTGTAAGACTTACTCAGAAGTAATCGGTAACATCCAGCGCGACTGTAACTCAGCCCGCAAGTACTGGCACTTCATCAAGCTGATGGGTCGTTCTGCTTCTCACATCGCTTTGGAATGCGCATTGCAGGTACAGCCCAACATCTGTATCATCTCCGAAGAGGTAGAGGCTAAAGATATGTCTCTGGACGATATCGTAACCAGCATCGCCAAGGTAGTAGCCGAACGTGCCGCTCAGGGCAACAACTTCGGTACGGTTCTTATCCCCGAAGGTCTGGTTGAGTTCATTCCGGCTATGAAACGTCTGATTGCCGAACTGAACGACTTCCTTGCTGCCAATGCAGAAGAATTCTCTCAAATCAAGAAGTCTCATCAACGCGATTATATCATCCGTAAGCTCTCTCCGGAAAATGCTGCTATCTATGCCAGCCTTCCCGAAGGTGTTGCACGTCAGTTGTCACTGGACCGTGACCCGCACGGAAACGTACAGGTATCTCTGATTGAAACTGAGAAACTGTTGTCCGAAATGGTTGGTACGAAGTTGGCTCAGTGGAAAGAAGAAGGTAAGTTTGTAGGCAAGTTTGCTGCACAGCACCACTTCTTCGGTTACGAAGGACGTTGCGCTGCTCCGTCAAACTTCGATGCTGACTACTGCTACTCTCTGGGTTATGCGGCTTCGGCACTGATTGCTAACGGAAAGACCGGTTATATGTCTTCCGTACGCAATACTACCGCTCCTGCCGATGAATGGATTGCAGGCGGTGTGCCCATCACCATGATGATGAACATGGAACGTCGTCACGGCGAAATGAAACCGGTTATCCAGAAGGCGCTGGTTAAGTTGGACGGTGCTCCCTTCAAGGCATTCGCTGCTCAGCGCGACCGTTGGGCGATGGAAACAGACTATGTTTATCCGGGTCCTATCCAGTACTTCGGTCCGACGGAAGTTTGTGACGAGCCTACCAAGACGTTGCAATTGGAACAAGGTAAATAAATTCTGTTACCTGTCTTGATATAAAGAACACAAATTACACGAATTACGCAAACTCTCCCTATCTTTGATTTGTGTAATTTGCGTAATTTGTGTTCTTTCTTTAATATACCGATATGCCAGCTAAAACCAATACTGCCACCCGCCGCAAAACTACTGCCACCCGCCGCCCTTCTTCTTCTCCGCGGGGAAAGAAGAAGAAGCCGCAGCCTCGCACCATGCCCGCATGGTTGCGTTATCTTTTGTCGGCTTGTATCGTATTGGTGTTTTCTGCCGGGTTCTATTGGTTCTGCATCCGTCCTTATGCCTATCGCTGGAAGCCTTGTCCCGGTGAGAAGGGGTATGGCGTCTGCATGCCTTGCGATTACGAAGTGCATGGCATAGATATATCCCACTACCAGGGCCGCATCGACTGGGAGCAGTTGATACGCAACAAAGAAGCTCGCTTCCCCTTACACTTTATCTTCATGAAGGCCACCGAGGGCGGTGATCATGGTGACGATACCTTTACACAGAATTTCGACCAGGCACGCAAACATGGTTTCATCCGTGGTGCTTATCATTACTTTCTGCCCAAAACGGATGCACACAAGCAAGCCGACTTTTTTATCCGCACCGTGCAACTTTCCGAAGGCGACCTGCCCCCGGTGCTTGATGTAGAGACTACCGGCAAGAAATCTCCCCAGGAACTGAAACTTGCCGTCAAGACCTGGCTCGACCGGGTAGAGGCTCACTATGGAGTGAAACCGATTCTTTATACTTCCTATAAATTCAAGATGCGCTATCTCAGCGACTCTATTTTCAATGCCTATCCTTACTGGATAGCCCACTACTATGTGGACTCCGTGCGCTACGAAGGCAAGTGGCACTTCTGGCAGCACACCGATGTGGGTGTTGTGCCCGGTATTAAAGAAGAAGTCGACTTGAATGTTTTCAACGGAACGCTGGAAGAATTGCGGGCACTGACTTTGCAGAATAGAAAGTAGACGATACAAATCAAGTCTTCTTTTACTTTTTACATACTTTGCTTCCACACTACCACCCACTTCCCGCATCCCTTTATTCATCGGCATTTGCGATGCTGTGGAAGCAACTGAAAAAGGTGGAAGCAAAATTTGCTTCCACACTCTTAAGAAGTAATGTTTCGTCACTGAGTTTAAATTTAACGTGAGTTCGATATAAGATGATTGACTCATATCTGACAGGTTATAAGCAAGAGTATCTCAAACTCCTCCGCCTGAAAGGGGAGGTGCCCGTAGGGCGGAG
>CABMPP010000040.1 GCA_902388495.1 uncultured Bacteroides sp. | reverse complement strand
CGCCCTGAAAGGGCATAAGATTGTATAACGGGCTTTTGCCCTTTCAGGGCGCAGAGATAGGAGTGCATTATTACCCAGGGCGTTGCCCTGGGCTGATAGATGAACGCCTTTCAGGCTTTGCTGCGCTAAATTATCATTTAACAGCCTCCATATAAACTTGCGAAACTTAAATAAGAAATTAATCATATCAATATTAATCATATTAATTAAAAACAAACGTAAAAATGAAAACAAGAATTGGTTTAGCAGTATTGGCGCTTCTGGCAGCCGGATGCAGTGAGAGTGAGAACATGGGTACACCGGAAACACCGGTTAATGCAAAAGCGATCCGGATAGGACAGAGCGTGCAGGGAACAACACGTGCGGCAGTCGTAGAAGGAAGTGACGTGACAGCCACAGTGCTGATGTGCGACGGAAATACAGCCGACTGGACGGGCTTTGTTGCTAAAAAAGCAAACAGCATAACCAGCGGAACATTGAGCGACCGTGCCAATGTCTCCACAGCCTCCTTCAAAGCAGGTGCGAATGCAGCAGTGACCTTGAATCCGACACTCTATTATGACAACACCAACAATCCTTCCACCACTGTCAAGTCACATCTGGTGGCTGTAGCTCCTGACGGTACCCTGGCATCTTCCGGCACGGCAGTAACCATGAAGAATGTGGACGGCCAGCAGGACGTGATGTACGCCGAAGCTGTGGATGCAGGCAGCGAGAGCTCCCCGATAAGTCCGCTTAACCTGACTTTCGACCACCTCACTACACAACTGAATTTCCAAGTGAAACTGACCGAAGCCGCCGGCACCGGTGAATGGGACAACAAGGCAGTGCTCGTGAAAGGCATTTCTGTTCAGAACGCCCAGCTTCCGCAAGCGGTGGATGCAGCTGATGGAAGCGTAACCTGGACAGCAGCCTCTTCACTGAATGTACCGGGTATATCCAATATAGCCCTGAATGCAACGGAGGCTAAAACCGGTAATCCGGTAATGATATACGCTGCCGGAAGCGTGATGGTGGATGTAGTGCTCACCGTGGGCGGTACGGACTTGAGTTTCGTCAACATACCCATCAAGAACGGGGACAGTGACCTGACCACCGTTAAAGGACAGTCGCACCTGATAACCCTGAACGTAAAGGAACCCGAAGCTGTGACCGGAGCCGCATCCATTGTAGCCACGGCTACAGTAAACAAATGGGTGGAAGGCACTCCCGGCTCTGCCGATTTAGACTAACCCGTCTGAATTCGTATTATGATTATGAAACGGAAACTAAGGACGCTTTTACCGGTCGGCTGTTTGCTCGGGCTTGCGGCACTTTCGGGACTTGCAGCAGGTTGTACAGATAGCGACAGCGGCGAGGTGCCTCTGACGGAGGAAGCCATACCCGTGCAGCTATTCGCCCGCGGCGGTGCACTCGAAGGTTCTGCTGCCGCCACTGTGACCCGCACCGAGTCGGGAGAAGCATTTAAGGCTTCCGTGGCCTTCTCCTCGGAAAGTGGCAGGTACACGCCGCTGAACGGGAAGAATGAAGGGATATGGACGGCAGATGTGGATAAATCGGGAGTTATAACATGGAATACGGAGGGCGGCAAAGCCGCTCCCGTCTATCCCCCTTATGGCGATTATCTATATCTGGTGGCCTGGGCTCCGGAGGCCGTACCTAAGGACGGTACTGTGACTTACACCCTGACCGGGCAGGAAGACTTGCTTTATGTCAATGAGCTGCAGGGGTGCAAATGGGACGGAGAACGGTTTTCCAATAACACACTCAAAGAGAGGGACAAACCGCTCACATTCAACCACCTGCTGACCAGAATACGCTTCAAGGCATGCAAGAAGAAAAGCGGAGGCTTGCCGGTGACGATCCTAAAAGTAACCGTAAACGAGGCCAAGGCGCAAGCAATAGTTCCATTGGCAACGGGAGAACCGTTATTCAGTACACCTTCCGACGGTACAGCCGGTTTGTCACTGACGCCTGCGGATGGCAGCAATGAAGTTGCGAACACTACCCCCGTAGAACTGGGCAGCCTGATGTTACCGCCACTAAGTGAAAATGCAGAAACTGAATATACACTGACCGTAGAAACTTCCACGGGAACTTATAATAATGTAAAAATCATATACGGCGACGCCCAACCTTCGGATATACTGAAGGCAGGCATGTCGCATGTAATAACTCTGACCCTCTCCGACTATACTCTTTCCATCACCTCTATCACGGTGGAACCGTGGAAACTGGTAGAAGCCGGTGACTTGGGAATAGGAGACAGAGAGTAGGACAGTGATAAATAGTTAGAAACACACATGATAATGAAAAAACTGAATTACAATTTATGGCATTTGTGCCTGACACTCCCCTGTATGTTGCTCACTACAGGATGCGAAAAGGATATTGAGAGCAATGAACCGGTGGAATTACAAATTGCACCGACTGTGGCGATAACGCGCAGCGTGATAGAAGGAGGTGAGCAGACTGCAAACAAAAACACTATTATGCAGAATGTGGCCGTATATGCTGCGGGGGACGATTACACCAAAGCAAAAAGCAATAACCATGCTATATATCTGCTAAGTAGTGGTTCCTGGAGTAGCACCGGGTCAGATCTTATTTACCTGACCAATAAAACAGCCACTATTTATGCCTATTATCCGGCGTATAAATCTGATGGAACAACTTTCCAACCGATCAGTGAAGATGATGTGACAGCCAATTCCACCATTCCGATTTCTGTTCTGGAATCTTCTGCTGCAATTACAGTGGCTGATAATGCAACAGGCAATGCCATTGCTGCTGCCGATGGAGAAATAGACTATATGTATGCCACTTCAACAACAGCAAGCAATCAGAATGCAAGCAAAAGCATTACCCTCACCATGAAACATGCACTCTCCATGGTTAGCTTTCGCGTATACAAAAGTAGCGATTATCACGGAACTGGAGACTTGACTCAGATTGTTCTGAAAAACACGAACGGGAGCTCAGTATTATCAAAAGGAAGTACCTCAACAACGATGAATGTTACCACAGGAGCAATTACCCAGAATACTGCTACAGCTGCCACCTATACCCGTACAATAACTACCGGTACTTATACCTTAGGAACAGCAGAAAGCGAAGCCAAAAAACTCAGCATCCTGGTATTGCCCATAACTGACAGCGCCATTCAAGATGGTAAAATAGAAGCTGTGTTCACTATTGACGGAGCAACCTACACCGCAGCGATCAAAGCCCCTACTGAAGCAGATGCTGAAGGCAAGTGGAAGCCCGGCAACAACAATCTTTATACAGTAAAGCTGAGTGGAACAAAACTGGAGGTTACCAAAGTAGAAGTTACTGCCTGGAGCGAAGTCACCGGTGGCAATTTAGACATCCAATGATATGAAGCAAACCTTTATCCTCCTCTGCATCCCCCTTATCCTGGGGGGATGTACCGGAGAAACGTCTCCGGTTGAAGACGGGATGCGTGTCGCCCTGCAGCCCGGTGTCACCACAGCTACCGCAGGTACCGCCTGCAGCCGCTCCATTGTAAACGGCATTGGTGCGGCCGCAGACCGTATAAACACTGTCGGCATCTACGTGGCTCGCGCATCGGACCATGCAACATACCCGGGAACACCGGACGCAGGTACGGTATTTAGCGCACCTGCCACTGCGGGACAGCCATGGACGACCTCACCTGCGGTTTATGTAAACTCCGTGGAAGGACAGCTGTATGCCTGGTCGCCAGCCACACAGGCGATCACAAGGAATGCATCTGCAGCACCCACCGTACCGGTCAGCGTTCCCGCCGCACAGACCTTTGACGGCGCAAGCACCACCGCCTGCTCCACAACCGACTATCTGTACGGTTCCGCCAGCGGCACACCGGGATCGGAAGCAGCCATCAGCGTAAGCCGTACATCGTACACCCCGGATATTTATTTGCAGCATGCCCTGGCACAAGTAGTCTTCACGATGGACAATGCAGCCGACCGACCGGCCGACGCAGAATATGATTATGTAAAATCCATCACACTGAAAGCCGGTAGCGGCACACCGTTCAAGGCTACGGCAGCAAGCAGCAGGATGTCACTGGCAGACGGCAGCCTGACAGATATAACAGCTGCCGACGAATTGAGCTTTACTCCAAGCAGTAATCCGGCGCGTCCGGGTTCAACGGGTTCACCCAACATAGTGGCATACGGACTGGTCATCCCCAAAGTGGCTACTGCCGGTAACAGCATCACAGTAACAGTAGTAATGGGAAGGACGGGCGATACTGCCGACGAGCGTGAGTACACCGTTCAGGCGGGAACACTGTTCGATGCAGCCTGGACGAAAGGCAGCCGTTACACCTATCATCTGATACTGGGGAACCGCAATATAACCTTGGGTACGGTAGACATAGGAAGCTGGCAGGATGGAGGAACCACCTCGGGAGGGGAAATGCCGCCCGAAGGTACTCCACTGCAGGTGCTTGCCGGCATAGGTAACACTCCTGCCACAAGAGCCGGTAGTGACGGAACGGCATACGACCGTAAAGCCTTCAAAGCAGCCGACAAAATCCGTATCACACGTAGCAAGAATGGCAATACAGCCACCAGCGATTATCAGCTGAATGCGGACGGAAACAGTTGGAGCGTAACAGCCGGAACGGAATTCACATTCGAGTCCGCAGCCACCTACTCGGCCGTCTACCCGCTGGATTACAACGGCATCCGTGCCGACCAGCGCACGACAGAGAACTTCCGCCTGAGCAACCGCCTGGCAACCCCGTCCGGCATCAAAGCAGACCGTACCGGACTGTTGGCATTTACAGGGGCCAACCAGTTCACCCATGTGAATGGCCGCATCACGCTGGCACTGACGGGAACCCATGATATAACCTTTGCCGCCGACAAGACAGTGCTCACCCTGAAAGGAACAGGCATTTACAGTGGCGGTACACAGGAGGAAACCATCTACCCCCTCCGCCCCGATGCTGCCGGCAATACGTGGTGTGCCGTTTTTTCGCCATTACAGACAGGAAGCAGAATGATTGCCCTAACGCTGGAAGTCTCGGACACCGACAACGGCAATCCGTTCACCATCACCTACAGTTGCAACGTCACTTGTGCCTGCCTGAAAGACACGCATTACCGCTACAACCTTTCAGTGGTAAACGACCGCCTGGTGCCCGAAGGCGTGGAGATAGAAGAATGGCACAATGCCGACAACGGCTACGTAGGCGATTTCGACAGCAACCAGTAATAAAAGAAAAGCAATATGAAACCAACCAACAGCCATCCGCTCCTCTGCCTGCTACTCTGCCTGCTCTGTGCCTGCGGACAGGAAGAGCACAGCGGCCCCCTCCCCGTCGAAGTATCGGCATCTATTACCGGGAACAATGCGGCACCGAATACAAGGACCGATCCGACCTATTCGGTGACGACAGCCAACTATGACCGTAAAAACTTTGAAGAAGGGGATGTGATAAAGATTACAAAACAGGGAATGGCCGCCTTGTATAAGAAAGAAGGGAAGTATTGGAGAATCTATGAAGGCGAAACACCACTGACGACGAATGGAGGAGAGGTCTTCACGGCAGTATTCCCACAGAATTTCACGGCGATACAGCCGGACCAGACTACAACCGGGAGTTTCTTCAACAGCAATAAACTGCAGGCCACCGCCACCTCCGTCAACAATCACCTGGCATTCGGATTCACCCACGCCTTTGCAAAAATAACTTTGGTCATTAACTATGTACCGGCAAAGACTCCTAACAAAGCCATAATAGAAGGTACAGGTATGCGTGGCGGCAGCGGAACGGAAACAGTATCATTCTACCGTACTTCAGGTGCAGAGGAAAGTAGCATACATTCGTATGTAGGCATTGTGAATCCGGGCACCTACTCCACCTATACGATTAAAGTGACTACCGGCAGCGGGGCTTCTGAAGATACAAAGAGTTACAAGGAGACAGTTGCCGCACGATTGACGCTGCAGGCGGGCAACAACTACCAGTTCACCTTCACCACCTCGGACGAACTGATCCTGACGGGCGTCACCGTGAGCGATTTCGACGCGCAGGCGGAAATGGACACGGGAAGTGCGACATGATGTCCGATGATTGCCGTTTGATGTCCGATGATTGCTATTTGATGACAAATGCGAATCAGCAACACTCATATAAATGCGGATTTAGGGACGCGGAGGGTGAAATAATGCCCGGACACCTCCACCGGAACTCCCGCGATACCTGCCGAGTACTCGGAAACCTCCACCGGAGCTCCCGCGGACCCTTCCGAGGCCCTGACACCCCCACGGGAGCTCTTGCGGACCTTTCCGAGTACTCGGAAACCTCGCCGGGAGCTCTCGTGGACCCTTCCGAGGCCCTGACACCTCCGCGGGAGCTCTCGTGCCCCTGGCAGAGCACTCGGACACCTCCACGAGAGCTCAATTACTAACGGATGTGAATTATTTAGTCCCCAAATCATCATTCAACAACCGATTCGCATGATTAATGATTAATAATTATGGAAAAAGGAACTAGAAATATGAAGAAGAAACAGATAAACGGATGGCAAGGATGGCTTCTTGGCGGAGTAGTCCTGCTGTTGACAGCATGCAGCGAAGATACTGTGCTGCCCCGGCAAGACTGCGAGGAGGCATTGGAGTTGGAATCCGTAACACTGGACGAAACGGGCAGTGCCGCCACCCGCACCCTGCTGACAGCAGTGGATAAAGTGGGAATTTATGTAACAAAAGCAACGGACCATACAGCCTACCCCTCCTATCCGAATTCGGTTTATACGCTCTCGGGCACAACCTGGAGCACTGCCAGTCCGCCGCAGATCACTGCCGGGAACGGAGCGGCAAAAGTATATGCCTATTCTCCGGCCGGCCTCGCCGTGACAAACAACAGCAGCGGCAACCATACCGTGCCCGTCAGCGTGGTGACAGCGGATAATTTTATTGCCACAGCGCAGACGGATTATCTGCTCACGGGAAAGTATGTGAAAGGACAACCGACGGGCAATGGCCTGCAAGTGACTCCCCTCGATGCCTCTTCTACCAGCCGGTCGCTCAGCATTCCGCTGGTACATGCACTGGCAAAGGTGAGCCTGCGCGTATTGAAATCGGATGCAGCTACAGAGAAGCTAACGCTGAAGAAGGTAGAAATACTAAGCCCTACGAACCGTATACAGGCAGGGAACGGCACGATGAATCTCCAGAATGGGAAACTGGCAGGACTATCGTCCACATCGCAGCTGACACTGACGGGAGAAACCGTGCTGACAACAGGCAGCAGCACACCGAATGTAACCTGTCTGGTTGCCCCCATGGCAGGCGAAGAGCCACTGCTATCCTTCCGCCTGACCGTGACCGTGCAGACGGAAGGAGCGGCGGGAACAGACCTCACCTTTGAAACAGGAGTAGTGGGCACTCCACAGAAATGGGAGCCTTGCAAACACTACATTTACAAGGTGACGGTAGACAAAATGGGGGGCGGATTCTCCGGCGTACAGATGGACGACTGGCAGAACGATGCAAGCCAGAATACAAGTATTGGAATCTGATTTAATGATTAGTGGTAATGGAAAAGGGATGGAAGTTTAAAAAGGGACTGATAATGCTGCTGGCTGGAATATTGCTGGGAGCATGCACAGAGACAGGAGACGTACCGCCTCCGGCAGAACCGGGTGAACCGGTGACGGTGAGCTTTGTAATGTACAAAGGTTCGGCAGAAGAAGATCTACAGTCAGGTACAGATGCACAAACCCGTGCAATAACCACCCGTGCGAAAGATATACCGGCAGGCAGCATGCTTCGGGTATATGTCTACAAGGCAGGTAGCAACGATTGGGAAAAACCGGTCGCAACAGCCGAATATACAGTGCAGGCGGATGGTACGGCCACAGGGGAGATGCCGCTCTATCGCGGGCAATACGATTTCTACCTGTTCTCCTATAATTCTTCTACAGACACGCCGGAACTAACCAGCGACGGGCGAGGTGTCATCGACGTGTATAACGGGCGTGACTTTATGTACAACCGGCTGAAGGGGATGACCGTGCAACCCGGAAGTGCAGGCCAAACCATGATGCAAGCCCCACTGACCGCACCTTTCAAGCGTATGGGCACACAAGTACAAGTGCGGGTGAAGGCAAATTACGGAAACAACGTACCCATATCACCCACTTCACTCAAGGTGAACAATATCAAGGTGAAAGGGTTGCCGGAAAAACTATCCTTTCCGTTGGGCGGTACGGCGTGGCAGGCGGCCGAAAACTATGACGGTCCGGCCTTTCAGTACAGTGCCTTTACAAACAACAATAATGGTGTGGGAGACTTCCGGGAAAGCAAAGAGGAAGTTCTCTTGCCAGTTAACGGCTCGGCAATGCTCACCTTTACAGTAAACCTGACGGTGGGGTACAATGATGGAGGTGAGATCAAAAGCCTGACTGACGACTACGTGGCTTCCATCGTGAAAGAACTGCTTCCCGGTATGAAGTATGTATTTGACTTTACGCTGACTTTCTACGGGGTATTGGAGCCGTCGGATTTAACATTGGCGGTAAGGGGATATACAGAAACGGAATTGCCGTCGGATGAAATAGGGAAATAATAAAGACATGTAAGGATATGAAGTACAAGACGGGAAGCAGCAGTATATGGTGGACCTGGCTACTGGCATTGCTGTCGGTAGCATGCGACGGGGACACGGGAACAATGACGGAGAAAGCGCAAATCATATTCAGGATGGAACTGCCGCCGGCACTGGAAGTAAGTACGCGGGTAACGACTCCGCCTTCACTGGGAGGCATTTCCATCGAGAATGTGTGGGTAGTACAGTACAATGCAAACAACAACAATTTCATTAAGGCAGTAGCCTTTACAGGAGAAGGAACGCTAGACTTGAATGGCAATGTGCTGAAGATCAATACGGCAGGTGCTGAGTTTTCACAGGTAATCAGCAGGTTCTATGTGATAGTGAATGCAGGAACCGGATTCCTGGATGGGTTTACAGGAACCGAGGATGCATTGAAGGCAAAAACAGTGAGTGTGTCAGGCATTACGGGAGAGCTCAAATTGCTGACAGCCGGCCCCATAGATTATACGCCCACAAGCGATGGAAAAGTTGTAGTGGTGGCGGCCTTGAACCGCGCCTACGCTAAAATATCCGTGAAGTGGCAGGATACGGATGACCGTGGGGATTTTACCATCAGCGCGATGGAAGTACATAACCTGCCTCAAAAGATGGCACTGTATACTCGAGGGGGAGGTGCTTTGAACAGCAACTATCCGGCGGGAACGGATATAAATACAGATACTCCATCTGCCACAGGGAGCATGAACTCGGGAACATTCTATGATTTCTATATGCCGGAAAATCTGCGTGGGATGGGCACTGCCTCATCATTTGCAGACAAGGGATTGAAACGGTACGGACCGAACGGCAGCCTGGATTATTGCACTTACATCGTATTGAAAGGGACTTATACTTACCAAAAGTACTTATCGGACGGGACTACTCCCAGCGGTTCTGCAGCGCCCATCGATGTGGAGTATCATATCTATCTGGGTACTAATCTGATAAAGGATTATAATGTGCAACGGGGTTACTGGTATCAGTTGACCTTGAACCTTTCCGGAGCCAATACGGGAGATGTACGGGTACGGATCACGGACGGAAAAACAGCCGTTTTTGACAAGGTGGAGGAAATAAAGCATACGATAAAGTTTGAGTAAAAGTAAAAATGAACGAAGATATGGGCAGGACAGGAATATATATGCGATTAGGGTTATGGTTATGTGCTACATGCCTGATATGCGGCACATCGGCATGTGAAGACCGGATAGAAACAAATCCCGGTCCCGAAGGAGGACATGAATCGGTAGATGTAACCATCAGTCTGGGCTTTGCACCGGAGGAAAATGCAGCAGGGAAAAACGGAGCTACACGTACATATACCGGCGCCGACAGGCGGCAGGCGTTCAGTGCGGAACTGCAGAAAGAGGCCGCTACCCGTGCGGCGAATGTGACTCCTGACGGGCTGTATGAGCTGCATATTTTACAGTTCGATCAGAGTGGGAATCAGTTGGATGCGAACGGAAGTGAAAGTGGAAGTGTTTATTATAAAGCCGGAAAAACGGACATTGGCACCGCACTGCCGCTTTCTTTGACTGCCTCTGACGATTGCCAGCTGGTGATCATTGCAAGAGGAAAAAACGTTACCACGCCCGGAATTAACGGAAACCTCGCTGCTGTGCAAGCCATCTCTTTCGACCGGGATGTCATTGATGCCATCCCGACATCGGGCACCACACAAGAACAAATGAACAAGATGCCATACGTGCTCCATCTGAAACACGTGAAGATTACTTCGGACGGGAAACTGCAAAGCCCGGATGTGGAAACGGTAGGTGCCAACGATGTGCGTTTGTTGTTGAAACGGCTGGCAGCCAAAGTAACGGTGAAGTGGAATTATAATGTATCGGTAGGCGGTTCTAATTATACCTTGAAGCAACTCTTTCTGCAAAGTGTTCCGCTTTACTTCAACTACATTCCCAATCCTGATACAGACGGAGTTTATCCCGGAATAATGGAACAATATACTACCTTGGAGGCAAAGGATTATGACATGGCAGCCCATCAGACCGACGGCACTTATTCTTTTTGGGCACCTGCCAATGTACGTAAGAATAATCCTGCCGTATCTTCTGAATTACTGCGTTTTAAAGATAATGCCTCTCCCGGCAGTTCGTATCTGACACTTGTAGCAGTGAATGATAATGATGCAAAGAATAAGTTCAATTATCGTATCTATCTGGGTGATGACAATCCGAATAACTTCAGCATTAAAAGCAATACAGACTACACCTACGATGTAAAATTCACCCATACCACAATCCCTACAAGCGACCGCCGCGTGACTTACGTTGACCCTATCCCCGCTTCGGAGAATAATGATAACTTTGTGCCTACCGCCAATTGCTTTATGGTGGCACCGGGAGGTAGCTTTTGTTTCGATCCGTTTATGTTCCGGAAGAATGGCAGTGATATTATAAATACACAACTCACCGGTTGGATCTCAAGTGGTAGCACGACCTCCAATTCAACAGTTACTTATGGAATAAAATACGTTAAGCTGTTGTGGCAACTCAAAGAAGATGGAGATTTGGGAGAACCGACAATGGGAATAGTAAACAGCGACGATGACCATACGAATATTGTCGACATCAAGGATAACAATGGAAAGAATCTTACTACTGCGGCTACTGCCGAAAATCAATGCCGCATTTACTGTCGTGTAGCATCGGGCACTACGGGGGGCAGCGGCGTTATTGCAGCTTATGATACAAACGATGAGGTTCTTTGGAGTTGGCATGTATGGGTAACGGACTATAATCCGGATGCTACCGGCAGCGAAAGTATTTTATCGCCGGAAAATAAACGGAAGTTCAAATTGAGAACTTCTTCTAATACATATGCTCCGATTATGGATCGCAATTTGGGCGCTTATGAAGGACTATCAAGCACTCCTCAAGATATTCATACCGCTTCCCGAACTCAATGCCTGCACTTCCAAAAAGGGCGTAAAGATCCCCTGCCAGCCAGTTATACATCCCTTAATAACTTTGATACGCGCTACTACATCACTATCAGCGCCAACCGTCCCCCAAAAAATGTATTGAATCGCTATGAAGCGGATGGTGTACATGTAATCGTTCCCAAAAGTACTTATAAAAATCTGAGTATAAGAGATGCTTATAAACACCCGGAGGAGATAATTTCTCCTTATGATGGAAACACTCAACATTGGTGCAGCAATCGTAGTCAGACATGGAATGCAACAAAGACTTTTGATGATCCATCACCGGCAGGATGGAGAGTACCGACAGTAAATGAAGTGACAACTTTTGTGAGCAATAACTCACAGCCAAACTTTGCGAACGAATATGCAAAAGGTGGCATCTTGTTGCAATGTGATAAAACAGATGCTAATTCAAAGACTTTTCTCAGATTTGCCGGATATCCGGCCACTGCAACACAATATATTTATATTGGAAAAGGAATATATGTGGCTACGGTTGATATACAATCTACATTTGTAGCCGGTGCAGACGGTTGGGGAATGAAGAATCGTTGGAGCGGTGATGCTCTTATAGTACGATGCATTCAGGAAAGCGTGAACTAAAATTATTTTGCTATGACATAATGGTAGAAATTGACTATGGATCATGTTATGATGACAGAGACTGCTTGCCCGACTCTTGAAGACATGTAACCTCACAGAATGTCATTTTCTGCATAGAAAGTGAAGAAAATCCGGAATAACTGTGCAGAAATTGACTATATTTGTATCATGTAACTTCACATATCCACAATGAAACGACTGCTCCTTCTATACTTCATCCTCCTGACTTGTCTAAAAACAAGCTTACAAGCCCAAGAGTATCTGCCGCAAGACTACAGCATCATACTTGGCGGTGGTCTGGCACTGCCCCATGTAGAAGGAAACCGTAACGACTTCTTCAGCAAGAACGGCAATCAGGTGGGTTACAACCTTATGACTGAAGGACGCTATTACTTCGTTCCGAGCTTTGCTATAGGGCTTCAGTACGATTATTTGAGGATAGCACACTCACCGGACAAGATGCACCTGCACTACATACGTCCCAACATCATCTTCCGCAATCTTTGGAGTAACGGAAACCAAGGGGCATTCCTATCCTTCGGTATCGGATATATGAACTATCAGGAGCGAACATACAAACGGGGAACACAAAACGGGCATCGTTTTCAAAGAGGATATTGCGGTATATCATTAGGAATGGGGTATGAATTTCGTATCACCAGGAAACTATCGGGCATGTTGCGTGCCGATATGCTCACGGCAGACTGGTTTGCCAACCCTGATGCCCGTCTTTACAATACAGACGGATATGACGACGGCATTGACCACAGCTGGTTCAAAAATAACATTACGTTCTTTAATTTAGGATTTGCAGTGCAGTTCGGGAGATAATTCTTGAATAAAATAGCGGATTGCCTCCAAAAGAGCCGGTAATTCATTATGGACAATATCGAAGATTTCTTCTGCATCCACATTAAAATAGTGATGAGCAATAATATCCCGAACTCCCATAACACTACTCCAAGGAATTTGCGGACAAGTAGTTAATACACTTTTCTCGGTAACTTTATCAAAACCTTTAAGGCTCTCTCCTATCGCAATAAGCAACATACACGCTGCATCCAGTTTCTCCATACCAGTAGGAGACAATAAAAAATCTCCACACTATGTATATTCGAAGTTCTTTCTTGCAAACGCACGATAGCCTCTTCAATTTGCTTTAAAATACCTAAAGCTATTTCTTTCTTATAAGGAGACAAGGATTCCATCTTTCTCTATCTGACGTTTAAGAAACTCATTCATATTTTTATGAAGACGGATCACATCTACCGGACAACCAAACTTTTCTTCCAGATATTTCTTCAGTTCTACATGCAGAAATAAGTTAGGTTTCATATCCACACATACATCCACATCACTATCTTCATTTTGTTCATTACGGGCAACAGAGCCGAATATACGTAAAGAAGTGACTCCAAAATAAGAACGTAGTACATCGCTACATTTCTTTATTATTTCGATATATTCATTAAGACTCCTCATATAACAAATATTTAAGTAACACAAAGTTATGAAGAATATTTCGACAAAACAAATATACTATGACTTTATTCCAAGAGCCAATTTTATCATTCCGTCTGCATCCCCACAATCTCCTGCAACACATAAACCGCCTCTTCTACCGTCCTTACATCCTTCACCAGCATACTCCGCTTGTTATTCTGTTCGCGCAAATCGCACCGACGGGTGTATTGCATCATATAAGCAATGACCTTGCCGAATGCCTGGCTCTGATAGTACGGACTGTCCGGATTGGAGACAAAGAACAGTGACATACGTCCTCCCTTCAGGTACACCTTTTCCGCACCAAGACGAGCGGCAATACGACGCAAAGGAACAATGCGCAACAATTCCTCTGTCTCGGGGGGAACAGGACCGAAGCGGTCTTCGAGGCGGGAACGGAAAGCTGCTACATCCTTATCCAGCGTCAGACCGTCCAGCTCACGGTAGAGCAACATGCGCTCGCTGCTGCCTGTCACGTAGTTGGCAGGAAGCAGAAGTTCGAGATCGCTCTCCACCTGGCATTCATCAACAAACTGCTCGCCACTGATAACACCTCCCTCAGCCTTCAACTCTTCAGCATAAAGTTCAGCAAATTCGTCGGTCTTCAGTTCTTGCACGGCTTCGGAAAGTATCTTCTGATAAGTTTCATAACCAAGGTCGGCAATGAAACCGCTCTGTTCGGCTCCCAGCATATTTCCTGCACCGCGGATGTCGAGGTCCTGCATGGCAATGTGGATGCCACTACCCAAATCGGAGAAGTTCTCAATAGCCTGCAAACGGCGTTTTGCTTCCGGAGTAAGCGAAGACAAAGGAGGCGCCAGCAGGTAACAGAATGCTTTTTTATTGCTACGCCCTACACGCCCGCGCATCTGGTGCAAGTCGCTCAAACCGAAGTTCTGTGCCTGATTGATGATAATGGTGTTGGCATTCGGAATATCGATGCCACTCTCTATAATAGTAGTGGCAAGCAACACGTCGTAATCATAATTCACGAAATCGAGGATTATCTTTTCCAGTTCGGCCGGCTCCATCTGCCCATGGCCGATGGCTACACGACAATCGGGAATGTGACGTTCGATCATCACTTTGAGTTCTACCAGGTTGGAGATGCGGTTGTTTACAAAGAACACCTGTCCGTTGCGGCTCATCTCAAAGTTGATGGCATCGGCAATGATTTCTTCATTAAACGTATGCACTTCCGTCTGGATGGGATAACGATTGGGCGGCGGAGTCTGAATGACACTGAGGTCGCGCGCACCCATCAGTGAGAACTGTAAAGTACGGGGAATAGGCGTGGCGGTCATTGTCAGCGTATCGACATTTACCTTCAACTGGCGAAGCTTTTCCTTTACGGAAACGCCAAACTTCTGTTCTTCGTCAATAATCAGCAGGCCGAGGTCTTTGAACTTCACGTCTTTGCCCAGAATGCGATGGGTGCCGATGAGGATATTCACTTCTCCCTCGGCAAGTCCCTTGATAACAGCTTTGGCTTGTGCGGCACTACGGGCACGGCTCAGATAATCGACCCGGCAAGGCAATCCCTTCAAGCGCTCCTTGAAAGTCTGGAAGTGCTGGTAAGCAAGCACCGTAGTAGGCACCAATACAGCCACTTGCTTGTTATCGGCTACTGCCTTGAAAGCAGCACGCACAGCTACCTCCGTCTTGCCGAAACCTACATCACCGCAAACAAGGCGGTCCATCGGGCGGGCACTTTCCATGTCGGCTTTCACGTCGGCAGTTGCCTTGCTTTGGTCGGGGGTATCTTCGTAGATGAAAGAAGCTTCCAACTCCCGTTGCAGAAAGCTGTCGGTACTATATTGAAAGCCTTGTTCCTCGCGTCGCTGCGAGTAAAGTCTTATCAAATCGCGGGCAATATCCTTGATTTTGGTTTTGGTACGATCTTTCAGTTTCTCCCACGCACCGGTACCCAACTTATTGAGGCGGGGAGCCTCCCCTTCTTTCCCTTTATACTTGGAAACTTTGTGCAGGGAGTGGATGGAAACGAATACTACATCTTCGTTCTGATAGACCAGTTTCATCACCTCCTGGGAAGTATCTCCGTTGGGGATGCGCACCAGTCCGGCAAAGCGCCCCACACCGTGGTCGGTATGTACCACATAATCGCCCGGAGTAAACTGGTTCAGTTCTTTCAATGAAAGAGCTACTTTACCGCTACGTGCCTTGTCACTCTTCAGGTTGTATTTATGAAAACGATCGAACAGCTGATGATCGGTAAAAATGCAGAGGCGCAACGTGTTATCGGCAAAACCTTCGTGTAAAGTGCGCTCCACTGCAGTGAAAGAGATATTATCTCCGCGATCTTCGAATATGGCACGGATACGGTCGGTCTGTTTCAGACTGTCGCTACAAATATACAGGGTATAGTTCTTGGCAAGATACTCCTGAAAGCTCTCCGCCACCAAGTCGAAATTCTTGTGAAAGATGGGTTGTGCGGTGGTATTGAATGAAATGGTAGCATCCGGCGTACCGGTGGGCTTGTTGCCAAGCTCCATTCGGCGGAAATCGAGCGCACGCAACGTAAACTCTCCCCCATCAATCAATTTGCCATCCAGTGTTATCGCTCCATTCTCTTCGGCCTCGCGGGCTGCAATAGCTTGCGGGGTAAGCGCTTCATCGTGCACTGTCTGAATACGCTCGCGCAGCCAAAGGAAATCACGCATCGCCAATACCGTATCGGGCTGAAGGAAATCAAGAAAAGATACCATCCCTCCGCTTCCTCCTTTTTCAAGGCTATGGCTCAAATCGGGAACTATCACGATGCTCTCCTTCTTCTCTTTGGAAAGCTGTGTCTCCACCTCGAAAGTACGGATGCTTTCTACTTCATCACCGAAAAAGTCGATACGGAAAGGACATTCGGAAGAAAAGGAGAAAACGTCTATGATGCTGCCTCGCACGGCATATTGCCCCGGCTCGTACACGTAATCCACATATTCGAAACCATAACTGCGTAGCACTTCTGTGATGAAGTTCATGTCCACCCGTTCATCCGTATGCAGTTTCAGCGTCTTGTCTCCCAACTCTTTGCGGGAAACCACCTTCTCTGCCAGCGCATCCGGATAAGTCACTACGCAAAGCCCTTCTTCATTCTTCTGCAAACGGCTCAGCACTTCCGTACGGAGTATCTCATTAGCAGCATCCTTTTGCCCGTACTTGATGGCGCGGCGGAAAGAAGACGGGAAGAACAGTACCCGTTCCCCGCCCAATATCTGCGTCAGGTCGTGGTAGAAATAGCCGGCTTCCTCCAAATCGCCGAGGATGAAGACAAACGGACACTCTGCCCGCTGCACCAGTACAGACGAAAACAGCGAAGCGGCAGAAGCGCACAGGCCCCCACAGTACAGATGACGGACAGAAGTATTTTTAAGCAGCCGGCTTATAGCCTCCACATTGGGATGAGCGGCGTAGCATTGTTGCAGTTCGGTGATAGTCATAACAGATATGATGGTAATTCCGCCGCAAAAATACATAAATAATCCTTAGTTTTATCCGTAAATAATAGAAAAGCATTACATTTGTTCCCAATTAGAATCCCCACGTGTATGAATATGCAGACACCAGACAGCATTGTCATTATCCCCACCTACAACGAACGGGAAAATATAGAAAATATAATCCGTGCCGTCTTCGCCCTGGAACATGGTTTTCATATCCTTGTCATCGAAGACGGTTCGCCCGACGGTACAGCCGCCATAGTCAAGACTTTACAACAAGAATTCCCCGAACGCCTGTTCATGGTAGAACGTAAAGGAAAACTTGGTTTGGGCACTGCTTACATTGCCGGCTTCAAATGGGCGCTGCAACGCGAGTATGAGTACATCTTCGAAATGGATGCCGACTTCAGCCATAATCCTCAGGATCTTCCACGTCTCTATCAGGCTTGTGCCCAAGAAGGTGCCGACGTAGCCATCGGCTCGCGTTATGTCAGCGGTGTCAATGTGGTGAACTGGCCGATGGGACGCGTGCTGATGTCTTATTTTGCCTCCAAATATGTGCGCCTCATCACAGGGTTGCCCATCCATGATACGACAGCCGGATTTGTATGCTACCGCCGCCGGGTGTTGCAGACCATCAACCTGGACGGCATCCGCTTCAAAGGATATGCCTTCCAGATAGAAATGAAATTCACTGCCTACAAATGCGGTTTCAAGGTCAAGGAAGTGCCCGTCATCTTTATCAACCGCGAGTTGGGCACTTCCAAGATGAACAGCAGCATATTCGGTGAAGCCGTATTCGGAGTCATACGATTGAAATGGGACAGCTGGTTCCATAAATATCCAAAGCCAATGGAGCGTTAATCATCCATTATCATTTATCCACTATCAATTATCAAAAAAAAATGAAGAGAACGCTGATACGTAATGCAAAGATAGTCAACGAAGGAAGAATCTTCCGTGGTTCCGTAGTCATAGAAAACGGGCGTATTGCCCAAGTAGCACCACACCGTACCGCTATCTCCGCACCTTGTGACGAAATCATCGATGCTTCCGAGTGTTACTTGCTGCCCGGCATCATTGACGAACATGTACACTTCCGCGATCCGGGACTGACTGCTAAAGCGGACATTCTCACCGAAAGCCGTGCAGCCGCTGCGGGAGGTGTAACATCCATTATGGATATGCCCAACACCAATCCGCAAACTACTACACTGGATGCGCTGAATGCAAAATTTGACCTGCTGAACGAGAAGTGTATCGTCAATCACTCCTGCTACTTCGGAGCAACCAATACCAACTATAACGAATTCAGCAAGCTGGACAAGCAGCGCGTCTGCGGTATCAAGTTGTTTATGGGTTCCAGTACCGGCGACATGCTGGTGGACAAGATGAACAGCCTGCTGAACATCTTTCACGGCACAGATATGCTGATTGCCGCCCACTGCGAAGACCAGCAGACTATCAAAGATAACATTGCCCGATACAAGAAAATGTTTGCCGGAGAAGACGATATCCCCATCAGCAAGCATCCGCGCATCCGTTCATCGGTAGCTTGCTTCGCTTCTTCCGAACTGGCTGTACGGTTGGCAAAGCTTGCAGATGCCCGGTTGCACATACTTCATGTATCCACAGCCAAGGAACTCCAGTTGTTCGATGACTTCCCACTCTCCGACAAGCGTATCACAGCTGAAGTGTGTATTCCTCATCTGCTTTTTACAATGAGCGACTACCTGAAGTTTGGTGCACGCATCAAATGCAATCCTGCCATCAAGAGTGCAACCGACCGCGATGCCTTGCGCAACGCCGTCAACTCCGGTCTGATAGATACCATTGCCACCGACCACGCTCCACACCTGCTTTCCGAGAAAGTAGGAGGTACCCTGAAAGCAATGTCGGGCATGCCGATGATACAATTCGGGCTCATCAGCATGCTGGAGCTAATGGGGGACAAAGTATTCAAAATCGAAACCATTGTTGAAAAGATGTGTCACGCTCCCGCCCAGATATACCGTATCAAAGAACGCGGTTATATCCGCGAGGGTTATCATGCAGACCTTGTCCTGGTGCGTCCCGCCGACGACTGGGAGTGGGTGGTAACTGCCGATGATATTTTGAGCAAATGCGGCTGGAGCCCGTTGGAAGACTTCGCCTTCAACTGGAAAGTAGAAAAGACCTTTGCCAACGGACATCTGATCTACAGCGACGGTGTTGTTGACGAAAGTTACCGCGGCGAAGAACTGAGGTTCAACGATTAATGGACAGCAATCAATGATAAATTCCCAACCTGTGATTCTTAACTATCCTGTCCGTGAGGTAAGTCCGTATATCAACTGGATTTACTTCTTTCATGCCTGGGGCTTTCAGCCACGTTTCGCAGCCATAGCCAATATTCATGGCTGCGATGCTTGCCGTGCCTCCTGGCTCGCCGCCTTTCCCGAAGAAGAGCGTGCCAAGGCTGCAGAGGCCATGCAGCTGTTCAAGGAAGCCAACCGGATGCTCAATCAACTGGACGGGAAAATAACCATCCAGTGCATCTTCAGACTCTGCCAGGCAAATGCAGACGGAGACAACCTCCTGATAGAAGGGATCACTTTCCCCCTGCTCCGCCAGCAGACCCCGCATCCCGACGGCACTCCTTTCCTCTGCCTGAGCGACTTTGTACGTCCGGTCTCCTCGGGCATCCCCGATACTATCGGACTCTTTGCTTCCTCCATCAGTGAAGAGACCGAAGGATTTTATAAGGATGATCCGTACAAACATCTGCTAGTCCAGACGCTGACCGACCGCCTTGCCGAAGCAGTCACAGAGAAAATGCATGAGCATGTGCGCAAAGAAGCCTGGGGATATGCCCCCGACGAAGCACTCTCCATACCGGAATTGCTGATAGAAAATTATCAAGGCATCCGCCCGGCAGTAGGTTATCCTTCCCTGCCCGACCAATCGGTAAATTTCATACTGGACGAACTGCTCGATATGAAAAGAATAGGCATCACCCTGACGGAGAACGGAGCCATGCATCCGCACGCTTCCGTCTGCGGACTTATGCTGGCACATCCCGCATCCCGCTACTTTGCAGTCGGCAAAATAGGAGAAGACCAGTTGGAAGACTATGCCCGGCGCCGCGGAATGCCCGTCAACGAGATGCGGAAATTCCTGGCAGCCAATCTGCCTAAATAAATTTTATACTTTTACACTGTGATTTATCGCTCTCCTCTGCGACTAACAGTGCAAAAGCAATTCGAAGAAGCTAAAAGAAAATGGATAATGTAGAACAAGAGTTTGTGTCCACAGTACGGGAGTATGAGCGTGTCATATACAAGGTGTGCTATCTGTACACCACGCCCAATGCTACCCTCAACGACCTGTATCAGGAGGTGGTACTCAACTTATGGAAAGCATTTCCTAAATTCCGCAAAGAGTGCAAGATGTCAACCTGGATTTACCGAATCTCACTGAACACCTGCATCAGCTTTATTCGAAAAGAAAAGAACATTCCCGAAATCGTGACCCTCACCCAAGAGGCCGACCGGACGGAAGAAACTGACGAGACACAAGCCATGCTACAGCAACTCTACCGGATGATCAACCGGCTGGGACAATTGGAGAAATCCATTATCCTGCTCTATCTGGAAGAGAAAAGTTACGACGAAATAGCCGAAATTACCGGACTGACCGTAACCAACGTAGCCACCAAACTCAGCCGCATTAAAGACAAACTTAAAAAAATGAACAAGGAGGAATAATATATGGAACTGGATGAACTGAAAAAATCATGGAATGCACTGGATGCACAGTTGCAGAAGGAACCGATTGCTGACGAAAAGCAAATTACGGAACTGATTGCCGGTTACAAGAACAATACCCGCAAGAGCCTGGGGCGCATCGTAGTCCTGCAACGCTTCTCCATTGGAATCGGTGCCGTCGGGCTGGCCGTTCTTCTCCTGATATGGTTGCTGTTGCCTACTTTCGGATTCAATGAACAAATACAAAGAAAAATAGCTGCATTCCTGGCATTTATTGCCATCAGTATCATTGCAGGTCTATGGTGGGACTGGAAAACTTACCGCTGGAACAAGGCAACGCATATCGACGAAATGAGTGTGGCCGAAGTAAGCCGCCGCATGACTGCCTTCCGCCAATGGACCCGATACGAAGTGATCGCCATTTCCGTATGGATAGTGCTCTTCAATGCCCTTAACTATTGGGTAATGGAATATCACCTGGCCTCTGCCGGCACACAAGCCGTCCTTATCACATTCTTTGTGGTATTTGATGCGTTGATAATCTATATTCTTTATAAGAAAGTAATCTATAAACATCTCAACAACATTAAGAAGAACATCGAAGAATTGAAAGATATATGTACCGAATAACTTTAATTTTCATCTTATTCCTCCTCATTCCCGATATATATATCTACTTGGTATATATCGTACGTAAAACAAAAAATGTATTTCTGCGTAGCCTGTATTGGCTGCCCACTGCCTTGTTGATAGCAGGTTATGTCTACTTTATGTTTCTGACGGGCGACAATGCCATGTCCAATCATACGCAAGGCATAGGCAGACTGGCTATTGCCATCATTCTGTTCGTTGTTCCCAAGACCATATTCATGCTTTGCTCCCTGATCGGAGTGTTGGTACATGCCATCATACGCCGCTGTCCACGCAGCCCGTTTACTGCTATTGGGTTGGTGCTGGCCGTCATCAGTTTCTTTAATATCGGTTACGGTACTTTCTTCGGCACCACCCGTTTCGAGGTGAAAGAAGTAGAATACCATTCTGCCGATATTCCAAAAGGATTCGACGGTTACCGCATACTCCAACTTTCAGATATACACATCGGCAGTTGGCAAGGCAATCCCGAACCCATCAAACACCTCGTCGATTTGGTCAATGCCCAAAAGCCCGATCTCATCGTCTTTACCGGCGACTTGGTGAACCAGCAGAGCCATGAGATAGACGGTTTTCAGGAAATTCTGGCCCAACTGCATGCACCGGACGGGGTTTACTCTATTCTGGGCAATCATGATTATGGAAATTATTACCATTGGAGTTCTCCCGAAGCCGAAGCTCAGAACATGGTTTACCTGCAAGAACAGCAAAAGGCAATGGGCTGGAAGCTACTGAATAACGAGCATGAGGTTCTCCATCACCAAGGTGACAGTATAGCGCTTATCGGTGTGGAGAATGACGGTGAGCCTCCCTTCTCGCAATTTGCAGACCTATCCAAAGCGATACAGGGCACGGACGGCATGTTCCAGATACTGCTGAGTCATAACCCTACACATTGGAGGCGTGAAGTATTACCAAAATCCAATATCGCATTAATGCTTGCAGGACATACACATGCCATGCAAGGTATATTATTCGGGCACTCCCTGGCCGAACTTCTTTACCCTGAATGGCGTGGAATGTATTACGAAGGGAATCGCGCCTTGTATGTAAATATTGGTATCGGGTATGTAGGATTACCTTTCCGTTTCGGAGCATGGCCCGAGATTACGGTACTGACACTGCGGAAGGATTGAAACGTAAAAGAAATATGCTAATATAAAAGGAGTAATTGATGATAATTCCTATATTTGCATGATTGAAAATCCAACACCCATGAAGATACTTTACATTATTTACCAGATTTGCATTGCGCTGCCCATCCTATTGGTACTAACTATTCTTACCGCATTGGTCACCATCATTGGTTCTCTGATTGGAGGCGCACATGTATGGGGATATTATCCCGGCAAAATATGGTCGCAACTTATTTGCTACATACTGCTTATTCCTGTAAAAGTACGCGGAAGGGAAAAACTGGGGAAACATACCTCTTATGTTTTCGTGCCCAATCATCAGGGGTCATTCGACATCTTCCTCATTTATGGCTTTCTTGGCAGAAACTTCAAGTGGATGATGAAGAAAAGTTTGCGGAAGCTCCCATTCGTAGGAAAAGCCTGCGAGAGTGCAGGACATATATTCGTAGACCGTTCCAGCCCCAAGAAGATATTGGCAACCATGCGCCAGGCACAATCTTCTTTGCAGAATGGAGTATCACTGGTCGTATTTCCCGAAGGTGCGCGTACCTTCACCGGACACATGGGTTACTTTAAGAAAGGAGCCTTCCAATTGGCAGATGAATTGCAATTGGAAGTAGTGCCCGTCACCATCGACGGTTCGTTCGAAATTCTGCCGCGTACCGGGAAATGGGTGCACCGCCATCGTATGATACTGACCATTCACGACCCGATTCCTCCCAAAGGAAAAGGTGTGGATAATATCAAAGCTACCATGGCAGAAGCCTATGCAACCGTTGAAAGTGCATTGCCGGAACAACATAGGGGAATGGTGAAAAACGAAGATCAAGACCGATAGCGCCCGGCTATCGGTTTCCTGCCGATGCATTCTGCTCCATGCGGCGATGCTCTTCTAACAACTTCATGTTTTCTTTGGCTTTGGTGAGGAAGTCTTTCACCAACGGAGTTTCTTTAAAAGACTGGGGGGCGGTTTTCATAATGTCTTCTACCATCGGAGTCATAACCGGATAAGGCAATGTGCTGCACATCATCATAAAAACACTCGGACCTAATACATTCTCAAAATTATCGGTGATGAACTGCTTGACGTAATCGTTCATTCCTTTGACAAGTGCCTCGCCTTCCTTGGCCAACTGCTCATGGACATCTTCCAGATTGGCACCATCGAGCACCATGCGCGCCTCTTTACGTTCCAACTCTTCAATCTCCACTTCCATGGCGTTGCGTTTGTCGATAAATTCATAGAGCTTATCGTTCAGCGGAGTGCCTTTGGCCACCAGTTGGGTATTGGTAATGGATACTGTGATTTTTCCATCTTCAAGAACCAGCGGCATGATACCTTCATGGTCCATATAGAGCGTCACCATCATAATGGAGTCTGCCGGGCCGTTCATCTTAAAAAAGCCATGGATAACCTCTGCCGAGTCGACAGCCACCCACTGTCCGTCCTGAAGTGTTTTAAGGAACAACATCTTTCCGTCAAGGCTGGTTACCGAAGAGCTACCCTCTATCTTATACTTACGGCTGCAAGAGGCAAAGAACACAAGCAAAAGCAAAAGAGGCAAAATACGGTTCACACTCATTCTAATCATGCAGGAAACGATTTTTGATTTACACGCAGCAAAGGTATTAATAATCCTTATAAACCGGATAGAAAGAAAGGATTTTTCATTGGGTTTATGTATTTTTGCACAATTACAAATTATAAAAATAGAAAAAATATACATGTCAACCTACGCTCCTTTTGCCAAGCCTCTCTATGTTATGTTGAAACCGGTGGGGGCTCTATGCAATCTGGCATGCGATTATTGCTATTATCTGGAGAAGTCCAAACTATATAGAGATAACCCCAAGCACGTGATGAGCGACGAACTTCTGGAGAAGTTCATCGAAGAATATATCAACTCGCAGACCATGCCCCAGGTACTGTTCACCTGGCATGGAGGAGAAACCCTGATGCGCCCGCTGGCCTTCTACAAACGGGCCATGGAACTTCAGAAAAAGTATGCCCGCGGACGAACCATAGACAACTGCATACAGACCAACGGTACGCTGCTAACCGACGAATGGTGCCGGTTCTTCAAAGAAAACAACTGGCTGGTAGGCGTTTCCATCGACGGCCCGCAAGAGTTTCATGATGAATACCGCAAGAACAAACAAGGAAAACCGTCCTTCCTGAAAGTGATGCAAGGCATTAACCTACTGAAAAAGCACGGTGTGGAATGGAACGGAATGGCGGTAGTGAACGACTACAATGCAGACTATCCGCTGGATTTCTATAACTTCTTCAAAGAAACGGGCTGCCACTACATTCAGTTTGCCCCTATCGTAGAGCGCATTTCCTCACACCGGGACGGACGCCACCTCGCTTCTCTGGCCGATAAAGAGAAGAGTACGGAACTGGCCGATTTCTCCGTCAGCCCGGAGCAATGGGGAAACTTCCTTTGTGCCCTGTTCGACGAATGGGTGAAGCAGGATGTAGGCACCTATTATATCCAACTGTTCGACTCCACCCTTGCCAACTGGATAGGCGAACAACCGGGCGTCTGCTCCATGGCAAAGACCTGCGGACATGCCGGAGTGATGGAGTTCAACGGAGATGTATATGCCTGCGACCATTTTGTATTTCCCGAATACAAATTGGGCAATATCTATCAGAAGACGCTGGTGGAAATGATGTACAGCAAGGAGCAGCAGGCCTTCGGACTGATGAAACAACAGTCGCTACCCACCCAATGCCGGGAATGCGAATGGCTGTTTGCCTGCAACGGCGAATGCCCCAAGAACCGTTTTGCCCATACTGCCAGCGGTGAACCGAGGCTTAACTATCTCTGCGCCGGATATCACAAATTCTTCAAACACGTAGCCCCCTACATGGATTTCATGAAGAACGAGCTGATGAACCAGCGCCCGCCTGCCAACATTATGGAAGCCATTCGAAGAGGAGAATTCAAATAATAAAACAACAATTAAATAAGTAAAGAGAAACAACATGAATTTGACAGTAAAGAAATGTTTGATTGCAGCCGTTGCTGCACTGACAATCGGTTCTGCACATGCAGACGAAGGTATGTGGTTGCTGCAACTGATGAAGCAGCAGAACTCCATCGATATGATGAAAAAGCAAGGGCTGAAGCTCGAAGCCGATGACTTGTACAACCCGAACGGCGTATCGCTGAAAGATGCCGTAGGTATCTTCGGTGGCGGTTGTACCGGCGAAATTATCTCTCCCGAAGGATTGATCCTGACCAACCACCACTGCGGTTACGCTTCTATCCAGCAACACAGCAGCGTGGAGCACGATTACCTGACCGATGGCTTCTGGGCTATGAACCGTAGCGAAGAGCTGCCCACCCCGGGATTGAAATTCCGCTTTGTTCACCGCATTGAGGATGCCACCGATTTGGTGAACCAAAAAATCAAGGCAGGCGAAGTGGACGAGGTACATGCCATGACCCGCCCTTTCCTCCGCAAATTAGCCAAAGAACAACTGGAGAAGAGCGACCTGAAAGGAAAGCCGGGCATCGAAGAAGAGATTCTCCCTTATTATGCCGGAAACAAATATTACTTAGTATATTATAAAGTATACAGCGACGTGCGCATGGTAGCTGCCCCTCCCTCCTCCGTCGGCAAGTTCGGCGGCGAGACGGACAACTGGATGTGGCCGCGCCACACGGGCGACTTCTCCATGTTCCGCATCTATGCCGACAAAAACGGAGAACCTGCCGAATATTCGGCCGACAATGTGCCTTTGAAGACTCCGAAATACCTGCCCATCTCCATCAAGGGATTGCAAGAGAATGACTATGCCATGATTATGGGCTTCCCCGGAAGCACCAGCCGCTACCTGACGGAATCGGAAGTGAAGGAGCGCATGGCAGCCCAGAACCAGCCCATGATTGACATGCGCGGAGTCCGCCTGGAAGTGCTGAGAAACGCAATGGCTGCCAGCGACAAAACCCGCATCCAATATGCCAACAAGTTTGCCGGAAGCAGCAACTACTGGAAAAACTCCATCGGAATGAACAAAGCCATCGTTGACAACAACGTGCTGGGTGCCAAGGCCGAACAAGAGAAAAACTTCAATGAATTTGCCAAAGGAAAGCCCGAATACGAAGGTGTGGTAGAGAAAATAGACGCCATCGTGGAGAAAAGACTTCCCCTCAACCGCCAATTCGGCTACCTGCGCGAAGCATTGAGCGGAGCCATCGAATTCGGAAGCCCGTACATCATAATGGATAATATGAAGCAGGCGCTGGAAGAGAAGAACGATTCCCTGCTACAGGTTTCAAAGGAACAGCTGGAAGAGATTTTCAAGGACGTTCACAACAAGGACTACGACCATGAAGTAGACCGTGCCGTGGCCAAAGCCATCTTGCCCGCCCTTGCCAAAGCGCTGCAACCGGAAGAACTGCCCGACTTCTACCAAACCATTCAGACCAAGTTCAAAGGTGACTACAACGCATACGTAGACGACATTTATGACAACTCCATCCTCTCCAACCGCGAGAACCTCGACAAGTTCATGAAGAAGCCTACCGTAAAAGCGATTGAAAAAGATCCTGCAACAGCCTATTCGCGTTCCAAACTCGAGAAGCTGGTGGAAACAAGCAAAGCATACCAGGAAGCAAGCGCCGACCTGGCCCTGCTTCATAAAGCCTACATCCGCGGATTGGGCGAAATGAAACAGCCGGTGCCTTCTTACCCGGATGCCAACTTCACCATACGCCTGACTTACGGCAATGTGAAGCCATACAGCCCGCGCGATGCCGTATATTACAAATACTACACCACGACGGACGGTATTCTCGAAAAAGAGAACCCCGAAGACAGCGAGTTCGTAGTTCCCGCCAAGCTGAAAGAACTGATCCTGAACAAAGACTTCGGCCGCTATGCCATGGCAGACGGCACCATGCCGGTTTGCTTCCTGACGACGAACGACATCACCGGCGGTAACTCCGGCAGCCCCGTCATCAACGGCGAAGGCCAGCTCATCGGTACTGCCTTCGACGGTAACTGGGAGTCGCTGAGCGGAGACATCAACTTCGACGATAACAAGCAGCGTTGCATCAACCTCGATATCCGCTACGTGCTCTTCATCCTCGATAAGCTGGGAAATTGCAAACATCTGATTGATGAAATGACCATCGTAGAATAATCTCCCCCTATGAAGAAACTCTTACTGTTAACAGCCCTCGCATTCACCACCTTGCCGGCACTTGCCGACGAGGGGATGTGGATGCTCACCGACCTCAAGAAGCAGAACGAGGTCGCCATGACGGAATTAGGACTGCTGATACCCACCGAGCAGATTTACAACCCTGACGGCATTGCCCTGAAAGATGCCGTGGTGCACTTCGGTGGCGGCTGCACCGGTGAAGTGATCTCCGCCGAAGGACTGGTACTTACCAACCATCACTGCGGCTACGGCTCCATCCAGCAGCACAGCAGCGTGGAGCACGATTACCTGACGGACGGCTTCTGGGCCATGTCCCGTGAGGAAGAGCTTCCCTGCAAAGGACTCACCATCACCTACATCGACCAGATACTGGACGTGACGGACTACGTGAACGAACAACTGAAAACAGATCCCGACCCGAACGGCACCAACTATCTGTCCCCCAAATATCTGTCCAAAGTAGCCGACCGTTTTGCCACCGCGCAAAACATCACCCTGACTCCCGGCCGCAAGCTGGAACTGAAGGCATTCTACGGCGGAAACAGATATTACCTGTTCGTAAAGACCACCTACAGCGACATCCGCATGGTGGGCGCCCCTCCCTCCTCCATCGGCAAATTCGGCGCCGACACGGACAACTGGATGTGGCCGCGCCATACGGGCGACTTCTCCCTGTTCCGCATCTATGCCGACAAGAACGGACAGCCCGCCGGCTATAGCCCCGCCAACGTCCCCCTGAAAGTGAAGAAGCACCTCACCATCAGCCTGGCCGGCTACCGCGAAGGCGACTTCACCTTCGTCATGGGTTTCCCCGGACGCAACTGGCGCTACATGATCTCCGACGAAGTGGAAGAGCGCATGCAGACCACCAACTTCATGCGTCACCACGTGCGCGACGTCCGCCAGAAGGCCTTGATGGAGCAGATGCTGAAAGACGATGCCGTACGCATCCACTACGCCAGCAAGTACGCCTCGTCCGCCAACTATTGGAAGAATGCCATCGGCATGAACGAAGGTCTTGTCCGCCTGAAGGTACTCGATACCAAACGCACACAGCAAGAAGCGCTGTTGGCCCGCGGACGCAAGAAGGGAGACGACTCGTACCAGAAAGCCTTCGACCAGATACGCAGCATTGTGCAGCACCGCCGCCCCGCACTCTATCACCAGCAAGCCATTCAGGAAGCGCTGGTCACGGGGCTCGACTTCATGCGCATCCCCAGTACCGCCGGTCTGACGGCTGCCCTGAAGAGCAAGGATAAAGCGCGCATCCGGGCGGCAGCCGATAGCCTGCAAGCAGCTGCCGACAGCTATTTCGCCTCCGTTCCCTTCCCCGAAGTGGAGCGCACGGTAGGCAAGAAGATGCTGCAAACCTATATGCAGTACATTCCTGCCGAACAGCGCATCGGCATTTTCCGCATGATAGACAAGCGCTTCAAGGGAAACAGCGATGCATTCGTCGACGCATGCTTCGAGCATTCCATCTTCGGGAATAAAGAAAACTTTGCCAAGTTCATCCGCAAACCCAGCTTGTACAAAATCAGCAGCGACTGGATGGTCTTGTTCAAATATTCCATCACCGACGGCTTGTTGCAAACCGCCATCGCCATGATGGATGCCAACAAGAACTACGATGCCGCACACAAAGTATGGGTTCGCGGCATGATGGATATGAAGCAGGAAGCTGGTCTTCCCATCTATCCGGATGCCAACTCCACGCTGCGCCTGACTTACGGCAAAGTGCTCCCCTACTCGCCTGCCGACGGTGTGGAACATGGTTACTACACCACGCTGAAGGGTGCCATGGAGAAAGAAGATCCCGACAACTGGGAGTTCGTTGTTCCTGCCAGGCTGAAGCAACTGTATCAGGCCAAGGACTACGGACGCTACGCCATGCCCGACGGAGAAATGCCCATCTGCTTTATCGTCAATACCGACAATACCGGCGGCAACTCCGGGAGCCCGGTATTCAATGCCAAGGGAGAGCTGATAGGAACCGGTTTCGACCGCAACTACGAAGGCTTGACGGGCGACATCGCTTTCCGCCCCTCTTCTCAGCGTGCAGCTTGTGTGGATATCCGCTACACGCTGTTCATTATAGAGAAATATGCGGGAGCTTCGCATATTATTAAAGAGTTGACGATTACGGAGTAACTGTCATTCAGAGTTCTGACACCTCATATTAAATAAGAAGGCTGAATCTTTTCGATAGATTCAGCCTTCTGTCTTTTCGCTCA
>CABMPP010000039.1 GCA_902388495.1 uncultured Bacteroides sp. | reverse complement strand
TGAGCGAAAAGACAGAAGGCTGAATCTATCGAAAAGATTCAGCCTTCTTATTTAACGTCAGTTCGATATAACGTCTACAGATGCGGCAGCTTTATCATAAACGTAGTCCCTTCGTTCTGCTGCGACAGCACCGTGATTTCCCCTTTATGCAGGTTTATTATTTTCTGCGTCAGCGCCATTCCTATCCCATGTCCGGGGGCTATGTCTTTGTTCTCGCCCCGATAGAACAGGGTGAACAACTTGTCTTTATCTTTATCGGATATGCCGATGCCATTGTCCGAGAAGCGGATGATGGACCATTCTTCCCAATATGAAATCTGGATAAACGAAGTCTTGTTGGCAGAGTACTTGCAGTTATTCTCTATCAGGTTGACGAACGCCGTTGTCAGCAGATAGATGTTTCCGGCTACGGTCAATACGTTGTCGCTCTCCGCTTCCTGGCCGAAGATAAGCTCTACATGGTAGTCGGGGTGTGCTTTCAGTATCAGTTCCCTGGCATCCAGCAACAGTTCGTCGAGGCGGGTCTCTTCTATCTTTATCTGCTCGGGTTGATAATCGGCTTTGGCAAGGTTCAGCAGGCCGTCTGTCAGCTTTATGATACGGTGTACGTCCTGCAGGGCATTGCCGATGGCCGTCTGATACTGTTGCGGGGTGCGCTCTTTGAGCAGGGCAAGGTCCAGCTCGGCCGTCAGTGCTGCCAGGGGCGTACGCAGTTCGTGAGACACGTTGCTGATGAACATCTTCTGCGAGTTGAAGGAAGTTTCCAACCGGTCCAGCAGGGCGTTGAAGGCAATGCTGAGTTCGCCCAGTTCGTCCCGGCTTTTCACGGGCAGGCGTCTGGCCATTTGGGAGGCTGTGATGCTTTCGGCCTCTTTGGCAATGGTGCGGATGGGGTTCAACGAAATCCGCGCAAGCAGGTAGCCCACGATGAACAGCACCGACAGCCCTGCGGCAAACAGTATGAACAGGGTGTGTTTCAGATTCTCGAGATTGGCATACCCATATCCGTCGTATGCCGCGGCCGTCACTACGTATTCTTTTCCTTTGAATGTATAGACCATGCCTATGCTTTGGTAGTCGTTTTCCTGAAACTCTATCTCCCTTTGTTGCATGATGCGGTCTATCATTGCCCGGTCTTCTTTCACGATGTCGTTCTCTATTGCATCGTGATACAGCATTTCGAAGTCGGGCGTGTAGATGGCTACTTCCACCTCATTGATAAAGTTCTTGTTGTTCAGGTAGATGGATTGCATGATTTCGGCATCTACCTTATTGTTAAGGAACAGATGCGCCTTGGTCACGGCTTCGCTTTTCAGGTTGTAGAAGAAGGTGTTGCTGCGGGTGTGCTCGCTGACGTAGTAGATGGTGACCATGAACAACAGGAATACGGTTGCTATGATGGCGGTATACTTCAGGGTAAGGGCGGTTCTTATTTTCATAGCTTGTCGGTCAGTATAAAGCCCATTCCCGGTTTGGTATGGATCAGTTTGGTTTCAAAATCCCTGTCTATCTTCTTTCGCAGGTAGTTGATGTATACATCTATGAAGTTGGTTCCGGTGTCGAAGTGGGTATTCCATACTTTCTCGGCTATTTCTATACGGCTGATGACTCGTTCGGGATTTTCTGCCATATAGAGCAGCAGATTGTATTCTTTGGGGGATAGTTTGATGGGAATGCCGTTTCGGGTGACATTCTTCCCGTTGAGGTCGATGTATAAATCGGCATAGGCGATGTGGTCGGGGGTGGAGAGGGGAGACTCGATGTTTCTTTTCAGCAGCACTTTTATTCTGGCGTTGAGTTCCCTGAAGTCGAAGGGCTTTACCATATAGTCGTCTGCTCCGGCATCGAAACCGTCGAGCTTGTCGTCGGTAGAACCCAGTGCGGTGAGCATCAGGATAGGGATGTTGGGGCTTGTTTTGCGTATCTCTTTGGCCAGTTCAAACCCATCCATTTTCGGTAGGATGATGTCGGATATAACCAGGTCGAACGTGTACGACTGGAACAATCGCAGTCCCATTGCACCGTCATAGGCCACCATTGTCTGGTAGCCGTTTTCTTCCAAACCTGTCTTCAGCAGGCTGGCAACTCTCTGTTCGTCTTCGATAATGAGGATTGTATGCATCGTCTTTTTGGCACTGTTTGTTCGCAAAGGTAGCAAAAAAAAGGAAGGCTGTATTTTCAAAGAGAAAGTAAAATACTTGTTATCCCGTCAAAAATAGAACATATCTCTCATTCTTGTGATCATTTTTTGTACATTTGATCGGTATGTAAAATGTCAAAATGACAAAGAGCCTCTCTGATTTTAAGGAATCGTATACTTCTGATGGCTGAAATATAAAAAACATATAATGATACAAACCTGAGTGTCTCCCTTTGTGTTTTTAGTATCAGCACCCTGAAAAATAAATTTGGAATTTAATAGGAGGAAACATGAAGAAAAAGACAAAAACAGAATTGGGATGCAGTGTATTATTGTTGGAAAGCTTTAGAAAGCTGATTGCGCAGAAAGAAAAGGACGGCTATCTGCGTACGGCAGCCAACTATCGGAGTACGGTGCATAAATTGCAAGCGTATCAGCCGGAGAAGTCCGAGACCTTGACCTTGCAAGAGATCAATGAAAAATGGGTATCTTGTTTCGTCGGTTGGCTTAAAGCACAGCATCCCAACAAACTGCAAACTTCGGACTTTTATTTCCGCAATGTACGTGCCATGTACAATGGCACTTGCAAGTTGCTTAAAATAAAACCGTCCGCAAAGCCTAGCCCATTCAGGGAAGTTTCTTTTGCCGGCAAGCAATCTTCTAAACGTGCCTTGACTAAAGAAGAGGTTGATAAGTTGCTCGACCCGGAGTTCCGCGAAAGGCTTTCGATGCATTTGCATGAAAGCCTGGACATTCTTCTTTTTATGCTTTTTATGCGTGGTATGGTGTTTCAGGATGTCTTCAATCTCACGTGGGAGATGGTGGATGCTGATAACCATATCCACTATCTGCGTAGCAAGACTGAGATACCTATTGATACAAAGATACCTTCTGAGGCTCAAAAGATCATCGAACATTATCGGAAAGAAGATTGCATATATGTTTTCCCTTTCTTGCATGGGAGCAAAAACAGGCGAAAGAAAAAAGACAGTGCTATCTCTGAACAGTCTTCTTTGCACCGTGTGAACCGTCATGCCCACAAGATAGGAAGAATGGCAGGACTGAGCCTTCGGCTTAGTACGTATGTGATGCGGCATACTTTCGCCACTCTGATGCTGGAATCCGGAAAATCAATAGAACTGATCAGCCAATGTTTAGGCCATGCTTCGATCCGCACTACCCAAATCTATATTTCGCGTATCTCCATGAATAGGGTAGATAAGGAAGTGAATGATATGTTCGATCAGATGCTGCGCCCGATAACTGAATCCCCTCCGGAGAAGATTCCTATCAGGGAAAAACAGAAAGTACCCCCTAAAAATAAAAAATATCCCTTTCTACATAAGAAAGGGACATCTTCATTAAAACATGTGGCAAAGATAGCTCTTTTACGGAAAACAACAAATTTTCTGGTTTCTTTTTTTTCTCTTCTTTTACCTTGACCTCCTTTCTTTTCTTTGTATAGCAATACTATTTTCCTATTATTCTCTTTATAACTAGCTGAAAAACAGATTTATAATCCTTTATTATTTTACCTATCTCTTTCTTATGTAGAAAGAGAGAAGTAGAAAACTTATGAATTAATAAAGCGAAGGTGTATGAATCCACGTCTAGAACAAATATTGCAGTTGGAATCGGTCAATACGGATTTTATCCATTTGTTTCTGTTGCCGGCAGAAAACAAGTGGGCAGCCTATGAACAATCAGCAGTCAACTTACAAGTCTTTATGCCGGAAGTGAAAGCTACTTTGACGGAAGAAGTATTTCCTGAAGCAGATATCTTTTTGCATCGTGTACTGATAGATGGGGCGCTTGCGCAGGAACATTCATTTCCATTTGTGTGCCACTTGTGGAGGAAAGATTATGTAGAATTGGAAAACAGATAATGAGGAAGGTAATTATGAAAATACAAGCAAAATATATTCTTAGTATTCTGTTGCTGGCCGGAGGAGCAAGTTTAAGTAGTTGCATACACGAGGACAACGACGATTGTCCGCAAGAGGGTAATGTGGATATTGCCATGACTTACTATTGGCACAACAAGGGCAATGTGGACAACTTTGGCCAAGAGGTAAACCGTGCCGAACTTTATGTCTTTGATAAAGACGGGTTGTTTTATCGCCGGGACGTAGCGGAGAAACCGGCTTTTACTAACGGATATCATCACCTCTTAACCTTGCCGGGTGGAGATTATACCATCTTGTCATGGAGCAACGGTGGTACGGCATGGCAGCCCGAGGCTTTTCTTCCGGGTATCACTACGCTGGAAGAAGCACGCATGAAACTTGCGGCTAATCCTACAACAAGCGAAAATGCATACGTGGTAGCAGATATGCCCGAAACCTTATTTTTCGGTAAAACACAAGAGGAGAAAGTACGGGTAGTGAATGGAAAAACGGTGCACGACTCCATTGACCTGATGCAGGTGACGAATAATGTGCATATCCGCATCCGCTGGAAAGACCATGATGGTGTTTATTGTACCGATAAGGGACATGAAGAGAGCGTACGTCCTTATCTGGAAATAAAGAACGGAGAATATGACTTTGCCGGCAAATTGCAACGCGAACGCTTCCTTACATATATGCCGCAATTGCTTCCTTCGGAAGAAGAAAGCCCGATAGATTATGCTTCGGTACGTGCCGATTTCCGTATTGGAAGGCTGATGGCGGAGGGTAGTACTGCAAAGATTACAATCGGCGAGGTATTACCTGATGGCAGAGTTACGCGTCGCTACACCCGTGGTCTTGTTGAATTGATCCGCCTGACCGGGCATTATGATACACAGGAGCATATAGACAGGGAAGACCATTTTAATGTGGACATAGATTTCTGTTGTACGGGCTCCGACCACTCCCATGCTGACACTTGGATGGTTCAAGGCATCATCATCAATGGATGGGTGGTGAAAGACATAGGAAGTGAGTTATAAAACCAGTGAAATATTATAGAGATAACTTTTATTTATTAACAATTAAATTTTGAAAAGACATGAGGTTAAACAATCTTTTGGGGATGTTATTCGTAGCTTCTTTAGCTATGACATCTTGTAGTAATGATGACATTACGGAAAATGCTCCGGGTGTGGACAGTGGTGTAGTAGCCGGTCAAAAGACGTGGGCTATGCTGAATTTCTCAATCGGTGAAGCTGTGAATACACGTGCGGCCGGAATTGGAGAGAATGGTACGGAGGATACTGACGAGGCTCTTGAATTGGCAGTAAAGTCGTTGGATTTGTATATCTTTGATGAGAATGGCACGTTGGAAATGATGAAGGCATATGGTGAATCAGAGTTGGGAGATAATACCGATCCTGATTACGATGCTTCTAAACTTGCTCCCGGCACTCCGGTGGAAGTGACTTCAGGAACCAAGACTTTTTGTGTAATCCTGAATAAGTGTGGAAATCCTTCGGTTACTGTCAAGCAGACTACAATAGCTGAATTCTTGAAAAGTGTGCAGAGCATGTCCACTTATTCCGCAGCAGACGGTTTGGTTGATGGTGGTTTGATGACTTCGGACGCTATGATGATGACGGGAACTACCGAAGTTACTCTTCATGCCGGTATCAGTAAAGAGAAAGTTACAGCCGGTATGAGTAGTAGTGACCCCAGTGTGCAAGAAGCGAATAATGTTGTTACTATGTATGTAAATAGAAATGCTGCCAAACTGGATTTGAAGTTAGGAGGAAGTGGCTCTATCATATCTTTGGATGTAAAGGATGATAACGCCAACACCTTGGCCGCTCTTTCGAATGTACAGTATAAAGTGAACAACTTGAGTCAGGATACTTACTATTTTCTGCAACCGATAGATGCCAACGAGGTATATCCTACTCCTTGGTACTCTCTTCCTGAAGTTGGTGGTGCTTCTTCTTGGAATGAAAAGTGGTTTGATATGGACGATGAGTATAAAGCACTGAATACTACTATCTATATGTCCGAAAATACTCATGAACAAAATAAGGCAAAGGTAGGAAACACTACTTATGTATTGGTGAAAGGTGTATATGTTCCTACAGACAACGAGTATATTGTTGATGGATATGATGCAACGAGCAAAGACTTTACATATGCTGCGAGTAGCACTTTGAAGAATGGTGAAAATACTATTTTCTCTTATGAATATAATGTAGCATTCTCTTCATTCACTAAAGAGCCCGGACTTGATCTTACTTCTACAGATTTAAGTGATGCGACTATTGTTGGCTATATCAAAGCATTGGTAGCTCGTAGAGTTGCTGAGAAATATACGGCAGAAGATGATATTACGGCAAATGATGTAGTATTCTGTGCCAATGAAGCTGCTTATAATAATGCCGTGGCAATTCCTGTGACTCAATCTACCGTATATGCATACCTTACTCCGGTCATGGTAAATGGTGACACTAAAGCAGGACACTATACCATCACTATGAAGAGATGGAGTGTTAAAGTAGGCGAAGATGAGGCTTCAGTAGATAACAGCTTTAATCTGACTCCGCTTACTATCGGCGTGTATAATACTGTTACAGACGGTGCTAATGTCGGTCTGGAATGCTTCTATCGCATCAATGTATTTACTGATGGTTATGCAAAAGCACATCCTATGTACTATTCTGTAATGCGTAACGTGTCTTACCATGTAAGCGTCAATAGCGTTGCCCGCATTGGTGAAAACGACGATGTGAACGTAGACTTGGGAGGTGATACGAACCAGGAGCAACCGATTGAAGAGGCTACTACATTTATGCAATGTAAGATTAACGTGTACAAATGGGTAGGCAAGGGTATGATTATTGAGGGTCTAGGCCAATAAACCTTGATTTAATCTGATGAAAGGCGGTGAAAGTTTCCCTCCCGCCTTTCATTCAAAGAATTTCCGCTCCGGGTACTCGCAAGAGGGCCGGCATCGTACCATCGGGGGACGGGCGGAAACAATAATATATAAATAATAGCGAAATGATACTGAATCGGATTTTTAAAACGACTTTTGCCGTCTCGCGATGGGCATTGTGCATGGGAGCCTGTCTACTGCTCATCCTGTCATGCGACGTGGATGAAAGCATGCGGACATCGCCTGCAGAGGAGGATGTGTATATCAGCCTGCGTATTAATGTGCCCGGTAATAAAGAGGCAGGGACGCGTGCACTGTTGCCGGACGATGAATCGGCCATCACTAATCTTCAGGTATTGGTGTTCAATGCTATTGACGTGTTTCAGTATAAAGCGGAAGTTGGAGGCTTGGACGGGACAATCTATGTGCGCTTGAGGAAAAGTAGCAAGGAGGAACGATACTACCTTGTACTGCTGGCAAATACTTCCGATTTTACTCCCTCAGGGGCGATGACAAAGGAAGAGATTCTGCAACAATATACTTTTGTTGCTATGCATGGTGGTGATGCCGGTTATCCGAATGCCAGCGGAACTTCCCTTCCTATGTGGGGAAAAAGTACCCCAGAAATCATTAATAGTGCAACGGATTTCGGAGCAATCTCCGTTTATCGGGCGGTGGCAAGAGTGGATGTCGGAGTGAAATTCAAAAAGAATAATGCGGATAATACAGCCTCTGATGACGACCAGCCGGAGGCTGAGGGACTGGATGAGTTCAAACTGACAAGTGTAAGACTATATAATAGTTTGGATAAGGGCTATGTGGCTCCTGTAGGTGGATATGGTACGATTAGCATTCCGGACGATGCAGCTCCATATACACCGAACTATGTAGAATATCCGGTTGCCAACGAAAAACAGACCGATCACGAGATTTATCTGGCAGAAGTGAAAAACCATACTGCTGATAAGAGCAATAAAGCAATGCAGGAGCGTTGCTGTATTGTAGTGGGGGGAAACTATAAGGGTAGTGAGACTTACTATCGCATCGACTTCCTGGAAGATGGCAAAACGGATGCAACGTTGATGGACATTATGCGCAATAGCCGCTATATTTTCAATATCACAAGTGTGTACGGCCCCGGATACGACACACCCGGTGAGGCTTTTGAGAATAAACCTTTCAATATCAGTGTGAATGTGGAGCATTGGGATCATGCACTTGGCAGTACAGATTACAACGGGCAGGACAATTTTCAGTGCTCTACCAAAGACGTTTCGTTGGGCTATTTTCTTGGCAGTTCTCAGAAAGTAGCGGTGAAGAGCAATGTAGCTGTAGCGGACTGGGTGTTCGAGAACGAAAATGAGTGGCAGGACGTGTTTAGCGTGGAACTTCCCGAAAATGCGACAGACATCGGTTATATCACGTTTACAGCAAAGGGCTATGGACCGGCTTCCAGAAGTGTGCGTATTAAGATAAATAACCTGAGTGTAACCTTCCGGGTGACTCAAAGCAACGGAGTTTACCTTTCTCCTGACGGGGTGCTTGTTTACGATTGGAGACAAGCCAATAATGGAAATGAAACGGAAATTCCCGTTCATCCGGGTGTGAATACCCGACCGGATGATGAGGGTGTGACTGTAATTGACAGAGGTGATGACAGGGATGATATTATTGATAATCAGTCTGTAGAACTCTAGACTGATAGTAAGTAAAACAGAAAAACAATGGATATGAAACTAAGATATTTGTTATATGCAATGCTGGCAGGAGTTACTTGCGGATCTCTGTCCGGATGTTCGGCCGACGAAGAGCGGAGTGGAATTGGCGGAACGACTCCACTTGCCATTCGCAGTATGTCTGTCGGTACGTATTCGTCCGACGTTGATACTCGTGCCGGTGGTGACTTGGTCATTCTGAAAGAGGGAACCATAGGGGTTTTCCGCATCTCTGGCGGGGAGGAAAAATTGAATGTGCCCTATGTATATGGAGAAACAGCGTGGACCACTACACAGGAGGGGATTCTATTATCCAAGGAGGTTTCACAATTGTGCACATATTATCCATATTCGTCGTCGGATGATACTTTTGAAAAAACTTCCGATGACATCAGTTTGAGTCTGCAAATTGCTCCCTATAACCAAGCTCATGATCTGTGTGGAGGTACGTTTACAGCATCGGAAACGAATTCTCGCCCGACGCCGGTGTTGTCTCACCTTTATGCGCGTATCAGTTTCCGATTTGCTAAGCAAGATACTTATAAAGAGAAAGGTGTGGTGTGCTCTTTCATGCTCAACGGGGTATATAAGGCAGGAAAGTACTGTTTGTTCGCCGACTCCTATTCTGTTACAGACACTGGCTCTTATATATGGGACAGTCCGGACGTAACGGCAGGCACAGAGCATTCGACAGTTGATTTACTGCTGATTCCGATGCTTATCCCGAATGGCGGACAGGAGTTTTCGTTTTATTTAGATGGGACAGAGAAGAAAAATTCCTATAAAGGAACCATCCCTCAGAGTCTGTTTACCAGTACTCATAACAGTTTGCAGGCGGGATATCATTACAAATTGAAAGTTATGGTAGGCGAAAAAGGCTTTACTGTCGTGCCGGATGATGACAACGGTCCAAGTGTGTCGGGCTGGAGTACAGAGAAACTCAAAGACAATGAAGTGGAAGTAGGATGATTGAAATGCTTCTACCGTTCGGAAGGTAGGAATTTTTCTCTTTATCTTCCGTACTTTTTCTCTTAATGCCGACCGGTTTTTCTTTATATAAATGATGGATAGTACATGGATAATTAATAATGGAATATAGTATGAAAAGAAAGTTATGCTTTAATTTGCTTCTGGCGGTTGTTGGTATGCTAATGTTTGGCGGATGTAGCCAAGATGATGAATCCAATGATCCTAAAACAGGTAAGCCTGTAGAAATACAGTTCATCGTGAGTGGGATTTCGGACTATGATGATACGTCGGCCGAAACACGCGGCTCTTCTGCGGAATCTTTTACGGTATCTGTTCCTATGAACGATGATTACGAGATAGAGGCAACGTTTGCTCCTCGCAATACGGCGCAGACTCGCGGGACAGGAAGCGCTTTGGCCGAAAATACTTACTATCGTGTAATGGCATATCAGGGAGGAACGGTTTATAGTGGATATGCTGATTATAAAATAGTAGGTGGAAAGTCGGAGTTACAAGGAGGAGGTTTGAGTTTGGTCAGCGGACAGTATAAGTTTGTTGCTTACTCGTATAATAATAGTGATGCCATTTCGGAAGCTCCGGACGAAAGCGACGATATAGACAAAGTTACGGTGAATGTAGATGATGACTTCCTTTATTGGCGTTCCGAACAGCTTACGGTCAGCGAGAATATTGCTTTGTCTGTCAGCTTCCGGCATTTGTTTCCACAGCTGGAAGTGACATTGGATGCGACTGAGTTTGGCTCTGATTTTACCAATGTAAAAGCTGCCATAACTGTTAATGATGGAGGAGCACTAGCTAAGGAAGCAGAATGGACGGTTCTCAGTGAAAATGATGTTGTTGACAATTATAGCACGTCTGTGGTAGAAAGTACGGCTGATAATTTGAAGTTTGAGAGTATAAGTGGTCAGAAAATAACGAGTAATGCCAAGAGGTTCATGTTGTTGAATCAAGTGGATGGCAGTGTGGGTTTGTATCTTAAAGTAGCTTCGACGTTTGCCAATGGGGCGAAATCTGACAAGTCGCTTTGGATTGCTACTGCAAATAAACTGAAAGCCAATACTGCGTATACATGTACTGTGAAGTACTCGTTGAGAGATATTCATATGGAGGAGAGTGATGGACTACAATATCCTTATGGAGGTGGAAATTGTTGGGTAATACCTCTAGATTATTCAAGGGAACGGATGTATTCGTTTCCTGCTTATGAAGGACGTACTCAAAATAAACCGGGAACGACCGTTAACGGTGGCTATACACGTGATATAGCTAAAGTTGTGTGGAGTTATGATTATTTTGGGGGTGAATGTGCAGACCTGATAAAAGATCTTACTTATGATTCGGGTACAAATCGAGTACGATTTAAGGTTGGAAGTGGGAAAGAGGGTAATGCTCTTATTGCAGTATATAATAGATCCAGTAATGTTATTCTTTGGAGTTGGCATATTTGGGTGGTAGGGGATAGCAGAAAAATACTGTCAACTCCGATAGTACTAAGTAATGGAGCTCGTCTTATGGATCGTAATCTTGGTGCATATGCCAATACTAACACGGAGTATTATAGCTTGTACTATCAATGGGGACGTAAAGATCCGTTGATGGTTGGTGGCTTGACGAGCGTAGACCAGGGGGCGCAGCCTATAGTATGGACAATTATGCATCCAACTGGATTTCCTGCAGCCGATATATGGTATCGCGACGGAAACTTATCGTTGTGGAATGATGATCCGACTAGCCTTGATATGCTTAAATACAATCCATGCCCTAGAGGGTGGACACTAGGGAGTAGTTCTGATTATTCTCTCTCTTATACTTCTATTGATTTTGAAAATGGACGATTCCTGGGAGAGGATGGTAGTGGTACATATTTTCCTTTTACAGGCTACATGAACGCTAGTGATGGCGTGCTGACAGACTATAAAGAAAGAGGATATGCTTGGGTGTATAGTTCACCTGATTGGGGGGGGCGTGTTGTGTCTTTCAGGTTTGACAAAGGTGGTCCGAGCACTACTCCGACTTCCCTAGGTAGGGGACTGCCGGTACGTTGTGTTCAAGAGTAATTTATATAAAGAACAATTCCAAGCCATGACTCAACAACTGGCAAAAAAGGCATCCCCCATTCTGTGGAAATTGGCAAAAGTGGTGGTGGTTTGTGTGCCTGCCTGTCTTTTAATATTTTCTATAGGTCTTATCACTTTGCCGTTTGTGATGATAGAATATTGTTGTAATCTGGGTAAATGTTCATTTGTTTCGGGCGAGTAGGGGAGGGAAGTAAGCGGACAGTAAGAACTTTTATATTTTATTTGCCCGAATATTTGGTAAATCCGAAAACTTCCCCTACTTTTGCGCCCCGAAAGAGGAGAGATGCTCGAGTGGTTGAAGAGGCACGCCTGGAAAGCGTGTATACTCCTAAAGGGTATCCGGGGTTCGAATCCCCGTCTCTCCGCAGAAACTCCTAAGACAAAAGAGGTAAAACAGGACAAGTCCTACAATATCAACGTATTGTGGGACTTTTTTTACAGGTCAGTTAAGTTGCATAAAAAATATGTTCTTTTGTTCTTATGTCTAAAATTACCTGTCTTTGTTAAAAGCAAGACTAAATCTTCCTTTGTTGGCAAAATACTTTGGATTTTGACAGAAATGATGTAGTTTTGCAGCAATCTCAAAAGTATGACAACAACCGAAGCTATATTAAACTATGCAGCTATGCAGAGAGGAACTTTTCAGCGGAAAGATCTTCTCCGTGATATTGTCAGTAAACAGGCAGATATTAAGGAAAGAGCGGTAGATTTGCAGATAAACCGTCTCATTGCCTCCGGCATACTCCTTCGCAAAGGACGTGGCGAGTATCTGTTGGCCGAGAATAGCTTGCCAGAGTTCGTTTATGAGCCCTCTGAAATAGAAAAAAACATTTTCCAGAAGCTGAGGAAACTATTCCCCTTTCTCGATATGTGCATCTGGAGTCCTAGAGTCCTTTCTTCTTTCATGCTCCATGTGCCGAACATTGGCTATACGTTTGTAGACGTGGAAAAAGATGGTATGGAACCAGTCTTCCATGCCTTGCAGAATATGAACCTTAGTCGGAACATTCTCCTTGCGCCATCAGCCAAAGACTGCGAGCGTTATCTGACAGGGACGGATGCTATCGTGGTGCGTCAGCTGATTGGGCAGTCGCCACTGACCGAAGTAGATGGCAACACCGTGCCTCGCATAGAAAAGATTCTTGTAGATGCCATTGGTGACTACGAATTGCTGTTTGCAGGTGGTTCTGAGATATACAATATATACGAATACGCACGTGAGAGAAACAATGTCAATATGAGCAAATTGATGAGATATGCCTCTCGCCGTAACCGTAAAGAAAAAGTTGAACAGATTGTTGACGCTATAGAATATGATAAATCCAAAGAGTAGGTCCATTGAATGGATAACAGATGCAGCCCAGCATTTGGGCGTCCATGACATCGCCTTGGTCGAAAAGACCATCCGTGCGTTTTCGCTTCTTGAGGCATTGGCACGTTCCGGTTGTCCATTCCTGTTCAAAGGCGGCAGCTCGCTCATGCTTCACCTAAACACCAGCAAGCGTCTGTCAATAGACATCGACGTTATTTGTCCTCTTGGGACTGTGATTGAGAACTATCTTAATCTATATGCGCAGGAATATGGTTTTGGCAAAGTGGAGCTTGTGGAACGCATCTCTCGCACAGATGTACCGAAGCAACACGCCAAGTTTTATTACGAGGTGAGTTATCCCGGCAATGGCGGACAAGACAAGATTCTGTTGGATGTGCTTTTCGAGGAAACGCATTATTCCCGGATTGTATCTCTGCCAATACAGAGTCCGTTGCTTATAACAGAGGAGCCTCCCGTCATGGTTAATCTGCCGAGCCATGAAGATTTGTTGGGCGACAAGTTGACAGCCTTTGCTCCTCACACCACAGGCATACCGTTCTTCAAAGGCGAAAAGAAATGCACAATGGAAATCATCAAGCAACTCTTTGACGTGGCATCTTTGTTCGACATCACGGACGACCTGACGGTCACACGAGAGACCTTCTGCAAATTCGCTGCGACAGAACTTCAATACCGTCACCTACAACCTGATGACATCCAGCAGGTATTTGATGACATCTACCAGACCGCCCTTTGCATCTGCGTGAGAGGTTTGTATAACCCAGACGAATACAAACTTCTGCAAGATGGCATCAGCCGTATCGGCAACTTCATCCACAGCGAGAAATATACCCTTGACTCTGCCATCGTGAATGCTGCCAAAGTGGCTTACTTGACTAAGCTTTTAGTAAAAGGATTCAATGAAATCCGTCACTACAGCCCTGAAAATCTGAGTGAATTGTCATCCCAAGTTCTACAACTTCCCATACCAACAAAACTCAATAAGTTGAAGAAAACTCATCCTGAGGCTTTCTTCTATTGGAATGAAATACAAGTAATGGAACAACGGTTATGATGTGGCAGCAATATTTCAATACATATCTTTTTCATATAAATGCGGTTAGCATCAAACTTAATTTCTTTTATTGTATCCATAACCTTCCTATGATTTTTAATTTCGTGTCATAAATGTAGGGATATAGAAATAGACCTACAAATAAAGTATTAAGAATATGTTTTGCATTCTTAGTCCATTCTACATTGAGCTTTTTCATTTTAGTATCGTCTTTTGGCAATAATATATCATAAAGTCTGCCTGCTATTGTCTACCTTTGCCTTTGTAAAACTTCAAAAATACGAGTAACTATGAGACACATAATTATGAAATTAAGAACAGCTATTGTTGCTGTCGGGCTATTGTCGGGCAGCACTTTACTTGCCTCGGTTCCATTGGTGAAGAATCTTCATGAAGGATGGAAATTCAAACAGGCACGACTGACGAATTGGTATCCGGCCACCGTACCGGGAGTAGTTCACACCGACTTATTGCAAAATAAGATCATTGAAGACCCTTTCTTCCGCCTGAATGAGCGTGGGTTGCAATGGATTGACAAGGAAGACTGGATTTATGAAACCCACTTCACGCTGACTGCCGACATGAAGCAGAAGGAGAATCTGGATTTGGTATTCGAAGGACTCGACACCTATGCCGATGTCTATCTGAATGAAGAATGCATACTGAAAGCAGACAATATGTTCCGCCGTTGGTCTGTTCCCGTCAAGCAATATATAAAGGAAGGGGACAATGTGCTGAAAGTCTATTTCCACTCACCGGTGAAGATCGATGCACCTAAATGGGATGCGCTGCCTTACCACTATCCGGCATCCAATGACCAGTCGGAGAATGGCGGACTACTCGATAAGAAGATCAGTGTATTTGCCCGTAAGGCAGGCTATCATTATGGTTGGGACTGGGGACCGCGCCTGGTTACTTCCGGCATCTGGCGTCCCGTATATCTCCGTGCTTGGAGTGATTCGCGCATCGATGACGTGTTTATCGAACAGAAACAGGTGAGTGCAAGCAAAGCAGTGATTGCCGGCCATGTGGAACTGAATGCCGACAAGGACATAAGCGGTGCTATTGTCACCATCACCGATGAGGTTACCGGCAAGGTACTTGGCAAGCAGCAGACCGATCTGAAGAAAGGAATAAACCAGATTACCGTAGACTTCACCCTCAACAAGCCTAAACTCTGGTGGAGCAACGGGCTGGGAGAACCTCATCTTTACCGTTTCCGTACGGACGTTACCGCCAATAAAGAACTCCTGGACTCAAAAACCGAGAAAGTAGGCATTCGTTCCCTGAAAGTCATCCACCAACCTGATAAGGACGGACACACCTTTTATATAGAGCTGAACGGACGCCCAGTATTTGCCAAAGGCGCCAATTACATTCCGTGCGATAACTTCTTGCCGCGTGTCACTCCCGAAATCTATAAGAAGACGATTCTTGCTGCATCCGATGTCAATATGAATATGCTTCGTATATGGGGTGGAGGTATTTATGAGAACGATCTCTTCTATGACTTATGCGACGAGCACGGCATTATGATCTGGCAAGACTTTATGTTTGCTTGTAGCATGTATCCCGCCGAAGGCGCACTGTTGGAGAACATTCGTCAGGAAGCCATTGACAATGTAAAACGCCTGCGCAACCATGCCTGCATCGCTTTGTGGTGTGGCAACAACGAGTGCCACGATGCTTGGCTGGGCTGGGGCTGGAAAGCGGGAATAGAAAAGCAGAACAAAGCATACGCCGACAAAATCTGGGCGCAGTATCTGCAACAGTACCACGTCACCCTGCCCGAGGTAGTGAAAGAATATGCTCCCGAAACATTCTACTGGCCTTCTTCTCCGTTTGCCTTCGAAGGCGAGATGTCCGGTACTACCGATGGCGACCGCCATTACTGGGACGTTTGGCATGGTAAAGTGCCCATTTCCGATTATGACAAGGAGAAGTCCCGCTTCTTCAGCGAATATGGCTTCCAGTCTTTCCCGGAATTTGAATCGGTGAAGCGCTATGCTCCCGATCCCGAAGACTGGGATATCCGTTCGGAAGTCATGATGTCTCACCAGCGTGGTGGCGAGCATGCCAACGGACTGATTGAGACTTATCTGCTCAATGAGTATAAGACGCCGCGCAATTTCCAGTCGTTCCTCTATATGAACCATGTATTGCAGGGCGATGCCATCAAGACGGCTATCGAATCGCACCGCCGCCAGATGCCGTATAATATGGGAACACTCTTCTGGCAGCACAATGACTGTTGGCCGGTGGCCTCCTGGGCAAGCCGCGATTATTACGGACGGTGGAAAGCACAGCATTATTATGCCCGCAAGGCTTTTGAGGACATCCTGATATCTCCTATATTGGAAGGAGATGATTTGAAGGTGTATGCAGTTTCCGACCGTATGAAGGGGACTTCCGGCAAACTGCAACTGCAAGTCTGCCACTTCGACGGAACGGTGGTGCACGATTGGAATAAGTCTGTCAGCATTCCCGCCAATGACAGCCGTGTCTGCTTCTCTGCTCCGCTGGCCGAAGTACTGAAAGATACGAAAAAGAGCGAGGTGTATGTTCGTGTAGTCTATGCCGATAAATCCGGTAAGACATACACTAATAACTATTACCTGGGCAAGCAGAAGGAAATGAACTATCCGAAGGTCAACTTGACTACCGAGGTTCATCCCATCGAAGGTGGATACGAGGTAACGGTTGCTGCTGATAGATTTGCCCGTGCCGTATTCTTATCCATTGCGGATAACGAAAGTGTGTATAGCGATAATTACTTTGATATTCAGCCAAATGGCCATGTGAAGGTGCAGGTTATGACTCAACTGCCTGCTGAGGAATTCAATAAGACGCTGAAACTGACTTGTCTGAATAATGAATTTTGATTATAAGGATGTGCATTCTATGTTTCTACGCAAGTAAAAACGTAGAATGCACTATCAGTTAGAAATTAAGCCATTGTTTGAACGCAGATAGTTTTTCTTCACTGATTGTAATCTTGCTTTTATATGGCGGGCGTACAGTGACGGTGATTTTACCGTTGAAATATGGTTCGGCATGGTCTATGGCGGTGATGCAGAGGATGACTTGTCGATTGGCACGGAAAAAAAGGTCGGGGTCGAGTTGTTCCATCAACTTACTCAGAGAGAGGTTAATGATATGTTCCTGACCAATACGGGTAACGGCAAAAGTGACCTTATTTTCTGAATAGAAATAAGCTATATCGCCCACTTGGAGGGACCAGAAGCTATCTACTCCTGAAATAAGGAAGCGGGTACGATATTGCTTGTCACGGGGTTGCAGTGCATTGAGCAGTGTGTTCAAATAGTCATCCGGCATAGAGCGGTGGTTGCTTCGCAACGCTTCATATTTTGTAATGGCATCCGATAGTCGCTGTTCGTCCACAGGTTTCAGGATGTAGTCGATACTGTTGACTGTAAAAGCACGGACTGCGTATTGGTCGTAGGCGGTAGTGAAGATGATGGCGGAAGAGGGGTGTGCTGCAGACAGGAAATCGAATGAATTACCGTCTGCTAATTGTATATCCAAAAAAATAAGGTCGGGATGCGGATGAGACTCAAACCAGGCAATAGAGTCGTCTACACTACCCGGCAGAACAGTGATAGTCCATTCCGGTCGGATACGTGAAACCATAGAATGCAGCAAGCGGGCAGCCGGCACTTCATCTTCGATGATCACTACATTTTGTTTATTCATATAGCAACGGGACTTTTACGGTAAATAGATTGTCGAGCGGAGGCTCGATGATTATGTTTTTGCCGGACATCAGCATGCAACGTTTGGCAAGATTCTGCAAACCGACCCCGGAGGAAGAAACACCCTTCTTAGGATGTACGGGATTGCTTATTACCAGATACTCATTTTCTATTAGTATGGTGATGGTCATTGGCTTGCTTTGGGTGATAGAGTTGTGCTTAATGACATTCTCGACTAACAGTTGTAGGGTAAGCGGTGGCAATTGGCACTCCATGTCATCAGCCGGAATGTGGCATTTACAGTTTAGACAGTTACCCAAACGTACTTCGTGCAGAAAAAGGTATGAACGGGTAAATTCCAACTCTTCGTTTAGAGTAACTAATGTTTTATGTTGGCTTTGCAGTACATATCGGTAAACGCTGGATAAATGTTTGGTGAAACTTACGGCATTCTCCGGATTATACTCAATCTCGGCAATCAGAGTGTTGAGGCTGTTGAACAGGAAATGCGGATTGAGTTGGTTTTGCAACGCTGTATAGCGGGCTGTATCGTTTTCTGCTTGTAGCTTTGCTGTCTTTTTCTGTAGTTTCAAGGCGTTCAGCATGGAGCGGTTGGCAAGCAGCAATCCTAAAATAACTAATTCTACAAGCCATACGCCGATAAGTACCTGCCAGCCGCTGCTTTGGACTATGGTGAAGGGATGGGATGCTCCTGCCAATATTTTTGCAAAGGCCATCAGGCTATAATTCAGCAGAAGATACAATAGCATCACGGTAATGTAAATGGTAGGTATCTTCCATCGGGAACGTATGTTGACGGTATATTGCGTGTTAATCCATGAGCTGATACGTAAAGTGGAATATCCCAATACATTGAAAGCCAGTATAAAGAATATGAATGCTCCACCGGAATAAAGTTTATCAGCTATGGAAATCCGGTCGGCAGAGTTTACCAACAATAGGTAGGAGAATGCACCTATCCCGGAGAATAGCAGAATGTATATCAGGTTGTTCCATTTCATGAGGGCAAAGTTATTAATAAATTCTTATCTAATACTTATGCAAGGCTTTAATTAGGGCTGAATAGTAACCTTGTGCCGATGCTTTGGCTTGTACATGATTTATTTGTGAATTCTGCCGATAATTCTGGGCTTCGATGACTTCGACAACAGATACCTTTCCTTCGACGTAGCGCTCAAGCGCCTTCTGCTCGTTTTCGCAAGCCTTTTTCAGGGAATTGCTTGTCAGACTGACTTGCCGGATGGCTTGTATCAAGGATGTTTGCGCTGTCTGCACTTCCAGGTTTATCTCATCGGTCACTTTGTTCAGATGGTCGTTGGCCATACCCGTCTTCCAGGTAGAAGCACGTTTCTCTTTCCGCCGTTTCCCCCATTCAAAAATGGGTACGGATAGTTTGGCATATATGGCATAGTTGGGGTCGAGATCACTGCGGAAGTCATAGCCGGGAGAAGAGTAACTACCGTCTATACCAATATATAGTTGTGGCTTATATTTGGTGTTGATCAGACGGGAATTGGTTTCGGCTATTTTTATCTGGTCTTGTGCTATCATCAGTTCAGGGCGGGAGGCACCGTCGGATAGCAACAAACTATCGGGAAGAATTACGGAAGGAATTGTATCATCGACCTGCGTATCGGCTTTTAAGTCTGCTCCAATCAGAGAATTGAGTGCCATGCGTCCGGTGTCGAAGTTACTTTGAGCTTGGAGCAACTGGTATTCTGCTTCGTTCAATTTAACTTCTGCCATAAGCAGGTCTTGCGAGTCGACAAGTCCTACGTCAACACGCTCGCGGATAGTTTGTGTCAGTGAAGCGATGGAGTTACGGTAATCGGTGGCTATTTGCATGAGTTCGGCACGAGCCACGGTGTTCCAATATTGAATATCAGTTTGGTAACAAACGGATGATAATAGCAGGTCGGCCTGGTGGATGGTCAGAGACTGCTGGTGTTTTGCCATGCGGATGTTTTCGAGGATACTGCCTCCGGTGTAGACAGGCTGCAACAGAGTCAAGGATGTTCCATATTTCATGTTCCGCCCCTCAAAGTTCAGAGGTGCTTCTGCCTGGGGCAGGATGGCAGTCAGCTTTAGAGGATTTCCGGTGTACTGAAAATTAGCATCACCGGACAGTTTGGGTTTCAGGTCTGCTCGGGCAGCTTTTACCAGCTCAATGCTGGAAGCGATGTTCTTATCCGCCGCATGCAGGTCATGGTTATACTCTAAAGCCATGGACCTGTATTTCTCCAGCAACGAACTTTGCTGAGAGAATGCGGACGGAACACACAATGTAAAGGCGAATATGCAATATAAGGTTTTCATGCTTATTTGGTTTTTACTTTATAGAATAAGACGTAGAGGGTGGGGGTTACAAACAAAGTCAGTAATGTTGCAAATGTCAGTCCGAAGATAATAGTAGCCGCCATGCCACGGAAAGCAATATCGAACAGTAACGGAACCATACCCAAAATGGTAGTAGTGGCTGCCATCAATACAGGGCGGGTTCTGGAAACAGTGGCTTCGATTACTGCGGTGTAAGGTACTGTGCCACTCTGCCGTTGTACGTTGATTTCATCAATCAGCACAATTACATTCTTTATGATCATGCCTAGCAAGCCCAACCAACCTGCAATAGGGAAGAATCCGAAATCGAAACCGGTAAGCAGCATGCCGATAGCAACTCCGATAAGTGATAGCGGAAGTATGCAGAGAATGATTATCGGTTGACGGAAGTTGCCGAACAATGCCACCAATATCACTATCAGCATCAAGAATGCCAATGGGAAGTACTTGGTGATGGCCTGTATCGCTTCTCGCTGGTCTTTGAACTGGGAATCCCAGAAAAAGGTATATCCTTCGGGCAGCTGAATGTTTTCTATCTCTTTGCGGATTTCGCTGTGCACTTCTGCCATGGTATGTCCCGGCTGCACACCGCACATAGCTGCCATAGATAACTGGCGGTTGTAAGTGCGTATTTGCGGAAACTCCCAAGTAGTTTCAATACACTTGGTGACTTGTGAGAGCGGAGCCGACCGTTCGCCGTTCCATACGTAGAAATTTCCCAAAGAGTGCGTGTCTGTGATATCATAGCCTTCGGACTTCAGCAAGACGGGCACTTTCTTCTCGTTATCCCGATAGATACCTATCGGAGTACCGTCACTAATCGATTTTACGGACTGCATCATTTGTGCTTTGGTTATGCCGAGTTCTCCCGCTTTAATGGGATCATAGACAGGACGGAGCATCAGCGACATATTGCCCCACTCATTGCGTGCATCGGCTACTTTGGGGTTACGGCGCATGATTTCAATGGCTTCGCCAGTAAGTGAATCCAATACTGCCGGATCGGGACCGAGGAAGCGGGCTTCGATAACAGCTTCTGTGAGTGGACTTAACTCGAACTTATTCACTTTGATAAGCGGCTCAGGAAACTTCAACCTGATGGAGTCTTGCAACAAGGCATTCAGTCGGCGGGAGTCTTTGCCTGTGTGGCATTTCACGATGAGTTGTGCATAGTTACTTTGCGGACCGAATGATACGTTTGCTAAATAGTAACGTGGCGGCGTACGGCCGATATAAGCAGAAACCATTTCAGTTTCATCTTGTAGTTCGATGTAACCGGCTATTTCGTTTGCCAGTTTATCGGTTTCGTTGATGTTGCTTCCTTCGGGCAGCCATATATCCAGTGTAAAGTATTGTTTGTCGAGGGAGGGAACGAAGACCTTCGGTATAAACCTAAAACTCCATGCCGAGAGTACCAATAGCAATACCATGCAGCCTATTGTCATATAACGGTATCTGATGACCCGGTGCAGAGAGGTGCGGAAAAGGTTGTAGTACTTTCCTTTGAATAAATCCGCAGACAATTCTTCCGGCCTTGGTCGACGCACAAACTCCTGGATAAAGAAGGGCGTTTGTGTCAAGGCAAACACCCAACTGAACATGAGTGATACGCCGATAACGATTACCAGCGAGGACAGTAGCTCTCCTGTAATGTGCGGTGAATAATAGATAGGCAAGAATGTGAGGATAGCGATAACCGTAGCTGCCAGTAGAGGTAAGGCGGTGGAAGAACATGCGCGCATGATAGCTACGCGCTTGCGCATGCCGCGCTGCATGTTTACGAGTACGGAGTCAGATACCACGATGGCATTGTCTACCAACATTCCCATTGCTATAATGATGGCCGCCAACGACATTCGTTGTAATGCGATGTTTGTGGCAAGCATGACAATGAGAGTGGCAAAGATAGAGAATACCAAACCACTGCCGATGAGCAGTCCGTTCTTGAAGCCGATAAAGAAGAGCAGGATGGCTACCACGGTGAGTACAGAGATTATCAAGTTCAGGATGAAGCCTTGGTTGGCTACTGCCGACTCATACCCTTGATCGTAAACAGAGATTAGTTCGAACCCTTGCGGCATGGTTTCTGCCAGTTCGTCTACTCTTTGTTTTACGGCTTCTGCCATATTCACTACATTGCCGGTGGGGACGGTAGAGATGGCGATGCCTACAGCTTCTTGCCCGTTGATGCGCATCAGGTTGGTGGCGGGTGTTTGGTAGCTCTCTTCAATCTGGGCTATGTCTGCCAGGCGGAAATGCTCACCGCTACGCGATACGATGGTTAGGTTGCGGATGTCGTCCAGTGAATAGAAATTGCCTGTAGACTCTATGCGGATACGGTTGATTCCGACATCTATTCCTCCAGCATCTACCACTGTGTTCTGTGCGTCGAACGCATGGGCTATGTCGGCTGTTGTGATGCCGCTGCGTGCCATGACGGAAGGGCTGACGGATATGTCGATGGTAGGAGTACGGACTCCATATATTTCTACCTTGGCCACGTCTTTTACTTTGAGCAGTTCGTTTTTGATGAGCTTGGCTTCGTCTTCCAATTCGCGGTATGTATGGCCCTTGCCGGTCAGACCGTAGAATACTCCCAGCACATCGCCGAAGTCATCATTAACTACTGACGGTCCGGCTCCGGCAGGCAACTTGCCTTGTACATCATTCACTTTACGGCGTAGTTTGTCCCAAAGCTGCTGCATTTCGTCGGCGCGGGTTTCTTTCTTCACATAAACGGTGATTTTGGATAGCCCTGCACGATTTTCTGTTTTCAGATAATAGAGCTCTCCGAGTGCTTGGATAGATTCTTCCAATATATCGGTGACTTGTGCTTGTACTTCCGAGGGAGATGCACCCGGATAAGGAGTCAGTACCAGCGCTTGCTTGATAGTGAAGGGAGCATCTTCCAGTTTGCCCATTTTAGCATAGGCAAGCAGACCTCCTGCCAATACCAATGCCAACAGTAACAGGGTGACTGCTTTCTTCTGCAAAAAGTATTTTACCAGTTTCATGATTATTCAGTCTTAGAGATGGTGGTTACTTTCATTCCGTCCGAGAGGAAACGGAGACTGCTGACAGCTACTGTCTCACCGGCTTTCAACCCCCGGCTGATTTGGACATAGCCGTCCGGTAACAGTTTTTTTATCTCAACCTTTCTGAGACTAACGTCTTTTGTCAGGGGATGGACTGCCCACACATAGTCCCCTTCCGAAGGACGGTGACAGAGCGCTGCCTGGGGGATGCAGACCCCGGACGAACGCTCTGCCTGCGGAATGTCCAATACCGCTTTGCCGGACATACCCGCCAGGAGGTCACCGTCTTTATTGGGAAGAAAGGCTGTCAGAAGATAGGAAAGATTGTTTTGAGTAGTTCCTTTGGATACTTCGGCAATGTGTGCTTTGAATGTTTTGTGGGGCATGGCATCGAAGTATACCTGCATGCTATCCATCTTTTGTGCAGCGTAGGCAATATCTTGTGTAACATAGATTTCTATTTTGAGTTGATGTATATCAATGAATGAAAGAACGGGTTGAGTAGCTTTAACATCCTGATATTTCTCTATATATACCTCACCTACATATCCGGTGAACGGAGCTGTCAGGCGAGTATCTTCCAATTCATAGGCAGCTGTTTTGAAAGCTGTTTTCGCAGAGGCATAATCGGCTTTTGCTTTTTCGTAGGTGCTGGCTGAGATATTCTCTTTCTGGTATAATACTCGGATGCGTTCGAATTCTGCCTTTGCCTGCTGATACACGGCCTCGGCACGTTCTTTACGGATTTGGAAGTCACGTGGATCTATTTTGGCGATAATTGTGCCTTGTTTGCATTGATTTCCTGCATAGACGTCCAGATGGTTTATGGGGCCGCTTACTCTGAATGATAGTTCAGAAGTGCGGAAAGGTTGGGCGATAAAAGGGAATTCTCTGCTATCTTTGCTGGAGAGTGTAGAAGCATCGGCCGTACGAACCAGCAGGTTTTGTTCTCTTCTTACATCTTTTCCGCTGCATGCATAAAGCAGGAAAACAATGCCGGATAATAAAATGGGATGTACTTTTGTTCTCATGTCTCATTTAATTTTTGAGCAAAAGTAGCAAGGTGTCTGGACATAATCCGGGAAGAATTTGCTGAAGCCGGAAAAGACGGTTCCGAAAGCGGGAAAAAGGAAGCGGAGTAACATGTTAGTCATGTCACTCCGCTCTTCATTGAGATGTTAAAATAGTGTTTTCCAAGGAGAGAGATTTAATTCTCTTCTTTCTTGATGTCGATAGTAGCAAAACGTTCACCATCGTATAAGCTCTTTACACGGATGCGCAATCCTTTTTTCCCTTCCAGCAGTCCGGCTATATTATCCAGTTTGAAAGAAGCCAATCCGGTACCCAATAGCTGTTGGCTATCATTGAAGGCATTGTGGCGGAACTCCAGATTGACGTAATCCGGTTTGTCGTTTTCGCCGGTAGATGCTTCATTGACAATCAGGTTCAGCATGTGCTTCTTGTCTGTGTCATTGCTGTGGTAGAACTGGTATTTGATGTTCAGATAATCGCCCGTAACCCAGAAGTCGGTGGCGTTGATGCGGTCGTCTCCAATGCTGTCGTTCTTTTCGGCAGGCATGAAGTAGATGTCTTTCGTCAGGATGTTTTCGATATGTCTGATTTTGGCATTGTACTCATACCCTGCTACTTTATCTGTCAGTTCATCGAAGTAGACAAAGGCACGTTGACCGTCCACTACGGCGTAATTGTGAACATAAGTGGTGTCGCCCGGATATAGTTTACTCCCTTCATCCAGCGCGAAATAATAATCTCTCCCTTCGATGACCTTCACCGTGCCGATAGCAAACAGAGGATTGTCTTTGTCATCCCAATCGTCTAAGCATGATTGCAGCATAGGCATGGTCAGGAATAAAAGCATCAATACTGCGAATGTCATTTTCTGTCTCTTCATAAATGGATAGGTTTTTACTTTTTTAAACTAATACTCTTCTTTGTATTCAGAAAATACGGTCGAGAGGCATTTACTGCACAGAAGATTGTTAAAGAATTGAAAGCATGATTTTCTTCTCTGGCCGATGCAGTACTTTTGTGCTCGTTGCATTTATAAGGTAAACACGTGTTAAGAGAAAGAATGGAAGAACAGGTACTGGCAGAACATTGCAGGCAAGGAGACAACTCGGCCCGCAAAGAACTGTATGAGCGTTACGCAGGACGTATGCTCAGCGTGTGCCTCCGTTATGCCGGCGACAGGGAGACTGCCGAGGACTTGATGCATGACGGGTTCCTGAAGCTTTTCGATTCTTTCGATAAATTCACTTGGCGGGGAGAAGGTTCCTTGCGTGCGTGGATGGAACGTGTGATGGTGAATACAGTGTTGCAGCATTTGCGGAAGAATGATGTGATGAACCAGGCATCGGCTTTGGACAGTGTGCCCGAAACCTACGATGAACCGGACAGCTCGACGATAGATGTGATTCCTCAGAAAGTGCTGATGCAGTTTATCAGCGAACTGCCCGCAGGCTACCGTACTGTATTCAACTTATATGTTTTTGAAGACAAGCCCCATAAAGAGATAGCTCAAATATTGGGGATTAATGAAAAATCATCGGCCTCGCAGCTGACACGCGCTAAAGCGGCTTTGGCAACAAAGGTGCGCGAGTGGATGAAAAGAAATGCATAAATGAAGGAACGTATGAAAGATGAATTGTGGTTGAAGAAGATAAAGGACCGGCTGGAAGATTATTCAGAACCGATGCCGGCTTCCGGTTGGGAGCGGTTGGAGAAGGAATTGTCTGCTACGGGGACTTCTGCCGATGAGCCTCTGATTGCCGGGCCGCGACGGATAGTGCCTTTCCGTCGGTGGGCAGTGGCGGCAGCTGCGGCGTTGCTGGTGGCTGTGTCGTCTGTCAGTTTGTGGCTGTTGCAAAGTCCGGTGGCAGATGAGGTGCGGCGTACGTCGGTGCCTGCTTTGGCTGCAATTCCGGATGATTTGCCCGAACAGACAGCACCCGCAGTACAGACTAATCCGGCGGAACCTATATATAAGGTACATGTAGGTTCGTCGGTGACAAACAATGCAGTGCGTCACTCTTTGGTGGCTCAGCATATAGAGATAGTAGCAGAAAAAGAACAGGAAGGAGAGCCTTTACCTGTTTCCGAAATAAATAGTGAGGATATCGGTCGGCAAGTTGAAGAACCGGTTGCAGAAAGTACAGAAGATAATACTACGGTTGCCCAGGACAGGGGGACTGAGCAAAGGACAGGAGAACGCTATCGTCCGTCGGGACGGGACAAACTGCATCTTCCCGCTGAGAAGAAATCTGCTTCTCAATCCAAAGGATGGGCTGTTGGCTTGTCTGTAGGAAATACGGGAGGTTTTTCATTGGCAAATGCGGGAGGAGATGAGAACTTATATCAGAGTATGGCACCCGGTAATCCGATTTATGGTGATAAAGTAGATCTGTCGTCTACTGCCAATGGTATTGTTAGTATTCCGAGTGGTCAGGAGTTAGTTTTTAAGGATGGTTTGCCTTACTTGCAAAGACGTGAAAACCAGATTGCTTCCATTGATCATAAACAACCGCTCAGTTTTGGCGTTTCAGTGCGGAAGAACCTGCCGAAGGGATTTTCGGTGGAGAGCGGTGTGACTTATACTTATCTTGCTTCGGACGTAAGGTTTGAAGGAAGTTCCGAAAAGTTGAGCCAGAAATTGCATTATATCGGCATTCCGGTGCGGGCTAACTGGAACTTTGTGGACAACAAGAATTTCACAATGTACGTTTCGGGCGGCGGTGCCATTGAGAAATGTGTGTATGGCAAGATCGGCAGTGAGAACGAAACCGTGAAGCCCGTGCAGCTATCTGTGATGGGGGCTGTGGGTGCACAATATAATATAAGTAACAGAGTGGGTTTGTACGTGGAACCGGGAGTATCTTATTTCTTCGACGACGGTTCGGCTGTGCAGACGATACGTAAAGAAAACCCGTGCAACTTTACGTTGCAGGCGGGAATTCGATTGACGTATTAATTCACTATTACATTCTCAAAATACTCCTTGAACAGTTGTTCTGCCCGCAGCAACTGTTCGGGAGTATTTTCTTTTACTTCCTTTAGCTGATATTCCAAGTCCATGGCTTCGTACTTGTGTACGCCCAGCCGATGGTAAGGAAGTATCTCTACCCGCTGTATGTTCTTGAAATCTCCCAAGTGCTTGCCAAGGCTGCGGATGTCTTCTTCAAAGTCACTATATCCCGGAACCAGGACATAGCGCAGCCAGAATGGGCGTGCATGCTCCTCCAGCCAGGCAGCGGTGCGGAGCGTCTGCTCATTGCCTCGTCCCGTCAGTGCACGATGACGCTCGGGGTTGAACTCTTTGATATCGAGCAATACTAAATCCGTTAAACCCAATAGTTCTTCTACCTTTTCATTCCAGATGCCTCCGTTGCTGTCCAGGCAGGTATGAATGCCGTTTGCTTTTAAATCCCTGAAAAGAGGAATCAGCGCTTCGGCTTGCAGGGTAGGTTCTCCGCCGGAGAAGGTGATGCCTCCTTTTTTCCCGAAGAACGCCTTCTGGCTGATGGCCATTTGCAGAATTTCTTCCGGGGGAGTGGGAGTGCCGCCTTTTATATCGATCGTATCCGGATTGGCACAATACAAGCAACGGAACGGGCATCCTTGAAGGAAAACGACGAGCCGGAGGCCCGGCCCGTCGAATGTTCCCATACTTTCGTAGGAGTGTACGTTTATCATATTACATTCTTTCGTGGAACGAACGGCTGATAACTTCCAGTTGGTGTTCGCGGCTCAACTTCACGAAGTTCACGGCATAACCGGAAACACGGATGGTGAGTTGCGGATATTTCTCGGGATGCTCCATGGCGTCTTCCAGCATTTCACGGTTCAGCACGTTTACGTTCAGGTGGTGGGCACCTTTAGTGAAGTAACCGTCCATCATCGTAACCAGATTCTCTACGCGCTCTTCCGCCGTGGGACCTAAGGACTTCGGAACGATGGAGAATGTATTGCTGATTCCGTCTTGTGAGTCGCGGTAGCGCAACTTGGCAACAGAACTCAAGGAGGCGATTGCACCGTTCTTGTCGCGTCCGTGCATCGGATTGGCACCCGGAGCGAAGGCAACACCTTTGGCACGTCCGTCGGGAGTGGCGCCGGTCTTCTTGCCATACATCACGTTGGAGGTGATGGTGAGCAGTGAAAGGGTGGGGCGGGCATTCTTGTAAACGGGCAGTTTCTTCAACTCCTCGCTGAAGTAATAAACCAGGTCTACACCGAGGTGGTCCACACGGTCGTCGTTATTGCCGAAGCAGGGGAAGGTGCCTTCTATGTCGAAGCCTTCCGTCAGACCGATTTCGTTGCGGCGGGCGGTGACTTTGGCATTCTTGATGGCAGACAGAGAGTCGATGGCGATGGAAAGTCCTGCAACACCGTAAGCCAGGTTGATGCGCGGGTTGGTATCGACGAATGCCATTTGTGCCTTTTCGTAGTAATACTTATCGTGCATGTAGTGGATGATGTTCATTGCTTCGTTGTAGACGCGGGCAATTTCGGTCAGCACCTTCTTATAATTAGCCATCACTTCTTCGAACTTCAGCGTGTCGCTGGTCAGCACGGGGATTCCTTTCACCATGACGGTACCGGTGTTTTCGCAACGTCCGCCGTTGATGGCAAGCAGCAATGCCTTGGCCAGATTGGCGCGTGCGCCGAAGAACTGGATTTGCTTGCCGATGGCCTGGTAAGATACGCAGCAGGCAATGCCGTAGTCATCACAGTTGCGTACTTCGCGCATCAGGTTATCGTTTTCGTACTGTATGGAGCTGGTGTCGACGGACACTTTGGCGCAGAACTCCTTGAAACCTTCCGGCAGTTCGGGGCTCCACAAGATGGTCAGGTTCGGTTCGGGAGAGGGGCCGAGGTTGTACAGCGTTTGCAGGAAGCGGAAGGAAGTTTTGGTCACTTTCACACGTCCGTCGTTGAAGCGGCCGCCGATGGCTTCGGTCACCCAGGTGGGGTCGCCTGCAAATATATCGTTATACGACTGCATACGCAGGTGGCGGACCATACGCAACTTGATGACAAACTGGTCGATCAGTTCCTGCGCAAAGGTTTCGTCAATCTTGCCATGAGCCAGGTCGTATTCGATAAAGATATCGAGGAACGAGGAAACGTTACCCAGTGACATGGCGGCGCCGTCTTGTTCTTTTACGGCAGCCAGATATGCCATATATACCCATTGCACGGCTTCCTGGGCCGATGTGGCGGGACGGCTGAGATCGAGCCCGTAATATTCGCCCATCACCTTGATTTCTTTCAATGCTTTGATTTGCTCTGCCACTTCCTCGCGCAGGCGGATGCGTGCTTCGGTCATCGGACCTGTCAGGTTGTGCAGGTCTTCTAGCTTGGCTTCGATGAGGCGGTCGATGCCGTAGAGGGCCAGTCGACGGTAGTCACCGATGATACGTCCGCGGGCATAGTTGTCGGGCAGACCGGTGAGGAAGCCCAGTGAACGGAAGGAGCGGATTTCTTCGGTGTATACGTCGAAAACGCCGTCGTTGTGCGTCTTGCGGTAGTGCGTGAAGATATCTTTTACTCTGTCGTCCACTTCCAGGCCGTTTTCGTGGCAAGCCTTTGCCACTACGTTGATGCCGCCGAAAGGTTTGATGGCACGTTTCAGGAGCTCGTCGGTCTGCAAGCCGACAATCAGTTCATTCTCCTTGTCGATATATCCGGCTTTGTGGGAAGTGATGGTTGAGATGGTGACATTGTCCAAAGAGCGGACTCCGTTATTGTTTCTTTCTTCTTCAAGTGCTTTCAGGCATACGTCCCAGATGCGTTTGGTACGCTCGGTAGGTCCTTGCAGGAAAGAGGCATCCCCTGAGTAGGGAGCGATGTTCTTACTAACGAAATCACTGACATTGATTTCTTTGTTCCAAAGCCCGTTGGTAAAGGTTTTGTTCAATTCCATAAATTCATTTTGTTAGTGGGTTAGAAATGTTATCCTTCTTATTGAGGGCGCGAAATTACGGAAAAATTTCCGTAATTGCATAGGAGATACCTTCCTTTTTATGTTGGACAGCATAAAATAACTATTATTAGGTAGTGATTATCCCCATAATATTCTTCTGAAATCTCTTTCTCAAAAAAAAGTTGCAAGGCATTTTACTCTCATACCCTCATAAAATCTCTGTATCCCTTTATTCATCGGCATTTGAAGTATGAGAGTAACTATGGTGGTAACTATGAGGGTGAGCGTTTGCTCTCATAGTTGCTATTTTATCCTGTATTCTCTCGTTGTCTGATTTATTATGCTTACCTTTGCAGGTAAAAAATCTTATATAATATGGAAATCTTTGATTATTCGCAAGTTCCTTATGGCTTTGGTCTGTGTGCATCTTCCGATTGTGCTAAAACTTCAACTTGCTTGCGTCATATCGCTTTGGAGCATGCTCCTGTTAAATATCCCTTCTTGCCTACCTTGACTCCGAATAAACTGAAGGCCATGCAGGGAAAATGTGAATACTATTGTCCGAATGATACAGTGCGTTATGCCAAAGGTTTTACACGTGCCATCGAATCCTTGACTGTTCGAAACTCCGATACTTTCCGTTGGCGACTTATTTCTCATTTTGGTAGAAAGAACTATTACCTTGTTCGCAAGGGAGACTTGCTGATAAAACCTGCCGATCAACAATATATCATCCGTATAGCTAAAGAATGTGGACTTCAACTCGATGATTATTTTGATGACTATGTAGACGCTTATAGCTGGGGAGGTTGAGTAAGAATATAGTTTCTTTTTGTGGTATGTATATCTTTTTTGTAGTTGATATATAATGTATTACAGTTTCCTATAGGTAGGAAACTGGCGTTTCTGTACGTGGAAACTACAATTTCCTATCGTTGGGAACGCCCGTTCCTACTAATGGGAACTGCAGTTTCTTATAATGGGAACGCGCGTTTCTGCTAATGGGAACTGTCGTTTCTGCTTGTAGAAACGGACGTGACTGTTTGTGGAAACGAATTCGTTTGCAGTACATGCCTTATTACATGGTTGACTAAATGTTGTCCAGATAATATTTTTATGTGGAAAAGTTTGTGAAATAAAAAAAGAGTTGTACCTTTGCACCGCTTTCAACGGAAAGTACTGCTTGAAGAAGTAGTTTTGGAGAGGTGGCAGAGTGGTCGATTGCGGCGGTCTTGAAAACCGTTGTACTGCGAGGTACCCGGGGTTCGAATCCCTGTCTCTCCGCTGAACGTGCTGGACAGAAATGGTCAGCAAACGGACAAAAAGCTACA
>CABMPP010000038.1 GCA_902388495.1 uncultured Bacteroides sp. | reverse complement strand
AAAACAGCATTATCTTTGCGTCCATTAAACGAACGTTTAAAAGACACTTCTAAAAACTTCCAATACACATCTAAATATCAATCATTTACGCATCAATATTACATTTTCAGTAACTTCTCTTCAAAGGATTATCCTCATTCACACAACTTCATCCCACCTTTGCATCTTTTTCAGATTTCATACATCCCCCATTATCTGCTAAAAAAGATTATGAAACAAGATGAAAGGCTGAAAAGTCTTAATGAAAAGAGTTTGGAGAAGCACACAGCCATTGTATGATAAAGACATAAGAAAAAAAGATTTGAAGCTTTTTATTCATCAATATATTCCCACGGATTGGGTAAAATCTATTAGTTTTTGCCTATCTTTGTACTCCCTTTTGCAAGCCCAGGCACGCATAAGGGATAGGTATAAGTAACTTAAGTAACAATAAATCACTAACTAAAAAACAGAAAATTATGGCAATGCATACATGGTTTGAGTGCAAGATCCGTTACGAGAAAACAATGGAAAACGGAATGAACAAGAAAGTAACCGAACCGTATCTCGTAGATGCCCTCAGCTTTACAGAGGCAGAAGCGCGCATCATCGAAGAAATGACACCGTTCATTTCGGGAGAATTCACCGTATCGGACATCAAACGTGCCAACTATAGCGAATTGTTCCCCAGCGAAGAAGAAGCCGCCGACCGCTGGTTTAAATGCAAACTAATATTCATCACACTGGATGAAAAAAGCGGTGCCGAAAAGAAAACATCGACCCAGGTATTGGTACAGGCTGCCGACTTGCGTGATGCAGTGAAGAAGTTGGATGAAGGGATGAAAGGCACGATGGCCGATTATCAGATCGGATCTGTAGCAGAAACTGCGATTATGGACGTATATCCCTACAGCGCAGAACCTGATGACAAACCGGAAGTCTGATTAACTTTTAATCGTCAATCTTCAATCGATAAAAGTATGAACATTGCAGAGAATCTAAAACAAGTACTGAGCGAACTGCCTGAAGGGGTACGACTGGTGGCTGTTTCCAAATTTCACCCCAACGAGGCGATAGAAGAAGCATATCGTGCCGGACAGCATGTGTTCGGAGAAAGCAAGGTGCAGGAAATGACGGCCAAGTACGAAAGTCTTCCCAAAGACATAGAATGGCATTTCATCGGGCATCTGCAAACCAATAAAATAAAATACATTGTTCCCTACGTAGCGCTGATCCATGGCATAGACTCCTACAAGCTGCTTGCAGAAGTCAACAAGCAAGCTGCAAAGGCAGACCGAACCGTGAACTGCCTGCTGCAACTGCATATTGCCCGCGAAGAAACCAAATTCGGATTCAGTCCGGACGAATGCCGGGAGATGCTGGCAGGCGGCGAATGGAAGGAGCTAAAAAACATCCGGATATGCGGACTGATGGGCATGGCAACGAACACAGACAACGTCGAACAAATCAAGGCTGAATTTTGTTCATTAAGTAGCTTCTTCCAGGAAGCGAAAGCCACCTGGTTTGCCGACGCAGAGTATTTCAGGGAGTTATCCATGGGAATGTCTCACGATTATCACGAAGCCATCTCAGCCGGAAGCACTTTAGTACGCGTAGGAAGCAAAATTTTCGGAGAAAGAAACTATTAAATTACATTATCATGGCAACATTAGAAACTACTTTTGCAGGGTTGAAACTGAGAAACCCGATCATTATCAGCAGTTCCGGACTGACAGACAGTGCAGCAAAAAATCAGAAATTAGCTGAAGCAGGCGCAGGCGCCATCGTACTAAAATCGCTTTTTGAAGAGCAGATTATGATGGAAGCCGACTGGCTGGGAGACCCGAACATGTATCCCGAAGGCAGTGACTACCTTGTAGGATATATCCGCGAACACAAATTGGGTGAATACCTGAATCTGATTAAAGAGAGCAAGAAAGTATGCAACATACCTATCATTGCCAGCATCAACTGCTATCAGGATGCCGACTGGATAGAATTTGCAACGAAAATAGAAGAAGCCGGCGCAGATGCATTGGAAATTAATATCCTCGCCTTGCAAACGGATGTGCAATACACTTACGGCTCTTTTGAGCAACGCCACATTGACATCTTAAGCCACATCAAGAAAACCGTTAAGATTCCCGTTATCATGAAGCTGGGAGACAATCTTACCAACCCGATAGCGCTCATCGACCAGTTGTATGCGAACGGTGCTGCTGCGGTAGTGATGTTCAACCGTTTCTACCAACCGGATATCAACATCGAAAAGATGGTACAAGCTTCGGGCAATGTATTCAGCAACGAAGCAGATTTGTCCAAAGCATTGCGCTGGATAGGCATCGCCTCGGCAGCCGTTACCAATTTGGATTATGCCGCTTCCGGTGGCATCCACTCTCCTGAAGGAGTTGTAAAAGCGATACTGGCAGGTGCATCGGCCGTAGAAATATGCAGCGTACTTTATCAGAACTCCGTTTCAATCATCGGAGAGTTCGTTCGTTTCCTTAATTTATGGATGGACCGCAAAGGAATGGAAACTGTCAATCAGTTCAAGGGCATCCTGAACGTAAATGATCCGAAGGGAGTCAATATGTTCGAGCGTACGCAATTCCTGAAATATTTCTCTTCACGCGAATAAGGAATAAAGAGATATTGAAAACGAAAACGCCCCGTAATGATGTTACGGGGCGTTTTCTATTTTAGTAAATTCGCTTTAAGACTTCTTATCCAATGCTTCAAAGCAAGAATTCTTGCTGACAAACTCCGGAACGATATCCTTCATGGCAGCTACGATCTTCATCTGATCGTAAGTATAGCTTACGTCGATCAGCTTCTGTATGCGTTCCTTCACTTCATCATAATCATATTCGCGCACAGTGGCTATCATGATCTTCTCGTGATAGGTCGGCTTGGTCAACTCTTTCACATTGAGCAACTCCTCATACAGTTTCTCGCCATGACGAAGACCCGTGAATTCAATCTTCACATCGGTACGTCCCGAAAGACTGATCATGCGCTTGGCAAGGTCTACAATCTTCACCGGTTTGCCCATATCAAAGATGTATATCTCTCCCCCATTACCCATACTGCCGGCTTCGAGTACCAGGCGGCAAGCCTCGGGAATGGTCATGAAATAACGGATAATTTCGGGATGGGTCACCGTCACCGGGCCACCGCGCTGTATCTGATCGCGGAAACGGGGAATAACAGAGCCATTGGAACCTAATACATTACCAAAACGGGTCGTGATAAACTGCGTGGCCTGTTTTCCCTCCTTCTGCAATTTCTTAGCCAAAGACTGCACATAGATTTCACATATACGCTTGGAGCATCCCATTACATTCGTAGGGTTGACAGCCTTATCGGTAGAAATCATCACAAACTTCTCCGCACCGTGCTTCACAGCCAAATCGGCAATTGTACGCGTGCCAAACACGTTGATCTGAATTGATTCGGAAACATTATCCTCCATCATCGGTACATGCTTATAAGCGGCAGCATGGAAAATGTACTGAGGCTTGAACTCCCGGAAGATATCCTCCATACGGGTTGCATTAGAGATATCGGCAATAATGGTTTCCGCATCGATATCGCGCCAGCGGTCTTGCAATTCCAGGCGGATGTCGTGCAAAGGAGTTTCAGCCTGATCCACCAGAATCAGTTTATAGGGATTGAAGGATGCTACCTGACGCATGATTTCACTACCGATGGAACCGGCCGCACCGGTAATCATAACCCGCTTGCCCTCCAGATGGGAAGCCACCTTACGAATATCGATCTCGATAGGATCGCGCTGCAAAAGGTCTTCAATCTGGATTTCTTTCAATTGGGTACGGTTCAGGACCTGGCCGTTCCACTCACTCAACGGAGGAGCAGTCATCAGCTTGATGTTATGCGCCAGCAGACGATCGGCCATATCCGATTTCTTCAACTCCTCCATCTTGGCAGGAGAAATGATGATAGTATGCACATCACGGTCACTCAGGTTATCGATCAAAGTATCGTCATTGGGGAATACCCTGACACCCATCATCACCTTATTGATCAGTTCCGGTTCATCCGCAATAAATCCACGCAAACGGTAGTGGTTGCGCAAATTGACGCGCAACGCTTTGGCAATATTAACGCCGGCTTCCTTGGCGCCGTAGATAAACACATTGGCACTGTGCGTACCGTCAAAATTCAATGCCTCAAAGAAAGTCTTGACAACCACACGCGAGCATGCCATCATGGCAAAACTGATGATATAAGACATGAACAGCACGCTGACCGGAGCCAGATGAAAGTCCAGATAGCTTTCCGTAAGAACGCTGGTAATCATCAACAGTGCATACGACACGGTCAACGACACAAAAATCCGCATGATATCTACAAACGAAGAAAAGCGCAGTACGTTGGAATAGGTACGAAATACACGGAAAAATATAAGATTAATGACCACCGTCCATAAAATAGTTTTATCGATAGTAGACGATTCCAGGAAGATACTTCTGAAATCATACCGGAGAGCATAGGCCAATAGTGTCGATATGACGATTATAAACACGTCAATTAACAGAATAGTCCATATCGGCAACACTTTCGCAGAAAGGTACCGACGAAAAATTTTTCGCTTCATTACACTTGACAATTTTGTTTTAGGCGACGCAAAGATACATTATTTTGGTCAAAGCAGACAAAAAACAGATGAAAAATGTTATAATAAAAAATTATCACCCATAAAGAAGACTATCCCGCCTCTTCTTTTAACAGAAAGAGAACGGGATAGAAAGGGAGTATTCCACAATAAAGAACTTTTCTTACATCAAATTACTTGCCAGTTCGCTCAGCTGGCTGCGCTCTCCCTTCACCAGGTTTACATGGGCAAACAGGTTCTGGTCTCTCATGCGGTCAATCATATAGACAAGCCCGTTGGACTGGCTATCCAGATAGGGTTGGTCTATTTGCTGGATGTCACCGGTGAACACCATCTTTGTGCCTTCACCGGCACGGGTTATAACGGTCTTTATCTCATGGGGAGTCAAGTTCTGGGCTTCATCGATGATACAATAGGTCTCACTCAGACTGCGTCCACGGATAAAAGCCAGGGCTTCGATAACCAGCTGTTCACTTTTCTGCATATCTTCCAGGCGTTTTACTTCGGAAGAATTGGAAGCGAACTGGTGTTTGATTACGTTCAGATTATCGAACAACGGTTGCATATAAGGAGCTACTTTTTCGTTCGCATCCCCGGGGAGGAAGCCCAGGTCTTTATTAGACAAAGCCACAATGGGACGTGCCAATAGAATTTGCTTATAATCAGTGAGCTTACCAAGGGCGGCAGCCAATGCCAATAAAGTCTTACCGGTTCCTGCCTTACCGGTCAGAGCCACCAATTTGATATTGGGATCGTTCAGAACTTCGAAAGCAAAACTTTGCTCGGCATTACGCGGCTCGATGCCGTAATTCTTCATCTTGTTCACCCGGCAAACGGAATGGGTAAATGGATTATAGCGCGCAAGCACACTGCTGCGGTCGCTCTTCAGCACGAAGCATTCATTGGGATGAATGATATCCTTAAAATCGAATTCGCTGATATCCAATCCCTCTTTGGAAGAGTAAATGCGGTCTATCAAAGTAGGATCGACTCCTTCGAAGGTTTCATTCGACTTTTCGAATATATCTACATTAACCACTTTGTCGTTGATATAGTCTTCGCACAGCAAGCCGATGGAACGGGCCTTCATACGAAGATTTATATCTTTCGTAACAAGGATGGATTTCATTTTCGGTTTCTTCTCGGAAAGCCAGTCTGCCACTGCCAGAATCTGATGGTCGGGGATGCGTTCGGGGAAAGAGTCGCGCACCCGGGGAGAATCTACCGTACCGGCAATCACAAACAAGCGTCCCAGGCCTTCGCCCAGGGGGGCACCTTTGGTAAAGAGGTTGTCATCGGTAATCAAATCAAGTTCGCGGACAAACTCACGGGCATTGAAATTAATCTGCTCGTTGCCTTTCTTGAATTTATCCAGTTCTTCGAGGACTACAATGGGAAGGTAAATGTCATTTTCCTGAAAATTCTTCAGACAGTTATAATCGTGAAGGATAACGTTCGTGTCGATCACAAAATTTTTCTTAGCTCCCATACTCAGTTAGATTTAAATTGTTAATATCTTTAGATAAGACAGGCGGCACCTCAACAATAAAAATAAGCAAGCTTATTTTGTACTGCTTGCGGTTTGCACTATCTTTGTTGCTTCTAAAGATAAACAAATAAATAAGGAGAAAGGATTGCTTCCCCGTTAAATTTTATAAAAGATGGATTATCAGAACACTTTAACTTACTTATATAACAGTGTGCCCATGTTCCAGCAGATAGGCGGCTCGGCGTACAAAGAGGGGCTGGAAAACACTTTGACATTGGATGCGCACTTCGGACATCCGCACCATGCCTTCCGCAGCATACATGTAGCGGGGACGAACGGAAAAGGATCTTGCTCTCACACGATTGCCGCCATATTGCAAGAAGCGGGTTACCGGGTGGGACTTTATACCTCTCCGCATCTGGTGGATTTCCGCGAACGCATACGGGTCAACGGCCAGCCGATATCGGAAGAATACGTGATCCGTTTTGTAGAAGAGGAACGCAGTTTTTTCGAACCGCTGCAACCATCATTCTTTGAACTGACCACCGCAATGGCCTTCCGTTACTTTGCCGATGAAAAGGTAGATGTAGCTGTTATCGAAGTGGGTCTTGGCGGCCGTCTGGATTGTACCAACATCATTCACCCGGACTTGTGCATCATCACCAATATCAGCTTTGACCACACGCAGTTTCTGGGAGATACATTGGAGAAGATAGCCGGGGAGAAAGCAGGGATTATCAAAAGCGGTGTCCCCGTTGTGATTGGCGAGACGACTCCCGAAACCAAACCCGTATTCCTGAAAAAGGCACAAGAGATGGATGCTCCCATCTATTTTGCCGAAGAGAATGACCGCGAAGATTACTCCGGCGTAGAATGCGAGTTGAAAGGACTCTACCAGATAAAGAATACCCGTACCGTCCTGACTGCCCTCCCCCTTCTGAAAGAAGCCAATTACCGTCTGGACGAACAATCCATACGCAGCGGCTTTGCCCACGTCGTTGAACTGACAGGACTGATGGGACGCTGGCAGAAGTTGCAGGATGCCCCTGCCCTGATCTGCGACACCGGACATAACGTAGGTGGCATCACTTACATTGTAGAACAACTGAGGCAACAATCCTACCGCCAGCTGCACATCGTGATAGGTATGGTGAACGACAAGGACATCCGGGGTGTGCTGGCATTACTCCCCCGGGAAGCTATTTATTACTTTACAAAAGCCAGTGTGAAACGTGCATTGCCCGAAAAGGAATTGCAGGATCTCGCTTCTGCTGCAGGACTGCAAGGAACCTGCTATCCCGATGTGCCTGCCGCCGTACGTGCAGCACAAGAAAAAAGCCTCCCGGAAGATTTTATCTTCGTAGGAGGCAGTAGCTTTATTGTAGCAGATTTATTAGCGAGCCGCGATGCACTCAATCTCCACTAAGGCATCTTTGGGCAATGCTTTCACCGCAACAGCCGAACGTGCCGGAAATGAGCCGTCAAAATAGGTGGCATAAACCTTATTCATATCGGCAAACAAAGACATATCTGCCAGGAAAACAGTTGTCTTTACAATATCTGCCATGCCCCATCCCGCTTCTTCCAGGATATGCTTTATATTCTCCAAAGACTGGCGGGCTTGTGCCTCGGCACCTTCTGCCATTACTCCGGTAGCTGCATCGATAGGAAGCTGTCCTGAAACAAATATCATTCCGTTGGCTTCAATAGCCTGACTGTAAGGACCGATGGCACCCGGTGCCTTCTGGCTGCAAATTACTTTTTTCATACTTCTGTTAGTTTATTAAATTAATAATCATTAGTCATTCCATGGTGAAAAAAAACGGAGGCATGTGCAGTATTCCTGAAATTCGCGCATTTATTAGATAAATATACAAAAGTAGTAATTTCACTCATAACCTGTTTACACCTAGACTTAACATTAAACTTGGGGGAGTTTCCCCAAATAAAGGCCCTGCTTGTGAAAACAGAGCCTTTATTTTTTCTTTATTTACAATGCTTTTCAATCAGCGCATCCACATTAGGATCGCCCAGCTCTTTCGCCTTGGCAAAACTTGCACAAGCTTCCTTGTCCTTCTTCATCTGAATCTGCGCGATTCCCATCAGGCGATAGGCTTCTGCATATTTAGGATCTTTTTCCAAGGCTACCTTCAGCACTTCCATAGCCTCGTCATTGCGTCCCACACGGATGTTTATCACCGCTAATTCCGAACGATACGTCAGATCATCCGGGTTCAGTTCGATAGCCTTGGCCATGTCGTCAAGCGCACGTTGGTATTGCTTGGCCTTCAAGGCAGCCTGTTCGCGATAATAGTAGAACAGATCGTTTACATTTCCGTTCACAGCTTTATAGTATGCATCGTAATCCAACATGGCATTACGTGCCTGGTCGGCATTCATACGTGCCTGGGCACGCTCCAACAGGTAAGGAGCGGCTTCTTCCGTATACGGCTGGGTGAAACGAACCATGCAGCTATCCATCAAAGCCAACACCTCTTCGGCGGGCGCCTGCATCAGCTCTTTGGTTTTGGCAGCGCTAAAGAAGGTAGCCGGAGATACCAGATTTGTTTTGTTTACCTTGTCGTAACAAGTATATGCTGCCGGATAATCTTGCTTCGCAAACAAGATGTCACCTTCCATCTGAACATATACGGGAAGCTCTTCAATAGCCAGCGCTTTCTTTATTTCTTCCAGAGCTTTGTCATACGACCAATCCTTATATGCTTTCTCCGGTTTGCTCAATACGTAGTTGTAAATCATCTTGGCACGATTGAAATAAGCATCATCTTTCTTCACCGCAACTTCCAGCGCCTTATCCATATCTGCAGTAACCTTATCCATGGAAGCATCTTCCTGAGACAGGTATAATTGCTGGGAAGCACGACGGAGATAACCGTCGGCACTATTGGGATATTGGGCTATATAGTCGTTCAGAAGTTCCATGTACTTCTCCGGGGTAAGCTGTGCAGAAGCCATGTACAAGAATACCAAAGCCTGTTCCTCCGTATCGGGCAATGCCTTTTTAATGCCGATGCCTTTCAGTGACATATCACCGTACGACAGCGCCGATACATTCTGCGCCATGGCAAAATTTGCATCAATGGCATAGCAGATGGTAGCAGTATCCTGACCGGATGATTTCTGAGCCAGACCAAAGACCTGACCGTCCACGGTCATCACCGGGCAACTCACCATCTTGTCCTTCAGACGCATGTCGAGGGTATAGTAAAAGTATTGTCCTGCCACCTTATCCTCCTCTTTTACCTTTCCGGCTGTATAGGAACGGTCTTTCTGGGTAGAATACGGCAACAGATAAACATCGGCACCCACCGCCGGAGCAGTAGCCGCCAGCGTCAGTGCAGGAACTTTCTTCCCGCCAATGCTGACACGGAACTTAACAACATCGTACATATCATTAGCTCCCATAATTGTTTCCACCGGCATCTGCGCACCTTCAGAACTTATGACGACCGCACGCTGGGCGCCTTTAAACAACGTATAATCGGACAGTGCAACACCATCTTCCGTTACAAAGAAACCGTTCCCGGTATTCAATATCTTATCGTTCTGGTCGTAAGTTACCACCGAAAAGACAGATCGCTTGGCTTTATCTACCCATTTGGGGGCTTGCGCCACACTCCACTGAGCCAATAAACAGAGGGTGAGCATCAACAGCAATTTCTTTTTCATATCTTAGTTGTTTCTTTGTTTCACTGCTTCATAAATCAAAATACCGGCAGCCACAGATACGTTGAGGGACTCAATCGTTCCCAACATCGGTATCTTCACCCACTCGTCGCACAACGCCAGATTATCATAAGAGACACCTTTGTCTTCGGCACCCATGATGATGCACATCGGACCGGTATAGTCTGCTTTATCGTAATCGTAGTCTCCCTTTTCGGTAGCCGCTACAATGCGGAACCCGCTGTTCTTGAGGTACTGCAGGGTTTCCTTCAGACTATGTTCGCGGCAAACGGGCAAGGTATGCAACGCTCCCGCAGAAGTTTTCATAGCATCCGCATTGACCGTCACACTGTTCTTGGCAGGGATAATCACTGCATCTACTGCCGCACACTCACAGGTACGGGCAATGGCTCCGAAGTTGCGGACATCCGTAATTCCGTCGAGCATCACAAACAAAGGATTCTTGCCTTGCTCGAAAAGAAACGGCACCAGGTCTTCGGTCTTCTGATAAGTGACCGATGAAATAAAGGCAACCACTCCCTGGTGATTCTTGCGCGTAATGCGGTTGATACGTTCTACCGGAACGCGCTGCACCGGTATCAACGTCCCCTTCAAGACAGCGAACAACTCTTTGGACAAGTCACTCTGAATATCCTTCTTCACCAATATCTTATCGATATCTTTTCCTGCCTGAATGGCTTCTATCACGGCACGAACGCCGAAAATCATTTCACTATTATCAACCATCTGATTATTTATGATTTAACTATTTACTATTTCCGAGCAAAACCTTGGCATTGTTCAGCGCCGCTTCGGTCAAAGTAGCTCCACTCAGCATGTGTGCGATCTCCTCTACCCTCTCCCCGTCGGTCAGGCGGCGGATATGACTGTTTGTTTCGGTTTCGTTATCTTGTTTATATACTTTGTAATGGGCACATCCGCGGGCAGCAATCTGAGGCAAATGGGTGATGCTGATAACCTGGCGGTCTTGTTCTCCCATTTCCTGCATGATATCTGCCATGCGGTCGGCTATCTCGCCGGACACACCGGTATCTATTTCATCGAACACAATGGTGGGGAGCTTGACGGCACCTGCTATCATGGCCTTGATAGACAGCATGACACGGGCTATTTCGCCTCCCGAAGCCACCGAAGAAATGCTCTGCAATGCTCCGTTCTTATTGGCCGAGAACAAGAAGTTGACGGTATCCGCTCCATGTATGCCCGGCTCCTTGCGGATGCCGATCTCTACCTGGAAACGAACATTGGGCATGCCCAACGGAATCAGCCGTGCCGCCATCTGTTTCTCTACTTCGCGGGCAGCAGCTGTACGGGCTTTAGTAAGAACAGCAGCCTGCTTTTTCACCTTATTATATAAGGTATCGCAACGCGCCTTCAGTTCCTCTATATTTTCTTCCGATGAAGTAATGGCCGAAAGTTTGGCGGCATATTCATCCGTCAGTGCCAGAAGCTCGTCTATCGTAGATACCCGGTGCTTTTGCTGGAGCGTATAAATGAGATTCAGACGCTCGTTCACTTCCTCCAAGCGTTCAGGGTTAAACTCTACTTCTTCTTCCTTGTCGGAAATCTCCTGCGAGATATCTTTCAATTCTATATAGGTACTTTCCAAACGCTCGGCAAACTCTCCGGCAGCCGGATAGACATTCTGCAATCCGAGCATCGTATTCAGACACTCCTTCAGTCCGGAAGTCAATCCTCCTTCATCCGAATAGAGTATCTGGCCTGCACGGAACAGCCCGGCCTTGATCTCCTCGGCATGGCTCAGCATCTCTGCTTCCTGCTCCAGTTCTTCCTGCTCACCGGCACTTAGACGGGCTTCTTCCAACTGCTCCAACTGGAAACGGATATAGTCTTCGTCCGTCTTATCTTGCCGGGCACGAGCCATAAGATCCTCCAGGTCCTGCTGCGCCTGCTTCCATTCACGATATACGGTTTGATAGGCAGACAGAGCATCCTCGTTATGCGACAGAATATCCAGCACATTGAGTTGGAAGCCTTCCTTGTTCAGCAACAGATTCTGATGTTGGGAATGCACGTCAATCAGTTGTTCACCCAATTCCTTCATCTGCACCAGTGAGGCCGGCGTATCATTGATAAACGCCCGGCTTTTGCCCGAAGCAGACACTTCGCGGCGGAGGATACATTCTTCCTCATACTCCAACTCATTTTCCTCAAAGAAAGGCTGCATGCCATAGGCAGAGATATCGAAACGGGCCTCAATGACACATTTCGAAGCCCCGATGCGAATGGCTTTCACATCGGCACGCTGCCCCAGTAACAAACCGATGGCTCCCAGAATAATGGACTTCCCGGCACCCGTTTCACCGGTTATCACGGAGAAGCCGCTACCGAAACTTATATCAAGTTTTTCGATAAGCGCATAGTTTTGTATGTAAAGTGAACGCAACATAATGTATCTTAGTGTTTCAATACTTTCACCAGTTTATCTACAATATCCGCAGCGACTTCGGCTTTCGATTTCAACGGATAGTCGGTCTTTCCTTCGCGGTCGATAATACTGATTTTGTTTGTATCGTAACGGAAACCGGCTCCCTTGTCATTCAGAGAATTCAGCACAATGAAGTCCAGATTCTTCCGGTTGAGTTTATCCTCGGCATTCAGTTGCTCATTGTTCGTTTCAAGGGCAAAGCCTACGAGCACTCTTTTCCGGGCATCGATCTTATCCTTCAGCTCTCCCAGGAAAGCAGCTATATCTTGTGTCGGTTTCAGTCTCAACGTCATGTCTCCGGTCTTTTCCCGTTTTATTTTCTCGTCAGCCACTTGTTCGGGAGTATAATCAGCCACTGCTGCGGACAAAATCGCGGCATCGACATTTCCAAAACAAGCATAAGCAGCATCGAACATCTCTTTCGCCGATTCCACCTTATGGTATTGGCACATCGGGAAGTGAGTAGTCTGCTGAACCGGTCCTGCGATCAATATCACTTTAGCTCCCCGGCTGGCACACTCGTCGGCAAGCGCAAATCCCATCTTGCCGGAAGAATAGTTACCGATAAACCGCACGGGATCGATCTTCTCGTAAGTGGGTCCCGTCGTTATCATCACTGTTTTTCCTACCAGGTCTCCCTCTTTGGAAGCAAAGTACATCTCCAGATGACGGATGATATTTTCAGGTTCCTCCATACGCCCCTTCCCTACCAGGTGGCTGGCAAGCTCTCCCGTGGCAGGTTCTATGATATGGTTGCCATAAGAACGGAGCGTGTCGAGATTCTTTTGCGTGGAAGGATGGGCATACATATCCAGGTCCATGGCAGGTGCCACAAACACGGGTGCTTTGGCCGAAAGATAAGTAGTAATCAACATATTGTCCGCAACTCCGTTTGCCATCTTGCCGATGGTGGAAGCTGTTGCCGGAGCTATCAGCATGGCATCCGCCCACAAGCCCAGATCTACATGGCTGTTCCACGTACCGTCACGTTGGGCAAAGAATTCACTGATGACCGGTTTGCTGGTCAAAGCAGACAGAGTGATAGGAGTAATGAACTCCTTACCGGCAGGAGTAATGACCACCTGCACCTCTGCTCCGCGCTTTATCAGCCCGCGGATGATGTAACATGCTTTATACGCGGCAATACTTCCCGTAATGCCCAATACTATTTTTTTCCCTTTCAGTGTATTTGCCATAACTTCGAAAGTTATTTCTGAGTCATTTCACGCAAACGTATTTTGGTCAGCATGGCCTTGGTGTTCAGCGTAAAGTCGCTGTTCAGTATCCAGCTGTAATAACCCGGATCACGCTTCAAGACCTCCGATACCGACATACCTTTGTACTTACCGAAATTAAATATCTCCACGCCTTTGTCATCATAGACCATGCGGCCTGCAAAGTCTACATTCTTGTTATAGCTGGAATAATCGGAAAGGAAAGCAACATCGTTCTGCAACTCCGGATAACGGTCCAGTTGAGACATCAGCACCTCGTAAGTGGCACGGGTATCGGCTTCTGCCGTATGGGCATCTTCCAGGTTCCTGCCGCAATAGAACTTATAGGCGGCAGACAGAGTACGCTGTTCCATCTTGTGATAGATAACCTGCACATCCACAAACTTGCGGCGGCTCATGTCGATATCCACCCCGGCACGTAGAAACTCTTCTGCCAGAACGGGGATATCAAAACGATTGGAATTGAAACCGGCCAGGTCGCATCCTTCGATGTCGTTGGCTATGTTGCGGGCTACCTCTTTGAAAGTCGGGCAATCGGCCACGTCTTCATCATAAATGCCATGAACAGCCGATGACTCGGCAGGAATATGCATTTCGGGGTTGATGCGCATGGTCTTGGCCTCTTCGTTCCCGTTAGGATATACTTTGAGATAACAGATTTCGACAATTCGGTCTGAGTTGATATTGGTACCCGTAGTCTCCAAATCGAAAAAAACAAGCGGGTTTTTCAGATTTAATTTCATTGTATTCTTATTATTTAGGCAACAAGGAAACGAGTTGACAAGTCTACAAAAGGGATTGTTTTTGCCTTCTCATTCCCTCGTCAACTTGTCAACTCGTCAACTTGTCTACTGTATTTCAAATTTAGTCATTCAGCATCATCGGCATCAGCAACATCAGCAAATCTTCATTTTCTTCCTGCTCTACCGGAATGATGACACCTGCACGTGACGGATCTGCCAATTCGATGATTATCTCTTCCGCAGAAATGTTGTTCAGGATATCAATCAGGAAAGTAGATTTGAAACCGATGCTCATCGGATTGCCCGCATATTGGCAAACCAGCGTTTCTTCTGCCGAAGTGGAGAAGTCGATGTCCTGTGCAGAAATCACAATCAGATTCTCCTGCATGCGCAGTTTGATAAGGCTGCTTGCCTGTGAAGAGAAGATAGACACACGGCGCAGCGCCCCTACCAGTTGCTGGCGGTCTACCGTCACCTTATACGGATTGTTCTGCGGGATTACAGAGTTATAGTTAGGATAGCGTCCTTCGATCAGACGGCACACCATGCGATAACTTTCCAAAGTGAACACAGCATTGCGTTCGTCAAATTCGATGGTTACCGTACCTTGTTCCTTCGGCAGCAGGTTCTTCATCAAAGAAGCAGGTTTTTTGGGAAGGATAAAGGCGGCACGTTCGTTGCCTTTGGCAGCCAGCGTCTTGCAACGTACCAGCTTATGACCGTCCGATGCAACCATGGTGATATCTTCTGTCGTGATATCAAAATAGATACCGTTCATCACCGGGCGGAGCTCGTCATCGGCGGTAGCAAACACGGCGCGGTTGATACCGCCCAGCAATATTTGTGCTTCCATTTCCACACGTACGGCATTGTCACCCAGCATGGCCGACTGCGGAAACTCGTCTGCATTCTGCCCCATCAGGCTGTATTTACCGTTTTGATACTGTACTGTAATTTCAAGAGAATCGGTATTGATCTCAAAGTTCAGCGGTTGCTCCGGAATTTCCTTTAAAGCGTCCAGCAGAGTCTTGGCAGTAACGGCAAAACGTCCGTCGGAATCACTTTCGTTTACTTCGACCGTAGTAACCATCGTTGTTTCACTGTCGGAAACTGTTACAGACAAGGTTCCGTCTTGCAGTTCAAAAAGGAAACAATCCAAAATAGGCAGTGCATTCTTCGAATTAATCACGCGGCTGATAGCCTGCAAACGGCTGGAGAGCGCAGTACTTGAAACGATAAATTTCATATCTTCTGTATATTTAAGTTTTTTATTTTGCTATCTTTTAAACTAACGGACAAAGTTAAAAAAAGAATTCCCTACGACAAAGAAATAGTAAGAAAAAACAGCCTATTATTCGTCTCATATTCCTAAAAAATTGTAACTTCGCCGCATCATTTAAAAAGAGAACAATGGAATTTACAGGAAAAATCATCGCTATACTCCAGCCCAGAGGCGGAGTTTCAAAGTCAGGCAATGAGTGGAAATCACAGGAATACGTGATTGAAGATCACGGTCAATATCCCCGCAAAATGTGCTTCGACGTATTCGGCGCAGACAAAATTGAGCAATTCAACATTCAGATGGGTGAAGAGCTGACAGTATCTTTCGACGTAGACGCACGTCAATGGCAAGACCGCTGGTTCAACAGTATCCGTGCATGGAAAGTAGAACGCGTAAGCAACGCTGCACCCGCACCGGGCGCTCCCGTTCCTCCACCGGCACCCAGTGCCGCACCGGAATTCCTTGCAGGGGATGCCAAAGACGATCTGCCGTTCTAAAAGCCCCAAAGGAACATGATAAAAGCTGTATCGGAATGAATTTGAATTGTCATTCCAATACAGCTTTTATTATATGAGACCTATTTATCCCCTATACAGCAACACAACATTAGGATAAACCACCCCTTCCAGGCACGTGAACTGTATAGCGATCATGAAATGGCGGAAGAATTTGGCCTGACGGAAGAAGAAGTTCGGTATCAGGCGGACATAAGCCTCCGGCTGATGCAACATTTCTTCCATATCTACCATCATAATAAAATTATAACTCGGAGAGAGGCTGCCGATTCCTTCTTCATATATCGGAGTACCTTCCAGCACCTCGCCATTTTCTATCGCATCTATATATGCAGAAAGGCTGACAGCATCCGGAGCCAATAGCAGATTCCCCCGATAGAAACAAGCAAAAGTATAGAGCGCAGACTCCGTGATGCCCGTCATCTGAGTGAGCAACGTATTGCGGGGCAGCACATACTGTTTGAACCTCCTGGCTTTAGGATATCGGGCATAATCGGGAGAAATCTCGGGTATAGGCGGCGCACCCTCCTCCCGGGGCGTGGTATATAACAAAGATTGCAAACGCCGTTCGGCTGCCGGCATGTTCTTTATAGGAACACACATCACCGCACAGGGAAGTTTGTTCAAAGTATCGCCCGACTGAAAAAGACAAGACAAGACACTTTCACCGGCATAATCGTTCAAGAAAGAGATCCACTCTTCATCCCGTTTCTTTATATAATCCGAATAGGCAGTCTTGGCGTACTCCTGTCGGGCTGTAAAACCGAGTACAGCCTCCCTGTCCGAAAGTGCCCAACGATCGTAGAAGAATGTAGATGCAGGAAGATAAGCTCCCAGAAAACCTTCCACAGGCTTCTGCCCACGCAAGGCATTGATAAAAGTTTGCGTAGAATCGTTATCGTGACTGATGCCGGAACAATAAATAGCATCTTCATTGAACTTCATATCAAATTCCGCCCAACTGCCCACTCTGGTCTGCGGATGAATACCATCCGTAGGTTTACCCATATCCACCGCCTTCATACGTACATAAACCGTAGCCGCCACATTGCTATGCTTGCCCGCATGCATGGCGCAAAAAGAAGGCTGGTGCATCAGCGACTTCTTGTCACGGCGCGCATCAATCACATGTTCTATCAAGCGCTTCTGAAAGCTGACAGCCAGGAAGTCCGAAGTCAGGTAGGCAGCCAGAAAACGACCGTCCGACATCGGGTAGATGCGAATCTCTTCTCCATGATAATCAAAGAATCTGGAAGGGAAAGTACTGGAACAATACTTCTGCACAAAAGACTCTACCAACTCATAATCGCCCGAACCGAGCGTGCAATACAACACCTGGTTCAACGGCGTATCGGGCTCATGAAAACTGATCAGCATTTTGTTCATCTGCCTGCTCAATCCGTGTGGGGTATCCTCCATCAAGGTATAGAGATGCTTCTTCAGGTAAACAAAAAGTTCGGAAACATATAAGAAGTGATTGTCTTTGCTGCAATTCAGTTCGTTGATGTCCCCTACTAAATCCGCCATGCGATCGGTTTCGAGTACGGCAATGGCATCTTGAGGCACCAGCGTATAAAGGTTAAATTCCCGTCGGTCTTCCACCGAGTTCAAGCGTAGAAACGAATACACACCAAACCCCGTACATAGCAACACTACGGACACAACGACAGCTGTCTGTATGAGAAGTCGGAGTTTCATGGCATTCAATCATCTACTTTTTGCAAAAATAAGTATTTCTACTAATAAAACAAAACAAATGTTTCAAAAAGTTTAGAAATCTATTTCAAGTCCATCATAAGCAAAATGCACATGGGGCGGCAGTTGTTTTATAAGCTCGGCATGCAGCCCTGCATGATGGCTCATGTGGATAAAATAAGTTTCTTTAGCACCAATGCGTCCGGCTGCCTCCAATGCCTCGGAAATACTCTGGTGCGTAGGGTGCGGTTCCGGACGCAAGGCGTTCATTACCAGAACGTCCAACCCCTTCAATTGTTCATAAGATTCCTCCGGCATCGTATGCATGTCCGTGATATATCCCAAACGTTTACCGATGCGATAACCCAGAATGGGCAATCGGCCGTGCATCACCTGGACAGGCAGCACCTCCGTGCTACAAATTTGGAACGGCTTGCCGGCCTCCACCTCTTGCAAGTAAATGCGGGGAACACCCGGATAGGCTTTATCGACAAAACAGTAAGGCATCCGTACCCGCAGATGATTGGCCGTGTAAGCATCCGAATAAATAGGAATATCGCCGAAACGGCCGAACGGACGCAAATCATCCAGTCCACCCGCATGGTCGTAATGCTCGTGAGTAATCAGCACACCGTCTATCTTCTCAAAAGAAGCGGTACGCAGCATCTGTTCCCTGAAATCAGGCCCACAATCTATCAGTATTACCGCATCCTCCGTATGCAGCAGGGCGGATGCACGCAAGCGGTTATCCCGCGGGTCGGCAGAAGTACAAACCGGACAAGTGCAACCTATTTCCGGCACACCGGTAGAGGTTCCACTTCCTAATATTCTTAATCTCATAATATCTAATTACCTATATAAAATTCACTTCCGGAGAAATGTCAATACCAAATTTACTACGGACAGAAGCCCGCACGGCATCAGACAACGCCACGATATCAGCTCCCGTCGCACCTCCCAGATTAACAAGCACCAATGCCTGCTTGTCGTGCACGGCGGCAGGTCCCAGCGATTTGCCTTTCCAGCCACACTGCTCTATCATCCAGCCGGCAGGTATCTTTACGCGGTCGGTTCCCATGTCATAATGCGGCATGCCCGGATACTCACGTTGCAAAGCCTCGAACTGCGCACGCGGCACAATGGGATTCATAAAGAAACTCCCTGCATTACCCAGCACTTTCGGATCGGGCAGTTTGCTCTCACGGATCTCAATAATCACGCGGCGCAACGTTTTCAGGTCGGTAACCGGATGCTTTGCCATCTCCTGCCGGATGGTTCCGTAATCCAACGTATAATGTTCCTCCTTGCTCAGGCAGAAATTTACATAAGTTACAAATACCGATTTCATGTCAGGTTGTTTAAAGATGCTCCTGCGATAAGCGTATCCACATTCATCCTTCCGATAAACATGCTTCTCTCCGCGAATGTTCAGGGTCTCGACAGAGGTTATCAAATCTTTTACCTCCACACCATAAGCTCCGATGTTCTGCACCGCACTCGCTCCTACCTCACCGGGTATCAGCGAAAGGTTCTCGACGCCATACCAGCCCTGCTCCACGCAGTATGCCACAAAATCATCCCACACCACGCCGGCACCCACACGTACCGACACCTTTTCTTCATCCTCTTCCGTCACTTCCACACCACCGATGCATGAGTGCAGCACCGTGCCCTCATAGTCCTTGATAAATAGCAGATTGCTGCCGCCACCGATGTGCAGATAGGGCACGATAATGCTTCCTGCTGCAATCAGCTCCCGGAGTTCTTCTTCCGAACCGTATTCCAGGTAGTTTGCAGCAGCAACATCAATGCCGAATGTATTAGGTATTTTCATCATTAATCGTTCATCATCAATCACCGGTCAGATACTTGTATCCTCGTATTTGTACAACTCCCATTGCCCGTTCCGCTTCCGGAAGTAGTAGATATTGGAATAACCATTACCAATGCCGTTCACCTTCAGAATCTTGGTATTCGACTGGTCCTCATTCTTCTGTCCGTAGTTGATATTGGACAACTTATCAGTGGGCATCGTCGGACGGAATGCATACCATTGATTCTTGTCAAGAGTGGTTTCCAGAATGGAGAAGTCATCATCCGGATCTATGGTGATGAACTGCATCGGATTGTATATATGCCGGTTCTGATACAAGCTATCGGTCACAAAACGCGTATAGAACCCTACAAAGTCCTCATTCTCGTCGGTTTCTATCTTACGAAGGTTGATGGCTTCGAGCATCCACATCCCGTTTTTCCGTTCAAAGTAATACTTCTTTGCCATGTGGGTCTTCAGGTAAATCCACTCTACCTGCACAGATTTCAGTGTGGTGTCTCCCACCACTTCCATATCCTCTTCATCGTCGAAGAGCAGGGTGTAATAGTTTTGTTGGGTGAACAGATAATCGTGCTTCCAGTACTTCTCTTCGATTTTCACAACAGTATCCCCCTTATAATAGGGCAAAGGGAACAATGTCCGCTGCCTCTGCAAAGCATCATCCGAAGCATAGTTGAAAATAAAATCATCAAACAGCTCGTCTGCTTCCATCGGTTTCGGTTCTTCCTTAACTTCTGCCTGTTGCAGTGTATCGGTTTTATGATGGACCGAGTCCACCATTTCTGTAATGGTAGCAAAGGGATCTATTTTCGTCTTCTTATTTCCACATGACATTAAGAAGACGAAAATGATAGATCCCAATAATAGTTTTTTCATCTTTTACGGACCGCTACGGTCACTTATTTAATTTTGCTCTTAATTTCTCAAGCATGTCCACGGTCATGGATTCCAAGTCGTATTGCGGTTTCCAATCCCATTCTTCACGTGCGCAAGAGTCATCCAGCGAATCGGGCCAGCTGTCGGCAATGGCTTGCTTCAAAGGATCAACTTCGTACGTCATTTCAAAATCGGGTACATGCTTCTTTATTTCCCTATAAATCTCTTCCGGGTCAAAGCTCATGGAGGCGATGTTGAATGCATTCCGGTGCTTCAGTCTTGCCGGAGCAGCTTCCATCAATGAAATGGCAGCGTTCAATGCATCGGGCATGTACATCATATCCATATAAGTTCCCTGCTTCAAGGGACATACAAACTTGTCACCTCTTACGGCTGCGTAGAAAATATCTACTGCATAGTCCGTAGTACCCCCACCCGGAGGGGTCACATTGGAGATGATTCCCGGGAAACGTACCGCACGGGTATCTACTCCATATTTCGTGAAATAATAATCACTTAACAGTTCAGTCGTCACTTTTGTTACGCCATACATTGTACGCGGACGCTGAATGGTATCTTGCGGCGTCTGCACATGGGGCGTATTCTCACCGAACGAACCGATGGAACTTGGAGTAAATACCGCACAACCGTACTCACGCGCCACCTCCAGCACATTCCACAATCCGTCGATACCGATTTTCCAAGCCATGGCCGGACGACTTTCGGCTACTACCGACAGCAAAGCTGCCAGATTATAAATGGTATCAATCTTGAATTGACGTGCCACTACTTCGATGGACTGACGGTCGGTTACGTCGGCAATGGCCGAAGGACCTGATGCTTTCAGTTCCCCTTTAGGCATAGCACTCGGAATGTATCCTGCCACAACATGGTCATCACCATAACGTTTACGCAACTCCAATGTAAGTTCCGAACCTATCTGTCCGGTAGCTCCAATTACCAAAATATTTTTCATAAGACTTATTTATAAAGGTTATATTACTATACAAGGCGCAAATATACATACTTTTTTTTCATTTTTCTATCATTCTGCTATTGTTTATTTCAATAAAAATAGTGTCCTTTGCAGAGCATGTTCTTAACATGCATCACCATTAAATATTAAATCGCTATGTACGGTAAAATGAAAGACCATCTCAGCAAGACACTTGCTGAAATTAAAGAAGCCGGACTCTACAAAGAGGAACGCCTGATTGAAAGTGCACAACAAGCTGCCATCACTGTGAAAGGCAAGGAAGTATTGAACTTCTGCGCCAACAATTACCTGGGACTATCCAACCATCCCCGACTGATTGCTGCTGCCCAAAAGATTATGGAACGCCGTGGTTACGGCATGTCGTCCGTCCGTTTCATCTGCGGAACGCAAGACATCCACAAAGAACTGGAAGCAGCCATCTCCGATTACTTCCAGACGGAAGACACCATTCTTTATGCCGCCTGCTTCGACGCCAATGGCGGTGTATTCGAACCTCTTTTCACCGAAGAAGACGCTATCATCTCCGACTCTCTGAACCATGCCTCCATCATCGACGGCGTACGTCTCTGCAAAGCCAAGCGCTACCGCTACGCCAATGCCGACATGGCCGATCTGGAAAGATGCCTGCAAGAAGCCCAGGCGCAACGCTTCCGCATCGTCGTTACGGACGGCGTATTCTCTATGGACGGAAATGTGGCTCCTATGGATAAGATCTGCGACCTTGCCGAGAAATACGATGCACTGGTAATGGTGGACGAATCACACTCTGCCGGCGTGGTAGGTCCTACGGGACATGGCGTAAGCGAGCAATACAATACTTATGGCCGCGTAGACATCTATACCGGTACCTTGGGCAAAGCCTTCGGCGGCGCTCTGGGTGGCTTCACTACGGGACGCAAAGAAATCATTGATCTGCTGCGCCAACGTAGCCGTCCGTACTTGTTCTCCAATTCATTGGCTCCGGGCATCATCGGTGCCAGTCTCGAAGTGTTCAAGATGCTGAAGGAAAGCAATGCACTGCACGACAAGCTGGTGGAAAACGTAAACTACTTCCGCGACAAGATGACCGCTGCCGGTTTCGACATCAAGCCCACGCAAAGCGCCATCTGCGCCGTGATGCTATACGATGCCAAGCTGTCACAGATTTATGCGGCACGCATGCAGGAAGAAGGCATCTACGTGACCGGATTCTATTATCCCGTTGTTCCCAAAGACCAGGCACGCATCCGCGTACAGATCTCTGCCGGACACGAGAAGGAACATCTTGACAAGTGTATCGCCGCCTTTATCAAAGTAGGGAAAGAATTGGGCGTACTGAAATAAAATTGCAGTAATCACATAAGAAAGGGTATCTACCATTTTACAGGCAGATACCCTTTTTCTATTTCACATTAAGCTTAGGTTATCTTATTTACGTTCTCCCAGTTTTGCATCTACAAAGAAGATTCCGGTAGCACCGGCTTTCTTTATCATATCTACAATACCGGCGGCAGTAGCTTCTTCTTCTACCTGCTCACGAACAAACCCCCACAAGAAATCTTGGGTAGCTTTATCTTTTTCAGCAGCAGCCACGTCTACCAATGCGTCAACCATCTTTGATACGCGACATTCGTGTTCATAAACCTGTTCGAATACTTCCAGCGGAGTACCGAAGTCATTGGGCACAACGTCAATCTTATCCAATTTAGCTTTACCACCACGTTTGATGATATAAGAAGCCATTTCACAAGCATGGCCTTTTTCTTCTGAAGATTGCTTTCTCAACCAGGAAGCCATACCACAATAACCTTCTTTCTCCATAAAGAAAGACATTGCTAAATAAAGGTTAGATGACCACATCTCAGCCGTAATCTGCTCATTAATTGCATGTTGTAATTTTTCTGTTATCATAATTGTATCTATTAATTAGTTTGAAACCATTACAAAAGTAACAAGAATGCACTGAGGTTGTTCACAGAATAACATTTTTTATATAAAATTCCTGCTCTACTCATCACGAGCAAAGCAGGAAAACGACAAAATCACGTAGGTCCTTCTCAGACCTATCATGTATTATAAAAAATGTGTAAGCAAAAAAAAGTCCAAATAACGAGAACGAAAAAGCCCCCGACTTGTTAGTAAAGATACCACTCATGTACTAACATAAATGCGATATGCCGCACAGCCGAGGGCTTAATGCCTCTCGTTGCGGTATATCGCATTTGTTATACATGAGTGGTGCTGCAAAAGTATAAAAATTTAATGGATATTGTAACAGGGAATATTTTATTTTTTTTATTTATCAGAAAACAGCTATGTTTCGCTAAACATTTTTTAGGACCATATTCCGGCCACCCAAACGGACACCTTTTCTCACTCACAATCAACACATTGCATAAGAAAGCGGACACCTAAACGGCCACAAAACGGACACAACATAAATAAATAAGAAGATAAGATATACTATCGTATATCTACGCGGATTCTCATTTTTTAAGAGGAGGAAGATTAGCAAGTACAATGCGTATGCCTCAAATAGATGATGTATCCGGTACAAACAGATGATGCATTCGACGCAAACAGATGATGTATTCAGTGTAAACAGATGATGTATTATTGGGATATGAACAGGAAATACTTACGCAAACATGTCGGGATTCCCCCCGTGTTCGGGGGGAAAATAAACTTCAGCCTGCCTTATGTATATACAGCAGATCCTCAATCAGCAGATTGAGTTCGGACTCGCTGATACAACCCTCGTGGTAGTGGAAATTTCAATTTGGTGTCCCCATGGTATAGAGAATATATTTTCTTGTAATTCGTCAACAAGTTGTTGACGAATTACATCGCTTTGATTATAAAACAGATACATCCGCCTCATATACTTCAGATTGGTAACAGAAAAGCCTTCCATATCAGGAAAAGCTTCTTTAAGATCGCGGCTCAATTCATTAAAGAAGCCTTTTCCCCACTTGCTTTCCGATTGCTTTTCTACAATATCCCGCCCTAAATCCCAGTACATACGAATCAACTCCGTATTTACTTTCACTGCGGCCTTTATCTGCGATTGACGAATACGGTGTTTTAACTCCGTCAACCATGCTTTATAATCATTATCCGTCTTAATCAATTTACTCATTAAATACTACTGTGCTATTTTCAAACAAAGGTAACAAGAATATTTAAGAATTCCCCCATACGGGGGAAAATAAACTTCAGCTTGCCTTATGTATATACAGCAGATCCTCAATCAGCAGATTGAGTTCGGACTCGCTGATACAACCATCGTGGTAGTGGAAGTAATGGCTGAGGATGATGCGCACCTGGCGTACCTGGCACTCGGAAGTACAGCCATGCCAGTGCCCCACTCCGCTATTCAGCGCACGGCGGATGACGCCCACGTACGGAGTGATGAGTGCACGCACATCATCCCCCGGACGGAGCTGTATCTTCTCTTCGGGCATGATGACGGTAACCTCGGGATGATGCGCACGCACCACGCGCATGACTTCAGTCCAACGAAAACCTCTGGCTATTACATCGCGGACTTCTTTTTTTTTGAACCGGTTCCTTTCTCTAATGTCTGACAGACATTCTTCTTTAAATTCTTCATAAAAATAAATTGGTTTAATTAATAAAAAAATAATGATTCATACTATATGAATCTCTTTTCCTATTTGTTTTCGGATTAGAAATCATAATACTCAAATAAAACCGCTTTTTAAAGTATCGCTCACTACCTTGTCTCTTGAACAAAGCAATATACTCCGGTTTGCTACCCACTCCTGCAAGCAGATAGCGGAGGACCTACCTCCATCTCTAATGTAGTTACGCACCCATACATACAAACGCTGCGTGCTCACGGCACACTTAAAAAGCTAACAGGGGACGGACACGATAGGCACCGCTGTACTTATAGTAAATGCCCTCATAGCCACTGCTGAAGTACACGTAATACGCGTAGTCGCTGTACGGGAAGCGGTTGTACTCCGTACTCGACCAGTAGTAGGCGCTACCGAGGGTTGTTCCACCAACTTTACCAAGTTGACCATCCAACATATCTCGTCCTTTCGTTTCACTGTCATAGCCTTGTCCCCAACACACATATTCCAATTCACGATGGGAAGGCCAGTACCAATCACTACTATTAGAGGGGGCGGAATGCAACTTCTTGAAGTTCTCCAAAGCGTAAATGGGCTTAATCCTTTTCTGACTGGTTTGTCCGTAATCTGTCCTTTCTCCTGTATAGTTCACTACGTAATCATTGTACTTCTGCAAAGCAATGGTATTGATGTAACCCTGCATCTTATCAGCTGCCTGAAAATTATATCCTGAAGGCATATCATTCCCCCAAGCGTTGCTTAGCTGGTCTTTCACAAACTCATAACTGCCATACGTCCAATACATATCAGGATTCCCGTTATCCGGGTCAGCCAAATTCCACAAAGAAACGACCAAACCGTGAGTACCGCTGGATAATTTACTGTCCAACAGGTTGTAGTTGTCGCCCGCAATGTTGCCTAACCAATACACGATGCCAAGGCAATCCGTACCCTCGGGAAGGGCGGTGGCTTCGCCGGGTATCAGATAGCCGGTAGTAGTACCGTCAGTATTTTCAGCGCTGCAATAGAAATCACCAATCCGGGCTTTATCGAGGCTGTATGCTCCGGCACTTATCTTTTGGGTGGAACTGTACCTGGTATTAACTGGTGCAGGCGTAGGAGAAGAGGGTACTGTAAGCTCTTTACCGTAAGTTTCATCCCCTAAGGTAAAGAAACAACGCACGCTGCCTGTAAAGCTGGAAGAAAGGATGTATCGGTAACTACCGTCTTCTGCCGCATAGGGATAGAAGATTTTATCGTCCATAATGAAGTTCACATCGGAGATGGCAAGGGAAGGAGAACCAAAATTAGTACTCTTCCCGTCATCCAATGTATAATGCACTTCCGGCAAAATGGAGATGGAGTTGTAGGCATGGGTCAGGGTGGCGGAAAGTTTCTTCTGAGGATTGCCGCTACCCGAAGTCCATGTCATCAAGTCGGAAGCACGGTAATTGTCTTCTGATTGCTGGTCTTCCTTAGGAGTGAATTTACTCTTCAACCCTCTTTCGCCATCAATGGAGGTGACATTGTCGGCATCGGCACTATACGGGTAATAGACGATATAAGTGACATTCGTGGCTTTATTGTCATGATAATACACGCTTTTACCGCTGTTTTCATTGGCATCGAAAGACCAGCTTGTACCGTTGTATAGATAAGGAAGGTTGTTGCCTTTCAATTCACTGCCTTCCAGCACGATAACGCCTACACGGTCGCCGTTCTCGAAAGTGATGGTTGCGCCGTTGTCTGCGGCGCGGGTATCGGGAGCATCGCCGTACGTCACAAAGTCACTGGCACTGACGCTCAACTCCAAAGCACTGCAAGGCTGCTGTTCTGTAGTTGTAAGCTCTTCGTCGCTGCTGCAAGCGCAGAGCAGGGCGAGGAAGAGAAAGAGAAATATGGATTTCGTTTTCATCGTTGATACGGAGTTTAAAAGGTTAATATGGCACGGGCATAGCAAGGCCTTAGATAAGTTTCGCCTTTGGAGTATGCCGTTTTAGTGCCACTACCCATCTCGATGTACCAGGCATCATACCCATTATTGGTCAACTCGGAACTTGTCCAATACCTGCCGTCGTTGTCTGTTTTGAAGGCACTGCCACCCGCTGTTGTAAGCGAAGTGCTGATAGAGCTAAGCGCACTCTGCACATCGCTAAGCTGTGCCAAAGAAGGAAGATACCAGCCGCTGGACAAGTCGGGAGCCGCAACGTGATAAGTTACAACGGAACTGAATGCCTGATAATAATTCCAGTCCGTTCCATTCGAGTAAGTATCGATGATGGTTTTGGTATCGGAATAGCCGGTATAGGCGGTAACATTTTCATTATCAACATTGTCTATCGGAGTTTCAGTCCCTCTTTTGCCCCAACTACCTGCGGTGGAAAGGGCATCGGTCAAGGCTACCACATAGCCGTGAATGTCTCCTCCCGTCAAAAATTTGCCATAATTGTCCAAAGCATCATTGCCACCCCCATTGCCCACCTTGAACACGATGCCGATGCAGTTCTTGGAGTTATCCCGGGCTGCACCAGCAGACCAGCTCCCGTCGGAATAATAATAATCGCCTACCTGAGGGGAAGCAGAAGTCAGGGAAGAAGCCGCAATGGTTTCCACGGACGTCTGCAACCGGAGGTCGGAGTGAATATCGTAGAAGGTATAAGTATAGGTGCGGGAAGCGGCAGTGTAGCTCATTTTCTGCTTGCAGATGCCGGAAGTTACTTTGGTCAGAAACTTCTTCAGGCGGTAGCCATCAGAGGCGGAAAGCGAGATGTTGATTTCGTTGCTGGTGGTACTATATACACCATCAGAAATTGTCAGAGTTCCGTCGTTTGCATCCGTCACTGCATAACCTGAGGTATTTGTCGGTGCAGTGAAGTCTGCCAAGTGTATCTTGAAGGTGGCACTTTCTGCGTCACCATTTTGTGCATCATCCGTCCACGAAGCGGAAACCTGTTCTACTTGCAAGCCCTCTTTCTTCACGGTGATGTTATAGGTATATTGCTGTCCGGCGCTGAGAGTGGCATCAGCGTCAGGGGTATAGAAGTATTCACGTTCAACGCCACTGTTAGTAATGGATACTTTGATGAAGGACGTTTTCGCTTTTAGCTGTTGCGGAACAAGCAGGGCTTGCACGCTCTTCTGATAGCCGGAGGCGGCGGAGGATAGTACATTGGGGGCAATGGTGGCGTTGCCGGAGGTGACTTGCGCCACTGTGCCGTCATCAGCAATCGTTCCCGAAGCGGTTGCCTGGCTGACAATGCTGACGGTGGCACCGCTTACTTCGTCCGCTGTAACCGTTGCATTACTATCTTCGTTTTTCAAGTTGACAATAACCTTGACGGGCAGGTGCTTGAATTTAAGTTCAGAACTGCTGCCGCCACTTTGAAAGGTGATGTCCTGCGGGGCGGCATACAGGAAGTCGCTCGTTTGATAGCCGGTGCTGCTTTGGTTTGTCTGCACGTTGAAGGTGGCGGGCTTTGTGGCTGTATAAGTGGAGGAGTACCATGCCGAAACGTTCATAGTCCGGTTAGTCCAGTAAAAAGGTTCTTTATCACTTTCTACGGTCAGGCTTCCACCGGATGCAGCTATGTATTTCTTTGGCTCACCGTCGCTGCCTATCTGTATGGCTACTTCTTCGTTGCCCGTCCAGGTATTGTCCGTTGTGGCACGGGTGGCGGTCAACCCGTCCACGGCAGCGGTGAATGTCATCGGGTATTTCCCGTCGGGCAGGCGGTTGTCGTTGTCGGCATCGTCCGTACATCCTGCGGCGGCAAGCATCATCAGCATCACCATGAACATCCCCGCTGTAGGGCGGTGGTGCATTGTCTGCCGGAGAGACCGGAATAAATTGTTATAGTTCATATCGCTTATAATTTTTATTGTTTCTACAATGTCGTTATAAGCGTTCGGAATGAAAGGAGAGGTATTGGAGGAGACTAATTCGTAAAACGGAATCTCCAACACAATCTTTCAAAGAACGCTTTTGTTTTCAATATCTTACGTTGTGCGCCACCGACCACAGCGACGTGGTCAGTGCTACCCCTGAAAGGCAGCTCACTCCGGACTTACGCACACAAGTGTCCGACGGTGGCTGAGGTTATTAAGTTTTAATCCATTACGGCGGTACCGTCCTTGGTAGTTACCGGCGTCCATTCATTGATTGCAGAAGTAACCGTCAGTCCGGTAAGATCTACGGTGATGTTAAAGGTATAGATGCTGCCGGCGGCCAAATCCAAATTCGCTTCATCCTTAGGAATGGTATAATAGAATGCACCGCTGCCACCGGCTAAAGTTACTTTCAGGAACTTTGTGCCCATGGTATAAGTCTGGGGAGCGATGATAGCACCGTATTGTCCCAATGTTACATTGGCGCTTTTGGCAGGTGTACCGGCAGTAGTTACAGCACCTGTTTTCCGGTTGAACTTGACGGCACGTTTCGGGGTTACAATTTCTACAGTTGCATTAGTGATGTCGGGGCTTCCGGCACCGGCAGTCAGGTTACACACCACTTTCACCAGTTTATGGTCGAAGGTAAGGTTATGCGCATCCTTGCTGCGGGCATAAGTAGCCGTAGTGCAGTAGAGCAAGTCGGACTTGAAGTAATTGGCAGCCGTGGATTGGACGGTTTCTACTGTGAAGTCGTACTCGTCGGCATCCGTTCTGCTATCATAAGGGTGATAGGCGGAAATCTGCACACCGTTTCCGCTTTGAGGATAATACATGGTGGTGGAGTAATTGCTGAACTTTCCTGCACCGTCGGCGGTGGCGGAGACGTTGGTATATCCGTTGTAATCGGTTTCACCCGAAACGCCGGTCACGTAGACGCCTATCTGTTCGTCCTCTGCAATCTGCTTGTCGGGCACGGCAGCAGTGTTGGCACGTGTCTGCACCACCAGGCCACTACTCAGGCGGATCTCACCGTTCCAGTTATCCAGTTCGTTCTCGTCGTTGCTGCAACCTGCCAGCAGTAGCGTGGCGGCAGCCATTGTCATAAATAATCTTGTTTTCATCTTTATGGTTTTTAATTAAATTGTTATCATTCTGTCATTGGGCACTGCCCGATTCGCCGCTGCCGTTACCCGGCGCCCAGTCGGTCACGGTGGAAGTCACTTCGAGGTCGGTCTTACCGATGGTGATGGTATACAGGTATTTGCTGCCTGCAACGAACCGCCGGGACAACGGGGCGTCTTTTACGGCCCATGTCAGAGGCGTACCGCCGTCGCTTAACGTAAAGGTCAGCAGCATGTCGGCGGTATCAGCGGCAGGCAGTACAATGCCTTCGGCGCTTGCTCCGTCAGCGGCAGTCTTCAGGGGGATGGCGGTAGCAGCGACATCCGTATCAACGGTTACGTCGTCCCTCTTCAGCACGTCATACGTCGCTTGAGTGCGCTGGTTGGTGAGCGTCACTTTCAACCCTTGCAGGTTGCTGCTGCTCATCCCTGCGGCAGGCCGGATGGTGAGTACCAGCTTCACCAGTTTGTGGGTGAACCGGAATGTTACCTCCGGGTCGCTCTTGTCCTTGCCCGTCACTTTGGCGGCGCCCATCAGGTCGATGGCTTGCTGCGGGTCCTGGGTGGCTACGTCCACACGGTACGTGGTGCTCCCCCTCGGGATGTCCTGCCAGGGATAGTAAGCGATGAAGTCCCTTGCATCACCACTTGCGGGAAAGTAGATGGTCTGTCCGTCGGCGGCAGAGAAGCTGCCGGTCGCCTGTTTATCGGCGGCAGTGGTGTAGCGGTTGTTTTCACTCTCAGCCGTTTCGCCGTTCAGCATGTAGATACCGATGGCATCGCCCGTCTCCCACTTGTCATCGTAGGCACGCGTCTGCACATGGATGCCGCTATTCACTTGCAGGGGTACTCGTCCGTCGTGGTCCGGTACTGTAGTTTCGCCGTCGCCCGTGCATCCTGCCAGTAAGGCAGCAGATACACAAATACATAATAACTGTCTTTTCATATCATTTATTCTATTTGATTTTTAACTTTTCATTCTCAATGAATTCCCACTTCCCCATTGTCTATCACATTCCAGCCCGTGATAGTGGCACTCATGCCTGCTGCTGTGGGCAGTTCCAACGTGGCATCCAGTTCCAAAGGCTCCATATCGCTGCCGAAATTCTTCAGCATATCCGTCAGGTCGGTGGTGATGGTCTGCACAGATCCGTCGTGCAAGGTAACGTCGATCGTCAGTATCTGCTTTTCTGCGGTCACCACTCCCAGCAGGCACAGGGTAGTTTTGAGCTGCGATTGTCCTGCGGCGCGTGTTCCGCTGCCGTCTGTTTGGAGAGTGAATGTTGGGATGACGGTTTTTCCTTCGGTGGACGTGATGGCTCCGGTGGTCAAATCTATGGTAGAGGCGATGCCCGTCAGAGTGGCGGCAGTATGGGCGATACGTTGTTCGTCACCGGGCTTCAACTGCAGCGACAACGCCAGGCGGCGGATGTATTGCTGCATCGGTACGGTTACTTTCAGCGTATCGTCTTTCACGATTTCCAGTTTACGGGAGGCAGAGAACAAGTAGCCGGGCAAGGGTTCCAGCATGCCGTCCGACAGTGTGTTTACCGTGGCGGTGTTTCCGCTGATAGTGATTCCTTCGGCTTGATGATAGACCAGAAGTTCTTGTTCGCCGGGAAGGAACAGCGCATGGAAAGCGTTCGTTACTCCGCTGACGGTCTGCTCTTGTGCACCAATGCGCAGGATGTAGTTATCCGGTAGTACAGCATCCGACGAGCGGGCGTTCCAGTCGGTAGTGACCACAACCGCGCCTTCGTCGGGATGCGGCGTGTTGGAAGGATCGTCCTTTGAACAACTGCTTAATGAATGGGATACGACTGCAAATAGTAGCAATTTTATAACTTTATTCATGTCGTGACGGTTTTTAATATTACTTACCAAGTAACGGAACACCACCTCCCGATGCAAGAAGAAAAAAGCGTTTTTCTTCCGATTATTTAGTTGCAAAAGACTCTTTATAGATCAGTAAAGGGAATAAAAGGACAAGCCGTTTTCGAGACATCAAAAATGGAGTAAGACTTTGTGTGTTTTTCAGAACCCGTAGTCTGTGCAATATGTATTTTATCGGTTAATGTGTTGTCAAATAGATGAATTTTAAAGAATAAATACAAATGGTTAGTATTTTGTTTGGATAAATAAAAGATTATTTTCAACTTTGTGCACTATAACCTTCCGTTACTTGGTAAGTAATTCCACCCCTCTTTTAAAGTCCCGTACTGCTGCTTTTATGCTGCATTCTTGTCCTTTTTGCTTTTCATCACAGATACAATCAGTTCTTCATTGGCAGCATCCACCATCTCGTCCTTAAAAGGCTTGAGATAAGTTTCTGTTACTTTGATAGAAGAGTGTCCCAATGCCTGGCTGATGACGCCTGTATTTATGCCTTGATGGTAGGCCAGCGTGGCCCACGTGTGCCGCGCGGTGTACGAACTGATCTTTACACCGGGCATTGAGAGGCTTGCCATCTTCTTTAGTTGCCTGTTGAATCGGCGCAAGGCTTGCCGGTAACATGCATACACTTCCTCGTCTTCCTTGGCGGCCTCGCTCAGGATAGGGAACAGGTAGGTGGAACCCGCCTTCTTGTTCCGATAACGTTCGAACCATTGCTGTGCCTCCCGAGGGATGCGCACCACGATCTGCCGTCCGGTTTTGTGGCGGCAGTACACAATGCAGTTGCCTTGCAAGTCTTGCTTGCGCAAGTAGCAAAGGTCTATAAACGGCATGCCCCGAAAGAGGAACATCAGCAGGAAATAGACCAGTACGCACTGCACGTCTTCGGGCAGGCCGGCGGAGGCAGCATCGAGCAGGGTTTGCATCTGCTCTTTGTCGAGCGCCCGCTTGGTCTGCGACTCTACTTTGGTGTACACATCGTCGAACAGACCGGGGTCGTGCTCCGCACTGCCCGGCAGGTAGAGCCGATTGTACACTGCTTTGAGCGTGCGCATGTAAGTAGACACGCTGTTCCACTTCAGTCCTTTTTGTCTCAACCACGTTTCATACTCTTTCAGTTTTCCGGGCTTAAACACTTCGTCTATAGGCATCTCCGCCTCTGCTCCTCCGGAGAATTTCCTAAAAGAGTTCAGCGTGCTGCGGTAGGTATGCACCGCCGGATTCTTCTTGTCCGTGCCCAGTTGCCTGATAATGGTATTCATGCAATCTGCCAGATGCCTTCGCTCTTTTTCTTTCGTTTCTTCTTCCTCATCCATAATCTTAAAGTTTTAAATTTCTACATTCCGCACCTTCCCCGCACCACCGGGAAGCCCGGAGCGGAAAAACAAAAACGTCCCGCCCCGTGCACTTGTTTATGCACGGAGCGGGACGAAAACTATGATATAAGCCTATAGAAGCTAAAGTTCCCGTATCTCTTTCAGGGAGAGACCTGTCATCTGCATGATCTGTTCAGGAGTCATGCCAGAGGATTTCATTTTAAAGGCGATTTCCTGACGTTCTTTCTTTATTCCTTTCTCGATTCCCTTTTCTATACCTCTCTCTATTCCTTCTCCAAATCCTTCTTCAAACCCTTCCTTATGTCCCAACTTGCGTTGTCCGCTGGCAATAGCGAGGTTATCGCGATAAATCTTGATGCTTTCATCATACTTCAAGCGCTCCTCTTTACTCA
>CABMPP010000037.1 GCA_902388495.1 uncultured Bacteroides sp. | reverse complement strand
TGTGCAAGTCCCTTCGGATGTGAAACCCCTCCGCCCTACGGGCACCTCCCCTTTCAGGCGGAGGAATTTAAGATACTCCGCAAATTCCCATTTATCTCTCATCCAAACAATAAATATACAATCTCTAAATAAAGAAGCAATGCCAAACCCGATTATCGAAATCAAGAACCTCAGCGCCGGATACGACGGCCGTACGGTACTACGCGACGTGAACCTGACCGTTTACGACCGTGACTTCCTCGGTATCATCGGCCCCAACGGCGGAGGAAAGACCACGCTGATAAAATGCATCCTCGGCCTGCTGAAACCTACTGCGGGAGAGATACAATATCGTGCCTGTCGCGCGGCGAACTCCGCAGAAGCGCCAAACACTGACATCCGGCTCACCATGGGCTATCTGCCGCAATACAACAGCATCGACCGCAAGTTCCCTATCACCGTCGAAGAGGTCATTCTGTCGGGCCTCAGCAGCAAGAAGCCCCTCGCTTCCCGCTTCACCGCCGCGCATCGCGAGAAAGCCCGCAATGTAATCGCCCGCATGGGCCTGGAAGGCATGGAGCAACGTGCCATCGGCGCCCTGAGCGGTGGCCAACTGCAACGCGCACTGTTGGGACGCGCCATCATCTCCGACCCCGAAGTCGTGATTCTCGACGAACCCAGTACCTACATCGACAAGCGTTTCGAAGCCCGCCTCTACCAGCTGCTGGACGAAATCAACCGCGACTGCGCCATCATCCTCGTCAGCCACGACATCGGCACCGTGCTGCAACAAGTTAAGTCCATCGCCTGCGTCAACGAAACCCTGGACTACCACCCCGACACGGGCATCAGCGGCGAGTGGCTGGAACGTAACTTCCAATGCCCGATAGAACTCCTGGGTCATGGCACATTGCCACATAGAATATTGGGAGAACATAAGCATTAGGAAATAATCCCTCAATGCTCAGTTCTCCCAACAACTCACAATCAAAAACAATCTATTAACCTATTCTCTCACTTACCTTACTTATTATCATTCAGTATCTGCTTGGATGCCAATACCATATACATAAACCAGGTAGCATGTCCGCCCAGGCAGTACTCACCCTCTTGCCATAAGAAGGGGAAGTTGAGCAGTTCGGGCAGGTCGGGGCGAATCAAGTTGGTGCCCGGAGATACTCCACCCGGAATGTACGACCAGTCAGCACGGTTCGTACCGTAGGCAGCCTTCATCGTCTCGGCACCTACACCGGTTACGAATGCTGCCTGGTTGCGTCCCGGGTGCATACCCAGCAGGTACTGCATACAGTTGAAGATATAATCAGGGGCAAACAAGTCGGGGTAAGCCGCATTCAGGTAGCAATAGTTATAGCCCAGGTGCTGCGGTTCCCAGGAACCGGAAGAGGTATTCCCCCTGTCGTGAGGCACTCCGTACGGAGTCTTCGCGCTATACTCCGCATACATGGCCTGCAAGGCGGGCAATGCGACACGGACAGCCTTACTGAAACGGGCATTTCCCACAGCCTTGTCAAAGCGGCCGATGAACCATCCCGTCTGACGGATATTCTTGCAGATATAATCTTGCTGCTTCAGGACGAAGTCGCGGTATTGCGGCTCTTTCGTGGCAAGGTAGAGTTCTACGCCTGCATGTATCTTGGCAGTCATCACCCAGTTGTTGTCGGTACGGGTGGTCTTGAACAGCTCGCGGGCTATCTCAAGGCAGTCTGCTGCCAACGCATCGTTGTGGCCTTTCAGTACGCGTGATATGCCTGCCAACCACGCAGCTACCTGCAACTCGCGTCCCGGATTATCTTCCGTGAATACCCAGCGGTCATCGTCCGTTCCACTCACGTGGTCGGTATGCGCCGATGCATCGCCCAGGTGGGCATACTGGCGTACGGTGGGACAAAGAATGCCGCGGTACAGACGTCCCAGGGCCTTCCAACCTGCCACTACGGTCAATGCGCCGTTTTCCACCTGCTGCAGGAAGTCGTTCTTGCCGTCCGGCTGGTGTATCTCTACAATCTGCTTATCAAAGTCGATGGAAGTTTCGTCCCAATAAGCTCCGAAGTTCTCCACAGCCATAGCGAGGATATAAGCTTCACCGGCTTGCGACTCCACGCGCAGGTCATAGTCGCCCGCATCGTGCCATCCGCCGATGTTCAAGCCCGGAACGATGTCGCCCGGCTGATACTTGCACAGCGTAGAGGGACCCTGTTCGTAACCGTCGATATGATTGATGTCCGTCTTGGCCATGCGTGCATCATCGTGGTGGCAGAAGTCATGCCATACACGATACTTGTCGTTCACGCGCATGTGGCACATCTGTATCGGCAGGAAGTATTCGATCTCCGCCTGCCAGATGCCCTTATCCCAAACGTCGCCCGCAATGCGGAACACCGGAGAAGCCACATCACCGTACATCACCTGATAGAGGCCGTCTTCCCTTACGTCGCTAAAGTCGAACTGCAAATAGTGATAACGCAAGAAGTCGCCCCATTCCTGGGCAGCCTGCTGCTTCACCAGTTTACGACCGTCGGCAGCAATGCGGTAGAGGGCGGGTTGCTTGAAATTCTTGTCGCGCTTATCCAGTTCGATAACGGCAAACTTCTTCTGTGCCGGATGGTAGCCCACCTGCGAAGTCTGCACCACCGGTGCATACCGCCACTCCTTGCTGACCGTAGGACGGATAATCCACTTCACGGCACCGCCTTTTGTTCCTGCGGCAAACTCCGAACGGAGTATAAACCAACCGTTATTGTGGTTGATGCGGCCATCATACAGTTTCAGGTCGCCCTTCTCACTTTCGATCGTAATCTTGGCCAGATCGTCCTGCGGATTGAGCACGAACTTCTTTCCGGCGGCAAGAGGAGCAGACACGATATCGTCGGCAATCATCGGGTTGTAGGTCTTTCTATCCAGCAGCAACTGGTCCAGATCGGCCTTGCCTGCGGGATTGAAGTCTCCGATATGCTCCATATTGGAAACCTGCTTCATGGTAGGTCCCATGGCCTGATGCGGGAAGACTCCCGTCTGATTGTCCATAATCCAGGGCTTGCCCAGGAGAGTGGAGGGAACCAGTTCCAGGTTGAAACCCAGCTTGTCAGCAAAGCGTTCGGGCACCGGCTGGTCAAGGTCGACGGTCAGCACCAGATAGTCTTTCTCGCCTTTCACCTTGACGGTATAGTTGAATACAAAATCGGGGTAAATCATCGGATTGAATCCCGTCATGTGCTTGGTAGAGTCGGGATAGCTCAGTGTCACGCGGATTTCGTTGTTTGCCTCGTCCACCACGCGGCTTCTCACTTTAGGCAATCCCTGCCACTGTCCCTGCGATATCTCAAAACGCACATCACCGCCGGCAGCCCTGCGGTCTCCGTTCAAGACCAGGGTTACACCGCCCTGGTGGCCTTCGGGATAAACGTCACTGAACACCATCACATTGGCCCCGTGGTCTTCGAAGTAGCCGGCAGAATTGATCTTGAAATTCTGGGCTCCCAAAGCGGAACAAAGCATCAGTGATGCTGCACACATCATTAATTTCTTCATAAATACTATTTTAAACGATTATACATTTCTACTCCTAAGCGTACCGTATGATAAGGGCAACGCCACATGCTCACCTTGGGAGCATCCTTGCCGGGCTTTCCGTCAAAGCAGTCGCTATACCATTCACCGTACTCGGTGTCTATCATGTTCTGCTTTACAAACGTCCAGACCGTGTCGGCAGCATGCAGATAGGATTCATCCCCACTGATTTGCCAGGCGTTGATGCAGGCAATCATTGTTTCTATCTGTCCCCACCAGGAACAGTGCTTGCTTGCCTTGCCGCCTTTCTTCTCGTAAGTCATATATCCTTTCTCGCTCATGCCTTCGGCCAGGCAGGTCTTGGTTACGTCCAGCGCTATTTGGTCTGCTTTGTCAATCAAAACCTGATCGCCCAATACGTGGGCAGCGTCGCACAGCAACCATCCCGTTTCCACATCGTGCCCGTAGGAGTCCATTTCTACCAGACTGTTCCACTCGTTATCGAAGAACAGCTTGAAGTGCTTCCGTTGCGGGTCGTAGATGCGGTTCATAAACAAGTCTACGCAGAATTTGAGCCGTTGTTTCAGTCCGCTGTCCTGCCAGCATTGGTACAGGAGGGCGTAGGCTTCCAATACATGCAAATGGGCATTCATGGTCTTGGGAGCGTTGTTGTCGTACATATCCAGCAGCTTCCAGTCTTCGGTGAACGACTCTACATAGCCGTCATTCTGCGGATCGCGCCCTTTCTCTTCCAGGGTACGGTACAGGCTGATTGCGGTCTGAAGACTTTCGTCATTACCCGTTGCCAGATAGTGTTCGGCCAGTCCATAGATGGCATAGGTCATGGCATAGGTATATTTCGAGGCGTTCAGCACCTCGCCGTTGGGGTTGACCAACCAATATACTCCGCCATTCACCTTGTCGATGAATGTATCTATGAAATAGCGCTGCGACTGGTCGGCCAGTTTCAGGTAGGCATCATCCTTGAAGGTACGGTAGGCTGCCGAGAAGCTCCACAGGATGCGGGCATTCAAGACTCCACCGCGCGGGGCATCCTCCACAGGAGTACCGTCCCGCAATACCGAACCATAAAAACCGCCGTCGGCTGCAACTGCATAGTTCATCCAGAACGGCAAGACGTCATTCTTGATGTCAGCCACAACCTCAGAACGCAATGTCGAGGACAAATTTACTTGTTCGGATTTACATCCGTACAAGTTCAAGCCGATAAATAAGGCAAACAGATAAATAACTTTCTTCATAAACCATATAAATATAATAACGGTGATATACAGAGTATCTCTCATTCCCCTCCTCTTAGGAGGAGAATGGAGATAGTCTCATTATCATTAATAGCCCGGGTTCTGGTCTGCCTGACTGATTTCCGGGTTAGTCAGAATTTCACTGGTAGGTATCGGGAAGAGTTCCTGATATGCCTGATGTTCAAAGTATCTGAAAGAGTCGCCCGTCTGCAAGCACTCTTCCGGTGAAGAGTTGGCGGCAGTCTTGGGGTACTCGCACTTGAACCATTCGTCACACATGCCCATACGGCAGAGGTCGTGATAGAGTGAGAACTCAGCATTGAGTTCATAACGTCTCTCCATCATCACGGCTACTTTCCATAATTCGGAAGTATAACCCTTCTTGGCCTTATACTGGGTATAGTAAGTCTTGGCATCGGGCACTTCTACAGTTTCGGTGTTCAACCATCCTGCAGGGAAGTAGGCTACAGTAGTTCCCGGCTCCAGGTTACCCCAGGCACGGTTACGCACTTGGCGGATCATTTCCCAGGCGGTATCTTCGTCACCCGTTTCAAAACAGCATTCCGCATAGTCCAGCATTACACCTGCAAGGCGCTTCAACGTCAAAGAAATAGGATTGTAAACCTGGTTGTTATCACCCGGCTTGCATCTCCAATACTTCAAAGAGTAAACGGTAGGCATATTCTCAGAGCCCTGGAACAGCCCGTCGAAACTGGGAGTCACACCCACCGTCTGACCGGTGAACGGGTTTGTATCTCCTCTGGCAACGATAGAATACTGACGTCTTTTGTCACCCGGTTCAAAGGATTTTGCCAATTCCCAGGAAAGACACATAGAACCCCAACCTCCCCATTCGGGAGCCGCACACATAAAGCCGTACCAGATCATCGCATCGGAAGAAGCATTGGCGCCCCAACCCATGTAGCTTTGCTCATGATACATGATTTCGAAGATAGACTCTTTCGTCCAGTGTGTATCGAGGTTATGCAGATTACCGTAGCAAGGTTCCAGTGCGTACGGCCCTTCTTCTATAATACTCTTCAACTCTCTCTTGGCAGAAGTATAGTCTTTCTTTATCATGTAGAGTTCGGCGAGATAAGCCTTGCAGAAACCTTTCGTAACACGGCCGTACTGTCCGTTCAACGGTTCCCAGCCCAGAATGTCCCTGCTGTAAGCCAAATCCTCTTCAATAACCGAATAAGTCTCGTCCAACGTTTCGGGACGCGGCTTGCCGGGACTGGAAGAATAAGTTTCGCCCGGAAGCAGCATAGGCACTCTTCCGTACAGCTTCGTCAGATACAGATAGTTGTAAGCACGGATGGCACGGGCCTCGGCTTCGTAGATATCTTTGGACTTGCTCTCGGCAAAGACAGACATATCCGCAGTTTCCAAACCTTTCAGGAAGCGGTTGGCACGGTCAATGGCACGATAGCTCATACGCCAGGCCGATTCCAACGATTCTTTATCAGGCTTCCAGGCATGGCGTTGCCACTCTGCATCCCAACCGGAAGCCTGGCAGTCCATCGTGGGATGGTTTGCTGCAAAGACATGCGGCTTGAAACCCCACACCTGGTCATCACCCAAGCCGGTCTCCTGGTCAGTATAGAACGTATCGTAAATACCATTCAATCCGGTGAGGATATTGGCCTCCGTTTTGAACATATAGTCGGGCGAAAGTATCTCGTACTGATCTACTTCCAGATAATCATCGCAAGATGTTGTGGTGCCCAAGGTAAAAGCACCGGTCAACAATAGATAGATATATTTCTTCATAATCGTATTTTTAATCAGTTAGTATTAGAATTGCATACTCAGACCGAAGGTTACAGACATCGGGAACGGATAGCGTCCACCGTCAAAACCGGAGAACAACACGTTGGTATCACCGATTTCCGGATCACCGTACTTATTGTAAGGAGAGATCGTACATACATTGTCAACGCTGACAAAGACACGTGCATTCTCCATCTTCGCCGGTTTCAGGATGTGCTTCGGGAAGGTATAGCCTACCTGGATGTTAGATATCTTCAGATAATCACCTTTATGAACGTAGGCATCCGATACACGCATGTTGCGGTTGTAGTCGGTCTTCGAGATACGGGCATATTTGGCATTCGGATTGTCCGTAGACCAGGCATTGTTAAGGTACTCTGCCAATACATTCTGATAACCTCCATCGGGAGCATAGATAGAAGTCAGGCGGGCCGAAGAGTAAGAAAGGATGTCCACACCTGCCACACCGTACATGTTCATGGAGAAATCGAAGTTCTTGTAAGAAGCAGACAGGTTCAGACCGTAAGTAAACTTAGGATATCCGTTGCCGATGACCGTACGGTCGGCATCTGTAATCTGGCCGTCACCGTTAAGGTCTACAAACTTGTAGTCACCCGGCTGAGTGGTTTCTTCCTGATACATTCCGGTTGGGGACTTGCTGTCCAAAGCATCAATCTCCGCCTGGTTCTGGAAGATACCGGCAACCTTATAACCATAATAAGCACCTACCGGATCACCGTTCTTTGTAATAGAGTGGTTATCCCACTTGTCACCGTCCTGAGTAGAGCTTGATTTTGCGAAGATAGGATCACCCACTTCGATGGCTTCATTCTTCAAGGTAGAACCATTGAGCTTGACACCTACATTCCAGTCGCGGCCCAGACTCTTGTTCCAGGCAGCGGTAAACTCGAAACCTGAGTTACGGATATGTCCGGCATTGGTATATACATTGATGAAACCGGTAGAAGGACGGACCTGGCGATAGAGCAACAGGTTCTTGGCATCGCGGATAAAGTAGTCTGCCGAGAACGACAGTTCGTTGTTCATGAAAGCGAAGTCAAGACCGATATTGGTCTGCTCGTTCGTTTCCCACTTCAGGTTGGTATCGATTTCTTTTTGTTGTGCCACGCCCGGAGCATTCACTACCTGGTTTCCCTGATAGAAATAATACATGGCATGAGCTGAAGAAAGCTGGTTTACGGACAAGTTGGTAGGATTACCGGCATTACCCGTCTGTCCCCAACCTGCACGTACTTTCAGGTTGCTAAAGATATTCAAGTTCTTGATGAAATCTTCTTCCGATGCACGCCATGCCACAGAAGCCGACGGGAACGTACCGTAACGATTGCCCGAACCGAAGTTGGAAGAACCGTCGCGGCGAACGGTTGCAGTCACGATGTAGCGGTCGTTCAACGAGTAAGTCAGACGTCCGAAGTAAGACAGGTAGCGGGTCTTCATTCCCAGTCCGCCGTCTGTCTCACGGGTAGAGGGATCGTTGGTCAGTGATATGCGGCGGATGTTGTCATCGGGGAAGTCGCTGGCACTGGTGTTGATCCATGAGCTGAAAGAGTCGCTGATAGAGAAACCTGCCATTGCACTGACGCGGTGGTGAGCGTTGGACCAATCATAGTTCAGGAACGTTTCCAGTCCCAAGTCGTTGTATTGGTTCTCTTGCATGGAGAAAGAGTCCTTTCTGTCCTGGGTACCGAAAGTACGGCCATTGTATGCAGAGTAGTTGTTATAGTCTCTTGCAAAGAAGTTATAGTTGGCAATTGTCTTGAAGGTCAATCCCTTGTACAAGTCCAGTTGCAAGAAGGCACTTGTCACCAGGCGGTTCCAGTAATTCATGTCGTTGGCTGTCTTTGCAGCTGCCACCAGGTTATCGGCTCCCTTGTTCACGTCACCGTTACCTTCTTTCTTATAGTGTCCCCAAGTTCCGTCGGGAAGCACAATCGGCATGGAGTAGAACTTGCCGTCTTCCACATAGTCCATGGTAGGGATTGCGGTGGCATAACGTCTCAGGTTACCGCCGCCGTTCTTCTGGGAATGCGAGTAGGCAACGTTCAATCCTACGTGGATAAAGTCCTTCACTTTGTGCGTGATGTTGGCACGTGCCGTCAAGCGGTCGAACTTCGAGTTGATGATGATACCCTCGTTATTCAGGTATCCTATTGACAAGCTTGCCTGGGTAGCGTCGCTACCGCCGGATACAGACATGTTGTAGTTCTGTTGCAGAGCCGTGCGGGACATTTCATCCTGCCAGTCGATGTTATTCAGCTTACCGATGTACTCTTCGCCGTAGGCCAGGTTGGTCATGGCAGTATTGTCGTTCTTCACGGCCGTACGTACTCCCTGTGCAAACAAGTTGGCATCAGCCACATCTATCTTATTGGCGTTGAACTGGAGACCGAAATTGGCGGAGAAGTTCAGTACAGCCTTGCCCTTATTGGCGTTCTTGGTCGTAATCATGATTACACCATTGGCACCACGTGTACCGTAGATGGCTGTTGCAGAGGCATCTTTCAAGATTTCGATGGATTCTACATCATTCGGATTAAGGAAGTCGATGGAGGAACCTACCTGCACACCGTCCACTACATACAGCGGGTCGGCCGAACCGTTTACGGTGGCGATACCGCGGATACGGATCGAGAAACCACCTTCCGGGTCACCGGAGCTTCTGATAACAGATACACCGGCAGCAGCTCCCTGCAAGCCCTGTCCCAGGTTCACCGGGTTGCGCTTCATCATTTCGTCGGCATTGACAGAAGCCACGGAACCGGTCAGGTCGGACTTCTTCATCGTACCGTAACCTACTACTACCACTTCGTCCAGCGTTTCGGAATCTTCTTTCAGGACGATCTTCAGAATACCTGTATCAGTCACCTTAACGGTTCTCGGCAGATAGCCGATGTAACTGATCTTCAGGTTGGAACCTACGGGACACTGCAACGAGAAGTTACCGTCCATGTCGGTAATCATACCGTTGGTGGTACCTTCTACAATGACATTGGCACCAATGATGGATTCTCCTTTCTCGTCCACCACTTGACCTTTCGCAGTGATTACACTCTGTTGTACGGCGGCAACGCTTGCAAAGGGCTGCACGCTTGTTGCGAAGAGAGGACCGGCAAATGCCAACGACATTGACATCACGCCCAAATACTTCATCACATTTTTCATAAATATCAAATACTTAGGTTTAACAATAGTCCTTGCGGGAGAGAAACCGGGGAACTCCCTGCCCACCCCCGCAAGGGGTGAATTAATTATAGTTTTATGAGGGATTACTTATAAGCTCAGGGTAGTGCCTTCGACCTTGTTCAGCAACTGCGGCTTTCCTTTTCCACAATCCACTTTCACAGGCTGAATGCGGTTATCCGTCGGCAGACAGATGATACCTTCCGCTTGCTGCTTGTCGGCACTGTATACCTTCAGACTGATCTTGCTCCAGTCCATTTCGGCGGTAGATTGTGCCAGCTTCAGGTGGGGCAGTACGGAACCGTCGCGCACCAGCATGATGATGGGCAGGCTACCGGCTTCGATGGTGTGCCATCCACCTTCGTATACTTTGGATGTCTGGTAGTCAATCCATTTGCCTTGGGGCAAATAGACCGTGCGGCCGGTGATGCCCGATTCGAGCAACGGGGCAACCAGAATCTGAGAACCGAACATATACTCGTCTTCCACCTTCCATGTACCCGGATCTTCGGGGAACTCAACGAACAGGGCTCTCAGCATCGGCAGACCTTTCTCGGTACATTCCTTGGCCTGGGCATATACGTATGGCATCAGTCGATACTTCATCTCGGCACTGCGGCGGAAGATGTCCTGCACACGCTTGCTGTCGTACAGCCACGGCTCTGTGGGAGGCGCACCGTGTGCACGGGTATGTGAAGTCAGGAAGCCGAAAGGCAACCAGCGGCAATACAAATCTTCGGGGGTAGACTTCACGAAACCGCCCATATCGTGGCTCCAGAAGGAGAAACCGGACAAACCGAACGACAGACCTGCGCGAAGCGTGCCCAGCATACCGGTATTGGTGGTTGCAGCATCGCCTCCCCAGTGCAGCGGATAGCGTTGGGAACCAGCCCAGGCAGCACGTGCCCACATGATGTTTTCGCCATGCAGCTTCTTGGTAATCTCGGATACCGCCATGTCATAGCGAACCGGATAAAGGTTGTGTTCGTACCAGCCGGTCTTGCCCGAAGCATAGATGCCATTCAGCGGGGCAGCCTCACCGAAGTCCACCTTGATGGCGCTTACGCCCATATTCAGCAGTCCTGCCAGCTTGTCCTGATACCATTTTACGGTAGCCGGATTAGAGAAGTCGAGTACAACATCTTCGTAAGGCAATTCTCCATTGTCATTCTTCACATACATATTCTTCTCTATCAGTTCCTTGAAGTAGGTGTTCTTGGGGGTGAAATAAGGTAATTGCCACAAACATACATGAAAACCTTGAGACTGCAAATCCTTTAACATCTGTCCGGGGTTATCGAAACGGTTCTCGGAGAACTTGTAGTCGCACTGCCAGTCTACGTCGAACCAGCCCGTATCGAAGTGTATCACGTCACAGGGGTACTTGTTCTTGCGGATATTGGCGGCAACGTCATATCCTTCTTTCTCGCTGAAGTAAGTGATACGGCTCATCCAGGTACCGAAAGACCAGAGCGGCGGCATGCCGGGCTTTCCTACCAGGTCGGTGTATTCGTTCAGGATATCTTTCGGTTCGCCGAAGAAGACGAAGAGGTCGAGGTTCTCGTCACCCATGAACAGCTTGTTCAGTCCGATGTAAGTGGCGCCGAAGTCGCAAGTCACGGGGGCGGAGGTGTGCATGAACATACCATATCCTCTGTTACTCATAAAGAAAGGAATGGGTTTGTACATCTGGTCTGTTTCCGGTCCCTGGGGGTCGGTGACGAACAGATTTACTTTCTGGCCCACCTTGTTCAGTCCGGTTGCCGACTCACCGCAACCGAAGATCATTTCGTCCGCCGTCAGCGTGAACACCGGATTGATGCGGCGTGCATTGTCGCTTCCACGCTTGATGAAGTTGAAAGGAGTGTACTTTACCTGTGTAGAGTCCGCGTCGCTCAGCGTGGCGGTCTGGCTCATGATGCGTCCGTTCTTGTCTTTCAGGACGATTCTCCAGGGGTTCTTGTTGATCTGGATGGTTCCGTAGGGGCTGGTGTAGACAATGCTCCGGTCTGTTTCAACAGCTTTCCAGTTCGTATCTCTGCCCGGTTCCTTTGCCAGCATGACAGAAGTAGAGGGCTTCGGCTCTACCGGAGTGGTGAGCATGCGGATGCGTACGGTGCGAGGGGTTACGAAGTCGATCTTAAACTTCAGACTGGGGTCGTTTACATAGGCGGGCGAAGGGAAATCGAGCATTCTCAACTTGCCCGGTTGCGCGCCGTTCGTATTGAAGGCCTGGCGGGTGACCAGATGCCCGCGCTTCCAGTTCACCAGTCCTTCGCCTGACTTCAGGTCGAACGACTCCAGATGGTCGGTGAAAAACATCGTGTTACTTAAATCGCGGAAGTCGGTGCTCATATCCAACGCCTGGTTCAGCAGATACGGTGTACCGTCAACTATCCGGGATTGTGCCATTGAACTGCCGCAGACAGACAAGAGCACTGAAATCGCTAAAAATACTTTTCTCATAATATCAGATATTTAAATTCCTGGCAGCAAATGTATCTGCAATTTGCCAAAGAGAGAGGCAGGAAAATAGTATTATAAGAGCCGCTTTTGTTTCATCCGATGCTTTTTAGACGGCTAGGAAACAAAATAAGCACTCATTTTCCCCAAATGGTGAATATCGTCACCGGTCAATATCGAGATTCCCGCTTGCCCGTTCAAAGGATTATGCCTAAGTTTGCAGATACAACATCATTGCCCACCTACTTAATAAAGAAGATACCATGAAACAACTACTTTCAATCCTTATATGCTGCCTCCTTTTCACGGCAGCCGCCTTCGGAAGTTCCGTCGAGTCTCCGCCGGCCGTCATGTTCAAGCAGCTTTCTACTACCGAGGGATTGTCGAACAACAGCGTGCGGAGCATCTTCAGAGACAGCCGCGGCTTTTTGTGGATAGGTACGGAATCGGGACTCAACAAATACGACGGTTATTCCTTCCAGCGCTACTACCGCAACAACTCGGAACTGCTGAACGATGCCATCAGCGATATATTCGAAGGACCGGACGGCAACATCTGGGCAAGAATGGCCAACGGCTACAGCATCTGCGACTACAAGACCGGACGGTTCAACAACGACTACAAGCAGGTACTGGAACAATACGGAATACCCGGCAAGAACATCCTCCGGGCAGGCGTCACAGAGGCCGGCGAGTTCTGGGCCTACGATTCGTCGAAACTCTACATCCGCAACGACGGCAGCAGCACCATCAAAGCCTTTTCACTGCAGGCCGAGAAGATCATCAATATATCCATCGGTTCGCAGTTCATCTACATAATGTACGCCAACGGCAGCCTGTACAGCATCAACAAGCAGACTTCCGAAACCCGGGAAGTCGATATTCCCGCCTCCTACAAACCCCTTCTCGACAGCCAAGAGCCCTATATATATGTAGACCGGAGCGGAAGCCTTTGGATATACACCATCCAAAGCAGCCTGCTGCTGCACCGTAACAGTACCGCACAGGAGTGGGAGGAAATCAGCCTGAACAACGACAAGGACATACAGTACAACCGCGTACAGCGCATCCTCGACCTGCGCGACGGCAACATCTGGATACTCACCAGCCACCGCGGACTGTTCATCTACAACCCGCTGAACAAATCGCTCACCAACCTCGTGCACAACCCGCTGAAACCGCATACCATCGCCAGCAACAACCTGAGCACCATCTACCAGGACAAGGACGGCATCGTATGGCTGGGCAACTTCAAGCACGGCATCTCCTACTACAGCCCCCTGTCGCAAATCATCCTGAGCCACAAATCCCTGGAATACGACGACGTGCTGACCTTCTGCTGCGATACCGGCAACGAACACATCTACTACGGCACGGACGGCACAGGATTGATACGCCAGTCTCTGAAGACCGACGCCTACGAGATGATACCAACCCCCGCCAACATCGTCGTCGACTTATCCACCGACGCCAAAGACCGCCTCTGGATCGGAACCTATCAGAAAGGACTTATCTGCTACTACAAAGGGCAGATCCGGCAATATACCACCGCCAACAGCCAACTGCTGGAAAACAACGTCTACACCGTAGAAGTAGACCGCCACGGCTACGTATGGATAGGCACCATGCGGGGCTACCTACAGAGGCTGAACCCCGAAACCGGCCAGTTCGACACCATCCTCTACCGCCCCGAAGAATTCTTTGTGCACGACATGTACTACGACAATGACCACCAGCTCTACGTAGCCACCAGCGGCGGCCTCATCGTCATCGATACCGAAACCCAGGCCTACAACATCTATTCCGAAACCAGCCGCTTCAAGGAAAACAACATGCTGACCGTGTACAAAGACAGCCGCGGCCTGCTCTGGATAGGCCATCCGCACGGTCTCAGCATCTGGGACCCGCAGACCGACTCGCTACACTTCATCGACCAGAAGAACGGCCTCGCCGCCAACCTGGTCAGAGCCATCATCGAAGACAACAACCGGCAGATGTGGATAGGCACCGGCAACGGTATCTCACGCATACAGTTTGCCAACGGCGCCTATTCCATCGTGAACTACTCCGTAAGCGACGGGCTGATATGCAACGACACCAACGTCCACGCCATCCTCAAGCTGGACAACGGCAATATACTGATAGGTACCCCCAAAGGTTACCAGACCATCATCCCCCAGGAAATCCTGGCAACGGACTACAATACCGACATCTACCTGACCTCCATCGAGCTGAAGTCCGGCAAAGCCCTCGATGACATGCTTGGCGGAAACTCGCCGGAATGCGCCCAGACGCTGACCTTCACCGAAGAGAACAACTCCTTCATCCTCTCCTTCTCCGCCCTGGACCTCGTAGAACCGGACAAGATAAAGTATGCCTACAAGATAGACCAGAGCCACTCCAACTGGATCTATGCCGAGAACAACAAAATCACCCTGTCCATGCTGCCCGCCGGCAACTATACCCTGTCGGTGAAGGTATGCAACTCACAAGGGATATGGAGCCCTAACGTCAAGAACCTGCGCATCATCGTGCTGCCCCCGTGGTGGCGCACCTGGTGGGCATACACCATCTACGCCGGCATCGTGCTGTTCCTCATCTCGTTCATCGTCCGCTACCTGCGCATACGCCACAAGGAAAAGGAAATCCTGCAAGCCATCGAACAGGAGAACGAGCGGCAGCAGAAGGTGAGCAACATGAAGCTGCAATTCTTTGCCAACATCAGTCATGAGCTGAGGACGCCTCTGTCGCTCATCATCAACCCGCTCGAAGAGTTCTTCGAGAACTACCCCGAGCACCGCAAGGGCATACTCGATATGGTAAAGCAGAATGCCGACTACCTGCTGGAACTGATCAACCAACTACTGGACTTCCGCAAACTGGATGCCAATGCCGAGACGCTGAAATACCGGCACGACGACATCGTCATCATCCTGAGCGAGATATTCCACTCCTTCAACCCCATTGCGCAGAAGCGGAACATCAGCTATACGTTCTCTTCTCCGCAGCACTCCATCTTCATGGACTTCGACTACGACAAGATACGCAAGATAACGACCAATATACTGTCCAATGCCTTCAAGTTCACCCCCAACAAGGGAAGTATCTCGCTGAACGTAGAAGTGACGGGGAACAACCTGCAACTGATCTTCTCCGACACCGGTTGCGGCATAGACGATGCCGCCAAAGAGAAGGTGTTCCAGCGGTTCTACCAGTCCAGCAAGAACCAGTCCAGCAGCGGAGGCAGCGGCATCGGGTTGCACATCGTATCAGAGTACGTGAAGATGCACCAGGGCAGTATCTGCGTGCGGGATAACCAGCCCTGCGGCTCGGTCTTCGTCATCACCATGCCCCTGCACCAGAACGGCAACGAAGCCGAAGACATAGAAACAACCGTCCTGCAGGCAGCCGAAGAAGAGCCTCATCCGTTCACCATCTTGCTGGTAGATGATAACTACGACTTCATCAAGTTCCTTTCGGAGAGTCTTTCGAAGCAATACCAAGTGTTGAAGGCAATGAACGGGAAGCAGGCGCTGGGCGTGCTTGAAAGGGAGGACGTCGACCTGGTGGTGAGCGACATCATGATGCCCGAAATGGACGGGCTGGAGCTGTGCGCCGCCATCAAGAACGACATACGCTACTCCCATATCCCCATCATCCTGCTCACTGCCAAAGCCAGCGAGGAGCATCAGTTGGAAGGGCTCAGCGTAGGGGCGGACGATTATATCACCAAGCCTTTCAACATGGGCGTGCTGAAGCTGCGCATCAACAAAATTATCGAGATGACGGCCAAAAGGCAGGAGCTGTTCAACCGGGAGATACGGATAGAGCCCAGCCGAATTACAATTACTCCGCTGGACCAGCAACTGGTAGAAAAGGCCATCCAGATTGTGGAAGAGAACATCAGCGAGACGGAATTCTCCGTAGAGGAGCTTGCCAGCAGTCTGAATATCTCGCGGAGCTACTTCTACAAGAAGATGATTAAGATAACGGGGAAGAAGCCCATCGAGTTTATCCGCACCATCCGCATGAAGCGGGCGCAACAACTGTTGGCCGAGAGCCAGATGCAGGTGGCGGAGATTGCTTATACGTTGGGGTATAACTCGCCGAAGGTATTCTCCAAGCACTTCAAGGAGGAGTTTAATATAAGCCCGTCGGAGTTTATGAAGCAGCAAGCGGAGACATCCGCTTCGTCTTCGTGAGGGATAAATGATAATTCAGCGCAGCAAAGCATCAGCGCAGCAAGCCTGAAAGGCTTCCATCTATCAGCCCAGGGCAACGCCCTGGGTAATAATGTACCTCTATCTCTGCGCCCTGAAAGGGCATAAGATTGTATAACGAGCTTTTGCCCTTTCAGGGCGTAAAGTGAAGGGGCGTTCTTAAACCCAGGGCGTTGCCCTGGGCTGATAGATGGAAGCCCTTCAGGCTTGCTGCGCTAATTGATGAAGGGCTTTCAGGCTAAAGATACGCAAACATATCGAATGAAATTTTTTGCCGGGGCGCTGCGCTGGTAAATTCCCATTTCCTGCATCTATAGATGCAACGTGCTGGGTATATAGATGCAACGCGCTGGATATATATACCCAGCAAGATGTTTATATATAGCCTCTCCACTTACCCAATAAATCAGATACCTCCAATATCATAAATCAGATATCCCAATATCATAAATCAGATCCCCCAATATCATAAATCAGATCCCCCAATATCATAAATCGGCGCCCCACCCCAAATAACAGAGTGAGACGCCGAAATCAATCTATTGTGAAACCTATTGTTGTTATGCAAGCGTCGGAATCACTTCCAGCGCCCCATATCTTAATATCCCGGATTCTGATCGGCCTGCGTAATGCCGGCATTCGTCAGAATCTCCTGAGTCGGGATGGGATAAAGCATCTTGTTCGGATCGAAGACGAACGTCCGGGGAGTACAAGGTTCGCCGGCTTCATTGTACCTCACGCCGCCATTGATCGGATATTCGCAATCCAGGAACTCCTTCGCCATGCCCGAGAGGCACAAGTCATACCAGAAAGAGTATTCGGCCAAGAACTCGTGACGACGTTCAATGGTCAGAGCCACCTTCCATACATCCGAGGTATACCCCTTCTTTGCCTTATACTGGGTGTAGAAAGTCTTGGCATCCGGCACCTCCACCAGCGAGTGATTGAACTCATACGGGAAGTTCTCAATCGGCACCTGCCCTACTTCCATATTTCCCCAGGCACGGTCGCGGATGGTCTTAATCTGATTCCATCCTTCCTGCGAATCGGGTCCTTCCGTCTCGAAGCAACATTCGGCATAGTATAGCAATACGCCTGCATACCGCAGGTGGAAAGCAGAAATCGGAGTATATACCTTAACACCCGCCTTTTCTTTCCACAGCTTGATGGAGTAGTTGTTCGGCATGTTTTCCGTACCTACAAAGTCACCGTCGCGTCCGGGGGTAGTGCCTATCGTCTCGTTGGTATAAGGCTGAGTTTCACCTTTGGCCACGATGGAGTATTGCCGGCGTTTGTCACCGGGCTCGAAGGAACGGGCAAATTCGTAAGAGATGTACAAAGCTCCCCAACCGCCATATTCGGCAGCAGCCGTCAGGTAAGTTCCCCACCAGATGTCGTCCGTGGTGCCGTTGGCACTCCAGTCCAGGTTGTTCCAGTTGAAGAAGGAGATTTCCCATACACTTTCCTTGTCCCAATAGTTGTTGTACTGATGGATTTCTCCAAAACAGGGTTTCAACCGGTAAGGACCGTGGTCTACGATATCTTTCCAAAGAGTCTTTGCCGAGGTGTAGTCCTTCTTATACATATACATCAAGGCGGAATAGGACATGGCCATGCCCTTGGTGATGCGTCCGTAATCGCCATTCTCGGGTATCCAGTCCAGATGTTCGTAGGCAAACTTCAGATCGTCCAATACGAAATTGTAGGTTTCATCCAGGCTTTCGGCACGCGGCTTCGCAGGGGTACTGACGTACGATTCTCCCTCCTTCAACATCGGCACGCGTCCGAAGTTCTGTGCCAGGTAGTAATACCAATAGCCGCGGATGCCACGCGCCTGGGCTTCTATCTTGTCCTTTCCGGTCTGCCCTTCGGCAAACAGAGAAGGATCGGCATCTTTAAGCTGTTCGAGGAAAGTATTGGCACGGCTGATGGCACGGTAGGCATACTGCCAGGCTACCCTGAACATGTCCTTATCCGCCATCCAGGCATGACGCGTAAACTCGTTGTCCCATCCGTCGGCCTGGCAGTCCAGTGCCGGATAGTTGGAGAAAGCCAGGTGGGGCTTGATGTTCCAGTTCTGTTCGATGTCGATGCGGCTGGAAGACAGCGGCAGGAAGGTGTCGTACAGTCCGTTCAGTCCCTGATTGACGTATGACTCGGAACTGAACACTATTTCGGGCGGCAATATATCATAGCGGTCTACATCCAGGAAACCTTCGCCACACGAATTCATTGCTAACAGGGAGGATACTCCCAGCATCCATATATATATCTTTTTCATATCTGTTCCTTTTTTAAGTTATCGGTAAATAAACATCAGAATTGCAGGCTAAGTCCGAAAGCATAAGTCCGCGGGAAAGGATATCGGCCACCGTCGAAACCGGTCTTCAGTACGCTGTTGTCGCCTACTTCGGGGTCGCCATACTTATATCCGGTGATGGTAGCCAGGTTCTCTACACTGACAAATACGCGCAGGTCTTGCATCCTGAGGTATTTGGTCCATTCTTTGGGGAAAGTATAGCCCACCTGAATGTTGGAGATACGGAGGAAGTTACCGTTCTTGATGTGAGCATCGGACACGCGGGTGTTGTGGTTGCTGTCCTTACGGCTCAAGATGGGGTACGTATTGCTGTGGTTCTCCGGAGTCCAGGCGTTCTTTATGTATTCCGCCAGGGCGTTCTGGTAGCCGTCCGTCGGGTTCTTCACCGTGGTGAGGCTGGCATACGAGTAAGAGAGAATGTCCTGTCCCAATACGCCGTACATATACATCGTGAAGTCCCATCCCTTGTAAGCGGCAGTCAGGTTCAGACCGTAGTTCAGCGTGGGATAGCCATCGCCCAGGATGGTCTTGTCTTCGTCGCTGATGTAACCGTCGCCGTTCAAGTCCTTGTATTTGAAGTCACCGGGACGGGTTTCGGGGGCTTGGTATGCCTTGATTTCTCCATTTGTCTTCTCCGATGCCAGGCGGTTCAGTTCGTCTATCTCGGCCTGGTTCTGGAAGATACCGGCTACCTTGTGCCCGTAGAAGGAACCTACCGGGTGACCGTTCTTCGTGGCGGAGTAGTTGTCCCAATAGTAACCGTCGGCTACATCGCCGGAGTAGAAGATGTCATCGCCCACGTCGATGGTCTTGTTCTTCAGGGTAGAGCCGTTCAGGGTGGCGCCGAAGTTCCAGTCGCCAACCGTCTTGGTGTAGTTGATGGAGAACTCGAATCCTGAGTTGCGGATGTGTCCGGCGTTGGTATAGATATTGGTATAACCGGTAGAAGGACGCATGTTGCGATAGAGCAGCAGGTCTTTGGCATCGCGCACGAAGTAATCCAGCGTGATGTTCAGGCTGTTGTTGAAGAAGCCCAGGTCGAGGCCGACGTTGGTCTGTTCGTTGGTTTCCCACTTCAGGTTGGTGTCTATTTCGGCTGTCTTGGCAAGACCGGCGCCGGATATGTAACTACCGTTGTTCAGCCAGTAGTACATGATGCGGTTCGGAGATACCTGGTTCACGGAGAGGTTGGTAGCGTTTCCGGAGTTACCGGTCTGTCCCCATCCCACTCTTACCTTCAGGTTGCTGAAGAGGTTGAGGTTCTTGATGAAGTCTTCTTCGGATGCACGCCAGGCCAGGGAGAGGGAGGGGAAAGTACCGAAGCGATTGCCCGAACCGAATTTGGAAGAGCCGTCGCGACGGACAGTTGCCGTGAAGAGGTACTTATCCATGAGCGAGTAGTTGACACGGCCGTACCATGACACATAGCGCACCGGAGTGTTGAAACCTCCACTTCCCCTAATGGTACTCATGTCCTTGGTCAGGGTTATCTGACGGATGGACTCGGCTACCAGGTTCTGCGAGGTGGCGCTTACTTCGGAGCTTTTGTAGTCGCTTACCGAGTAACCGGCCATCAGGTTCACGCGCTGGTTCTTCAGCTTGAGGTCGTAGGTGAAGTAAGATTCCAGTCCCAGGGAGTTGCCTTCGGAGGAGCTGATATTGAAAGCGTCGGGACGGCTCTGGTCCATATAGGTACGCGGGTTGTTGGGCGTATAACGGTCGTAGGCGCTGCCGTAGTAGTTATAGCTACCGATGGTCTTGAAGGTAAGGCCCTTCAAGAGATCGATTTCGAAGGTGGCGCTGGTTACGACGCGGTTGTACTTGTTCAGGTAGTCGGCAGTCATGGCTGCGGCGTAGGGGTTGTCCTGCTCCTTGCTGAGGTCACCGTTGCCTTCGAGGCGGAAGTGTCCCCAGGTTCCGTCGGGATATTGCACGGGGACGTTCATCAGGTTGCCGTTATCGTCTACATCGTCCATCGTGGGGATGGTGCGGGCATAGCTGAAGAGATTACCGCCACCGGTCTTCTCGGCATGCACGTAGGCTGTACTCAGGCCCACGCGGATGAAGTCCTGAATCTTATGCGTGACGTTGACGCGGGCCGTGAGGCGCTTGAAGTAGGAGTTCACGATGATACCATCGTTGTTCAGGTAGCCGATGGACAGACGCGACTGCGACTTGTCCGAACCGCCGGAAGCCGACAGGTTGTAGTTCTGCTGCAAAGCAGTACGTGCCATTTGGTCCTGCCAGTCGATGTTGTGCAGGCGGTTGGTGAAGTCGGGGTTCTCCCATGCCTTGTTGGTGAACACGGCATCGTCGTTGATCTTGGAAGCACGGATGCCGGTTACGAACTGGGCGGCATTCGCCACATCCAGCTTGTCGCTCAAGGTCTGCAAGCCGAAGTTTGCCGAGAATTTCAAGGTGGTGTGTCCTTTGGTACCCGGCTTGGTAGTAATCAGGATAACGCCGTTGGCACCCTGCGAACCGTAGATGGCAGTGGCGGAAGCGTCTTTCAGGATTTCGATGGATTCTACGTCCGCCGGATTCAGGAAGTCGACACTGGTACCCACCTGCACGCCGTCTACTACATAAAGCGGGTCGGCGGAACCGTTGACCGTGGCCACACCGCGGATACGTATCGAGACGCCGCCTTCCGGGTCGCCCGAAGTACGCATGACCGAAACACCTGCCGCAGCTCCCTGCAAGCCTTGTCCCAGGCTGACGGGGTTACGTTTCATCATTTCGTCGGACTTGACGGAGGTTACGGAGCCGGTCACGTCGGTCTTCTTCACCGTACCGTAGCCCACAACGACCACCTCGTCCAGTGTCTCGGCGTCTTCCTTCAATACAATCTTATATGTTTTCATTCCCGGAACAATCTTCACCTCCTGGGTGATGTAACCGATATAGGAAATCTGGAGGACTCCCGTCTCGGGAACATCCAGAGAGAAGTTCCCGTCAATGTCGCTTATCATACCCACAGTGGTTCCTTTTACCAAAATATTAGCCCCGATAACGGGCTCTCCATTCGTATCGACAACAACGCCTGTAATCTTTACAGTAGATTGCAGCATTCCTGCCACCGACAGTACTCCTGAGTTTGCAGTCAAACCGGCATAACTCTCATGACCTATGCCTATCGACATAAGCACCGCAAGACTTGCGATTTTAAAGTTAACTTTGTTTTTCATAAGATATTATTTAACGTAAGTTCGATAGTGAAAAGGGCGTAGAATGCCCTAGCCAAGCCTTCGGACGGAGTGTGAAGGGGGACTTTTTTCCCCGTCCGAAGACCCGGATAAGATGAGGCAGGCGCGGGGGCCTGTTAGTTCAGTAAAGTGATGAAGCTGATGGCGGGCATGTGGACCGTGGCCTGGCCATTCTGCACCTTGACGGTGCTCTTCTTCATGCTGTCCTTGGTATTGGTCACGTAGACCGTGAGCTCCGTTACTCCTGCCGGAATACCGGAAATGACAGCATTGCAATCGGCTCCGTTATTCACCATGTGAACGGCATACTCGCCGCGCGTGATGTTGCCGAAAGCAGCACAGTTCACCTGCTTCTTGCTGCTCTGCACCGGGATGGCCAGGGCATCGGCAGGCGTGGAAGCCAGCTGCTTCATGTTCCAGAAGCGTTGCGTGGGATGCAACGGGCCTTTGGAACCGTAGATGCCGTCGCCCCACAACAGCGAGTAGTCCGACGTGAGCTGCCATTGCAGGATGGACATCGGCTGGGAGATGGCGCAGATGCGTGTGTACAGGTTGATTTCGTAAAGAGCGAAAGTAGATTCGTTGAAAATCTCGGCATAGCTGTGGGCAGCAGCGTCCGTACTGCCTTCGCCTACCAGCAGAGGTACATTCAGCGTCTTGGCGGCAGCACCCCATTTGCGCAATGTCTCGTCATCGCAACCACGCCAGGAGTGGAAGGAAACGGCGCCGATGTACTTATGAGTAGTAGGGTCGCCCAATGCCGGAAGGATGAAGTCGTAAGTGGTTGCATCCGAATTGTCGCCCAGCAATAAGCGGGTGGGCAGATTCAACTTCGCCAGGTAAGCACCGAATTCGCGGATGAAGTCGGCATGTTCCTGTCCGGTATGCAGTACGTCGATACCCAGGTCCGATTCATTGAAGGAGAACATGGCAAACTCAATGCCGTATTGCTTCTTAGCATACAGTATATAGTCGGCAAGCGACTTGTATATCTGCTGTTTCTTCTTCGGGTCCAGACGGTAGGCCATCACGCCGCCTTGACGCTTGTAGCTCTCGGGACCACCGTCGATGGCCCATGTAGGTGGGAACCAGCAGCTCAATATCACCGGCATGCCCATGGCACGAAGGCGCTTCGCCATCAGCATGCTCTCTTCGACGTGCTGGTGCAGGGCTACGCTTTGGGGAGCGGTCAGCGGGTTCTTTCCCAACTCTGCTTCCCATATCCGCCACGGCAGTTCCACACGGCCGTAGGCTACGCGCAGGTTTTCAAGGCAGTAGTCTATTATTTTAGGATCTGCCTTGGGGTTCTGCAGGCGGAAGTTTCCTCCGAAGCCCGTAAAGAGGCTGCCCGGGTTCTGTACGTCCAGTGCTATCTGTGCATCGCTGTGGTCGATGACTCCCGAAGCGCGCAGTTCCATCGTCACCGAGGTCTTTTCGCCTTTCTTTAAGGATGGCATCAACTGCACGTAAACAGCCGTGTTATCCCGTCCTTTCTCAATGGTAGCACTCATAGACTTGCTGAAACTGAAATCCAGCTTCCGGTTGGCCGAAGTAATGGTGAGCCGTTTGCCGCCTGCCTTTATCTTGGCGTCGGCATAGTTTTCGGGGTCTAAAGTAATGCAGAAATAAGCCGGCTGGTTCAGCGTGGTGTCCGAGGCGGCATCGATGGAGATTGCTACCAGTCCTCTCTCCTTATCGGTTACCTTCTGATAGAATTTCAGGCCACGCACAGTGGTGGTCACTTCCTGCGTATCGCCTTCACGGTGATAGCGGGGACGTTGTCTCTCCTTTCCGGTAGCGTCCATGTCTCCTTTCAGATTGCCGACGCAAAGAGAAGACTCAAAGTCTATCAGTTCGCCGTCCACACGGACACCCGTCATATTGCTCCATGCCATTACCTCCGTCTGGGCAGCGAGTGGCAGGGATAAGGCGCTGCACAGGAGTGCAGCCGCACACACTTGGAAAATTCGTAAGTTCTTCATAATACATATATAATTAAGATGTGGTTTTAGTCTATTCACTCAGTCTGGCATCGATCTCAAAGCCCATCCGGCTGTTGTGGTACGGGCAGTTCCACATACTGGCTTTGGGCTCTTTGTAACGGGGAGTGCCGTCCGGCTCCACCGTTCTGAACCATTCGCCGTACTCCTTATCTATCACCCGCGACTTGACGAACTCCCACATGCGCTTCGCACTGTCCAGATAAGATTGCTTTCCGGTCAGCTGCCATGCGTTGACGCATCCCACGATGGTTTCGGCCTGGCACCACCACGAAAAGTCCCGGCGGAACTTGTCTTTATGCCGCTCGTATATCATGCCGCCCAGTGGAGCCAGACCTTCCTTCAAAGCCGAGTTCGTCAGGTCCAGGGAGATCTTCTTGCACTTCTCAAAGACGGCAGGGTCGCCCAGGGCTTCGGCAGCTTCGGTCAGCAGCCAGGCGGTTTCGATGTCGTGGCCGTAGGAGTCGATGTCATCCAGGTTCTTCCAGTTGGAGTCGCAGTAGAGTATCAGGTGATGCGTCTTGCTGTCGTAGAGTTTGGTAGTCAGCAGGTCGATGATCTTCGCAAGGCGCTGGCGAAGGCCGGTGTCTCTCCATACTTTATAAAGCAAGGTATAGGCTTCCAGCACGTGGATGTGGGTATTCATGGTCTTGGTGGCAACGCCGTCGCCGTCATAGCCCAACTTCTCGGGGGTTCCCCATGAACGGGTGAAGGATTCGATGTAACCATCGCTTACGGGGTCTTTAATCTTGCTCTCCATCGTATGATAGACGTCGATGGCACGCTGCAGGCTTTCCATGTTTCCGGTTGCCCGGAAGTGTTCGGCCAGCCCGTAGATGGCGTAGGAACAGCCATACGTCTGCTTGTCTGTATTCAGCGGGGTGCCGTCTGCCTTTATCAGCCAGTACACACCGCCGTACTGCGGGTCGATGAAGTGATCTATAAAGTAACGTTGTGCACGGTCGGCCATCATGCGGTAGTTCTCATCCCCATACATGCGGTAGGCGGTGGAGAAGCTCCAGAGGATGCGTGCATTCAGTACGCCGCCCTTGGGGGCATTGGGTATCGGAGTGCCGTCACGTTCCAAAGAACCGTAAAACCCTCCGGAAGGATCTACACTATGCTTTTCCCAGAAAGCAAGGATGTTGTTCTTCAAGTCTGCGGTAATCTCTTTGCGCAACGTTGCGGTTGCAGCGGACTGAGCGCTCGCAGAAGAAAAGACCGATAGCAGGATTGCTGTTAATAGAAAGGTAAAAGAATGCTTTTTCATTGTGGCAATATTAAAAGGTTAACTAAATGTCTCATCGCAAAATTAAGTGTTTCCTCGCTTTTATCTGCCTATAAAAGGCTTTTTGAACGGGCAGGGTTGTACCCAAATAAGGGAACATTTGGATACTCTACCCAAACAGGAGCCAAACAAACCCCTTATAGGAGGGATAGAAAGCCCTTTTGGATTTTCATGTCTTACAAATTTTGAGTAGGTTTGTACATGTTTAAACGAGTAATGCCATGAACACAACTTCCACCTCCTTTATATGTAATGTGATACTTCTGCTAAGTGTCCTGTTTCCATATAATATGTATGCCAACCTGACAGAGCAGAGCACCATCATGTTCAGGCAACTCTCTACAACGGACGGGCTTTCCAACAACAGCATCAACTGCCTGTGCCGAGACAGCCGGGGCTTTCTGTGGGTGGGAACCGCCTCGGGCCTCAACCGTTACGACTCCTATACCTTCCAGCAATACTACCAGGACACCGACAACCTGCCGGACAACGGCATCACGGACATATTCGAGGACTGGCAGGGGAATATATGGGTATCATCCAACCACGGAAACGCCATATACGACTATCAGACGGGGAAATTCAACCGGAACAGCGAGGAGATACTCCAACAATTCAACATCGCATCCGGCACTATTCTCAAAGTGGGTACGGACAGCAAGAAGAAATATCTGTGGACCTACGACAACAGCAAGATACACCTCTACGACCACCAGCAGAAGATGACCAAGATATATCCGCTGGCAGAAAACGCCGTCACCAAGCTGTTTGTGACCGATGAGCACATATACTCCATCTACAACAGCGGAAAACTGTACTTCACGGACATCAACTCCTCGCTTACGCAAGAGATTCCCATCCCGTCCCAGTACAAGAGGTTCCTGGAAAAGCACATCCCCAGCGTGTTTATCGACCGTAACGACGGGATTTGGATCTATACCTTCCAGAACAGCTTGCTCCTCTACAAAAAGAACATGCAGGCAGAGTGGGAAGAAATCAAACTGCCCGTCCATACCGAGCAGTTCAACCGAATACGCCACATTGCCGAAGACACCAAGGGAAATATCTGGCTCATCACCAGCCACCTCGGGGGATTTATCTACCAGCCCCAGTCGGGTACGTTGACCCATCTGTCCCATAACCCGCTGAAATCTCATACCCTGGCGAGCAACAACCTCAGTGCCATCCACGTTGACCAGGAGGGGATTGTATGGATAGGCAACTTCAAGCAGGACATCTCCTACTACGTTCCGCAGTCGCAGGTCTTCCTGAACCAAACGTTGTGGCAATATAAAGACATGCTCTCCTTCTGCGAAGACTCCCTCTCCATCTGGTACGGTACGGACGGCGGAGGGCTGATGCGCCGGAGCATAGACAGCCAGGAGCTGGAACGGGTTCCGACACCTGCCAACGTCATCGTCACCATCAAGAAGGACAGCAAGAACCGGCTGTGGCTGGGCAGCTTCCAGAACGGGCTGATCTGCTACGACCGCGGCCGGATCACGCAGTACAACAGCGAGAACAGCGGACTGCTGGAGAATGATATTTACGGCATACAGGAAGACAAGTACGGCAATATCTGGGTAGCCACCCTCGGCGGATGCATTCAGAAGCTGGATATGAAAAGCCGGAAGTTCCTGACCGTCTTCAACAAACTGGGCCTGATGAATATCCGGGAATTGCTATACACCGGCGGAGACATGCTTTATGCCGCCTCCTCGCTCGGCCTGATGACCGTAGACATCAACAGTCATCAATGCCGGTTCATCTACAACAACAGCAATAAAAAGCAGGTGCTGAAGAAGCTCAACCTGTATACCGTCTACAAGGACAGCCGCAACATCCTCTGGATGGGAGGAACCCAGGGACTGACTTACTGGGACCTCAACACCGACAGCATCTGCTACATAGACCGCAGCAACGGCCTGCCCGCCAACCTGGTGACCGCCATCAACGAGGACAACAACAAGCAGATATGGGTGGGAACCTGCAACGGCATCACCCGCATCAACCTGGCACAGAAGCCTTTCTCAATGACCAGCTATAACGTGAACGACGGCATCACCGCCAACGATGTAAACGAACGCGCCCTCTACAAACTGAAGAGCGGCAATATCCTGGTAGGTACTTCCAACGGCTACACCACCATCATTCCGCAAGAGGTGGTGCACAATACTTATAACAGCGAGATATACCTGACAGGCATAGAACCGCAGTACCATCCGCTGTCGCAGATGCTGAACGGCAAGTCGCCGGAGTGTGCCACAGAAGTCGTACTGGAAGAGGGAATCCCTTTCTTCCAACTCCGGTTCTCCACCCTCAACTTCATCGAGCCCGGCAAGGTGCGCTATGCCTACCGCATCAAGGGGCAACAATCGGACTGGAACTACTCTACAAGCAACCAGATAGATTTCTCCATGCTTCCGCACGGCAAGTACGAGCTGCAAGTGAAGGCATGCAACTCGGAATATATGTGGTCGCCCAACGTCAAGGCCATTACCATCCGGATATTGCCGCCCTGGTACAGAACGTGGTGGGCCTATCTGCTGTACCTGACCATTGTCGCAGCCATCGGATGGTGGGTCATCGCCTACTTCCGCTCCAGACGCAAAAGGGCCGCCGCCCTGAAAGCGATAGAGCAGGAGAACGAACGGCAACAGAAGATAACGGACATGAAGATGCAGTTCTTTGCCAACGTGAGCCACGAGTTGAGGACGCCTCTCTCGCTGATCATCAACCCGCTCGAAGAGTTCCTCAGCAAATATCCGCAGTATAAGAACACCTTATTATATACGGCACAGAACAACGCCCGCTATCTGCTCGAACTCATCAATCAGTTACTGGACTTCCGCAAGCTGGATGCCAGCGGAGAAACCATGCACTACATACACGGCGACATCGTGAGCCTGGTGAAAGACCAGCTCCAGGCATTCGACAGCATTGCCCGGAAGCGGGAGATAGACTACCGCGTCGTCTGCCAGCAACCCAGCATACAGATGGACTTCGACTACGACAAGGTGCGGAAGATTGTGATGAACATACTCTCCAACGCCTTCAAGTTCACCGAGAACAAAGGGACCATAGAGATCAAAATAAACATCATAGACAGCAACCTCGTGATGCAGTTCAGCGACACGGGATGCGGCATCGACGCAGCACAGCAGAAGAAGATATTCCAATGCTTCTACCAGGCCGAACAGCAGGAGAACTCGGAGGGAGGCAGCGGCATCGGCCTGTATCTCGTGGCGGAATACGTAAAGATGCACAAGGGGAATATCCAGGTGTCCACCAACGTGCCCCACGGAAGCATTTTCACCATCAGCCTGCCGATGCATGCCAGCGTGCATCCCCAAATGCAGGAAGAAGAGCAGCCGACCGAAGAGAATGAGACCCTGCCCAAACAGAACGGCAACATCAACGAGCAGAGCTACACCATCTTGCTGGTAGATGATAACTATGACTTCCTCGACTTCCTCAGCGCCTGCCTCTCCACCAGCTACAACGTGCTGAAGGCGATGAACGGACTGGAAGCGCTGGAAGTGCTGAAGGCAGAGAATGTGGATATCGTCATCAGCGACATCATGATGCCCAAGATGAACGGGCTGGAACTGTGCACCGCCATCAAGAGCGATATCTACATCTCGCACATCCCCATCATCCTGCTCACCGCCAAAGCCAGCGAGGAGTATCAGCTGGAGGGGCTGAACATGGGAGCGGACGACTATATCACCAAGCCCTTCAACATGGAGGTGCTGAAGCTGCGCATCAGCAAGTTCATAGAGAGCAGCCTGAAGAAGCACGAGCTCTTTGAGCAACAGATAAAGATAGAGCCCAGCCACATCACGATCACTTCACTGGACCAGCAGTTCGTGGAGAAGGCCATCCAGATTGTAGAAGACAACATCAACAATGCCGAGTTCTCCGTAGAGGAGCTGGCCGTACAGCTGAACATCTCCCGCGGCTACCTCTACAAAAAGATGGTGAAGATTACCGGAAAGACTTCCCTGGAGTTCATACGGATTATCCGCATGAAGAGGGCGCAGCAACTGCTGGCGGAAAGCCAGTTGCAGATAGCGGAAATAGCTTATAAACTAGGGTACAATTCGCCTAAGATATTCACGAAGCACTTCAAGGAAGAATTCAACATGAGCCCATCCGAGTTCATGCGGAGGCAAACACAGAAAGCAAAGGACGCACCTTTCTGATTTTCAGAGGTTTAATTTCGGTTTATCAGACACTGGTGTCTACCGTGACAGACACTGGTGTTTGTTCTGACAGACACTGGACTCTGTCCTGACAAACACTGGCTTCTGTCGCGACAGACACTGGACCCTGTCAGAAGCCCCATAAAAACACATTTCATAACGTATTTGGGTACAAACCGCCCCCCTGAGTTTCCTTTTAAGTCCTTACATTAGTCGCCAAATTTAGTAACACATATTCGTATACTATGAGAAAGAAACATTTTGTATTTGCATCCGCTTTAGCCCTGCTCTTCTCGGGCGGCGCACTGCATGCCCAAGACTTCAAGCTCACGTCTTCCGGTTACTTCAAGAACCAGGGAGTAGACGTAATGGCTTTCGACGACATTTACCCCGAAGGACACCAAGGGGGAGTTTGTATCATCATGAACGGCCACCGCGTGGCAACCAACGGCGACATCCGCATGGAAGCAACCCCCGGACAGTGGCAACCCGTGCCGAAACAACTGGACCGGAAACTCGGCGACAACAGCATCACCGCCACGCTGTGCTACCCCGACTCTTCACGTCACCTCACCGGATTCAACCCGATGATTTACCCGGACTACAACCTTACCTATACCGTGCGTGTAGAAAGTAAAGGCAAGAACATAGAGGTCACCGTCGATCTGGATCGCCCCGTTCCGCAAGCACTGCTCGGCAAGGTAGGTTTCAACCTCGAATTCTTCCCCGGCTCCCTCTTCGGCAAGCCTTGGATTATGGACAACCAGAGCGGCATCTTCCCGCAACAGCCCAACTCGCCCGTGATGACCACCAAGCCCAACCATCTGCATGCCGGCAATTATCATCAGGCAGGGAAGCCCCTGGCCGACTTCGATCACTTCGTCGGAGAAGGTTACAACCCGATTGTGGCCGACGACATCATCAGCGAACCCTACGCCGTGGGAACCAAGTTCACTTCCCGCCCCGACGACCCTTATAATAAGGTAACCATCGAGTCATTGAGCGGTGACCTGAAGCTGTTCGACGGCCGCATGAACCACAACAACGGCTGGTTTGTACTGCGTAGCGACATCAAGCCGGGAGTTACCAAAGGTGCCGTGAAGTGGATTATCTCTCCGAACATCGTCTCCGACTGGATGTACAAACCGGTGATCCAGACTTCACAAATCGGCTACCACCCCGCCCAAGACAAGGAAGCAGTCATCGAAATGGATGTTCGCGACACACGCCAGCAGACGGCACAGATCATCCGCATCGACGCAGACAACGCGGAGAACATCGTCAAGACCGTAACCCCCGAAACCTGGGGAAAGTTCCTGAGATACAACTATCTGAAGGTGGACTTCACGGACGTAAAGGAACCGGGACTCTATCAGATAAAGTACGGTGAATCCACCTCGCCCATCTTCCGCATCGACAACGGGATATACGACCGTGGCGTATGGCAACCCGTCATTGAATACTTCCTGCCCGTGCAGATGTGCCACATGCGCGTGAACGAGAAATACCGCGTATGGCATGACTGCTGCCACATGGACGACGCACAGATGGCCCCCGGCGGCAACCTCTTCGACGGCTACAACCAAAATGCAAAGGACATACCTTCCAAGTTCAAACCGGGCGACAACGTTCCGGGAGTAAACATCGGCGGATGGCACGATGCCGGTGACTTCGACCTCCGCATAGAGTCACAAGCCGGAGAATCTTATATCCTGGCACTGGCTTACGAGGCTTTCCGTCCGGACATCGACGTGACTTCGATTGACCAGATCAACCGCGTCACCGAAATCCACCAGCCCGACGGCAAGAACGATATGTTGCAACAGGTAGAAAACGGTGCACTGACCGTAGTAAACGGCTATCTGGCACTGGGACGCCTCTACCGCGGCATCATCTGCAACGACCTGCGCCAATACGTCCTCCTGGGCGATGCCGCCGCCATGACCGACGGCCAGCCGGGCAACAAAGACGACCGCTGGATCTTCACCGAAGACAATCCGGGACGCGAACTCTCCACAGCCGCCCATCTGGCTGCCGCCTCACGCGTACTGAAGAACTTCAACGATACGCTGAGCACACACTGCATCAACATCGCCCGACAGATCTTCGAGACTACTGCCGAAAACCGTGCATTGTCCGCCAAGATCCACGCTGCCGTAGAGCTGTATCTCACTACCGGCGAACAGCCTTATCTGGACTTCCTGTACAAGAATCAGGATATCATCATGAAGCAGATAGGCCGCATGGGCTGGTTCACCGCACGCGTGGAGCGCCAAGTGGCACAGCTGAAGGACAAGAAGGCCAAGGCTTTCTCTGCCGCCTTCCGCAAGGCGTTGCTGGGATATAAGGAAGAGCTGAACAAACTGGTACACGAAACTCCGTACGGCATTCCTTACCGTCCGCACATCTGGGGAGCAGGCTGGGATATCCAGAACTTCGGCTTCCAGCACTACTACCTGACGACGGCTTATCCGGACATCTTCCCGAAGGCGCCGGTATTCAATGCGCTGAACTTCATCTTGGGCTGTCACCCGGGCATCAACCAGGCATCATTCGCTTCGGGCGTCGGTGCACAGTCGGCTACGGTAGGCTACGGTCTGAACCGTGCAGACTGGTCGTACATCCCCGGCGGCGTCATCTCCGGTACGGCCCTCATCCGCCCGGACTTCCCGGAACTGCTGACGTTCCCGTTCTTGTGGCAACAGACTGAATATGTATTGGGAGGAGGTTCTTCGCACTATATGTTCCTGGTGCTGGCGGCACAGCAGTTGCTGAAGTAAACGATTCCTTAGACGCGGATTGAGCGGATCAGGCGGATTTATAAATGATGCAAGGCATCTTAAAATCCGCTTAATCCGCTCAATCTGTGTCTAAAAGATAAAAGCGCCACCGGAGGTACTATCACCAATTATCCGTACGGAACGGAATCAGCGGCAATTCATTTCCTCCAATCATCGTACCCATTTGGAAGTCGTGGAAGCAGTAGCGCACGGCAACGGGCCGGGGTACTTTCTCCGAAGAAACAACGATGTGATTCGTCTGCCAGCGCACCCATACACTGTCCGCCGGATAGAAGACGCGGTCTTCACCGGCAATCTCGAAGCCGCGGATGTCGTAGTTGCGGCAGATACCCATCTCGATATGGTCGAGGGAAATGAAAGCCTGATTGCCTTCCATCTCCACTGCCTTGTACTGCGGGCTGAAACAGGCGATCTGCTTCATGCCGTAAGTGAGGTTCAGTGCCAGATAACTGAGGCGACGGCCTACCGGGGCTTTGTTGCCGGGATGTATGTTATGCCTCTCGTAAGGTTCTGCCAGATCGTTGGTAGAAATCATGGCACTGTTCGGTATCAGGCTCTGGGCTTTGAACTGGGCTTCGCGCAGGTAGGCGGCTTTCTCGTCTTGCACGGCGCTGTCGTAGTCGTAAGGGGCAATCTCTACAAAGTAGAAGGGTATATCGCCCAGTCCCCACTCCTTGCGCCAGAGTTTCACCATATCGGCCATGCGCTGGGCGTAGTGTTCGTGGTGCCCTACGTTCGTTTCACCCTGATACCAGATGATGCCCTTGATGGTGTAGTTTTCTACCGAACGCAACATGCCGTTATACATCAGCAGCGGGCGTTCCCACTCTAAGATTTTCTCCATATCTTCGGGCTTCAGCGAGATGTCGGGATAGGTTTCCAGCAACTCGCGGTTGATCCAGCTCTCTATGCTGGAACCGCCGTAGGAACAGTTTACAATGCCCACCGGCAGGTGCAGCGCGCGGCTGAGGGAAGAGGCGAAGTACCAGGCGGTGGCACTGAATTCCATGACGTCGGTCACCAGTTCGGTCGTCATCCAGCGTCCGCTACATTCGGTTTGCGGTTCGTAGCTTTGCCGCCGGGCTACGTTGAACATACGCACGCCTTTCACGTCGGAAGCGGCGATAGCTTCGTCTATTCCTCCTTTTACGCAGCAACCGCCGAAGCCTTTCAGCGGCATCTCCATGTTACTCTGTCCGGAGGCAAGCCAAACTTCGCCGATAAGGATGTTCTTCAAGGTAGTCTGCTCTCCGTTCTCTCCGTCATCAAAAGTTATCTCGTAAGGGGTATAGCCGCCTGCCGGGGTTTTCAACGTAAGCAACCAGTGCCCTGCCTTGTCGGCCTGGCAGGTATAAGACTTTCCATCCCAGGAGGGAGTGACGCGTACTGTTGCTGAAGGGGCTGCGCTGCCCCAAACTTTTACATCTGCCTGCTGTTGCAGCACCATATTGTCGCCAACCAGTGCAGACAGCTTAACTTTTGCATTCAGTGCTACGACGCAGCACAGCAATGCAAGTAATAATCCTTTCCGTTTCATTAATTACTTTGTATTTATTAGTTCAAGTTTCGCAAATAAATGATAATTTATCGCAGCAAAGCATCAGCGCAGCAAGCCTGAAAGGCTTTTATCTATTAGCCCAGGGCAACGCCCTGGGTAATAATGCGCTCCTATCTCTGCGCCCTGAAAGGGCAAAAGCCCGTTATACAATCTTATGCCCTTTCAGGGCGTAAGGTGAAGGGGCGTTCTGAAACCCAGGGCGTTGCCCTGGGCTGATAGATGAAAGCCCTTCAGGCTTTGCCGGACT
>CABMPP010000036.1 GCA_902388495.1 uncultured Bacteroides sp. | reverse complement strand
CTCAAACTCTCCCGCCTGAAAGGGGGAGTACCCCGTAGGGGGGGAGGGGGTCTTATATAAGCAGAGAGTAACTTTGCAATAGATAAGTCCCTTCGGATGTAAGACCCCTCCGCCCTACGGGCACCTCCCCTTTCAGGCGGAGGAGTTTGAGATACTCTTGCTCATATCCTGTCAGGAAAGAAGAAAAGATTAGGAGAGATTGCTCAAAATATTATTCGCTTATTTTACGTAACTTATACAGTTTGCGTCCATTTTTTCTATCTTTGTCGCCAAAAGAGCACACGCCAATACGATGATAAAGATGAAAACGACTCACCCACGGCTCACCAACATCCCGACATTGATCGTCGCCCTGTTGCTACTACTGCTCACCGCCTGCCAGCACCGGCAACGCGCCACCAGCACCCCACAACACTACACCGCCGACACCCTGACGCAGCTCGACCGCCAAGCCCTGCAAAGCCCTCAAGCCGCCGAAGAAGTACTGCAACAACTAGACCAGCTCCACCGCAACAGCCAAGGTCCTCTCTTCAAACTGGAATGGGTGGAAGGAAACATCCTCATGAGACAACAGAAATACCTGCAAGCCGCCGAAGCCTACCGCAACGCCCTGGCCACCGACAGCGTGCAGGCCACCCCCCAATACTACATCAACCTCTGCAAAAACATCATGCTCCTCTACCACCGCCAGGAGCGAATGGACAGCGCCATGTACTACGCTGACCTCCTGCTGCGCCGCATAGACCGCGACGCCCTGCCCGAACGTGCCAAGCAGGACGCCTACTGGTGCATGAGCCAAATATACCACACCTACGGCGACACCCTGAACCGCAACGAAACCGCCCGAAAAGCCACCCAACTGGCCTGGCTCACCCTGGACGAACGCATCCGGACCCAATCGTACATGGCCCGCGCCCTGAACAATCTCTTCAACATCTACAGTCAAAACCTGGACTACGCCCTGCAAGAGAACAACCTCCCCGCCGCCGACACCCTGGCCCAACGGATGCAATGGCTCAGCGCCGGACTCGACACCCTTGTCCTCGGCCCCCATCACCCCGACGGAATCCCCCAATGGACCCTCCGGGAAAACCATCACCTGCTCTGTCACCAGCTGATCCGCCTCTGCCACGCCACCAACCATACCACCCAGGAGCGCCAGTGGATAAAACGCCTCGAAGCCGATGCCGATATCCACAACGCCGATGCTGCCACTACGACCGATGCCGAAGCAGCCGACGCCCAACTCCACCTGGCCGAATGCTACATACAAACCCGCCGCTACGACCGCGCCCTGCCCCTGCTCAGCGCCATCCGCCACCGCTACCAGCAAGCCCCGGACAGCATCAGCCAGGCCAATGCCGACGTCTGCCGCCAACTGTCCGAAGCGCTCCAGGCACTGGACCGCCCCGCCGAAGCCCTCTTGTGGCAACGCCGTAGCGAAACCCTGCAAGACAGCCTTCGCGCCCGCAGCAGCCACAGCGAAGCCCTGCAGTTGGCCGCCATCAGCCACATCAGCGAGCAACGCCTGCAGATAGACCGCCAGCAAAGCACCATCAGTCGCCAGCGCACCCGCCTCATCCTGCTTGCCGTCCTGTCGCTGCTCATCAGCATCGTCGCCGCCATCGTCGCCCTCCACTTGCGCAAAGTCAAACGCCGCAACATCGAAATGGTCCGCCAGATAAAGCAACAGCAAAAGCTGAACAAAGAATTACAACCAATTCCAGAGCCCGTTCTCTACTCCCCCCTCAACGACAACGAGCTGCCCCAGTGGTTGAAAGAAAAAGAAGAAAAACTGGACCGGCAGTATGTGCTCCAAAAACACTTCAGCGCCCTGCAGACGCTGATGCAGGAAGAAAAGCCTTATCTCCACTCCGACCTCAAGCCGAGCGACATCTGCACCCGACTGGACATCTCCGCCGCCGAACTGAACGCCGCCACCCAGGAAATGGCGCAACTGTCCCTCGGGGACTACATCAACCACCTGCGCCTGGAACATGCCCTCTTCCTGCTCGAAAGCTCGGAGTACATTAAAATTGCAGTCGTGGCCGAAGAATCAGGCTTCGGCAGCGCACGCCACTTCTACCGCCTCTTCCAGAAAGAGTACAACATGTCTCCGGCAGACTATCGCAATGGGGCAAAAGGAATGAACGCAACCTCATAAAAGCAAATCCAAGGCACAAAAAAAAGCGAAGCGTAATCAGGCACCCCTCCCGACACGCTTCGCTTCCATCAACAAAACAACCAACAAAAAAAACAGAAAAACAAAAAACAAAAAAAACAAGAAAGCAAACACAAACCAATACGACAAAACAATTATTTACATTCTATCAGGCACTTCGATACCCAGCAATCCCATCGCCAGGCGCACCACCTTCGCCACATTCTCCGAGAGTGTCAGGCGGAACACCTTCACCGCCTCGTCTGCCTCGCGCAGAATGCTGAAGTCGTGATAGAACTGATTATATTCTTTCACCAAATCGTATGTATAATTAGCTATAATAGACGGGCTATAGTCCTCGCCTGCCTGACGGACAACGGCAGCAAAATCCGCTACCATCTGTATCAAGCCTTCTTCCTTCTCGCTCAGTTCGATGCCTGTAGGCAACTGTGCCGGAATAGCAATACCGGCCTCGGCAGCCTTGCGCAGCACGGACTGAATACGTGCATAAGTATATTGTATGAACGGTCCCGTATTACCATTAAAGTCGATGGACTCCTTCGGGTTGAACGTCATGTTCTTGCGCGCATCTACCTTCAGGATGAAATACTTCAGTGCACCTAAGCCCACGATGCGGGCAATATTGTCCGCTTCTTCCTGTGTCAGGCCATCCAGTTTGCCCAACTCGGCGGAAGTCTCCTTCGCAGTGGCAATCATTTCCGCCATCAGGTCGTCGGCATCTACCACCGTACCTTCGCGGCTCTTCATCTTGCCTTCGGGCAGTTCCACCATGCCGTAGGAGAAGTGCACCAAGCCTTTTCCCCACTCAAATCCCAACTTGTCGAGCAAGATGGACAGCACCTGGAAATGATAATTCTGCTCATTGCCCACCACATAAATCATCTTATCGATGGGGTAATCGGCAAAACGAAGTTTGGCGGTACCGATGTCCTGCGTCATGTAGACGGAAGTACCGTCGGCACGGAGCAGCAACTTATGGTCCAGACCCTCACCAGTGAGATCGGCCCATACGGAGCCGTCTTCTTTCTTATAGAAGAAACCTTTCTCCAGCCCCTCCATTACCTTCTCTTTACCTTCGAGATAGGTATTGGATTCATAATAAATCTTATCAAATGTCACTCCCATCATGCGGTAAGTTTCGTCGAAACCGGCATATACCCAGTCGTTCATTTTCTTCCATAAAGCACGCACTTCAGGGTCGTTGGCCTCCCACTTCACCAGCATTTCGCGGGCTTCCTTCATCAGGGAAGATTCGGCTTCAGCCTTTGCCTTGGCTTCTTCCTCGTTCAGACCTTCGCTCTGATATTTCGTCGTCAGTTCTTTCACTTCTGCCTTGTAATGCTTGTCGAAGGCTACGTAGTAATCACCAATCAGATGGTCGCCCTTCTTGCCGGAACTCTCGGGGGTCTCGCCATTACCATACTTCTGCCATGCCAACATGGACTTGCAGATATGTATGCCGCGGTCGTTTACAATATTCGTCTTCACTACCCGGTTTCCGTTGGCCTCCATGATGTTGGCGAGCGCACAGCCCAACAGGTTGTTGCGCACATGTCCCAGGTGAAGCGGTTTGTTGGTATTGGGCGAGGAATACTCGATCATCACCAGCGGAGAAGCATCGGTGGCAGCCACTACGCCGTACTGCTTGTCTGCATGAATACCGTTCAGCAGTTCGATCCACGCGGAAGAAGCAATTGTCAGGTTCAGGAATCCCTTGATAACGTTGAATGCCGCTACCGAAGGCTCGTTGGCCTGCAAATACTCGCCTATTTCTTGTGCCGTCTGTTCCGGTCCTTTCTTCGACATACGCAGAAAAGGAAAAACGACCAGCGTGAGGTGTCCCTCAAATTCTTTCTTGGTCTTCTGCAACTGCACTTGTGCGGCAGGCACATCCTGTCCGTACAGCGCTTTCAGCCCGCTGATGACGGACTCTACCAGTTTTTGTTCTATATTCATGATTCCAAATGTATTTTCCGGGGGCAAAGATAGCGTAAACCAAAATCAGTACAAAACAATAAACCAAAAAAGGAGGCACTTTATAGCACCTCCTTTCTTTTTTACTTGAGTATACTTAACGCTTATTCAGCTGTCAGTTCTGCTCCCGGTTTGAATTTAACCACTTTCTTTGCCGCAATGTGAAGCGGCTGTTTAGTTGAAGGGTTAATACCCGTACGTGCAGCTCTTTCTGCAACAGAGAATGTTCCGAAACCTACCAATGAAACCTTTTCGCCGGTTTTCATTGCTTTACTTACTGATGCAACAAATGCATCCAATGCCTTCTTTGAATCAGCTTTCGTCAAGCCGGATTCAGCAGCCATGGCGTTAATAAGCTCTGCTTTATTCATAATGCTCAAATTAATTAATTATATGTTACACAAAAGATATTCTCTCTCTGCTTTCACAAACTTCCACAAAAATAGAGCAATATTTCTGAATATCAAATAAAAACATTAAAAAAAGATTGGAAATCAACGAAAAAAGAGGATTAGAACCGGCATTTTCTGTTATGGAACAGAATTTATTTGTACTTTTGCCACAAATTAGAATAAAGCAACAGATTATGAATACGATACCAACCGTTACTAAAAACCTCTTAATCATCAATGTGCTGATGTTTCTGGGCACCATTGTCGCCCAAAGTTACGGCATTGACCTGGCCAAATACTTGGGCTTGCACTTTTTCCTTGCCGGTGACTTCAATGCAGCGCAGCTGATTACATACATGTTTATGCATGCCGGATTTGCACACATATTCTTCAATATGTTTGCCGTGTGGATGTTCGGACGCATACTGGAACAAGTGTGGGGGCCGAAACGCTTCCTTTTCTATTATCTGGTGTGCGGTATCGGTGCCGGTGTGGTTCAGGAAATCGTACAATACATACATTACGAAACAGTGCTCTCTGCCTATGACAGCGTAAATACCGGGTTGTCCATCATTCCGATGAAGGAATATCTCAACATGATGACTACGGTGGGTGCTTCGGGCGCAGTATATGCCATTCTGCTGGCATTCGGAATGTTGTTCCCTAACCAGCAAATGTTCATCTTCCCGCTGCCGTTTCCCATCAAAGCAAAGTATTTCGTCATCGGATATGCCTTGATTGAACTGTATGCCGGATTTGCGAACAGTGCAGGAGACAATGTGGCTCACTTTGCACACTTGGGAGGTATGATATTCGGTTTTATCCTGATTATGTATTGGAGAAGAAAGAACAGAGGAAATGGCTACTATTATAACTGATCTGAAAGAGAAATTCCGCAAAGGGAATATATATATCCAACTGATTTACATCAATGTGGCGGTATTCGTCCTCACCACGCTGACGGAGGTCATGCTCCAGCTCTTCAACCGGAGTCTGGGAGGAGTATTCGAATGGCTGGAACTGCCGGCATCCCTTACACGCTTCATCTTGCAACCGTGGTCGCTGCTGACATACATGTTCATGCATGCCGGACTGATGCACATACTGTTCAACATGCTGTGGCTCTATTGGTTCGGAGCGCTGTTCCTGAACTTCTTCTCGGCCAAACATCTGCGGGGAACATACATTCTGGGAGGCATCTGCGGCGGATTGCTCTACATGGCAGCCTATAACATCTTTCCGTATTTCCGTCCCATGACGGACTACTCCTTCATGCTGGGTGCTTCGGCCTCCGTGCTTGCCATCGTGGCTGCCACGGCCTATCGCGAACCCAATTACCCGATACGCCTTTTCCTCTTCGGTACCCTTCGCCTCAAGTATCTGGCGCTGATCGTAATCGGCACCGATTTACTGTTCATCACTTCCAGCAATGCCGGCGGACACATCGCCCATCTGGGTGGTGCACTGGCAGGTTTGTGGTTTGCTGCCTCACTCAGCAAGGGGAAAGACATCACTGCCTGGATCAACAAATCGCTGGATGCACTTATTTCCTGGCTCAGTTTTAAACCCCGGAAGCCAAAAATGAAGGTGCACTACGGTGAGAACCGACAGAAGGATTACGATTATAACGCCCGGAAGAAAGCTCAATCCGATGAAATAGACCGCATCCTCGACAAATTGAAAAAGTCCGGATACGAAAGTCTGAGCACAGCGGAAAAGAAAAGCTTGTTCGATGCGAGCAAACGATAATCAACTATCAATCATCAACTAAATAGTGAAGCATCTCGGTACTTTTGTCGCTCTACTGATCTTGGCGGTCAATGCCCTGTTTACGGGCTTGCTGCTTTTCACCGCCTATAGCCCGCACATCCAGCCGGTCACGCATCCGGTGCAGTCGTGCCTGGGACTGGCATTTCCCATTTTCCTGGTGATAAACGGATGTTTCTTTATTTTCTGGCTGGTCATTCAGCGTTATAAATCGGCATTGCTACCTTTGATAGGCTTCCTGCTCTGCTACCCACAGATACGCACTTATCTGCCCATCAACTTCCGCACGGACCATTTGCCCGAAAATAGCATCAAACTGCTCTCCTATAACATTATGGGCTTTGATGGTGCCGTTAAGCAGGACGGCAAGAATCCGATACTGACTTATCTGAAAGAAAGCGATGCCGACATCCTTTGCCTGCAAGAATATGTCACGGTAGAATCGTCCCGCCATCTTTCGCAAAAGGATGTGGAACGGGAACTGAAAGCATATCCCTATCACCGCATCAATCAAATAGGCAAGGGGCATACCAATAAAATAGCCTGCTATTCCAAATACCCTATCCTCTCGGCGCGCGTACTCGATTATCCCAGCGAATACAACGGTTCAGTAGTATACGAATTGAAGATAGAGGGAGATACCGTTATGGTCATCAACAACCATCTGGAATCCAACAAACTGACCAAGGCCGACAAAGTAGTGTACGAAGACATGCTGAAATCTCCCGAGAAAGAGAAAGTGAAAAGCGGCGCGCGCCTGCTGGTACGAAAACTTGCAGAAGCTTCTGCAATCCGTGCCCCGCAAGCTGATACCATTGCACGCGAAATAGCCACCTCACCGCACCCTTACATCATAGTCTGCGGCGACTTCAACGATACGCCCATCTCCTACGCCCATCGCGTCATTGCCCAAGACCTGGACGACGCTTTTACCAAGTCGGGACGGGGGCTCGGTATCTCTTACAACCAGAACAAATTCTATTTCCGGATAGACAATATATTGATAAGCAAGAATCTGAAAGCCTACAACTGCACTGTAGACCGCTCCATCAAAGATTCCGACCATTACCCGATATGGTGCTATATCGCCAAAGAAAAGTGAAACAATTAATATCTAATACTTAAAGCATTATGTTCAAGAAAAGTATTCTAATTTTAGCAGCAAGTTGTATGATGTACTCCTGTGCCACACAGACGGAAAGCAATCCGTTCTTTACCGAGTTCCAAACCCCTAACGGCGTGCCTCCGTTCGACCAAATCAAGCTGGAGCACTACGAGCCTGCCTTCCAGAAAGGTATGGAAGAACAAAATGCCAATATCCAGGCTATCATTGACAACACCGAAGCACCCAGCTTCGAAAACGTAATTGCAGCCTACGACAATAGTTCGCCCATGCTGAGCCGCGTTAAAGGAGTGTTCGACAACCTGACGGAAGCCGAGACAACAGACGAACTGACTGCCCTCTCTATAAAACTTGCTCCGGTACTGTCGGAACACGAAGACAACATCTCACTCAACAAAGAGCTTTTCAAAAAGATAGATGCCGTCTATCAGCAGAAGGATGCACTGGGGCTGACCTCCGAGCAACAGCGTCTTTTGGACAAAACCTATAAGAACTTTGTCCGCGCAGGTGCCAACCTCCCCGCAGACAAGCAAGCCCGCCTGCGCGAAATCAACAAACAGCTTTCTACGCTTGGCATCACATTCAGTAACAATGTCCTGAACGAGAACAATGCATTCCAGCTCTTTGTTGACAAGGAAGAAGACCTTGCCGGCCTTCCCCAATGGTTCTGCCAAAGCGCCGCCGAAGAAGCAAAAGTTGCCGGACAAGAGGGCAAATGGCTGTTCACCCTGCACAATGCCAGTCGTCTCCCCTTCTTGCAATACTCCGCCAACCGCCCCTTGCGCGAGAAGATGTACAAAGCCTACATCAACCGTGGCAACAACAATGATAAAAACGATAATAAGAAGAATATCACCGATATCGTCAGCCTGCGCCTCGAAAAAGCACAACTGATGGGCTTCGACTGTTACTCCAATTTTGAACTTGACGTCAAGATGGCCAAGAATTCCGCTACCGTCATGGATTTCCTGAACAATCTGTGGAGCTATGCCCTGCCCAAAGCCAAAGCCGAAGCTGCCGAACTGCAAAAGCTGATGGATAAAGAAGGTAAAGGTGAGAAACTCGAAGCATGGGACTGGTGGTACTACACCGAGAAACTGCGCAAAGAGAAATATGACTTGGAAGAAGACCAGATAAAGCCCTACTTTAAACTTGAAAATGTACGCGAAGGCGCTTTCACCGCTGCCAACAAGTTATACGGCATTACCCTGACCAAGCTCAACGGCATCCCCGTTTATCATCCCGACGTAGAAGTGTTCGAAGTAAAAGACGCTGCCGGCAAACAGCTGGGCATTTTCTATACAGACTACTTCCCACGCCCCGGCAAGAGCGGCGGTGCCTGGATGAGTAACTACCGCGAACAGCAAGGTAACATCCGTCCGCTGGTATGCAATGTATGCAGTTTCACGAAACCCGTTGGCGACACACCTTCCCTGCTTACTATCGACGAAGTGGAAACACTGTTCCACGAATTCGGCCATGCCTTGCACGGACTGCTGACACAATGCCAATATAAAGGCACCTCCGGTACCAGCGTTGCCCAGGACTTCGTAGAACTTCCTTCCCAAATCAACGAACATTGGGCTACCGAACCCGAAGTGCTGAAAATGTATGCCAAGCACTACCAGACCGGCGAAGTCATCCCCGACAGCCTCATCGAAAAGATACTGAACCAGAAAACATTCAATCAAGGATTCATGACCACCGAACTGCTTGCAGCCGCCATCCTCGACATGAACCTGCACAACCTGACAAGCACTGAAGGTCTGGACGTAGTAGCCTACGAAAAAGAAGCAATGGACAAACTCGGATTAATCCCCGAAATAGCTCCGCGTTACCGCACTACTTACTTCACACATATCATCGGCGGATATGCAGCCGGTTACTATGGCTACCTCTGGGCCAATGTTCTGGACAACGACGCCTTCGAAGCCTTCAAGGAACATGGTATCTTCGACAAGCAAACCGCCGACCTTTTCCGTAGCAACGTCTTGGAAAGAGGAGACAGCGAGGACCCGATGACTCTCTATAAGAAGTTCAGAGGTGCTGAGCCTCAATTAGACCCGATGTTAAAAAATCGCGGTATGAAGTAAGATTTGTGAAAAAAAAGCTATATTTGCACCCTTGTATGCAACAGAAATTAATTAAAAAAGTAATCATAATAAACTAAAGTAACATGCAAAACAAAGGATTTGTAAGGGTTTTTGCGATATTGCTCACACTGGTGTGTGTGTTCTATCTCTCCTTCTCTTTTGTGACTCGCCACTATACCAATAAGGCAAAAGAGTTCGCAAAAGGAGATGTGAAAGTAGAACAGGACTACCTCGATTCTCTGGCTAATGAGAAAGTGTATTTTGGCAATTGGACGCTGAAACAATGTCGTGAGATGGAAATCAGTTTAGGTTTGGACTTAAAGGGTGGTATGAACGTCATCCTCGAAGTTTCAGTACCCGACGTAATCAAGGTACTGGCTGACAACAAACCGGACGAAGCATTCAACCAAGCATTGGCAACTGCCGCCAAACAGGCTACTACAAGCCAGGATGACGTCATCACCCTGTTCATAAGAGAGTATCACAAGATAGCTCCGGGTGCCAGTCTCTCCGAATTGTTCGCAACCCAACAATTAAAAGACAAAGTTAATCAGAAGTCTACCGATGCTGAAGTAGAGAAAGTACTTCGCGAGGAAGTAAAAGCCGCCGTCGAAAACTCATACAACGTACTTCGTACACGTATCGACCGCTTCGGTGTGGTTCAGCCCAACATCCAGAGTCTGGAAGATAAAATGGGGCGTATCATGGTGGAACTTCCGGGTATCAAAGAACCAGAGCGTGTAAGAAAATTGCTACAGGGTTCTGCAAATTTGGAATTCTGGGAAACATACACAGCAAAGGATGCCGCTCCCTACCTGCAAGCAGCCGACAGCAGATTGCGCGCCATACTGGCTAACGAAACACCGGCCGACAGCACTGCAACAGACAACGCAGCTACCGAAGCTCCTGCCGTAGCACAAGCTACCAGCACTGCCGACAGCCTCGCCGCTGCCTTGAAAGGTGAAAGCAAATCACAAGCTGCCGACCTTGCACAAATCAAGAAAGAACATCCGTTGCTGGCCATATTGCAAATCAACCCGAGCGGACAAGGTCCGGTTGTAGCTTATGCCAACTATAAGGATACTGCTGAAGTCAACAAATACCTTTCTATGCCGGAAGTTCTGGCAGAAATGCCGAAAGACTTGCGTCTGAAATGGAGTGTTTCTCCTTATGAGTACGACCCGAAAGGACAAACCTTCGAACTTTATGCCATCAAGTCTACCGAACGTAACGGTAAAGCTCCGTTGGAAGGTGATGTAGTGGTAAATGCAAAAGACGAATATGACCACTTCGGCAAACCTGCCGTTAGTATGTCTATGAATACAGACGGTGCACGCCGTTGGGCTCAGCTCACCAAGCAGAACATCAACAGAAGCATCGCTATCGTATTGGATGGTTATGTATATTCTGCACCGAACGTAAATAGCGAAATTACCGGCGGTAATTCACAAATCACCGGTCACTTCACTCCCGAACAGGCAAAAGACTTGGCGAACGTGCTGAAATCAGGTAAGATGCCTGCTCCCGCACATATCGTACAGGAAGATATCGTAGGTCCGTCATTGGGACAGGCTTCTATCAACGCCGGTATCATGTCATTCGTTGTGGCATTGATCCTGTTGATGATTTACATGTGCTCCATGTATGGATTCATCCCGGGTATGGTTGCCAACGGTGCCTTGATTCTGAACTTGTTCTTCACACTGGGTATTCTTTCGTCCTTCCAGGCTGCATTGACTATGTCCGGTATTGCCGGTATGGTATTGTCACTCGGTATGGCTGTGGATGCCAACGTGTTGATCTATGAACGTACCAAAGAAGAGTTGCGTGCCGGCAAGGGCGTGAAGAAAGCATTGGCCGACGGTTATGCCAACGCCTTCTCTGCTATCTTCGACTCCAACTTAACGTCTATCATCACCGGTATTATCCTGTTCAACTTCGGTACAGGTCCGATCCGTGGTTTTGCCACTACGTTGATTATCGGTATCCTGATTTCGTTCTTTACAGCTGTGTTCATGACACGTCTGTTCTACGAGCACTTCATGAGCAAGGATAAACTGTTGAACCTGACATTCTCTTCCAAGATCTCCAAGAACCTGATGGCGAACGTACACTTCGACTTCATGGGCAGAAATAAATTATGGTTGACCGTTACGGGTATTGCTGTAGTAGTTTGCCTCGGCTTCCTTACTACTCGCGGATTAAGCCAGAGTATCGACTTCACCGGTGGACGTAACTTCAAGGTACAGTTCGAGAACAAGGTAGAACCGGAACAAGTACGTGAGTTGATTGCAAGCAAGTTCGGTGACGCCAACGTAAGCGTTATCGCCATCGGTACAGACGGCAAGACAGTACGTATCAGTACCAACTACCGCATCGAAGAAGAAGGCAACAACGTTGACTCTGAAATCGAAGCATACCTGTATGAGACTCTGAAACCGGTACTGACTCAGAACATTACGCTGGAAACCTTCATCGACCGCGAGAACCACACCGGTGGTAGTATCGTCAGCTCACAGAAGGTAGGTCCAAGTATCGCTGATGACATTAAGGTTTCCGCTATCTGGTCCGTTGTACTTGCATTGATTGCTATCGGTATCTATATCTTGATCCGTTTCCGCAACATTGCATACAGTATCGGTTCTGTAGCTGCATTGGCTTGTGATACCATTATTATTCTGGGTGCTTACTCCATCTGCTGGGGTTGGATGCCGTTCTCTCTGGAAATCGACCAGACGTTTATCGGTGCTATCCTGACAGCTATCGGTTACTCTATCAATGATAAGGTGGTAATCTTCGACCGTGTGCGCGAGTTCTTCGGTCTCTACCCGAAGCGTCCTAAGTTCCAGTTGTTCAACGACTCTCTGAATACGACTCTGGCACGTACCATCAATACTTCACTGAGTACCTTGATTGTGTTGCTGTGTATCTTCATCTTGGGTGGTGATTCTATCCGCAGCTTCGCATTCGCTATGATTCTGGGTGTTGTATTCGGTACAATGTCTTCTCTGTTCGTTGCATCTCCTATCGCTTATATGCTGATGAAGAACAAGAAGGATGTTGAGCCGGTTACTGCTGAAGTAGCTGAAAAATAAGATTCTCCAAAGAATATAAATAAAAAAAGAAGGTATGCCTCACGGTGTACCTTCTTTTTTATTCCCATCGCTCTAACCGTGAAAGTTAGTTAAATATAGGAATACATAGGCTACAAGATATCAGATATTCTTTGTTTCTTTGCATTTGACTACCGTGTCAGACACAAAAGTTAAGCTATATAAACTTCAAAAGAATATGTTCAGAATAGGTCTTGATATTGGCTCTACCACCGCGAAACTGGTTGTACTTGATGAATATGACAATATCGTATTCTCCAAATATGAAAGACATAGCGCAAAGGCCAAAGAAACGGTTTTATCCTTTTTAAAGGAACTGCTCCCCATCATTGGAGACAAGGAGGTATCTGTCGGTATCACCGGTTCTATCGGAATGGGAATCTCAGAAAAATGCTCTCTCTTATTTGTGCAGGAAGTAGTAGCTGCAACAAAAGCCATACAAAAAAGCCATTCTTCCATAAATGCCATGATAGACATTGGCGGAGAAGATGCCAAAATAGTATTCTTCAAAAACGGTGAAGCCACAGACCTGCGGATGAACGGTAACTGCGCAGGAGGTACAGGAGCTTTCATCGACCAGATGGCAATTATTCTGGGAGTGGACATCGAAAAACTGAACGAGCTCGCCATGCATGCTGATCAGGTCTACCCGATAGCTTCACGCTGCGGCGTTTTTTGCAAAACGGATATTCAGAATCTGATAGCCAAAAACGTAAGCCGGGAGAATATTGCAGCTTCCATATTCCATGCCGTAGCAGTACAAACCACAGTTACTCTGGCTCATGGCTATGACATCAAAACGCCCGTTTTGTTTTGCGGTGGTCCGCTGACCTTTATTCCTGCATTGCGTAAGGCTTTTATCGATTATTTGTCCCTCAACGAAAAAGAGGTTATCTTACCGGCTCATGGCACACTACTGCCTGCTTTCGGCACTGCCCTGTCATGTACCGGCAGCGACAGGCACTTCAAACTTCCCCTGCTGATTGACTATATAGATACGAGTCTGAATGCAACCACCCATATATCCACCGGAGTAGAAACTCTATTCAGTAACGAAACCGAATATACCGAATGGATAAAACGAATTTCAGGCAAGGAAATTGTGCAGGCAGAACTGAAATCCGGAGAACAGGATGTATTCATTGGAATAGACTCCGGCTCCACCACCACCAAGATTGTGGTGACGGACACAGACTCCCGAATCCTCTATTCCTATTATAACGCCAACGGTGGCAACGCTATAAAGACTGTAGAAGAAGGATTAGAAAAACTGCGTGATGCATGCAATAAGTACGGTGCAGTACTCAACATCAAAGGAAGCTGTTCCACCGGCTACGGTGAGGACCTGATAAAATGCGCCTACCAACTCCATTCGGGTATCATCGAAACGATAGCCCACTACATGGCTGCGCACTATCTGGACAAAGATGTTTCTTTTATCCTCGACATCGGCGGACAAGATATGAAGGCCATCTTCGTAAATAAAGGAATCATAGACCGGATAGAAATAAACGAAGCCTGTTCATCCGGTTGCGGTTCATTCATCGAAACATTTGCAAACTCACTGGGGTATACCGCCGAAGAGTTTTCCGAAGCCGCTTGCCGTTCAACAGCTCCGTGCAATCTGGGGACAAGGTGCACCGTGTTCATGAATTCGAAAGTGAAGCAAGTGCTACGTGACGGGGCTACCGTCAACGACATCGCCGCCGGCCTTGCATATTCGGTAGTAAAGAACTGTCTCTATAAAGTATTGAAACTGAAAGACACATCCGTCCTGGGCAAAAACATCGTAGTGCAAGGCGGAGCCATGCGCAATGATGCCCTGGTACGGGCTTTGGAGATACTGACCGAAACCAAAGTATCCAGATGCAATGTACCGGAGCTGATGGGAGCTTTCGGATGTGCACTGTATGCCATGAAGCATCAGGGAACAGCAGTCCGTCTGGACGAAATGCTTGACAAGGCAAAGTATACTTCCCGCTTTCTCCGCTGCAAAGGATGCGACAACCAATGCCTCGTGACATGCTACAAATTTGGGAACGGAAAGAAATACTATTCGGGCAACAGATGCGAAAAGGTATTTACGAACGGAGAAAGCAGCGCCTGCAAAGGCAAGAATATCTATGAGTATAAGAACAGGCTCCTCTTCGACCGCCATGCCGAAATCGACTCTCCCCGAATGAGCATCGGCATCCCCAGATGCCTGAACATGTACGAAGAATACCCTTTCTGGCACACTCTTTTTACATCCTGCGGCATACAAGTCTATCTGTCCGATGCGTCCAACTTCCTAAGTTACGAACGCAATGCGCGCATGGTAATGTCCGATAACATCTGCTTTCCGGCCAAATTGGTACATAGCCACATCAGCAACCTGATACAAAAGAAAGTAAACCGCATTTTCATGCCTTTCGTCGTGTTTGAGAAAAAAGGGAAAGAAGCAAACAGCTACAACTGTCCCATCGTCTCGGGCTACTCGGAAGTGATAAAAAGCGTAACTTACAGCAACATCCCCGTCGATTCCCCTGCCATCACCTTCAAAGACCGCAAACTGCTGCTCAAGCAATGCCAAGAACTGCTCGGCAGCCTGGGTATTGATGACAGCACCATTCATACAGCTTTCAGCAAAGCCGAACAGGAGCAGGCGGCTTTCGAACAGGAAATGATTTCATGCAACGAGAAAGTATTGTCTGAAACGAGCGATCATGAAGCATTGACCATCATGCTTGCCGGACGACCTTACCACAGCGACCCTCTGATACAGCATAAGATATCAGACATGATTGCCGACTTGGGAGTGAATGTCATTACCGACGATCTGGTCAGAGACAAAGAAATAGATGTCTCCGATTCTCACTTCGTGACGCAATGGGCTTATGCCAACCGCATTCTGAAAGCTGCTAAATGGTGTGCCACCCAGGGCCGGGACATGCAGTTTGTAGAGATGACCTCCTTCGGTTGCGGCCCGGATGCTTTTCTGGCAGACGAAGTACGCGACTTGCTGATGCGCTACAACAAACCGCTTACACTGCTGAAGCTGGACGACATAAGCAATATCGGTTCCATGAAGCTACGGGTGAGGTCTATGATTGAGAGTCTGAAACTGGCCGGTACTGAACAGGCTGCCAACCAGGACTTCCAGAAATTCACCACCGTACCGGTATACGACGACACCTACCGCAACCGCAAAATACTGGTACCTTTCTTCACTCCTTTCATTTCTCCGTTAGCTCCTGCTATCTTCCGATTGGCCGGGTACGAGGTAGAAAGCCTTCCTATAAGCAGCAATGACTCATGCGAATGGGGATTAAAGTACTCGAATAACGAAGTCTGCTATCCGGCCACGCTGATCGTAGGCGATATTATAAAAGCATTTAAAAGCGGACGTTACAACCCTGCAGAAACAGCCGTTGCCATCACCCAGACCGGAGGACAATGCCGTGCCAGCAGCTATATCTCTTTAATAAAAAAAGCATTGGTAGACGCCGGATATACAGATGTACCGGTCATTTCCGTATCACTGGGCAGCGGAATAGAAAACAACCAGCCGGGATTCAAAGTGAATTGGGCCAAAATCCTTATGCCGACACTACATGCTGTACTATACAGTGACTGCATTGCCAAATTTTATTATGCAGCAGCAGCTCGTGAGAAAGAAAGCGGTGCTTCCGCCCGGTTGCGCGACAAATATTTGCAGCTTGCTTTCGAGGCTATCGTCCGGAAAGAGAAGAAGCAACTGATTCCACTTCTGCACTCAGCCGCAGATGAGTTTAATTCCATCTGCCAGGATCGTCCTACCCCCAAAGTAGGAGTAGTCGGAGAAATTTTCCTGAAGTTCAACCCCTTTGCACAGAAAAACATTACCGATTGGCTTATAGAAAGAGGGATTGAAGTCATTCCTCCTATCCTGACCGACTTCTTCATGCAGAGTTTTGTAAATCGCAAGGTGAATGTCGAAGCACATCTTGAAAAACGGCAGATGTCAGACCTTGCCCTGAAGTGGTTTTATAAAATAGCTCAAAGGCAAATAGATAAAATAAATGCGGTAGCCAAGCGATTCCGCTATTTTGTTCCCTTCAGCAATATATTCAGCGAAGCGGAAGAAAGCAAAAACCTGATTACCCCTTATGCACAGTTCGGAGAGGGATGGCTTCTTCCTGCCGAAGTTGCTTCCTTTGCGCACCAAGGTGTGAACAATGTAGTCAGCCTGCAACCTTTCGGCTGCATTGCCAACCATATCGTTGCCAAAGGAATTGAAAAACGGATAAAGACTCTTTACCCCGATATCAATTTTCTATCTTTAGACTTCGACAGTGGAGTCAGTGACGTAAATATAGTCAACCGCATGTTACTCTTTATCGACAACCTAAAAAAATAAAGACATGGCAACAAACGACAACAACCTGGAAAAGAAAATCATTGAAACGGCACAGCAGCTGTTCATGAAGAACGGTTTCGCAGAAACCAATATGAGCGACATAGCCGCAGCAGCAGGCATCAACCGCCCTGCACTGCATTACTATTTTCGGACCAAGGACAAGATGTTTCAAGCTGTTTTCGGAAACATCATCCTCTCCCTGGCTCCTGAAATCCAAGGCATCATGCTGCAAGACAAGCCCATCTCCGAACGGATAGGAAAAATTATCGACGCTTATTTCAATACCTTTTTCCGTAATCCCTACCTGCCGATATTCATGGTTCGGGAAATTGAGCGCGATATGTCTCATCTGGTCAGCACTGCCCGTGAACTACGTCTGGAAGGCTACTTCCAGGAAATAGCCAACGGATTGCAAAGTGAAATGAACGCCGGCAAGTTGAAGCAAGTGCCGTTGCATGTTGTGTTCCTTACCTTCTATGGTCTTCTGGTATTTCCTTTCCTCACAAGGAAACTGAGTACCGCTGTTTTCTTTGACAAAGACGAAGATTTTGAAGAGATGCTTGCTGGATGGAAATCGCAAATAATTATGCAGATGGAGCATCTGTTGTGTAACTAAAGCGAAATATCAACTTTATAAAACTGTTCCTCCTCAAATTACATGAGGAAGAACAGTTTCTTACCCTTGAAAACTTTTTTACCTTTGATCTTTTCCAGAAGCAACTCTTATTTCTTTTCAGCAGCCCATTCCTTAGCCCCTTGTTCTTTTAGTTTGGCAGTAAATGACAGAGCCTTCTCCATACTTACTTTTTCATCTTCAGGACTTGCATACGCATGTTTATAGCCTTCCACTACATTCCATTCACCACGGGTGAAATCGGGGAATTCCACGGCAGCACAGCCGTTATCCATGGAGAGTTCACCCAGTTCTGCAAGACAGCACCATTCAGCCAAATCATAGACATCCATATCCAAAGGAAGACCATTTTGCAAACAATATACCAAACGGCTGTCCATTATGAAGTCCATACCGCCATGGCCACCGACTTCCTTAGCCATCTCACCATATTTCTTCAAAATCGGATGCTGGTATTTCCTGACCAAAGCCTCCATTTCTGATTGTGGCAGGAAACCGTGTGAACTCAAATCATCAATCTTAGGTTGTACGCCCGAAGCACTCAGTTGTTCTGCATCGAGTGCATACCCTTCAACCGGATATTTGTTGGCAAAACCTTTAGTACCTGTAAGTTGATACAAACGGTTGTAAGGCTGCGGTGTCATTACATCGTGCTGGATTTCGATAACCTTTCCATTGGCTGTACGAATCATCGTTGTAGTATGGTCGCCGTTACGGAAGTCCTTACATTCCTGACCGGTTCTTTGCTCTACCAGCTCTTTGCCGACAACAGACTTCGTGTCCATGGCAACCAAAGTCGTCATGCGGTCGCCGCGATGGATATCAAGAGCTTGCGCTACGGGGCCAAGGCCGTGAGTGGCATATACATCACCACGATGCTTCATATTGTAGTCCAGACGCCATCCTAATTTATCGTTTTCACCGTTTTTCCAATAATAATCCCAGAAACTATCCAGATTATGTATATATGCACCTTGCGCACGAATCACTTCACCAAAGACACCTTGCTGTGCCATATTCAGCGTATTCATTTCAAACCAGTCATAACAGCAGTTTTCCAGAATCATGCAGTGCCTGCGGGTAGTCTCACTCAAGTTAATTAACGCCCAGCACTCTTCCAGATTCATGGCAGAAGGTACTTCAATAGCTACATTCTTGCCATTCTCCAAGGCACATTTGGCTACGGGAAAGTGGTGCAACCAGTCGGCAGCGATATAAACCAGATCTATATCATCACGTTTGCAGAGTTCCTCATAACCGGTAGCACCCGAATAAACGGCAGCCTTAGGTAGAGAAGCATTCTCTAAGAATTTTTGGCATCTCTCAGCACGCTCCTGCTCATAATCACAAAGAGCCACTACTTGTGTCCCGGGAATATAAGTAAAGCGTTCTACCGCACCGGGACCACGCATACCCAAGCCTACAAAACCTACACGAACGACTTCCATCTTAGGAAGCGTCAGCCCGATAACACTCTGCTGGCCTGCCGGACGCTCGGGAGTCTCTACTACTATAGTCCCTTTGTTCCATTGCCACTGTGTACCTTTATCATTAGTTTGCACACTGGTCACTGATTGCGTAGAGCATGAATACAACAATCCTGCTGCACATATACTCACTAAAAAACTTTTTATCTTTTTCATATTGTTACAATATATATTATTAAAGTATTAAAGTTTTACGAGCTGCTTTAGCTCGTAAAACACCGTTTTTCCAAAGATCAATAGATAACATTAAGTGAGAATTAAATAGATTTTTAGATTATATTTTTTAAGGTAGATGAATTGTGTTGTTCTTATTTTATAAATGGTTTATCTTTTATATAAATCTTATACGTTTTGATTGCTCCCGGAGCATTTTCTTCTGCCCGCGGCAGATAACGGAACCCACTAATAGTACATTCCTCTTTTAAGTCGATTACCAAAGAATGCGGATAAGCAACTCCGTAAGCCGTACTCCAGTAGGTAGATTCCTGCAAATCGTAGACTTTATCAGCAGTAAAATTCCCCCAGTCCGTACTCTCGCTATCAGCATAAACCACCTGCCAGTTCTGGCGAGAGAGTGTTCTTCCATCACTGCCCAACAGATAAAGTTCTGCAATAGAGGCATTATCTTTCCCATCTTGTGCATCCAACGCCTCCAGACAGAAATAACGACCGCTTACCGGACGATTGAACTTTACTTCCTGCCAGCCGTTGGGCACTCCCATTTCTCCCACAGTAACCGGTACCTCACCATTCAAATTCAAGACTTCCCCTTCATTACGGTGAGTGAGCGGCTCTTCCAAACGAAGCATATCCAATATAGGCTGCTTCAAACCAACAATAACTGCGCTGTCCGGTCCTAAAAGGTCAAGAACCACAATTTCATTCTTGCCTTTCTTCAACCAGCATCCCGGCATGTACAGTGTCTGCTGAGGACCGATCTTCCAAAAACGCCCAATCGCTTTTCCATTAACCCATACCATACCTTTTCCCCAAGTTTTCATATCCAGAAATACATCACCGGTTTCTTCCAGTTCGAACGACGCACGATAGTAGGCAGGTCCTTCTGTCCTGTCGCCTTTCTGAAAATCTTTCCGTGAAGCAAACGCAGCATCAGTCGGGAAACTGTACACCTGCCAGCCCTTCAGCTCTTTGCGGCTATTTTCGGTCAGCAATTCCACTTTTTCCGTGATACCTTTTCGGTCGTGGATGGCATAATCGAAGTTGACACGTCCCATGGCTTCTACCAGAATATCCAGTTGCGTGCCCGCTTCCAGTTGCGGCAGCATCAAACTGCTTTCACCCCGACGACGGTCCAGGTATCCCAGCAATTGCCCGTCTATATACACCTGCGCCCAATCGTGCACTTCATCTATCAGCAGAACCGTTCCTTCCTTTACCTCGGGCAATGTGGTACGATATAAGATAGTTCCCCAGCCCTGTTCGAAATCCTCCATAGGTTTCACCGTTTCCGTTTTTTGGGCTTTCGGCAGATTCTTAAACAAGGGAGCTGTCTCTTCAAAACGGATAGCAGATATCTCAATCAGTGGATTAGCTTGCGGAACATCGGGTATCACCTGCCCGGAATCGGCATATTGCATCAGCAGTTCACGAAGTTTGTAATACTTTGGAGTAGCCCAACCGGCTTCACTTATTGGTGCATCATAGTCATAAGAGCTGCACATGGCAGAATATGGAGGGCAGTTGGCGCCTCCCCAATGACCGAAAGTAGTACCTCCGTGAGTCATATATAGAGAGAAGGAGATGTTGCGGTCTAGCATGTCTCGAATACCGGACACCATTGTTTCGGCATCACGCGTTTCATGTTTCCGTCCCCAATGGTCGAACCATCCACTCCAAAACTCGCTGCACATCAAGGGAGTTTCCGGACGCGCTTCACGCAAGGCTTTAAATTGTGCGTCAATATTGGCTCCAGTACCGAAGTTGATGGTCCAAAGCAAGTCGTTCAACCCGTTCAACTGAAAGGTGGAACTCCAGTCGCACTGGAATAGAGGAACGTCCGTGAATCCTGCCTCTTTCACCAAGTCACGAATGTTCGTGATGTATTCCTTGTCCACAGCATAGCCGCCGTATTCATTCTCTACTTGCACCATGATGATGTTTCCTCCGCGGCTCACCTGCATGTCCGCCAGTTGCTTCCCGATTTCGTTCATGAACAGTTTAGTCCGCTCCAGGAAATAGGCATTATTGGTGCGTAGCCGAATGTCTTTCTTCTTCAGCAGCCACCAGGGCAATCCACCCATCTCCCACTCGGCACAGACATACGGACCGGGACGCAGCATGATGTACATGCCATGCTTCTGCGCCAACCGGCAGAAGGCGGCGATGTCGTTTTGTCCTTCGAAATCGAACTCACCGGGACGCTGCTCATGAATATTCCAGAACACATAAAGGCAGATTGTATTCATGCCCAGCGATTTGCACATCCTGATGCGATGTTCCCAATACTCCGCCGGAATACGGGTATAGTGCATTTCGGCAGCTTTGATAAGGAAAGGCTTCCCATCGAGCAGGAATGTCTTGTTTCCTATTTCAAAGTTCTGCGGTTTACTGGATGTGAAGCACCCCATGAGCATGGCAACAGAGAGAACCGCCAGCCCAAAGATGCAGGACTTCAATAATTTCATAATGTGATAGTTTTAATGATTTATTTCAATTTCAGTTTACGGGTGGTCTCCAGGTTCCCCGATACGGCTCTCAGCACAAGCGTCAGAGAATCGGTGGTTTCTACCAGGAACGAGGCTACACCTGCTTCCACTTTTACCTTGGCCGGACCATGCAGTTCGCCACCTTGCAGCACTTCAAGCGCTACTTCACGCTTGTTTTCTCCGAAGCAATCGGTGCCTTGCCTATCTTTCAGGTTGACATAGACAATGAGCAAGTCACGGCGCGAAGCAGGTACACCACTTTCAAAATAGGTAATGTCCATGGCATCGACATCGCCCGGGGTGCGCACCACGTGTTCAGCTACTGCCTTGCCGTCCTTGTAGCCTACAGCTTTCAGTTCGCCTTGTTCCCACTTCAGATTAAAGAAGGTAAAGGGAGGGCAATCGATGTTCGTGGCATTGCCGCCATCCGGACGGGACACATAGGCTTCGGTAGTCGGTCCGCAGTCGGGACGTTGGCGTGCCACCATGCGTCCGTTCAGCCACAATTCCACTTCATCTACATTGCCATATACCTGCAAGGTGTCCGAAGCCCCCTTCATCCAATGACTATTGACAAATACTTCGTACGACATAGGTCCAGCCGGTGTATAGCTACCAGCCGATACTTGAGTACGGAAATAAAACAAACCGAACTTGGGCAGACGGAACACATCTGCCAAGCCACTGTAGCAAATATTGTCACAGCATCCTCGGTTGTAGTCGTGCATGCTCCATACAGCTCCGCCCATGGTCCACGGGTAATAGGCACGATAGCGGTTGTGACTCCATTGGGCATTCCATGCATTTTGTATCAAAGCATGGTCACCATCTCCACGAGTCACACGGGTGGTGCTATAGTGACCACCGAATTCATAATCGTAATACTCACGGATAAAGCCGGGTTTAGCAGTCTTATTGGGGCGGTTGAAGCCTTCTTCCCAGTCATTATAACAGACATCAAAACCATCGTAACCATAGGTATCTCCCGACGTATAGCACTGGTCGCCGGGATACTCTTCATGAGCGGTGCGGATAGCCTGGTCCTTCCATTCCTTAGGCGGTCGTGACTCATTCAACGTGGTTTCCCACATAATAATGGAGGGATGGTTGCGGTCGCGGCGCACCAAGTCGCGGACATCCTTATAGGTATGGTCTATGAAACTCTGCGTCTTATTGAAGAATTGCCAGCCAGGAATCGGCTCGATAGCCAGCAAGCCCAGTTCATCGCAAGCATCGAGCACAGACGGGTCTTGCGGATAATGCCCCAGGCGCACGACATTGAAACCGTTGCTACGAATCTGGTACATATCCCGGTATTGTGCCTGGTCGGAAATAGCATTGCCTACGTATGGATATTCTTGATGGCGATTGCTGCCTTCCAGTTTCAGCGGCTTACCGTTGATGACGAATCCTTTCTCGCGTGTCATTTCGATGCGGCGTATTCCAATACGAGTATCTTCGCTGTCCAGCCGCTTTTTGCCGTCCAGCACCTCCGTGCGAAGCACATAAAGGGTTGGGGAATCAGGATACCACAGTCGGGGGGCATTTACCGTAAGTTGCTGCGTGTTATACAAGGTTGCACCGGCTGACACACTGACCGTTTCTTCTGTAGAAGCCACTTTCTTACCGCACCCTTTCTCCTTGCTCCATTCGTAAAGTGTCTGGCGTATGGCAAGACGCATGGGGGCGGTGGTCTTGTTGGCTACTTGCGTTTTTACATCCACCTCAGCTTCTTGTTCCGACACTTTAGGGTAGGTGACGAAGATACCTCCGCCTGCCACGTCATCCGCCATGATAGGATGGGTGATATATACAGGCCCGTTCACAATGAGATTCACATCCCGGTACAATCCTCCGTAATAGCAGAAATCGAGCGTCTCCAAAGGTTTGCCGGGAGGGATAAGCGGATTGTTACGGTTATCGAGGCGTACCAGTACCTCATTGGCACGGTCGGCACAAAGCAGACCGGTGACATCTATCACAAACGGGGTATAACCACCGGAATGTTGCACCAAGTGTTGCCCATTCACCCACACGTCAGCCAGATGCATAGCTCCCTCAAATTCCAACCAAAGCTGCTTGTCGATATCCTGCTTATCGATACGGAGTTGCTTGCGATAATAGCACACGCCTTGCCACTGATGCAACACGACAAGCGGTTCGACAAAAGGAGTATGGGGCAGGCTGACACGCTCCCACTGCCCATCGGCAAGCAACGCAAATTCATATTTCAATGTATCAGACGGCACAGCCAACCCTTTGTCCGACTGACTGACGTGTTCCACATTATATTGCGAGTTCCAGTCAGAGCCTTGGTTCTTGATGTCGGCTTGCCACTGTATTTTGTCCAGTCGTTGGAACTCCCAGGCGGCATTTATATTCTTCTTCTGTGCTCCAACGGGGAGGTACAGCAAAAGCAGGCACAAGGCCGTGGTTATTTTCAAATTCATGTCGTTTTTTTGTTTCAAATTATTAATATTAAGCATACCTATTGTTACATGGTTCATTCCTTGCCAGAGTACCTTCTGAATGAGGCCTTTCTTCGGCACCGAGGAACACCCCCTCCGGCACCGAGGAACATAGCCTTCCTCGGTACCGAACAAACAAGAAGGTGCGGCATTTAAAGATTAGTCTCTTTCTTTCAAGAGAATTATCCCCGGGAAATGTCTTGACGGACAAATGCCCGGGGAAAAGCATGGTGGAATATTATTTCTCAGCCGGCATGTCAGCTTGTGCAGGCCAATAAGGATTCTGATAAAGAGGCGACAACTCTATCGACGCATGGTCATTGGCCGTAAGAAGGAACTGACGAATGGGGAGCGGTTCCAAGTAGTGCGCCATGTGCCAGGTTAAGCCATCCCTGTAGGGATTACCTGAAGTAAGATTCTTTTCATGCGGACGGATATATACACTACGTTCAGGACTCGAAATGGTAGCATCGGCAGTACCGTCATATCTCAAGTCGTTGGCATCATACCATTCCTGCATCGGAGTGCTCCAGAAATGAATACCTTCAATATGCACAGGCTCACTCATCAACTGATCGTAAGAACGCCAACGAGCCAAGTCCATATGGCGCATGTCTTCACCGATAAACTCGCAGCGGCGTTCGCGACGAATATTATAGAGCACGGGATCAGTCAGTTGCACACCGCCGGTATAGCTTCCCCAATCACCTTTTTCATTAAACATGACAGTGGCATTGATAGTCACTTGCGGGTCAATAGCATTCCCCTGGAAACCGGCAGCCTTACGTACAGCTCTCCAATATTCCAGAATATGACCGGAATGAAGATCGCCCGTGAGTTCATATTGTGCCTCCATATAGTTGAGCAGTGCCTCTGTAGCACGGAATACTATACAACCGTTATAACTCAGACCATTCTCACACAACTTGCGGTCGAATGTTCCCCCTTTACGCAAAGCATACCCTGTGGGATAAGTTTTGGAAGACGTCAAAATGTTCGGATAAGGTTCTATTTCTACTACATGTGTCTCAGAACCGTCCATATTCTTAAACGCATTCTTTTGTTTCGGATCTTTCAAGAAGATGTGCAGGCGGGGGTCGGCATTAGTACGTACACCTTTGATGGTGGTATCATCATATTCAAAGTCATCATGTAAGGCATAAATCGGTTTACCGTCCGCCATTACGAAACTTTCCACAAAATTGCGCGTAACACCTATATCACCGTTACTTTGCTGAATACTCACCTCCACATAATGTGTAAGTTTAAGATCCAAACCATATTGACGCCACAGCAAAATATCAGGGTAAGAACTCATATCTACCGCACCAAACATATAAAAATAGGGGTTAACATCGCTTTCTGTTTGCGGTACAATACCAGTGTTAATAGTGAGACTGTTTTTGTACTTCTCAGCCACTTCTTCAGAGCACTTGGCAGCAACATCATAAAAATACGTGATTTCCTTATCAATACTTCCCGAAGGATATTCATAGGAAGCATTATATTCTTTCTGCTTACCCGGCCAACCTTCGCCGTTGGGAACGAATGCTGTACCTTTGAAACTCTTCAGCCAAGCAGCTTCAAATAATGCCACACGCGACTTGAACAGTGTAACCACGTCAGGCGAAAGGCGGTTGCGATAAGCAAAGAGTCCGTCAGCCATGTTTTCCAAAGCCTCATCAAGGTCCTCTAAAATGAAGCGTGCCACTTCGTTGCGTGGACTACGTTTGTTGGCATCCACTAAAAGTTCTTTGTCCACCGGCAGCGGTTCTTTGACAATAGGCAAATCACCGAAAGCACGCAGCATTTTGAAATAAGCAAATGCACGCAAAAAGTAAAGTTCACCGATGTAATGGTTTATTTTTGTTTCATTTCCCGTCACCAATCCTTTTTCCTGATTAGCCAGCACTGTACTAAGTGTGTAGTTAATGTTGCGTACGTTTTCCCATGCCCAAGAACCGCCTGTCATACTCACCTTCCATAAGTCTTGCGAGAAACGTGTGCTGGGAGTTGTATAGGTCTGATTATCAGTATCACCATCTTGGCCAAAGACCCCGTAACTGCCACTGTGTCCGGGCAATATCTCATAAAGTTTGTTGACTGCTGCTTGTATCTGGTCTTCAGTCTGATAATACTCTTCAGGAGTGACACCTGAAATGGGTTCCCTATCTAAAAAGTCTTCGCAAGATACGAGTAATGTGGTAAGTGCAAATGCACCGCACAAGTATATTAGTTTATTCAGTTTCATAGTGGTTAATTTATTATTAAAGTGTAATGCTTATACCGCACGAAAGGGTAGTAGACAAAGGATATCCTATACCACCGTAATCTCCACCGGTAAGTGTCTCAGGATCAAACTGGTCGGACACTCCTGATATAGTCCAAAGATTCTCGCCCGAGAAAAACACGCGCAGATTCTGTACCCCCAGTCTCTGCGTGAATGAGGCAGGCAGCGTGTAACCTATGGTAAGATTCTTTAAGCGCATATAAGCAGCATTCTGTAGGTAGCGCGTCTGACACTGACGATTCTTATCATTGTAGAGTGGACGAGGTAGAAATGCATTAACATTAGCCTCACGATAACCATTCTGTACAGACCAAGTATTTTCGTCACGGAAGTAATCACTGACAGCAGTGATACCTGCCGAACTCCACTCCGAATAACTCGAACCGAACATATAAGCTCCCCCTTGCCACATATCACGTTTCATAACACCTTGGAAAAAAGCACGGAAATCAAAACCTTTCCAACTTGCATTCAAGTCAAGTCCAAAAAGGAAGCGCGGTGTGCTGTTGCCTATGACTGATAAATCGCCTGAGTCACCCAGTGTTTCGGTTCCTGTGGATATTTTACCATCTTTATTTATATCAGCATACATGATGTCTCCTGCACGCCAGTCCGAACCAAGTGAGCTTTGTCCACCATTGGGTAAAGTAGCAAGATGGTCTTGCATTTCCTGATCGGTACGCGCCAGCCCTTTAGTCGTGTAACCCCAGATTTCGCCCATATAGTGGCCTGCCATATAGCTCCACACACTATTAGTGGGATTGTTAGGATAACGAGTAATCTTGGTACGCGCATCCGAGAGGTTGAAGTTTACTGAGTAGTTCAGTCCATTTTTCAAACGGTCTCTCCAGCCAAGACTCAATTCCCAACCTTGGGTACGAAGGTCAGTATTGTTGATAACAGGCACTTTAGCGCCTAAAATATTAGGCAGTTCAGGAGCTAAGCCTACCATATCTTTAGTGTCACGAATATAATATTCGAATGAACCTGTCAAACGATTATACAATAGTCCCCAATCCAAGCCTATATTATAGTTCTGAATAGTCTCCCATCCCAAATCAGTGGATACTAAATCAGGAGCAACAGCCGTATTGGGCCGACTTCCTCCCATAGGCCAGTAACCGTTAGATGCACCTAAAGAAAGAATTTGGTAAGTCTGATACCAATTAGTCGTATTCTGATTGCCCAAAGTACCGAATGACCCACGCAGTTTCAAAGAACCAACTACTTCAGTCAGCGGTTCAAAAAATTCTTCCTGTGCAATGTTCCAACCAATAGACACCGAGGGAAATACACGCCAGCGATTGTCACTACGGAAACGCGAAGTTCCGTCAGCGCGAACATTAGCTTCGAAAAGGTAACGACCTTTGAAATCATAGTTAACGCGACCAAAAAAACCTGCTGTAGCCCAATCATTTTGATTTCCATATATCGCAGGATCAGTTTTGTTGCCATCATAATCAAGTCCTGAAGTAAGATCAAGGAATGGTTTGGTGGGGAACATGACCCCATCACGTTGTACACTAAAATTCTTCACATCCAATTCTTCGGCCTGAAAACCAGCAAGTACATGCAGATTATGACTTTCGTTAAAAGAGTAGGTGTATTCCGAATAAGCATTAAGACTCCAATAATTTTCCTTAGAATTCTGTTCATACACACTCGAGTTCTTGTTATAAATTACTGGGCTACCGTCTTTATCATGATTATAAAGGCGTTGTGTATCCCAATGACGATTGTAATTATTGATACGATAGTTGAAATCAATATGTGTAACCCAGTTTTTAACAGGCTCAATCTTAAAACCTATTTGATGGAACGTATTGTCATTCTGCATGCGGTCCGAACCGCCCTCAGCCAGTCCCAATGCAGGTGACGGTGAACTATAATAATAACCATTAGGATCATAGAGCGGTAATGTAGGCCACCCCTGCGTAGTCATCACCTCATAGATATTTCCTGAAAGAGTAGACGGACGATAATAATCTCTGCGAGTGAAACGCATAGAGTAGTTGAAACGCAGCCAATCGGTAATTTCCGAGTTAATTTTCACCATACCAAGATAGCGGTTCATACCATCATCACCCAACTTGACCATACCACCCTGATTGAGGTAATTGAACGAAGCATAATAATTGAACTTTTTGCTTCCGCCGTTTACACTGAAGCTATGTTCTTGAGCAAATGTATGATCGTTGAAAATAGCACCTATCCAGTCCACATCATCTACACCGTTACGATAACCATCATCCCAAGTTCCATTGCTACGAGGTGTAATATTATTCAAGATGGTGCCATCTTTCGTAATGCGTTGTCCTCGTCCATAAGGCTTGGCATTATGATATGCCATAATATTTTCCATGCGTTCTTGATTGAAAAACACTGAATAACCTGCATTAGCAAAGTGGTCGTTCATCCAGCTGGCAAAATCCACAGAATTCATCATCTTATTCATATTGATGGGTGTACCAAAGCGAAAGCTATTATTGTAATTAATAGAAACTTTACCCTCACTTCCTCCATTTTTAGTAGTAACCAGAATAACACCAAACGGAGCACGTGAACCGTAGATGGATGAAGCTGCAGCATCTTTCAAAACAGAAATATTGGCCACATCCTGAGGATTCACCATATTGAGATCACCCTCTACACCATCGATAAGTACCAACGGAGCACCATTCGAACCTTCACCAATAGTTGCTGTACCACGTACATTGATAGTAGGCGATTCTTCAAGGCTACCACTGGTCTGCGTAATCTGCAATCCCGGTACCACTCCCTGCAAAGCTTGTGACAAGTTGGAAACAGGGCGTTCTTGCAGTTCCTCTGCTGTAATCACAGCTACGGAACCAGTCAGATTTACCTTCCTCTGTGTACCAAAACCTACGACTACCACTTCATCCAACATTTTCAGATCTTCTGTCAGCACAATATCCGCTGATGATTTATTTCCGATATTGATTATTTGTGTCTTATATCCTATATAGCTTATCTGCAGTTGAGTATCACCATTTGACAACTCCAACGAAAAATTACCATCAATATCCGTAATGGTTCCATTAGTAGTTCCCACAACCGAGACTGAAGCTCCAATAATAGATTCCCTCATATCATCTGTCACCCGTCCGGTCATTTTCCGTTTGCCATTGGTTTGCTGTCTGACAGCCTTGTACACTGAGATGCGTTTTCCACTCACTTCATAATTGATACCCTTGCCATCGAAAAGCATTCCAAGTACTTCGGCAACGGTTTTATCCTTTGCGTCAACACTCACCTTCTGATTAATATCCACATCATTGTTGCGAACCAAAAAAGAATAATCCGTTTTCGCTTCTATATCTTTAAAGACTTTACCCAATGGCACATTCTTTTGCTGAATGGTAATCCGAATCTCTTGCAAAGGTGATGCTACTATGGAAAGCGGTAGTAAAAAAGCTAAAAGGATAAACAAAATCTGCGTCTTTACAGACAAAATATTAACTCCGGAATGACAAATTAGATATGTCACTCCGCCATTTAAATGATTTTTTTTCATACATTTGTACCGATTTAAAGATTTTCTTAAAAGATAACTTAAATTCTGAATCGGAGGACATACCCCAATATGTTTCTCCGATTTTTGTTTCTACGTGCAGTTCTTCATAATATTCTTTTTAAATGTTACTACTTCATTTGTCTGTAATGGTAATTATGTTACCATTACGAGTCCAGCTATATTTATTGTCGACATCTATATAGTCCAGTATTTCCTCAACTGTAAGTTTAGGGCTGATACTCCCTGAGAAGACCTCCTTATCCATATATTTACTATGGATAATAATCCGTACATCATACTTACGCTCAATATCTTTCATTATTTCAGGCAACGATACATTAACAAAGCTCAAACGCCCGGTAGTCCATTGCGATGCTTGTGAAACATCGGCATAATGATGATACATCTTACCGCTTTTCTTATCATACGTCAACTGTTCATCAGGTGCAAGAATTACATTCCCATTGGTCTCAGATTTAGAGAACACGTTTACTTTTCCTTCCAACAGGCTGACTTCTATCGAAGAATCCTCCGGGTAAGAACGTATATTGAAAATGGTGCCTAACACTTTGACGTTTATTTCATCGGCATGAACTATAAAAGGTTTCTCAGGATTCTTCTGTACTTCAAAGTACCCTTCACCTACTAAATAAACTTCCCGATTCTTTTTACGCATAAAAGCAGGATCATACTTCAATACCGAACCGGAATTCAAGGTTACTGTAGTTCCATCAGGCAGTATCAGCTTAGTCTGTGACCCCAAAGGCACTTCCATTTGGCACAGTGCACCGGCATGAGAGGCATCTGCTACATCTCTATAGATATAGAATGCCGCAACTGAGGTGGTAAGAACCAACAAAACGGCTGCCGCCACGCGTGAGAAAGTGCGCCATAACGAGATTCTCGCCTTTCCCACATCTTTCTTCAATCCCAACTTTGCAGACAAAACATCATAATTAGCCCATTTTTCTTTTTCAAACCGGCCAATAAACGATTTTGCCCGTGTTCGTGCCATCTCTTCATATCTCTGCCGATAAAGAACATCTGATTTCAAGAAATGAAGCAACTTACGCTCATCATCTTTCGACAGCGTTCCTGCCAGATAATCAAGCATTAATTCTTCAAATATTTCAAGTTCATTTTCCAACATATTCGGTTCATTTATATATAATACACGTCTCAGTAGAGAAACATTTAGTCTAATAGATATTTTTTTGAAAAATAATTCAAAACCTCCAATCAACAGATGAAGTTATAAGTTTTCTTTTAGGAGAAGTAAAAGCAATATTCCGGTTGAAGAGCCGAATTGAAGTTTTATACAATCCATCGCATTTTTTATATGAACGCGCACGGTATTTACCGAAATAGCCTGTTCGTCGGCTATTTCTTGAGGCGACATGCCTCCATACAGATACTTTTCAAAGACAAGACGGCATTTGGCAGGTAACGAATTTATGACTGTATCAACTTGTTTTCGCAATTCCTCTACCTCCAGTAACTGCAACGGATTATTATCGTTCTCGCAGAAATCTTCCTGAAAAGCAAGCAATTCCTCCCGATATTCATCAAGAACCCGTTCGCGAGTATGTAAAGCACGAATATAATTCAGACAACGATTTTGCACTCCCCGCAGCAAATAACTATGAATAGGAAAACTTAAATGCCCCCTATTATTCCAAATACTTATAAAAACATCATTTACGACTTCCTTCGCCTCATCCGGATCGAACACATAAGTACTAGCATAAGCACACAAATAGCTAAAATAACAATCGTACAGGACAGAAAAAGCATTCTCCTTTCCTTTATTTATATCTTCAATTAACTGCTCGCTTATCTTAATAGTAGTCATATTTAAGGTAGTGTGACATTTTAGCAATAACAAAGTTAGTATTTTAACAACGACACAAATGCTATTTAAATTTATTTAATAAACAATATTATTCACAGACACTATCTCCTCAGTTAGCTATAAAAAGGCTACTATTGGTATTCGGCTAATAAAAAATAGAAAAAAAGAAAAGGACTAACCATTCTTAATAAATGATTAATCCTTTCTTTACTGTAGCCTCGAGGGGAATCGAACCCCTATCTAAAGTTTAGGAAACTTCTATTCTATCCGTTGAACTACAAGGCCTTTTGCATATATTCTGCATATCACAGTGTATTGCGGGCACAAAGATAATGTATTCTGTTGATTTTACGAAAAAAGTTTTGTTAATCCGATTAACTTTACGAAATTTGTCGGCTAATGTAAACACGCATTAATCCTGAAAATTAATCTATAGTAAATCGTAAGTTATGGCAAACGACATGATGGTCAAAGAACTGGAGCAAGTGGTAGTCCGCTTCTCCGGAGACTCCGGTGATGGTATGCAACTCGCCGGCAACATCTTTTCAACAGTTTCGGCTACTGTGGGCAATGACATTAGTACATTCCCCGACTATCCGGCAGATATCCGCGCCCCGCAAGGTTCACTCACCGGTGTTTCCGGTTTCCAGGTGCACATCGGTGCAGACAGAGTATATACGCCGGGAGACAAATGCGACGTATTGGTAGCAATGAACGCCGCCGCACTGAAAACACAATACAAGTTTGCTAAGTCCACCGCCTGCATCATTATCGACACAGACGCTTTCCAGAAATCAGACCTGGAAAAAGCAGCGTTCAAGACCGATAATCCTATTGAGGAAATGGGCATCAAGCAAGATGTTATTGCCGCTCCTATCTCCAAAATGGTGAAAGATTGCCTGGCCGATACAGGAATGGACAACAAATCCATGCTGAAATGCCGCAATATGTTCGCCGTAGGCTTGGTATGCTGGTTGTTCAACCGCGACCTGAAAATCGCTGAAGACTTTATCCGTGAGAAATTTGCCAAGAAGCCCGAAATTGCCGAAGCAAACATCAAGGTTATCCATGCAGGATACGACTACGGACACAATACGCATGCTTCCGTAGCCCATACTTATAAGATTGAAAGCAAAACCACCGTTCCCGGCCGCTACATGGACATCACGGGAAACAAGGCTACCGCTTACGGTTTCATTGCCGCCGCCGAAAAGGCCGGTCTGAAACTGTTCCTCGGTTCCTACCCCATCACTCCGGCAACGGACGTATTGCACGAACTTTCCAAGCATAAATCACTGGGCGTAATGACCGTACAGTGCGAAGACGAGATTTCAGGTTGTGCCACTTCCATCGGTGCTGCGTTTGCAGGCGCGCTGGCTGTGACTTCCACTTCCGGTCCCGGTGTTTGCCTGAAGTCAGAGGCCATGAACCTGGCTGTAATTACCGAACTTCCGCTCGTTGTCCTCAACGTACAGCGTGGTGGCCCTTCTACCGGCCTGCCTACCAAGTCCGAACAAACCGACTTACTGCAAGCCCTGTTCGGCCGCAACGGTGAAAGCCCGATGCCTGTCATTGCCGCCACCTCACCCACCAACTGTTTCGATGCTGCCTTCATGGCAAGTAAGATTGCTTTGGAGCACATGACTCCGGTTGTGTTGCTGACCGACGGTTTCGTTGCCAACGGTTCCGGTGCATGGATGTTGCCGAAGTTGGCAGACTATCCCGCCATCAACCCTCCGTATGTAACTCCGGAAATGAAGGACAACTATACTCCATACAAACGTAACCCGGAAACCGGTGTACGCTACTGGGCCATCCCGGGACAAGAAGGCTATATGCACATCCTCGGCGGTCTGGAGAAAGACAGCAATACCGGCGCCATCTCTACCGACCCGGAAAACCACAACCTGATGTGCCACTTGCGTGCCGAGAAGGTTGCCAAGATTCCCGTACCCGATATAGAAGTACAAGGCTGCGTAGACGATGCCGACCTGCTGATTGTTGGTTTCGGCGGTACTTACGGCCACTTGTATTCGGCTATGGACGAGATGATAAAGGCAGGCAAAAAAGTTGCCCTGGCTCACTTCACCTACCTCAATCCGCTGCCTAAAAACACGGAAGCCGTATTGAAGAAATACAAGAAGGTAGTGGTGGCCGAGCAGAACCTCGGACAATTCGCAGGCTATCTGCGCATGAAGGTAGATAACTTCACGCCGTATCAATTCAATGAAGTCAAGGGACAACCGTTCGTCGTAGCCGAACTGGTGGCTGCCTTCACTGAGATTTTAAACAAGTAATAACCCCGTAAAGAACGAAACATCATGTGCGAATATACAGCAAAAGATTTCAAAAAAGGACAACCTCGTTGGTGTCCGGGTTGCGGTGACCACTTCTTCCTGGCTTCACTGCACAAAGCAATGGCAGAAATTGGTATAGCTCCTTGGGAAACAGCCGTTATCTCCGGTATCGGTTGTTCCAGCCGCTTGCCCTATTACATGAATACGTATGCGATGCAGACTGTCCACGGACGTGCTGCCGCTATCTCTACGGGTGCCAAGGTTGCCAATCCCAACCTGAAGGTATGGCAGATTTCGGGCGACGGCGACGGCCTGGCCATTGGTGGTAACCACTTTATCCACGCCGTACGTCGTAACATCGACATGAACATGATTCTGCTGAACAACCGCATCTACGGTTTGACGAAAGGTCAATACTCACCGACTTCTCCGCGCGGTTTCGTCAGCAAATCGTCTCCTTACGGTACGGTAGAAGATCCGTTCCACCCGGCAGAACTCTGCTTCGGTGCCCGCGGCCGCTTCTTTGCCCGTGCGGTAGCTACCGATGCTGCCGGTACGGTAGAAGTATTGAAAGCAGCCTACAATCATAAGGGTGCCAGCGTCTGCGAGATTCTGCAGAACTGTGTTATCTTCAACAACGGTACGCACGACTCCGTAGCCAAGAAAGAAGACCGCGCCAAGAACGCCATCTACTTGGAACATGGCAAACCGATGATCTTCGGCGAGAACAACGAGTACGGACTGATGCAGGAAGGCTTCGGACTGAAAGTTGTGAAGCTGGGCGAAAACGGTATCACGGAGAAGGACATCCTCGTTCACGACGCTCACTGCATGGACAACACCCTGCAACTGAAGCTCGCCCTGATGGAAGGTCCCGACTTCCCGATTGCGCTCGGTGTAATCCGCGATGTAGAAGCGCCGACTTACGACGATGCCGTTCACGAACAAATCGAAGAAGTAACTGCCAAGAAGAAGTATCATAACTTCGAAGAATTGCTGATGACGAACGATACGTGGGAAGTGAAATAACGAACTTGCAATAATCACTTTGTCCCCCCTCACGACATTGAGACTATCCCTCAATACAGTGAGGGGGGATTTTGTTTTGAAAAAGCCACTGTCTGCCTTGAGTTTCATCCGGGGAATGAGCAGATAAATGATAATTTAGCGGCGTGTGATAACAAGTGTATCTCAAACTCCTCCGCCTGAAAGGGGAGGTGCCCG
>CABMPP010000035.1 GCA_902388495.1 uncultured Bacteroides sp. | reverse complement strand
GCAAGTAATCCGAATGGAAACCTTGCTCCAGCGCTACGCTGGTAAATTCCTATTTATATGACCATTTATTTCAGTCTTGGAACCAATCTCGGCGATAAGGAGCAGAACCTCCGTACCGCTGTTCAGAAGATAGAAGAGCGGATAGGGAAAGTCGTTTCCCTTTCCGCTTTTTATGCTACTGCCCCGTGGGGCTTTACTTCGGAGAACACGTTCCTCAATGCTGCCCTTTGTGTGGAGACGGATGGGCGCTTGCAGTCCGACGCATCCTTCACTGCCGAAGAAACAGTCTTTGCCGTGCTTCGCGCCACGCAAGAGATAGAGCGCGAAATGGGGCGTGCCCATAAGTCTGTAGGTGGTGTGTACAGCGACCGCGTGATAGACATCGACCTGCTTCTTTGTTTTGCCCCTGACGGTACACCTGTTTTGCTCGATACCCCCGAACTGAAACTTCCCCATCCGCTGATGCACGAGCGCGATTTCGTGATGTGTCCGCTGGCGGAGATTGCACCGGAGGTGGTGAGAGATATCTCAGGTGGTCACATCCGATGATGTATCATAGTTGCTCTGCAACTACCAATTCCCATCCCTTGAATATCAGTGTGATGAGTCCCAATTCCGTACGCCCTTTGGTGTGGGCTACTTTCTCGTCTGCCGCATAGCGTTTCAGTTGTTCTGCAGCTTCCTGCTTCAACCGGATGATATCAGCTTCCGAGGCGTCACGCCGGGCATACTTCACTTCTACGATATAGCTGTAGGCAATGTCCGGCTGATGCAGCAGGTCTGGCATCATGTAGAAGTCGGCGTAGCCTTTGGACGATTCGTGTTCGGGAAAGAGGACATAGCCTTGTGTCAGTCCAAGATACGCCAGCAGGAATCCTTTGATGTGCGCTTCCCCATCGATAAACTCGCGGATGGCGCTCTGCCGATCCAGTTCGCCGGCGAAGAAGCGGAAGACGGGCTCCCATTCGCCGTCATAAGCCATTGCCATGACTAAAGAGGACAGGTGGCTGATGTCTATATTGAAAATAGATGCTTTGCTGTAGGCTTCCACCAGATAGGTGTAAAGTTGTTCGCGGACAGTCAGGTTGGGGATTCCAAGTACAGGAGTTCCACGATAAACGCCCTGTATGGACAGCATTCCGAAGTAGAACAGCAGGCTCTTGAAGTTCTCCGTATCAATCATCTTTTCAGCCGGAAAGGAAGTGGTAATCTGTGCCGTAATGCTGCCATCCGCCACAATCTGCTGGATGACGGAGGCATTCGCACCGAACGTCTTGTCTATCTGCACCAGATGGCGGAGCTTGTTGTAGTCGGTACGGATATTATTGTCGATCATCATTTCAGGAGGCAACCCCTGCTGTAAGTAACTGTTCAGGAAGTAGAGCGTCATATCGGAATTGAACATCCGCTCCTCCAACTTTCGGGAAGAGAAGCAGTAATTATCGTACCATGGTTTCATCAGCTCCAACAGCCCCTCCATCGTGACGTCTGCCGGCAACACGCCTTCATCCATATAGTACGTCACCATCTTTCTTACTTCATCCTCGGTGAAACCAATGACGGCATTGAACTGTGGAGACATGCTGATATTCGTACCGATATTGAAACCGCTCGTCACGTCATCCATCGTTATGGGGCTGACGCCGGTAATAAAAAGTCGCTCGATGGCAGCATCGGCATTCGAGGTGGAAGCCTTTATGGTATTGAAAAAGCCGCGGATAAAGCCGTCGCCATGCATTTGCTTCCTATAGTTGTCCTGGCCATAGGAGGAAAGGATGGTGTTGGTGAAGTTATCGTACTCATCAATCATCAGGTAGATACGAGGGCAGTTCGTGCGGCTGACGTATTCCTTCAAAGAGGACAGCATCTGTCCGGGATCCGTTTCCTCCCGCTTCACCACTTCCCAAACTTTGCTACCCATCAGATGCTCGTACTTCAGGATAAAGTTCTTTATCACCATGCAGCAGTATTCTCCGAACTTCGCTTCAAGTTCTTCCAGGCGTGCCTTGACTTCAGAGAAGTTGAATCGTAGTACCATATAGCTGCTATGGTCTTCGGTGGGGTGCTGGCCGATATACAGGTCTCCGAAGAGTTCGTCGAAGTTCGCTGCATAGTCGATGCTGTAGTATGTCTCGAGCATAGCCAGAAACAAGGACTTTCCGAAACGTCGCGGGCGAATCAGAAAGATGTAGGATGCTTGACGTTCAAGTGATTCGATGAACTGCGTCTTGTCCACATAGTAATAGTTCTTCCGTATGATGCGGGGGAAGTCCGATATTCCATAGGGTAATGCTTTCATAACTATTTAGCTTTTAATGTTTCCACAGAGCAAAGATAACAAAAACGAACGGCATAGAGTTGGTGAAATTTCCATTTTATTACCTATTTGCGGAATAAACCTTCTTTCTTTTGAAGAGGTGATTCAGAAAAGACCATATCTTTTTGTCTTTTCTGCGTGTTACGCATCCCATATCTTTGGTCATCTTTGCACTTAGGCTTGTTATCTGATTCGCGAGGGATGCCAGGCTTTTTAAATCTTTCCTAAGTATTGCTTCTTTGCGGTTGAAGGAACGAATATCCTCCAATAACTGGTCATTGATTTCTTCTGATTTTTCATACTCCTTGTAAAGCCAGTTCAGATGACTGACGGGAACTCTTTCGATTGTTCTGTCGTCAGGGAAAGACTCTATCCTGTTAAAATGGAGGAGTTTGTCAATCTCGTCAGTATCGACGAGGGGACCACTGTTATCATCCAGATTACAGTCTAAAGAGGAATATGATATATAACGAAGTCTTATCAGTTCGTATATCTGTTCCTCTGCGATGCCGTATTTTTCGGCTGCGGATTTTATTGAAAGCCAGTTTGCCATATAAAGATTGAATTTGAGTTGCATGATTAATCCTTATGAGGCTATTGTGCTTCTTATGAAAGAGGTACGGGACATTACTTCATCCTGAAAGTCAGGTATGTGGCGTACCCTTAACGCAGGTTGAGTAAGCCCGTACCAATAATTGATACTAAAAAGGAATATGCTTAACGAAGTCTCATCTGACTGTATATCTGTTCCTTTGTGATACTGTACTTTTTCAGCTGCGGATTTTATTGAAAGCCAAATAGCCATATAGAGATTGATTTTGAGTTGTACAATTAATCCCTATACGGCTATTATGGTTTCTATAAGAGAGGTACGGGGCATTACTTATCCAAAAAGCTAGGTATGTAGCGGCACCCTGACACATGGACAAGTAAGCCCGTACCAATGCAGATACAGGCTGTACTCATCCGGTGTGTCATAAAATCGCTACATTTTAGCTCTACCGGAGAGAACTGCGTATATTGACGTAAAACTTACGTCGCTTTCAAGTTCTGTTGCAAAGATACGTATTTTTTCATATCCTAACAACGAAAGTGTTTATTTGTTTTATTCTACCTCGAACGTCACCATTAATCCTTTGTGATCGGTAGGCCAGACGCCCTTCGGCAGCAAGAACTTGTCTTTGGACTTCTCCGCTATCCGTTGGTTCTTGACGATACTTCCTTGCGGGCCGAAAATGACGGCATCTTTCAGCCGGATGGCGGGATGCGGGTAGTAGAACACGTAATCTATGCGGTCGCGTTCGTCGGATTTCGGGGCCCAGGTCAGTTTCTCTGTGGGGATTAGCGGATTATCGGCAGGGAAGGTGAAGCCGGGGTAGGCAAGTACGTCCGGATATAGGGTGCGGTAGGTGTCGATAAATCCGTTATTGTCCAGCAGCAGGGGAACGGTCCAGGGGATGATGAGGCCGTTGTGGTCGTAGAGGTCTTTGGTTTCGCGTATCCAGTCCAGGTGGGAGGGTTCGTTGAAGTCTCCACCCAGAATGACGATGGTTCCTTCGTCGATGTCCTGGCGGGCGGCGGTGATGAAGTCTCGGATGGCATCATCGCGCAGGGAGGCGTCGTTCACTTCCAGCACTTCGCGCACGGTTTGTGGAACGGGGATTTCTTCCCAGGTGGAGCCGTCGTAGCCCCGCACGTTGTAGTAGGCGTCGTTCAGATAATCCAGGTGCGCGGTGTAGACGGCTATCTTGTGACCGTTTATCTTGCTGGTCATCTTGTAGATGCTTCCGTGGTCGTCCTTTTCGGGGAATACGGTCAGGGAGTCGGTGATGGGGTGGCGGCTCAGCAGGCCGGAGTCGTAGCTGTAGAAGGAGTAGTAGGTTTCTCCGCTCGACTTCAGCGACTGTACGATGCGGTCGCAGAAGCGGGTGTTGTGGTAGTTCCTCACTTCGCTGAAGGTTACAAAGTCCGGCTTCAGGCGGATAATCTCATCTACAATGGCATCATATCCTCCGGACACTTTCGTCCCTTCTTGCCAGATGTTCCATTGCAGCACGGTGAATTCACTCTTCTCCTGGCTCTTGACCAGGGCGGGTGCCAGCAGCAGCAGGCACCATAAGATCAGTTTTCTCATGATGATATTTAGAATAAGGATTTGTGTATCTATGTTTATCATTGCTACAGCAATTTTTTCAGTTCTTCGATATCGGGTAATGTCTTTCTTAATCGCTCAGGCATGTCTGTTGCAGTTTTATAAGTTGCTACTCCCATTGGTTTGTCATAGTCGCGTACTGCATATTCTACATATGCTTTATCTGCACTTTTGCAAAGCACGATGCCAATTGAAGGGTTTTCGGTTGGTTTGCGTACAAAATCATCGAGTACGCGAAGATACATATTCAGTTGCCCTAAATAGGCCGTTTTGAATGGTCCTGTTTTCAATTCTATTGCTACTAACGATGATAATTCCCGGTTGAAAAACAACAGATCGATAATATGTGTATGCCCAAGTGCCTCTATTCGGTATTGATTTCCAACAAACGTAAAGTCACTGCCAAAAGTCATAATGAAGTTCTTGATATTCTGAACGATTTTCTGTTCAACAATATGTTCATCGACATCTTCAATATCTCTTGCTCCCAGTTCCTCCACGTTGATAAAGTCAAGTACATATTCATCCTTGAATGCCAATATTGCCCGTTTGGCAAATTCGGCTGTAGACAACTTATCTATAAAGTTATTTGGAAGCAGGCTCTGATTGTGGAATGTATCTGCTTTCATCATTTTCTTCAAAGCATCTACTTTTAAATGTTCATTAGCGCACAACTGAATATAGAAATATCGTTCTTCCAGTGTTTTAACTTGCGACAAGATTGCATAATGATGGGAGAAGCCAATCGTAAAGAATGCTTCTATAGGGAAATCTTTAAAATTTGGTAGTTGTAATTGGCGAATTTCCTCATATAATGTTTCTGCTATTGGTAAATCGTCAGTTGTAACTGACGATTTAGTATTTGCAATTTTCTTTGATAGTTGTAATTCGTCAGTTGCATCTGACGAATTACAATCAAGTATATTCCAACTTTCATAAAAGATACGTATCATTTTAAGGTTGGTTTCTGAAAAGCCTCTCAGTCCGGGTAACTCTTTCTGTAGTCTGTCACTTATGTAAGCGATAGCTCCTTTACCCCAAAAGCCATTGCGAGAATTCTTAGAGATATAGCGGCCTATGCCATAGTATAGAGCCAATTGTTCTTTGTTTACAAGCTTTATAGCTTGATACTGACTTTGTAAAATAGCTGTCTTAATTGTTTGGACGGCAATTGTATATCTTGCTTCTAATGAGTGGCTCTCTTTCATGATAATGCTTAGAATAAGGATTTTGTGCAAAGATAGGTATTTCCGCCCGAAGTGACGCACGTTATTATTACTATGTATCTAACGATAATCTCACAAGCTTTTTTGAAACTTAATCCTGCTTTCGGTAAAAAATAGAGAGTGGTATTTTGTCTGTAAGAGATAGATTTCATACATTTGCACCCGAAACGGAGAAGTGTCTTTGTTCAAATTTTATTGGAGATAATATTGTAAGAAGCGTTGTGCTTCATTCTTGTAACTGAAAACCTAGGAAATTTTCAAGTGAACACGAGAATGGCATAGTGGTTTCCTACGCTGATTTCAGCGTGGGTCTGCTGTCCATCTATCCGTGTTCACAGGTTTTCCTAGGACCTTCAGTTACAGATAGTGGCACGCAGTTCCACGCTTTCATTTTTATTCAGTAGGCTTTTGGGGATTGGGAAGCCATTGATTGTACTATGAAATTTGCCATAATTGCCGCCGGTGAGGGGAGCCGTCTTGCACAAGAAGGTGTTGAATGCAACAAGCCGCTGGTAAGTATTAATGGAGAACCGATGATAGACCGGTTGCTTCGGATTTTTGTGAATAATGGTGCTACAGAAATTGTTGTCATCATCAACGAATGGAGTAAAGCCGTAAGAGAACACTTGGAAAAGGTAACTTTACCTGTGCTTCTGCGTGTAGTTGTACAGACCACCCCCAGTTCCATGCATAGTCTTTATGCCATTTCGCCCTACCTGAAGGGGGAGCCTTTCTGTCTGACTACAGTTGATACTATTTTCAGGGAAAACGATTTTCAAGAATATATTCGTACTTTTGCAGCTTCTGGTGCCGATGGCTACATGGCTGTTACTCCGTTTGTAGACGATGAGAAGCCGCTCTATGTGGCTACGGACGAGCAAGATTCGATCATCGGATTCCATGATGCGAAGGAGTGCACGGACAAGTATGTTTCCGGAGGTATATACTGTTTGGGTCCCAAAGCACTGGATGTGTTGGAAAATTGCATCTGTCAGGGAATGTCGCGTATGCGTAATTTCCAGCGGCAGTTGGTGGCGGAAGGGTTGCGGCTGAAAGCCTATCCTTTTGCGAAGATTGTAGACGTGGACCATAAAGATGACATCCGCAAGGCAGAGGTTTTCTTGAAGGGAGAATCCGAATATCGTCCGGTTGAGATTATAGGAATAAGCCGTGGAAATAAATATTCGCCGAATCTGGTATGCAATGATGCCGCCATAATGAGGGAAGTGGCCGAAAGACTAAGGTCGAAAGGGTGCACCGTAACGATATATACTGAGACCGATTTTGTAGAAAAAGGTATTGAAGGCGACTATCTGTTTGACATGGCGCGCGATGGTGCTACCATCCTCCGCCTGCAACAGCTTGAGAAGGCCGGTGCGCTGGTTGTTAACTCCGGGTTTGGCATAGCCAACTGCGTGCGTCTTCCGATGACCGAAATATTGGTAGGCAATGGCATTCCGCATCCCCGCAGTTGGGTAGTGAGGCGAGATGATGCTTTTCCCGAAGATGTAGTTTATCCCTGCTGGCTGAAACGTGGAGATTGCTGTGCGCTGGTGAAGGAAGACGTCAGCTATGTGGAGAGCCGTGAGGAGGCGGAAGAAGTATTGTCCGACTTCTGGCAGAGGGGTATAGAGGTTACGGTGATCAATGAGCATCTGCGTGGCGACTTGATAAAGTTCTACGGAGTGCAGGGCACTGATTTCTTCCACTGGTTTTACCCATCGGTTACATCGCACACCAAGTTCGGGCTCGAAGCCATTAATGGAGAAGCCAAAGGGTTATCGTTCTCGGTGGAGCTGCTGAAACAATATGCGGACAAGGCGGCGCAAGCCTTGAACGTCCCTGTGTATGGCGGCGATTGTGTAGTCATGGAAAACGGTGAGATGAAGATATTCGACTTCAACGACTGGCCCAGTTTTTCTCCTTGCCGCGAGAAGGCCGCCGAGAAAATAGCCGAGTGCATCGTGAACAGAATTATGAACCATATAAAGAAACAAGAAAGTGGGAAGTGAATTTGCATCGACGCTGAAGTCCGCAGATACGGAAGAGTGGATAGACATTCTGTTCTATCGTCCGATAGGTTACCGCTGGGCATTACTGTTCAGGAGGTTGGGGATACATCCGAATACGGTGACGGTTTTCTCCATTATCCTGGGAATGGCCGCCGGCGTATTGTTCTATTACAAGGACATCTATCTTAACATAATAGGTATGCTCCTATTGATATGGGCCAATATGTACGACAGCGCCGACGGGCAACTGGCACGCCTCACCGGCCAGAAGACCCCGCTGGGGCGCATACTCGACGGATTTGCCGGTGATCTTTGGTTCTTTACCATCTATGCCGCCATCTGCTTGCGGTTGCAGCCGGAGTGGGGTGTTTGGATATGGGTGTTGGGTGCCTTTTCGGGCTGTGTGTGCCATGCCAAGCAGTGCCAATTGGCGGATTATTACCGAAACATCCATCTCTTTTTTCTGAAGGGGGAAGAGAACAGCGAACTGGACAATTCCTTGCAGCAGCAGAAGGTATATCAGGCACTTGACTGGCGGACTGCTTGCCTGCAGAAGCTCTTCCAATTCTTTTATATCCGTTATACCCGTTCGCAGGAGCAGCTGACGCCTGCCTTTCAGCGGTTCATCAGGGAAGCGCGCAAGCGGTTCCCGGGAGTGATCCCGCAAAGTCTTCGGGACGATTTCCGTCGGGGAAGCCGCCCGTTGATGAAGTATGCCAATATACTGACCTTTAATGTACGTGCCATAACTTTGTTTGTTTCGCTGCTGATAGGGCAGCCTTGGGTCTACTTTGTATTCGAGGTGACGGTAATGAACATTCTGTTTTTCTACATGCGCTTCCGCCACGAAAGGCTTTGCATGTCTTTGGATAGAAATATAAGCAATTATGAAAAATAAGTATCGTAACTGGTTCATGCTCTTCGGAGTCCTTGCCATCGTGATAATGCTTTTAACGATGGACATGGATTATTCCGACATTTGGCGAAGTCTGCTGCGCGCGGGGATATGGTTTCCTGCCGTACTGGTGCTTTGGTTTTTTGTCTATCTTTTGAACACCTGTTCCTGGTATCTGATTATCAATGACGAAAAGAAGTCCTCGATTTCCTTTTGGAGGGTGTACAAGCTGTCGGTCAGTGGCTTTGCGCTGAATTATACCACACCCTGCGGGCTGATGGGCGGTGAGCCCTATCGGATTATGGAACTTACCCCTTATGTGGGAGTCAGCAAGGCATCTTCTTCGGTCATTCTGTATGTCATGATGCATATTTTCTCCCATATCTGGCTTTGGTTCCTTTCTGTTTTTCTTTATATCTTTATGTATCCGGTGAGCCTCTCTATGGGCTTGATGCTGGCGGTGGTGGGAGGTTGCTGCCTGCTTGCCATCTACTTCTTTTCAAGAGGCTACCGCACGGGGATGGCGCTGAAGACACTGGTTCTGCTCACGAAGATTCCTTTCCTCAGGAAGTGGGCGTCCGGTTTCCTGAATGCTAAAAGAGGGACTTTGGAGCAGATAGACGAACAGATAGCCTTACTTCACAGGCAGCACAAGAAGACTTTCTACAGTTCATTGGGGCTGGAGTTCTCTGCCCGGGTGCTGTCCAGCCTTGAGATCTATTTTATTCTGCATGCCTTTTCGGCTGAAGTAAGCTTTGCCGATTGTGTGTTGATTCTGGCATTCTCTTCACTGTTCAGCAATCTGATATTCTTTTCACCGATGCAGTTGGGTGCACGTGAGGGGGGATTGGCGCTTGCTGTGGACGGGCTTCACCTTTCGGGGGCATTGGGCGTTTATACCGGGCTGATTACCCGAATAAGAGAATTGTTCTGGATAGCAGTCGGGATACTTTTAATAAAGATAGGTAATAATAAGAAGCAGTCGTAATATATGGAAAATAAATTGGAAGTAAAGGGTATTATCTTTGATTTTGGCGGTACGCTCGATACGGATGGAAATCATTGGGGAGAGGTACTATGGGAGGTTTATCAGCATTTCAACGTGTTCGTGACGAAGAATGCATTTCGCGATGCTTATGCCCATGGCGAACGTACATTGGCTACGCGTGCTTTGATACAACCTCATTTTCATTTTATAGATGTGCTCCGCACTAAATTGGGCATTCAATTGGACTATTTAATCGAAAACGGTTTGCTTTCGATGCCGTCCGCCCGGCGGGACAGATTTGTGGAAGCTATGGCGGAATATGCCGACGATTATACAAAGAGGATACTTGAGAAGAGTGTCAGTATACTTTGCCGTCTGAAGCAGAAGTATAAGCTGGTGCTTGTTTCTAATTTCTATGGGAATTTGTATACCGTATTGCAGGATGCTTCTTTGTTGCCGCTGTTCGACAAGATTATAGAATCTGCCGTAGTGGGAGTTCGTAAACCCAATCCTGCTATTTTTGCTTTAGGGGTTTGTGCACTCGACTTGCCTGCTTCGGAGGTAGTAGTGGTCGGCGATTCTTTCCCTAAAGATATGGAACCTGCCCGCAGCCTGGGTTGTCGCACCATTTGGCTGAAAGGCGGTCAATGGGAACGGCAGGAGTGGGATTGCGAGTTGGTTGATGTCGTTGTGTCGGGGCTGGCCGAAATAGAGCGGTATTTGTAGTAGAGCTCTTTACTTAATTCTTTATCTTGTGATTAGGCGGTGTAGAGTTATTATTACTATGTATCTAACGAGCCCCGGAATCTCTATATCCCCCAAAAAGCGAACAGCAGCAATAATTCCACAGTAGGGATGTGTGTATTCTCTTTCAAGAAGTCCATTGCTTTTCGTAGCTGGATGTTGACGGTAGAGAGTGAGATGTCGAGTCGTTTGGCAATCTCCTTTATCGATAATCCTTCTTCCCAGCGCAGTTTGAAGATTTCCAGTCTCCCTTTGGGCATTTTCTCTGCTGCGCGTTCTATTTGAGATAGTTTCTCTTCTATCTCTATCTTCTGTTCCAATTCATCCTCTCCATCATCCAGTTGCATCCAATACAGGCTCCTTTCTTCTTCGGACAAGGATAAGATAAGCTCCCGGTTGATGTTTTTCCGCATGTAGTCGATGGCTGTACGCTTGGCAATGGTGTAAAGAAAACTTTCTAAGGATAAGATGCGGGTGGTCTTGCTGCTTTCCCAGAATTTGATGAAGACCTCTTGTGTCAAATCCTCGGCAGCAGCCGGCGCATTGCATACATGCAATGCAAAGTAGTAAATCCGGTTGAAGTATTTTTTGAATATACGGTCTATTGCTGCTTCTTCCTGGATATAAAAGGATTCTAATGCCGTTTCCCTATGTCTTTCCATACTTGCAAGATTCTGTTTGCCGGCAAAAATAGAGATATATCTTTATTTTCTGTTGATAGACAATGAATTGTAATCAGATATTATCTGTCATTTCAGTCATTTCTCAATTCTGTTTCATAATCATTTCAGTTATTACAATTCCATGAAATAGGGAGTTGGATGCCGTTTTGGAGTCGTAGTTTTAGAGACAGTTTGCGACTTTTATAGTGAACTCACACCAAACTCCCAGTTAACAAAGAACGAAAGATGAGAACTGACAGAGAATACATAGAATTGTTGGAGCAATATTCCAAGCGGCACTTTTCGCAGGAAGAATTGCAGGAACTGTTACAATGGCTCGACTCCGAGTCAGGAGAAGAAGCCTATAACAGCTACCTGGGCAGTTGCCTGGAAGAGGCATGTAAGGCCGAAACAGACTGTCCCGACAAACTTGCCCGGAAAATACTCAGACGGGTGAAGAAACAGGCGGGCATCAAGACCGCCCCGTCCTGGAGGACTGTGTTGTGGAGGTCGGTTGCGGCGGTATTGCTGATACTTGTAAGCGGTGGAGCCGCTTATTGGGCGCTTGCCGACAAGTCCTATCGGATGGAGGATGAACAAGTTGTTCTGTGTGTGGAGAAAGGGAACAAGGCAATGGTCACCCTGCTTGACGGCAGCAAGGTATGGCTCAATTCGGACAGCAGGCTTAAATATTCCAAGAAAGATGCACGTGACGTTACTCTGGAAGGAGAGGCCTACTTTGAAGTGGCAAAAGACAAAAAGCATCGCTTCAAAGTCCGTACTCCCTATGCCTCTATCCAGGTATATGGTACGTCTTTCAATGTATCGGCACACTCCAACGATTCACTGTTTTCCGTCTCGCTGATAGAAGGGAGCATCGGGCTTACGATGAACAACCAGAGCAAGGAAGTGAGGATGCGTCCCAACGAGGTGGCTTATTACGACCAGAAGAGAAGCTGCTTCCAGGTTGCCCGCAAGAATATGGATGGGGTAGGACTGTGGAGAAGCACCGAACTGAAGCTGGCCGATGTGGATATTCCCACCTTATGGAACAGGATGGGATGTTGGTATAGCATGGATTTTATCATTCAAAACGAACCGGTAAAGAAACACTTATATAATGTGACTATTCAAACAGAATCTGTTGAAGAAATGCTGGGACTGATCAATCAGATCACCCCTGTTGAGTATGTAATTAAAGGAAAGGAGGTCATCATCAGCTACAAGTAACTTACATTCTTACAATTATCCATCAAACAAATATAAACTAAATCTATATTATAATATGAGTCATTATATAATCAATAACTATCATCGTATAAAAAAGAAAATAGCCGTCTGCCTGCTGGTAGCTCTTTGCAGCATCAGCGTGGCGGCGCAGAATGTGGACAATCAGCCCATCTCTTTATCATTGCCCCGCACAACGCTGAAAGAGTTGTTCCGGGTCATCGAGAGCAAGTCGGACTATAAATTCCTGTACGATTCCTCTGAAATAGACGTTAACCGGCAGCTTTCCGCTGTCTATTCCAATCAGTCGGTGACCCGGATCCTGGAAGAAGTATTGAAGGGCATGCGCTACGAAATCAAAGGCAAGCAGATTATCATAAAAAAGCAGCCCGAAGACCTGCAGAAGATAGCGGTGACCGGCATCATAAAAGACCGGAATGGAGAGCCTGTAATCGGAGCCAATGTGAAGGAGAAGGGTTCGCAGAACGGTACAATCACCAATGTGGATGGCAGTTTCTCCCTGTCTGTTTCGCCTCGGGGGACGTTGCTTGTTTCTTTCATAGGATATACCTCTCAGGAGGTAGCCCTGAAAGGCCGTAAATCCTTGGAAATAACTCTGCTCGAAGACTCCAAAATGCTGGATGAAGTCGTGATAGTGAGCTACGGCAGTCAGCTGAAGCGTGAGGTGACGGGGGCTGTGTCTCAACTCAGCACCAAGAACCTGGCAGATATGCCGGTGATTCAGTTTGCCCAGGAGTTACAGGGAAAAATAGCCGGTGTCCAGGTGAACCAGTATAGCGGACGGGTAGGTTCCGGCATTGCTTTGCGTATTCGCGGTGCGGCTTCGCTGTCTTCGGGCTATTCTCCGCTTATTGTTGTGGACGGAATACCCCTGGCGGGCGATGCCAACAGTGTAAATCCCACAGAGATAGAGTCTTTCAGTATCTTGAAAGATGCTTCGGCCAGTGCACTCTACGGTTCGCGTGCTGCCAACGGCGTGATTCTTATAACGACACGCAAGGCGCAGACCGGCGATACCCGCCTGGAGCTGTCGGCCAACTACGGAATACAAAAAGTTCCCCAGCGCGGACGTCCCGACATGATGACGGCGCGGGAGTTTGCCGAATTCCAGAATGAGTACTACGAGGACCGTGTGAAATATGAAGGATATACCGGAGAGTTGGACCCGCTTTACAAAGATCCGGAGAGATATGGAAAAGGCACCGACTGGTTCGATGCGATGACGCGCGAGGCTGCCATACAGAAGTATAACCTCTCCTTGTTCAAGGGTGGGGAGAATTATTCTACTTCGGCAGTAGTGGGCTACTCCATGCAAGACGGTGTGGTGGTCAATACGGGTGTGAAGATGTTTACCGCACGCGTCAACCAGATGTTCAAGCTGAAAGACATGATAGAAGTAGGTTTGAGCATAGCCCCCACATACAGGATAGACCACAATTCATTGATGTCATTCGACGGGGTCAACAATCTGTTCAATAAGGCATTGCAGGCAAGTCCGCTGGTGGCTCCGGTCGATGAGGATGGCAATATGCCTTTGTATGTCAATACCTCTCCGATGCTGAACAACATCAATCCCTATAAAATCATTATGGAAACGGTGGACGATTATGCCACTTCGCGTTTGCTGGCCAATGGCTATATCAGCATGACCCCTCTGAAGGGGCTTACCCTTAAAACCAGCCTTGCCACCGACATGACTTGGGAAAGACGCAAATACTTCAAGCCGGGCAGCATTACGGTAGAAGACATAGCAAGCGGCACGAGCAGCTACTACAACAACTACACCTGGATTTCGGAGACAAACCTTACGTATGCCAATACCTTTAAGGAAGCTCATAAACTGGAGCTCCTGCTGGGATTCTCTGCACAGAAATACCAGAAGGAAAGCAACAGCGTTGCAGGCAGTAACTTCAGCAGTGACGACATTCCCTACCTGAGCAATGCCACCAGCATAACGTCCGGCACCAGCAACATAACGGAGTATGCCTTACTGTCACTGCTGGGCCGTGTAAACTACAGCTATAAGGGTAAGTATCTGCTTTCTGCCGCCTTGCGCCGTGACGGTTCTTCACGGTTCGGTGCCAATCAGAGGTATGGTTACTTTCCGTCCATATCGGGTGGTTGGGTTCTCAGTGAAGAGCGTTTCCTTAACTCCGTTTCCTGCCTGAACATGCTGAAGCTCAGAGCCAGCTATGGAATAACGGGTAACGATAATATCGGAAACTATACACACATAGCCAACATCGGAGAGTATAACTATGTGCTCAACGGAGTTCTTGTCAGTGGTGCGTCGAGCAGTAACATTGCCAATACGGAGCTGGCGTGGGAGCGCACCAAGCAGTTTGACATTGGTTTCGATGTGTCTCTGTTCGACAACCGCCTTTCCCTGTCCTACGATTACTACAAGAAGGCCACCGACAATATGATTCAGAACCGTCCCATCCCTCAGGCTTCCGGCTTTGCTTCCATCACGTCCAATGTGGGCAAGGTGCACTTCTGGGGACATGAGATAAGCATCGGTTATAACAACAAGTTCGGGCAGTTGTCCTGGCAGTCCAATTTCAATATTTCGTTCGACCGTAACAAGATCATCTCCCTGGTGGCTCCGGGCTACATCACCCGCAATTCCAGCGAATATTCCGATTATTACAGAAATCAGGAAGGTTATCCTTTGAGCCAGTTCTACGGATATATCAAGCTGGGGCTTTACAAGGATGAGGCCGATCTTGCCAACTCTCCTAAAAGCAGCACCTCACAGGTGGGAACCATCAAGTTTGAAGATGTGAACAAGGACGGAGTAATCAATGTAAAAGACCGTACTTTCATCGGCGATCCGAATCCCGATTTTCTGTATGGCTTCACCAACAACTTCAAGTACAACCGGTTTGACCTCAGCATATCCATGTCCGGCTCGTACGGGGGTAAGGTCATAAGCAGCCTGACGCACCAGTATCTGGGCAACCTGGATGGTGCATTCAACCTGCTTGCCGCCGCCAAAGACCGTTGGCGCTCTCCCGAGCAGCCGGGTTCGGGCAAGTATCCCCGCACCATGACCGGAACAACCGCCGAACACCGCAAGGTGAATACCAGCTGGGTTGAAAGCAACTCCCATCTGGCTGTCAAGAACATTGCCCTGGGCTATACCATCCCCCTGCCGAAGAATAAATATTGCTCGAACCTGCGTGTTTACACTTCCGTGCAGAATGTGTTCTTCATCAGCAAGTACAGCGGCGCCAATCCCGAAGTCAGCCTGAACGGACTGAACGGCACCGGCATCGGGGTGGATGAGAATTCATATCCCATTCCGCGTACTTTTTCATTCGGATTGAATGTAACGTTTTAACACACTATCTTAATTAATCGTCAAACTAAGAGAGAATATGAAATCATATAAATTATTATTCATTGCCGGTGCACTCTTGCTGAGCAGTTGCAATGGTTTTTTGGATCTTGTGCCGGGAGATAAGGAATCGGGCGGTTCGTTCTACCGCACCGAGGAACAGTTGAGGCAGGCCGTCGTAGCCGCTTATGTGCCGTTAAGGGATTTTGCCGATAACGACTTTTTTACGGGCGAAGGCCGTTCGGACAACGCACACTATGACTATACGCCTGCCAATCGCGGTTCGGCGTACGTATTCCGTGAGAATATCTACGACTTTACGGACGGCCCGGAAAATACGTATGTCAATGCCGTGTATTATCATTGCTACAAGGGTATTTCGCGTGCCAACATTGCTATTGATTATATTGAGAAATCGTCTATTGATGACGAAGTAAAGAAAGACTTGATAGGGCAATCCAAGTTCCTGCGTGCTTTCTTCTATTATAAGCTGGTTCGTTATTTTGGCGGTGTGCCCCTTTATCTTCACGAGGTGGCTACGGCCGAAGGTGCTTTCCTGCCGCGTTCGTCGGAAGACGAGGTGTATGCCCAGATCATCGCCGATGCACAGGCTGCAATAGACAACCTTAAGGCACCGGAGAAGTTCCCTCAAACCGGCGCGGCCACCAAAGGGGCGGCCACCATCTTGCTTGCCGATGTGTACGTGACCCGCAAGAACTACAAGGAAGCCGAGGCTTTGCTGAAAACGCTGCCTGCCATGGGGTATGGCTTGCTGGGCAATTACTCCGATGTGTTTTCCACGGCCAATAAGAACAGCAAGGAATTCTTGTTCTCGATACAGTATATGCAAGGTTTGCAGGGCGGACAGCAAAGCAACTTTATCTATAAGTTCCTTCCGCGTTCCACCAATACCAAGGTGGTGACGGATGTAGCCACCAATAACAGCTCGCTTGGAGGATGGAACGTCCCTACGGACGACCTGATAAATGCCTATGAACCCGGTGACCTGCGCAAGAGTGCCTCCATAGGTATAGCAGAGGGCACCTACAACAGCAGTTATATGTTCACCTATATTGCCAATACCGACATCGAAGAATATGTTCCCAAAGAAGGCATAGCCGGCGTACCCTATATCAAGAAATACCTGAACCCCCATACCGACCCCAACAATACCGATGACAACTGGCCCGTTTACCGTTATGCCGAGGCTTTGCTTCTCCTTGCCGAGGCCATCAACGAGCAGGGGCGCGGGCAGGAGGCATTGCCCTATCTCAACGAAGTAAGGCAGAGGGCGGGCCTGAAAGGGGTGACCGTCACCAATCAGGCACAACTGCGTGAAATCATCCTGAAAGAACGCCGCGTGGAGCTGGCTTTCGAGAACAAGCGATGGCACGACCTGGTGCGCAGCGGAAAGGCCGTAGAAGTAATGACTGCCTATGGCAAGGCTTTGAAGGAGCAATACACCTATCTGGTAGACGACTCGTATAAAGTGAGCGAATATCGCCTGCTGTTCCCGTTGCCTTTCGATGAAGTGGAGATGAATAAGGAAATAAAGCAAAACGAAGGTTACTAAAATGATTGGAGGATAAAAAGATGAGTAAAATGAAATCAAGCATGTTCATCGTGTTGCTGTTTCTGTCCGTGGCTGCTGCCTACGGGCAGCAGCAGTACGCCAAGGGTTATGTCTACTGCGACCGGAACGGGAACGGCAAGCATGACCGTGGCGAGGAGTATCTGCCGGGAGTCGGTGTCACGAACGGGAGCGAGATTGTATTGACCGACCGGAAGGGTTACTATAAACTGCCGGTCGATGGAGAGGCCACGATTGCCGTCATCAAGCCTGCACAGTATCGCACGGCACTGGGCAAATACAACATTCCCGCCTCTTACTACTATCACAAGCCTGCGGGCACTCCCCGCCGCGAAAACTATGCGGGCATCGCCCCTACGGGAAAGCTGCCCGCATCCATCGATTTCGGCCTTATCCCGCAAGAGGAGCCGGAGGCATTTACGGTGCTGCTCATGGGCGATCCGCAACCGCATTTCCCCGACCACATCGGCTACTTCTCAAAAGCCATCGTCTCGGAACTGGAAAACATCGAAGGCGTCAGTTTCGGCATCAGCTTGGGCGATGTCAATGATGAGAATTTCGACCTGTTCGAACCCTATAACCGGGAAATCGGCAAGATAGGCATACCGTGGTACAACCTGTTGGGGAACCATGATATGGATTATGAGGCCCGGACGGATATGGAGTCCGACGATGCTTTTGAAACCTTTGTAGGCCCGGCAAACTATGCATTCAATTATGGCAATGCCCATTTCCTGGTCTTGGACGATGTATTGTTTCCCGATCCCCGCCCTACAGGCAATTCAAGAAGTTATTGGGGCGGTTTCCGTGAAGATCAGAAGGCGTTTATAAAGAACGATCTGAGTCTGGTGGACAAAGACAAACTGGTGGTAGTGGCATTTCATATCCCGATGCTGGGTGATAATGCGGTGCGGCAGGAAGACAAGGCTTTCCTGTTCCAGTGCCTGAAGGACTTCCCGCATGTGCTGTTGCTTTCGGCGCATCTGCACCGTCAGAACCAGTTTTTCCATACCTCCCAAGACGGATGGGAAGGGAAGACCCCGCTGCACGAATTCAATGCGGGGGCAACTTGCGGCGATTTCTATTCGGGCTATCTGGACGGGAATGGTGTGCCTCTTTCGCTGATGTCCGACGGTACTCCCAAAGGCTACGCATTTCTGCGGGTGGAGGACAACCGGTATAGCATCGACTATAAAGTTGCCGGTCGGCCGGCAGACTATAAGATGTCCGTAAACATTCCGCGTAAAGTGGTGCGGGGCAGACATACGCCTGCACACATCACGGTCAACTTCTTTATGGGTTCGGAGAAGGACACCGTGGTCTACCGCATTGACGGCGGTCCGTGGAAAGCGATGAAGAAAGAAGATGTCACCGACCCGGATCATGACTATATGGTGCAGTGCTGGAATCGTGACGATGCGGTGAAGTATGCCCGTTGGCCGGATGCTTCCTATCCTTCTTCCCACATCTGGCGGGTGCGTGTTCCGTCGGCATTGCCCGTGGGCATGCATGCGGTGGAGGTAAAAGTAACGGATATGTTCGGTAAAACCCATTATGGCAAAGGAGAATACGAAGTGGTAGAGGCAGTGAGGATGTACCCTTGAGGCATTCTTCTGTTATTTTAGATACTATATAATGTTAATAATTCCGTAACAGAGTGCTATTTTGCCGGAATACTCCTATCTTTGCGCCCGAAATCGAAATGTGGAAAGATTTGAGTAGCTTGCAACCACAGAAAAAAATGCTAAAACACATCCTTTTCTGACGATGCTTCCGGGCATCGGGGCATGCATACCTACTCACGTTGTCTCATCCTCATTCCCTTTTCTACTATTTAATTCTTAATTTATAATTGAAGAAAATGGGATATTTATTCACATCCGAATCGGTGTCTGAAGGACACCCCGACAAAGTGGCCGATCAAATATCGGACGCTGTGCTTGACAAACTGTTGGCCTACGACCCCAGTTCGAAAGTAGCTTGCGAAACTCTGGTAACTACCGGACAGGTAGTGCTGGCTGGAGAAGTGAAAACCAAAGCGTACGTTGACATGCCTCTCATCGCACGCGAAGTAATCAAGAAAATCGGCTATACCAAAGGCGAGTATATGTTCGAGAGCAATTCGTGCGGCGTACTGAGCGCCATCCACGAGCAGAGCCCCGACATCAACCGCGGTGTAGAGCGCCAAGACCCTATGGAGCAAGGTGCCGGTGACCAGGGCATGATGTTCGGTTATGCCACCAACGAAACGGAAAACTACATGCCGCTTTCGCTGGACCTCGCACACCGCATCCTGCAAGTGCTGGCCGACATCCGTCGCGAAGGCAAGGTGATGACCTACCTCCGTCCCGATGCCAAGAGCCAGGTGACCATTGAATACGATGACAACGGCACGCCCGTCCGTATCGATACCATTGTAGTTTCCACCCAGCACGATGACTTTATCCAGCCGGCCGACGACAGCGAGGCTGCACAACTGAAGGCTGATGAGGAAATGCTTGCTACCATCCGCCGGGATGTCATCGAGATTTTGATGCCGCGCGTCATTGCTTCCATCCACCACGAAAAGGTGCTGGCACTGTTCAACGACCGCATCACGTATCACGTCAACCCTACGGGCAAGTTCGTCATCGGCGGCCCTCACGGAGATACGGGATTGACGGGACGCAAGATTATCGTAGATACATACGGTGGTAAAGGTGCACACGGTGGTGGCGCTTTCTCCGGGAAAGACCCCTCGAAGGTGGACCGCTCGGCTGCATACGCCGCCCGCCATATTGCCAAGAACCTGGTAGCTGCCGGTGTGGCCGACGAGATGCTGGTGCAGGTAAGTTATGCCATCGGTGTGGCGCGCCCTATCAATATCTTCGTCGATACCTACGGCCGCAGCCACGTCAACATGAGCGACGGTGAGATTGCCAAGAAGATTGACGAACTGTTCGACCTCCGCCCGAAAGCCATCGAAGACCGCCTGAAGCTCCGTAACCCCATCTACCAGGAGACTGCCGCTTACGGACACATGGGACGCGAACCGCAGCTCGTTACCAAGCACTTCCGTTCTCGCTACGAGGGCGACAAGGCGATAGAGGTAGAACTCTTCACCTGGGAGAAGCTGGACTATGTGGAGAAGGTGAAAGCCGCATTCGGTTTATAATCAGCGTAGCTTTACAGCTATTTATATAGAAGGCTGCCCTTCTGCTCCGAAGTATCGGGACGGAAGTGGCAGCCTTTGATTTGATAGTAAAACGGAAACTAATCTTTCAAGCAACCAATAGGCACAACATATACGCCATCTTCGCGGCGGAAAGCAAATTTACCTGTACCTGTCAGCACCATCTATCGCTATCCTCTCTTTATACTTTTTCATGCCAAGTTGCTTATTTACAATGGCAAATATACAATGAATTGCCTTTATTCCCTAATTTGGCTAATTATTTTTCCCTAATTTGGCTAAATTCCATTCCCTAATTTGGCTATCCAAGTAGAGAATTTAGTAGTTGCGTAATCCCAGTTATCAGGAAACTGCCGTCTTCGGCCTATAATCCTGCTAATTGTCAATTAAGCAAGTAATCAGCGTAGCTTTACAGCTATTTATATAGAAGGCTGCCCTTCTGCTCCGAAGTATCGGGACGGAAGTGGCAGCCTTTGATTTTAGCAAGATATGCTGTCTGTCATTCAGAGCCAAATGATAGCAGCTTTTTATTTTGAGCTCTCTTTTTCTTCCAATTTCTCCAGTAAGTACTTCACATTCTCTATGTGCAATCGGAAGATTTTGGCCAGTAATTTAGCACTGCCACTTTCTTTTATGATATCCAGCAGAAACTTCATTTGATAGCCAATGTTCTCTGCAGTGCGTTTGCGTTCGCTGTTGGAAATAGACGTCTGTGTCATGTACAATCCGAATCCTTCAATCAGTTGTTTCACTCCCAAAGAGTGATAATCGCCAAAGAGATCGGCAAAGTATTGGAATCTTCCAAGTGTTCCGAGTAGTTTTTTTAGCCGATAAGAGTCCGACCGCTGTACCAGGTAAGTACCCGGACTTACAAAGCAGTTGAGTGTAAGGTAGAAGTTCATCATTTCTTCTTCAGAAGTAAACACTGCGTGCATAAACTGAGTTTCGTCCCCCGGGCGAACCTGCTCATTGTTCAAGATAGCTTCCATAAGCATTGAGTTTGAATAGGTGAATAAATAAGGTGCAATGGGCAGAGGGCGGAAGAGTAGATTTATTGGAATAAAAGAAGCGGTTTCGCCTGTCCCATTGCTCTTCACCAACACGCTAGGCGGGCAGCAGGTGCATTAACACTCTACATGGGGGTGCGAAACCGCCATATAGAATGCAAGTAAGCAGGCATAAAAATGCCTGCCACATCATAGGCAGGTTTCACCCCACCTAGCGTTTATTAGTAAAGAGCAATGCAAATGTATGATATATATCTGATAAAGCCAAATAAGAAGCATTGAAATCTCTATAGGTGATAGATACACAAGTGATAACAGTATAATGCAAAATGAAATACGGTTCATTCGAGAAATCCTAGTTTGGCTATCTAAGTAGAAAATCGTAGTTTACCAGCAAACGAAATCGTAGCTTGCTGGCAAACGAATCTCTCTTCCTCCCTGCTACATCATCATATTCTTCCGGATCGAGAATTTCACGATCGCCATTGCATTGATGGCCGTCAGCGGCAAGTCCATCGGGTCGTGGTGGGCGTTGTAGCTGACGAGGCGGATGCAGCCGGGCTGTTCGGAGTGGTTGACGTACTTCACTGCCAGGTACTCGTCGCCGCCGCGCTGGAAGGAGACGAGGTACATCTCGCCGTAGATGACGTCGCTGAAGTCGCGGATGGACTTGAAGCCGACGATGTCGCCCGCCTTGAGGATGGGGTACATCGAGTCGCCGGAGACGTAGACGGCACCGTCGCACCGGGGGACGTTGGGGATCAGTATCTTGCCCAGGGCGTACTGCGGTCGGTCGGCCAGCAGCGTCTTCAGGTTGGCGGCGGCGGAGATGTCGTAGAGCGTCACGCTGCGGTCGTCCACGGGATCGACGGTTTTCGGTGTGTGAAGTATCTCCACTTCGCCCTGTACCAGGTCGCTGTCGCAGAAGGCGGTGTGGTGCGTGGGCGATCCTTTGCCCGTCAGCAGCCAGTTGTAGTCCACGTCGCTGAGGCGCCCCAGCAGCAGGGGGAAGTCGATGCTGTTGCGCGCTGTCCAGTTGCTCAGTGTGGAGCGTGATATACCCAGAAAGCCGGCAAGCTCACTGTCTGCTTTGAAGCCCTTCACCAGTTTGGCACGCTTCACGATGTCTGCCACGCAGAACATCAGGTCTTTGTCGTTTTCCATATCTTCAGTTTATATCATGTGAATTCTTCGGAACGCGTTAGGCTCTCATTTATATCGGGTTATGTGTTTTTTAAGAATTAATTCCTTAAATTGCTTGTTTTATAAATGAAAACCATATTATCTTTGTAGGGACAAAAATACATATCACGTTTTAGAATTGCAAATATAAGGAGGAGAATTATGGAAAATACACATTTCTATTTCGACAAGCAAAATCAGATAATAAGAAAAAATATTACGCTAAGAAGACTGTAAAACACTCTCTCTGCCGGATGTATGGATGCAGTGTGTTGGAACTATACATCCAGTGTGCTGGATATATAGATGTAGTGCGCTGGATATATATGTCTGGCAAACCGCCCTCACAACCCTCTGACGGTGGGGCGTTCGAGAAAATAACTATTGTATCAATTCTTAACAAAACTATTATGGAACACATTTCAGAAACAAATGTCCGCCTCTGTGGATGTTGCCACAGAATGCTCTCTATTGATCTTTTTTACATTAATAAGCGTACGCACCTTCCCGATAACTATTGCAAGGAGTGTCGCCGGGAATTCAGCAATGCCCGCTATCGTTGTTCACAGCTTGTGGATGAACCCCCTCGCTATCCGGTTATTACCGAAGTTACGGACTATTCTCTCCGTATGGCCCTTATTCTGCACGCACTGCAAGTAGTGCGCCAAAGTGTGCTTGGCAAACGGAAGCGTTTAACTCATAACTCATAACTCTTATCACCATGTCCAGAATCAAAAAACGGGGTCTTGACTATTTCCCCCTGAACACAGACTTTATGCACGACCGCCTGGTGCGACGCATTATGAAACGCGAGGGCGACGGTGCCTTTGCCATCCTGCTGGGAGCACTCTCCTGCATCTACGCCGACGAAGGCTACTATGTGCGTGCCGACGAACTTTTTTATGAAGACCTTTCGGCCTGCCTTTACGAAAAGAGTGCTGCCGATGTGAAACGCATCCTTGCCCTGGCTGTGGAGTACGGCATTTTCAATGCCGCTCTCTTCGGGGAGTATGGTATTCTCACTTCTGCCGAAATACAGCGGCAATATCTTTTCAGCACCAAACGCCGCAAATCGTCTGTAATAGAGGCGCGTTACTGCCTGGTGGACGATTCGCAAGCCGATGAAGATGCGACAACCGAGCCCGGAAATGCAGCAATTAAGCCCGAAAATGCAGCATCGGGTACACATAGCACATCACAGCATAATACATCACAGCATAGCAAAGCATATCCCCTCCTCGATAGTTCCCCCGAAACCGGGGGCACTGAGGGCACGGCTGTACCATCCGCGGAGGAGGAATATCTTCGGAAGATAGAGAGCCTGCAACCGCCTCAGGACGGCACGAACCGCAATTTCGACGGACTGCTCTCCAATCTGCAGCAGTTTCGTATACCGGCGCCGGAGCAGTATGCCATTATTCTTAAAAGCAATTTCGGCGCCATCGGCCATCCCATGTGGAAGGGATTCTATGCCTTGCGCGAGAGCCACGGAAAGATACGGCAGCCGGGACGCTACCTGCTGAGTTTGTGCAATAAATAGTGTTTTCGTAATGTGAATAAATTCATGAAGAAAAACGGCGTTTTTAATTTGTACGCCTCTTAAAATAGGCTTATCTTTGCAATGTGGTTAAGCTTAATACACGAATATAAAACATTTCTATTAACGATTTAAAAACAAAACTATTATGCCAGTAATTTACAAATCATTTCAATCGGTTCTTGCCAACAAGGAGGGCAAGAAACTTTTCTATCCTCGTGTGGTGCTGACGGGCAACGTGGGTACCGATCAAGTGGCGCAGGAGATAGCCGAACTGTCCTCTCTCTCTACCGGTGACTCGAAGAACGTCATCGACAACCTGGTGACCGTGATGACCCGCCACCTGCAATCTTCTGAAAGCGTGACGCTGGATGGTCTGGGTACCTTTCGGCTCGCAATGAAGTCCACCATGAACGGTGTGGAGGATGTTGCAAAGGTATCGGCTACGCAGGCCACGTTGCAGGTGCGTTTTCTGCCTACCTCCAAGCGTAAACTGGATGGAACGGTGTCCACCCGCTCGCTGGTGACCGGGGTGAAGTGCGTGCGCTTCGATCTTCAGGATAATGCCGGTGGCAGCGGCTCGGGTAGCGGTTCCGGTGGCAACGAAGGCGGCGGTGGCAGCGACGGCGACCAGGGCGAAAATCCGCTTGGATAGCAGTCCGCTCTCTATGTACACAAAATTAAACTAATCTGCAGTAAGGAGCCGCCGCTTTCCCCGGCCGGCAGGGGCGAAGAGGCGGTTTCCTTTACTGTTATTCATCACAAAACGATTATCATGCGAAAAATCAACTACATCGTGGTGCATTGCAGCGCCACGCGGGAGGGCTATGCGCTCACTCCCGAGGCTCTGGAAGCAGAGCACCGCCGCCGTGGCTTCCGCGGGACGGGCTATCACTACTATATCCGTCGCGACGGCAACGTCCTCGGCACCCGCTCCCTGGAACTTCCCGGTGCGCATGTGAAGGGACACAACCGGTATTCGGTAGGCATCTGCTACGAAGGCGGACTGGACTCCCGGGGCAACCCGAAGGACACCCGCACGCCGGAACAGCGCTCGGCACTCCGGCTGCTGGTATATCAGCTGCTGAAGCAGTTTCCCAGTGCCCGCGTCTGCGGCCATCGCGACTTCAGCCCGGACCTGAACGGGGACGGAACGGTGGAACCCCGGGAATGGGTGAAGCAGTGCCCGTGCTTCGAGGTAAGTAAGGAATTATGAATAACTAAAACATTGAACATTATGAAAATAAGTAAAGACACTTGGAAAACTATTCTGAAGGTAATTGTCACCGTAGTCACCACTATTGCAGGGGTGCTGGGGGTACAGGCGATGCCGCTGTAGAAAGTAGGGAGGGAGTGTTACCCCTCTCCCTCCCTTTCCATAAAAGAACATTTATACGATCAAACATTTAATACAAAGATATTTATGAAAAAGATATTCATTCTATTTCTATTGACCCATATTATTGCATGTATCACCGCAAGCGCCCAAGAAAGCCCTGTCGATATCATCCGTTCTCCACAAGTGGCGGACATGATAAGATACGACAATACCCCCGTTGCCCTCAATTCCGGCCGCCTCGACCTCAATATCCCCCTGTTGACACTGGAAGATCCTGACTTCAGTTTTCCGGTAACAGCCAGCTACAATTCAGCCGGCTTCATGCCTACCAAGCCCGAGAGCTCTATTGGTCTGAACTGGTCCTTGTCAATGGGAGGTGCCATCTACCGCGAAGTGCGGGGCATGGCGGACGATCTTGAGGGAGATGCCAACCTGCGAGGTTTCTTACATCTGCTGAAAGACAAGAAAAGCTATAATCCACAATCCGTAGCTTCCAATCCGTCTCAGTACCTCAACTTCATTACGGGTCCTGCCTTCAAGGACACCAAGATAGAAGCTACTCCCGACCTCTACCGTTTTTGTTTCGGAAACTATTCGGGAGCCTTCTCCATCGGATATGATGGAACGGTTCAAGTGATTTCCGAAAAGGGAGGCACCCTGAAGGTGGACTTGTCCGGCTATGAATACTTCACGGCCGCCGACAAAAATACCACTATAAAGATCACTGCCGACAATGGCTACCAATACTGGTTCGGAGGTTCGAAGGATAATATGGAATATTCCATCCGATATACCAACTCTCTTGGAAATACCTCGGGAATAGTCTACCCCAGTGCCTTCTTCTTATATAAAGTAGTGGCTCCCAACGGGCGTTCGCTGGACATCAGTTACAAAAAGATACCGGCCTTTTACAACAACGACCCGATGCGAATCATGGATGAACAAGCTTACTCGAACGATTTAAAGAATTACACCACCAACTTCTCCTTCACGGGTCTGCTGAGCTTGAACAGTTACGTAGGAAATGTCGTGCAAACGTCCGGTGGCTTTGCCTTGCACAGCGGGCAGACTGCTGCCTTCAACTACACGCTCACCAAAATAGCCTTGATAGACGAGGTGACATGCGGCGCACAGAAGATGAAGTTCTATTACTCTCCGCGTACCGCCGGAAAGGAGCGTTTCAAGAATGTAGCGTTCACCCTGTCATCCCGTTGCGGAGCGATGCTCGACTCCATCAACCTGCAATACCAGAACAAGCCCATCCAACGGGTGAAACTCCAATATTCCTACCAAGGAGGAACTTATCCCGCCTTCTTCATGACGCAGCTGGTAATGCCGGATAGCGGAACCTATAGTTTTGACTACAACAATGTAGGCACGCTGCCCAATCCGATGAAAGCCAATACAGACTATTGGAACTTCCTGCGCAGCCGAAGCGAAATAGTCAGCCAGATACCGGATATCACGATTTACACTAACAACGACTATAAATATACCACAAACGTTCGTGAACCCAATGCCGAATTGTGTGATGTTGCCTTGCTGAAGACCCTTACCTATCCCACGGGTGGACGTGCCGATATTTCTTATGAAGCACACAGTTATGCCAAAAAAGTGGACCGCACTGCTGCCACTGCCTTCAAACCCACACTGCTGAACCAGACGGCTGACATGACTGCCGGAGGCGCCCGGGTGAAGGGGATTGCTTACTACGACAATCAGGGTTCATCCAAACGCGTTGCCTACGAATATACCAATTCGAAAACAGATACACGCAGCTCGGGCACTCTGTACTATTATCCCAAGTATTTCGATATTCAGAAGTATGCCGTGATATATCAAGGCTCCCAGGTAATCTTGCAACCATTTGCCCAGCCTGCCGCCAACTATTGCAACATCGGATTGAACATCTCGTCTTACGAACAAGACCACGTGCGCTACAGTACAGTGCGCGAAGTGACAGTGGAAGAAACCACCGGCGGAAACCGAAACATATCTTTCTCGGTAGCGCACTCCTCTTCTGTCTTGACGAAGCTTGCCACCGTGAGCATAAAGAAAGGTGTAGGCTACTGGGATATTTCGGGTCTGAAGACCGGAGGAGATGGAACCATCTATCTGAAGCAGAACGGAGTTACCAAAAAGACATTGACTATTGCAGAAACCAACACGCTGAGATACGTCCCGGATGTGGCCGACGGAGAATATGACATCTATGGTATAAAGACCGGAGTCTATGGATTCCTCATCAAGATATATGCCCCCGAAGTGCACAAAGGATTCTACAAGGAAACTCGTTTTACGGACTATTCAACCCATCCCGACAATTTCCTTGACGACAAGGTGTACTGTGAGGCAAGCGGGCACACCCTGACCGACTACGAGACCAACTATGGGCGCCTGTCGCAGGATCGCTCGAAAGAACGTGGCCTTATCCTTTCGGAAAACTGCTACAACGAAACTGCCGGCAAATTGACCGAAAGTACCAGCTACACTTATGTAAGTCCCGGTATACAACCTGCCCGATATACCTACAGTGTAAATTCATACGGGGGCTTTATGCAGCAACTGAACAAAACCTACTATTACCCGATTCTGCTTCAACAAAGAACTCACAGTCGGTATGGTACAAGCGGCAGTTCCAGCCCCGTAGTCCAAGCAGAGACTTATACTTATAACAGTGATGGTTACCCCAGCGAGGCCAGTACCACTAACTCTGCCCAGCAAACAGTGAAGCACAAGTACACTTATCCTGCAGACTATCCTGCGGAAACGGTTTATAGTACAATGCTCACCAAGAACATGCGTGCTCCACGTATTCTGGACGAAACCTACGTAAGCGGCACGCTGACCGGAAAGGTACGCAATACCTACGTCTTGTCGGGCTCATTGCCGGTAGTGGGCAGCATTGAGAAAAGTCGTGGTACGGCAGCACTTACCCCACGCATCAGCTTTGGCTATAGTGGCAACCAGCAGGGAAGGCAAAGCAGCGTAACGTATCGTGACGGCCGGAAAGAAGCCTATCTATGGTCGTACGGTTATCGCCATATTGTGGCAAAGATTGAAGGACTGACGTATGACGAAGTGAAGAACGTTCTGGGAGAGTCTCTCATTACGAGCCTTGCCTCCAACCTGGCACCGGCAGAGAGTACCGTAGAACAAATCCGAACCAAACTATTAGCCAATACCGGCGTCAGTTCGCGTGTTCTAATTACCACTTATCTCTACAAGCCACTGGTAGGCTTGATTCAGCAAATAATGCCCAACGGAGAAAAAACGAGCTACGTTTATAATGCCAATAACCTGCTCCATGTAGTGCGTGACTACGACGGGAAAGACGTGGAACAGTATGATTATAACTACAAACATTAAAAACATCAGAGGATATGAAACGAATCTATTTATTATTGATATTCATGTTTGCCTACTCGGCCATAACCCTGGGACAAGTGTCTACAGAGAGTTATATCCGCACACGCACCATGTTGAAAAATGACGGGAAATCGTATACCGACGGAATCATATATTATGACGGTCTGGGACGCCCGATGCAGACAGTACAGAAGCATACAAAGAATGGGAATCCTGACGGGAAAATCCTTGCTACACTACAAGAATACGATGCGGCCGGCAGAGAATCCAATACTTGGCTGCCTATTGTAGCCTCTTCCGACTTTACCGGTTCCTTGACCTTCAAAAGCAGTGCGCCCGGCAATTACGAAAACGATATCAACCCTTATTCCAAGCAGATTTACGAATCTTCACCATTGAAGCGTATCGTAGAGCAGTATGGCCCCGGACAAGCCTGGCATGCTGGACATCCGATAGCAACGACCTATACCACCAATCTTACATCTGCGCCTTACAATTGTATCAACTACAGTGTAAGCAGCACGGGTACACTGACCAATGGCGGTCCCTATATGGCCAATCAACTCTATGTGACGCAGACTACGGACGAAGACGGTAACAATAGTTACACATTCGTAGACAAACAAGATCGTACCCTGCTCGAACGTCACATGAAAGGCAGCGAAACACACGATACCTACTATGTGTACGACAGTAGCAACCGTCTTTGTTTCGTGCTCCAACCGATGTACCAAAGCTCCGCCAATTTGGACTTGTATGCCTTTCAATATAAGTATGACACGAATGATAATTGCATCTGGAAAAAAGAGCCGGGAACACAGTACGTCGAATACGTATACGACACTCGCGACCGTCTGGCCTTCTCGCAGGATGGTAATCAGCGTGCTGCCGGCAACAAGTGGACTTTTTACGAGTACGACTACCTGAACCGGCTGACACGTCAGGGAGAATGCACCAACAAGACGGTGAATGCCAGTTCAACGGTGCACATCGTCAATTATTACGATGCTTATACATTTATCGGGCAGACCGGCTTCGACAACAGTTTTCCTACCGGTGATACTAGATATGGCAAAGGCCATCCTACGGGTAGCATCCTATCGGTACTGAACAGTAACGACAAGATATATACCGCCTACTTTTACGACATCAAGGGACGCGTAACCATGAATACCCGTAGCAACCTGCTTGGAGGACGTAATGTGACCACCATCACCTACACCTTTACAAACAAGCCTGCAACAGTATCGATGGTGCATACCGCTTCCGGAAAGACTACAAGAGAGGAAGTATACACCTACAGCTACGACTATGCTGACAGGGTGAGCAAGGTGGAGCATACATTGGGAGGCAGCAAGATAACCCTCTACGACTGCGATTACGACAAATTCGGGCGATTGTACACCAAGTCGCTGCATGGTTCGGCAACTAACAAACTGACGTACGCCTACAACCTCCGCAGTTGGCTGACCGGTATCACCGCTACCCGCTTTACTCAGAACTTGTACTACAATACAGGCGTCGGTACAGCGAAGTACAACGGCAACATCAGCAGTACCACCTGGAAAGCCGGCAACGAAACCACCCTCCGCGGCTACAAGTTCACTTACGACGGATTAAGCCGTCTGCTGAACGCCACTTACGGGGAAACTGCAAGCATCAGTACGAATGCCAATCGCTTCTCCGAAAATGTCACTGCCTACGACAAGAACGGCAACATCACGAAGTTGCAGCGTTACGGTCAGACCGGCGCCAGTGCCTTCGGCCTGATTGACGATCTGACCTATACCCTAAGCGGCAACCAATTGAACCGTGTGGACGATGCCGTGACGGCAACTGCCTACAACAGCGGTTTCGAGTTCAAGGATAAAGTGAAACAAGCCGGAGAGTATGCTTACGATGCCAACGGCAATTTAACCAAAGATTTAAACAAGGGAATTACCGGTATTCAATATAATGTATTAAATTTGCCCAGTGTAGTCACGTTCGGTGACGGCAGCATCACCTATACTTATGCAGCAGACGGCACCAAGCTCCGCACCGTGCACAGGACAGGCAGTACTAGCATCACCACCGACTACTGCGGAAATGTGATCTATGAAAATGGTACAGCCAAACAATTGCTGACGGAAGAGGGGTATGTCTCTTTGAGCGATAATAAATATCATTATTACTTGAAAGATCATCAGGGCAACAACCGTGTAGTAATCAATAGTGCCGGTACTCCTGAGGAAACAAACCACTACTACCCCTTCGGCGGTGTATTCGCAAATGCCGGCAATGCCCAGCCTTACAAGTATAACGGCAAAGAGCTTGATGCAAAGAAGGGGTTGAACTGGTATGATTACGGGGCAAGACATTATGATGCGGCAGTGGGAAGGTTTATGACGGTGGATCCGCTGGCGGAGAAGTATTATCCGACGAGTCCGTATACTTATTGTGCTAATAATCCGGTAAGGTTCATAGATACCGATGGGAAAAAAATTGTTGATACTAATGGTAACATTATATATACCAAAGACAACGGTTGGACTCCAAATGCATCTCAGGATGCTGTAAGAATCGGTAATGCGATGATGCAAACTCGTACTGGTACAACACAGTTTAATAAAATGGTTGATACAGATTATGATATAACGTTAAGTATTAGCCCAGAGAGCAAAATTGAAAGTAATAATGGTAAAAGCAAGTATAGGCTGGGAACTTCTAAAAAACACTTTACCAATGGCAAATTGAGCTCTGTCGATATCATAATCTTTGAAGGTACATTAGACAAGTATATTTACGCTAAGACTTCTAAGGCTAAAAAATATAGAGTATCAATCCAAAGTAATGATGAAGCGATAGGGGCAATTGCTACACATGAATCAGTTCATGTAACAGATGAGCAGAACATAAAAGATAGCAAAGAAAATGATGAAAAAGGAACATTTAATGATGTTGAAAGGACTCCAATAGAGGCTGAAATGAATGTATTACGTGAATTATTCAATCAACATAATCTATTTTAGAAGAATGCATATGATGAAATTTATAATAGTATTATTCGTATTAACGATCTCAACGGAAAGTAATCTATTCGCGCAAGATTTGAAAGATGAAGAGATAAAAAAATTTCTTGTTAGTGTCGGTGAAATGCAAGAAGAAGACAGATGTTCTTATTATGCTTATGAATTATTAGACTCGGATACGATAAAGAGTTCTGATAGTTGTGGAATATACCGGATAGGAGTACACGGATCTCATAGTTATACCTATCTACTATTATTGGACAAACAGAAAAAGACCTTTTTGGATTGCCATACTAATTTGTATCAAACATTGAGTTCTGCATTTTCTTTCTTCGATAATTGCAGTTGTCAATTTACTGACTCTGAAAAGCTTTCTTATATAAGAAAAATTATGGATATTTATAACCGAAATGAAACAGCTGTCCCTTGGTAACAATTTTCCTCTAATATAGATTGAATATTCAAGAAAGATTCTATTTTGTAGCTATCCTAACATCAGATATCCCATATCTTGCATGTTAGGATAGCTTTTTGTCATATAACAGTCATGCCATTTCTAATGTTATAAGTATCCTCCGTGCCGGGCTACACCCTTTTTTGCAGATGGCTACACCATCGCATAGAAAGGGTGTAGCCATCCGAGGTAAAAGGTGTAGCCTTGTGAAATGTACCCTACGAATGCTTCTGACGGGGATAATAGCGGCATGCATAGAATCTGTGCTCCTTTGTCCGTGTCTTGTTTTTATACTGCTTCATCCGAAGAAGAAAAGGAAGCGCAAGAATCTACGGCGGCAGATAAAGCTACCCCGACAGTATAACATAACATATCCGACCATAAAAAGCCATGCCCGAAGATCAATGCTCCAAGCGTAGTGTTTCGTATAGCGTTCGCCCAATCGGCCTGGTATAATTGGCTGATTTCTATGCAATAAGAAAACAGTAGGGAGATTGCGGCCGCTTTGAGTATGGATGCCGAAGGGAAAAGAAAGCGTAATCCCAAATAGACCATAGCTGCCCAAAGCGTATCGCCGGCATACTCTGCAATAAACTCAGGCAATGCATCGCCATACTTCCGGGAAGCAAGCCCTGCCAATATGATGACGAAAGTGACGGCTAAGTAAATCCAACGTTTGTATTTCACATCATGATGTTTTAAGTCCATCGCAAATTTATGAAAAATTGACAGGTATAAGTGAGAAGGGGGATTTTTTCTTTAGTATTCCTGTATGAGGATATGTTTTATCCCCGAAATCATGTACCTTTGCACGCATATTTATAAGGTATAGAGCAAGATGATGAATAAGATAAATTCCGTATGCGTGTATAGTGCTTCGAGCACAAAGATCGATCCCGTTTATGTGGATGCTGCCCGTGAGTTGGGCACTTTGTTGGGGCAGAAACAGATCCGGCTGATAAACGGGGCAGGAAATATGGGACTGATGTCCGCTGTTGCCGATGCCGCCCTCGAAGCGGGGGGAGAGGTGACCGGTGTGATCCCTCATTTCATGATAGAGCAGGGGTGGCACCACACGGGCCTCACCAAACTCGTTGAAGTGGAAAGCATGCACGAGCGGAAGAAGATGATGGCCGACCTGAGCGATGCCATCATTGCCCTGCCCGGCGGATGTGGCACGCTGGAAGAACTGCTGGAGGTCATCACCTGGAAGCAGCTGGGACTTTATCTCAACCCGATCGTCATTCTGAATACCAAAGGCTATTACAACCCCTTGCTCGATATGCTTCGCCGGGCGGTGGACGAGAACTTTATGCGCGAGCAGCATGGTGCCATCTGGCACGTGGCGCAGACGCCGCAGGAGGCAATAGACCTGATACACACCATCCCTCTGTGGGATGCTTCCATCCGTAAATTTGCTGCAATATGATGACCCTGTTGATGGTTTGGGCAGTGACGGGAACGGAAGGAATCCCGCTTCCTTATTCTCCGCGTATGGACGACGGCATCACCGTGGTTCTGCTGTGCTGCTTCTTTCTGTCGGCCTATGTCTTGTCGCGCAGCCGCAAGTTCCTGTTGCAACTGGTGAAGGATTTTCTGCTGCATCGTGAGCGTACCAGCATCTTTGCAACCTCTACAGCTGCGGATATGCGCTATTTATTGCTGCTGACGCTGCAGACCTGTGTACTTGGCGGCGTTTGCCTCTTCAATTACTTCAACGATATCCGGCCGGAGTTGGTGCATCACGTGCCTCCGTTTGTCCTGCTGGGCATATATATAGGCATCTGCCTGCTCTATTTGTTCCTGAAATGGCTGCTCTACTCCTTTCTGGGTTGGATTTTTTTTGACGAAAGTACTACTTCTCTCTGGATTGAGTCTTATTGGACCCTACTCTATTACCTCGGATTCGCACTTTTCCCGTTTGCTCTGTTCATTGTTTATTTTGATTTGAACTTGTATTTAACGATAATAATTGGATTGATTTTGCTCTTTTTTACTAAAATATTGATGCTATATAAGTGGTTAAAGCTTTTTTGTAACAATTTATATGGCAGTTTGCTTTTAATTTTATACTTTTGTGCCCTTGAAATCATACCTTGTTTCATACTGTATCAAGCTATGATGCAACTAAACGATTATTTGATAATAAAATTTTAGGACGTTGAAAATTAAGAAAGTACTTGTGTCGCAGCCGAAACCGGCATCAGAGAAATCTCCTTACTACGACATCGCCGAGAAGTACGGTGTGAAAATAGATTTTCGCCCGTTTATCAAAGTGGAGAGCCTTTCAGCGAAAGAGTTCAGACAGCAGAAAGTTTCAATCTTGGATCATACCGCTGTCATTTTCACTTCGCGTCATGCTATCGACCATTTTTTCCATCTATGTACAGAGTTGCGTGTGACGATTCCCGAAACCATGAAGTATTTCTGCGTGACGGAAGCCGTTGCTTTGTATATCCAGAAGTATGTGCAATACCGCAAGCGTAAGATCTTCTTCGGGAATACCGGAAAAATAGATGATTTGCTGCCTTCTATCGTAAAGCATAAGACTGAGAAGTACTTGGTGCCGATGTCGGATGTACATTCAGACGATATCAAGAACTTGTTGGACAAGAACAAGATCCAACATACGGAGGCTGTTATGTACCGCACTGTCAGCAATGATTTCAGTGCCGATGAAGTATTCGACTATGATATGCTGGTGTTCTTCAGCCCGTCCGGAGTTACTTCCTTGAAGAAGAATTTCCCGGATTTCGACCAGAAAGAGATCAAGATCGGTACCTTCGGATCTACCACTGCGCAGGCTGTTCGTGATGCCGGACTTCGTCTGGACTTGGAAGCTCCCAGCGTGCAGGCGCCCTCTATGACGGCAGCGCTCGATATGTTTATTAAGGAGAACAATAAAGGAAAATAACGAAAAAGTTATAAGTTGTGAGTTATAAGTTATTGGTTTGTAACTTGTAGCTGTAACAGCAAACTGATAGATTACGAGCTACAAGTGGTTGTGCTTTTATGCCGCCGGGCACTTGTAGCTCGTTTTTTATAGCAAATCACTCATAACTTATCACTCATAACTAAACTCATAACTCATGCCCAATACCCTGCGTAAGGCCGAAAGGCTGGATAAGAAGAAAGTGATTGAGAAGATGTTTGCGGGCGGTTCGCGTTCGTTTGCAGTCTTCCCTTTGCGCGTGGTATATTTGCCGGTGGAGGAGTTGGAGGCGCCTGTTTCTATCCTTATCAGTGTTTCGAAGCGCCGTTTCAAGCGGGCAGTGAAACGTAATCGTGTAAAGCGCCAGATACGGGAGGCTTATCGTGTAAACAAACACGCGCTCCTGGATGTGCTGGCAGAAAAGCAATGCCGGCTGGCCGTTGCTTTTATCTATCTCTCGGATCAGTTGGTAGAGTCCTCGGTTATCGAAGACCGGATGAAGACTGCTTTGGCGCGCATTGCCGAAAAGGTGACGGCGCAGGATGCTCCGGAGTCATGAAAAGACTGCTTTCATATCTGCTGCTACTTCCTATTTACTTCTATCAGAGGTGTATCTCACCCATGCTTTCCCCGTCGTGCCGGTTTACTCCTACTTGCTCGCAATATGCGGTGGAGGCTATCAAGAAACATGGACCTTTCAAAGGGCTTTGCCTGGCGGTGAAGCGTATACTGCGCTGCCATCCCTGGGGAGGCTCAGGATATGATCCCGTTCCATGAAGATGCCCGTCGACATACATACCCATCAGTTGCCGCAAGTGCCCGGAGAGGCGATTGTGAACTGCTATCCCGAAATGTTTTCCCCGCAGGAAGGCGGATGGTATTCGGTGGGGATACATCCGTGGTATATTGCTGCGTCGGATGATAAGAAAAACTGCCTCGAAGTGTTAGTACGCCATCCTCAGGTCTTGGCCGTAGGAGAAGCAGGGCTTGATAAACTGGCGGATGCTCCTATGGACTTGCAGCTTGAAGTATTCGAATTCCAGGCTCGCCTGGCCGAAGAAGTAGAGAAACCCTTGGTGATTCACCTGGTGAAAGCCGCCGACGAACTGCTGAAGTTACGGCGTACATTGCGCCCTGCAATGCCGTGGGTCATTCATGGCTTCCGCGGCAAGGCAGCTTTGGCAGAAGACTATCTGCGGCATGGCTTTTACCTTTCTTTCGGAGAGAAATACCAGGCAGAAGCACTTCTGACCACCCCTGCCGACCGTCTGTTCATCGAGACGGACGAGAGCACCGTTCCCATCAAAGAACTCTATGCGCGGGCTGCCGCACTGCGCGGAATATCTCCGGAGGAAATGCGTGAGATAGTGTCGGGAAACATCAGTAAAGTCTTTTTTAAACGATAAGAGTTGTTTCTTCGAATAAAGAGTCGTATTTTTGCGCCGGTTAATATAAACCAAACAATTAATAGATAATCATTTAAATAATTACTTAGATAATCTGATCATTCGATGAATTTTGTAGAAGAATTAAGATGGCGTGGCATGCTCCACGATATGATGCCGGGTACGGAAGAGCTTCTGGCTAAGGAACAAGTGACTGCATACATTGGTTTTGACCCTACTGCGGACTCTTTACACATCGGCCACCTTTGCAGTGTGATGATTTTGCGTCATTTCCAGCGTTGCGGACACAAGCCGTTGGCACTGATCGGCGGTGCTACGGGTATGATTGGCGACCCTTCGGGCAAATCGGCCGAACGTAACCTGCTTACCGAAGAAACCTTGCAGCACAATATGGACGGCATGAAGGCGCAGCTATCCAAGTTCCTGGACTTTGATTCGGATGCCCCCAACCGTGCCGAGTTGGTGAACAACTATGATTGGATGAAAGACTTCACCTTCCTTGACTTTGCCCGCGAAGTAGGCAAGCACATCACCGTGAACTACATGATGGCAAAGGATTCTGTAAAGAAGCGTCTGAACGGCGAGGCACGCGACGGTCTTTCTTTCACGGAGTTCACTTACCAGCTGTTGCAGGGTTACGACTTCCTTCATCTGTACGAAACCAAAGGCTGCAAGCTCCAGATGGGTGGCAGCGACCAGTGGGGTAACATCACCACCGGTTCCGAATTGATTCGCCGTACCAATGGCGGTGAGGCTTTTGCCTTGACCTGCCCGCTGATTACGAAAGCCGATGGCGGTAAGTTCGGTAAGACGGAGTCCGGTAACATCTGGCTCGATCCGCGCTATACTTCTCCTTATAAATTCTATCAATTCTGGCTGAACGTGAGCGATGCCGATGCAGCCCGTTACATCAAGATATTCACAGCGCTCTCCCGCGAAGAAATCGAAGCGCTGACTGCCGAGCACGAAGCGGCTCCCCACTTGCGTGTTCTTCAGAAGCGCCTGGCTCAGGAGGTGACTATCATGGTTCACTCCGAAGAAGATTACAATGCAGCTGTAGATGCTTCCAATATACTGTTCGGCAATGCTACTTCCGACGCTTTGAAGAAGTTGGACGAAGACACGTTGCTGGCTGTTTTCGAAGGTGTTCCGCAGTTCGAAGTTTCCCGTGATGCCTTGGCTGCCGGTGTGAAGGCAGTAGATCTTTTCGTTGACAATGCAGCTGTCTTTGCCTCCAAAGGCGAGATGCGCAAGCTGGTGCAAGGTGGCGGCGTTTCTTTGAATAAAGAGAAACTTGCCGCTTTCGATCAGGTGATTACTACTGCCGACTTGCTGGACGAAAAGTACCTTCTGGTGCAGCGTGGCAAGAAGAATTATTACTTGATTATCGCCAAATAATACAGAGATAGGAAAAAATAGTCCCGAAATATTTGGATATTTCGGGACATAGCTCTATCTTTGCACCGCTTTTTAACAGAAAGCCCCATGTTTGGACTATGGTGTAATGGTAGCACAACAGGTTTTGGTTCTGTTTGTCCAAGTTCGAATCTTGGTAGTCCAACAATGAAAAGTCCTTGTCGAGTTCTCGGCAAGGACTTTTTTATTCCCTTCCTTTTGCTAAATTCATTCACAAATCCTGGATCAACGTAAAACCCTGAGGGATTTTCCTATTATGCATATAACTTAGTTAATC
>CABMPP010000034.1 GCA_902388495.1 uncultured Bacteroides sp. | reverse complement strand
AAAAAAGGCAGGGATTGTAACAGTAAGAAGAAGAAAAACCCTATATTTGCAGCGTGCAATAAACGAACGTTTAATGAACGCCTTACCCCTCCTAATTATCTTATTTTCCGACAATTACTATCCTTTTTCTGTCCTAAGGTAATTTATTCACGGTTTATGCTGTCATTCAGAGCAACGCTATGCTCTGAATGACAGATACTCAGAAGCCCCGGCTTTATCTGGACCGGACTTCCCTCCTCATAAACAAAGTATACGAAAGAGCAAAGCAGACCACCGTTGCAGCAATCAGTCCCGTAAGCTGTGGCCATACCACCAAGAGGCTCTGTCCCAGCGGAAGAGGACTTGGAATAGCCCCTTGAACCTGCTCCATAGTCAGCGGTCCGAGGCTCCTCACGGAAGGCATCAGCAAGGTAGTGGTTGCCTCATTGAACAGCTCACTCGGTGCCAGCCTCATCAGCCCGAGGATAAACTTCTGATAGCCGATGACCTGATAGGCAGATGCCATCTGCGACGGGCTCAGTGCCTTCGCCACCAGATTGACAATCATCGTATAGAACACACTGAAAAAGAGCCACACCGCCACCGATGCCAAAGCAGACGTAGCCGCCTGGCGGAAACAAAGCGAAAACAAGATAGACAGATTCAGCCAAAACGCCACATAGAAGATGCTGACGATGATAAAGAAGATAATGCGCCAGAACTCTTCAGCCGTGGGAGGAATGCCGATAGCTATCAGCCCGCATCCCATCACCAGGAAGCAAAGCACAAACAGCATAACGCCTATCACCATCAACGCAGCCACAAACTTGGCATTAATGATACAGTCGCGATGAATGGGCTGGGAAAGCATACGGCTCAGCGTCCCCTTGTTCTGCTCCGAGTTTACGGCATCAAATCCTAAAGCAATGCCCAGCAACGGCCCCAGGAAGTTGATGAACAGCACGAAAGAGGGCAGAGTCCCGTCGGATGCCGTGAACAGCTTCAGGAAAAGGAACGATCCGTCCGGATCGCCCGGCTTTATGGCCGCACCGATGTTGGTGAGGGATGTATAGAGCGACCCCATACACGTAAGTACGATGATTCCCATCAGAATAATGAATCGCCAACTCTTCACGTGATCGGAAATCTCCTTGTTGACGACCACCCAAAAAGGATAATTGACTTTGTTCATGCCTTCTCCCCTCCTTCCTCTATATATTGGTTATATATATCGGCCAGTTCTTGCTTCTTGTCCTTCAAATCGGCCATGTCTATCAGCGTTATCAGCTTGCCGCCACAGAACAGGCCTACGCGGTCGCACACCTTCTGCACCTGGTCCAAATGGTGGGAGGAGAACAAGACAGTCAGCCCCTCTTCCCTGCTCAACTGCCGGATGAGTTCGATAAACTCGTGGACGCCGGAAGGGTCGATGCCTGAAGTCGGCTCGTCCAGGATGATGATTTCGGGATTCTTTATAAGGACATCGGCCAGTCCCAGGCGCTGCCGCATGCCGCGGGAATACTTTCCGGTCTTCTTTGCCAACTGGTCTTCAAGGCCCACGCGCTTCATCAGTTCGAGCGCTCTCGCCCGCGCTTCGGCATCGGGGATGCCGTTCAGCCGTGCCGTGTAAATCAGGTTCTCCGGTCCGGTCATATCATCGTAGAAGCCTACGTCTTCGGGCAGGTAGCCGATCTTTCTTTTCACCTCGATGGGATGCCGGGTAGAGTCTATGCCGCAAATCTCGACAGAGCCCGATGTAGGTTCCGTCAGCCCCAGCATCATCAGGATGGTGGTTGACTTGCCGGCACCGTTCGGACCCAGCAACCCGAAAATTTCTCCTTTCCGAATACTCAGGCAGATACGGTCGACAGCAGTAAACCGACCATACTGCTTGGTCAAGTCGGTCAATACAATCACTTGTTCGCCCATACCTCTACCTCCTTCCATATTTACGGAACAGATAGCAAACGGCGCCCACGGCAATAATTATAATCAATACGCCCACCCATCCCCATATCATCGGGGTCTTCACTGCGATACGGAATTGTGCATCTGCATTCACTTCGGGAGTCTTCGCCATCATGGTGGTCACATAGTCGCCGGGCAGTGCTTTCTTGGAGGCTTTCAAGGTGGCCGTCACCGTTGTGGTTTCTCCTGCCTTGAGCATATCTATCTTCGAGGGTTCAAAAGACACTTCCCAGTCAACGGGTTTATTGGCAGACATCTGGATATCTTTCAGCAAGGAAGAGCCGGTATTCTTCACGTTCAGTTCAATGCGTTTCGTGCCTCCTGCGGTTACGTCAGCACTCAGCAGGCCGCGAGGAGTGGTGAGTTCCATCTGGAAAGAGCCGGTCACCACAACCTCCAGTTCCAGTTCGGCCGATGTGGTGCCGGTGGCGGCGCGTACCGGGATTTTATAGCTGCCGGCTTCCACATTGGCAGGCGGAACGATTTCGATGCTGACATTCTGAGTGCTGTTGGCTTCTACCTGGGCAGAAGTGGCTTGCTTATAATTGGGCTTGAACACGACGTTCCATCCTCTGGGAGCATTGGCCATCAATGCATACAATTGCTGGTCGGAAGTCTGATTTTTCAAGGTGGCGCTGAAAGTAAAGGTCGATTTGGAATTGCCCTGCATGTTGGGCTGGTCGGTGGTAAATTCAGTCTGATAAGTTCCCTGCTGGGCAACGGTGATCTCCAGCGGAAGTTGGGTTTCTCCGGCAAATACAGTGAAGTGATAGTTCCCCTTATTGACTTTCAACGGAACCTCTACCTTCAGATTAAAACTTTTCTTCTCATTGGGAAGCACGGAAAGCTGGCTGAGGCTCCATCCGCCCGACTTTATCTCGTGCTTCCAACTGCTTGACAAACCGCTGACAGAAAGATTGGCATTGGTCAACTCGCCTGTGTTGTTTATCAGATCAATGCTGTAATCTACAGACGCTCCGGGCGATACGGAGATTTTTGTGTAAGGAGTGTACAGAATCACGCTTTTAGGATTATTAGATTCATCAGCGTGTACATCGTTCAAGGGAAGAATGATTCCCAATAACAGAGCTAACAATAAAATACAATTTGTTCTCATAGTCATAAAAAAGTTCTTATGTTGATTTGATATGAATATTGCCCAATTTGTGCTTGCAAAAATAAGGGATGAGTATATTAGCTGCTGTTAAAAGAAACAAAAAAGATTTAGAACGACAACCGCATCGTACAGCGTATGCCTCCTGTCTGTATGCCCGGATTGTCGCGGTAGTTCAAACGCCAGGCATAGTCGATGCGAAGAAACTTGAAGATGTTCTCTATGCCGACACTCGCTTCCATGTAAGGAGCCTTGCCCATTGTGAAAGAATCGTGGGGGAAGAGGTACAGGCCGTTTCCTCCGTTTGCCGGGTTGTTCTTCTCCGTCAGGTGTCCCCACAAACCACGGAAACAGAATACTTCCCTCCACTTCAGCTTCTTGACGAGAGGCAGGCGGTTCAGAAGATTACCGTTCAGGTAGTAGGTCAAATCCCAGGACGCGTATTCATCGTTGATAAACTCCAGGGCATTCATGTTCGTATAAGCCTCGGGTTGGATGGTATAGGTCAGGTTGGCATTGGGCAGAATCAGTAACGGATAGGGCACCGCACTCCACACCTTTCCCGCCTTGGCAATGACGTCGAGGTAACCGAAAGCAGAGAACCAGAAACGCTTCTGGATGCCGATGTCGGTACGCTGGTAGTTGTACGACGAACCCAGGAAGTTCTTTGCCGCCATGGTATGGCTAAAGTTGAATATCAGGGCATCGTACGTGATGGGGATGCGTTCGTTACGCGTCTGATAGAACTTCTCGTTCCTTCCGTAACGAAACTTGAATTCCAGTTCCGTCATGTCATAATGATTGACGGGAGTGACGGTGGCGTCCGGGGCAATGCGGTGGAACTCGGAATATTTGGTGGAATACTCGCGGAAGGCACGGACGACGGCGCCGTAGCCGATGCCGTTGTAATGCTCGCGGTAGTAGGTCAGTTCGCCACGACGCAGGTAAGTGGCACGGGTGTCCTTCATGCGGCGGATGGAAAGCATGAAGTTATCCTTATTGGTGTACATGTATTGCTGTCCCAACTGATTGATATCGTACATATATTCCAGGCGGATGGAATGTACCGGAAACTCCTTGCGATACTCCTTGCGGTCATTGAACGAGTATTCTACCAGGGCATCGTACTTGAACACTTCGTCGTGGGTGCCATACGCCATATAGCCGTCGAAGAAGAGGCGCTTGCTGAAGCCTACGGCGGTGGTTCCGCCGGTACGGAGACGAAGGCCCTCGATGTTGTTGCCGCTGATGGTGGTATTCATCGGGCCAAACTCAAACTTGTTTCTTTCCGGGTCCTTATTCGTGGGAATATAGCCCGACACGAGAGTCGATACTACCTTCTCCGTCACATAAAAGACCGGAACGGAGCGCAATCTCGTCATCAGTTCCCCGACGGAATTCGGGTTCCTGCGGACAGCCTCCTCGGGGCGGCTGTCTGCCCAGAATTCATTCGGTTGGCGGTAGGCGTCCTTCCGCGTGATGACGGGGGCGCTTTCGCGGAAGATGACCATTTGCTCCTCGTCCGGCTCGTCGAAAGAGTGATTGCTGTAGATGTTCAGGCGACGGGCATACATACCCTTTGACTTCTCACTCAGCTTGAAGTTCACCTCGATGTCGTCTTTCGTAATGATGCGGGTACTGTCCGCCGCCCGCTCGAAGTTTTGTTCGATGGTCATGCGCGAAACAAAGTTCAGGTTGATGTTTCGGGGAACATTCAGGATGACTTTCTGAACAAAGTACGTGGAGTCGAGCGCAACGTACAGATGTCCCGTGAAGCCGAACGTTTCTGAGTTGAAGGGGGCGAATCCCAGGTCTACACACGGTTGCTTATTTACATTCAGCGTGTCCAGCAGATAATACTTATAATAGTTGGGCCCCATGGTGGAAAGCGGGCTGACGAAGCGTTGCAGAAACAGGGGGATGTCGTTCTGGAAAATATCGACTTCGCGGAACACTTCGTTCAAGAACTGCTGAATGCCGTCGCGCGAGAAAATCTCGTCCACGCCGGACGACTGGCTTCCCCTTACGACGCGCTTCTCCGACCGCGGGTTCCTGCGAAAATATACCGTTTCTACTTTCTCTCGCTCCGAAACCGGAAGAATGGTGGTACCGGCATCGAGTGTATCGACAAACTCTACCAGGAAATCGAACTTACCGGACTTGCCGTTCTTCTTGGGCTTGGGCTGATACTCGTTCATGGCGAAAATCATCTTGCCGTACTCGTCGTAGCGGAAGTAGTCGTGATTGCGGGGGTCGTTGCTACGCCGGCGATTGATGACTTGGCGCACAAAGGCGACGGCAGGGTTCTCTTTCTTGCTGTAATGCTCGCGGCCCGGCTTCACGGTTACTTCGCCCAATGTGATTCCGCTTGGCGCCAGCTGTATCTTCAACTCATTGGTCCGTCCCGGGGTAATCCTCAATTCTTTGGTGTCATATCCCAGATACGATACTTGCAGCAAGCCGCCCGTACTCGGAGCGAAGAACGAGAAATTTCCATCGCCATCGGTAGCGGCGCCAATGCTTGTCCCTTTCAAGATGAGGGAAGCGTATGGCAGGCCTTCATCTGTAATCGAATCGGTCACAAGACCCTTTATGGTTATATTTTGTCCGTTAGCCATTCCTGTAATGAACAGGGACAATAGTAAAACAACAATCTTTTTCCTTATCATAATTCCTATCCTTTTATTTTTTAGGGGGATGCAGAAACTTATTCTGCCAAGCCTGATAATAGTCGGGCTTGTCCACCATGAGCTGCCCCGCAGGGTCGATAAACAACTGGATGGTGCTCCCTTCGGCACAGAGCCGGTTGTCACTTTCGCGGTACACGCGGTAGCTGTAGTCGAGCCGGGCACCGGGTTTGTAGACGTAACGTGTATGTACGATGGCTACGTCGTTAATGACGAGCGGCGCATAGTACTTGAGGTGAAGGTCGTAGATGGGAGCGTAGATGCCGGAGCGCTGCATATCGGCATAGCCTATACCGGGATAGTGACGCCCGAAGGACTCGCGCCCATCTTCGAAGTAGGTGACGTATGAGCCATGCCACACCCGTTGCATCGAATCAATCTCACTGAATTTTACCTGCACGCGGCAGACGTCTTCAAGCTCTTCCATCAGGAGGGGAGATTAAAAACGCTGTCGCTGACGGCGGCGTCAAACGCATAGTCGGAGAAGTCGTACTGAGTGTAGTTCTCCCCTTTTCCATTCAGGCGCATGCTGCGGAGTTCGCGGGAGTGAAGGTCTACGGTCAGTACGAACGAGGTGAACATCATCCGGCGACGAGACTTGGCATCGGACGCCGTAGGGGTGATGGTGAACACACAGAGGTTGCCGTTCCGGGTCATCTTCACGTCCGCCACTTCGGCCAGGGCATTGTCGGGAGCAGTATCCGAGGTAAGGGTTTCGATAACGATCTGAATGGTCTCGAACGGATTGGCACCCCGGCCGCGGGCAACGCTCTTTTTGCCATCGGCCACGCGGGTGAAGATGTTACCGTCTTTAAGCAATATCTCGCGACCTTCGTCGAGAGTGATGCACATGCGGGCGGGTTGCTTGAAGTAGAAATGCCCACGGGCAGTACGGTCCGCAGCTACCGCGGCGCTGTGCTGGGTTTGGGTGACGGCAGCTGTCAACGTGTGAATGCCTTTGTACCGTTCCATGATGTTGCGAACCTCGGTTTGCTGTGCCCGCAGAGGGGCACAGATAAGAATGAGGGTAATAAACAAGGTATATATTTTTTTCATCTGCTGTTATGTATAAAGTCCTCCATTGATTGAAATCACACTGCCGGTGATGTATCCGGCGCCGGGCGAAGCCAGGAAGCCTACCGCCTCCGCCACTTCTTCGGGAGTGCCGAAACGGTTGGCGGGAATGGTCTTCTTCAAAGCTTCTTCATCGAGGCCTTCCACCATGTCCGTTTTGATAAAACCGGGAGCAACGGCATTGACGGTGACGTTCTTGCGTGCCACCTCTTGTGCCAAGGCTTTTGTGGCGGCTATGATACCGCCTTTTGCAGTGGAATAGTTCGTCTGTCCCGGCATTCCCTTCAGGCCGCTGACGCTTGCCATATTGATGATGCGGCCGAATCGATGTACCAGCATAGGTTGCAGCAACGGTTGCGTCACGTTGTAGAAACCGCCGAGGGTAATATCGAGCACCCGGCTCCACTCTTCTTCGGCCATAAACGCCATGACGTTGTCGCGGCGGATGCCGGCATTGTTCACCAGCACTTCGATATATTCTTCCGGATGAGCCTTTTCCCACGCTTCGATAGCTTCGTGGGTTTGTACACGGTTGCTCACATCAAACTTCAATATCTCGCCATCCTGGCCGGCTTGCCGCACCAGTTCAAGGGTATTCTCGGCCTCCGCGGTGTTGGTTGCATAATTTATAATGATGTGATAACCCATCCGGGCCAGTTTCACACAGACAGCACGGCCTATGCCGCGGCTGCCTCCGGTTACTAATGCATACTTCATTGTCTTGTTTCTTTTTAATTCTTTACTATATTCCATATTTGCTCCTTCCCCAGTATCTCCGCACAGGTGAAGAGCGCTGTCATTGTCACACCATGCAGCCCATGCAACATAAGGTTCTGTCCTGTAAGGAGCAGGTTGGGAATGGGAGTACGCGGTGAAAGCAAGGTCATTACCGGATCTCCGAAATCCTTGCGCAGCCCGTAGGCCGAACCTTGGGGAGTACAGGTGTAATCGCGATAAGTAAGCGGAGTGCTGCTATAGCGCCCGGTAATCATATCGCCAAGACCGGGGATAAACCGTTCGGCCAGTATGATGCACTCATCGGTCATACGTTCCTTCATGGCTTTATACTCGTTGCCACGATGGTTCACTGTCGTATGGTTCCACTGTTCGCACTTGCTCCAAGTCATCGGAGTGAGCAAATCAATCTGCCGTACATACTCACTGCCGTCTTCGGGCACGCGGCAACTTACCAATACTCCTTTCACAGGACCGTCTTCCTGATAGAAAGTCCATACATCGGGCTCTTTATAGATATATTGGTTCCAGTTGAAGTATTTGAGGGTATTCGGCTTGATACAAAGCGATACGGTGAACATGCCGAAGGTATTCTCCAAACGCTCCATGCGGTGCCGGTAGATTTTCTTCATCCTGTCACTCTGCTTCACCAGCCCACAAGTGACGGCAGGATGAATATCGCTGATGAAAGTATCGCCTTCATAGCTTTCACCGTTCGAACATACCGCATACGCCAGTTTCCCGTTCTTCTCCACCAGCTCCTGCACTTCGGCATTGCAGATAATTTCGCCGCCACGACTGCGGATGTCTTCTGCCAGCGAATTCACTATCAACGAACCATCCCCCTTCAGTCGCCAACTGCTTTCAATAAAACTGCTGTTGCCATGAGCAAACGTAAACAGCGGAAGCGACTCGCGCCGCAACTCCATCTTCAATGAAGTGCCGCTGAGCACGTTTATCAACAACGGGTCACGGAAAGTCTCCGCCAGATACCCGTAAGCACTCGTCTCAAACAGCCCGGAAGAGAAGGAATATCCTTCTCCGTTTTGAGGATTCAGAGCGTCGAACTGCTGCTCGTCAACCCGCTTCAGCATGTCTGCATAGCGGTGCAATGCAACACGTTCGGCAGGAAAATCCGCAGCAAGCGTATTTACAAACTCATCATACCCCTGTGCAAAGGCAAAGGTACGGTCACCGATAGTCACCCGGTCGAAGTCTGCATCCAGGCGTTGCCACGGAAGGTTCAATAATCCCAAGTGGTTGAAAACGGCATGCAGTGACTGTTCCTCATCCAGCCCGCCCACATAGTGGAATCCTGTATCGAAAGTCAGTCCTCGGCGCTTATAGCTCTGGATGCACCCACCGGCTTGCGCTCCCCTCTCCAAGAGAAGAACGCTCATGCCGGCACGCGAAAGGATGTGGGCACATTCCAGTCCGCCAAGTCCGCTACCTATAATAACCACCTCGTACTTCATTTCTTATTCTTATTAATCATTCTGAATATGGCAGGCTGCACCACGTATGATATCACCACCGCAGCAATCATACCCACCAGTGTGGAAAATCCTACAGACCGAATGGCAGGATGCTCGGCAAACAACATGGAACTCACGGTAACAATCAGAATCACCGCACTAAAGAAGATGGCCGTTTTGTGATATCCCAACAAGCGGCGGTTCTTCTCGCCGTCAATAAGTCCGCTCATGACGAAGATGCTGTAATCCACTCCTATACCAAAGATAAAGGTCGAGATGATGATATTGATGAGATTGAACCGCACATCGAAAATCACCATTGATCCCAGCACGATCAGCCAACTCAGCAGAATGGGCATGAAACCGAGCAACGTATGCTTGATGTTGAAACGGAAACTGAAGAACAGCACGATAAGCACGAACAGCATTGAAATCCATTGCAACACGTTGAAGTCCTCGTTCAGTCCGATGAGCGTGTCCGTAGTATAATAGTAGGTGTCGAGCACAAGCAGATTGGGCTGCGAAGCCACGGCATCACAGATGCGGTGGTAGTCACTGTCCTTGCTGCGTATGGAGTCGTTCGCGCACCGGACGGAGGTAAAGCACAAGTAGTCGTCGTTATAGGACTGCTCCATCAAAGTGGATTGGTAACCTTTCGGAATAAGGCCTGCCTCATAGAGGGCATCAGGTTCATAATCGGCAGTGGCAAACTCGAAGAAAGCGTCGAATGCTTCGGGACGAAGACCGGCTTGCGGAGCTGTTTTACCGATAAGGCTGCGTACCCGTTGCAAGCGTTCGTCTGTCCAGAATTCCTTCCAGGCATCAATGCGTTGCTGTTGTACTCGTAACGGTACAAAAATCTGATCGGTATGCGTATAGCTCTTCACCAGTCCGGCCCACTGTAGCGAATCCAGCTTGTTTGCCATATTGGAAAAGTTCTCAATAGCCTCTTCCATCGTCGCCCCCGAACTGGCAAAATACTTTTGCTTGTCGCCGGTATGGGTCTTGGCACGAAGCAAGTCCTCCGAGTATGAAACATTTTCGGCCCTATAGCCCAGGTTGTGCATATCAGCATCAAATCGGGTGCCGCCTGCAATGTAGAACGCAATACAGACCACTACGGCAGCAAGTATAACGAGCAGCAACGGCTTCTTGCGGTCGAACGGGTAGTTATTGATACGGTCTACAATGGCAAACGCGCGGCGGTTCACCTTGTTCTTCTCCGGATTGAGGAATTGCGGCAGATAAATAAGGCTGAAAGCCGTAGTACCCACAATGGCAAAAGCAGCAAACAATCCGAAGTCCTGCAAGAGTTCCGTCCGAATGAAGATAAGTCCCATGAAAGAACCGATCGTAGTAAGACATCCCAAACAGACCGGTTTCACTTCGTCGCGCAAGACTTGCTCCGGATCACTGACGTACTTATAATGCGTAATGATGTGCAGCACATAGCTGAATGCCACTCCCAGCACAACGGCTCCAATGCCAAGTGCCAGCAGCGAGAACTGCCCCTTGATAAAGTACATGGCAGCCAGCCCGAAGAGGGTGCCGAACACCACCGGCAGCAACAGCAGCGGTATGGTATCGTAGTTGCGGAAGCAGATGAAGATAAACAGCAGCACCAGCACCAACGCCCCGATAATCGTCCCCTTCAAGTCGGCCTTAATCCGCGATGCATTATAGAATCCGCTGGCAGGAGTGCCGTGATAGCTGATTTTCACATCAGGGACAGAAGCAGAGAACTGCTCTATCTGCTCATTCAGCAACCGGAACAAAGCCGAACCCTGCCCCGTATTGGTGGCCGAATACATGGGAGTGATGAATGCCATGCACACCGTAGAGTCCCGGACAAAGATATGTCCGTCGATAGTTTTGTAACTGCCACTTGCGCCATCCGTCAAAGGCTTCAGCTGTTCCATCAGCACGCTGCGCAGTCCCACAGGATCCATCTGTATCAGTTCGGGGAACGCCGTTCCTACCGGGCTCAACAAGTCATCACGATTGGTCTGCATCTGTCGGGTCATGTGCTCGTAAGTGAGCATCGTGTCCAGCCGGCTATAAGCGGCGGTATCGATATAAACCGGAAGGTGGGCACTCAGATAATCGATGGCATCCAGCATCAGGTCATCGGGCAGTTTGTAGAAAACATCTCCAATCATCTGCTGCGTTGAGTCCATAGCTGCATTCCGGGTTTCCAACGAATCGATGAAAGCATCGCACGTTTCGGCGATATGTTCCACAGAAGCCCCTTCCCTACCCTCGAAGAGCAGGAAAGTCTTGTCCTTGATACGCAGGTTGGCAAAAGCCAGCTTGGTGGTGCCGTCCTCGTTTTTGGAGGAAGGCATCAGCTTGTTGATGTCTTCCTCGAGATATATCTGCGAAGCAAAATATCCGAAAAAGGCATATAGGACAATCATCGACACCCAGAAGGCGGCGCGGTGGTTGCGGAAATAACGATAAATCTTAATACAGAGCTGTGTCATACAATCATATCTCCTTTATATTCCATATACGTCCTTTCAGCATCCGCTATCCGGGCTGTAACGGTGAATCCTTTGTCGGTAGGCAAAAGGCTGAGAATTACATCCACTTCGGGACAAAGGGCAGGTGAAGCAACGGCAGTCAAGCGGCATTGTTTGATGGTGCTTATCAGCAGCCTCTTGCCTGTCAGCAACATGGCACATTCCTTGATGGTTTCGATATTGCAGACACCCGGACTTACGGGATTGCCGGGGAAGTGGCCGCGATAGACATCGCAATCGGGCAAGAGGGCAATGCGGTAGACCGCATCCAGTCCATCCACCTTCGCATCCAGTATTTTATAATATTTGTTTTCGAACAGCATAGTCAAGTAGTTTATTCAATCATTGGGTTGAATGAAAATCTTCATTTGCGTATCAGCCACTATTTCATCCGCGATGCGGGTTTCACCGGTTATGATAGTCACACCGGCCATTTCGGCTCCCATCGTAATAGTAGTGTGCAATTCTTCTCCCGGTTGTGGGCGGCGATAGCAATGGAACTTTTTCACTTCACCGATGTATCCCACAGGAGGATCGGTTGCACCTGCACTTATGGCTCTATATCCGGCGAAGGCAGAGGCCGACTGGGCTATATGCTCTATAAGCCCGGGTTCAGCCAGTAGTCCTTCTTCGTCGATAAAGTAGTTGTCGGTCCTGACGGTGAGGCCGGTTACAGCCACCTCCTCCCTCACTTCTATCAGCTCGTCGACCATCACAATAGGGTCGCGTTGCGGAATGAGGCGCTCTATCTCTATATATTTCATTCTGCCGGCAAGTGTGCCTCTATGTAGTCATAGAGATTGTTGAACGTCTTGATTTTAGGCAAGTCTGCCGCAGGAACCTTTACTTTATAAGTGTATTGGATGATAGCCACGAGGTCTACAAGGCTAAGGCTATCCAGAGAAAGTGTTTCCTTTATATCTGCGTCGGGAGTAAAAACGCTCAATTCAACTTCAAATTCTTCTGCCAACACGGCATTTACCTTTTCTACAATCTTTTCACGTGTCATAATCTATCTTTTTAGTTTTGTTTTAGTTCTTGTTTCTACTATATATTCTTCACAATAAGAGTTGAGTTCGTCCCACCGAATCCGAATGAGTTGGAAAGGAACAGATCGAAATGCGCTTCCCGCGTTTCCGGCACTATATTAAGGCAAGCTGTTTCCTCATCGGGGTTCTCAAAATTGATGTTTCCTGCGATAAAATTATTCTTCATCATCAACATGGAGTAAATCAGTTCGCTGGCTCCCGCCATCCACATCTCGTGTCCGGTCTGGCTCTTGGTGGATGTCACCGGCGGGCGGTAGTCGCCGAATATCTGTGCGATGGCCTGCGCTTCCCGGGCATCACCGATGCGTGTTGAAGTGGCATGGGCGTTGATGTAACCTATCTGGCGCGGATCTATGCCGCCATTCTTCAGGCACAATTCCAAAGAACGGGCAGGACCCGCCACATTGGGAGTGGAGATGTGGTCGCCGTTACCCGAGAATCCCCAACTTACGATTTCGGCAAGTATGGGAGCGCCTCGTTTCACAGCGTGCTCATAACTCTCGATAACCACCGTTGCCGCACCGCCTCCGGGTACCAGGCCGTCACGGTCGCGGTCGAACGGGCGGCTCGCCTTCGTGGGTTCGTCTTCGCGTATAGAGAACGACTGTATGCCGTCGAACGAAGCAACACTGTACAAGTTGGCTTCCTGGGCACCGCCACAGACTATGCAATCCTGCAAACCGTCGCGTATCAGGAGGTATGCCAGTCCGATGGACTGTGAGCCTGAAGCACAAGCAGCGGAAGCTGTCAAATTTATGCCACGCAGTTTGAATAAACAGGCAAGGTTCATTGTTACAGTAGAGTTCATTGACTGGAAGATAGAGCCACTGCCGCAAGCGGATGTATCTTTAAACTCGCGGAACTTGTCGAGCGCATGCATGGTAGCCTCAGCCACAGAGTCGTTGCCGTAGATGATGCCCACTTCGTGTTCATTGATATAGTCCTGGTCCAGTTTGGCATTCTCAAGAGCCGCACGGGTAGCCATGTAGGCATATTGAGCTTCTTCGGGCATGAATTGCCGTAGATTGCGCGGAATGAACGGTTTGAGGTCAGGATGCTCTATTTCGGCACATAAGGCAGAGCGAAATCCGGCATCCTTACGCTCTTGGCTGAAAATGATACCGCTCTTTCCGCTATACAGCGAATCGCGTACTTCTTCGAGTGTCTTTCCAAGGCACGACCATATACCCATACCTGTAATCACTACTTTTCTTTCCATATCTTTTATCGTTTTTATGTTAGCTTCTTCTTATAACATCGTCTTCTTTTAGTGAAAGTGGGATTCAGAGGTTTCCATTGTGTCAGTTCCCTCATATTGTTCTCCAGTTGCGGCCCCGTCTCGGCTCGTGTGAAGTGACACTTATTATAAATAGGTATAAGGTCTGCAAAAAACAATGCATTCACACCCAGTCCCTGATAGTCGGGGCGTACAGCTATCAGAAGCAGTTCCGCTGTATCTTCCCTCTTCCACTTCAAGGCACGGAGCAGATGATACCATCCGAAGGGGAGAAGCTTTCCCTTTGTCTTTTGCAACGCATGCGAAAGACTGCCCATGGTTACTGCCGCGCCTATTACTTCACCGTTCTCGTTCTCTATGACGGGTAATAATTGCTTGTCTATCAGCGGTAAATACCGCTTTATATATAAATCTATCTGTTTATCCGAGAGTTCTGTATAGCCAAAGAGAGGTGCATAAGCCACATTCAGCAGATCGAATATTTTCTTGCCATATCCACGCCTTGAAATATCGGCATTGCTCAGTTTCCTGACATGCAGCCCAAACAGTTCTCCTGCCAGTTTCGATACACGGGCATACTTCGGAGGAATTTCCCGGGGGATGTCAATGGCAACCTGTACCCAATCCACCTCTTTCTCATATCCCAAATTTTCCATGTGTTTAGGATAATATGGAAAGTTATAGATGGTTATCATGGATCCTATTTTATCAAAATCTTCAACAAGCATTCCTTCCTTATCAAAGTCAAAAATACCCATTGGGCCTTGTATACAATCCATGCCCTGCTCTTTGCCCCATTGTTCCACAGCTGCCAACAAAGCCGCCGACACTTCCAGATCATCGATAAATTCGATAAAGCCAAATCGAACATTTTTCGTTTTCCATTTTTCGTTAGCGCGATGGTTGATAATACCAGCTATGCGACCAACTGTTTCTCCTGCAGCATTATATGCTACAAACGGCTGTATTTCGGAACATTCCGATCCTACGTTCTTTTTTGGGTTGAGTGAATCAATAATATCCATATTCAAGTCAGGGACGTAGTATTGGCAGCCGGCATACAGCTTAGCTGCAAACCTCACAAAATCGTTCATTTCACGTTTTGTCTCGACCTTTTTTACTCTGATATTTTTCATACTGGGAACAAAATTATGAAAACTTATTCTAACAGCAAATGAGTGAAATGAAGATGCGACTAATGGATTATTAATGGAGAAAAATAGAATAGTCATAAAGAAATGAATGGCGATTTAAGACTATTCTATATTCTCCAGCCCGATGAGTAATATAGGTTACGAACAGATGAATTCTTTCTTTTATACCTTATTATATCAAATAATTGTAGATATTTGCAGCCTGATAAAAGTGTTTTCCGAATTTAATTAAATGATTTACGAGATTCATAATGAAACTAAAACTGGCATTTACTATTCTACTATTATGCTTCTTTCCCCTTTTACTCTCTGCCCAAAGGTACACGGTGACCGGCAAGGTTTCCGACGGCAAGACAGGAGAAGCTTTGATAGGAGTATCTATCCACCTCAAGGCTCAACCCTCCTATGGAACCTTGACAGACACCAAGGGAAATTATTCGTTGACCCTTCCCAAAGGAGATCACGTCCTGCTTTTCAACTATATGGGCTATGATCCCCGGGAAGTGAAGGTCTCTCTTTCGGGCAACATAAAAAAAGATGTAACCATAAACCAGGCATCCATGCAACTGGATGAAGTAGTAATCACCTCCAAACGGAAGGATGCCAATGTCTCCAGCGCTCAAACCGGAGTGACGCAAATGGAAGTGCAGCAACTGAACAAGCTCCCTGTGTTGATGGGCGAGCGCGACATCATCAAGTCACTGGAGCTGATGCCCGGCGTAAAGAGTGCCGGTGAGGGAAACAGCGGATTCTTTGTCCGTGGCGGTACGGCTGACCAAAACCTGGTGATGCTCGACAATGTCTCCGTCTACAACGCCTCTCACCTGATGGGCTTCTTCTCCACCTTCAACTCGGACGTGCTGCGTGACGTGGCCCTCTACAAAGGTCCCATCCCCGCCCAATACGGCGAGCGCCTCTCTGCCATACTCGACGTGCAGCAACGCAACGGAGATATGCAAGACTATGGCGTATCGGGCGGCATCGGGCTGATTTCATCGAAAGTAAACGTGGAAGGCCCTATACAGAAAGGCAAATCCTCCTTCCTGCTGGGTGCCAGGCGCACGTATGCCGATGCCATAGCTCGCTTGTCGGGAATTGAGGAAGCCCAGAATGCCTACCTTTATTTCTACGACTTGAACATGAAACTCTACTTTGCCCTCTCGCAACGGGATCAAATCTCGGTATCCGGTTATCTGGGACGCGATAAGATGGTGATGAAAGACGTAGCAAGTATGGGATGGGGAAATGCATTCCTGAATGCCAAATGGAGCCGCCTCATGAGTCCCCGATGGTTTTCTATGACTTCATTGCAATACAGCCGGTATTCCTATTCGGCCGAAATGGATATGGGCATGGATATGAAAGGCGATGCAAAAATAGACGATTACGGCATCCGGCAGGAATTCAGATACCAGCCCAGTAGCAACAGTACCTGGCGTATGGGATTCCAATCTACTTACCACGATCTGGCCCCGGGCGACTATCAGACGGAGTCTGATGTAAAGAACACCCTCAACCTGCATCACCGATATTCATGGGAAAATGGTCTGTACATCTCCAACCAACTGAAACTGGGGCAGCACCTCGAGATACTCTACGGCTTGCGCCTGTCTATCTTCTCAGCACTGGGCAAAGGAGAATATTACGAGCTAGATGAAAACAAAGAAGTAGTAGACAGCCTATGGTACGGCGCAGGCAAGTTCGTAAAGACCTACGTCAACCTCGAGCCCCGTTTGTCCGCAGTCTACCGGCTGAATGATGCTTCGTCCGTCAAAGCATCCTATGCCCGCACCGTACAGAATATGCATCTGCTCACCTACGTCAATATGGGGTCTCCGTTCGACCGCTGGACTTCGAGTTCCAATAACATCAAGCCCCAAGTGGCCGATCAGTTCACCATAGGTTACTTCCGCAATTTCAAGGACAATACTTATGAATTCAGCGTAGAAGCATATTATAAGGATATGCGCAACCAGATAGACTTTAAAGACCATGCCGAGTTTCAAGGTTACGACGTAATCGATACCGAAATACGCACAGGCAAGGGACGCGCCTATGGCATTGAGTTCATGTTCAAAAAGCGAGTGGGACGTTTCAACGGTTGGGCAAGCTATACACTGGCAAAATCGGAGAAGAAGATAGACGGCATCAACCACAACCAGTGGTACAACGCCTATCAAGACCGGACGCACGACATCTCCCTGGTTGGCATCTACGAACTCAGCCGGAAATGGACGCTCTCTGCCGCATGGGTCTACTACACGGGAAATGCCATCAGCTACCCCAGCGGGAAATACCAGATTGACGGCAAAGACGTGATGTATTATGCCGAAAGGAACGGCTATCGGGCACCGGCCTACCACCGTCTGGACCTGGGCGCCACCTGCCTGCTGAAGAAGACCCGGAAGTTTGAGTCCGAGCTTGCCTTCAGCCTCTACAATGCATACGGAAGGCGTAATGCCTACATGATTCAGTTCAAGACGAACGAAGACGACCCGAGCAAGACTTCCGCCTATCGTTATTCGCTATTCACCTATGTGCCCTCCATATCCTGGAACTTCAAATTTTAATGCTGTATGAATAAACAAACTATACTTACGCTAACGTCGGCCTTCGTGTTGGCCGCCTCCTTCGCTTCGTGCGAAGACATTATCGACGTGGATTTGCATTCAGTGGAACCGGAACTGGTTATCGAGGGCACCGTCCGCATGGGCGAGCCTGCCGAAGTGCTGATTACAAAAACCAAAGACTTTGACGCGCCCAACGATTATCCGCCCGTGACGGATGCAGTGGTAGTGATTTCGGACGATGATGCAGGAAACCGGGAAACGCTCTTCCCCAACCAGGACGGAAGGTATGTGGCCGCTTCCATTCAGGGCACGGAGCGCCATACATACCATCTGTCGGTGACCTACGGGGGGCTTGAATATACCGCCACCACCTACATGCCGCCCCGGGTGGAAATAGACTCGCTGACGCTTTGGAAACTCCCGGTAAAGGATATTCCCGACCCGCAAATTCATTTCGTAGACCCGGCAGGCGAAGAGAACCAGTACTACCGCTATGTATTGCGCATCAACGGCAAGCAACCGTTGCTGCAAGACCGGCTGGAAGACAAGGTGCTTTCCACCGAGAACATGGACGGTATCGTCATTCGCCTACCCTTGTTTATCAATTACGAGAATAGCGGAAGGGATGATGACCCCGTAAAGCAAGGCGACGTGGTGACGGTGGAGATGCAATGTCTGGACAAAGACGTGTACCGCTTCTTTGAAACTTTGTACGACGTGGGGAGCGCCATGGCAAACCCGGTCAGCAATATCAAGGGAGGGGCATTGGGCTGCTTCGGCGCCTACTCGTTTACATCGAAGGATGTGGTGATGGAGTGGGACGAATAGAAATATAGCCAATAAGCATTTTCTGTTTAATAGGGGGAGTACTCCGCAGGGAGAGCCCCCCCCCTTCCTATCCTATGCTTTATAGAAATTATTTCAACCCCAGTTTCTTCTTTACCAATAGCATCACATTTTCTGCATTGTCAGCATCAAAAAGAATAAACTCCGGCTTCATATTATATATATAAGTAAAACCTTCCTCTTTTCCCACTGCCTTGATTGCATCCATAGCTTTAGACATAATCGGTTTAAACAAATCATCCTGAGTTTTTTTCAGATCATTCGCAGCAATCTCCTCAAAACGCTGAATTCTTTCCTTAAACTCCTCCAATTCCTGAGTTTTTGCGGTCCGGATGACATCAGACATTTTGTATAAATTCTTGGAATAATCATTCATCCTCTTTTTATATTGCTCTTGCAAATTTTTCGATTCCTTATCTACTTCCGCCTGCTTATATTCCAAAGTCTTCTTTGCAGCAACCGTCTCGGGCATGGACTGAATTAATTCCTGAAGGTCTATATGTCCCAATCTCACCTGTTGAGCTGAAACACTCATTGCAGCCAATGCAAATGCTATAACTGCAATCAATTTAATTGTATTCTTCATAATTCTTTGTTTTGTTTATTCTATTATTTATCTGTTTATCTTCTTCTACCCTCAATTAGCTAAAACATAATTTCATAGACTCGCACAAAAATAACAAAATAAAACTAATTACCATTCTCAAATATAAAAATCTTAATTACATTGTCATCAATAATGAGGCACATATTGCATATGTCATATTCACCTGCATCAGGAGCCATATCCCCTTTTTCATTCCGTTCAAGATCCACAAGACAAGGTGCTTTCCACCGAGAACATGGACGGCATTGTCATTCGCCTGCCCTTGTTTATCAATTACGAGAATAGCGGAAGGGATGATGACCACGTAAAGCAAGGCGACGTGGTGACGGTGGAGATGCAATGTCTGGACAAAGACGCGTATCGCTTCTTTGAAACTTTGTACGACGTGGGGAGCGCCATGGCAAACCCGGTCAGCAATATCAAGGGAGGGGCATTGGGCTGCTTCGGCGCCTACTCGTTTACATCGAAGGATGTGGTGATGGAGTGGGACGAATAGAAATAGACTCAGCCATGCTTGGTATACGACTTAATTACACTACCTTTGCGACAAAGATGACAATCATACAGGATGATTAGTACAATCATGTAGGATGATTGCCATAATCATGTGGGATGATTGATACAATCATTATACATGATTGTAGTATGAGTAACGGCATCGGCCTGACACAGCTACGGCATCAGGCCAGTTCAGTCACGGCATCGGCCGGGCTCACCGATTAAGAAAGGAGGAAAAAACAAATGGCATTTTACAAAAAACAGAAACAAAAAGGAAAATGGTATCCCAGAGCCGTCACCAAAGGGCGGCCCTACACGACGGACGACGTTGCTGCTCGACTGTCGCTCATCTCCACCGTGAGCCGGGGAGACACGTATGCCGTATTGGCAAATCTGGGTGACGTACTGGCGGGCATGATGAGTGCAGGACGGTCGGTACGGCTGATGGGTGTGGGCACGTTCTACTGCACATGCCAGGCCAACGGGCGGGGAGTGGATACGCCCGAAGAGGTAAATCCGGGACAGATAACGTCCGTGCAGGTGCGCTTCATCCCCGAGTATAGCCGTGGGCAACGCGGACAAGTGACGGAGCGAACACTCGTAGACCCACAGATGGAATGGGTGGATGTGGACGAACTATAGAAAGTAGACAGCACATCGGAGCATAGAAAAAAGCCCGGCTCTACATCTTGTTGATGTAAAGCCGGACTTTTTTCTTTATAAACCGTTGATTTTCAACGCTTATTGCGGAGAGGGAGGGATTCAAACCCCCGGAACCTTTCAGTTCAACGGTTTTCAAGACCGCCGCAATCGATCACTCTGCCACCTCTCCAAAACTCCTCTTTCAAGAAGTGCTTTCCGTTGAAAGCGGTGCAAAGGTACAAATCATTTTTAATTCTGCAAACTTCCTTTCTCTTTTTTCATGAATTAATCGTACTTTTGCGCCCATGATATATCCACAGAACTTTGAACAGAAGATAGGTTTCGACCAGATACGCCAGTTGCTGAAAGAAAAGTGCCTCAGCACACTGGGCGAAGAACGAGTGACGGACATGGCTTTCTCCGACCGCTACGGCGAAGTGGAAGAACGCTTGGACCAGGTCAGCGAGTTTCTCCGTATACTCCAAGAGGAAGACAGCTTCCCCGCACAATATTTCTTTGATGTACGCCCGTCCTTGAAACGGATACGGATAGAAGGCATGTACCTGGACGAGCAGGAGCTATTCGACCTGCGCCGTTCGCTGGAGACGATACGCGACATTGTCCGTTTCCTACAAAGAAACGACGACGATGAAGAAAGCGCCTCCCCCTACCCTTGCCTGAAAAGACTGGCAGGAGACATCACCGTATTCCCGCAACTCATTGCGAAAATAAACAGCATCCTCTCCCCTTATGGGAAGATAAAAGATAATGCCTCCAACGAACTGGCACGCATCCGCCGGGAACTGGCCGCTACGATGGGAAGCATCTCCCGCTCGCTGAACAGCATCCTGCGCAGTGCCCAGTCCGAAGGCGTAGTAGATAAAGACGTAACGCCCACCATGCGCGACGGCCGACTGGTGATTCCCGTTGCCCCCGCACTGAAACGAAAGATCAAAGGCATCGTGCACGACGAGTCCGCCAGCGGCAAGACCGTCTTCATCGAGCCTGCCGAGGTAGTAGAAGCCAACAACCGCATCCGCGAACTGGAAGGAGACGAACGCCGGGAAATTATCCGCATCTTGTCGGACTTTTCCAACCAACTGCGTCCAGCCATCCCCAACATATTGTTGTCGTACGAATTCCTGGCCGAAATAGACTTTATACGTGCTAAAGCCCTGTTTGCCGAACAGATATCCGGATTGAAACCTGCTTTTGAGAACAAGCAGATATTGGACTGGACGATGGCAGTACATCCGCTTCTGCAACTCTCCCTTGCCAAGCACGGCAAGAAAGTAGTGCCACTGGACATTGAGTTGAACGAGCGCCAACGCATCTTGATCATCTCCGGTCCCAACGCCGGCGGTAAGTCCGTCTGCCTGAAAACGGTAGGATTGCTGCAATACATGCTGCAATGCGGCCTGCTCATCCCGATGCACGAGCGCAGCCACGCCGGAATATTCAGCAGCATATTCATCGACATCGGTGACGAGCAGTCCATTGAGGACGACCTGAGTACATACTCCTCGCACCTGACGAACATGAAAAACATGATGAAGAATTGCAACGAACGCAGCCTCATCCTGATAGACGAGTTCGGCGGCGGTACGGAGCCACAAATTGGCGGTGCCATTGCCGAAGCCGTGCTGAAGCGCTTCAACGAGCGGAAAACATTCGGTGTCATCACCACGCACTATCAGAATCTGAAGCACTTTGCCGAAGACCATGAGGGAGTGGTAAACGGCGCCATGCTGTACGACCGCCACTTGATGCAGGCCTTGTTCCAGCTTCAGATAGGCAATCCCGGAAGTTCATTCGCCGTGGAGATTGCCCGCAAGATAGGTTTGCCGGAAGACGTAATAGCCGATGCATCGGAACTTGTAGGCAGCGAATATATCAATGCCGACAAATATCTGCAAGACATCGTGCGCGACAAACGCTACTGGGAAAGCAAGCGCCAGACCATCCGTCAGCGTGAAAAGCACATGGAGGAAACCATCGCCCGCTATCAGACCGAAATCGAAGAGTTGCAGAAGTCCCGCAAAGAGATTCTGCGAAAAGCCAAAGAAGATGCCGAGCAACTGATGCAGGATGCCAATGCCCGCATCGAAAATACCATCCGCACCATCAAGGAAGCCCAGGCCGATAAAGAGAAGACACGCCAAGCACGCCAGGAGCTGACCGACTTCCGCCAATCCATGGAGGCCCTTGCCAACAAAGAGCAGGAAGACAAGATAGCCCGCAAAATGGAAAAGCTGAAGGAGAAACAGAACCGGAAGAAAGAGAAGAAAGCCAACAAAGGTACCGATACCGGTATGTCTGCCCAGGCCCTGGCCGAACAGCAGGCACGGAAAGAAGCCGAGCGTCTGGCAGCCATCGTCCCCGGCTCCACCGTCAGGATAAAGGGGCAAAGCTCAGTAGGCGAAGTGATGGAAGTAAACGGCAAGAATGCCGTGATTGCCTTTGGAAGCATCAAGACCACCGTCAAACTGGACAGACTGGAACGCACTAATGCACAACCCAAGCAGGTGGATGTTTCTACCAAGAGTACCTATATCAGCACCCAAACGCAAGACAGTATGTACGAAAAGAAGTTGCACTTCAAGCAAGACATCGACGTCCGTGGTATGCGTGGCGACGAAGCCCTGCAGGCTGTAACTTATTTTATTGACGACGCTATCCTGGTGGGCATGTCGCGAGTGCGCATTCTCCACGGTACGGGCACAGGCATCCTGCGGACACTTATCCGGCAATATCTTGAGACAGTATCCGGGGTAAGCCACTATGCCGACGAGCATATACAATTCGGCGGTTCGGGCATCACCGTCGTAGACTTGAATTAATCTGAAATCATAAATCTAAAATCATAAACATATGAAATCAATCAAAGAACTCTACCGCATCGGTACCGGCCCATCGAGCAGCCATACCATGGGACCACGCAAAGCTGCCGAGATATTTCTGGGCAGACATCCGGAAGCTGCATCCTTCCAAGTAACCCTATACGGTAGCCTCGCCGCCACCGGCAAAGGGCACATGACCAATGTTGCCATCACCGAAACACTGCAACCGGCCGCACCAGTAGAGATTATCTGGGAACCCAAGATATTCCTTCCCTTCCACCCCAACGGCATGAAGTTCGTATCTCTGGACAGCGAAGGCCGCGCAACCGACCAATGGACCGTGTTCAGTGTAGGCGGCGGTGCCCTGGCGGAAGAAAACGATGGAGCGACCTCTGTCAATACCCCGGACGTATACGAGATGAACAGCATGACCGAAATCCTGCAATGGTGCGAACGTACCGGAAAGAGCTATTGGGAATACGTCAAAGAGTGTGAGGAAAGTGATATCTGGGATTATCTGCAGGAAGTATGGGAGACGATGAAGGCTGCCGTAAAACGTGGATTGGAACAGGAAGGCGTCTTGCCCGGCCCTCTGAACTTGCGCCGTAAGGCCTCCACCTATTATATACGTGCCAGCGGATACAAGCAGTCGCTCCAATCACGCGGACTGGTATTTGCCTACGCGCTTGCCGTCAGCGAAGAGAATGCTTCGGGAGGTGTCATCGTCACTGCACCCACCTGCGGTTCGTGCGGAGTAGTGCCCGCCGTACTTTATCACTTGGCCAAAAGCCGCGACTTCAGCGATATGCGTATCCTCCGCGCCCTTGCCACAGCAGGATTGGTAGGAAATATCGTAAAGAGGAATGCCTCCATCTCGGGTGCAGAAGCCGGATGCCAGGCAGAAGTAGGCGTAGCTTGCTCTATGGCCTCTGCTGCTGCCAACCAGTTGTTCGGAGGAAGTCCGGCACAGATAGAATACGCCGCAGAAATGGGATTGGAACATCACTTGGGAATGACGTGCGACCCGGTTTGCGGATTGGTGCAGATCCCTTGCATCGAGCGTAATGCCTATGCTGCGGCACGTGCTCTAGATGCCAATCTCTACTCTTCCTTCACCGATGGCATGCACCGGGTGTCTTTCGACAAAGTGGTAGAGGTAATGAAGGAAACCGGAAACGACTTGCCTTCTCTTTACAAAGAGACGAGTGAAGGAGGGTTGGCTAAAGATTATAAGCCGATGTAAACAGGTATTTACAAGACCGGCAATTATATGATAAAAGCGGCAATGTTTCTGCAAAACAAAACATTGCCGCTTCTTTTTTATTTATCAGTCACTACATATTGCTTACGGGCCAGTGCGTATCATCTTTACCCGTAACATCCCTTGTCTGCATCAGGTTGCCATCTTCCGAGTAGAACAACTGATATTCTGTCTTCCCATTTTCCACTTCAATGACATATTGAATAGGTTGTACCGGGTATTCAAGCATATCAAAGTCATCCTTCTTCCAAGTGGCATATTCACTGTTATTGAAAGAAGTCTGTACCGCTCCGGGCAGATCATTCCAATAAATCTCAAATTCCGTCAACTGCCATTCTGCCTTCGCATTGAACCAGACATCTATATCCTTGCCGTCCATCTTGCAGTCTGCTACATAATAAGAACCTTTCTGTTCCCACTCTACATCTGTTGCAGAAGGATATTTGGTTTTCAAGGCTTGCGACAGAGCCTCAGGAACCTTTATATGATCCTTGTCATCATCGTCACTACATGCACTGAATGCCAGCGTAGCAATAAACATCATTGCTAATATACGAATCTTCATCATTTGTCTATCAAATTTTTGGTTAAACATACACTACCGGAATCAATCGTCCATACTGACGAATTTTCCTTTCTTATTGAACTTCAAGGAGTAATCGTTGCTCAATTCTACTTCTACGCCACTACGTCCGCGCTCAATCTTGGTGATGATTTCTCTGGGGAAATTCGTTTTTACGTACTCCTTTACAGATACCGGAATCAATGCAGCAGGAACGGCTGCTTTCTTGCAATCCACTTCCACCCAGTTACCCTTCTTGTCGAAGTCTATTTCAGTACGGTCGGTCAGCAGTACCTCATACTTTTTAGTTTGCAGTATCTCGCTCTCAATCTTGATATGAGAGATTTGAGGTTTGCTGAAATACTGGTTGATGAAATTGCGGGCAGTCAGCGGAAGCTGTTTCACATCCTGAGTGATCACATCTCCTGCAAAAGCAAATTGAACGGCTACAAGCGCCATCACAAGAATAGATAATACTTTCTTCATAATCGTTATTTTTTAAAGTGTTATTAATAAGTTTCGTATCATTCACACTGCAAATAACGACATAGAATTGGGAAAGATTTGGGAATAATCGGAGTTAACGGTTCTTTTTATTTTCTTTAACAAGATGAAAACGATGCATGCCATCCTGCCACTCATAAGTCAGCTTCAGCGAAGCAGAAAGAGCGATAGAGCGTGCTATGGCAAGTCCCAAGCCGGTAGAATCTTTCTTACCATCGGCACCATGATAAAAACGGCGGAACAGTTTCTCCCCATCCAGAGGCGCATCTCCCGTATTCTTTATAGACAAGGAGTTCGGAGTCGTAATAATTTGTACTTCTCCCCTCTCCCGATTATGGAACAGTGAATTCTTCACCAGATTGGAAATCAGAATCTGAGCCAGCGAATGATTGCAGCGGATAACAAAAGGCTGCTCTCCCCGCTCCCGTATCAGATGTATCTGCTTATGTTCATAAATATCCATCAAGTCGGGCAAGAGTTCGTCAAGAACCTCGTCTACAGAAATATCTTCCACTTCAGCGTACTGCCCGTTTTCTATGCGCGAAAGTAACAACAAAGACTTGTTCAGTTTTACGGCACGCCCCAAAGTGGAATATATGTCTTCCAGTTCCTTCATCTGCTGCTCAGTCAGTCCCTCGCTCTCGGCAAGCAATTCCAGCTTACTGCGAATAATGGCGAGCGGTGTCTGCAACTCGTGCGAAGCATTTTCGATAAACTGCTTCTGCTCCTCGTAGGCCTTGTAACTACGGTTGCCCATGTCCACAGCAGCGTCGCTCAGTTGGCGGAATTCATTTATTTTTGTCGGATTATCCAAAGGAGGCACTTCCTTGCCGGGCTGTATCAACTTCAGCCAGTCCAGCAATTTATGTAGCGGACGGAACACGCCTTTCAGCACCAATCGTATACCTACAGAGGTACAGATTAAAAATAGCAGGAATAAAGCACCCAAATACCAGAGCATCGCCTCCACCATATCATCCCGTTCCAGGATGGAAATCATCAGGGTCAATTCGTAATACTGTCCGTCGGGCATGCGGAAAGCGGTGCACATCACACGCACCGGCTCGTCTTCGTCTTCCAGTTCAATATAGACAGTAGAATCGTAATACTCTTGCTTGTAATGCCGTCCTTCTTCTTCGGAGATCGGACGAAACTTATAAGTAGACATCAGTGAGCCCGATGTCTCGAGCACCGAAGGATCGTGAAGCGCACTTTCTATTAATATATCGGCATAATTTTCCAGCGTATCGTCAGTTTCATCCACCACCTCGTCAATAATGGCGTAATAAAACAGCACACCCCACACCGCCATCAACAAGAAAAGCAACAGCGAAAGCTTGCGGTAAGTGTAGTGCAGTAGCTTCATAATTCGGACAGTTTATAACCGAAACCGTAAACGGCCTTCAGTTCGATGGTAGCCTCGGCTTGTTTCAGCTTCTTACGTAGGTTCTTTACCTGCGAATAGATAAAATCGAGCGAATCGGTCTGGTCTATATTATCTCCCCACACAGATTCTGCAAGACTCATTTTGTTGATAACCCGGTTGGGATTAACTACAAAATAATAAAGCAAATCGAATTCTTTACGGTTCAGTTGCAAAGAAGCCCCACCCACTTCTGCCCGCCGTTCATCGGGATAAAGTACAAGATTGCCAATAACAACACTCATATCACCTTTGATTTGCCGACGCCGAATCAACGATTTTACACGAGCATTGAGTTCTGCCAGATGGAAAGGTTTCGTAAGGTAATCGTCAGCACCCAGTTCAAGGCCGTCTACTTTATCATCCAAAGAATCTTTGGCAGATATAATGAGTACACTGTCACTGCGGCGAAGCCTTTTCAGCTCACGCAGCAAGTCCAGACCGCTTCCACCGGGCAACATGATATCCAGCAGAATACAATCATAATCGTAGTCATTTATCTTATCCAGCGCCGAGAAATAGTCGCCGGCAGTTTCTACGACAAACTTTTCTTTCAAGAGCGATGTACGGATGGTTTCCCGCAAATCTTGCTCATCTTCTACAATCAGGATTTTCATACCGGCAAAGATGGTTTATAAAACTGGAAACAATCTGGAAAACCGACGATTCTCGCTAATCAATGCTGTCTGTCTGATAATCCTCCATCATCTCGTCCTGAGTCATGGAGATTTTTCCATCAGCCGTAATAGTCAGTTTGATAGGAACATAAAGGTCTGATTGCGGATAGCAGACACTGGCTGCATAGATAATACCCTGCGGAGTGGTCTGATCGTAAACCAATCCTTCGAGAATGGCATATTTCATGAACTTTGCATCGACCAGTGAAGCAAAGCTTTCTTTAGTAAACACTCTATCTACCACTTGCTTGCCACCGGAAGTAAGGCGCAGGGTGATGCGATTATCTACAAATTTCTCTCCTTGTTCGTTCTTTACGATGGGCAAGGATTCATCCGGTCTGCGGACGACGGAAGATTGATATTCTTTTCCTTTAAAAGTGAAGGTTGCTTTTACATCAGATACCTGCATGCGTTGCGGAGCAGCAGCCTCTGTACTGTCCTGCATCAGTAGCTGCGCGTCTTCTTTTTCGCTCTTATTCTTCGACGAGCAAGCCGTGAAGAAGATTACCGATGCACATGCCAACATATAAACTAATTTCTTCATTGTTCCGTTTTTTATAAATAGACAAGGCAAAGGAACAAAAAGGGCGGGAAAAATACAAGGGAAAGCCGATAAAACAACTTTCCCTTGCATACTAATACCTCGAAAACCGAACTTTTTTAGGCAGCCTTTCTTTTAGAATCCATCTTGGCTTTTCTTTCCTGCATCTTCTTGCTGTATGCAGCATATTGGTCTTTTGTCATAATCTTTTGGAGTTGCGCATCGTAAGCCGTACGGGCAGCTTGCATTTCTTCATGCTTCTTCTGCATCTCGGCCTTTCTTTGAGCACGTTGTTCATCTGTCAACTGGGCTCTCTTGTCATCCTTTTTGTCGAGCTTGCCATCTTTTTTATGATGCTTGTCTCCCTTTTTATGATGCTTGTCCGCCTTTGCACAACAGCAAGAATCACTGTCTTTCTTACCTTTTCTCATATCCGGACGACGGTGCATCGGCATATTTCCCGTTTTCTCTACCAGCGCCAAGTTGGCTTCCAGCAATTGCTTCTTCTGCGTATCGTTCAGAGAATATTCCTTTGCCATCCGTTCCGTCATACGTTCGGCACGCACTTTCGGATCGGGCATTTTATCACTGCGGCGAGCATGCTGCGCCATTACCATACCGCCTGTCAGAAAGGCAGCCATCAATATTAAAATTATTCTTTTCATCATTCTATTCCTTTTTTAAGTTAGTACCTTATTATTAATTATACCTATTGTGTTGCAACGGTTATATGACAAAAAGAAATGCGGAAAGTTTAATCAAAACTTTTCGCTTTAACATAAAAAATGAGGTAGAAAACTTTATTAAGGTTCATCAAGGTACCGCACAATGATATCCACTTGCCTCGGCATAAAGGTTCGCGTTCGGACGTTATATCCCGTATATGCCAATGCCTCGTACAGCTCGTGGTTCCGTTTTATCCATCGCGTGAGGGTACGGATAGCACAGCGGGCAGTAGAATTGGGACAATACATACATGCCAAGTCTTTTTTTGTGTAAGTAGTGATTAGAAAGCCATTTTTTGTTTTCATAGTTCATTTAGTTTAAATTATTGATGTAAAGATACGACATCCAGAAGGCGAAGTCAAGTATTTTAAGGAGGAATATGAACCTTTCCTGAGAATAGTTCATACCCTCCTTATTATCAAGATGTTTTATCCTAACGGATTCTCGCCCTGATCACCGTCGGAACCGGAATCACCACCATCCGGATTAGGATTGGAACTGCCTCCGGAAACCGTTCCGTTGCCCGACCAGTTCACTTTCTCCACGCTGGCACGAGTCAGCATATCCTTAAAATAAGTACCCGGAGTAAAGATTATCTTCCGTCGATACACCGTACCGGCCGTTACCTTCTCTGCCGTCTCCTGGCTTTTGGCATTGATGCCCGGACGAAAGCAACCAAAGTCGCCCAACTGCACCGAGAATCCTTTATTGATATTCATATTCAGAGTATCAATCAACCCGTCCAAGACCAACTTTACCACACCACGGGGCGCCATGCCCACTTTCGTCACCTCGTCACATAGATCCTTAAACTCCAGCATTCCCAGCGTTTTCATCTGTGCCACATACTTTTCGGTTTTTGTTTCATCAAAACCAAACACTCTCTTTTTTACTTCATAATTCAAAGCCATCGTTTTCTAATTTTAAATGATTAATAATTTTGTTATTTCGGCTTTGTTCGCTCGTCAGTCCGCAAAACCTGTTTGTTTGTGATCACGATGCAAAGATACTATGAGACGAAAACGGGGTGGTGCTTTAAAGGTGGGTTAGCGGAGGATAAAGGAGGATAAAAAGGGATAAATAAGGACAGATAAGTGCCTGAAAGTAAATAAGATCAAAAAAAAGAAGAAAAAAAACATCATTTTAAGAATATTACTTCCTGTTCAATCGGATTTGTAATCATAGGTGGTGAAAACCCTTATACTGAAAGTGGTGGATATGTTTATTCATCAATCAATTTCTTCAGTGCTTTCAAATATTCGTCTACAGAAGCTACTAAAGGCAAAATGTCTTCTTTACCAATACTTATCCAGTCATCATAATCACCGGACTGGCGCAATTCATACACTTTGCTGTACAAACGCCCCATTTCGCGTGAAACGATACCTGTGCTAACAAAGTATTGCCCGAACAAGCGGATAACTCCCGAATGAGTAGAAGCAGTGTATCCCTGTTTTATCAGTAGCGCAGTAGTCATGTAATAACAAGCATAATACATACGGTTGGCAGCTGCATACCAAAATTCATTGTTGATAATACCTTTCGTTTCTTCCCAAGTTTCAAGAGCCCGATTCATACGGTTCATCATCAGCGATTTTTTTTCTTCTTCACTCAGTTTCATAATTCAACCCCTTCCTCTTCTATGTTTTTAAAGAATGGCGTACCTTTCCGTTTCATCCATTCGGACAGTGTATAAAGCTTCATACTGAAATACTCTCCAAGATTCCAGCCCAACTCTACAAAGGGGTAGGCATAAGTATCAAAATCAGAAGAAGTTATCTTGTCTTTATCCAAAAGTAACAACATATCCCAATCAGAGTCAGCAGTAGCGTCAGAACGTGCCTGTGAACCGAAAAGTATCAGTTTGCCTGATGGCAATACCGTTTCTTTCAATTCCTTAATTTTATCTATAATCTTTTCTGTTGTATGGGTCATAATCTCATCGTTTTGGTGAAGGCTTTACAAAGATAAGCATAATTTCCATTCTCAGCATCCTGAAGAGTAGGTTTTTACCTAAAAGAGGAAGAAACTCCGTTCAACGCAGTAAACAGTCCGTTGATAATCTTTGAGAGTAATATTTTTTATAGATGAATAATTCCAGACATCAATTCTCCCACTTTTTAATAGTTTCTATATTCTTCCGCCACATTTCCTCGAAATGGGCGAATTCCTTCTCGACTCGTCTCAGCAACGCTTGTTTTTCTTCTGCCGACATGAAACCGAAGCGTATGCTATTGCGAACCAGTTGCTTAATTTCGTAATAACTGATATCATAGCGCAAGGCAACTAACACATATTGTTGCGTCAAATTTGTACGCAATATACCCGGGTCATCCGTAGAAAGAATAGTAGGTACATCCGCTTGCCGATAAAGCATGAACGGATGAGCATCATCCTTGACACCGAGAATAAACTCATTGCTTGTCAGATTGATTTCAACCGGTACCTGTCGCTTTCGCATGGCATCCAGTAACGAAATACTTCCTTCTTCAAATGCAACATCAACCCCATGCCCGATACGGTCAGCTCCGGCAACGAAAACCGCTTCACGGATGTGACTGCACATTTCTTCCGGCTCGACCAGTCCCAATGTCAATTCCCCTGCATGGAGAGAGGTTTTTACACGGTTTCCTGTAGCCTTATCCAAGTAGCGGAACATTTTCATGTGAGCAGTGTAGTCTGCCATCGCAATCTCACTATTCTCGGCAGATACGATATTTACACCCACCAACTTGCTTCCTTTCCTCAGACAGCTTTTGAATGCGATGTAAAGTTGAGCATAGACCACAAGCGGAGTGGCATTGCGGCTGGCATACCCTTGATAATAGCAGACAGGGGCACGGTCATATCCGGATGAAAGGGTACTATGAATGTCAATGCTGTCAATATAGGCAACATACTTGTCCACCCACTCGCTCATTGCCGGTATCTTCTCCCATTCTTTGAAAATTTCGTCCAGGACTTTGTCTGTTCCTTCCCGTCCCTTTGTCCGTTCCGTGTCTTCAAGAATGGCCTTCTGTAACCGATCATTGTAACGGACATAGAAATCATTTCCACAAAGAGCATCAATTTTCGCCACATTGATACCGGGCGAGGAAAGCATTATCTCCAAATATTGCACATTTTCACGTGCTGCCCGTTTGCGTAATTCCTGCATCAACTCTACCGTATGTTTTCCTGCCACGGCATTGAACAGTCCGAATGCACCGAAGAAATATTCGTCTGCCCCCAACGGGAACTTTCCCGGATTGAAATTGCGGATAGACCATTTATCTATCAATGCCATACGGGTATTATGCAAGTTCGGCATATCAGGTGAAAGTCGCAACATCTCCTTGCCTCTTGTGCTATCTTTGAGCTGATAGAGCTTCCCGGTAGCCATATCCACCCACAGGCCATCTTCTGTAGCGAATTTAAAATAGCTTTCTGCATAGGCCGCACCAGTCAGGTGATTATGCAAATCCCCTCCCTTAGGCATTTCGGCAAAGAACTGCCGCAGACGGTTTTCATCCTTGCGTATAGTTGCAAAATACTCGCTCACCTTTACGGAGTCAGGTTGCGCATAAACCGTTACTATGTTGAATACGCATAGTAACGGTAATATGAAACAAGAATATAGTAACCTATTCTTCATCTATACCCAATTTTGATTATGTCGTCATTAGATAATATTCCCCTATACTTTCTACGATATGTGCTAACTGCTCGGCTCCCGGTATATTGTCTATACACTTAGCTTTTGCTGTTTCGGAGTGTATGCATTCTGAAATGCTAAAATAATTCATAATTTATTTACTTTTAATAGTTGTTATTACTAAAGAAGAAGTCGGAAAATGTACGATACTAACTCCGTTTAATCCGTCATAGGGAAATAATTGCCATTTATCATAGTGAGGAACTCACCGCGTTGTCTTCCATCGGGATGCTTGTAGCCAATGTGTATCCAGTTCGGCACGCCTTTCTTGTTTTCCTTTTCGGAAATCATCTGGTCGAATGGATGGTGGGAGAGGAACTCGCGGCAGAAATGCTTAAACTTTATCATCTCACCGTTTACGGGTATCAGGTCGAAAGCATAGCCGTAGCAATGAGCCGACGTATTGGGGCCGTGTACGGCAGCGTTCAGTGCCGGACCACGATAACCGGACGAAACATGAATGCCCGGCGAACCCAGTCCCACACTGCTGCAATATTGCCCCCATGCTTCGCGTAGCGGGTCTATCAAGGTTTCTATACTCTCTAAGATATGCGCTGTGTGTTCAGCATTAGGAGTGTTGTCAATGCCTTTCGTTGTTGCCGTAGCAGAACGTGTACAGTCTTCAAGTGTAAAATACTTCATAACTCAAAATTTTATAAGTTTATACTATTTGCGGCAGATTATGCCGGATTACTGTTTGTTTTCATTGGAGCATACCATTTCATTGTTCACGTGTTCCAAAGGTAGAGAAAGAAAATGAAAATGATATGCTCTTTTTTAGACTTGTTGGCTCAATCTGTCCACTTGTTGGCTCAAACTGTCACAAGCATTAACTCGGCCTGTCCAATATCACTGTTAATCAATCCATTTCGGTTTGTCCCCAAATTCGGTAGGAGCCATTCCATATTTACTTTGAAACATCTTATTAAAGTTAGAAAGGCTGATTCCGCAAAGTTTTGCGATAGTAGTAATGGCATATTCCGGACAGGTCTGTAGCAATGAAGCGGCATATTCCATCCGCTTTTTGTTCAGGATGCACGCAAAAATGCATGCTTAACGCAAGAAGAACTTATCAAACGGAGGATTTCCGTGCAATACGTGCAATCGGATTTGTAATCCGATTGATTGAGTATTAGGATTTGTAATCCGCTCATATACATGTGAATTTATTTAATTTGCATAGCGAAGGCGGATTAAAAATCCTGATACTCATGACCGGTATTCTGCAGGGTTTCTCTGGCTTGTTCCAGTTCGGCCCCCGAACTGCTGTCCAGTATTCCTGCCAAGATATCCATGTCGTTCGGAGAAAAGACTGCCAATACTTTTGCCCGCTTTTCATTCAGTGCCATAATTTGGCTTTGAGCCACAGTTTCGTACCATTCAAGATAGGCTTCATTGTATTTAAGATTACCTGCCGCATCCGTACTGGGATACAGTTTGCGCAACCTCTCCTTAGCCGCATTCTGTTTTTCCGCCCATGCTTTTTTTTCTGCCACATACTCATCGTACAGACGATAAAAGACCTCCTGCAGAGTGTATGTTTTGTCTTCTCCGTCTCCGAAATCATACGGGTAGGGAGTCAGCAGAAGTTCGCGCAGCAGTTTTTTGGCCTCTGCAATCTTCTCATTCAGTTTTGGGGTTAGCGTGTCGAGCGCAGAACGATACTGGTAAGGCAGTGTCATGCCGTTGTCAGCTCCCACTACATGGCCGGGGTCGAACAGTTTGTTTGCCAGCCGCGATTCATTCGCCTCGATGGTCGGTCCCTTGGGGGCATTGTTTTTGTAGTCATACGCAAAGTCTTCGGGCGACAATGCCTGACCGGGCAGGGTTATGCACAGATACTGTTGCGGGTCATCACCGCCAATGACATCTACAATCCGATCGTAAATGATGTCGAAGAAAGATCCGTTGGCGTCTCCTTTATTTTCACCTATGCCATTGTTTTCCCAAAAAGGAGTTATGCCGCTTGCCCTTTTCTCGGCAGCCGGTATCTCTTTTTTAGTTACTTCGTCTGCATTCTTTGCTTCCTTTTCAACGATGGGAGCATCTTGAGGTTCATTTGTTTTAGCCATAATTATAGATTGATAATTAAAAATATTTATATCCCATGACAGCGATATGCTTTTAGCTTATCTATAGCCTGTACCTCCGTGTGAGGTACAGCAGATGGTGATGGTATCACCTACTTGAATACTTTTCTAATCATAACAGTACATGTTTTTTAATATTAAATTTAGCAAGTATCAGGATTTGTAATCCGTTGCAACACCGCATATAATACTCAAGTCACAATAACCTCTAACAGCCCCTTCTCCCCGGCATAATTTCTCGCCGAACTATACAAATACTCTTCCGGACGTGAGACGATTTCCTGCCGCACAGGATTATTATGAATATAATTCAGTTTTTGCAAATAGAAATCATGTAAATAGATTAATTCCGGGTGACCATCCTTCCGTATCCTTTTTTTACTTGACAGTAGGCAATAGGCAATAGATTCCAAGATGATATGTTTGTATTTGGGACGGGTAAATATATCTATCCAATCTACTACGGTTGAAGTCACAAAGTATAACTCATCTAAAACTCTATTTGTTGTATCCATTTGAGGGGGGGGATTTGTGGGGGCAAAAGTACACGTTTAAGTTGAAATACCATTCGGTGAATCGGATTACGTGACATGCAATCGGATTGCAAATCCGCCGGAACGGAGGAACGGACGGATACTATCTTCTTATCCAGTTTTCAGTTTCAATACCGGGAATCCGAGAAAGATGTTTTGTATTTTCTGATACTAAAACCATTTTATTTGCTACTGCCGTAGAGCCAATCAACAAATCAAAATCATCAATCAATTTGCCTTGTTTACGCAATTCAGCTTTAAAATCAGCAAAAAATGACAAGACTGGGTAAATAGGTAAAACGACAAATAAGCTTATTAATTCCTTGACTTGTGCTAGATGCAGTTCTTTCTTGCTACTGCATGCTGCTCCATACAATAATTCACCGACTGTTATTTCTGAAATACAACAGTTGTTTCGTCCTATTTCTTCTATACGTGCGGGAACATCATATTTCCCTTGCAGGAAAAAGATGCAAATATTTGTGTCTAATAAATATTTCGTCATTCGTCAAAGGATGTTATCTTGCGTGTTTTATTACTTCTACGTCCTGTCCGAATTGCTTTTTCCATAGCTTCGGCATCCGGATCATTGGTCCAAACACCTGCCAGCTTGCGAAGAGCCTCATCCTTTTTTGTTTCTGTTGCTTCTTCCGCCTTACCGACACTCTTCATCAAAGACTCGGTGAGTTTATTTACTAAATACAATTTAGCCTTATCACTCAATGAGTTCAGCATAGAAAAGTAATAATCAGCTAAATGAATATTAGCATCAAAAGTTTTCATAACTCTGTCTCCTTTCTTTTTTTAAGAACAACACAAAAGTAACCATTTATGCTGTAATGGCAATTGTTTCCTCTGTTTTTTTATCTTTCCCAATCCTTATTACTCTTATGTTGCATAGCATCGGAGGATATGGTAATCGGATTACGTGACGTGCAATCGGATTTCCGTGCAATACGTGCAATCGGATTTGCAATCCGATGATTGAGTATTAGGATTTGTAATCCGCTCATATACATGTGAATTTATTAAATTTGCATAGTAAAGGCAGATTAAAAATCCTGATACTTATAACCGGCGGATTTACAATCCGCCGGGACGGGTATTCCGTATTTTTGCAGAACAATTTTGTTCTGCACGATTAAATCCGTGCCTGAAAGCATCATCCAGTTCACTCCAGCCTTACATACTCTTGTTCAGATTCGTTTCATAAAATCAGCAGGTTACATCATTCTAAAATATAGCAGATAACCATCGGTTGGTTGTATATATTCAGTTTTATTATATGGCGGGCTTCAAGTGATGTGATGAAATCGAGTGTAATCAGATTCATGCCGGTCAACATTTCATTCCGTTTTACAGGGTCAAAAGAAGCCATCTCTTCTTTTACTATCCCTTTCACCAAATCAGCTTCTTTTCTGATTGAATAATAGAGATTAGGAGATATATTAATGGCATATATATCCAGAGAGAAAAAGGAATCGGCCTTTCCCACTCTTTCAGGCATATTATCTAAGTGTTTATGCAAATGCTTTCTCATTTCTTGCATTTGCTTGGTCGAAGTCGAGTCTTTAGTGCTATAAATATCGGGTGAATAAGTACCATCCATTTTCAAACGGCAGAAGTAGCGTTTATATTTACTGTCATCAGCCAGACCCAGCAGCTCATCGCTGATAATATTCAGCATAATACGTCTCTTTTCATCCAGTTCTCCAAATGTAGTTGAAGCGCTCAATGTATTGATACATACTTTATCTTTCAAAGTTAAAAGCAAATCACGAATCTTTTTTAACTGATCAGAACTATAACCTCCTGCAAATTTTCCTTTTCTAAGATTTAGTATTATAAATTCCTTAGGATGTTCGGTCATGAAACGAGAGATTTCATCCACTGCCTTGGATAGACTTTGTTCGGCAAAATAGAAGCCGTTATGATGCATGTATACAGAATTTCCCTTTACAATGAGTCTGATATCAAAACAGCGGACTCCTATCTCCAATTGCTCCTTGATGCTGAGAGACTGACATGATATTCGTCTGGCAATTTCATATTTAAAAGAACCGGAATTATGTGTAGAGGGCATTTTTATGTCGCATAGTTTTTGGTCTTTAATCTTTGAATACAAATCACCCATCCAGTCTTCCTGATTGAAGAAGTCAGAAGTCATATCATACAGTTTGAATACCTTGCATTCAAACTGTACATCACTCTTCCCTATAAATTGGCAAAGAATATTGTCATCTACACACACCTGTATCTGTTTATAAGCAAGGTTGGCAAATATATCTGCAAACACATTCTTTTTAACGAAATGTTTTTTTTTCGTATCATATTCGTATAGCTGGCAGTCGGCTTTCTTCACTTCCAGCAGGTAGGTGTAGTCATTATACTGAATCTTTCTCAGTTCTTTATGTTTTGCAGGGTCAAGAACCATATATGAAGGGGTTTTGATGTCAAAGTCAAAGGCCAGCTTTTGGTTCTTTTCCTCTAAATCGTAGATGTAGCATTGGTGATTAAAATAAAGCCCCATAGGTTTGGACGCATCCGCCAGCTCGATAAAATGCACAAAATTCCGATAGCCTGCATTGTAAAATATAGCACTGTCAAACCGATGATAAAATCTACCGTTATTATGATCTATGAATGCACGATTCGCTTTGTCGAACAGGAGAATATGCCAACGATACTGTATTCTGTCAAGTCCCGGTGGGAGTATGTCTGCAAGTGCCAAAAGATAGACGATGTTGTTGTAATTGATAATTTCAATGGCTCTGATTTTGTCTGTACACTGAATGGCAGTCTTATTAAATGTGAGAGAAAGATTGGGAATCGTATCATTCTTTTGCAGTTTGAATGTGTCATTCTCCCACATCAACAGACACGAATGTGTTGTTCCCGGAAAAAATAAAAGCCAAAACAGAGCACCGCTACACACAAAGACTTTGGACAGAGGAGCTGTTGGGATACTTTTAGAACATTTATATGTAAAGACTTTACTTCTGCTCACTTTGTCATCTTTGCCCCCACTCAACATAAATTCAAAACTTTTCTCAGACTTTTTGATGTACGTTATCAAACAGGTTCTCTTTTGCCAATAAAAACAATCCAGATACTCTTCCTTGGATTCCAATTTGAAATCAAGCGTTTTTACCGGGCTGCATTCCAACTCCTCCCTGTCGATGTCACTTAGCGTATGTGCCTCGGGATGTTGCTTCTCAGTATCATCTTCAAGTATCTTCCTGCCTTTCTTGATAGGGCTGCCAAATAGTTTCAGCCCTGCCACGCATGGGTCTGCATTCGTATTGTAATGGTCTGTTCTCCCCGCAATGCACGCCAGCGCATAGCCTTCCGGAAAGGTGTATTCTACTTTCACTCTATCATCGGGCTGATAGAAAGAGCGGAATCCGGCTTCTTTTTTATTCGTTTTAAACCACAGCGTACAAATCATATATGGAGAGCGACCAAACTTGCAATACTCGCAAATCACCGTTTGTATATATTCATCCCTGTCGAACTTAATCTCCATTTTCTTGCGCGCACCTCCACCGTGCATAGGCAATTCCTTATCAGCGTAAACCATTTGTATACGGTCGATGAACTGTACATAATCAATGTTGATTTGGGTTGGAAACCTGTATGGGTCTTCTTCATTGAATGCTTGATAAGCGCATACATCACTCCATTCTTCTCCGGCACCTTCAAATAAGGTATATTCCGATAATAAATTTTCCTTCATAAATAATAGATTTTAGATGGTTTGTTTATACTATTTTTTGTTCACTAATCTACTTCCAGCTAATGGTGCCACAAGAAGCGGTAGCACTACCACTTCCTTGTTTAAGTGTTCCACCTTTACCGACTTTACTCGCACTCAAATCTGTAGTACTGTTCAAGCCGCTCAAGAACTGCTGTTGATTCTGCCCGCTCTTCAACGTGATGGTGATGTTTCCACAAGAAGCGGTAACATTATTATTACCAGCTGCTTGCGCCATTCCTGTTCCAATGATGGCTCCTTCAATCTGGCCACCGTTTTTTACTGTCAGTGTTGTGTTTGTTATGGTGATAGCCTTACATGAAGAAGAGGATTCATAGGCCATTCCGCTGCCGATAACGGCGGCAGTTAACATATCGCCATTTGTGCGGTCTATCGTCAGGGTTATGTTTTTGATGGTGATGTTTCCGACACTTGCATCTATTTTGCCGCCAATGATGGCTTTATCAATTGCAGCTGTTGCTGATTGGGAGATATTCAGTGTCCCGCTACTCTGCCCGTCAAGGGTGATGTCGGTATTTTCATTGGTAAGCAGAATGGCACTTTTCCCTTTTGTTGTGTTGATATTGTTCGTGCCTGTCACGGTTAGAGTGGGGCTTCCGTTTGCCACATTGATGGCGGCATCATGGTTATCTATATTGAATGTGACACCATCCAGCGTTACGTTGCAAGTGCCCGTAATGGTGATGGGCTGGTCGCTTGTGCCCCTGATGGTGACATCTTTGTTGATACTGCTTGCATCCACCGGGCTTCCGTTCTTGTCGAGGATGGAGAACGCCGTATTTACCTTCACGGTATAGGTGTACACCTTTCCTGCCGCGAGCGTGATATCAGAGGTGAGTGTGCAGGTAGTGGTCTTACCGTCGGCATTGATGGTAATTACCTTGTCCATTGCGTTCGTACCCGGCACGAGGTTGGCTTCCCAGTAAGTGTCGTTGCCATAGGTGTTTTTCTTCATGGAGATGCCGCCGAGAGAGTTGCCACTTGCTGCTGTAACCGCACCGTTGTTGACGGTGCAAGAGGTATATCCTTTTACGCTTACAGCGGTGACATTCAGATTGCCGGTGTAAGAGCCTTTCTCTACCTTCACCCGTACTTTGGCAAGCTGGTGCTTGAAGTTCAAGGATATGTCTTTGCTATTGTAATTTACGTCAGACTTTTCGTCCGCTTTCAACACATACGCAAGTCCACTGCTTTGGTTGGCAAGGCTGACGATATTTTTTGTCATCGTACTTTGCCCGGCGATGTTGGAATACCACGCATTGATTTTGGATGATTGGGTGGTTTTCCAATAGACTGACGGATTATAGTCAGTTATGTTACCGCTTTCGTTCAGCGTACAAATAGTTTCCATATCGTTGTTGCCTCCGCTGACTACGACCTTTATCTGGTCGTCTTTCGTCCACTTGCTCTTGTGGCTGCCGTTTTCGTCATAGTCCGACACGCGTGTCTGCGGCGAAGCTACCACTTCGCTTTGCGTGGCAGTCAGCATCAAAGGGTACTTGCTTTCGGGCAGTATGTGTGAAGTGCTGTCCGTCACTTCGTCCTGCGTGCAGGCGGCGAACATCAGCAGGGATGCCAGTGCGCAGGCGGTCTGTAGTACTGTTAATCGTTTCATATCGCTTATACTTTTTATTGTTTTTACAATGTCATTATAAGCGTCCGGTTTGAAAGGGGAAGTGTTGAAGGGAAGAGTGGCGGATTACAAATCCGCCATAATTTAAAAAGGCTTAATCGTCTAATTCATCTTCGGCTATGGTTGCCAAATCAAAATACAGCAGGCGGGTATCGGCATCAGTATCTTCGTCATTCAGGGGAATAAAGCCGTTCTTCAAGTAAAAGGGAATGGCATCGGCGTATGCATCTACGGTCAAGAAACGGCAACCGGTCTTGTTGTTGATAACGAAATAACTCTTGATGAAATTCAAAAGAAATGTTCCCACATACTGTCCCTTCATAGACAAGTCAACACCCAAACGACAGATTTTCACGGCAGGATAGCTTTCCAACCGCTTCTCGTTCACAAAACGGTGTTTCCTAAAGCGGTTGAACTCCGTCTTGCTTTCAAAATCATTCAGGGAAACTTTATCGTTTGCAAGACTGAAATAGGCGGAAACGTCACTGACGAAAGATAATCTCTAATCTGCTGCTCCATATCTTTATACTTTCAACATTTTCATTGCAGCTTCATAGTCTTTCAGTCTTCTTTCTCTTTCTTCCTTCGTTTCCTTGGGCGGATTCTTCATCCGTTCCAGAAATCTTCGGGCATCTTCCCCGTAAAGTATCAGGGTTTCCTTGATAGGCCTTGCCATACAGCTTTCCTCCTTTCTATTTGGTTTACGATGCAAAGATACGGTTTCTTTCTCTAGTCTCCAACACAATCTTTCAAAGAACGCTTTTGTTTTCAACATCTTACGTTGCGCCACCGCCTCCGGCGAGAGAGGCAGTTGCTACCTTTAGCAGGGTGGCTCGCTCCGGGCTTACGCTTGATGCCCGGCGGTGGCTGAGTCTATGGAACGGGGAATTTTATCCCAGCGGGTTCTCTCCCTAGTCGCCGTCGCTGCCGGAGTCGTCGTCGGGGGGAGTGTCTTTGGTGTCCGGGGAAAGGGGCAATTTTTTCATTTTTGTCTGATATTATTGTATGGTGGCATCACCACTACCGCCTGTAACATCTGTCCATCCACCAATGGTGCAACCGCTTACCGTCAGTCCGGTCTTCTTTATCGTGATGGTGAAGGTATAGGAGGTGCCGGCTACCAACTTATTGTTGGTGAATTTAATATCAGCACTATTTTTATAATTCTGATTGCTAATGGTGGCAGTGAAAGGCAATGCTCCGCTCACATCCTGCGGATAAAGAATCATGGTGAAGATACGTTGGTTACCTGCATCCTGCGATGGGCAGTTTGTGGAAACAGACCAGTCGTCAACAACGGAGCATGTACTTGTAGGTGCGGCTGTACCGTCTTTCACATTGAAAGTACCCTCATGCTTCAATCCTCCCAAGGTATAAGTACCGCTTTTTACATCCTCGACTGAAAATCCGGCATCTGCAGAAGTTTGCAATACCAGCTTCAGGCGTGCCATCATATGCTTGAATTTAGTGTCTTCGCTGCTAAAATTGATGGTAGGACTTGCATAGGTGGTCTTTGCTCCGGCGGCAAACAGATAATCAATGTCCTTCTGATTAGTTGATTGACTGGAGGTGTTGCCGGAGATTGTCCCATCTGTTCCCGGCAGGCCCTTTTCTGTTCCGGTGAAAGGATAATAAGCGGAGAAAGTAACTTGGTCCGTTCCCTGGAAGAAGATGCCGCTTTTCGTTTCTTCAGTATCACCATTATAATGGGTGAAGGTTCCGTTAGCTTGGGCAGTGACATACTTCATGTTGGTGTAATTGGTATTCGTACTGCTGCAAGAGATACCGATAGCGTCACCGTTCTCCCATGAAGCATCTGCTGCACGGGTTACGGCTCCGTCTATACCTGCAATGACTTGTGCAGCCACCGGTCCGTCGTAAGGGATGGTTTCAATCTCGTTATTGCTGCAAGCGGTGAAAGCCAGTGTCAGCATTGCACTTGCCAGTAGGCTGTAATTTCTAATAGTTTTCATATTCGTTCTTTGTTATAAGTGATTATTAATGATTTGTCCGGTTACATGCCGGCATTGATTTCATGGTTCTTTTCGTCCCATGCGGAGATAGAGGAAGTACCCACCGTCAGTCCGGTCTTGTTCAGGTTGATGGTGATGTTGTACTGCGCGCCGGCTTGCAGTTCGTTTTTACTGTCGTTACCCGTAACTTGAGCCAAGTCTATTTCGGTGGAATACGAGTTGCCGCCCGTCTCTGCCGTAAAACTTAGATTATTGGACGAGAAAGCCTGCGGGAAAAGAATCAGGGTATAAGCGACAGAAGCCTTGGATTCATCTTTTGTTACAGTCGGAGTGTTGTATGCCACATCGGAAGTGTTATTGGCGAAAGTCCACATCACTCCCACACTGCCGGTAGCAGTGGCTACTCCGGTTGTCCGGTCAAAATTTCCTTCGTGCAGAAAATTCTCCAAAGAGCATACGGCAGCCGCCACTTCTTCGTAAGTCACACCGTTACCGGCTTTCACGATTAGCACCAGCTTTGCCATCTTATGCTTGAATGTGAAGTCCACCGGCACTCCCTTGCTTCCCGTGCCTGTAGCATAAAGAAAGTCGAAGTTCTTCTGATCCACCTGTCCCCAAGTATCGGCAGTGATGGTGGTGGCCGCGGTCATGCTTTCATTCCACGGGTAGTAGGCGGTAAAAGTCACCGTCTGGTCGTTCTGATAGTAGATAGGTTGCTGTCCATCATCTACTACAAACGTTGCGTTGTCACGTTTGTAGGGGACGTTTGTATAGGCCACGCCGCCGGTTGTTCCGGAGATGCCAATCTTGTCCGTATCTTCCCAAGTCTGGTCGTAGGCCCGGGTATGGGTTCCCTCAATGCTTCCGGTGAAAAGGACTATGTTGTCCTTCTCCGTACCGGTGTTATCCGTCTCGTCGCTGCTGCATGCTGCCAACATTGCAGCTATGGTTATAATCATCAAATGCTTCGCTTTCATATTTCTGAAAAATTATTAGTTATATCTTATCTTGAATTCTTCTCCGTTTAGTTGGCATCCACCGTTGTGCCGCCTTTCTCGTCCCATTTTCCGATCTCCCCGCTTACTTCTGCACCTGTGCGGTTCAGCTTCACGGTGTAAGTGTACTTGCTTCCGGCTTCAAGCGTTTTCTCCATCTTCCAGGTGAAGGGGGCATCGTGACTGTTGTTCAGGTCGAACTCGAAGATACGGCTAGTAGCGGCATCGGGCAGCAGAATGGCTTCGTAGATATATTTCTCCGTCTGCTTGCAGAAGGGAATGTCGGCAAGGATTGCGGCATCCACCTTCAGCACCCCTGCGGTGAGGTCGAAGGTAGCGGTGGTGTGCTGCTTGTCCACCTTTACCGTCAATCCGCTCATGTCTCCGGCATCGACTCCTTCGCCGGGCTCTACGGTCAGTATCACCTTGCAAAGCTGGTGCTTGAAGTCGAGGGCGACGGTCTTGTCCGTCTTTTTTCTGTCTTTCACGTTGTTAGAGTACATCAGGTCGAGAGCTTCCTGATCGGTCTGTGTGGCTACATCGATGGCGTAGAGGTAATGCGCTGTAGATGCTTCCTGTCCGACGGTTCCCTGCGGATAGTAGGCATAGAAGTCAACGCCGCTGTTGTCCATCGGGTAGTAAATAGCGGTTCCGTCGGGGACGAAAGCGTTGGGGATGCTTCCATCCACCACATAGCGGACGTTTTCTGCTTCCTCGCTGATGTTCTCCGGCAGGAAGGCTTGTCCGGCTCTTACCATGTAGATGCCGATGGCATCGGCTGGCGACCAGGTCTGGTCGATGGCACGGGTTTGCGTCACTCCCACGGAAGCGCGGAATTCTACCGGCACGCGTCCATCCGTCACGTCGCCCGGTTCGTTCTCATTGGTACTGCATGCGGCAAGCATAAGTGCCGCAGTGCCCAAAATCAGATAATTCTTCATGAGTTATTCTTCTTTATCTATTTATTCTTGGTTATTCTTACTCGGCACTGCCAGGTTCGCCGGCACCGTTGCCCTCGTTCCAGTCGCTGATGCCACCGGAGACATCAAGAGTTCTGCGGTTGATGGTGATGTCGTAGATGTTCTTGTCGCCTGCATTGAAACTCTTGCCGGCGGGGATGTCCCAATAGAACTTCTCGCCGGTGCTGCTGAAGGTGAAGACCAGTTGCCGGCCCGGGGTGAGGGCTTTCCCCGTCAGGTCGTCCGGAAAGAGGATGGCTTCGGCGGAGGTGCCGTCGGCGGCAGTCAGCAGGGAGATGGATGAGAGTTCCTCCGTGAAGCCGGTTGCATCGAATTCAGGGGCGTAGATTGCAGTTTTCCATTGCTTGGTGATTTCTACTTTCAGGCCTTTCAACTCGTCGGGGGTGATGCCCTTGCCGGGGGTAATGTTCAGCTGCAACTTGGTCAGGCGGTGGCGGAAGTTTAGTACGACTGAGGGATTCTCCTTGTTGTAAACGGCTGCACCTGCTTGTGTGCTACTTTTAGCATCGGCAGTCATCAGATCGAGGACGGCTTGCGAGGTTTGGTCGGTAAGGTCGGCGGTCCATTCGCCGTCTCCCACGTCTTTGTAAGGGTACCACGCATGGAAGTCCACATTGCTTCCGTCTGTAGGGAAGTAGATGATGGTTGCCACCGGGGTGAAGATGCCGGCATCTGTCTTCGTCTCGTAAGGGATATTATCGGCTCCTTCTACAAGGGTGGTTTGGCCTGCGGCAAACATATAGATGCCGATTTGGTCGCCGGCATCCCACGTCTTGTCGTGGGCACGGGTCTGCACGCTGATGCCGCCCGTCACTTGCAGGGCCACGCGTCCGTCACTTTTTCCATCATCCGGCGCACTGTCGTTGCTGCACCCTGCCGGGAGGAGTGCAAAGGTGCAAAGCATTATGCCAAGGCCTATGCCCGGCTTGCTGAAGTTTTTCTTCTTCATATTTTTGTTGTTTTAATGTATATCAATATTTCCGTTGTTTATCACGGTCCAGTTGCCAATGGTGGCTGTGAGGCCTGCTTCTGCGGGCAGTTCCAGCGTGGCATTCAGTTCCAGCGGTTTCATGTCGCTGCCGAAGTTTTTCAAGGGTTCGGTCAGGTCGGTGGTGAGGGTCTGCACATGGCCGTCCGTCTGGGTGATTTCCAATGTCAGCAACTGCTTCTCTCCGGCGATTACACCCAGCAGGCGCATGGTGGCGGAGAGTATCGGTTGCCCGGCTGCACGTGTCTGCCCGTCGTCCGTTCCGGGGGCAAAGGCAGGGATGACGGTCTTACCTTGGGTTGCTGCAATGGTTCCGGTGGCCAGGTCTATCGAGGAGGCAATGCCCGTCAGTGTGGCGGTGGTGGAGGCAATGCGCTGCTCGTCGCCGGGCTTCAGCTTCAATGTCAGCGTCAGGCGGCGGATGCGTTGCTGCATGGCTACGGTTACTTTCAGTGTATCGTCCTTTTCTATTTCCAGCTTCTGCGCGGCGGAGAACAGGTAACCGGGCATCGGTTCCAGTGTGCCGTCCGGCAGTGTGTTTACTGTGGCGGCGTTTCCGCTGACGATGCTCCCTTCGGCAGAGTTATAGACCAGCAGGTTCTGTTCGCCGGGCAGGAACAAGGCGTTGAAAGCATTCGTCGCTCCACTGACGGTCTGTTCTTTGTCGCCAATGCGCAGGATGTAGCTGCCCGGTACGGTGGCATCTGGAGAGAGCGCTGCCCAGTCGGTGTTTACCACGACGGCGCCCTGGTCGGGATGCG
>CABMPP010000033.1 GCA_902388495.1 uncultured Bacteroides sp. | reverse complement strand
TGAGCGAAAAGACAGAAGGCTGAATCTATCGAAAAGATTCAGCCTTCTTATTTAACGTCAGTTCGATACAACTAGAGTATCTCAATTGTATTGCTCTTCCTTATTAATAGCATTGCTCTTCTTTAGTCAATAGCATTACATTTTCAATTATAGCTTCACCTCATTCTCCAACGCTTTGTGTTCAATGAAATCTTTCACATTTTGCAGCGTCGTAGTAGCGATATTTGCCAGTGCTTCGCGCGTGAAGAATGCCTGATGGGAGGTTACAATAACATTGTTGAACGACAGCAGGCGTGCCAGCGTATCGTCGTCAATGATCTTGTCCGACTGGTCTTCGTAGAAGTATTCGCTCTCTTCCTCGTACACATCCAGTCCGGCCGAACCGATTTTCTTGTTTTTCAATCCTTCTATCAGGGCATTGGTATGAATCAGCTGTCCGCGTCCGGTGTTGATAATCATCACGCCGTCCTTCATCTTGCTGATGGAGTAGTCGTTGATGAGATATTTGGTCTGTTCCGTGAGGGGACAGTGCAGGGAGATGATGTCCGAACTGTGGTACAGTTCGTCGAGGGTGGTGTAGACCACTTGGTGCTCGCGGGCGAAGTTATGGTCGGGATAGAGGTCGTAGGCAAGAATGTTCATGCCGAAACCACGCAGGATGCATATCAACTTCTTGGCTATCTTTCCGGTGCCGATGATGCCGGCTGTCTTGCCGTACATGTCGAAACCCAACAGGCCGTGCAGGGAGAAGTTGCCGTCGCGGGTACGCCAGGTGGCGCGGGGAATCTTCCGGTTCAAGGAAAGCATCAGGGCAACGGTGTATTCGGCAACGGCATAGGGGGAGTAGGCGGGTACGCGTACTACGGTGATGCCGCAGTCGGCGGCGGCTTTTAAGTCTACATTATTATATCCGGCGCAACGCAGGGCCAGGAGTTTGACACCGTTGGCTGCCATCAGTCGCAGGACTTCGGCGTCGGCGGTGTCGTTTACGAAGATGCAGACGGTGTCTACGCCTTGTGTCAGCATCACGTTATGTTTGTTCAGATGTCCTTTGTAGTAGCGGAGCTCGAAATCAAATTCCCGGTTCTTTTCGTTGAAGGACGCTTCGTCATAGGGTTTGCTTCCGAAAAATGCAATGGTATGTGCCATGGGGTTACAGTTTTTTTTGAATGTTATATAATAGTATAAGGAATAACAAGCGGGGGATTGATAAGGTTCAAGGGGATATACCGATGAGGTAGGTTCGTTTCATTAGAAACTATTGGCCTTTTCAATTAAAATGCCTCCTTATGTATAACTTTCTGCACAAAATGCTTTTTGGTGTGCTATATTATTGTACCTTTGCGCCCGAAACAATAAAAAAAGATTTAGATGAGAAAAATTTCGTTGATTAGCATTGCGATGTTAATCGTTTCAATTCCAACTTTCGCAGGAGATTATCTAACTAATACGAATCAGAATGCTGCTTTCTTGCGTATGATAGCCCGTGGTGCTTCTATCGACCTCGACGGTGTATATAGTAATCCTGCCGGCCTGGCATTCCTTCCTAAAGACGGCTTTCAAGTAGCGTTTACCATACAGAGCGCTTATCAGACGCGCGACATTGCCGCAACAAGCCCCCTATGGACTATGGACGGACAGACCACTACCCGCACTTATGAGGGAAAAGCATCTGCTCCCGTCATTCCTTCCATACATGCTGTATATAAAAAAGGTGACTGGGCACTTTCCGGTAGCTTTGCCGTAGTGGGCGGCGGTGGAAAAGCATCTTTCAACAGCGGTTTGCCTATGTTCGATGCTGCGGCCATCAGCCTGGTAAATGCAGAAGGTCAGGGAATGCTGAAGCCTGATATGTATAATATCAACTCCGCCATGGAAGGCCGTCAGTTTATCTACGGTTTCCAGTTGGGACTAAGCTATAAAATCAATGAGCACTTCTCTGTTTTTGGTGGTGCACGCATGAATTACTTCACAGGTGGCTATAAGGGTTTCCTGAATGTGAAACTGAAAGATGGCGTTGCCGAACAGCTGGGAGCTGCTATGGTGGGGCAGCTTGTGCAGGGTGGAATGCCTTTGGAACAGGCTCAGCAGGTAGTGCAGCAGCAATCGGGAGCATTACTCCAAAAGCTGAATGATACAAAGATCGGACTTGATTGCGACCAGACGGGTTGGGGACTGGCTCCGATTATCGGTGTAGATGCCAAGTTTGGCAAACTGAACCTGGCTGCAAAATACGAGTTCAGAGCTAATATGAACATTGAGAACGATACACATGAGTTTGACTATCCGGCTGCAGCCGAAAAATATATGGAACCTTTCAGAGATGGTGTGAATACTCCGAGTGATGTCCCTGCCATGTTGTCTGTAGCAGCAGGCTATGAATTCCTGCCTTCACTCCGTGCTTCGGTAGAATATCACTTCTTCGACGACAAGAATGCCGGTATGGCCGAGGGCAAGCAGAAAGCGTTGACACATGGCACGCATGAGTATCTGGCCGGTGTGGAGTGGGATATCAATAAGCTGCTTACCATCAGTGGCGGTTATCAGAAGACCGATTACGGATTGAGTGATGATTTCCAGTCGGATACCAGCTTCTCCTGCGATTCATATTCTGTGGGTCTCGGTGGCCGTATCAACCTCAGTGAGGCATTGAGTTTGGACGTTGCTTACTTCTGGACTACCTATAGCGACTATACTAAGTCGAGTCCCCGTGGTTTGGATGCTTCAATTGATAAGGATGTTTACAGCCGTTCCAATAAGGTGTTCGGTGTCAGTGTAAACTATAAGTTCTGATTTCACAATCCTACCTTTATATATGGAGAAAGCCGTCTCGGACATTGTTTCGAGGCGGCTTTCTTGTTTCTGCATGCAGAGGTTAGAAAGAATATTGCACCAGCAAATTTATCCGGTTGGCATGGCTCGTGGAGTCATCGAAGTTGGTGCGCCAGCCGCGCAAGTATTCGGCTCCTACCTGCATGTTCGGAGTTACATTCCAGAATGCATTGGCAACGAAGTATTGTCCGTAGCGATAGCTGCTCGGTGTGTCGTTGGGATAACCGTTCTCTGAATAGAGGCGGGACATACTGTAAGTGCTTGAAAGGAATACCCGGGGGCAAATGTTGTACTGCAAACCTGCATACCATCCCAGCATAGGCAGTGCCTGCATCTTCCCGTCTTTCTCCGGGTTGGGCACGATGTCCACATTCAGATTGCTGATATCATTCAGGTATTGTCCGATACCTTTTCCGTAGTTTGCCTGCCCGAAGACTTGCCACTTCTTGCCCAGGCTGAAGGTGGTGGAAGCTTGTACGCCGTAACCGGTGACGCTGGACGCCTTGTCGCTTTCGGTACTGGTGTACGTCATACTGCGGATAATACCTCCTACGCGCAGATGACTGTTGCTGTTCCAGCCGTATTGTGCATAAGCGGTGAAGTCGGGCATGCGTTGCTGGGCAATGCTCAGTTGGTTGTTGGTAGTACCGTCTACTGCAGGGGCTTCGATGGAAGCGTTGAAGCGGAAGTTCTTCAGCCCTTTGTAGGTGTAGGCCAGTTGCGTGGCACGATAGAAGGCGGCACCGTTAGGTCCTTGGAAGTCGATGGTGGAGGGGAGGGCGCCCAAGTCCATGAATCCGCCGTAGTTGTAGCCCACCGTTATATTGCGGAAGGACATATAGGCGTTGCGCAACTGGAAGGTCTTGCCGCCACCACGGAAATTACCGGCTGTGTATACCACGAAGTCGCCCAGTAACCGGGTATGGCCTACCAACTTCAGGAAGATGGTGGCTGTGCTGGCATCCATCTGGAACTGGTTCCTGATTTTGCTGCTTGCCGGGATGTCTGCCGGGATGAAGTCGATATTGTCTACAATACCTCCGAAGTCGTACTCACCTGTGGCACGGACATAGCCGCCGATACCCAACGCGAATTTCCCCTGTTTATCCATCAGTAGGAAGCGTGGTGCCTGCGGGTCGTGGATGTAGGGTAGCTGCGACTCGTTCATGATGCGGACTATCTCGTCGCCCGCCTTGTCGATGGTAACCATGACGATGCCGTTGGAGGCCTCGTCGTCGATAACTACTTTGTTTTGTGCATAGGTTGCGGACGCTGACAGTCCGATGCTGCACGAGAGAAACATTGCTTTAAAGATTGTTTTCATTTAAGTTAGGTTTTGGTGAATGTGCTTTGAACAACTTAATTTCAAAATGGTTTTGCAGAGCGGATGAGAAAGCCTATCTTTGCACCCGATTTAACGATTACAAATCTCAAATTGTACTTTGTACATGGTTAAATTGTACATGTTATGATGCCGTGAATAGCGGTCGTGTATTCTAGAACACCACGTAAAAAACAGGAGTATGAAGCAAAAAGTATCTGTACCTTTTATGCTGCTGGGCATTTTGTTTAATGTCTGTCTGATAGCAGCCAATCTTCTTGAAACGAAAGTTATCCAGGTTTTCGGTATTACCGTAACTGCCGGATTGCTGGTTTTCCCTATTTCTTATATTATCAATGACTGCATTGCCGAAGTCTGGGGATTTCGCAAAGCGCGCCTGATTATCTGGAGCGGCTTTGCCATGAACTTCTTTGTGGTTTTGCTGGGACTGATAGCGGTGGCATTGCCTGCCGCACCCTTTTGGGAAGGAGCACCTCATTTCAACTTCGTCTTCGGCATGGCACCGCGTATTGTGGTGGCCAGTCTGTCGGCATTCCTTGTCGGCTCGTTTCTGAATGCATACGTGATGAGCCGCATGAAGGTGGCAAGTGGTGGACGGAACTTTTCTGCCCGTGCCATCTGGTCGACGGTTGTTGGAGAGACGGCCGATTCATTGATATTCTTTCCGGTAGCATTCGGTGGAATCATTGCATGGAGGGAACTGCTGGTGATGATGTGCATCCAGATCGTATTGAAATCCATGTACGAAGTGCTGATACTGCCGGTAACCATCCGCGTGGTGAACGCCATCAAGCGGATTGACGGTAGCGATGTGTACGACGAGGGAATATCCTATAACATATTGAAAATAAAAGAAATCTAACGAGATATGGACAGAAAAAAAGCATTAGTAGTTTTCAGTGGTGGGCAAGATTCCACCACATGCCTCTTTTGGGCAAAGCGCGAGTTCGAGGAGGTGCATGCACTGAGTTTCCTCTACGGTCAGAAGCATCAGAAAGAAGTGGAACTGGCAAGGGAGATAGCCCGCAAAGCAGGTGTGGAGTTCGAGGCGATGGATGTTTCCTTTATCGGCAAGTTGGGACACAATTCACTGACCGATGCGACGATGGTGATGGATCAGGAGAAGCCGGCAGACAGCTTTCCGAACACGTTTGTACCGGGACGCAATCTGTTTTTCTTGAGTATTGCTGCCGTATATGCCCGCGAGCGTGGTATCAGCCACATTGTAACGGGAGTTTCTCAGACCGATTTCAGTGGTTATCCCGATTGCCGGGATGCCTTCATCAAGTCGCTGAACGTGACGCTGAACCTGGCGATGGACGAACAATTTGTGCTGCATACTCCCTTGATGTGGATTGATAAGGCCGAAACTTGGGCGCTGGCAGATGAACTGGGAGTGCTCGACTTGATCCGTCATGAGACGCTGACCTGCTATAATGGCGTACAGGGCGATGGATGCGGACACTGCCCGGCATGCAAGTTGCGCCGTGAAGGATTGGAGAAGTATCTGAACTCTAAAAATATATCATTATGACCGAATTGAAAGACCAACTGTCCTTGCTGGGCAGTAAGACCGAATACAAGCAGGATTATGCTCCCGAAGTGCTGGAAGCGTTCGATAACAAGCATCCCGATAACGATTATTGGGTACGTTTCAATTGTCCCGAGTTTACCAGCTTGTGCCCCATTACCGGGCAGCCTGACTTTGCAGAAATCCGCATCAGCTATATCCCCGATATCAAAATGGTGGAGAGCAAGAGCTTGAAGCTATATCTTTTCAGCTTCCGCAATCACGGAGCTTTCCACGAAGACTGCGTGAACATCATTATGAAAGACCTCATCCGGTTGATGAATCCGAAGTATATCGAAGTGACGGGTGTTTTTACGCCCCGCGGTGGTATCTCTATCTATCCTTATGCCAACTATGGACGTCCGGGTACGAAATACGAAAAGATGGCGGAACACCGGTTGATGAACCGGGAGTGAAATCTTCTTTTACCTACAAATAGCGATTGCTGCATATACTATAACCGGTATATGCAGCATTTTTTTTACCTGCTTATTGCGATTGACTAGCCTTCTTTTTATGATGACCTTTGCACCGGTATTAGTAATAACATCTTAATCATTATAAAATTGAAAGCGCATACATTAAAACCTTCCATTCTGCTCATCTTTTTCTTGTTCTCTCTGTCGGCCTACTCCCAAAGAGGGGAGGAGGGAATGCTTTCGGGCAGAATCATATCTACAGAGAAAGAAACTGTAGATTTTGCAACGGTCTATCTGAAGGGTACAAGCTACGGCGGTACTACCAATCAGGAAGGGCTTTATCATCTGAAGGCTCCTGCAGGCAACTATACGCTGGTTGTATCGGCTGTGGGCTATCGAACGGTGGAGATGGCTGTGAAGCTGGCAGCAGGCGGCAGAGTGAAGCAGAACCTGACGATTACTCCTGAAACGCAACTGTTGGATGAGGTTGTCATTGTATCTACCGGAGTGAGCCGCGTGAAGCAGTCGGCATTCAATGCTGTGGCGGTAGATACGAAAGAGTTGCAGAATACGACGAAGAATCTGAGTGACGCACTGACCAAAGCACCCGGCATGAAGCTCCGCGAGGCGGGTGGAGTAGGATCGGACATGCAGTTGATGCTCGACGGTTTCAGCGGAAAGCACGTCAAGGTGTTTATTGACGGTGTGCCGCAGGAAGGCGTGGGCAGCTCGTTTGGACTGAACAATATTCCCGTGAATTTTGCCGACCGCATAGAAGTATATAAAGGTGTGGTGCCCGTAGGATTCGGAACAGATGCCATCGGTGGTGTCATCAATATCGTCACCAACAAGAAGCGCAGGAAGTGGTTCCTGGATGCTTCCTATTCTTATGGTTCGTTCAATACCCATAAATCGTACCTTAACTTCGGACAGACCTTCAAGAATGGTTTCACGTACGAAGTGAATGCCTTCCAGAACTACTCGGACAACGACTATCATGTAGATGCTCCGGTAAAGGACTTCGAGACGGGCAGCTTCAACGAAAGCGAGAAGTACCGTGTGAAGCGCTTCAATGATACCTACCATAACGAGGCCGTTGTGGCCAAAGCGGGTATTGTGGACAAGAGTTGGGCGGACCGCCTGATGTTTGGTTTCACCTATTCCCACATGTATAAGGAAATACAGACGGGCGTGCGTCAAAAGACGGTATTCGGTGAGAAGCACCGCCGGGGGCATTCGCTGATGCCCTCGATGGAGTATAGCAAGCGCAACCTGATGACTAAAGGCCTCGACGTAGTGCTGACTGCCAACTATAACCGCAACGCCACCACCAATGTGGACACCGCCCGCTACGAATATAACTGGCGTGGCGAAAAGAACCCCTTGAACAGCCCCGGTGAGCAGTCCCGCCAATACTCCCGTGCCGACAATGACAACTGGAACGGTACGCTGACCTTGAACTACCGCATGGACCGGATGCAGATGTTGACTTTCAATCATGTACTGAGCACTTTCCGGCGCGATAATACCTCTCTGCTTTCCGTTGAAGAGCAGACAGACCCCATTGCCAAGGAGACCCGAAAGAATATTTCCGGTTTGTCTTACCGGCTGATGCCTTCCGAGAAATGGAATCTATCGGCATTCGGCAAGTACTACCATCAATACGTGGCAGGTCCGGTGGCTGAGACCGAGACGGGCAGTAACTACATACGTACCAGCCGCACGGTCGATTCGTGGGGATATGGCGCTGCCGGCACTTACTTCATCCTGCCCGGATTGCAGGCGAAGCTTTCTTACGAAAAAGCTTATCGTCTGCCCTCCATCGAAGAGATGTTCGGTGACGAAGACCTGGAGACGGGTGATGTTGGCATTCGTCCCGAGAACAGCGATAATGTTAACTTGAATCTTAGCTATTCCAAAGCCTTCGGCAAGCATTCGATTTATGTAGAAGGCGGGGTGGTTTATCGCAATACGAAGGATTACATCCAGCGTAATATTCAGGATTTGAGCGGTGGAAAAGAAGGTGCCACTTATACCAATTACGGCAGGGTGCTGACAAAAGGATATAATGTGTCGGCACGTTATGGACTGGGTCGTTGGCTGAGTGTAGGCGGAAACTTTACGCAGATGAATGTGCGTGATAATGAGAAGACACAAATCGGAAGTACCGGTAATGCAGTAGAGAACCTGGGTTATAAGTCACGGGTGCCGAATGTGCCTTATCAGTTTGCCGATTTCGATGTGAACTTCTATTGGCGGGACCTTTGGAAGAAGGGTAATTCGCTTACCGTGACTTATGATAATCAGTATATGCACAGTTTCTCCTACTATTCGCAGGCCATCGGCAAAAACAGCGATTACGTCGTTCCCGACCAGTTCTCTCACAATCTGGCTTTGAGCTACAGCCTGAAGAACGGACGCTACAACCTTTCATTCGAGTGCCGCAACCTGACGAACGAAGACTTGTACGACAACTTCAGTCTGCAAAAGGCAGGGCGTGCATTCTACGGAAAGGTGCGGATACATTTCGGAGATTGATAAATGGGAATTCAGCACAGTTTTATTTATGTTTTTCCCTCCTTATCTTATTACTGCAATGAATTCAGAAATCATTGCTACAATGATCTCTGAAATGATTGCTGCAATGATTTCTGAAATCATTCAAAATGCTCCATAGGGCTTCAAATTATCATTCAACAGTATTATCATTCACTAACATATTAATAAATGAAGCAAATGAAGAAAAATTATCTTTTAGCCGGCCTCTTCGCTATAGCGATGACCGGAATGACTTTGACGTCTTGTACAGATACCGATGAACCGGGCACCGGTTCCGGTTCCGAATCTAAGGGCAACTATGTGATAGCTGCCACAGCCACCGTTTCGGGCAGTTCGGTCCCCGTATTGCTGACTGCCGAATCGCTGGAAAGCGGTGAGATTACCGCTGCCGGAAACGGTCTTGTGAACGACGGCGCTTCTTACTGGGTGTTCTACGGCAACCGGTACCTGTACGCCCTGAACTACAACCAGGGAAATGCCGGCACAACCCAATCGTTCGTTATGAACGCCAACCATGAACTGGTAAAGCGTACTCAAGAATATAACGTCAACCGCTTCACTACTTACGGTTACTACGATAAGTACATCATGACCACCTCTACCGGTGCCGGCCCTACGGAGCTGAACGATGCGAACGGTTACACCCCGAAATCTTTCCTGATTTCTTATCTGGATGTAGAGAGCCAGACTTATACAAGCAACAAAGTAACCAAAGAGACTCCGTTCCTTTCCGAAAACTTCCTGGGCAATGGTGAGTATGTAACGCTGGCCGGTATAGACCAGGTGGGCAGTAAGATTTATGCCGCTGCCATCCCCATGGGATTGAGCCAATATGGCTGTGTGCAGAAAAACGAAGACGGCAGCTACAAGTGGGTGCTTCCCGGCAACGAAGACCTGATAAAGACTGAATCGGGCGGCAGCAACAGCAGCGCTTACCTGAAGGATGAACTGCAGTGGACTCAGTACCCCGACGAATGTTGGATGGCCATCTTCAGCGACGAGACATTGACATCGCCCCGACTGATCAAGACCGATAAAATCAGCTATGCTGCCGGACGTTTCAAATCGCAATACTATCAGATGAACTGGCTGGCCGACGACGGATACGTATATGTCTTCTCTCCCAGCTATGCCAAGACCATGACCGATAGCCGCCAGCGCACCACGCTGCCTGCCGGAGTAGTACGCATCGACACCAAGACCGAAGATTTTGATCCCAACTACTACTTTAATCTTGAAGAAGAGGCGGGCGGGGTTTCCTTCCTCCGTACCTGGTACATCTCGGGCAATTACTTCCTGATGCTGATGTACGACAAGCCGATTACCGACTCTGATAAAGTAGCCAATCAACTGGCCGTATTCAATGCTTCGACCGGCGCTCTGACCCATGTCACCGGTTTGCCGGATGATGTTTCCGGTTTCGGTAATACTCCCTACATGGAGAAAGGCAATGCATACGTTGCCGTTACCACTGCATCGGGTTATCCGTCCATCTATAAGGTTGAACCCTCCGGTGCAGTAGCAACCAAAGGACTGACTGTGAATGCAACTCAACTGAACGGTGTAGGACAATTGATTCCATAATGAGAAAGCTATTTCGTAACATACACCTGTGGTTATCTGTTCCTTTCGGACTGATCATCACCATAATCTGCTTCTCGGGTGCCGCACTGGTCTTTGAGAACGAGGTGATGGAGCTGTGCCACCGCGACCTCTACTATGTAGATAAAGTCGGGGCCTCTCCACTCCCCATGAGCGAGATAAAGCAAAAGGTCGCTGCCACGTTGCCGGACAGCATATCAGTGAAGGGCGTCACTACCTCACTTAATCCGGAGCGTACCTGGCAAGTCAAACTCTCCAAACCTCGCCATGCTTCGGTCTATGTAGATCCCTACACCGGCGAAGTGAAAGGCAAGCACGAGCGTGCCCCGTTCTTCATGACCATGTTCCGTCTGCATCGCTGGTTGCTGGACAGTAAGCCGGATGGAGGCATCTTCTGGGGTAAGATGATTGTGGGCACTGCCACCCTGATGCTTGTACTGATACTGGTCTCGGGCGTTGTCATCTGGTGGCCTCGCACGAGGAAGGCATTGAAGAACAGTCTGAAGATTGTGACCGGCAAGGGGCTGCGGCGTTTTCTGTATAGCTTGCACGTGGCAGGTGGCATGTATGCCCTGCTCTTCTTGCTGGTGATGGCACTCACCGGGCTGACGTGGTCTTTCCCTTGGTATCGCACCGCATTCTTCAACCTGTTCGGTTTAGAGGCGACGCAAAGAGTCGGTTGGATATTCTCCGTCCATGTAGGCAGTTGGGGAGGGATGACTACCCGTATTCTGACATTTCTTGCTGCATTGCTGGGGGGAACGCTTCCATTAACCGGATATTATTTGTGGATACGCCGTTTGTATTCTGCGAAACGTAGAAAAAAGTCGGTAACACCCTGATGACTGATACTTTGCACCTAACTTTTGTCTTATCTTTTATGATAGTGCAAACTATTATGCTTATTTTTGCTGAATTATTAAAAACGACAAAGTCTGCAGAAATATGAATAAGGACAAAACTCGTAGCTTCCCGGTTATAATGTGCAATTTCCATAGAATATGAGGAAGAACCTAAAAACGTGGCAAGGATGGCTGTTGTTTGGAGGCTCAATGGTCATTGTGTTCGTCTCAGGACTGTGTATTTCGGTTTTGACGGACCGGAGAACCGAAGTAGAGGAGCTGTTTAATAATCATAAAACGGCAATTAAGGGAATTGAAGCCCGTAGCGAACTCTTTAAGGATGATTTCTCTCGTGAATATCAGACCTGGAGTGAAACGGAAAAACCTGATTACCAAAGCGAGCTCAACAAGTATGTAGGAGGCGATATTCTGGAACGGCGCCCCGAGATGGTAGTCCTTTGGGCAGGATATGCTTTTTCTAAAGCTTATTCCACGCCACGCGGACACATGCATGCTATTGAAGATAGCCGTGCTTCCCTCCGCACCGGCGCACCCTTGACGGATACTGACGGTCCGCAACCTGCCACTTGCTGGACTTGTAAGAGTTCGGATGTTCCCCGCATGATGGAAGCTATCGGCGTAGATACTTTCTATCGTAATAAGTGGGGCGCACTGGGTAGTGAAATCGTCAATCCCATCGGCTGTGCCGATTGCCACGATCCCGAGAATATGAACCTGCATATCAGCCGTCCCTCCTTGATAGAAGCTTTTCAGCGTCAAGGCAGGGACATTACAAAGGTTTCTCCTCAGGAGATGCGTTCGCTGGTATGTGCGCAGTGCCATGTGGAATATTATTTCAAGGGTGACGGCAAATACCTGACTCTTCCTTGGGATAAAGGCCTTACTGTGGAAGAGATGGAAGCATATTATGATGAGGCCGGTTTCTCTGATTTTATCCACAAGTTGAGCCGTACCCCGATAATAAAGGCGCAGCATCCTGATTATGAGCTTTCCAGAATGGGCATTCATGGACAACGTGGTGTGTCGTGTGCCGATTGCCACATGCCTTATAACAGTGAAGGCGGTATCAAGTTCAGCGACCATCGTATACAAAGCCCTCTGGCTATGATTGACCGTACTTGTCAGACTTGCCACCGCGAGAGTGAGACTACTTTGCGCAACAATGTTTACGATCGTCAGCGTAAGGCAAACGAAGTACGCGACCGCTTGGAACAGGAGCTGGCAAAGGTGCATATTGAAGCAAAGTTTGCTTGGGATCATGGAGTTACGGAGGATCAGATGGAAGGCATATTGGCGTTGATCCGTCAGGCACAGTGGCGTTGGGATATGGGGGTGTCATCTCATGGTGCTTCTTTCCATGCGCCGCAGGAAGTGCAGCGTATCTTGTCTCATGGACTGGACAGGGCTATGCAAGCTCGTCTTGCCCTGTCCAGAGTGTTGGCAAAGAATGGCTTCACAGAGGATGTGCCCATGCCGGACATTTCGACAAAAGCCAAGGCACAAGAGTACGTCGGCTTGGATATGGATGCCGAACGGGCTGCAAAAGATAAATTCTTGAAAAATGTTGTGCCGGCCTGGTTGGAGAAAGCTAAAGCTAACGGGCGTTTGCTACAAAAATAAATCGTATTCTGTTGTATGTGGAGTAAACCGTGGGGGTATAAGGAAGGTTTTGCTTGCGGAGCAGGTTTGTTGGCTTCGGGCTTGCTGTTGCAAGAAACAGTTGGAGGAGTGCGTTGGGAACTGTTTGCCTGGCCGGTCAACATTATTGTTCTTGTGTTATATCTGCTTCTGCTGTCAGTGATGCACATGCTTCGTAAACGAGTGTATGGCTTCTACTGGCTCAGTCACCATACCTCTGCGGTTTCTTCTCTTGTTTGTGTGGTAGCCGTCACGGTGGTGATGGGATTTCTTTCAAAAAAGATGCTTTCCTTCTGGCCGTTTGTACTGTTTTATGTGTGGCTGGCGTCTTCTTTGGGGCTGACTGTTCTCCGCACCTCTTTTCCATTAGAGCTACGCAAGATTCCTTTTTTGCTCAATCATGTCGGGCTTTTCATTGTTGTGCTGGCAGCTACCTTCGGCAGTGCCGATTTGCAACGCCTGAAAATGGTGGCCCAAATGGAAGAGGCTGAATGGCGGGCTATGGATGAAAAAGGCAGGTTGGTAGAATTGCCGTTTGCTATTGAACTGAACTACTTTACCATCTATGAATACCCTCCTAAACAGACATCGGAAGGCCGGACGGAAGAGGGTATACCGCAACGTTTTGTCTCTGCTGTGACTGTTTATACACAAGAGGGAAGTGCCGTGCAAGATACGATTGAGGTGAATCATCCTTTGAAGGTGTCCGGCTGGAATGTCTATCAAGTAGGGTATGACGCTAAAAAAGGACGATGGAGTGATATCAGTATATTTGAACTGGTGCGCGATCCGTGGCTACCGTTCGTTTATGCCGGAATCATTATGCTGATGTTGGGAGCGGCCTGTCTGTTTGTTCATGGGCGCTTTGGTATTTTTGCCACTTGCCTTATTCTTGTATTGGTCTTTGTCTGTTTCAACTTTTTCCGGCCGGCTATACAGAACGAGACACCGATGCCTGCTTTACAAAGCCCTTGGTTTACGCCGCACATTGTGGCTTATATGTTTGCCTATGCCATGCTTGGAGCCGCTGCGTTGATGGCGGTCTACCTGCTCTGCTTCAAGAAGAAAAGCATTGAATGCCGGGAGATGAATTTGTGTGATAAACTGACTTGGGTAGGACTTGCCTTTATGACTTTGGGCATGCTTTCGGGTGCTATTTGGGCAAAAGCTGCCTGGGGACATTACTGGGAGTGGGACCCTAAGGAGACTTGGGCGGCGGCAACTTGGTTTTCCTATCTGGTATATATTCATTTCCGCTTGGGACGTCCTTCGGCACATTGCAAGGCATTGGTCTTGTTGCTTGTCGCTTTTCTATTGATACAGATGTGTTGGTATGGCATCAATTATCTGCCTTCGGCACAAGGGGTAAGTGTGCATACTTATTGAGCCGCCAAAGATAGAAAGACAGAGAAGCAACTCCCTTTTCCCACCTTGGAACGTACTTCTATGCGCCCTGACAGCTTTTCAATGATTACTTTACTGATAGAAAGTCCCAAACCGCTTCCCTGGCCAAACTCGTCACTCTTATAGAAACGGTCGAATATCATAATCTGTTCTTTCTCATCGATGCCCTTACCGCTGTCTTCCACGTATATGCAGACTTCATTCTGTTCTTCAATAACTTTGCATCCCAACGTTATGTACCCTTCTTGGGTAAACTTATTGGCATTGTCCAAGAAGTTAGAGATAACCTGGATGAAACGTTGACGATCTATGTCTACGGGCAGGTATAGGGCTTCGTCCAGTTTGAGATGGAATTGTAGAGAAGGCTGTATCAACGGCTGGTAAATTGCATAGATTTCTTTGACGATTCCGGTCATATTCCATCTCTCTATTTCAAAACTCATATAGCCGGAGTCCAGGTGTGATATTTCCACCATATCATTAATAAGCTTCAGCAGCAGTTCATTGTTGCGGTTGATAATATCGAGCATGCTTGCTTTTTCATCCGGGCTTATCTCGTCGGAACCTTCACCAACCAATACATTTGTGAATCCCACGATGGAGTTGAGCGGAGTACGGATTTCGTGGCTGATATTATTGAGGAATGATTGCTTTAGCTCTGCTTTCTCGGCCATTTGTTTGGCCAGAATCAGTTGCTGTTCGCGGTCCACCACTTCCTGGATGTTCTGCATGATACCTGCCAGCATCATTTCTCCTTTGGCATCTTTCAGACTGCGGCAACGCAACTCATACCATTGATATTCTTTCTTTTCTGCATCGAAACACAGGCGGGTACGCCGTATCTGTGTGTCCGTTGACTGGCACAGGGTTTCGTAAAGTGCACTTAGTAACTGCCAGTCGTCGGGGTGTGCAAATTTAGAGAATTCAGCTCTTGAGAATTGGCGTTGATGCAGTCCGGTCAGCCGTGCATAGTTCTCATCAAACTCAATGACGTCTCCCTGCATATTCCATAGTGACACTTGACCACCATCGGTAGAAAGAGTTAAACGCTTATGAACCTTCTCGAGCATTTCCATGTTTTTCCGCTCAATCATGGAGCGTCGGCGTATGCGTAGCAGGCTGATGGATATGAAGATAAAAGAGAAAATAAATAAGGCTGCCAATAAGTAAAGTTCCTTGCGGTAATGGTCGTAAAACGGATAATTGATGATGCGCGTATGCTTGGGTACCTTGTTTATATCATTGCTGTTGTAAGCAGAAAAGCGTTTCCAGTCAAGTATGTATTCCTTCTCCAAATCTCTGATTTTAGGCATACCGATCTTTTCTTTATTCATCAGTCGTACGGATAAGTCTACAGCTGTCCGGGCAGAAATCTCTTCGGTAGCCATATAGCCGCCTACAATTTTGGATTCTCCTCCAAAGCCTTCGCGTATGCAACTGAAAGAAGGGATATTAAGTGCATTTACTATCGGGAGTGCCACCAGGTCAAACTTATCCAGCAGGAATACTTTTTTATCCTGTTCACTTTTTGATTTCTCCATCATGACGAGTAGGGACAGCCCTTTTATATATCGGAATGGATAGAGATAAATGGTCTGTTCGTTTTCTTTTATGCGTTCGTTTGCCAATGCGGGCATAAGGTCATAATACTCAACCATGTCATTAATTTCTTTGTACTTGTCTTCCAATGCGTACATTGACTGCTGTCCTAAGATCCGCACATTCTTCCTGTCTACCGATCGGGTCAGCAAGTCAAAGGAGGCTCGTCCCAGAAAAGTCAGGTCAACATTGAACACGATTTCCATGCCTGTATCGGGATGCAATGCTTTTATGAATTCTATGTTACGTCTAAAGTCCGGTGTATCCCGTAAAACATAAATCTTTCTGGATTCGTACTCTTTCAGAAGCTTTTCGTTGGGGAAATTCACATTGCAGGCTACTACCGGAATGGAGGTCAGGAGCTGATGACGGGTAGAAAGCATCGAATAGGTAGCCTGGTCGCCTATGGGTAGAATCAAGTCTATCGGCTTGTTCTTGAGGAGTTCCAGATATTTCCTGATATGGTTGATTTCTTCTTTTTCAGTGAGCTTGTTGCAATCAAGATAGAATTTATCAAACACGGGTTCTATACCTTGCTTCCTGAATTCCTGTCGGACGAGCTTTTCAAAGTTCAGGCATCCGGTTTCATTGACTGCAAACGAGTATATAAGGGAAATATGCTTCTTTATTCTGTGGTTTGCAACATACCATCGTCTGAAGTTATATCCTAATAAAAATATACCCAGTAAGAGTATACAGGCAAGTATGTTTTTATATTTAAGGTTGACAATTCCCATGCTTTTATTGTATGTCTGACAAAAGTAATATAATTTCTATAAAGGGAGAAATATATTACAAAATATCGTAAGCATCTCATTTGTTTTTCCTATGGGGAAAATGTATCTTTGGTGCCGATTAATACAAATACTTAAATATTTATCATGAAAAAGAAACAAATCGTACAACTATTTGGCTTGCTCGTATTTTCGGTGAGCGTACAAGCTGTAGCAAAAGACAAAAACACGCCTTTGTACAAGGATGCCAAGGCACCGGTGGAACAGCGCGTTGAAGACCTCTTGTCACGGATGAACCTGGAAGAGAAGATTTACCAGCTGAACCAATACACATTAGGCTTCAACAACAACATTAATAACCTGGGTGAAGCTGTAAAGAATGTGCCGGCAGAAATCGGTTCAGTCATCTATTTTGAAGCAGACCCGCAACTGCGCAACGGGTTGCAAAAGAAGGCGATGGAGGAATCCCGTTTGGGCATTCCTGTACTTTTCGGTTACGACGTGATACACGGTTTCCGTACAGTTTATCCTATCCCTTTGGCACAGGCATGTTCCTGGAATCCGGCATTGGTGGAGCAATCCAGTGCAGTGGCTGCACAGGAAGCGCGTATGTCCGGTGTGGACTGGACATTTTCTCCGATGATTGACGTGGCTCGTGACGGCCGTTGGGGACGTATAGCCGAAGGGTATGGCGAAGACCCGTATGCTACCGGAGTATATACTGTGGCCTCCGTCAAAGGTTATCAGGGTGATGATATGTCTTCGGACAAACGTGTGGCAGCTTGCTTGAAGCATTACGTGGGCTATGGTGCATCAGAGGCCGGACGCGATTATGTCTATACCGAGATTTCCCGTCAATCATTGTGGGATACTTATCTGCCGCCTTACGAGGCCGGCGTAAAGGCTGGTGCGGCAACTCTGATGAGCGCCTTCAATGACATCAGTGGTGTACCAGCTTCTGCCAATCATTATACGTTGACGGAGGTGTTGAAGAATCGCTGGAAGCATGACGGTTTTGTGGTTTCCGACTGGGATGCCGTAGTGCAACTTGTCAATCAGGGGGTAGCTGCCGATACTAAAGAAGCTGCAGAGAAAGCCTTTATGGCAGGTGTAGAAATGGATATGACCGATAATTGTTATCAACGGCACTTGGCAGAGCTGGTGAACGAAGGAAAAGTTCCGATGCAGAATATTGATGATGCCGTGCGCCGTGTACTCCGCATCAAGTTCCGCTTGGGCTTGTTTGATAATCCTTATACTAAAGAGGTGAAGCAGGAAGAACGCCTTCTGCTTCCGCAGAGTCTTCGTGCTGTGGAGCAGATGGCAGAAGAAACCATTGTTTTGTTGAAGAATGCCGATAATGTCCTGCCACTGTCCGGAGCCAAGAAGATAGCTTTGGTAGGTCCGTTGGCCAAGAACCAGGCTGATCTGTTGGGCAGCTGGTCCGCGCATGGACGGGCTCAAGATGTGTGCAGTATTTATGATGCCATGACCCGTGAGTTTGCAGGTAAGGCAGATATTGTTTATGCACAGGGTTGTGATTTTGACGGTGAGAACCGGGATGGTTTTGCCGAAGCATTGGCCGTGGCAAAGAATGCGGATGTCGTTGTGCTCTGCCTGGGTGAGAAACGTGGATGGAGCGGTGAGAATACTTCCCGGTCTACTATTGCATTGCCGGCTGTCCAGGAAGAATTATTGGCCGAGTTGAAGAAGGCAGGTAAGCCTGTTGTCGTGCTGCTGTCGAACGGTCGTCCTTTGGAATTGGTGCGTATAGAGAAACAGGCGGATGCCATTGTTGAGATGTGGCAGCCCGGCGTTGCAGGTGGTAAGCCGGTAGCCGGTGTGCTGTCCGGGCGTGTCAATCCTTCCGGCAGGCTGGCCATTACATTCCCTTATTCTACGGGGCAGATACCTATCTATTATAACCAACGTCCTCCCGCCCGTAAAGGTAATCAGGGTCGCTATCAGGATATTCCGAGTACCCCTCTGTATGAGTTCGGATATGGTTTGAGCTATACCGATTATAAATATGGCACCATGAAGCTTTCTGCGGACAAAGTGAAGCGGGGTGGCAAGTTGACTGTAGAAATCCCCGTAACCAACGTAGGTGGCCGTGATGGTCTGGAAACAGTACATTGGTTTATTAACGATCCTGTCAGCTCTATCGCTCGTCCCGTCAAGGAACTGAAGTTCTTTGAAAAGCAGTTGATCAAAGCCGGTGAAACCAAAGTATTCCGCTTCGACATTGATGCGGAACGTGATCTGAGCTTTGTAGACAGTGACGGCAAACGTTTCCTGGAACCGGGTGACTACTATATTATAGTAAAAGACCAGAAGCTGAAAATAAGTGTGGAATAGAGTACGCATGATAATAGGTATTATAGCAGGTGTTGTGGCTGTCGTGGCTATTGCGGGAATGATATTTATCAATCAGCCGCGTTTTGGCCGTACACCTCGCGGAGAACGGTTGGAGCGGATTAAGAAATCGCCCCATTACAAGGACGGGCAGTTTCAGAATTTGCATACTACCGTGATGATGACTTCTCAGAAAGGGCGTTTGGGCGCTCTTTGGGGATTCTTGTTCAAGAAAGAGAAGAACTTGCGTCCGGAAAAGGAAATTCCGGTGGTAAGGACAGATCTTAGGAAAATAGGGAAGGATGAAAATGTGCTGGTATGGTTCGGCCATTCTTCCTATCTCATACAGATAGATGGAAAACGTATTCTGGTAGATCCGGTGTTTTGCATGGCTTCTCCGGTTTCGTTCATCAACAAGCCCTTCAAGGGAGCAGATGCCTATAAGCCTGCCGATATGCCGGATATTGATTATCTGGTGATTTCGCACGACCATTGGGACCATTTGGATTATCAGACGGTGATGCAGTTGAAAGACCGTGTGGATAAGGTTATCTGTCCGTTGGGAGTGGGTGAGCACTTTGAATATTGGGGATTTGACAAGGAACGTCTGGTGGAACTGGATTGGTTTGAAGATGCTGTTCCGGATGAAGGCTTCATGTTCCATTGTCTGCCTACCCGCCATTTCTCAGGGCGTTTTCTGAAGTCTAACCAGGCACTTTGGGCGTCTTTCCTCATCGAAACTCCTTCACAGAAAATCTATATGGGTGGAGACGGTGGATATGATACACATTTCGCAGAAATAGGTGAGAAATATCCGGGCATCAATCTGGCTATCCTGGAGAATGGGCAGTACAATGAGGACTGGAAGTATATTCATACCATGCCCCAATACCTGGGACAGGTTGCCAAAGACTTGAAGGCAGAGAAGGTGCTCACCGTTCATCATTCCAAATATGCTCTGGCAAGGCATCCTTGGGACGAACCTCTGAAAAATGCAGTCGGCCTCAAAGAGAAAGATTCGCTGAATGTTTTGATGCCTGTGATAGGGGATGTGGTTCGTCTGGAATAATTATGAATGATGGTTTGGCGCGTAAAGCGCCAAACCATCATTCATTTAAAATTTCTTTCATTGCTTCTTCATACTTCTTTTCATCTCCCAACATTTTCTTCAGTTGCTGTGTCAGCAATTTCAGGTGCAGGCTTTCGTCGGCAATCAGTTTAGTGAGCAGCTTCCGGGCAATGTCTGCCGATTCAGTGCTGGCTGTAATCCGTTCTTTTACCGATTTGTAGAATTTGATGGTGGCCACCTCGGAGTGTGCAGCCAAAGTCAACGCTTCGGTAACTGTTCCGCCTATATTTACATTTTTGCTGTCGTAAGGCTTGGGCAATGTTCCACCCAGCGCCACGATGGCATCCCGCACATGAGCATAATGTTTCATTTCAACTAAAGCGATGCCAAGCATCAATTCACCGATTTCGTCTTCAAAGACAGCTTCCTGCTGAGTGTATTGCAGGATGGCGGTGATTTCCGAATATTCCGCACTTTCTATGGCCGGATAGAACCATTCGGGTTGCACACCGTCGTTGGGTTTCATGTCATCAGGCTCTACCCATTCCACGTCCTGGTTCGAGTACTTTAGCACATCTACTAAGGCATCTGCCATTCTATCTACATAATTGATCATAACAGTTAAGTTTTAGAGTTATGCAGGCGTAACAATCGGCAACAGCGCTTGGTTTAAGGAAATGCTTAAAAAGCACGTCCTTTATATACATTCGATTCGGATAGTGGAACCAAACGACCGTTTAGTGTTAAAGTATTCGAATTGTAGTTGGGGCTGATTCTGGCCGTTGCATTGTTGCCACCATTTGTAAGTGTGATGAATACTTGTGCCGATATACCTACACCTTGTACACTGAAATTGCAGTTCAAGTTTCCCCTCTTGTCGGTAGTTATCTTCAATTCTCTTGTAGTACCGTCCACGGTAATTCCACCAATTCCGTTGGGACCTGCAATGGCACTGTTGGACGCGATTTGAACGGATGCTTGGTTGCCGTTCATCATTACAAAGTTTGTAGTGGGCGATACGTATGCGCTCCGTCCTCTTTTAAAGACCAATTGGTCGGCTTCCAATACAAACTCTCCTTTTTGCAATGCCTGAACTGCTATGGCGTATGCCCGTTCGTTTTCTGCTTTTTCACGTGCCTTCTCGGCTTCACGCTGTGCCTTGCGCTCTGCACGGCGTGTCTCACTCTTGCTTTGTGCATACATCAAGGTCGATGCACTTACCAATACCAATGCGATCAATGTAATGACTCGTTTCATAATTGTTCTTCTTTATTGGTTAATATTCTTTGGTAGATTAACAATTGAAAAGTGAAAAGGATGCAGTGATATTCATAATAAATGTCAGACTTAACACTTCTTAATCCAGGGTGAAGGTTTTTCTTTGTCTATGAATATTAACATCTTATGCATTTCTAACATATAATTGCGCTAATTTGCATGAAAATACTCGGAAAAATGCTCTTTGAGTTGTTTTTTTATTCAGCTTTTATTAATTTAGAAACCAAAATCTAATTGGGGATAGTAAAAAAGTCCTGACCCGCAGGCAAATAATATGAGAATACAATTTGAAATCAAGGAAAACCTATCAGAAATTGTTGATGAGATTCTGAATAGCGAGAAATGGATTGCTGTTGTGAAAGAAGACATCTCAGGTCGAAAACTGGTTGCCATTCGTGACCAGAATTTTGATTCGGAGGCGTCTGTCGAAATTTATGCCCGTGAAATTACTATCAAGACCGCATGGTCCAACTACACCTATCGTCTGTTTGTAATGGGAGATAACATTTGGTGCGAATACAATGGGGCCTATCGTGGATTGCTGGAACAGAAACTGCTGCCTACCATTACTCCCAAAGAAGGTTTGCTCAACTCCGAGGTTTTGGACAGCTCTTTGTACGGACATGAAAAAAGGAAACTGAGAGAGTATGCCGAAGACAATGTGAAGTTGAAGAAATTCCGCCGTGAGAACTTCAATGAGGATCGCAGCGGGATAGCTCCGTTCGATCATCCCAAAAGAGTATATGATGAGTTTATAAAGGAAGATTATGTGACTCCTTCGAAGAAGGAATAGTGTCTCCTTATAGGGTGGGGTGGATGACTTACATGCAATACCCATTCTACGGATATAAAGAGAAAAGTTCTCCGGCATTAAGAGAAAAAGTACAGAAGATAGGAAGAAAAGTTCTTTTCTTTAGTAATAATTCTCTGTTCAAAGCTTGCGAACGGATATTCACAGTGCTTGAATATGTATTCGCGCCTTGCGAACAAGCGTTCGCAAGGCGCGAATCTCAATATACAAATATATAATCTTTATGTGCTTCAGAAGCACATATTTGCAAGTGCGTTGGTTGTTATTGAAAATATGAAGAAGATAAAGACTGCTTTTATTGGTGCAGGGTATAGAGGAAAACAGCTGTTGCGATTGCTACAGAATTTTTCTTTTTTTGAAATAGTGGCAGTGGCAGACCCCGGCATTGAGCCGGCTGATATGCCTGGAATTGTTTGCTATAATAGTGGGGAAGAAGATTATCTGAATATGCTCGACCGGCATAAACCTGAACTGGTGTTTGTTGCTTCTCCTTGGCAATATCATGTCCGGCATGCCATGCAGTGTGTGGAATGGAAGTGTCATGTTGCTTTGGAGATAAAAGGAGGGCTTTATTTAGATGAATATCAACCTTTAATCAATTTGGCAGAGCGAACGAATTGTCGTGTTTATCCTTTGGAGAATACCCTTTTCCGTCGGGAAGTTCTGGCGGTTCATAATATGGTAGATGCGGGTATGCTGGGAGAAATCGTATATATGCGTGGTGGATATCGGCACGATCTTCGTCATCTTCTGCTGGATGATGCCGGGAATATCGGAAATCGGAAAAAGACAGAGAGTGTATGGCGAAGCAAGTTTTATCAGAACGAGAATGGAGACCTTTATCCTACGCACGGTTTTGCTCCCCTTTGCCTGATAGCGGGTATCAACCGAAAAGACAGGATAAAATATTTGACATCATTTGCCTCGAAACCTGCGGGAATGTTACAACGGATTAAAGATTTGGGTGGAAATACGGACATAAAAATTACCATGGGAGACATCATCTCTACTCAAATGGAAACAGAAAATGGAATTTTGATATCCTTAGTTCATGATACTACCTTGCCGCGTCCCCGTAGCCTGGATTTCGAAATTCAGGGAACAAAGGGGATTTGGCAAGGAGACCGGCGTTTAATCTATTTTGAAGGCATCAGTCCTGACGAAGCATGGGAAGCCGATTATGCTTATGTAGAACGTTACGAGCATTCTTACTGGCAGCAGTGGGGAAGGGAAGCTTTAGAGCAAGATACTCATCATCAAGGCATGGATTATATCATGCTCAAGGCTCTGGAAGCGGATCTGAAGGGGGAAGTCCCTTATCCGGCAACCGTCCGTGACCTTGCACTGTGGACTTCCGTCACTCCGTGGTCGAAAGTTTCGATTTCGGAGCGGAGGACTGTTGCTTGTTGCTTTTGCGGTGCGTACGGAAGATGAACTTTATTTCTATTCTTCACGTACTTAATATATTACCTTACTTAGCTTTTTGTACACTTATAAGTGCTTGGCTTACTCTGTCAACGTCTTGCGCGCTTCGCGGTCGGGGTCATAAACTACTTCGCAGCGATCGCTCAGCATCATTGTGGCACCCTTGTCCGGCATGTATTGCGGCCATTCGGGTAGGCTTGCACAATTGGGGTTGCCCGTACGCATGAAACTCAGCAAGGCATCGGCCATCTTCGTGGAAAGGTCGCGCGGACGTTTGCCTCCACCCGTATGGGTAAGCATGATGTCGGTATTCTTCAACCAGAAGCTGATATCCAGGCAATGAAAGGCACGCATGCGCCCGTCGAATAAGGGCGGCTCCCAGCCGAACCATGCCAGGTAAACTGGCGCGTTTTGCTGTGCCTTGGCATTGATGGCTTTAATCACTTTCTCTCGGGAACTCATTATCAAGCCGAGCAATTCAATGGGTTTCTTGTCGGGAAACGCTTTTTCATAAGCCGTCACAATTTTTTCGCCGTTCTTGCCCTTCATTTTATCCACTATTTCCACCAACTGCACCCTGTCCATCTTTTCAAGGGCGGCATTGTCGCGGCTCATGGAGAACTCGCATGTAGTGGTGCTGAATAACATGGGAACATGGGCCGAAGGAGCTTCCGGATCGGTATAAAATGTATCCATCGGGATGTGGAAGCCATCACCCACAGGGCCGAAAGAACCACGCATCATGCCGTTGCCACCCTGCTGCTTGTCATACTTAGCAGCTGCTCGGTTGGCGAGGGCGATGTAGTCGAGCCAAGGCATTTCTTGCAATTTATTTATCTGTGAAGGCTGTAAACCGGCCTCTTTCAGGATGTATTTGCCCAGTTCGGCACTGTAATTGTTATCTATTGCTCCCGTGATGTTTCCGCTCAGGGCAATAGCTTTATGCAATAGACCCTTCGTCTCGGCCATGGCTACCAGCGTGCAGACTTTGGCTCCGCCACCTGACTGGCCCATGATGGTGATGTTGCCCGGATCGCCTCCGAATTGTGCGATGTTGTTGTGTACCCACTTCAGGCCGGCTACAAGATCGAGGATACCGGCATTACCCGACTCGGCAAACTGCTTCTCATTCACCCTCGAAAAGTCGCTGAAGCCGATAGGACCCAGCCGATGGTTTAATGAGACGAATACAATGTCTCCGTAGCGGCTGAGGTTCTCGCCCCGGTAACTGTCCTGCTCAATGCCACTGCCGTTTGTAAAGCCGCCTCCATGCAGCCATACCAGCACAGGACGTTTCTTACGGTCGGTCAAGGCGGGCGTCCAGACATTCAGCATCAGACAGTCTTCGCTGACGTCATAGTAATTCCAATGGTCGGTGAATGTACTGTATGTGTTGCGGTACTTGCCTGTCGTAACCTGCGGGGCTGTATCGCCCCAAAAGACCGCCGGACGGATGCCCTCCCAAGGCTCGGGTTCACGGGGCGGCATGAAGCGATTTTCGCCTACTGTACTTGCTCCATATGGTATGCCACAGAAGGTGTATATACCTCTTAATATATAGCCGCGCACTTTGCCATACTGAGTTTGTGCTACGGCAATGGAGTCTCCTATATATAACTGTTGCCCGTCTTGCGAAACGCTACCCGGTTGTTGCCCTGTCTCTCCGGCAGAGCAAGCGGAGAAGGCATACACGAAAACACCCGCGCAAAGCAGGGAGATGCCTTTCATGATTTTCGATTTAACTGTTTTCATACGCAGTGAACTTTTTTCTATTACAAAGATGAACATTATAAAAAAAGAATCCACACACGGCTATGCAAAGGATAGACCGCGTGCGGATTCTGCATCGTCCATCACAATCTTTTTACTCAACCCTAATAATTGTCCTATAAAGTAACTTCACCTTCCAGGCGGATATCTGCTGAAGAGGTACCGATAAGCAATTTCACCTTACCGGGCTCTACTACGAACTTATCTTGAGCTTCATCCCAATAAGCGAAATCCTCTTTGGGAATATCAAGCACCACTTCCTTTGTATCACCGGCTGCGATAGGCACCTTATTGAATGCTCTCAACTGTTTCATCGGGCGTTCTACCTTCGATTCCGGATAACTGGCATACAATTGCACCACTTCCTCACCGTCGCAGTTGCCCGAATTCTTCACCAATACAGTCACGGTAACCTTATCCTTGCTCTGCTTGACAGACTTGATTTGCTGGTAGTCGAATGTCGTATAGCTCAAGCCATAGCCGAAGGGATAAAGCACATCGCCCTTGTAGTACATGTAAGTACGTCCGTGGCGGATGTCATAATCCATCATGTCGGACAGGTCGGTAATGTCCTTTACCCACGTCTGGGTGGTATGTCCGGAGGGATTGACCTTACCAAACAAGACGTCGGCCAAACCGTTACCTTGTTCCTGGCTGCAATGCGTAATGTGCAAGATAGCAGGCAGATTTTCCTGGCTCCAGTTGATGGTGTATGGGAAACTGCTAACTAGTACCAGGATGGTATTGGGATTGGCCTTATACACCTGCTTCAGCAAGTCTTCATCAGGCAACATCAGCGATTTCCTATCCACAGCCTCTCGTCCGTCACTCGGTACGGGGCAGAAGAACCAGTCCGGACGTGTGCCATACGGGTGGTTACCCACGCATACCACAGCTACATCAGCCTCTTGGGCCGCATTCACGGCTTCATCTATCGCATTGTTGGCAGCATAAATCACTTCTGTCTGTCCACCTTTCACGGCGTTGCGAATACCTTCCAAGATAGTAACCTCATATGCTGGTGTGCCGCTATACCAGTCTTGCACAATCTTATCGGCATAAGGGCCTATCACGGCTATCTTCTTCAGCTTGGAGGCATCAAGGGGCAGCAGATTCTTACTGTTTTTCAGCAGCACCACCGACTTGGCCGTCACTTCGCGTGCCAATTGCTTGGCTTCCTCACGTTCGTAAGGAGGCACTTCGTTGGGGACGGTACCGATGTTCTTATAAGGATCAGCAGAATCCTTTCCGTCCAGTAAGCCCAGCCTCAGGGCTACGTATAGGTTGCCACGAATAGCCTTGTCAATGTCTTCCTCGGTCAGCAGGTTCTTTTCCAAAGCTTCCTCGATATAAGGTTTATAAACATCCAAGAATTGTCCTGTAGTAGCCTTTACCACTGCAGCCGCCCCTTCGGCCATACTGGGATAAGCATGGTGGGCATTGACCAGCAGTTTCAATGCGCCGCCATCTGTGCAGATAATGCCGTTGTTGCCCCATTTGTCGCGGGTAATCTCCTTCAAACAAGGATGCACGCACATGGCCGGACCGTTCCATCCGTTATAGGCAGCCATGAAAGCATGGCTTCCACCTTCAGTGATGCCTTTGTAGAAAGGATAAGCATAATATTCGTAGAATAGGCGCATATCGAAGTTGCTCGATGTGCTGTCTCTGCGGTCTTCATTACTGTTGGCCAGGAAGTGTTTCATCAGGGCAGCAGTGCGCCAATAGCGTGGGTCATCACCTTGTAGGCCTTTGATGTTGGCTACTGTCAGCCTGGCAGTCAGGAAGGCATCTTCACCGTAACTTTCTTCCGTGCGTCCCCAGCGCGGGTCGCGTGCCAAGTCGGCATTCGGAGCACGCATCACCAAGGCTGTACGCTTATCTTCAGGGCGTTGCATGTAGTAGCGCGCTTCAAGGGAAGCCTGCTCGCCCACCTTCTTCACTAAGTCTACATCCCAGGTGGCACCCAGTCCATACGATTGTGGGAAAATAGTCGTAGGCCTATTGGTAGGGATTATTTTCCCATTCTCCCCCTTCTCACGCCCTCCCCAGGCAGCAGGGCCACCCAAAGCCAATCCGTGTAGGCCCTCATGGTGACGACAAGGTAATATGCCCAAACGGGGCACAGCCAGGTCACTGCCGAGTAAAGTAATTTTCTCCTCCAACATAAGCTCTTCCAGTAAGGCGTCGATGCGCTTTTCATCCGATAGCTTCGTGTTCTGAAACTTGTAAGTTTTCTGCGCCCCGACCGACAAGCAAGCCATCATGAGGCACGACACAACAAATAAAGATTTTATTCTCATGGTTATATAAATTTAGTTCGCAAATCTTATATGCAGTAAATTTAGTTCTCTAATTCAAAAAGAATGTGTGGAAAACGGATCTTTTTGATAAGCACATGTTTCTTATCACCAACCCGGATTTTGCTTCAAAACACCGTCAGACAGCAGAATCTGGTTCGTGTTGACCATCATCAAACCAGCCTTGTTTATAAAGTTCTGGGGATTGAACGAGATGGTAGCGGGACCACCGGCTGTCAGCACCTCAACGCCGTCTTGCTTGGCCAATTGGGTAGCTGCATAATCTATGCCTTGGCGCAGCAAATCGTAATAGTTGATGCCCTCGAAAGCAAATTCAAACTGACGTTCGCGCATTATGTTCTCTTTTGTAGCCTGCTTTTCGGTGTATAGCGGAGAAATATTACCGTCTTTATCCTTAAAGGCACGCTCTCGAACCATGTTGAAATACTGTTGTGCCTTGGGACTGCCCAGCTCGGCTGCCATCAACAACACGTCGGCATAGCGAACTCGAACGAAATCCTGGTGGTTTGAAATCATCAAGTTACCCGTACCGTTTTCCATACCGGCATGCGTACCATTGGCAAAGGCCAGCGGAGCATACTTCTTGATGTAGTAACCGGTGTATTCCTGCGATTGGACAATACAAGTTTGAACCAGCTGATTTTCTTCCAATCCCTCACCTTTTATATCAATTACAGAAGCTGTACGCCTGGTATCGCCATTCTCATATTCTTCAACGAATTCTGGATTCACCGTAGCATACCCCCAACCTTGTGCATAAGGAGCCACGCCTGTTGAGGTACGCAAGGCAATATTCACTTGCCAACGATTACCGTCCGAACCGGCCCAGTTGACACTGGCTGTACATTTTACGGTCAATACTGTCTCGCTGTTACCATCACCGGCATAATCGCCATATAAGGTAGTCACATCGCCTACTTCTGCTTTCTGGGCACAGGCTGCAGGCCACAAACGCCGGTACTCAGGTACTAAGGCGTATTCTCCCGAAGAAATAATGTCTTCTACGGCGGACAATGCATCGGCTTTGCTCACGCCCTCAGGCTCCTGACCATAATAACCGGTGTAGTACAAATAAGCGCGTGCCAAGATGGCTTCACAGGCATACTTGGTAATCTTGCCGTCGTTTGTCTCCGATTCAGCTTTGGGATAAGCGTTTGCCGGGATATTTTCGATGGCAAACTTCAGGTCATCGAAAATCAGCTTATACACGTCAGCGGGGTCTGCTTGCGGTATATTCTCATCAGTAGGTTCGGTAAGCAAAGGAATGTTGCCGAACTGACGCACCACATCGAAATATAAGAAAGCACGAATGGCACGGCACTCGGCCATATACTGAGTATGCATGCTGCCCGTTTCGTTCCACTGAATGCCATTTTCGCGCGTGATCAATTCGTTGCAACGGTAAATGCCCGCATAATAACCAGACCAGTTGGAACCTGTGGAAGAAGGCATTTCAGAGAGGTCAAAACGGTCGGTCACACGCATGCCGTTACCATCGGAAGCACCCGAACCACCGAAACATTCATATCCCATTACTTCAGCGCTAACTAAGATATTGACAGCGCTACCACACGTTGCACGTCTATAACCATCGTAGCAACCCAACAAGGCACGATAGGCGTCTTGCTCTGTCTTATAAAAATTTCCTGTCGTAGATTCGGTCTTTGATTCCACATCCAAGAAGCCCTTAGTGCAAGAAGTCATTCCTAAACTCAGGCATAAAATGCCTGTTGCAATTATGTTAGACCTAATATTTTTCATATTCATACGTATTTTTATAAATTAGAATTTAAGATTTACACCTACAAGAACAGTACGGGGACGCGGATAGTAACCGTAATCTAGGCCCGATACCCAAGAATTGTTGGAAGAACCGAAGCCGATTTCTGGATCCATACCGTCATACCCGGTAATGGTGAATAGATTTTGTACCTGGAAGTACAAGCGGGCCTGGCTGACTGCTTTACTTTTGAACAATTTTGCGAAGTCATAACCCAACGTAAGGGTACTCAAACGCAGGTAGTCACCATTTTGTATAAACAAGTCAGAGAACTGATAGTTGATGTTGTTGTCCGTAACACGCGGAATCCGGTTGCTGGTACCTTCACCGTGCCACCGGTCGAGGATAGCCGTTGTGTAGTTCGGCGTAGGACGGGTATGGTTACGGTAAGACTGTACAATCTGCTGTCCAAAGGCGCCGTTTGCCACGATGGAGAAATCGAAGCCTTTGTAATTGAAGCCTAAGTTCAAACCCAATGTGAAATCAGGAATGCCGTTGCCCAAGTTCACCTTATCGTTGTCGTTGATTCGTCCGTCATGGTCTTGGTCCACAAAGCGCACATCGCCCGGCTGTACATTCGACTGCAGGATGCCGTTGCCTGCAGCACGCCAGTCTTCTATTTCCTGCGTGTTCTGGAAAATGCCGGCAGTTTCATAGCCCCAGAAGTAACCGATAGGCTGGCCGTTTTCTGCACGGTAGAATTCGGTAGCATTATTGTACAATTCATCGCCTGCGCCATGGATGATGCCGTCGCTGGTAGGAATATGACCTACCTTATTCTTGTTGTAGGAACCGTTCAGCGTGACGTTATAATTAAAGTCTTTACCTACAGTGTCGTTCCAAGTTAAAGCCAATTCCATACCGGTATTCTTTACGTCGCCACCGTTGATGTAAGGAGCGCCCGTACCGGCTGTATTCAAAATAGGAGCTGTGAGCAACCAATCCTTTGTTTTCTTCACATAGAAATCGAAGTTCATGCCGAAACGACTGTCGAAGAGGCGGGCATCGAAGCCGATATTGGTCTGCTCGGAAGTTTCCCACGTCAACTTTTCATTAGCCAAACGGCTGGGATAAGCGCCCCAGTTGTTACCCAATGCTGCAGCCTCGGTAGACGAATTTTGATGGGAGTTACCGAAATAGTAATATATATATTGTGACGTGATAGGTGCCAGGTATTGGTAGTTATTGATGTTCTGGTTACCTACCTGTCCCCAACTGACACGCAGTTTGAAGTAGTCGAGCCAGCTGCGGGTACTTTCCATGAACTTCTCGTTGGTCATGATCCAGCCTGCGGAGATGGAAGGGAAATAACCGTAACGGTGTCCACGGGCAAACTTGGAGGAACCGTCGGCACGTATCGTAGCATTCAGCATGTAGGTTTCTTTCCAGTTCCAACCAAAGCGGGCGAAGTAAGAAACCGTGCGGGTTTCATCCAGCGGATAACCGCTGACACCCAAACCACTGGCAGTAGAAGCAGCTGTGCCATTAGTGACGTAAGCATGTTCCCAATCATCAAATCCTTCTTTCAAGGAAGAATTGCTGCCACTTAAGTAAGTGCCGTTGTATTGGTAGGACTCCATACCGATCAAGGCATTGAAGGCATGGTCGTTTACTTTCCAGTCATAAGTAGCCGTATTGGTCCACGTGAGTTCCAATACATGTTGCATGTTTTGGGTAACATTGGTATTTGTGTTACGGCTTGTCGAACCGAATTGGTATATCGGGTTGAAGTTACGGTATTCGTTGGTGCTGTAGTTAGCACCGAATACGGTACGAATCTTCAGGTTCTTGACAGGCTGTAATTCAGCATAAGCGTTGCCGGAGAAGAAGACGTTCTTGTTTTGGTTATGGCGCATCATCATCGAACCGTAGGGGTTACCGTCTTCTTGATTCCAATCGGAATTGGAGGTATCGTTGTAGGGCATGTCGTAAATGTTGTTGTTGCTGTAAATGGGAACAAACGGAGCAATTTCGTAAGTGCCACGTAACGAGTTGTCGTACTGGCCGCCTACGCCAATGCCAGTCTTATCACGGTAAACGAAGCTGACTTGTTCACCCACTTTCAGCAGGTCTTTGAATAACTTGTGCTCGGAGTTGATACGGAAGTTATAACGGGAGAAGTTAGATACGTCCTTACCACCGACAATTCCTTCCTGCGACATGTAACCCAACGAAATGGCATATTGGGAAGTAGTCGAACCACCCGTAATGCCAAGGGTATAACTCTGCATTTGGGTATTGTTTTCAAACATTTTGTCCAGCCAATCTATATCATAGAGATTGCCGTTCGCATCATAAATGGACTTATAGCTACTCCAGTCATATCCGGAACCGGTAGAGTTGCGGTGCGATTCGTCCATAATCATCATGTACTGCTCGGTATTCAACAAGTCCACCTTTTTTGCCACGTTCTGCACACCGAAATAACCGTCGAATGAGACCACGGCTTTACCTTCCTTACCGTTCTTGGTGGTCACCAATACTACACCGTTGGCAGCCTGCGCACCGTAGATGGCAGCGGAAGCGGCATCCTTCAAGATGTCGATGCTCTCGATGTCGGCGGGGTTCAGGTTGGAGATGTCACCGCGCACACCATCAATCAGATATAACGGTTCGGCATTGCCTACAGTACCCAAACCACGGATGCTCACCTTGAGGCTTTCACCCGGCTGACCGGAAATAGAAGTGATGTTTACACCCGGTGTCTGTCCCTGCATGGCCTGCAAGGGATTGGTGGTGTTTAGCTCGGCGATTTTATCACCTTTCACTTGGACAGTGGCACCCGTCACCAACTTTTTCTTTTGGACGCCGTAGCCTACAACTACGACTTCGTCCAACATTTCATTGTCTTCCATCAGTACCACGTTGATGATAGAAGATGCGCCTACCTTGATGGTCTGCGACTTAAAGCCAATGTAAGAGAAAACCAGCATTTGCCCTTCACTGGCCTGCACAGAATATCGGCCATCAAGGTCGGTGATGCTACCGGTAGAGTTTTCCTGTACTTGGACACTTACCCCAATCAAGGGAGAACTGTCCGTACCCGATGTTACTACTCCCGTAATCGTCTTCGATTGTAAGGGAGATGCTTGTACCGGAACTGCATACATGCAAGCAAGTGCCAGTACGAATGACAAGACTACGTTGCAAAAACGTAAAACTACACTTTTTTTCATACGTGTTTCTCACATTTTAATTATAAGGAATAATAAGGATAATGTACTATTTCAAAGATTCGCGTGCTTCCTTGTCGGGGTTGTAAACCACCTCACAGACATCGTTGAGCATCATTGTGGCACCTTTCTCAGCCGTGTACTGCGGCCACTCGGGCAGGTTTGCACAACTGGGGGTACCGGTGCGCATGAAATTCAACAAAGCATCAGTCATTTTTGTGGAAAGGTCACGCGGACGCTTGCCACCGCCTGTATGAGTAAGCATCAAGTCGGTATTCTTCAGCCAGAAGCAGATGTCCAGGCAATGGAAGGCGTGCATGCGGCCGTCGAACAAAGGAGGATTCCAACCGAACCACGCCAGGTAGACCGGAGCCTTTTGCGTCAGTTTCTGGTTGGCCGTAGCAATGACATTTTCACGCGAACTCAATATCAAGCCAAGTAATTCGATAGGTTTTTTGTCTGGAAAGGCTTTGGCATAAGCGTCGACTATCTTGTCACCGTTCCCACCTTTCATTTGGTTTATCATTTCGACTAATTGCTTTCTGTCAATCTGCTCCAAAGCGGCATTGTCGCGGCTCAGGGAGAATTCGCAATTGGTAGTGCAGAAAATCATCGGGATATTGGTCGAAGGGGCTGAGGGATTGGTAAAGAATCCACCCATAGGAATATGCGTACCGTCGGCGATAGGACCGAATCCGCCACGGCGACCGGTAATGCCAGCTTGTTTGTTATACTTGGCCACGGCACGGTTTGCTAACTCGATATAGTCGAGCCATGGCATCTGCTGTAGTTTACTTGCCTCGGAAGGCTTCAAGCCAGCTTCCTGCAAGATTACCTTGCCCACGGCTGTACTGTAATTCTTGTCGATGGCATCGGTAGAGTTTCCGCTCAAGGCTACGGCCTTGTGGATAAGCCCTTGCGTTTCGGGCATGGCCACTAGCGTGCACACTTTGGAGCCGCCGCCCGATTGGCCAATGATGGTGATATTGTCGGGATTTCCGCCAAACTGCCCGATGTTGTTGTGTACCCACTTCAAGCCGGCCACCAGGTCGAGAATGCCCACATTGCCCGATGCCTCGAATCCCTTACCGGCCACCGAAAGATCGGAGAACCCGATAGGCCCCAAACGATGATTGATGGACACGAACACGATGTCGCCATAACGACTGATATTTTCGCCATTATAACCGTCCTGCTCAATGCCATTACCGTTGGTAAAGCCGCCGCCATGCAACCATACCAGCACAGGGCGCTTCTTGCCATCGGCCAGCCCGGGCGTCCAAACGTTCAGCATGAGGCAATCTTCGCTTACATCATAATAATTCCAATGGTCGACAAACGTGCTGTAACTGTTACGGTATTTCCCCTTGGTCTTTTGCGGTGCTGTGTCACCCCAGAATACCGCCGGACGAATACCTTCCCACGGTTCGGGTTCGCGAGGAGGCATGAAGCGGTTCTCGCCCGCCGTACTTGCCCCATAAGGCACTCCGCAGAAGTTGTAGATCCCCCTTAATATAAAGCCTTTCACTTTGCCGTATTGGGTCTGAGCTACGGCAATGTCGTCACCAATGAACAATTGCTGTTCATCATTGTTTTCTTCTGTACTCTGCTTGGTCTGGTTAGAGCAAGCCAAAATGCTGCACAGTAAGACGCTCCCCACACATAGCAAGGAAGCCGTCTTCAATTTCATGATACCTGATTTACTTATTCGCATAACATTTGGTCTTTTGTTGACACAAATGTGGGAAAAACTGTTCTTATCAAGTTATCAAAATCTTTAATCGACTTATCAAAATCTACTTAAAGTTGTCTAAAACGTATGATTTCAATATTGAGACAAGCCTCTACCTGCATATTTTTGATAAGTAAACGAGAGCAGGACAGGTTAGGGACATTTATTGCACCTACTAATCACCCATTACTAACCGTTAATCTCTAAAATTGAAATTCCGTTTATCACTCATGTTTCTTTTGCAAAAAGTAAGGATATATTTTGATTATCACTCATTTTATATAATTTTGTGCAGAAAAAAGGATATTGATGTTTCATATGAACCTTAAACGACACACTACTTGCATGGAAAAACTCAAACTGCAATGGAAAGGCATCTATGCCTTGCTGCTGATGTTGTGGTCCGTACCCCTCCCAGCCCAGTTTCCGCTGATGGAACAAATATCGAGCAACTTCATCACTTCGTTTGCTGAAGATCCCAAAGGATACATTTGGATAGGGACTAACCACGGGCTGAACCGTTTCAGCGGCTCGAACTACACTGTATATTATGCGCAAGAGGACTCCACGGCGCTCAATAGTGACTATGTGAGTAACTTGATGTTTGACACTGACAACCGCTTGTGGATGTCGAACGAATGCGGATTGTGTGTGTGGGAAGATGGCATATTCAGACATCCGCAACAGGTAGGCTTCAACCCCATAGGGCGCGTGCTGGACCTGGATAACGAGTGGCTTATTATTACTGACCGCAAGGGTGTGGCCAAGGTAAACAAGCAGACGTTGAAAGAGGAGAAATATTATCTACAACCGGGTATGAGCATAGTCGGTGCCATTACCGTTTCCAGTCAAAAGCAAGTGTGGACGGCCAGCGCCAGGCACCATGCCACAGACATTTATATATTGGACAAAGACTTGAACTTGTTGCGGATGCTGAATGGCCCTAAGGATGCCTACATAGAGGGCATTGTGGAAGACGCCAGTCTCCACATGTGGGTAACCACAAGCAAAGGACTATTGTGTTACGACGCGAGGACGTGGGAGGAACTGCTTTTGCCTACCGACTTTATGGAGGTTACACAGAACAAAAAAATACACTTCGTGCTCCCTTATCGGCAAAACTTCCTGCTGATAGGTATTTCGGGCGATGGAATGTACCGCTATGATGTGGTGCGACGGGTACTGACACGTATCCATGCACAGCAACAGTTGAAGGGGGACAGATATGTCTGTTTCATTGATGCAAACAACGGGATATGGCTGTCTGACCAAGAGAACGACTTTCACTATTATCCCGAAAGGGCAGCCTTTAACAATTTGTCGTCCATTTTCGAACGCTTGGAAGACCCCTTCGTGAAAAATCTTTTGTTCGACCATGAGGGCTATTTGTGGATGCGCTCCTCTCACGATATTGCCAGTTATGATATGGGTGGTGATAAGATAGCTTTCCATTTGGCGGATGGTAGCCTTTATGGGCATATTTTTATTGACTCGAAGAATAGGTTGTGGGTCATCCGGAACCGTTCGGAGCTATGGAAGTATGCTATTCGGGAGGGAAAAATCGTGCGGGAGGAGAACCATTATACCTTCCCAGCTAATGTGTTTTCCATCAGTGAAGACAAGGAAGAACGTATTTGGGTTACGCTGGCCGATAGATTTGCCACGCTGGCGACCGACGGAGAGTTCACTTACCAGTATGCGCCGGGCAGCATTTCGTTTTCGCAGCTGCAGACATTGCGTCCATCGGGCACAATGATTCTCTACACGGTGGCCAACGGTATCTACAAGTTTGGCGAAGACCAGCAGTTCATTCCGTTGGACTCACTCTATTTGCCCAACCCGAATTCACTTATTATCGATAGGAGCAATACGTACTGGATAGGGACTTACAACACCGGACTGATGCATTACGACCCACGTACACAATATTTGGAACGGTTTGACATGTCGTCGGGACTGATAGACAACAGTCTGAAGGCAGTGATCGAAGACAAGGAAGGGAACATCTGGTTTAGTTCGTCTACGCATATAGGAAAGTATGATGTGCAGGAAAAAACATTTTCCTATTTATATGACAACCACTTCTGCAAAGGGAAACTGTATGCGCTGAATTGTGCGGCAGTGGCGCCTGACGGTACTTTGTTTTTCGGAGGTTCGGGCGGCATCACGGCCATTTATCCGGATGTGCCCATTGAGAAGAAACCGGATATCCCGCTGAATCTGGACATGGTATTGGTGAATGGGAGTATACATAATAAGAGCGAGGAAAAACTGTCGTTGTCTTATCGGGAGAATACAGTTACGTTCTACTATTCGGCATTAAAGTTAGAGGCGGGTTCCCTGCTGAACTATGCCTATATGTTAGAGGGCTTCGACAAGAACTGGATTGACGCTGGCTCTAACAAGCGGGTGGTCTATTCCAACCTGCCAGCCGGGAAATATACGTTCAAGGTGAAAGCTCGCATACTGAGTGGAGAATGGTGCAAGAACGAACTGGCCAAGAAGGTGGTTGTCCACCCTGCACCGTGGGCCGCGCCTTTGGTCATTGTGTTGTACTGGCTGATCGGCATCGGGCTGGCGCTGCTGGTCATCCGACTGATTATACGTTGGCGGACACAAGAGGAGAGGCTAGCATTGGCCAAGTACCAAAAGGAGATAAATCAGGCACACATAGACTTTGTGACCAACATTTCGCACGAAGTACGCACACCGCTGGCCATGGTATATGCCCCGTTGAAAGAACTGGCGAAAGAAAGTAATCTGAATGAGCATGAGCGTGGCTTGATGGACATCATGTTGCGCAATACCGACCGCTTGTTGCGGCTTGTGAAGCAGTTGCTGGACTCCAAGGAGGGGGAGAAGGACGAGAAGCAACTTCGGGTTGCCATGACAGACTTGGTAGCTTTCGTACAGGCACAGATAGCCAACTTCCGGTTTATTGCCTACGAAAAAGGGCTGACGATAAACATGCACGATGAACAGAAGCAGGATATGGTGGTTTGTTTTGATGCAGAGAAGGTGGAAAAGATATTTTACAACTTGCTCAGTAACGCCATTAAATACACGCCTGAAGGGGGAAGTATCGACGTTATCGTGGAAAGCGACGGAAAAAACGCACGAATACGCGTGGCCGATACGGGACAAGGTATTCTGCCTGAAAAACAGAAACAACTATTTGGTCGCTTTGAACGGTTGGGGGCCGATAAGAAATATCCCAATGTGAATGGCAAGGGTATCGGTCTGAACTATGCGCAATATTTGGCACATCTGCATAAGGGAAATATAGACTACACGCCCAACCATCCTCAGGGGGCTTGCTTCACCCTTAGTATCCCGCAGTCGCTGACGGCATATAGTCCCGAGGAACGGGCACAAAACAATGAGTACAAGATGCCCATACCGGCAGGTGAGATAAATGCCGTAGAAAAAGTCGCTCCTAAGGAGAACACGTTGCTCATTGTAGAAGACGACCAGGAGGTGCGCGAATACCTGCGGGCGCTGTTGTCGTCGGATTATAATATCATTGCCGTGGAAAATGGAGAGGAAGCTATAGATAGATTGGGAATGAATCTGCCTGAACTGATTGTGAGTGATGTGGTCATGCCTCGGAAAGATGGCTACGAGTTGTGCAAGACTATCAAAGCAAGTGCCGACTGGGGACACATCTCCGTTATCCTGCTGACGGCAAAGAATGATACGGACAGCAGCATCAAAGGGTTGGATTGCGGTGCTGATGCCTATGTGGGCAAGCCTTTCGACCCCTTCTATTTGAAAGCCGTCATAAGCAACCTGCTGGAAAACCGTAGGCGGATGCAACGGATTGTGCAGAACTTTACCTCGGAAAGTCTGTCGAAGGGAAAGGCACGTGAAGTTATGCTCAATGAACAGGACCGCCAGTTCTTGGAGAACTTGCACGCGCTGTTGGACAAGCACTTGGACGACGAGGCATTCGGCATTATTTCGCTGGCAAAGGAAATGCTGATGAGCTATAGTAGCTTATATGCACGTGTCAAGTCGCTGACGGGGCAGACGCCGCAGAACTTCCTCATTACTTATCGCATGAATACGGCCATGCAACTGCTGCAGACGGGCAAATACACCGTGAGCGAAGTGTGCTACAAGGTGGGGGCATCTTCGCTGGCCAACTTCTCGCGCAGTTTCAAGCGGCAGTTCGGTGTTCCGCCTAGCGAAGTATAATTCTTGTCAGCCTATGGATTCCCAGAAAGCTACTTTTGATTTCATCTACCGGTATCCTGATGACGACGTGCCACTCCTTCAATTGGGTGCTACCTCTGGCTGGTAACATCCGCGAGCTGATGACCACTGTCCGCAGCGTCCTGCTGCGGACGATAGCCGTTCATGCACGCAGCTTCAGACCATGCAGATATACTACCTATGAAGAATGCCTGGCTTGCCAACACCGTTTTATGTCCGACTGGAAGCCGGACAAGTCCTTTGCCGAAACTCTGCCGCCATACATCCAGATGTGGAAGCGTACATAGGTCGTGTTATGGAAAAGAAATGATAGGACTATGGGTGACTTAGGCGGTTTGTCTCTAAGATTTATACAAAGATACGAAATACGTATGATTTGAACGCTTGTTAAAATGTTTTTGAGAGGTGTTTAAAGAAGGGCAGAAAATAAATAAAATCTCGCAATTCGTTTTGTGTTAATGACTTTAAAAAGCTCACAAAATGATTTGAGAAAGCATCACAGAACGTTTTGCGGTTTTTAAATGTGTCAATTCGTGGGAGCAAAAACAGCTTTCAAAAAGTCCCACGAATAAGCCACGTGAGAACTGCCTAAAAACGCTATTTTTTGCCGAAGTAGAGAAAAAGAAAAAGCTCTGAAATCCTTGAATTTCAGAGCTTTGCTTTAATTTGCTATTTGCTTTCGCGGTGCGTACGGGACTCGAACCCGTGACCCCATGCGTGACAGGCATGTATTCTAACCAACTGAACTAACGCACCATTATTTCATTCTTTAATTGCTATCTCTCTCGATTGCGGTTGCAAAGGTAGGCATTTCTTTGATATCTGCAATAGCTGTGATAAAGTTTTTTTTGAGCGTTTTGGGCTGCATCGGCTTTATATCCTCATATTGAGAAGTTTGTGGAAATGAAAAAATATGGAGTTTAACAACTATTTAGAAATAGACTTATGTACTATTTTATCACTGATTTGAGCTCTTTGTCTGGAGAAAACGAAACTTTTTGAGGCTTCTTTTAAACTTACTGCTCGAAAACTTCGTTGTTTTGCAATAAATCGTTATTTTTGCGGACTCAAAATGAGAATGTTGTTATTTGAAAACGATAAATAAAGAGATTTTAGGATGATGAAAACAGCCAAACTGTTGCTTCACTGCCCCGACAAACCGGGCATCCTGGCAGAAGTGACAGACTTTATAACGGTGAACAAAGGTAATATTATCTACCTGGATCAATACGTAGACCATGTGGAGAATATCTTTTTCATGCGTATTGAGTGGGAACTGAAAGACTTTCTGGTACCCCAAGAGAAAATAGAAGATTATTTTGCAACTTTATATGCGCAAAAGTACGAAATGAGCTTCCGCCTTTACTTTTCCGACACCAAGCCGCGCATGGCCATCTTTGTTTCGAAGATGTCGCATTGCCTCTTCGATCTGCTGGCACGCTATACGGCCGGAGAGTGGAATGTGGAGATACCTCTTATAATAAGCAATCATCCCGACCTGCAACATGTGGCAGAACGTTTCGGCATTCCTTTCCACCTTTTCCCTATCACGAAAGAAACAAAGGAGGAACAGGAAAAGAAGGAAATGGAACTGCTGGCAAAGCACAAGATTACTTTCATTGTCCTGGCACGTTACATGCAGGTCATTTCCGAGCGGATGATTAATGCTTACCCCAACCGGATTATCAACATTCATCATTCTTTCCTTCCTGCATTTGTGGGTGCAAAACCCTATCATGCAGCTTTTGAACGTGGTGTGAAGATTATCGGTGCTACCAGCCATTATGTGACTACGGAATTGGATGCCGGTCCTATCATTGAGCAGGATGTAGTGCGTATTACGCATAAGGATACCGTGCAGGACCTGGTGAACAAAGGGAAAGACCTGGAGAAAATTGTCCTTTCCCGTGCCGTTCAGAAGCATATTGAACGCAAGGTGTTGGCATATAAAAATAAAACTGTGATATTTAACTAAAAGGCTATGAAAGTTGCGGTCATCAAATATAATGCAGGCAATATCCGTTCGGTGGATTATGCGTTGAAGCGCTTGGGCGTGGAGGCGGTGATTACGGCGGACGAGGCAGTACTTCGTGCTGCGGATAAAGTTATCTTTCCCGGTGTGGGAGAGGCGGGAACAACAATGAACTTCCTGCGTGCCAATGGTATGGACAAGCTGATAAAGGAGTTGCGCCAGCCGATATTAGGCATTTGTCTGGGCATGCAGTTGATGTGCCGTTATTCGGAGGAAGGAGATGCAGATTGCCTCGGTATTTTTGATGCAGACGTAAAGCGCTTTATTTCTCAAAAACATGAAGACAAGGTGCCTCACATGGGTTGGAACACCATTGCACAAACTAATAGTGATCTTTTCCGAGGTTTTACGAAAGACGAGTTTGTGTATTTTGTACATAGCTATTATGTCCCGTTGAATGATTGTACCGCAGCTGTGACGGATTATATTTTCCCGTTCAGTGCCGCCTTGCATAAAGATAATTATTACGCTACCCAGTTTCACCCCGAAAAGAGTGGGAGTGTGGGCGAGCGTATCTTACAGAACTTTTTGACATTATGATAGAACTGATCCCCGCTATTGACATCATCGACGGAAAGTGCGTACGCCTTTCCCAGGGTGATTATAACAGTAAGAAGGTGTACAATGAGAACCCTGTAGAGGTTGCCAAAGAATTGGAAGATCATGGCATCCGCCGCCTTCATGTGGTCGACCTCGACGGTGCTGCTTCGCATCATGTGGTGAATTACCGTACATTGGAGCAGATCGTTGCGCATACTTCTCTGACTGTTGATTTCGGTGGCGGAGTGAAGAGCGATGAAGACTTGGTGATAGCCTTTGAAAGCGGTGCGCAGATGGTGACCGGTGGCAGTATTGCCGTGAAGAATCCGGAACTGTTCCATCATTGGCTTCGGACGTATGGTTCGGAGAAAATCATTCTTGGGGCCGATGTGAAAGACCGAAAGATTGCTGTCAATGGCTGGAAAGACGAGAGTGCCTGCGAATTGTTCCCATTCTTGAAAGATTATGTAGAGAAAGGCATCCGTAAGGTTATCTGTACTGATATCAGTTGCGACGGTATGCTGCAAGGACCGTCAATCGAACTGTATAAAGAGGTCTTGGAGCAGCATCCCGACCTTTATCTGATAGCCAGTGGAGGTGTGAGTGGTGCCGACGATATCTACCGGCTGGAAGAAGCCGGCGTGCCTGCCGTTATTTTTGGTAAGGCGTTGTACGAAGGCCGTATAACCTTCAAGGAATTAGAAAACTTTTTAGAGTGATAACTCATAACCCATAACTGAATAAAGTGTTAGCGAAAAGAATCATTCCCTGTCTCGACATCAAAGACGGGCAGACCGTAAAAGGAACCAATTTCGTGAACCTGCGCCAGGCAGGCGACCCCGTTGAGTTGGCACGTGCTTATAGCGAGCAGGGAGCCGATGAACTGGTATTCCTTGATATCACCGCCAGTTTTGAAGGCCGTAAGACTTTCACCGAACTGGTGAAGCGCATTGCCGCGAATATCAGCATCCCGTTTACTGTTGGTGGAGGCATCAATGAGCTGAGCGATGTGGACAGACTGTTGAATGCCGGTGCCGATAAAATTTCCATCAACTCTTCTGCAATTCGTCGTCCGGAGTTGATAGACGAGATTGCAAAGAACTTCGGTTCTCAGGTCTGTGTATTGGCGGTCGATGCCAGGCAGACGGAAAAAGGGTGGTGGTGCTATCTGAACGGTGGTCGGGTGGAAACTGATAAAGAACTGTTTGCATGGACTAAAGAGGCCCAGGAACGTGGTGCGGGCGAAGTATTGTTTACCAGCATGAACCATGACGGTGTGAAGACCGGTTATGCCAACGAGGCCCTTGCCACCCTTGCCGACAGGCTTTCCATTCCTGTCATCGCATCGGGTGGAGCCGGTGCCAAAGAGCACTTTCGCGATGTGTTTCTGCAAGGAAAAGCAGATGCTGCCTTGGCAGCCAGTGTTTTTCATTTCGGAGAAATCAAAATTCCCGAATTAAAATCGTATCTTTGCACCCAGGGAATAGAGATGAGAAGATAATAGATTACTCATAACTTATAACTTAAAGAAATGGCTTTGGACTTTGACAAGATGAACGGACTCGTTCCGGCAATTATACAAGATGCAGACACAGCTAAAGTGCTGATGCTGGGCTTTATGAACAAGGAGGCCTATGACAAGACGGTAGAAACCGGAAAGGTAACTTTCTTCAGCCGTACCAAGAACCGTCTTTGGACGAAAGGGGAGGAGAGTGGTAACTTTTTGAACGTAGTCTCCATGAAGGAAGATTGCGACCAGGATACCCTGCTTATTCAGGTACATCCCGTAGGTCCCGTTTGTCACACCGGTGCGGATACTTGCTGGGGCGAGAAGAACGAGCAGCCTGTCATGTTCCTGAAACTTCTTCAGGACTTCATTTGCAAACGCTATGAAGAAATGCCGGAAGGTTCATATACTACCAGTCTGTTTCAATCCGGTGTCAACAAAATGGCACAGAAAGTAGGTGAGGAAGCAGTGGAAACTGTTATCGAAGCTTGTAACGGTACAGACGAACGTCTGATTTATGAGGGTGCCGATATGTTGTATCACCTCATTGTGCTGCTCACTTCCAAGGGATATCGCATTGAAGATCTTGCCCGTGAATTGGAAGAGCGTCACAGTGCAAACTGGAAGAAGCATTAAGCAATTAGATATTAAGAAATAAAGGTGGCGGATGGGCGAAGCGCTGATACGATACAAGGACGTAGAAATACACCAACAGGAGTTGTGCGTACTGAACGATGTGAATCTGGAACTTCACAAAGGAGAGTTCGTGTACCTGATTGGTAAGGTTGGCTCCGGTAAGACGAGCCTGCTCAAGACTTTCTACGGCGAACTGGATGTTGCATCGGGCGAGGCTGAAGTATTGGGCTTTGATATGCTCCATATCAAGCGCAAGCATATTCCGCAGTTGCGCCGTAAACTGGGCATTGTGTTTCAGGACTTCCAGTTGCTCACTGACCGTACGGTGTACGACAACTTGCAATTTGTTCTCCGTGCCACAGGCTGGAAGAACAAGGGCGAGATTAAAGACCGGATTGAGGAGGTGCTGAACCTGGTGGGTATGAACAACAAAGGCTATAAGTTGCCCAACGAACTGTCGGGTGGCGAGCAGCAGCGTATTGTCATAGCCCGTGCCGTGCTCAACTCTCCCGAGATCATCCTTGCCGACGAGCCGACGGGAAATCTCGACTCGGAGACAGGCCGCGCCATTACCGAACTTTTGCACAACATCAGCGAAGCCGGTTCCCTGGTAGTGATGACCACGCACAACCTGCAGTTATTGCGCGAGTTCCCCGGCAAAGTCTATCGTTGTACCGATCATTTGATGACCGATGTTACGGCAGAATATGTAGAAGAATTGAAAATTGAAAAATAATAGCTTACGACTTATAGCTCGTAGCTTGTAACTATAAACTAATTAATACAGGAACGAAAATGAAAGTTTTAAAGTTTGGAGGTACTTCAGTAGGTTCGGCTCAACGAATTAAGGAAGTAGCCAAATTGATTACCGATGGTGAACGTAAGATTGTGGTTCTCTCTGCCATGTCGGGTACCACAAACACATTGGTTGAGATTTCGGACTATCTGTACAAGAAGAATCCGGAAGGTGCCAACGAGATTATCAATAGATTGGAGAGTAAATACCGCCAGCATATTGATGAGCTCTATGCTACTCCGGAGTATAAACAGAAAGGTCTGGAGCTTATCAAATCTCATTTTGACTATATCCGTTCTTATACCAAAGATCTCTTCACCTTGTTTGAGGAGAAGGTGGTGCTGGCTCAGGGCGAATTGATATCTACCGCCATGATGAACTATTACTTGCAGGAATGCGGTGTGAAGTCAGTTTTACTTCCGGCTTTAGAATACATGCGTACAGACAAGAATGCCGAGCCCGATCCTGTATACATCAAAGAAAAACTTCAGGTTCAGTTGGAGTTGCATCCCGATGCCGAAATCTATATCACCCAGGGCTACATCTGCCGCAATGCTTACGGCGAGATTGATAACCTGCAACGTGGCGGCAGCGACTACACCGCTTCATTGATCGGTGCAGCCATCAACGCTTCCGAAATTCAGATATGGACCGATATCGACGGTATGCACAATAATGACCCGCGTATTGTGGACAAAACTTCTCCCGTGCGTCATCTTCACTTCGAAGAGGCTGCCGAGTTGGCTTACTTCGGTGCCAAGATTCTGCACCCCACTTGCATCCAGCCGGCCAAGTATGCCAACATTCCGGTGCGTCTGCTCAATACAATGGACCCCACTGCTCCGGGCACATTGATTTCTAATGATACGGAGAAGGGAAAGATCAAGGCAGTGGCTGCCAAAGATAATATCACGGCTATCAAGATTAAGTCCAGCCGTATGTTGCTTGCACACGGTTTCTTGCGTAAGGTATTCGAGATATTCGAGAGTTACCAGACTTCTATCGACATGATTTGTACTTCCGAGGTTGGTGTATCGGTTTCTATTGATAACACCAAGCATCTGAACGAAATTCTGGATGACCTGAAGAAGTATGGTACGGTGACGGTAGACAAGGATATGTGTATTATCTGCGTGGTGGGCGACCTGGAGTGGGAAAACGTAGGTTTCGAAGCCAAAGCACTGGATGCCATGCGCGATATTCCGGTTCGTATGATTTCCTTCGGCGGTAGTAACTATAACATTTCTTTCCTCATTCGTGAGTGCGACAAGAAGGTGGCGTTACAATCGCTCAGCGATGCACTGTTTAATGAGCAATAAAAAGAAACTACATACAAGGTTGCCTTTATCACATCTAAACAAAGTTTTAAGATTATGAAAGGAGCATTTCCCGTTAATAAATTCCGTGAATTGCGCACTCCCTTCTACTATTATGATACGAAGGTGCTGCGCGACACGCTTGCTTGCATCCATACGGAAGCGGCAAAGTACGATAACTATTCGGTGCATTATGCCGTGAAGGCAAATGCCAATCCTAAGGTGCTTACCATCATTCGTGAGAGTGGACTCGGTGCCGACTGCGTGAGCGGTGGCGAAATTCGTGCAGCCATCAAGGCCGGTTTTCCTGCCGGTAAGATTGTATTTGCAGGAGTGGGTAAGGCTGATTGGGAGATCAATTTGGGGCTGGATTACGATATCTTCTGCTTCAATGTAGAGTCTGTGCCCGAGTTGGAGATAATCAATGAATTGGCTGCTGCCAAGGGGAAGGTTGCCAATGTGGCTTTCCGTATCAATCCTAATGTAGGTGCCCACACTCATGCCAATATTACTACCGGACTGGCCGAGAACAAGTTCGGTATCAGTATGCAGGACATGGATCATGTCATCGACCTTGCACAGGATATGAAGAATGTGAAGTTTATCGGACTGCATTTTCACATCGGTTCCCAGATATTGGATATGGGAGATTTTGTTGCTTTGTGCAACCGCTTCAATGAGTTGCAGGATAAGTTGGAAGCACGTCACATCCGCATTGAGCATGTCAATGTAGGTGGAGGATTGGGTATTGATTACAGTCATCCCAACCGTCAGCCTATACCGGATTTCCAGAAGTTCTTTGCCACGTATTCCGGTCATCTGAAGCTTCGTCCTTATCAGACGCTTCATTTCGAGTTGGGGCGTTCCGTAGTAGGACAATGTGGTTCGTTGATATCGCAAGTGCTTTATGTGAAGCAAGGCACCAATAAGCAGTTTGCTATTTTGGATGCGGGTATGACGGATTTGATTCGCCCGGCACTCTATCAGGCATATCATAAGATTGAGAATATCACTTCGGATGCTCCGGTTCAGACTTACGATGTGGTAGGTCCTATCTGCGAATCTTCCGATGTCTTCGGAAAAGCAATCGACTTGAACGAAGTGAAACGCGGCGACCTTATCGCGCTCCGTTCTGCCGGTGCTTATGGTGAGATTATGGCTTCGGGCTATAACTGCCGTGAGTTGCCGCAGGGGTATACGTCGGACGAGTTGGTGTAATATGGAATAACATCTTGTTTTTGGTTCAGCCGGAATAATATATCCGGCTGTTTTTAGTATCTATGACAGAATTAAATTCTTTCATGGACAAAGTCTATAATACAAAATAAAGCCTTATATTTGTATCAGGTAAAAATAAAGCCGACAAAGACATGAGTAAATTTATCAATCCCTTTACCGATATAGGATTTAAAAAAATATTCGGG
>CABMPP010000032.1 GCA_902388495.1 uncultured Bacteroides sp. | reverse complement strand
CTGCGTAACAGTGGGAGAGTAGGTAGTCGCCGTTTTAGAGAGAAGCCTCCATATCGATTGATGTGGGGGCTTTCTTGTTTTGCTACAGTTCAATATCTGGCGATTAAGCATAAAAAAATGAATATTTTACCCTAAATGCTACATTATGAGGATAATTATTCGTATCTTTGTCGCCCGAATAAACTAAAGAAGCTTTGGGAAAGTTTGATAAATACAAAATAGACTTGAAAGGTATGCAGGCAGATTCATCTAAGTATGAGTTTGTACTGGACAACCTTTTCTTTGCCAATATTGATGGGCCGGAGGTTCAGAAGGGTAAAGTCAATGTGGTATTAGTTGTAAAGAGAACATCTCGTGCTTTCGAATTGAACTTTCAGACAGACGGTATAGTGTGGGTACCATGCGACCGTTGTTTGGACGATATGGAACAGCCTGTCAGCTCTACTGATAAGTTGCTGGTAAAGTTTGGCCATGAATATGCCGAAGAAGGTGATAATCTCATTGTCATCCCCGAAGAGGAAGGCGAGATTAACGTGGCCTGGTTCATGTACGAGTTTATTGCTTTGGCCATACCGATGAAGCATGTACATGCTCCTGGTAAGTGTAACAAAGCGATGAGTAGCAAGCTGAATAAGCATTTGCGTACCACTCCCGATGATGAAATGTCGGAGGATAGCTTTGCTGCTCCGGAGGAAGAAAGTGAACTGATGAATGAAGAAACCGAAATGCCGGTTGATCCGCGTTGGGACGAATTAAAGAAAATATTAGATAACAATTAAAGATTAAAGAAAATGGCACATCCTAAGAGAAGACAGTCAAAAACAAGAACTGCAAAGAGAAGAACTCATGATAAAGCAGTAGCTCCTACACTGGCTATTTGCCCGAATTGCGGTGAATGGCATGTATATCATACTGTATGTGGCGCATGTGGTTACTACAGAGGTAAACTTGCTATTGAAAAGGAAGCAGCTGTATAAATTGCAGGCAGTTTGACTAAAACTTATACTTAAATATCGGGCGTCTGAAAAGATTTGTACATTGAATGAGCAAACCTTTTTAGACTACCGTTGTTTAAGTATTCCTATACGTAAACAAGATTTTAATGGAAAAAATAAATGCAGTAATTACAGGAGTCGGAGGATATGTACCGGATTACGTCTTGACAAACGACGAAATCTCCAAAATGGTAGATACCAATGATGAATGGATTATGACCCGTATCGGAGTAAAGGAAAGACGTATCCTGAATGAAGAAGGATTGGGAAGTTCGTACATGGCGCGTAAGGCTGCAAAGCAATTGATGCAACGTACCGGTTCCGATCCCGATGATATCGATTTGGTTATTGTCGCTACTACTACTCCTGATTATCATTTCCCCTCTACTGCTTCCATTTTGTGTGATAAGCTTCGGCTGAAGAATGCATATGCTTTTGACTTACAAGCAGCCTGCTGCGGTTTTCTCTATGTAATGGAGACAGCGGCCAACTTCATACGTTCCGGAAGATATAAGAAGGTTATCATTGTGGGAGCCGACAAAATGTCGTCGATGGTGGATTATACTGAACGCGCTACTTGTCCTATTTTTGGTGACGGTGCTGCCGCTTTCATGTTAGAGCCGACAACGGAAGATGTAGGTATTATGGATGCTATCTTGAGAACAGACGGTAAAGGGTTGCCGTTCCTGCATATGAAAGCAGGCGGTTCTGTTTGCCCTCCTTCTTATTTCACGGTAGACAATCACATGCATTACATCTATCAGGAAGGCCGTACGGTGTTTAAATATGCGGTATCCAACATGTCGGATGTCAGTGCTGCTATTGCTGAAAAGAATGGCTTGACAAATGAAACTATCGACTGGGTGGTTCCTCATCAGGCAAACCTCCGCATTATCGATGCAGTGGCAAACCGTTTGGGAGTTCCTCATGAGAAGGTGATGATTAACATCGACCATTATGGTAATACAAGTGCCGGTACACTTCCACTTTGTATCTGGGACTTTGAAGAAAAACTGAAGAAAGGCGATAACCTTATCTTTACGGCATTCGGCGCCGGTTTTACTTGGGGAGCCGTTTACGTGAAGTGGGGATACGACGGAAAGAAACAGCAGTAACGGTTGTTGCTGAAAATATACGATAAAAACGCATCCTATTTCGATTCGATGCGTTTTTTTGTCTCAATTCAAATACTAAAGTCATGCATAAAGCAGGTTTTGTGAACATCGTGGGGAATCCCAATGTAGGTAAATCGACATTGATGAATGCTTTGGTAGGTGAGCGTATTTCCATCGCCACCTTCAAAGCCCAGACTACCCGTCATCGGATTATGGGTATCTATAATACGGACGATATGCAGATTGTATTCTCGGATACACCGGGAGTGCTGAAGCCTAACTATAAGTTGCAGGAGTCTATGCTGAATTTCTCTACTTCGGCACTGACGGATGCAGATGTATTGCTGTATGTGACGGATGTGGTTGAGACGCCCGACAAGCATAATGATTTTGTAGAGAAAGTGAGCCGCATGGAGGTTCCGGTACTGTTGCTCATCAATAAGATTGATTTGAGTAATCAGGAGAAGCTTGTGGAACTGGTAGAGGCATGGAAGGAACTGCTTCCGAAAGCAGAGATTATTCCTATTTCGGCCACCACGAGGTTTAATGTGGATTATGTGATGAGACGGGTAAAGGAACTCTTGCCCGATTCACCGCCTTATTTTGATAAGGACCAGTGGACCGACAAACCGGCACGTTTCTTTGTGACTGAGATAATCCGTGAGAAAATACTATTGTACTACGATAAGGAAATACCTTATTCGGTAGAGGTGGTAGTAGAACAGTTTAAGGAAGAAGCGAAGAAGATACATATCAGCGTGGTGATTTACGTGGAGCGCGATTCGCAGAAAGGTATTATAATAGGCAAGCAGGGAAAGGCTTTGAAGAAAGTCGCTACCGAGGCTCGCCGGGATTTGGAGAAGTTCTTCGGGAAGACGATTTTCCTGGAGACATTTGTGAAGGTTGATAAAGACTGGCGCAGTTCGGACAAGGAATTACGCAATTTCGGTTATCAGCTGGACTAAGAGTTATTCATACGACTGTGACAGTCGCAAAAACAAAGAGTGTGAACTATGGGAAATTTAGTTGCAATCGTAGGACGTCCCAATGTGGGAAAGTCTACATTATTTAATCGTCTGACCAAAACACGTCAGGCAATTGTGAACGAAGAAGCGGGAACAACCCGCGATCGTCAATACGGCAAGACCGAATGGTTAGGGCGTGAGTTTTCAGTAGTGGATACCGGTGGATGGGTAGTGAATTCCGACGATATCTTCGAAGAAGAGATCCGCAAGCAGGTGCTGATGGCAGTAGAAGAAGCTGACGTGATTCTGTTTGTGGTGGATGTGATGAACGGAGTTACCGACCTCGACATGCAAGTAGCTACTATATTGCGCCGTGCCAATAAGCCGGTGTTACTGATTGCCAATAAAACCGATAACAATGAGTTGCAATACAATGCCCCTGAATTTTATAGTTTGGGCTTGGGCGATCCTTATTGTGTCTCGGCCGTGACTGGTAGTGGTACGGGAGATATGATGGACCTTATTGTCAGTAAGTTCAATAAAGAATCGGATGAGATTTTGGATGAGGATATTCCCCGCTTTGCAGTAGTAGGACGCCCGAATGCCGGAAAGTCTTCCATCGTCAATGCTTTTATTGGAGAGGACCGTAATATTGTGACGGAAATAGCAGGAACTACGCGTGATTCTATTTATACCCGCTATAATAAATTCGGCTTTGACTTCTATTTGGTAGATACTGCGGGTATCCGTAAGAAGAATAAGGTGAATGAGGATTTGGAATATTATTCTGTAATCCGTTCTATCCGTTCCATTGAGAACTCAGATGTTTGTATCTTGATGCTTGATGCTACGCGAGGTGTGGAGAGCCAGGATTTGAATATCTTCTCTTTGATTCAGAAGAATGCCAAAGGCTTGGTAGTAGTGGTGAATAAGTGGGATTTGGTGCAGGATAAGACTGTGAAAGTAATGAAGACTTTTGAGGATGCCATCCGTAACCGTTTTGCCCCGTTTGTGGACTTCCCCATTATCTTTGGTTCGGCAACGACCAAACAGCGTATCTTGAAGGTCTTGGAAGAGGCGCGTAATGTATACGAGAACCGTATGGTACGTATTCCGACTGCTCGTCTGAACGAGGAAATGCTCCCGCTGATCGAGGCGTATCCGCCTCCTTCAATCAAAGGCAAATATATCAAAATAAAATATATCACGCAGTTACCTAATACTCAAGTACCTTCGTTTGTATATTTCGCAAATCTTCCTCAGTATGTGAAAGAGCCGTACAGACGTTTCCTGGAGAATAAGATGCGCGAGAAATGGAATTTGACCGGAACACCGATTAATATTTATATCAGGCAGAAGTAAGAGATGAATAAATATGTAGGAAATGCTTTAAATGTTAAAAGACAAGAATTTTATGTTTAAACATTTCGTAGAAGATTTAGCAGTGAACCAAAAGCTAAAACAGCCCTAGGCATGGTGTTGGACGGGGTTTTGAGGGGAATAGTTATTGTTGAGTAATTCCTCTAAATTTCTGTTCATTATAGCTTTCTGTGGTTTTTTTTATTGCATAGTTTTATGTACCTTTGCCATGTAATTGAAATTGTGCTTCATGCTTTTAATGAAGCAATGAAGACAATCAAAATATATCGTGATGATATAAGTCAATTCTATTAACTGGTTTTATGAGGATGAGACATCTGGAACGTGTGTTCCGGATGTCTCTTTTTATAGGGGTAGGGAAGACTTCAGGCTGTTAGCCTTCAATGTTTTGAAGCTCTACTTCTCTTACCTTTTGGAATAAGTCTGAAGCAAAGACGAAATTGTTCAGGCGTTCGTTGGTGGAGGTGAAGATATCGTCTTTACTGCCTTCCCACTCTTTGCAACCTTCGTAAATGTAGATAATCTTTTCGCCGATACCCATTACGGAGTTCATGTCGTGGGTGTTGATGAGGGTAGTCATGTTGTACTCTCGGGTGATGTCCTGCACCAGTTCGTCGATGACAAGTGATGTTTTGGGGTCCAGGCCGGAGTTCGGCTCGTCGCAAAACAGGTATTGAGGGTTCAGGGCAATGGCGCGGGCAATGGCTACACGCTTCTGCATACCGCCGCTGATTTCTCCGGGAAATTTATCTTTGGCTTCAATCAGGTTGACGCGTTCCAGACAGAACATGGCACGGCGGGTACGGTCGCGCAGAGTGTCGTTGCTGAACATGTTCAAAGGGAACATGACATTGTCTAGTACTGTCATGGAGTCGAATAAGGCGGCGCTTTGAAAAATCATTCCCATTTCCCGGCGGAGCGCTTTCTTCTCCTTTTTACTCATGGCAAGAAAGTTACGGCTGTCGTATAGCAGTTCTCCTCTGTCCGGCGTTAGCAGCCCTACGATGCACTTCATCAGTACAGTCTTTCCTGAACCACTCTGACCTATGATTAGATTGGTTTTCCCATTTTCGAAAGTGGCATTAATATCTTTCAGTACCTCTTTTTCTTCAAATGACTTATAAAGTCCTTTCAGTTCGATCATTCTTTGTTTAATTAAGAATTGAAAATTGAGAATTTTGAAATTTCTCCTTATCCCATCAGCAACTGCGTCAGTATCAAGTCGGCAAACAAGATAAGTACGCTGCTGCATACTACGGAGTCGGTGGATGCTTTTCCTACTTCGATGGACCCACCCTCGACCGTATAGCCGAAGAAGGCCGATACGCTGGCAATGATGAAGGCAAAGAACAGGGACTTGATGATACCGCACCAAATGAACCATTCCACAAACATGTATTGCAGACCGTATTCCAAATCGACAGCCGACATGATACCGCCAAACCAGCAGGTACAGAAAGCACCAATGATGCCGGCAAATATACTGAACGTTACCATCAGCGGAATGGTTGTCACCATAGCTGCAATTTTAGGTAGAATCAAGTAATTGGCAGAATTGACTCCCATGATTTCAAGTGCATCTATCTGCTGGGTTACCCGCATGGTGCCTAGCTCGGAAGCAATGTTGGAACCGACTTTTCCCGCAAGAATCAGACACATGATAGAGGATGAGAACTCCAGCAGCATAATTTCGCGGGTAACATATCCCACTGTCCAACGGGGCATGAAAGGACTTTCGATGTTCAACTTGATCTGTATGGTGATTACGGCTCCGATGAAGAACGATATCAACAATACGATGCCGATAGAATTTACACCGAGCTGTTCTAACTCGTTGACATATTGGCGGAAAAACATACGCATACGTTCGGGACGGGCAAATACACGGCCCATCAGTATGATATATCTTCCCACTGTTCTGAATGCTTTAATCATAACTCATAAGTATTTGTGTGCAAATGTACATCATTTCAGCTTATTTTTGCTACATTTGCGGCAAAATAACGCAAGTATGGAAGAAAGCAGAATGGTGCTTCGCACGGAAGATTTGGTTAAAAAGTACGGTAAGCGTACGGTGGTGAGCCATGTTTCCATTGATGTGAAGCAAGGTGAGATTGTAGGGTTGCTGGGACCGAACGGTGCCGGTAAGACAACCTCGTTCTATATGACCGTGGGGCTGATTACTCCGAATGAGGGCCGCATCTTCTTGAATGACCTGGATATTACGAAATATCCGGTGTATAAGCGTGCGCAGACGGGTATTGGCTATTTGGCACAGGAAGCATCCGTGTTCCGCCAGATGAGTGTGGAAGATAACATTACATCTGTGCTTGAAATGACTGATAAACCTTTGGAGTATCAGAAGGAGAAACTGGAAAGCTTGATTGCTGAATTTCGTTTGCAGAAGGTGCGAAAGAATAAAGGTAACCAGTTGTCCGGTGGTGAGCGCCGTCGTACGGAGATTGCCCGCTGTCTTGCCATCGACCCTAAGTTTATTATGCTTGATGAACCTTTTGCCGGAGTCGACCCTATTGCCGTAGAAGACATTCAGCAGATTGTGTGGAAGCTGAAGGACCGTAATATCGGCATTTTGATTACCGACCATAATGTACAGGAAACATTGAGCATTACCGACCGTGCCTACTTATTGTTTGAAGGTAAAATCCTTTTCCAGGGTACTCCGGAAGAGCTGGCCGAAAACAAGATTGTGCGTGAAAAATACTTGAGTAATAGCTTCGTACTTCGTCGGAAAGACTTTATGAAATAGTGGCTCTTTCGTTCAGCCATTCCTATAATAAAAAAAGACCGCTTTTGGCGGTCTTTTTTTCATTCTCCTTTATAATTAGTATTTCGGAGGTCTTGCTTCTTTCACTACCATTTGGCGTCCGAAGAATTCGGCTCCATCCAGTTCAGAAATAGCTTTGGCTGCAGCAGCGCCGTCTTCCATTTCTACAAAAGCGATGCCTCTGAAACGTCCGGTTGCGCGATCATTGATAAATTTGATAGAAGATACTGCACCGTAATCTTCCATGACCTTCTGCAGGTCACCTTCCTTAACGCGGTAGTTAAGGTTTCCAACATAAATGTTCATAATGAAAAATGATAAAATAAATAAATGAATAAAACTCTCTTGGAAGGTGGGCTGAATAATAAAAGGATTAAAACGACAGAGAGTTTACAAAAACGTTTTTTGAACGGAAGTAAAAACTATGTAATAGAAATCGAGAAACTAATGCACCATCATTCCGCAGCAAAGAAACATATAATATTCCGATTAACAATGTTTTTCAGCAATTATTTTTTCATTTTTCTTTCGAATATGGGCTCAAGGTCTTTAAATAATTACTATTTGTTTTTCAACTGATGACAGAATCCGGTTTGATTCTGTCAGGTTATGTGTTGTATTTGTAGGATGCAGGGAAATAATTCGGCAATGTTTTTTGATAATTGAAAGAATAACGCTAATTTTGCACCCTCATTTGAGATATGGAATAAAGTATAAATCAAATAAATAATTGTCAGAATGAACGTTTCATTGCAAAACATTGACAAGGTAAGCGCATTGCTTACTGTAAAGCTTGAGAAAGCAGACTATCAGGAAAAGGTAGACAAATCATTGAAAAATTTCCGTCAGAAAGCTCAGATCCCCGGTTTCCGTAAAGGTATGGTGCCGATGAGCCTGGTTAAGAAAATGTATGGTAAGTCAGTAATAGCCGAAGAAGTTAACAAGCTGCTTTCCGATGCAGTATATAAGTATATCCAAGACAACAAAGTTGAAATACTGGGCGAACCTCTGCCGAACGAAGACAAGCAGCAGGAAATCGACTTCGATACAATGGAAGAATTCGAATTCTTGTTCGACATTGCTCTGGCTCCTGAATTCAAGGCTGAGGTCAGTGACAAAGATAAAGTAGACTACTATACGATTGAGGTAACGGAAGATATGGTGAACAACCAGATCAAAGCTTATACTCAACGCAATGGTAAGTACGATCAGGTGGATGTTTACGAAGATAACGACATGCTGAAAGGTTTGCTTGCCGAACTCGATGAAGAGGGTAATACAAAAGAAGGCGGCGTTCAGGTGGAAGGTGCCGTTATGATGCCGTCTTACATGAAGAATGACGAACAGAAGGCTATCTTTGCCGGTGCAAAGGTGAATGATGTACTCGTATTCAACCCGTACACTGCTTGGGATGGAAACGATGCCGAACTGTCTTCTTTGCTGAAGATTGAGAAAGAGGCTGTTGCAAATATGAAATCTAATTTCAGCTTCCAGGTAGAAGAGGTTACCCGCTTCGTACCCGGCGACTTGACTCAGGAAATCTTTGACCAGGTATTTGGTGAAGGTGTAGTGAAGACCGAAGAAGAATTCCGTGCCAAAGTGAAAGAAGCTATTGCCGCTCAGTTTGTTGCCGACAGCGACTATAAGTTCCTGATCGATGCACGTAAGGTGTTGATGGAGAAAGTAGGTAAGCTGGAATTCCCGGATGCACTGCTGAAGCGCATCATGCGTCTGAACAACCCCGATAAGGATGAAAAGTTCGTAGAAGACAATTACGACAAGAGCATCGAAGAACTGACCTGGCACCTGATTAAAGAACAGTTGGTGAAAGCTAACGATATCAAGGTTGAACAGGAAGATATCACCAATATGGCTAAAGAAGCTACCCGTGCACAGTTTGCACAATATGGTATGATGAGCGTACCCGATGAAATTCTGGAAAACTATTCCAAAGAAATGCTGAAGAAGAAAGAAAGCATCGAAGGCTTGGTAAACCGTGTTGTTGAAGCCAGATTGGCCACAGCACTGAAGGCTCAGGTGAAACTGGACAATAAGACAGTTTCAATGGAAGAGTTTAACAAGATGTTTGCATAAGACTTTGCCAGCCTGCGGCTAAATTTTATAAAGAAACACAGAGTTTGACAAACTATAACTCTGTGTTTTTTTGTGTCTCTGTGTTCTTTTTCGTTTCTTTGCAACTATATTAAATTTAAAAACAGCAAGAAAATGGATGAATTTAGAAAATACGCCACCAAGCATTTAGGTATGAACAGCTTGGTGCTGGACGATGTGATTAAGTCACAAGCCGGTTATTTGAATCCCTATATCCTTGAAGAGCGTCAGCTCAACGTTACACAGTTGGACGTATTCTCCCGCCTGATGATGGACCGCATCATCTTCCTCGGTACGCAGATAGACGACTATACTGCCAATACATTGCAGGCGCAGTTGCTTTATCTGGATTCGGTAGATCCGGGTAAGGATATCTCTATCTATATCAACTCGCCGGGCGGTTCGGTATATGCCGGCCTGGGTATTTACGATACCATGCAGTTCATCAGCAGTGATGTAGCCACTATCTGTACGGGTATGGCGGCCAGTATGGCAGCTGTGTTGCTGGTAGCAGGTGCCGAAGGCAAGCGCTCTGCATTGACCCACTCCCGCGTGATGATACACCAGCCGATGGGTGGTGCGCAGGGACAAGCTTCGGATATTGAGATTACAGCACGTGAAATCCAGAAGTTGAAGAAAGAACTTTATACTATTATCGCCGACCATTCTCATACTCCTTTCGACAAGGTATGGGCTGATTCAGACCGTGACTATTGGATGACGGCTCAGGAAGCCAAAGAATATGGTATGGTAGATGAAGTGTTGATTAAAAAATAAATATGGCAGATTCAAGAAAGAATAAAAACAGATGCAGTTTCTGCGGACGCTCTGAAGATGAAGTCGGTTTCCTCATTACGGGGATGAACGGTTACATCTGTGATAGTTGTGCTACCCAGGCCTATGAGATTACTCAAGAGGCCTTGGGGGCGAACAAAAAGGGCGGTGCCACGAAGCTGAATCTGGAAGAACTTCCTAAACCCGTAGAGATTAAGGATTTTCTTGATCAGTATGTCATTGGTCAGGATGACGCCAAACGTTTCTTGTCGGTATCGGTGTACAACCATTATAAGCGTCTGCTCCAGAAAGACGGTGGAGATGATGTGGAAATTGAAAAATCCAATATTATTATGGTAGGTAGTACAGGTACGGGTAAGACGTTGCTGGCACGTACCATCGCCAAACTGCTGCATGTACCTTTTACGATTGTAGATGCAACGGTGTTGACCGAAGCCGGTTACGTGGGTGAGGATATTGAGAGTATTCTGACCCGTCTGTTGCAGGTGGCAGATTACAATGTACCCGAAGCCGAACAAGGTATTGTGTTCATTGACGAAATAGACAAGATTGCCCGTAAGAGCGATAATCCGTCTATCACCCGTGATGTGAGCGGTGAAGGTGTACAGCAAGGATTGCTGAAACTTCTGGAAGGTTCAGTGGTAAACGTTCCGCCACAAGGTGGACGTAAGCACCCTGACCAGAAGATGATTCCGGTAAATACCAAGAATATTCTGTTCATTTGCGGCGGTGCTTTTGATGGCATCGAGAAGAAGATTGCCCAACGCCTGAACACCCATGTGGTGGGATATAGCGCTGTACGCAATACGGCTGTTATCGATAAGAATAATATGATGCAATACATTGCTCCTCAGGATTTGAAGGCATTCGGACTGATACCCGAAATCATCGGCCGTCTTCCGGTATTGACCTATTTGAATCCTTTGGACCGCGCAGCACTGCGTGCTATTCTCACGGAGCCGAAGAACTCTATTATCAAGCAATACATCAAGCTGTTTGAAATGGATCATGTGAAGCTTACTTTTGAAGATGCTGTATTTGAATATATCGTTGATAAAGCGATTGAATACAAGTTGGGTGCCCGTGGTTTACGCTCTATTGTGGAGACAATCATGATGGATGTTATGTTCGAAATCCCGTCCGAACACAAAGATAGCTTTGTGGTGACACTGGATTACGCAAAACGCCAACTTGAAAAAGCAAATATGGCAAGACTACAAAGTGCTTAAAATCAGATGGTAATACAGAGTGAAACCGACTTTTTTGTTTTTTATTGAAAATATTCGGCGGATTATGCTTGAAATTTAAGAAGTTGTTTATAACTTTGTTAGAGCTCTTCATTCGAAGATATACCGAAGGGCAACTATTTAAAGTTAACTCAATAAACAACAACCTAATGAATCATGGCAGGGAAGAAGACTAATTTGACAGACCAGCTGAAGAAATACTTCGGGTTCGACACTTTTAAAGGAAATCAGGAAGCAATCATACAGAATCTGTTGGCAGGTAACGATACTTTCGTGTTGATGCCTACTGGTGGAGGTAAGTCCTTATGCTACCAGTTACCTTCTTTAATGATGGAAGGCACGGCTATTGTAATCTCTCCTCTGATTGCTTTGATGAAGAACCAGGTCGACGCGATGCGTAACTTCAGTGAGGAAGATGGAATAGCTCATTTCATCAATTCTTCCTTGAATAAAGGTGCGATAGATCAGGTCAGGTCCGATATCATCAGTGGTAAAACGAAGTTACTTTATGTAGCTCCGGAATCGTTGACGAAAGAGGAGAACGTGGAATTTCTGAAGACGGTAAAGATCTCTTTCTATGCCGTAGACGAAGCCCACTGTATCTCTGAGTGGGGGCATGACTTCCGTCCGGAATATCGCCGTATCCGTCCTATTATCAATGAAATTGGAAAAGCTCCGTTGATAGCGTTGACTGCGACTGCTACGCCTAAGGTACAGCATGATATCCAGAAGAACCTGGGTATGGTGGATGCGCAGGTGTTCAAGTCGTCATTCAACCGTCCGAACCTCTATTATGAGGTACGCCCTAAAACAACTAACGTAGATAAGGATATCATCAAGTTCATCAAGAACAATCCCGAGAAATCAGGCATCATCTATTGCCTGAGCCGGAAGAAAGTGGAGGAACTTGCTGAAATCCTGCAGGCAAACGGCATCAATGCCCGCGCTTATCATGCCGGTATGGATTCTGCCACACGTACACAAAACCAAGATGACTTCCTGATGGAAAAAATTGATGTGATTGTGGCTACCATTGCTTTCGGTATGGGTATCGACAAGCCTGACGTACGTTATGTGATCCATTATGATATCCCCAAGAGTCTGGAAGGATATTATCAGGAGACCGGACGTGCCGGAAGAGATGGAGGAGAAGGACAGTGTATTACTTTCTATACCAACAAGGACTTGCAGAAGCTCGAAAAGTTCATGCAAGGCAAACCTGTGGCAGAGCAGGAAATAGGCAAGCAGCTTCTGCTGGAGACTGCTGCGTATGCCGAATCGTCTGTATGTCGCCGAAAAGCATTGCTTCATTATTTCGGTGAAGAGTATACAGAAGAGAATTGTGGTAATTGTGACAACTGTTTAAACCCCAAAAAACAAGTGGAAGCTCAGGAATTATTGTGTACCGTGATTGAAGCTATTCTCGCGGTGAAAGAGAATTTTAAAGCGGACTATATTATAGACATAATACAAGGTAAAGAAACTTCGGAAGTGCAGGCACATCTGCACGAAGACCTCGAAGTGTTCGGCTCGGGTATGGGCGAAGAAGACAAAACATGGAATGCTGTTATCCGTCAAGCTCTTATCGGCGGTTATCTGAGTAAAGATGTCGAAAATTATGGTTTGCTGAAAGTGACGGAGGAAGGTAAGAAATTCCTCAAGCATCCAAAGTCGTTCAAGATTACAGAAGACAATGACTTTGAAGAGGTGGAAGAGGAAGCACCGGCACGCGGCGGTGGCGCCTGTGCGGTAGACCCGGCACTCTATTCTATGCTGAAGGATTTGCGTAAAAAGCTATCCAAGAAGTTGGAAGTTCCTCCTTATGTCATCTTCCAGGATCCTTCTTTGGAAGCGATGGCAACTATTTATCCGGTGACATTGGATGAATTGCAGAATATTCCGGGTGTAGGCGCCGGCAAGGCGAAGCGTTACGGAGAAGAATTCTGTAAACTCATCAAGCGTCATTGCGAGGAAAATGAGATTGAACGTCCGGAGGACTTGCGTGTACGTACTGTAGCCAACAAATCTAAGATGAAAGTAGCTATTATCCAGGCTATCGACCGCAAAGTTGCATTGGATGATATCGCTTTGTCTAAAGGTATCGAGTTTGAGGAACTGTTGGACGAAATAGAGGCTATCGTTTATTCCGGAACTAAGTTAAACATCGACTATTTCCTGGAGGACATCATGGACGAAGATCATCTGCTCGATATCTACGATTACTTCAAGGAGTCTACTACCGATAAGATTGATGATGCGCTGGATGAGTTGGGAGACGACTTTACAGAAGAAGAAGTCCGTTTGGTGCGCATTAAGTTCATTTCCGAGATGGCGAACTAAAGAGTTAAAATACATTTTTGTTAAAACCGGGCTTATCTTCCATAAGTCCGGTTCTTTTATTCTATATTTGTCTGATTAATAAATAGACTACTACATGACAGGAAAATGAGAGTAAGAATAGGATTTTTCATAATATTACTTTGTTTTTTTTGCTTGCGAGGCAATGCGCAAGGGATCGAGTTCAATACGTTTGAATCTGAAACCATACAAAAGACAAGCTATTCTGTATTTGATGAAAATCCTCTGACCTTTAAAGGAGACTTCTCTATTTCATACGACCTGGCAATTCAGGATTACGGTTCTTTCGGGTATATTTTCCGTTTAAAAGATTTGAAAACTGAGAAGAGCGATATCTATAGTTTCGTATTCTCTTATGATAATGATGAGCGGAGTTATCTGAAGTTCAATATAGAGGCTAAAGAATGTATAATAGTAGATACCTTACATAACAAGACTCTTGGTGCCCGGCGCTGGATACCCGTGAAAATATCATTTTTCCTTAAAGCAGATTCGGTATGCCTCGCTATTGACCGGCGGCAATATAAATCAGGAGGGCTGGGCATGCCTGGAGAGATGACGCCTTCCATCATGTTCGGCAGCAGTAAGTTTTCCGAAGAAATTCCTTCTTTTGCCATTCGGAACTTAGTCATTTCGGATGCTACCCAGGAAATAGAGTTTCCCTTAAATGAAAGTACCGGTACCTCTGTACACGATAAGCAGGGAAAAGTACGTGGAAAAGCAATTAACCCTATCTGGTTGATTAATAAATCTTATTATTGGAATTTGCTTCACGAGCAAGTGTCCGAAACTACAGCTGGCTATAATTATGATTCCCGATCTGATAATTTTGTCTATTTCAATAAAGACTCTCTTTATACTTTGGATATACGCCGGAATATTTGGGAAGGTGACGTACACCGGCCTCTTCCGATGAAGATGTATTTGGGCACAAACTTCTATCATCCTGATACTCATTCTGCCTATATCTATGAAGTGGACAACCATCTGGACTCCTGCACCATCTGCTCTCTGAATGTGCTTACGGGAGAGGTAGAGAAGGTCGATGATAAATTCTTGTCTTCACAGCGGCATCATCATTCTTCCTATCTGGATACGATTCAAAACAAGTTTTACATTTTTGGAGGCTTTGGTTCTCGCAAGTACACCAATACTTTGGAAGTGTATGATTTGAACCGGAAAGCGTGGAATACGGTTAATCTGAAAGGAGATTTTGTTGCTCCCCGTTTTTTCTCTTCTATGGGGGCTTTGAACTCTGATGAGTTGCTGTTGTTTGGAGGAACCGGCAATAATAGCGGAGACCAGAGTCTCGGAAAGATATATTATTATGATCTTTATAAAATAAGCCTGAGAGATTCGACTATACAGAAAGTACGAGATTTTTCATATCATGGAACTCAGATTGTTCCGGTGAGAAACCTTCTCTTATCCGACGACAAGACGGCTTTCTATACATTGTGCTATCCTATGCAGGAGGCTTCTTCTCACCTGCAGCTATATAAGTTTTCTTTAGAAGATGATTCTTATGAGGTGCTGGGCAATTCCATTCCGATGGAATCGAAAGCTATTTTATCGAATGCCAACCTTTACTATAACAATAAAACGAAGGAGTTCTATTGTTGCACGCAAGAGTTTGACGAGCATGGCGGTGAGTCTTCTGTTACCCGGTTTTATTCTTTGGCAGCACCGGCTATTGCCGAGAATGCGCTGTTGTTATATTCTGCAAAAGAGACATTTCCTGTAGGGGTTGTTCTTGTAACTGTTGTTATAGTATTGGTGTTGATTATAGCTGTGGTGATTTATCTGAGAAAGAAGAAAGCAGGGCGGCAGATTCCCGAAACAATATCCGATCTTGAGGGTGTGCATATTCAAGCTAAAGATAAAAGTGCATCACAGGCCAATGCGTTGTACTTGTTTGGTGAATTCACAATGCTTGATAAGAAGGGAAGAGACATAACCCATCTGTTCAGTGCCAAAATAAAACAGTTATTCCTGCTTACTTTTTTAAACGGTATAGGAAATAAAGAAGGTATTACTTCGACCTACATCTACGGGTTGTTATGGCCTGAGAAAGAACTAAGCAGTGCCAAGAACCTGAAAGGCGTTACGATAAATAGATTGAGAAAGATATTGGATGACCTGGAAGGCATTGAACTGGTGTATACTAATAGCCGCTATTCTATCAAACTGTCGGAGAACTTTTACTGTGATTACCAGAAATACCTTGAACAGATAGATAAAATCAGGCAAAGTGACGCATCGCAGGAAGTCAGTCAATCCTTAATAGAAATATTATCACGTGGGAAATTTCTGAAGTCAGTTGATGAATCCATGTTCGACAGCTTTAAGAGTGAACAGGAATATGAGCTGCACAAAATATTGATGATCGAACTGAACAACCTGTACACCAAAGGTGCGTACGAGCAGGTGGTTCAATCGGCAGAGATTTGGTTGAGGTTCGATTCTTTAAGTGATACAGCTTTATGGTATTTGCTGAATGCTTATCATAAACTAAAGAAAGAGGATCAGGCCATGAAGAAATACTATTTATATATTGCAGAATATAGTAAAAGCATGGGGAATAACTATCCGCATTCTTACTCTGATATTATTCACAATGATTTAAGGATGAACTTTCAATAATTGAAAAGGCAGGGCGGATTACCTTCAATTGCAGGTCTCTATCTTTGAGACCTTTTTTTATGCTCACTTTTTTATGTCATAGAGCATGAAATTGCTTGATTAACCAGGTAATTAATGAAATAACTCTTAGAATTAACCTCCGATTAACCCTGATGTAATCGCTATTGTAATCTATCAGCATCTATTTTTGCTTTCGTAGCGATAACGAAAGTAGAACAGATTCATAACTTCTATTATTAATCTTAAAAAACACATGTATGAGTAAAAGAACCTTTGTTTCTTTAGCTTTTTGCCTCGCAGGAGTATTTGCTTTACACGGGCAGGAAGAAAATCAAAACAATTATGGTGTCGACGAGGCTAACACAAAGTTCAACCTTCAAAGTGGAGTGTTAGGTGGAGAAACCAATTATGACTACCTTTCATTAAAAGACCATGAAGACACAAGTGGAGTGCCATTGGGAGGTATCGGGGTAGGTAATATTAATTTTGCCCCGAGTGGCAAGTTCACCAGAATAGGAATAAACAATATCCATACTCCTATAAAGCGCTCGGAATATTCTTTCTTTTCTTTGTGGACACGTAAGGGCGACGAACAGGAAGCTGTCCGCCTGGTCAGAGACCACCGTACTCTGTATGGAATGAAAGGGGTGGAACATACTCAATATAAAGGTTTGTTTCCCACGGCGGAGCTGAGTTATGAAAATAATAATCTGAAGGTGGCGCCCGTTATCCGTGCCTATTCAGGGTTGGTGCCGCACAATGTGAAGGATTCTTCTTTGCCGGTAGTATGGTTTGAGGTCGATCTGTTATCTCAGGAAGATATGGAGGCTGCACTGGCTTTCTCTTGGGAAGATTTCATCGGACTGTTCAGTGACCCGAGAAGTTTGGACGGGTTTGATAACGGTCAGTTATTGAGCGAAGGAAGAGCTAATATAAATAATGGAGAAAACTGGCCCTTGCGCGAAAAGGCTAAAACTTATGTGGAACCCTATCAGTTGGAAACCCTGAAAGGGCTGATACAATATGCTGCGGGCAGTCTGCAACCTCGTAAGCTGACTTTCCAGAATTATGTGAACCAGGTTGTGGTTGCAGTAGAAGGTGAAAAGAACGTATCTTATCTTCCTTCCTGCTCTGCCAATTCCGATGCATGGGAACAGTTCCGAACAAACGGGGAATTTACTTTGCTGCCTGCTAAGGAGGTGTTGACAGAGCAGTCACAGTCCTCTTCCGCATCCGTACTGGCTGTTAAGACACAGCTAAAAGCCGGACAAAAGAAAACAATCCGTTTTATGCTTGCTTGGTATGCTCCCGAACTTCATATTGATGCGGCAGTTGCTCCGATAGGTAGCTACTGGCCGTGTGGAGCCGATTATAATAAGTACTATCATAATTATTTCAAGACCATGGATGCTATGTTGAGCTATGCTGCCTCCAACAGAGCAAGAATAGCCCGGCAAACTACGGAATGGCAGAAGCCGGTTCTTGAAAGTACCCTTCCGGATTGGTATAAATTCAAATTGATCAATAGCGGATACGTCATTTATACCAATATGGTGCTTACCAAAGGAGGTGATGTCATGGTCAACGAAGGAGCTATGGGTGGCTTTGCCGGAACAATGGACCAACGTCTGAGTTCACATCCCTTCTATCAGAAATTCTTTACCCAACTGGACCGTTCGGAGATGGATATTTTTGCAGATGCTATGGACCCGGAAGGATATATACTCCACTTTATCGGACATTACTATGTAGGTATGGGCACTATCGGCGGACGTGTACCGACCGAGAAGGGGTGGATGCTGGACAATGCTTCCGGTTGGATTATCCAACTCGTGAAGGATTATGAGCAGACCGGCGATACCGAGTATCTGAAGAAACACCTGACGGGCATTAAGCGTGCCATGAAGTTTCTGTATGGCCGCATGCCTGCGGGTAGTACGATTCCTGTCGGCCCCACTACTTATGACGATTTTTCTCATCCTCCCTTGTATTCTTATTATGCAGGTGTATGGCTGGCTACGCTGAAAGCTTATGAAGCTGTAGGAGAAGCGGTTGGAGACAAAACAATTGTAGAACAGGCGCAGCAGCAGTTTGCCACCTCACAGAAAGAAGCTATTCAGAAATTGTGGAACGGACGTTTCTTTGCTTATGGTTGTGAACCGGATGGTTCCAAAAGGCTGGATAATGTGTTGTTTACCGGTCAGTTGGCAGGTCAGTTCCTGAGCCGCTATTGTGGATGGGGAGATGTTTACCCGATGGATATTGTGAAAGCATCCATTGTATCCCAGTGCAAAATATCTCTTTCCAAGTCTCCCGATTATTATGCCAACAAGGTGTGGGATATTAATCTGAACCGGGGTATCGATAACAGAGGTTCACAATGCTGGCCTTTCTACTTGGAAAGCTATACAGCCCTGGCCGGTATGCAGGCCGGATTCTACGACGATGCTATGGACATCATGAAGCATATCCAGCTGGTGCACTTGCGCAAAGGCTGGACATGGACACAGAACTTATGGAATCCCAGTGATATAACCTATATGACGGCTCCGGTAACTTGGTTCTCTACCGACGTGCTGGCTGGTGCCGGTGTCAATATTCCCCGGAAGGAATTGCGTCTTGCTCCTGTTGTAACCGATGACGAGGCAGTCAATATCCCTCTGTTCTATCCGAACTTCTGGGGAGTGCTGACTGCCGATCCTCAAACGAAGTCCATCACTTTCAGAATTACGAAGAAGTATGGTAAGGAACGAATCTCCTTCAATAAAGTGATATCGGAACCTGCCGGACTTCCTTCCTGCGAAAAGAGACAAATTGAAATTAAAGAATTTGTAGTTGAAGAGGGAAAGATATTGGATTTGAGTTCGTATTGGGACCGTATTATCGACAACCGCCTGGAAGCCCCTGTGCTTCCGCAGGCGGATAAACAAGACTTTCGTTACGTAACAATAAAATAAGAATGTTAACCCTAAAATAGAATGCCTATGTTAAGAGAGAAGATGAAATGAGACCCCACACCGTATCCACTGCAAAGTTGGATACGCAATATCCAGAGAATTTTTATGTAATTGTATAGTTAAAATCTTTTGTTAATATGATAAAACACATGAATCATTTAGCACGTACCCTGTTAGGGTGCATCATGTTATTGTGTACTACAATGGCATATGCACAACATGCACAATTTAAAGGGCAAGTGATTGACCAGGAAGGCAATCCGTTGGTTGGTGCAACTGTTGTGGTGAAAGGAGCTAATAATAAGAATGCTGTGGCAGACCTGTCCGGTGAGTTTGTATTGCAAAACCTGGAGAAGAATGCTGTTCTTCAGATATCTTATATCGGTTTCCAGACTCAGGAGATCAAGGTAGGGAGTGAAAATCCTATTAGAGTGATACTGAAAGAGGATGAAGCTGTTTTGGGCGAAGTCGTAGTTGTGGGATACGGTACCCAGAAAAAGCAAACGCTGACAGGAGCCATCTCTACTCTTAGTGGTGAAAAGGTGCTGAGCACCAAAAGTACCAGTGTTGCACAGAGCCTGCAAGGAAAGATTGCCGGTGTGCAAATCCGCCAGCAGGACGGTCAGCCGGGTTCATTCAGCTCCATGGTACAGATACGTGGCTTTGGCAGTCCGTTGTATGTTATTGACGGAGTAGTCCGTGACAGTGGTGACGGTGGATCTGAGTTTCAGCGTATGAATCCGGAAGACATTGAAAACATCTCTGTTCTTAAAGACGGTGCTGCAGCTATCTATGGTATGAATGCCGCCAATGGTGTGGTAATCATTACCACAAAGAAAGGAAGAAAAGGAAAGGCACGTTTCAATTATAACGGTTCGTTTACGGCTATCTTCCCGACTTCTATGATGAAGGTTATGAATGCTGCGCAATACACGGAAATCTCTAACGAGCTTTCAATGAATGCCGGTACGGGACCTAATATCACTCCGGAGGAACTTGCCAAATGGCAAGCAGGAGGTGCCGGTTACGAAAGTACGGACTGGCTGGATGCGGTGTTCAAAAATAGTGCAGGCAGCCAGCAACATACCCTTTCAGTAGAAGGCGGTAGTGATAAGATGACCTATTATGCCAGCTTCGGTTACGCCCACGATGGTGACTTGACAAGAGGAGGCGACTTCAACTACGAGAGATACACCATGCGCAGTAACTTTACAGCCCAGTTGTCCAAGTACCTCAAGGCAGAAGTCAACGTGTCCGGAAGATATGATATGACGCATGCTCCCATTCAGGGAATCTTCGACTTGTTGTTCAAGTCAACATTGATGCGACCGACGTCGGGAGTGTATGCTAATAATAATTCCGAATATTACAATGCAGCTTATCCTTTCCTGGATAACCCGGTGGCTGGAATGAATGGTGACTTGACAGGTCTGAATACGAGCAGAGGACGCAGTTTGCAGTCATCCGCATCATTGACCTATGATGTCCCTTGGGTAAAAGGCTTGAAAGCTAAGCTGATGGCTTCTTATGATGCTAATGATAGCCGTACGTCACACGAAAGAAAGCTTTACCAACTTTACAGCTATAATTCACAGAGCGGTGCGTATGATGTATCAAAAACGATCAATGATCCGAGTAGTTTGTACGTGAGTGTGAATAATGGTAACAACCTTAATATTCAGGCTCAGTTATCCTACAGCACTACTATTGCACAAGACCATAATATCTCTTTGATGGCTACATACGAGATGAACCACGGTTGGAATGATAATATGTCTGCTACCCGTGAATATGAGATTTATTCCAAACCGATTCTGGACTTGGGTTCCCAAAGCAATATCCAGAATTCAGGCAGTTATGGCGAAACGGCTAATATCTCTTATTTGGGACGTCTGAACTACGATTATAAAAGTAAGTATTTGCTGGAAGGAGCTTTCCGTTACAATGGTTCCTACCGTTATGCACCGGGCAAACGCTGGGGCTTCTTCCCGGTAGTAAGTGCCGGTTGGAGACTGTCTGAAGAGTCTTTTATCAAAGATAATATACCGTTTGTCAGCAATCTTAAGTTAAGAGCTTCCTATGGAGAAACCGGTATCGACGCAGGTAATGAATTCCAATTTATCGAAGGCTTCACGATGGGCTCGAAGGGATATGAATTTGTTGACGGTGTACAGACCAATGGAGTCCTCACTCCGGCACTTATCAACAAGAACCTTACCTGGATTACGACGCGCACCTATGACCTTGGTATGGACGTAACCTTGTGGGATGGCTTGCTGGACTTTACATTCGATGTTTATCGCCGCGACCGCGACGGCCTGCTGGCTACCAGAGGCAGTCAGCTGACCAATACCTTCGGTGCTTCCCTTCCCGAGGAGAATCTGAATGCCGACCGTACGGAAGGTATTGAATTTACTCTTGGACATCGGAATAAGATTGGAGAGGTTTCGTATGGTGTACAGGGAAACTTCAACTTCGCCCGTAGCAAGATGACCCGCCAGATACATGGTGAATACGAAAGCAGTTGGGATGTATGGAGAGCGGCTACTGAAGGCCGGTGGAACGGCATCGGCTGGGGATATACCACCGCAGGCCAGTTCCAGAACTACGACCAGATTTATAATGCACCCGTACAAAGCGGAGACAGAGGTAACACTATGATTCTGCCGGGCGACTATTATCTGAAAGACGTGAATGGCGACGGTTATATCGATGGCAATGACTTGAAGCCCAAATTCTATGGTCTGAATATGCCGGCTCTGAACTATGGTATCACGCTGACTGCCGGATGGAAATGGTTCGACTTTATGGCTTTGTTCCAGGGAGCCTCATGCTATTCTATCCAGATACCCGACAACTTACGTAATTATGCCCCTTGGGAAGGTAACTCATCCGCTTACCTGTATGACAGATGGCACAGGGAAGACCCGTTCGATGCGAACAGTGCATGGATTCCGGGAAGATTCCCCTCTGCCCGTGTAGCCAACTACAACCCGATGGGTAACAACGCACAGGAGACAGACCGGAATACGGTGGATGGAAGCTATCTCCGCCTGAAGAGTATAGAAGTAGGTTATACCCTGCCGCAACGCTGGATCACCCATGTCGGTTTGGAGCATCTGCGTGTGTACGTCAATGCGTATAACATCTTCACATTCTGTGATTCTTATCTGAAGAAAGACTTGAAGCTGGACCCGGAGAAAACCGCCGGACAGGATAACCGTATGATGAACTATCCTCTGTCTTCTTCAATCAACTTCGGTGTAAATGTCAGCTTCTAATATTAAAACACATTGGATATGAAAAATATAAAATATTACTTGATAATAGCTCTTTCGGCTGTATTTACGTCATGTACGGGCTTGCTGGACATTGAACCTAATAATAAGTTGACTCCTAATGAGCTGTTCAACAACCCTAACGGCGCCAAAGCTTTTATGGCGACTATTTATCGCGATTTGCCCATCGAGGACTATATGTTCATGCCGGGTACCAGTGGCGAAGGCGGTTTCAATAACCCTACCGGAAACATCGGTCTGCTGTGGTATGCCAATATCTGTGAAGAAGCTGTTCAGAGCCAGTGGGGCGAACAATCTCCGGGCTACGTTATCCGTGCAGATTACTTTAATCATGGATATGAAACGCTTCGCAACATCAATTTGCTGAAAAGCATCATCCCTACACTGGACATCCGCGATAGTGAAAAGAAAGAGTTGGAGGGAGAGGCTGCATTTATGACTGCTTATGTCTATTTCTACCTGGCCGAAAAGTTCGGTGGAGTTCCTCTTATCAAGGAACTGCAGGAGTATGACCCGGCCAATCCTGGTGCTCTGGTCGTTCCGCGCAGTACAGAGTTCGATACGTGGGACTATGTGATGCAGCAATGCGACCTTGCCGCCGCGCAACTTCCGTCGGAGCGTTCGGACAGACGGGCAACCAAATGGGCTGCGTTGGCTTTGAAGTCACGTGCAGCTCTATATGCCGCTTCTATTGCAAAGTTCGGCGAACTGGCACCGATGGAAGGAGAGGCTGTAACGAAGGGGCTTGCCGGAATGAAGCCCACTGACGCTGCTTATTTCTACCAGCATTGCATCGATGCTTCCTGGGCCATCATGACCGAATCGAACCACAAACTCTATAAACCCAATCCTGCCAATCCGAAGGAAGCGGAAGAGAACTATCGCAGTATCTTTATTAACCCGAATCAGACCGATGGCGAAGCTATCTTCATTAAAGGTATCGTGAAAGAGGGTTCCGAGTTTGCCAGCAGTCTGAACTACTTTATCGAACCTTATCAGACACAGGGACAAGGCAAAATGTCTCCCGCCCTTAACCTGGTAGATGCTTATGAGGACTATACCGACGCTCCGGGTGTCCGCTCGGATGCCAAAGTGAAGACGCGTGTCAACGACAACTTCTCCAATGCAGGTTTTGATAATGGCTATAATGACTACATCAAGGTGAACAAAGATACTCCTTACGACTTGTTCAACGGCGTGGCCTATGGCGACGAGAAGAAGGCGAAAGATGCCCGTCTGTGGGCTTCCATCATCCTGCCCGGTACGGAATGGAAAGGTACTAAGATTGTGATGCAAGGTGGTGTGATTGAGCCGGACGGCACCGAAATGTATCGTGTACCGGCTACAGTGACCGGGAAAGACGGTAAGACTTACTATTCCCTGGGCGGTGAGAAGCATCAGGTTTCCGGTTTCTGGCCGGGCGACGGTACTCATTCCATGTCGGGCTTCCTGATGAGGAAGATGATTAGCGAAAGCATGCCGGCGCAATACCATAAGACTACGCTGGATTACATCGTATTCCGCTATGCAGAAGTTCTGTTGAACTACGCGGAAGCTGTGTTCGAGAGTGGACTGGGTGATAGGGCGGCTGCCGTTAAGGCACTGAATGATGTCCGCAGAAGGGCTGCTCATACAAATGAAATCGACTTGACAAGAGAGAACGTCAGAAACGAACGCTTTGTGGAACTTGCTTTCGAGAACATCCGTATCTGGGACTTGCGTCGTTGGAGAGTACTGCACACAATCATGAACAACTTCTCTCATGACATTCTGGTTCCGATGCTGGATTTGCGCGATGACAATCCTTCGATGATCTTTGTGCGTAAAACCACAATGGGTGCAAGCCTGAACGGTCCTAATAATTATTCCATCTCCGAATACTACGAAGATGTGCCGCGTAATGCAATTAACCAAATGATTCAGAATCCTTAATCTTTTTAATTACTACAGAATATGAGAAAGATAAAATACATGATAGCCGGGATCGGCGCAGCACTCATCATGGGAAGCTGCGAACTTGATAATTTTGATGGCCCGGATGCACAAGTATACGGTGCGGTGATTGATGCGGAAACAGACGAACTGATTCAGCAGGAAATCGGTACGAGCGGCGATGCAGCCACCGTGCAGGTCATAGAGTATGGTTATGCCATTCGCAAGGTGCAGCAATGGAAGCTCATGGTGAGCGGAGAGTACAGGAACAATCTTGTTTTCTCCGGTACGTATGATGTCATTATGAACAACGGAAACTTCGTGAAGCTGGATACGATTAAAGGTTACCGGTTCCACAAGGGAGAAAATCAGCTCGATTTCAGGGTGATTCCGAACATCCGTATCAGAGAGGCAGCTGTGAAGAAAGAGAATAATGCCATCGTGGCTACCTTCAAGTTGCAGTATGGACACAAGGTGGGCAAGGCCGAGAAGATTGCTTTGTTTGCCCAGTCGGACAAGAACCCATCCAATTCTTTCAACCTGGCGCGTATAGAGACTAATATCGAAGGAGATGATATCAACTTTGAGAGCAATAGCCAAAACGCCGGTAAAGTATTTACCTTGACTTTAGACCTGAATTCCGACGAAGGCAAGAAGCTGAAGGCCGGACAGAAGTACTTCTTCCGTATCGGTGCTTTGCCGAAGGACTTGGGCGAAGGGGTACAAGCCAAGTATAATTATTCTTCGGTATTTGAAGTACAGTTGTAGTTCATAGACCGGTTTATATTTTCAATAGGAGTTTTTTTATAGTGTCTCTTCTCTCCCTTGCAGAGGGAAGAGACCTTTTTTATCAATTCAGACTATGAGATTTTTTATATGTTTCTTGTTGCTTCTCAGTGGCTTGAAGATGGCGGCTGCAGATAAAGAGGAGTACTACGTGCCCGAAATGAAGGTTAAGCCGGCGCGGTATTGGGCTTGCACGGGGGTGATTTCTGTGAGTAGCCGTAACAGTGTGGACGAGACAGACAAAATGCGCGGATTGCAATACCACCTGCTGTGCCAGTCTTTGGCCGGTTTGGCCAATCGTGCTGTAGATGAGGGTAAAAGCAAAATAGCCGTTTGGCTGTACGATCGCGACAGGAGAGATTCCTATGAACTTTCCGAACAGGCTTTGGAAGACATGGGAGTCCATAAGCAAGGTATGCAGAACGGGCTTGAACTGGCTTGCAACACCTATGCGCCATCCGATGGTATGGCCGTCCAACTGAAGAACTTGTTCGACGGCTATGTGCTGACGGATGTGAGGAACAATCCGGAGAGTGCCGTTGTGGCCGCTGTGGCTTCACACGTCTGTAATGCCATCATTGTAGACGTGCGCGATAAGGATTATTATGAAGCAGCGGGCTACAGGATGAAGTACGACGCTACGGCAAAGACTACGGCCGATGCCTGGGCAGAGTTTAAGGATCAGTGCAGCAACGAAGCCCTGGTCATCATGCCCGCCCTGACGGGCGAGTTACGCGAGTTTGCCATTAAGAACCGCCTGTTTGTCCTCAATCTGAACAGAAGCTCCCAGTCTCCTCCTCAGGAGAAGAACACGCAACTGCTGAAGGAGATACTGGCATGGCTGAAGCCGAATGCACCCGTATTCGGTTGGGAACAGAATGTAGGCGAAGATGAGTTCGTAGGCCCTGTGTCCGAGAGCGGCCACCCCATGGTGCCTTGCGATTGGAGTTACAACCATTCCCTTACTTCTTTGCTCTATACGGAGCGGCAAGAATCGGCCTTGGCAAAAGTCATCGATCCCCGCTCTCTGAATTTCGGCGAGAAGAAGAACTATGTTTCCTTCTTTCTTTCCGATGGCGACAACATACAGTGGATGATGCAGAACTTTGCTCCCGATTACTATAATGTGCCCGAGGCTGACGAAGTCAGCATGACCTACGGGCTTCCGGTGTCTACGCTTGCCATGATGGCGCCTGTCTGGCTGAAGTCCCTGATGAATCGGCAACCCCGCAATTGCTCTGTGATGGAGACGTTGGGCGGCGGTTACTATTATGTAGATACATACAGCCGTAACGGGCATCGCGCGGAGAATCTGCAAGTCGTGGCCGAACGTCTGGCAGCCCACATGCGCCGGCATCGTGTCAGGTTGCTGGGTGTAATGGCTATGGACGTAAAGTCGGATGCAGCCAAAGAGGCTTTTCAGGCTTATGCCGATGCCAACGACCAGTTGGAAGGCATCATTGCTTTGCAGTATTCCCCCTACGCCGGGGGCGAAGGCGAGGTGTTCTGGGTGACGAACAAAGCGGGTTATGATATTCCCGTCATCACTACCAAGTACTCCATCTGGGACCGGGTGCACGAGTACGAAGGCTCCCCGTCGGCCATTGCCTCCAAGCTGAAAGCCGGGGCGCAGGAAGAAAGCTTCTCGGCAGTGTGTGTACATGCTTGGAGTCATTTCGGAGGCATCCGGGGAGCCGGCGCCGCCAAAATGTGCGCCGAGCAGCTCGATGAACGCTTCCGGGTAGTGAATATGCAGGAGCTGGTGTGGCGCTTGCGTATGAGCCGACATCCCGAGCAGACGCAAGAGTACTTGAATAATACCTATTAAGGAGGATTGATTGAGCCTGACTTCAATATGAAGGATACCCATCAGCGAAACAAAGCATGTATTATTGCAAGGTTCTGCAAAGGTGTTGCAGCGATGCTGCAAATGTGTTGCAGTAACGCTGCACGGGTATTGCAGTGATGCTGCAAATATGTTGCAGTGACGCTGCGAAGTGTAACAGTGGTACTGCAAAATGGAGTAGTTACTATTTTATATACAAAAAAGTATTCATAGCTTTTCCTGTCTTGAATAAAAAGCGTATATTTGCACGCAATAAATTTTAAACGCATAGCCCTATGTCATTTATTGCTGATAAGATTGTAATGGATGGGTTGACTTACGACGACGTATTGTTGATCCCCGCTTATTCTGAAGTTTTACCGCGCACTGTCGATCTCTCGACAAAGTTTTCAAGAAACATTGAGTTAAAAATTCCTTTTGTGACGGCTGCCATGGATACGGTTACCGAAGCGAAAATGGCTATTGCCATTGCCCGTGAAGGTGGTATCGGTGTGATCCATAAGAATATGTCTATTGAAGAACAGGCACGTCAGGTGGCCATTGTGAAGCGTGCGGAGAACGGTATGATTTACGACCCGGTGACTATTAAGAGAGGTTCTACCGTGGCAGATGCCCTGGCCTTGATGGCTGAATATAAAATCGGTGGCATTCCGGTGGTAGATGATGAAAGATACTTGGTGGGGATTGTCACCAATCGTGACCTCCGTTTCGAAAAAGAACACAGCAAACGTATCGATGAAGTGATGACGAAAGAAAACATCGTTACTACAAATCAGACTACGGACTTGGAGGCTGCCGCACAAATCCTGCAGGAGCACAAGATTGAGAAACTCCCGGTAGTGGATAAGGAAAACAAACTGGTAGGCTTGATTACCTATAAAGACATTACCAAAGCTAAGGACAAACCGATGGCTTGTAAAGACAGCAAAGGGCGCCTTCGTGTTGCTGCCGGAGTGGGTGTAACGGATGATACGCTGATTCGTATGCAGGCATTGGTAGATGCCGGAGCAGATGCTATCGTAATTGATACGGCTCACGGACACTCTGTCTATGTGATTGAGAAACTGAAGGAAGCTAAGAAGCGTTTCCCGAATATTGATATTGTGGTAGGTAATATTGCTACCGGAGAAGCTGCAAAAGCATTGGTCGAAGCCGGTGCTGATGGTGTGAAGGTAGGTATCGGCCCGGGTTCTATCTGTACAACCCGTGTGGTTGCCGGTGTAGGTGTTCCCCAGCTTTCTGCCGTATACGATGTGGCAAAAGCATTGAAAGGTACTGGAGTTCCTTTGATTGCCGATGGTGGTCTGCGCTATTCGGGCGATGTTGTGAAGGCTTTGGCTGCCGGTGGTTACAGTGTAATGATCGGTTCGCTGGTTGCCGGAACGGAAGAATCTCCGGGTGAAACGATTATCTTCAATGGCCGTAAGTTCAAGTCATATCGCGGCATGGGCTCTTTGGAAGCGATGGAACATGGTTCCAAAGACCGCTACTTCCAGAGCAGCACGAGCGATGTGAAGAAACTGGTACCCGAAGGCATTGCTGCCCGCGTGCCTTATAAAGGAACTTTGTATGAGGTGATTTATCAGTTGACCGGTGGCTTGCGTGCCGGCATGGGATATTGCGGTGCTGCTAACATTGAGAAGCTGCACGATGCCAAGTTTACCCGCATCACAAATGCCGGTGTACTGGAAAGTCATCCGCACGATGTAGCCATTACCAGCGAGGCACCTAATTACAGCCGTCCTGAGTAAAATAGTAACAAAATAAAAGTGAATGCCCGAGAAGAGATAGCCTCTTTCCGGGCATTTTGTTTATATTTGCACGGGCATACAAATAAATAGGATGTATGATGTTTATGGTTAGACTGTTTTTCACCTTTACCCTTCTTTGGTTCGGATTGGCGGCTTCGGCGCAACACGACCCGGTGCTGATGCGCATCAATGGAAAAGAAATTCTTCGCTCGGAGTTTGAGCGTGCATATCATAATGACAATCCCTCTGCCAATGCGGATCGTAAGGCATTGAACAATTATGTCGATTTGTTTGTGAACTCCAAACTGAAAGTTGCGGCTGCTGAAGCTGCCGGAATCGATACCACCCGTGCTTTCCGGGAAGAGTTGGATGATTACCGCCGTCAGTTGCTGAAGTCTTATCTGACGGATGAAGAAGCTGCGGAGCGTGCTGCCCGGCAATCCTACGATAAAATGAAATCCGGCCAGCGTACGGGGCAAGTACGTGTACAGCATATCTTTAAATACCTCCCTCAGAATGTTACCAGCCATGCGTTGCGTGAAGCCGAATCCAGGATGGATTCTATTTATGCGGCACTCCGGCAAGACGGCACCGGAACGCGTTTCGACGCATGCGTCAAGTTATTCTCCGATGAGAAAGAGCCCTTCTGGGTGAGTCGGTTGCAGACACCTGTGGAGTTCGAAGACGTAGCTTTCGGCTTGAAGGCCGGAGAGATTTCACGTCCGTTCTTTACTCCCCAGGGCATCCATATCGTCAAAGTCCTTGAGCAGAAAGAATTGCCGCCTTTTGAGGAAGTGAAGAGCGACATCATCCGTCGCCAGACGCACCGTTATGAAATGGATAAAGGTACACAGGCGCTGGTCGGAAAGCTGAAAGAGGAGTATCACTATACGCCGGATAAAGCAGGCATCGATGAACTGGTGTCTAAAGGGAGCACTACCCGAACATTGTTTACACTGGGCGATAAAGCATATACCGGAAAAGACTTTGCACGTTTTGCTGCTGCCCACCCCGAAGGGGTACGCCGGCAGTTGGACGGTTTCATCACGAAGTCGGTCCTTGATTATGAGAATACCCGTCTGGAACAGAAATATCCTGAGTTCCGCCAACTGGTGCAGGAGCACCGCGACGCTCTGCTGCTTGCTGAAATCACGAAACGTGAGATGGGCGAACGCAGTGCGTCGGATGAGGCCGGGCTGAAAGCCTATTTTGAAGCACATCGCTCGGATTATCATTGGGAAAAGCCACGCTATAGAGGCATTGTACTGCATTGTGTTACCAAACGTGTGGCAAAGCAGGTACGTAAGTTCCTGAAGCAACTTCCGGAAGACGAGTGGATGGATGCCATCCGTCTGACTTTCAATGCTGGCTCCGAACCAAAGGTACAAGCCGAACAAGGATTGTTTGCTCCCGGCGATAATGCTTATGTAGACGATCTGGTCTTTAAAGGCAAGGACGCAGCTCCGGTTTTGTCATTCCCTTTTACCGCTGTTTTAGGCGAAAAGCAGAAAGGGCCGAATGAATATCAGGAGGTGCGCAGGCAGCTTGCAGCCGACTATCAGAACCATTTGGAAAAGTCTTGGATGGCAAAATTGCGTGCTGCCGGTAAGGTTGAAATTGACCAAGAGGTTTTAAAAACCGTTAATAATCAATGATGCAACCGATTAAAACACTATCTTCGTACCTCAAAACAAAGTAAATATCAGTTGGTGATGCGAACAACCTGCTTGGGGCTTTTGATTTTCCTTCTCTGTGCGGCGTGCAGCGAGCAGTACGACCACAAAGGGCGGACACCGTTAGTGGAGTTGGACGGCAATTTCCTTTACCGGGAAGATTTGCAATCGGTACTTCCTGCCGGTTTGTCCAAGGACGACAGTTTGTTGTTTGCAGAACATTATATCCGTAATTGGGTGGAAGATATTTTGCTGTACGACAAGGCACAGAGCAATATCCCCAACAACGAGGAAATAGATAAACTTGTAGAGAATTATCGCAAGGCATTGATAATGCATACTTACCAACAGGCTTTAATACATCAACGGCTATCAGAGGAGATTTCAGAACAAGAATTGACGGAGTACTACGAAAAGAACCAAGCGCTCTTTAAGGTGGAACGTCCGTTGATGAAAGGCTTGTTTATCAAGGTGCCTTTGACGGCTCCGCAATTGGCCAACGTCCGGCGTTGGTACAAGTCGGAAACCCGTGAAGCCGTAGAGCATCTGGAGAAGTACAGTTTGCAGAATGCCGTGAAGTATGAGTACTTCTATGACAAATGGGTGCCGGTATCGGAGATGCTGGATGTAATGCCGCTGAAGGTGCCCGATGTAGAAGGATATCTGGACAAGAACCGCCATGTGGAGCTAAAGGATACGGCTTTCTACTATTTTTTGAATGTGAGCGATTATCGCCCGGTGGGGGAGCAGGAACCTTATGAGTTTGCCCGCACCCAGGTAAAGGACATGCTGCTGAACGTGAAGCAGGTGGAATTTATGAAGCAGGTAAAAGACGACTTATACCAGCGGGCGGTGAAAAGAGATAAGATTAAATATTATTTAGAATAAGACACCAAGAATGAAAAAGTGTATGAACTTTAAGCTTGTAATTTTATTTGCCTTGACGCTATTAGCCGGTTCTACCGTTTATGGACAAGACAACGTGATTGACGAGGTAGTGTGGGTAGTAGGTGACGAGGCTATACTGAAGTCCGAAGTAGAGGAGGCACGCATGAATGCCATATATGAAAATCGTAAATTTGACCGTGATCCTTATTGCGTGATACCGGAGGAAATAGCCGTGCAGAAGTTGTTCCTTCATCAGGCTGCGCTCGATAGTATCGAGGTATCCGAGTCTGAAGTTATCCAGCGTGTGGACTATATGACGAACATGTACATCGCCAACATCGGTTCGCGCGAGAAGATGGAGGAATACTTCAATAAGACTTCCAGTCAGATTCGCGAAACGTTGCGCGACAATGCCCGCGAAGGTTTGAAGGTGCAGAAGATGCAGCAGAAACTGGTCGGAGAGATTAAAATTACCCCTGCCGAGGTGCGCCGCTATTTCAAGGACCTGCCGCAAGACAGTATTCCTTACATCCCTACCCAGGTGGAGGTGCAGATTATTACCCAGCAGCCCAAGATCCCTTTGGACGAGATAGAAGACGTGAAGCGTCGTCTGCGTGAATATACGGAGCGCGTCAACAATGGGGAGAGCTTCTCCGTGCTGGCCCGCATGTACTCCGATGACCGCGGTACTGCCATCAACGGTGGAGAGATGCCGTTTACCGGACGTGGTTATCTGGACCCTGCTTTTGCCAATGTTGCCTTCAACCTGCAAGACCCGAACAAGGTATCCAAGATTGTTGAGTCTGAATATGGTTTCCACATCATCCAGCTGATGGAGAAGCGTGGCGACCGTATCAAGGTACGTCATATCTTGTTGAAGCCGCATGTGCCCGAAGAAGCGCTGACAGCGGGTTGTGCACGTCTGGACTCCATTGCCGACGATATCCGTAGCGGTAAGTTCACTTTCGAGGAAGCTGCTTCCGTGCTTTCTCAGGACAAGGATACACGCAACAACCACGGTTTGCTGCCCAATCCCAATACGAATACTTCCCGTTTCGAGATGCAGGAACTGCCGCCCGAGATTGCCAAAGTGGTAGATAAGATGAAGGTGGGCGAGATTTCCGAGGCATTCACCATGATTCCGCAGAAGACCGGAAAGGAAGAGTGTGTAATTGTGAAGTTGAAGAGCCGCACAAACGGCCATAAAGCAACGATAGCCGATGACTATCAGAACCTGAAGGAGATTGTGATGGAGAAACGTCGTGACGAAATGTTGGACAAGTGGATCCGTGAGAAGCAGAAACACACCTACGTTCGTATCAAGGACGGTTGGAAGAATAACTGTACATTCAAGTATCCGGGCTGGGTTAAAGATTAATCCGGCAGGATTTACATCGATTTTGTATGCAAAAGAAGAATACAAGAACTCATTTCTTGAACAAGCATAGATACCTCTTGGCAGGTATTCTATGCTTGTTTGGCATCTGTCTGCTCAGTGCCCAGGACAAGAAGAAAGCTGCTGATGCCCCCAAAAAGACAGAAGCAGTACAGCAGCAGAAAAAAGATACGCTGGGAAAGAAGAAGACCCGTGTCGACTTGCTGTATGCCGACGAGGCGCAGGCCGACAAGCAGCTGCGTCCCGATGTGCAGGTGCTCATCGGCTCCGTGAGGATGAAGCACGACAGCATGTATATGTTCTGTGACAGTGCTTTGATTTTCGAGAAGATCAATTCAGTCGAAGCATTTGGCAATGTGCGTATGGAGCAGGGCGACACGCTGTTTATCTACGGTGACTATCTGTACTACGACGGCATGTCGCAGTTGGCCATGTTGCGCGAGAACGTGCGTATGATTAACCGTAATACGGAGCTGACGACCGATAGCCTGAACTATGACCGCCTGTACGATATCGGTTACTACTTTGAAGGCGGTACGCTGACCGACGAAGAAAATGTGCTCACCTCCGAATGGGGAGAATACAGCCCTGCCACCAAGCTGGCCGTGTTCAACCATCATGTGAAACTGGTAAATCCGAAGTTCGTGCTCACTTCCGATACCTTGAAGTACAGCACAGAAACCAAGATTGCCACCATCCTGGGTCCGTCCAATATCGTGAGTGATGAGAACCATATCTATTCCGAGCGCGGTGAGTACAACACCACTACCGAACAAGCCGAGCTGCTGGACCGTTCCGTACTGACCAATGACGGCAAGAAGCTGACCGGCGATAGTCTTTTCTATGACCGTAAGCTGGGGTATGGCGAAGCCTTCGACAATGTGCAGATGAACGACACTGTCAACAAGAATATGCTTACCGGTGATTACTGCTTCTACAATGAACTCAGTGGGAGTGCTGTAGCCACCAAGCGTGCCGTAGCCATCGACTACTCGCAGGGCGACAGCCTGTTCATGCACGGCGATACCCTGCGTCTGGTTACCTACAATATGAATACCGACTCCATGTATCGCGAAATGCGTGCCTATCATAAGGTGCGTGCCTATCGTACGGATGTGCAGGCCGTATGCGATTCGTTGGTATATAACTCCAAGGACTCTTGCATGACAATGTATACCGACCCCATCTTGTGGCACGGAGAACAGCAATTGCTGGGCGAGGAAATAAAAATCTATATGAACGACAGTACCATCGACTGGGCACATATCATCAACCAGGCTTTGACTGTGGAGAAGAAAGACAGCATCCATTACAACCAGGTATCCGGCAAAGAGATGAAAGCTTACTTCATAGATGGCGATATGCGTCTGGTAGAAGTGAATGGCAACGTGCTGGTAATCTATTATCCGGTGGAAGAGAGGGACAGTTCGTTGATTATGATGAACTACTCGGAAGGCGGACTTCTGAAGATGTATCTGAAGGAGAGAAAGATGGAGCGCGGAGTCTTTATCGGCAAAACCACCGGTACGGCTTATCCTTTGAGCCAGATACCGCCTGATAAAAGTAAACTGCCTTCTTTTGTCTGGTTCGACTATATCCGTCCGCGCGATAAGGACGATATCTTTGAGTGGCGAGGCAAAAAAGCAGGCGAAGTATTGCAGAAAAGTGACCGGAAACCCGTAACTTCGCCAAGAAACATGCATATTAAACGAAATACAAAGTAGCGCTATGGGAATGTTTACAATGCGGAAGCCCCGCGGCTTTAATCATCGCTACATCTATGTGGATGAGCGGAAAGAGAAGTTGGCGAAGATGGAAGAAAACGCCAAGCGTGACTTGGGTATGCTGCCCGAGAAGGAATTTTCTCCCGAAGATATCCGTGGAAAGTTTATCGAGGGAACTACTCATCTGAGACGTCGCAAGGAGAGCGGACGCAAGCCTGTGCATTTAGGAATTATCCTGGCTGTCATTGCCGTGCTGCTCTATTTGTGGTATGCCATCACTAACGGAATTATTTAAACTATGAGCGATATCATTCATTTGCTGCCCGATTCGGTTGCTAATCAGATTGCTGCCGGAGAGGTGATACAGCGTCCGGCATCTGTTATCAAGGAATTGGTGGAAAATGCAATTGATGCCGAAGCACAAGAAATACATGTATTGGTAACCGATGCGGGCAAAACCTGCATCCAGGTGATAGACGATGGAAAAGGCATGTCCGAAACGGATGCGCGCCTCTCCTTCGAACGTCATGCCACCTCCAAGATACGCGAGGCGGCCGATCTGTTTGCCCTTCGTACCATGGGATTCCGTGGCGAAGCCCTGGCTTCCATTGCCGCGGTGGCGGAAGTCGAGTTGAAAACCCGTACTGCCGATGAAGAGCTGGGTACGCGGCTGGTGATTGCCGGTTCCAAGGTAGAGAGCCAGGAGGCTGTCTCCTGTCCTAAAGGGAGCAATTTCTCTATCAAGAATCTGTTCTTTAATATCCCTGCCCGCCGTAAGTTCCTGAAGGCAAACTCTACGGAGTTGAGCAACATCCTTACGGAGTTCGAGCGTATTGCATTGGTACATCCCGATGTGGCTTTCTATCTGTATAGCAACGATACGGAACTGTTCAACCTGCCCGTCATGCCTCTGCGCCAGCGCATCATGGCTGTATTCGGCAAGAAGCTGAACCAGCAGTTGCTGTCGGTGGATGTGAACACGACTATGATTAAGATTTCCGGTTTTGTGGCCAAGCCGGAGACGGCGCGCAAGAAGGGTGCCCACCAATACTTTTTCGTAAACGGGCGCTACATGCGCCATCCTTACTTCCACAAGGCGGTGATGGATGCTTACGAACAATTGATTCCTGCTGGTGAACAAATCTCCTATTTCATTTACTTTGAGGTAGATCCGGCCAATATCGATGTGAATATCCATCCTACAAAAACTGAAATAAAGTTTGAGAACGAACAGGCCATCTGGCAGATACTGTCGGCTGCGGTAAAAGAGTCTTTGGGCAAGTTCAGCGCTATTCCTACGATAGATTTCGACACGGAAGACATGCCGGATATCCCTGCCTTTGAGCAGAGCCGTCCGATAGAGCCCCCGAAGGTGCATTATGATACGGACTTCAATCCGTTCAAGACGTCTTCTGCTTCTTCTTACGGGGGCGGTGGAAGCTATTCCCGTCCGAAGGTGGAGTGGGAGGGACTTTATTCCGGGTTGGAGAAAGCCAGCCGGATGAATGAGCCTGTGGTGGAAGAACCTTTTGTTGAAGATGTACCACCCGTTGCTGCTCCGGCAAGTGAGGCAGATGAAAAAAGGAACCTTTACAGTAGCGAAGCAACCTTTGAGAAAGGTGCCCAACATCTTCAGTTCAAGGGACGCTTTATCCTGACTTCCGTAAAATCCGGTTTGATGCTGATAGACCAGCACCGGGCACACGTACGGGTTTTGTTCGACCGCTATATGAGTCAGATCAGCCAGAAACAAGGCGTGTCACAAGGTGTTCTGTTCCCCGAAATCATTCAGTTACCGGCTTCGGAAGCTGCCGTGCTCGAAAGTATTCTGGACGATTTATCGGCGGTAGGTTTCGACCTCAGTCCGCTGGGAGGTGGTAGCTATGCCGTCAATGGAATTCCTTCGGGCATAGAGGGACTGAACCCGGTGGATTTAATACGCAATATGGTGCATACTGCCATGGAAAAAGGCAATGATGTGAAAGAGGAAGTGCAAACCATCCTTGCCTCTACCTTGGCCCGCGCCGCTGCTATTGTCTACGGCCAGGTACTGAGTAACGAAGAAATGTCCAACCTCGTAGATAACTTATTTGCTTGTCCTTCTCCCAACTATACGCCGGACGGACGCACCGTGCTGGCGACGATTAAGGAGGAGGAAATCGAGAAGCTATTCAAGTAATAATTGAGCGCACCAAAGCCTGAAAGGCTTTCATCTATCAGCCCAGGGCAACACCCTGGGTAATAATGCATCTCTATCTTTGCGCCCTGAAAGGGCAAAAGCTTGTGTATAGTTTCTTATGCCCCTTCAGGGCGTAAGGTGAGGGGACGCTCTTAACTTTCTCTTTCTTATCTTTTTCTCCTTTTTTGAACATTTTACTTTTATCGGTGTTAATTACTCAGTTTGAATGATAACGAATTTAATTTAACCACTTAACGATTAAAGTATATGAAAAAGATTCTAATGTTGCTGGCTGTTGCCGGCTTGTCTTCTGCTGCTATGGCGCAGCAGGGAACAGAAGTTGTAGAAGAGGAAGTTGGTGTTATCCAAGTTCAGGATAAGTATCAAGTAATTACTAATCCGTTTTGGAGTAACTGGTTTTTCTCTATCGGCGGCGGTGCCGAAGCAACTTTCGGAGATAATGATAAAGCAGGAAGTTTTGGCAAGCGCATCAGCCCGACACTGAACTTCTCAATTGGTAAATGGTTCACTCCCGGACTGGGATTACGCCTTCAATATAGCGGCCTTCAAGCCAGAGGCTATACGTACGATGCAGGTGCAGACTACGTAAGAGGTACACAAATGAAGGACGGTTACTATAAACAACGTTTCGACTACATGAACCTGCACGGCGACGTGATGTTCAATCTGAATGCTCTTTTCGGAGGATACAATCAGCATCGCGTGTATGAAATTATTCCTTATTTAGGTGCCGGTTTCACCCACAACTATACGAAGCCTCACCGCGAAGCACTGGCTGTGAATGCCGGTATCATCAACCGTTTCCGTATTTCGAATGCAATAGATATTAATCTCGAACTGAGCGCAATGGGTGTTGAAGATAAGTTTGACGGTGAAGTTGGCGGCGACCATGGTTATGATGGCGTGCTGAGTGCAACCGTCGGTTTGACATACCGTTTCCCGGCCCGTGGGTTCCGTCGTCCGATGCCTCAGTTGATTTCTCAGGTAGAGTTGGCTGCCATGCAGGCACAGTTGGCCGAAATGGGTGCTGCCAATCAGCAGTTGCAGAATGCATTGGTTGCTGCACAGAATCAGCCGGTAGCCGAAGTTTCTGAAACGGAAGTGATCGTTCCCGATCCGGATATTGCACCGCGTACCGTATTCTTCAAGATTGGCTCTGCCGAGGTTTCTCCGCGTGAAGCGATGAACTTGTCTTACTTGGCCGACCAGATGAAGGAATTCCCGAATGCGACTTATACCGTGAACGGTTATGCAGACTCTGCAACCGGTACTCCGTCGTTCAATCAGGAATTGAGTTTGAAGCGTGCACAGGCCGTTGTCAATGTATTGGTAAAACAGTATGGCATTTCTGCCGACCGCTTGAAGATTGATGCAGGAGGTGGTGTCGATAAGTTCGGACAACCGATTCTGAACCGCGTGGTATTGGTGAAGTCAGCTAATTAAACTGCGGAAGTAATAGAAAAAAGGAGGATGTGTTGTTGCCGACACATCCTCCTTTGGTATTGGATAAACCTTAATCCGCGTTTAAAAAATAAATTGGTTATTCTCCGCTAAACTTCTTCACCTGCTCCGCAATCAGCTCTGCATCATCAAAGTAGTTTATCTTCATTGCCTTGCGTACATCGTCCAGCGTTGCAGCGGCAGCCTCGCGGGCTGTGTCGCAGCCCTTCTTCAACATTTCGTAGATACCCGGAATATCCTTCTCAAATTCCTTGCGGCGGTTACGGATCGGCTCCAACGTCTCTTGCATCACCTCATTGAGGAATTTCTTCACTTTCATATCGCCCAGGCCACCACGCTGATAGTGCGCTTTCAGTTCATCCAGGTTCGGATAATCGGGCAGATAGCGTTCAAAGTGTTCTTGGCAGCAGAAAGCATCCAGATATGTAAATACGGTATTTCCTTCCAGCTTGCCCGGATCTTGTACGCGCAAGTGGTCGGGGTCGGTGTACATGCTCTTCACCTTCTTCTGTACCTCGTCGGCAGAGTCGGAAAGATAGATGCAGTTGCCGAGGCTCTTGCTCATCTTCGCCTTTCCGTCCGTTCCCGGCAGGCGCAGGCAAGCAGCATTTTCGGGCAGGAGAATTTCCGGCTCCACCAGCGTCTCACCATATATATAGTTGAAGCGGCGGACGATTTCGCGTGCCTGCTCCAGCATCGGCTCCTGGTCTTCGCCTACGGGTACCGTCGTTGCCCGGAAAGCGGTGATGTCCGCAGCCTGGCTGATGGGGTAAGTGAAGAAACCTACGGGGATGCTTGTCTCAAAGTTGCGCATCTGTATTTCGGTCTTTACCGTCGGGTTGCGTTGCAGGCGGCTCACGGTCACCAGGTCCATATAATAGAATGTCAACTCACAGAGTTCCGGTATCTGAGACTGGATGAAGATGGTGCTCTTCGTCGGGTCCAGCCCGCAAGCCAGGTAGTCCAGGGCTACCTCGATGACGTTCTGGCGTACCTTTTCCGGGTTGTCCATATTGTCGGTCAACGCTTGCGCATCGGCAATAAAGACAAATATTTTGTCGTACAGTCCTGAGTTCTGCAACTCTACTCTTCTTCTCAATGAGCCCACATAGTGTCCTATGTGCAGGCGTCCTGTGGGGCGGTCGCCCGTGAGGATGATTTTTTCTTTTGCCATATCTATATTTATTTTTTTCTTGTCTACTTCTAAGCAGTTTGCAAAGATACTATTATTTTCATCTATAGCGAGTGGTGTTTCTGTCTTTTTAAAGATTTCCGGCTTCCTCCCTCTTTATATATACTTTGTGGCTCCCATACCCGCTGGTTCCGATGCCCGTCCCCGGAGTATGCGCCCATTTCCGCAGTTCCACGGTGGCGGTGGCTCGTACTAATCCCGTCAGCTGCTGGTAACCTCTGACGGTGAGGTAAGGATGCTCGTTCAGATACTGCTGCGCAAGGGATAATCGTTGTTCGGCAGTGTATTTATTTGATGAGCACGCGGGCTTCCAGGGGGCGCGTTGCAGGTGACACCATTCATTGGTTTCTTTTAACAATGCTTTGTCCACGCGGAAGTTCACTCCACCTACGTAGATACTTTTGGCATTTCGTTTGGTGGCGTTCTCTTCCGGCTTTTCCCGTTCTTTATCCGGAAACAGCGCCAGCGTCGGGGTGAATACGCCTAGACCTTCTATTTTTACTGAACGCCCCAATCCCATTTCGTGTGCCAGTGCTTCGCCCAGTTCGCAAATCACTCCTTCGGTGACTCCTTTGGAAAAAGCGCACTTCATGGCGATGTATTCGGCGAGCTCGCGGGTACTGGTTTGTCCCGTCATCACCATCTGCGGATAGGTGATTGTTTCGCCCGTTCCTTTCAGGTCGGGCATTTTTTTCATTACATAGTTGGGCATTGCTTATTCTTACTTTGGTTCATACGATGTTTAGTTGTTTTCCTTGCAATGCAAACTTGTCTGCTTCGCAAGGAAAACTTAGAATATAACCTTTATTCCTAAGAATATAGCTTTTATTCTTAAGAATAAAGCTTTTATTTCTAAGAATAAAGGTTATATTCTAAGTTACGATAGGCACAAAGGTAACTCTTTGTTGCGGGGAAAACAAGTTTTGTTCCTGTCTTTCACATTTTTGCTTCTTCCTTTTTTCTTTTCTGATATCTTTCGATAATTTTGCGCCTTATTATACTCCTATTTGAGTATTTAACACTTTACTAAACACACATAAATTACTATGAAACGAGTAATCCTGACAGCCGTCGGACTGGTTGCACTCATAAGTTTGAATGCGCAAAACATCACCGGAAAAATAGTAGACGAACAAGGCGAGCCGATGGGTTTTGCCAATATCGTCGCCCTCTCTTTGCCCGACTCGGCTTTTGTGTCGGGCACCATTTCGAAAGAAGACGGAACATTTGCCTTTGACGTGGAGGAGAAGGCACAACTGCTACGCTTCACTTCCATCGGTTACGATACGTACTACGCACCGCGCAAGTCCGATATGGGTACCGTCAATCTGCAACCTTCCACTGAAATGCTGGGTGAAGTGGTGGTGAAGGGTACACTCCCCAAAACCCACATGAAAGGCGACGCCATGGTGACGGGCGTGGCGGGCACCGTGCTCGAAAAGGCAGGAAGCATGGAGCAATTGCTGGACCGCATCCCCAATGTGACGGCCTATGGCGGTGAGATAGAAGTCTTTGGCCGGGGAACGCCCGAAATCTATATCAACGGACGGAAGATGACGGATGCCATGGAACTGGAACGACTTAGTTCCGATAATATCCGGAACGTGGAGGTTATCACCAATCCGGGTGCCCGGTACAGCGCCAGCGTGAAGAGCGTTATCCGCATCACCACCAAGCAGATAGAGGGTGAGGGATTCGGTTTTGATGCCCGTGCCATCTTTAATTATAGCAACTACACGCAGTGGGACGAAACGGGACGTTTTAATTTCAACTACCGCAAGGGCGGTTTCGACCTTATCGGTATGCTTTATATGTCGAATACCACAGCTTGTGACTACAAAACGCTGAAACAATATACCTATTTGGACAATACGTGGGAGCAGACCAATGAAATATACGGTGAGACTCCCCGTACAAACCCGTATGGCAAGCTGGGCTTGAACTATATGTTCAATCCCAACCACTCCATCGGAGTGAGTTTCAGCTACGACCGTTATCCGGGCGGTGACTCCTGGATGGATTTGGCGAGTACCGTTGTCCGCGACGGGGAGCTTGTAGAAAACTCTACCAGCAATCTGACGCAAAATGAACGGGAGACTATTATGCAGGCGAATCTTTATTATACCGGCAAGATAGGCGAATGGAGCATCGACTTTAATGCCGACTGGTACTGGAATAAAGACGATTCGCCCATCTCTACCGCAGAACAATATCAGGAAGTAGGGGGTACGCCGGAGAATCAGACCATCGATACCAAAACCTTGAAGCGAAGCCAGTTGACGGCTTCCAAACTGGTGTTGTCTACTCCCCTGTGGGAGGGCAAGCTGGACTTCGGAGGCGAGTATTCTTACTCCAAACGCAAAACTACTTACACGGTGCTGCCTGTGGGCTTTATCGACGACGACCGCAGCCGCATCCAGGAAGGTATGGCTTCGGCATTCGTGGAGTATGCCCGGCAGATAGGCGCCGTGCAGTTGCAGGCAGGTTTGCGGTATGAGAATATCAATTTTGACTATTACGAGGATGGAAAATACTTGCCCGAGCAGAGTCGTGTATTCAATAATCTGTTCCCTACCGTTTCGCTCTCTACTACGCTGGGAGACGTTGATTTCCAGTTGGGCTATGCTACCGACGTCAATCGCCCTTCTTACTGGCAGTTGAGAAGCAGTGTGCTCTATGCCAACCGCTATACGTACGAAACGGGTAATCCCTTTCTGGTGCCGCAAATCAATAATAACGTCAATTTCGGTGTGGCCTGGAAGTGGTTCAGCATGAATGCTGTTTATTCGCATATCAGTGACCCTATTACCAGTTATAGCGATACTTATAAGGATGAGCCGAGTATGACATTGTTGCAAACCATCAATGGCAGTGCTTACGACCAGGTGAATGCGTCGGTTACCTTCCAGCCCAAGGTGGGCATCTGGAGCCCTTCGCTCACAATGGCTGTGACGAAGCAATGGTACGACATGGAGGTGCATGGAGGCAAGTCCGTCAGCAATCCTATGGGTACGTTCCGTTTCAACAATACATTCGATACGAAGTGGGTGATGCTCTCCATCCTGATGAATGCTGCCACCGAAGGAAATACGGAGAATATAAGAATGGAGAAGGGGATGTTCCGCACAGACCTCTCGCTGTACAAAGCGTTCTTGAAAGACCGTCTTTCTGTTCAGTTCGATGTGCGCGACCTTTTCCGGAGCGGGCAGGTACCAGTTACTATTTACTCGGGCACCAAGCATAGCATGTACTTCTCACATAAATCGGAGCGCGAAATGAGAATCACGCTGCGCTACAAGTTCAATGTGTCGAAGAGTAAATACAAAGGAAGCGGAGCGGGGCAGGAGCAGTTGAGACGAATGTAAAGAATGCATTCATATTGTGATGAAATATGCCCTATTCTGAAATAAGCTATGTTAAAAAACTGATTAGGAGATGATTTTTGTTTGGCGGATGTGTTGATGTATTGATGTATTGATGTATCTTTGTAATATGAAAACTTCTCCTTACCCCCAAGATACATTAGTTATCAAGAAACCGTCTAAGGCTCTTGTTGACTTGATGGACAAACTGAGAGATAGAAAAATGTCTCGGTTGGAAGAACTGCGCAATAAAAAAGACTTCTACTTTTCAAATAAAAAATAATCAATGAAGATTACATATCCTATCAGTACGGATGATGGCGATGGATATCTTGTGCTGATGGAATCCTTTGAGAAATCTGTGTTGCCGGATGATATTATAGAGGCATTAGGTAATGTGGAGATTGTAGATGTTACTTTGGAAAGAGTTTCCGGGGCACATGCGACGCCACCCAGTATATTATTTGAGATATCTAACTTTATTGCAGGCTTTCTGCTGGATAATGAAAATACTATCCTCTATTTCTATTGTGATGATATGCACGATATTGCCAGGCGAGATCAAAGTATGACACCACAAGAATTCAGGAGTCATTTGTTTTCTAAGATGTTTGACCGATATACGTTTTCCCATAATATGGTCAGGTTTATAAATACTTCATTAAGAATAGAATCAGATAGAGATGTTTATATACACTTAATCGCAAGGGAATCGCATTTGTCTTATGTCAATGCTATCAAGTCTGCTATTACCGAAATGTCTTTAAAGTAATCCTGAAAAATCCTTTCCCGATTATTTGTTCTTTTCGTAAATAAGTCGTTACTTTGCAAAAATTTTAAAACGACTATGCAACCGCAGGAAATGAGAAGCAAATATAATCTCCGTTCGAATGAATATCATTCGGGAGCCGTTGATTTCTCTTTTTCCGAAAAAGATATTTTTAGTTCTTTGGTAATGCGTTAATCCTTTATTGGGTAACGCATTTTTTTTGTGCCGGAACGTGAAGGAAGAAACTTATAGACAACAACAAGAGAATATGGAAAAGAATTTAAAGAAAGTGCTCGTTTTGGGCTCAGGTGCGCTCAAGATCGGTCAGGCCGGAGAGTTTGACTATTCCGGTTCGCAGGCATTGAAGGCTTTGCGTGAAGAAGGTATCGGTTCCGTTTTGGTGAACCCCAACATTGCTACTATCCAGACGTCGGAAGGCATTGCCGATAAGGTTTACTTCCTGCCGGTGACTCCCTATTTCGTAGAAGAAATCATCAAGAAAGAACAGCCCGACGGCATTCTGCTGGCTTTTGGCGGACAGACGGCACTGAACTGCGGTACGGAACTCTACCTGAACGGCATCCTGCAGAAGTACGGTGTGCGCGTGCTGGGTACTTCGGTAGAAGCCATCATGTACACCGAAGACCGCGATCTCTTCGTGAAGAAGCTCGACGAAATCCCGATGAAGACTCCCAAGAGCCATGCCGTAGAGAGTATGGAAGATGCACTGGCAGCCGCTCGCGAAATCGGTTATCCGGTGATGGTGCGTTCCGCCTACGCTTTGGGCGGACTGGGTAGCGGTATTTGTCCGGACGAAGAGGCTTTCATCAAGCTGGCCGAAAGTTCTTTCACCTTCTCCAAACAAATCCTTGTAGAAGAATCGCTGAAAGGCTGGAAAGAAATCGAGTTCGAGGTGATCCGCGATGCCAACGACCACTGTTTCACCGTGGCAAGCATGGAGAATTTCGACCCGCTGGGCATCCATACCGGCGAGTCTATCGTGGTGGCTCCTACCTGTTCGTTGAGTGACGAGCAAGTGAAGATGCTTCAGGAACTTTCTGCCAAATGTATCCGCCACTTGGGCATCGTGGGCGAATGTAACATTCAGTACGCCTTCAACGCCGAGACCAACGACTACCGCGTGATTGAGGTGAACGCCCGTCTGTCCCGTTCTTCCGCACTGGCTTCCAAGGCTACCGGCTATCCGCTGGCATTTGTGGCCGCCAAGATTGCGCTGGGCTATACGCTCGACCAAATCGGCGAAATGGGAACCCCGTACTCTGCTTACGTAGCTCCTCAATTGGACTACCTGATTTGTAAAATCCCTCGCTGGGACTTGACGAAGTTTGCCGGCGTCAGCCGCGAAATCGGTTCGAGCATGAAGTCGGTGGGCGAAATCATGTCCATCGGACGTACCTTCGAGGAAATCATCCAGAAAGGTCTGCGCATGATAGGCCAGGGTATGCACGGCTTCGTGGGCAACGAAGACCTGGAATTTGCCGACCTGGATTACGAACTGTCTCATCCTACCGACCTGCGCGTCTTCGCCATCGCTGAGGCTTTGGAGAAGGGTTACACCATCGACCGCATCTTCGAACTGACCAAGATAGACCCTTGGTTCCTGGGCAAGTTGAAGAACATCGTGGACTACAAGCAGAAACTTTCTCAATATAATAAGGTGGAGGACATCCCCGCCGACGTGTTGCGCGAAGCCAAAGTGCTGGGCTTCTCTGACTTCCAGATTGCCCGCTTCGTGTTGAAACCCGAGGGCAACATGGAGAAGGAGAACCTGATTGTTCGCGCCCGCCGCAAAGAGTTGGGCATCCTCCCTGCCGTGAAGCGCATTAACACCATCGCCAGCGAGCATCCCGAACTGACCAACTACCTCTACATGACCTACTCCGCGCAGGGTTACGACGTGAATTATTATAAGAACGAGAAGTCGGTCATTATCCTCGGCTCCGGCGCCTACCGCATCGGTTCTTCCGTAGAGTTCGACTGGTGCTCGGTGAACGCCACGCAGACGGCTCGCAAACTGGGCTACAAGTCCATCATGATAAACTACAACCCTGAGACGGTTTCTACCGACTATGATATGTGCGACCGCCTCTACTTCGACGAGCTCTCCTTCGAACGCGTGCTTGACGTCATCGACCTGGAACAACCGCGCGGCGTCATCGTCTCCGTGGGCGGACAGATACCGAACAACCTCGCCATGAAGTTGCACCGCCAGGCAGTGCCCATCCTGGGTACTTCGCCCATCTCTATCGACCGTGCCGAGAACCGTAATAAGTTCTCTCACATGCTCGATCTGCTGGGCATTGACCAGCCTGCATGGCAGGAACTTACCAGCCTGGACGATGTGAAAGGCTTCGTTGAGAAGGTAGGTTATCCCGTCCTGGTGCGTCCGTCGTATGTGCTTTCAGGTGCAGCGATGAACGTATGCTACGACGAAGAGGAACTGGAAAACTTCCTGAAGATGGCTGCCGAGGTATCGAAAGAATATCCGGTAGTGGTGTCTCAGTTCTTGCAGAATACCAAGGAAATAGAGTTCGACGCTGTGGCACAGAACGGCGAGGTGGTGGAATATGCCATCTCCGAGCACGTTGAGTTTGCCGGTGTGCACTCCGGCGACGCTACGCTGGTGTTCCCGGCACAGAAGATTTACTTCGCCACGGCCCGCCGCATCAAGAAGATCAGCCGCCAGATTGCGAAGGAACTCAATATCTCCGGTCCGTTTAATATTCAGTTCCTGGCTCGCAACAACGAGGTGAAGGTGATTGAGTGTAACCTCCGTGCATCGCGCAGCTTCCCGTTTGTCTCAAAAGTGCTGAAGCGCAACTTCATCGAAACGGCTACACGCATCATGCTCGACGCTCCTTATACGCGTCCCGACAAGTCGGCGTTCGACATTGATTGGATCGGCGTCAAGGCTTCGCAGTTCTCTTTCTCCCGCCTGCACAAGGCTGACCCGGTGCTGGGCGTAGACATGTCGTCTACGGGTGAAGTGGGCTGCATCGGTGATGACTTCTCCGAGGCATTGCTGAATGCGATGATTGCTACGGGCTTCAAAATTCCCGAGAAGGGCGTGATGTTCTCTTCAGGTGCCATGAAGTCGAAGGTGGACTTGCTGGATGCCAGCCGCATGCTGTTTGCCAAGGGTTATAAGATTTATGCCACGGCAGGTACGGCTGCTTTCCTCAATGCGCACGGCGTGAATACTGAGGCCGTCTACTGGCCCGATGAGCGTGCTGATGCCGAGAACAACGTGATGAAGATGATTGCCGAGCATAAGTTCGACCTGATTGTCAACATCCCGAAGAACCACTCGAAGCGTGAGTTGACGAACGGCTATAAGATCCGTCGCGGTGCCATCGACCACAACATCCCGTTGATAACGAATGCCCGCCTGGCGAGCGCGTTCATCGAGGCGTTCTGTGAGATGAAGCTGGAGGATATTCAGATTAAGAGCTGGCAGGAATATAAGTAAAGCCGGTTTAGATATGAAATTGAATAAGGAGGATGCCCGCGCGGCGTCCTCCTTTTGTTTATAGAAAACAGAGGACTTTTGGCTTTTTATCCATATCTTTGCCTCATTGTTATAACAGAATCCTTATGAACGAAGTCGAAAAAATGCGTAGCTCCCAACTGGCAGATATGGCCGCTCCGGAGATACAGGTAAAGTTTGAACACGCCAAGAAGTTACTGGCAAAGATGCGTATGTTGAGTACTTACGATGAGGCCTATCGGGGATTGCTGGAAGATTTGGTGCCGGGTATTCCTGCTACCTCCATCATCTGCCCGCCTTTCCATTGCGACCATGGCGACGGCATCCGCCTGGGCGAACATGTCTTTGTTAATGCCAACTGCACTTTCTTGGATGGAGGCTACATCACTATCGGCGCCCATACGCTGGTAGGCCCCTGTGTGCAGATTTATACGCCCCATCATCCTATGAACTATATGGAACGTCGTTCGGAAAAGGAATATGCCTATCCGGTGACGATAGGCGAAGATTGCTGGATTGGCGGTGGTGCCATCATCTGTCCCGGAGTGACGATTGGCGACCGTTGCATCATCGGTGCCGGCAGTGTAGTGACCAAAGATATTCCGTCCGACAGCATCGCTGTTGGTAATCCGGCCAAGGTAATCCGAAAAAATATTGCAAAAGAGGAATAAGCTAATTGCTTGAAAAACAATGCAGGTTGCTGTTTGATGAAAAAAATATTGCAAAATAGAGTGCAAAAGTTTTGGTAATGTCAAAATAAGCTGTACCTTTGCATCGCTTTTGAAACGGAAGTGTACGGGCGTTTAGCTCAGCTGGTTCAGAGCATCTGCCTTACAAGCAGAGGGTCGGCG
>CABMPP010000031.1 GCA_902388495.1 uncultured Bacteroides sp. | reverse complement strand
CAGTGTTCCGTCTTCTGTCAGGGGTGCGGGAGGGTAGAATCCGCGCAGGTAAACGGGGGTGCCGTCCGTGGGGTAATAGCGCACGGGGACAAGGGTAATCTCATTGCCTGTTGCAACGCCGTCCCAGCATTGCGTATAGCTTCCTGAAACGCTTCCGCATGCCACGCATACGGGGGTGCCGTCGAAAGCGTCTACTGCGGCTCGGGTGCGGATACCGGTATACAGTTGTATAGGTATCGGTTCGGGCTCGGAGGAGTGTTTGGAGCAGGCTTGCAGCACTACGGTCAACACTGTAAGCAATGACAGCGCGACAAAGAGGGAGTGTATCGCAAGCTGCGGATAAATCTGTTTATTTTTCCATTTCATGAATTGCTGTATTATTCAGAACAAGTCGTTCAGTTTGATCTCTGCCAGATAGATTCGCGTCATGTGATTGATCACTCCGAGTTTTGCAGCTGCACCGCGATAATGCTGGTACAGCATCTCGTGTGTGGGATGGTTGCAGTTCAGATGCTCACCGATGGCTTCCAGCAGGTCGAGCAGGGTTATCTGATAGCTGGGCCTTGCCAGTTCATAGGCGGTCAGCAAGTCTCGCTGCTCGGTATCCTTGCAACGTATCAGTCCTCCTGCTTCGAGTTTCAGAAGCAGTTCGGAAACGGTGTTCTGTACAAGGGCATAATAGGGCAGGATTTCCTGCGTATTTCCCTGGGCTATGTCGTTGAGTACCGATATAGCCGTCTGTGTTAATGGTGTCAGCATGATATTTATGTTGGTGGTAAGTACGCAGTGTATAGCTATAATGCCCTAAAGGCGTTATAGTCAACGTCGAATTGTCTTTTTGATTAAGATTTTGTGATCAGTTTGCGAAATTGCAATAACTTAATTTTGATTGAATCTATTCTTCAATTCATTATAGATGCTGAACAATACTTCAACTTTAGAAAGAAGTTCATTCAGAATTGTAATTACATCAGTATCGAGCAAGGGATAGTCATGAGAAATTTCATATCAGTTGCATCCCTTTTTCTAATGCTTCATGTACTACCAATGAATCTTCATGGTCGCCAATGACATCTATCTTTTGATCGCCTAAATACTGTTTCAGACGTGAAATCATACGAATACGAGCCAATACGCCTTTCTTTTCTCCTTCTGTACGGACCAGCAAATCAATATCCCCTCCGCGTTTCTCATCATTGAGCCGGGAGCCGAAAAGATATACCTTCACACTTTCGCCATAAATTTCTTTGGCGATTCGGATAATGGTCTGTATTTCTTTAGATTGTAAGCGCATTCATTCGTTGTTTTCGCAAAGATAGCAATTTTTATCCGGATTATCATCGATTTTTTATAAACATTTTCCAAACACCAATGATGAGATTTCCTTCCACATCCTTTCAATTTCTCTCTCTGTAGCATACTCCTGAAAAGCCGTCATGATGCGGATGTAGAAGCTCAACTTCAAATCCTTACCATCTCGAACTCTCGTAATACGTGCGGCGGCTGATATGGCAGTCGCTGCAAAGCTGTTTAACGCTGATTCCCAAGTTGAGACGGAAATCATCAATATATTCGCCTAAACTCTCGTAACTACATGATTCTTCTGTTGCTTCAAGCATGATTTTTATAAATTGAAATGAGTACAAAAAACATAAATTTGGCGGGCATTTTACCGGGCATTTGCCCGATTGATAATATAATATAATATATATATATATACTAAAGGGGGAATTCTTCTGACGAAGAAATTTTCGCCTTCAGGCGATGAAGATTCAAACCATTTAAATTCTTCATTTATTGAATAATTATTGTTTGTATGATGATAATTTCAAAAAGATGACAAATTGAGTTGTCGGTTCTGTTGATTTACCGCAGACTTTACCGCAAACTTCTGCGCAAACTTTTGCGGTTGATAATAATATATATTATATATACTAAAGGGGGATTCTTCTAACGAAGAACTTTCGCCTACCGGCGATGAGTATTCAATGCTTTAAACTTCAAGGAAAATATTATAACATCTGCTCTTTTGCTTGCTTATACGATGAAGCTTGAAGATTAGTAATCATGCCGTGCAAAGATTAGTAATCATGCCGTGCGAAGATTAGTAATTGCATTCCCTGCAGATTATTATCTTTCTATGATTTCTATGAATTCGGGTTCTATGTAGGCGGTTGCGACGGCTACGATGCCCGGTATCTTGATGACGATCCGTTTACTTCGTTTGCCCTTTACTTTCAGGAGTACCCCTTCCACGCCATCGAATGCTCCTCCGTGTACACGTACTTTTCTGCCTTTTTCCAGGCAGACTTCTTCCGGTTTATAGTATGTGAGGTCTTCTTCGTATTTCTGTGCCACTTTGATGAAATCCTGCATCTGACTACCGGGTACGATAATGATTTTTCGTCCCGCGTCCGCTCTTTGCGTGATATATTGAAGATAAGGATTTCTTGTTTTGAATTCAGTCAAGGTCGATTTGGTGGTACGTACAAAGACCAGGTTGGAAATGGCGGGGACAAGTACCCGCTCTTTTCTTCCGTGATGTTCTTTGATGGTATAGCACATGGGAATGAAACTTTCAATATTTTCTTTCTTCAACTCCTTCTGTGCATGTAGTTCCTTTTTGTAAGCATACATGGCATACCAAACGGTAGTTTCTTCACCTTCTTTTTCCGTCGTGTTATACATTCTTTTATTCTGAATTTTATTGTGTTATGCTTGCGTTAGGGCATACCTTTGGGACCTTGAAGACGCTGCAATGCAGTGTATTTCAATTAGTTAATCGTTTGTTTACTCTAATATCCCCTTTTTAATTTTGTACTGTCTCTATATAAGAGACAGCACAACGTGTATAACCGCCAATAAATCAGTTTATTACAGATGATTATTTTTTGCTTAATGAGACGACTTTAATATTTTTTCATCGCCTATTAAAGTTAGTTTATAAAAAATAGGGATTGACTATATATTTAAATAATTAGTACTTCGTATTATTTTATATGAATGTAAAATGTTGATCTTTAAAATATTGAATCCTTGTTGCAAACAATTTTATTAAATTTTTCCTTGCTTATATTTGCTAATGTCTGCACTAATTAATACTTTTGTCAGTGCTTTGTGCTGTCTCTTATATAGAGACGTTACTAATTCTTTTGTAGAATCAGTTGCTATTATTTCGATTATGAAAGGATAAATAAGCAAGATTTTTCAATTAAAATCCTCTGTTGTTTGAGTGTAGTTGTAGAGGTGATTTTTCTTTTTTCGGCTATCTTGATATGAAAAGAAGGTTTTATTTTGCTTTTCCTTTTTCTCTTTCTTATATTTGTATATTCAATTAAAAGAAAATATGAAAGCTAAAGAACCTGCATCCGTTTATTATACCCCCTCTATGGTTAGAGCCCTGCAGCGACATATTCAGCGGAGGATAGAAAGTGAAGAGGATCCGGATAAGTTGTCACAGATTAGCCGTTTATTGGCATTATCTTCAGATGAAAGTGTTTTTGAAGAACGCTATTTGCGAGCTAAAGCTTTTGCCAAAGCTCATTTTGATGAAGATTATGTAGCAAGTTTGGAAGCTCGTAACTTTCTGGTGGATGAGCCCTTTCCACTTTGTGACTTCACTGATGAAGAGTGGGAAAGAGAGATGGAAAATGCAGAGGCGAGTGGGGTAGCATCTGATGAGGAAGTAGAAAAAATGTTCTCTATATGGAAAGACTACGAGTAACTTGGAGCAAAACAGCTATACGTGCTTTTTATGATGAGGCTTTATGGTATCAAGTAAATAAAGGTGGGCAATTTGTGAAGAGTTTTTCTGAGAATATTCAAAAGACTATTAATACAGTATCAGGGATGCCCGATATTGGTCGTTTAGAGAAAGAAGGAAGTAGAAAAATATACCGTTCGGTTTTATCGCACCCTAAATGTAGAATATATTATTGGCATAATAACCATGAGTTGCGTGTTGTCAATCTGCGTTTTACCCAAATGAATGTTTGATGAAGGATTGAAAGTCTGCTTTATGTGATTTGTTATATTTCCTTTAATGGAGAATATTTCCTTGATTAATCTTACGAAAGTCTCGTAGAATTTATGTAAATTTGTACAGACTAAAATCACTTAAACGCACCTGCTTATGAAAACACAACATTTTGTTCCTCTTCTTCTTTCCCTGCTTCTTGGAGCTTGTACCGGAAGTAAAACCTCTGATGGAAAATCGCTGAACGACTGTCCCGAAATAGCTACTCTTCAGCAAGTAGGCAATGACAAGGTAATGGTGGTGCAGCTGGATAAGGTAAGAGACACTCTTGACTTGCCACTCAGCCGATTATTGGATGATTTTCAAATCGTGCCGCTCGACAATCGGAAGGAGGCACTGACCAAAGGACAATCTGTAACTGCTTACGATAATTATGTAGGTATGGGAGGCGGAATGGACGATCCTTACAGACTGTTCGACCGCAAAGGACGTTTCCTCTGCCAGATAGGAGCGAACGGGCAAGGACCGGGTGAGTATTGGGCCGTTTACGACAGTTATATAGATGAACCCAACGACCGCATCTACCTGATGCCATGGAATGCAAAATCCATGCTTGTCTATAATTTGAAAGGGGAGTATCTTTCGTCTATCCCATTACCCACATTGGTGCCGAAAGGTGTCTTCTCTATCGACACTCAAAAACAACGTCTGACGGTGGGGCTGCTTCCTTTTGCCGATATCAAGGGGGCTTCCGTAGTGTGGCAGCAAGACTTTGAAGGCAATATCCTGCATCGGGTAGAAGCTTCTCCTTATGCTATTACGCCCGACTATAGCAATGAAGTATCGAGTTACCAGAACAGCGGTAACGGGATATTTGATTTCTGTATTTTCCATTGGCAGGCAACGGCCGATTCGCTCTACCATTTCCTGCCCGAAGAGAACCGCCTTGCTCCGGTACTGACTCTGCAGCAGCCGGAAGAGAAAATACAGCATGACTATGTAGAACTGCCTGAACATTATCTGATAGATATCCCTACCGGATATACAAATAGTGAATATGGGTCTTACGTATCTCAACGCGCTTCGGTGGTGCTTGATAAGCAAACTCGGAAGGGAGCCTATGTACGCATACAGAATGACTTGATAGGAAATGCTCCGGTGGAGTATGCTTTTTTCTACTTCAGACGCGGGTACTTTGCTTATACCATAGAGCCGGGAATGCTGCTGGAAAATATAGAAACAGCTCTTTCCCGTCCGGAGTTACTCAATGAGAAACAACGGAGCATGCTGGAAACATTGAAGGGTAATATCAATGAGAATGATAATAACTATCTCTTTGTCGGGAAGATTAAGAAGAATGCCGATTTGTCCGGATTGGAAAGTATGCGGCAACTGCCTGACGTGCAGAAGCAGGAAAAGCCTGATATGGCAATGACTGCTTCGCAGGAAGAAGAACAGACAGATACGGTTGTTTTCAATACCCCTTATATCAAGGATTGGAAGGAGTATTACCGGACCAATAACCGATTTAAAGATTGGGACCCTAATAACGAAGTAACAACATTAGTGGGTGCCGTCATAGAGAAAGATGGAACACCCTGGAATTTGAAAATCCTCAGGAGTAGCGGGCATGACGAACTGGACCAGGAAGCTATTCGTCTGGTTAGGGAAGCGGATATTGATCCGGCCACCAATAAAGCAAAGCAACCCGTGCGATGCTACAATTTTGCGGCGCCGGTATCGTTTCCTCTCAAATGATCGGTGCCTTACCGTTTTCCGTATAGCTTATCTATCAAGTCCGGCCGACCTATCCGGCGCAATTCGTTGATGATGTTCTTGCGCTCTTCGGGTTTGTACCAGAAGAAGAACTGGCGTTGTGCCAGTTTTTCTTTTTGCGTCTTGGCACTGAACACCGGTTCCAACGTATAAGGATGAAATCCCGTGTACCATGCTTCGGTGGCTACTGTCATCGGAGTGGGGGTGAAGTCCTGCACCTGCTCCAACTGGAAGTCCATGCGTTTGGTGATGACGGCAAGTTCGGCCATATCCTCTTCCTTGCATCCGGGATGGCTGGATATAAAGTAAGGTATGAGTTGTTGCCGCAGCCCTTCTTCACGGTTGATGCGGTCGAATATCTGCTTGAATTCTCCAAACTGGCTGAACGAAGGCTTGCGCATGATGTTCAACACCCGGTCCGAAGTGTGCTCCGGCGCCACTTTCAGGCGGCCGCTGACGTGGCGGGCAATGAGTTCGCGGGTATATTCGGCAGTGCTTTTGTTGGTAGCCGGGTCTTTGCTTTGATGAAGCAGCAAGTCGTAGCGCACGCCACTGCCGATAAAGGATTTCTTGATGCCGGGCAGGGAGTCTACTGCATGATAGATATCCAATAATGGACGATGGTCCGTGTTCAGGTTGGGGCATACTTTGGGATGGATGCACGACGGGCGCTTGCATCGTTTGCAAAGTGTTTCGTCCCGCCCTTTCATCCGATACATATTGGCCGACGGACCTCCCAGGTCGCTCAGATATCCTTTGAAATCGGGCAGCTGGGTGACTGCTTCCACTTCTTTCAGAATACTTTTCTTGCTGCGACTCACGATGAACTTCCCCTGATGTGCCGAGATGGTGCAGAAAGCGCATCCGCCGAAACATCCCCGGTGGATGTTAACGGAGAACTTGATCATGTCGTATGCCGGGATGCGTTTCCCCTTATATTTGGGATGGGGAAGACGGGTGTAGGGCAGATCAAAAGAGTAATCAAGCTCGGCTTCGGTCAGCGGAGGGTAGGGAGGGTTGACGACTACCGTTTGCCTGCCCGTTACTTGCAGGATGCGCGAAGCTGCATACTTATTGCTTTCTTCTTCGATATGGCGGAAGTTGCCCGCCTGTTTCTTTTTGTCTTTCAGGCATTCTTCGTGGGAAAAGAGGGTGATATCCCCTTCTTGCGGAGCAACCTCTTTATCGAGATAAACCATTTGAGGAATATCGGAAATCAGTCGCCTGAAGTCTTCTCTGCCGACGGAATTGTTTCCGACGGTTTGTGCCAGCTTGCTTTTCAGTCTCTCGGCAAGTTCCACAATCGGCTTTTCGCCCATGCCATATATCAGTGAATCGGCGCCACTGTCTATAAGGATGCTTGGGCGCACGCGGTCTTGCCAGTAGTCGTAATGAGTCAGCCGGCGCATGCTTGCCTCGATGCCTCCCAGCACGACCGGGACATCGGGATATAGTTTCTTCAGTATTTGGGTATATACGATGGAAGGATATTCGGGACGCATGTCCGGACGGGCATCCGGGGTATAGGCATCGTCACTGCGCAGGCGCTTGTTGGCTGTATATTTGTTTACCATCGAATCCATGCATCCGGCACTGATGCCGAAGAACATGCGGGGGCGTCCCAGCTTTTTGAAATCGCGCAAATCGTCGCGCCAGTTTGGTTGGGGGATGATGGCTACGCGTAATCCTTCTGCTTCGAGGATGCGGCCGATGACGGCAGCCCCGAAAGACGGGTGATCCACGTAAGCATCACCGCTGAATAGGATTACATCCAATTCATCCCATCCACGGAGTTCTACTTCTTTTTTGGTGGTGGGTAACCAATCAGTCAGTCGATATTCTTTCATGCCGCAAAGATACGGAATAAAAGTTATATAGTAAACTGCAACGTCATTTGCTCTCCGTCGTAAATCTCACGGAAGCCGATTTGCTGTTCGGCGAGGTACTCTTTCAGGTCATTGAAAGCAGCAGCATCGTCCATGATGATTTCCAGCTTCTCACCCGGCCGCGCTTCGCACATGGCTTTCACGGCAGGGATAAGAGGACTGTAGTGCTTGGGTCCGCACGTGTCGATGGTTTTCATTTATTCTTCCTCTTCTACGGTTTCTTGTTTGGAAAGCCATTGCAGATAGAGCTTGATAAGTTGCTGCAATCCGAACGCTTTCATGTTGTTGTGATAAATAACGTCGATACAGAGGTCGAGCAGGTCTTTGCTATCTTCCTCTTGCGCGGCGATGAGGGAGCGGATGTTCAGCTTTAATTTTTCGAGTACATCTTCGTCTACGATACCGTTGCTGTCGATGAGGTGACGGAAGAGTCCGTATTTCTCAATGGTGGCAAGGTTATCTTCTGAAATTTCTAAACTGCGGGTTCCGCTGGGGTTGGCTTGTATAGTGTACATGTTCTTTTTATTTTGAGGATTAATATTCGGGTTACTTTAGGAGCAAAGATAAGATTTATTTTATGATTACCTCTTCCTTTCACTTAGAAATTGAAGCACGGATGCCATAATTGCAGTTCTGTCCGCTTCTTCCCTGATGCTTTCGAAAGGGAAACCCATGACGAAGGTGCGGTAGTCGTTACCCTGATAAGCCACGGCGGCGGACTGATTGCCATTGGCATAGGTCATCACCGGGAAAGCGGGAGACATGGGCAGGATGCAATCGGGGGCGGTGACCGGATAGGCTTGCTCGTTGGGAAGGCGGGGGAGGGTGAATGTACGTCCCAGGCCTTGAACGGCGATATTATTTTCTGCTGTTTGCAGGGAGTTGCCGTAGCGGTACTTCAATATGTTCTGAATGAATTCCCGGTCGCCCTGCCGGCTGTTCATATCACTGCCTACGTAGGCGCCGCTGACCAGCAGCTTTCCTCCTGAACGGCAATAGGAAGTCAGTGCGCGCTGTATCGGCGAGGAGAAAGTCTTGTAATAGATGCTTCGCGACGGGTTGCCGGATGCATCTTCTTTTTCCAGTCCGAGGATATAGTCTACTATCGCATAGTCTTCCAAAGAGATTATGCCACTTTCTACTGCCTCGTCGCTGCATGACACAAAACTGTAAGTGCCGGCGGCTTGTATTGCTTTGCCGTGTATGAAAGGATAGTCGAAAGTGTTTCCTATGATTTTCATACCTTCGTATTCGCTACCGCTGCTTCCCAACCCTTTTCCTGCATCCTTGCGGTTGAAGTTCTGCTGGGCACCGCAAAGGGAGATGTCGTAGAGGTAGGGGACACCCGGGTCTTGGGCGATGTCGAAGCCGGCTTGGGTGGGAGTATCGATCACGGCCGGTCCGCTGATACGGTCGAAACCGTTGACGATGAGTACACGTTCCTGTTCGCGTTTGGATTTGTAGGCCGAGAGCGTTTCGGAGGGGAAGCTTTCGCCCCCGCGGTTGACGGCGGTCACTTTGAAGGAATAGACGATGCCCGGTTCTATTTTTGCAGTATAAGACGGGGTGCTTACGCGTACGCCGTTATCAAATCCGCCGCGTCCGATGCGGGTATAAACAATGTATTCGCGTGGTTTGGCAGTGGGTTCCAACGGGTCGTCTTCGCCTTTCCAGGAGAGTTCGAGGGTATTCTTCTTCTTGCCGAAGCGGATGGCGAAATGGCTGACGGGAAGGGGCTGCACGATGTAATCTTTGTCGTGCTGGCTACAGATGTATTGCAGGATGGCTTTGTAAAGTGCACGTCCGACGGTGAACTTGAAGTTTGGATCGTGTCCCAGGCGCATGTCTGCAAAGTTCTGGTGCGACAGAAGTTCTACGATGGTGGAAGGAACTGCAGGCAGGCGTGTTTCGCTGTAGTTGCGGTCCCACATGCTGCGGCGCGTCCAGTCGGTGTTGAAGGTGGAACGGATATCATGTTGCAATTGAGTCAGCAGGATGTCCGAGAGGTCGCGTGAGGCGTAACGGTCTGTGCCGGCATTCAGGCGCCCGTTGTTGAAATCGGTGGTATAGACGCCGAGGGTTCCTATGATTTCGTCTTCCCGGCTGAAGCCGGCATCACTGTGTAATGCCATGCTCATTTCGAAAGGCACGCCCAGCCCTTCTTCTGCGGGGTTGAAAAGAGATTTTCCTGCCAGATGATTCACCATACGCGAACGTACGTTGATGTCGTCCGCCATGTCGTTCGTTCCTTCTCGACCAGAATATACGGGATAGGGCATGCCTGCCCATTGGGCGGAATAGCGTGCACCTTCCAGGTATCGGGGCAGTCCACTGGTTTGTCCGCCACGTGCGATATTCCCCATGCCGCCACCAAAGCGGACGGCATCGGCGCAGACTACACCTTTCTCCCGGCTTTCATTGCTCAGAACCACCATGCCGTAATCATTTCTACCTTTATCGAAGGTGAAAGTGCCGAGATAGACCCAGGTGCCGCCACCGATTTGCTGGTTTACCGTAAACTCGGTGACACCGCCGTTGTGGAATACGAGGTACTTGGCATCGCTCACACTGTTGGGCAAGGTCTGGTAGGAGACGTATACGGCATATTCTCCCGTCTCCGGAATGTCGGGCACCCATTCGGCAAAGGCTTTGTCTTTTTTCTTTTCGGTTTTGGCGAAGCGTGCCGTACCGCTGAGGAAAGGATTTTCTCCTTCCTGATAGATACGTTTTCGTTGGGCGAATCCGGGCAGATTGGCCTGTTCCCAGCGGGCTTTCCGGCTTTTGACATCCAGATAGAGGGAGCCTTGGCTGCCTTGTCCGCTCAAAGTGCCGTCGTTGTCTACGATTACTTCCTGCTTCTGTGTGTCGCGTTCGCGCGGGGTGAATACGTTGGCTCCCGCATTTTCAAGCATAGGGATGAGGTAGGGAAGGATGAAAGATTGAGTGAACTGGTCTTCGGTGGTACAGAACAGTCGCGGGCGTTGCCATGCCCACTTGTTCATGTCGTTGATGTAATAATTTCCGTGACTTTGCCACAGGGCGATGTGCCGGCCTTCCAGCCCGCGGGTGATGTCATAAGGACGGGAAGTACGGGTAACCCAGGGAGCGCCTTTATATTCCAGATTACCGAACAGCCGCGCCTTGTCTTTTTTCCCTTTCCGGTAGAGGTTGGGGATGAGGTCGTCGATGCTGCGCCCATAAGTATATAAGGTGATATCGAAGTAGTTCACCGGACCGGGGAGGATTTGTCCCAAACGCCGGTAGATGGCATCGACGGTTTCCGGTCGCATGGGTTGGTAAGCAAACCGTTCGTCGGCATAGATAAGCAGCTTTTTCTTCCGGAAATCAATGCGGAAACTGTCCAGTTTGCAGGTCCCGATATTGACGGTATTGGTACTATATTCTCTGAAGAAGGTCCGGAGGCGTTCTTCTACATTCTTTTCGATATCCTGGGCGGAAAGCAGTATTCCGTGTAAAAGCAATATGCTGATAAGAATTATTTTTCTCATATCTGTTTCTTGGGTGTGCAAAAGTACATAAAAGATGGCTTCGATGGCGATTGAGTTACTTTCTTTTTTATATTTTTGCAAACTACATTATAAATACATAAAACCTATGAGAACACTCTTAAAAAACTCTTTGGCCTTTCTCTTGGCCTTGATGCCGGTTTTAGCTTTTGCGCAGCAGGCTCCTCTGATTATGAATGTCGGTGCCCGCCAGACTACATCCCTTGACGGACAGTGGAAAACAATCGTAGATCCTTTTGAAAACGGGTACTATGATTATCGTCTGAAACCTTATGACGGCGGTTATGCCCAAGACAAAACCTATTCGGACAAGACCCAGCTTCAGGAGTATGATTTTGAAACGGACAAGCTGTTGTTTGTTCCCGGTGACTGGAACACGCAACGTCCGCAACTGTACTATTACGAAGGGACGGTATGGTATCGGAAGCATTTTGAATACTCGCTGCAACCGGGCAAACGTCTGTTTGTGAACTTCGGTGCAGCCAATTATGAAGCCATCGTATGGTTGAACGGCAAGCGCCTGGGACAACACGTAGGCGGATTCACTCCTTTTAATTATGAGATTACCAATCTGTTGAAGGATGGTACGAACAGCCTGGTGGTGAAAGTGGATAACAAACGCCGTCCGGAAGCTGTGCCTACGGTCAATGCCGATTGGTGGAACTTCGGTGGTATCACCCGTCCTGTTACTTTGGTTGAAATGCCTTCTACTTATATACGCGACTATTATGTACAGTTGCAGAAGAATGACAAGAATATGATTGAAGGATGGGTGCAGCTGGATGGCTCTGCCAAGGAACAAAAGGTAGTACTGGATATTCCCGAATTGAAAATAAAGAAGGAAGTAACTACCGATGCCAATGGTTATGCCTCTTTCCAGGTAAAGACGAAACCTGTGCTTTGGACGCCTGAGAATCCGAAACTGTATGCCGTGAACCTTTCTTCCGAGACGGACAAAGTATCGGATGAAATCGGTTTCCGTACCATCCGCACGGAAGGTACCAAGATATTGCTGAATGACAAGGAAATCTTCTGCAGGGGTATCAGCATTCATGAGGAGACACCTTATTATAGTGGACGTGCCTATTCAAGGGATCATGCTCACACGCTGCTGAGTTGGGTAAAGGAACTGGGATGTAACTTTGTGCGTCTGGCGCACTACCCGCATAATGAAGAGATGGTTCGCGAAGCCGAGCGTATGGGATTCCTGGTATGGTCCGAGATTCCGGTTTACTGGACTATCCATTGGGAAAATAAGGATACTTACAAGAATGCGGAACAACAGTTGTGCGATATGATTGCACGCGACAAGAACCGTTGCAATATTATCATCTGGTCTATTGCGAACGAAACTCCCCACAGTGATGCGCGGTTGGCGTTCCTTACTAACTTGGCAAACAAGGCAAGAAGTTTGGATAATGTACGTCTGATAGGTGCAGCAATGGAAAAGGAAGAGGTGCAGCCGGGTGTTATGACAGTGGATGATCCGTTGGGTGATTTGCTGGATATTATCAGTTTCAATGAATATGTGGGATGGTATGACGGTGATTCGGAGAAATGCGACAGGGTGAACTGGACGTTCAGTGCGCAGAAACCGGTATTCATCAGTGAGCTTGGTGGTGGTGCTTTGTACGGACGCCATGGCGCCAAGAACGAACGTTTCACGGAAGAGTATCAGGAAGACTTGTATATCCGTCACGTCAATATGCTGAAACGCATTCCCGGACTGGCAGGTACAACGCCGTGGATATTGAAAGATTTCCGCTCTCCACGCCGCCACGTGCCCGAAATACAGGATGATTTTAATCGTAAAGGATTGGTTTCGGACAAGGGACAGAAAAAGAAAGCGTTCTTTGTGCTGAAGAAGTGGTATGAAGAGTTGGCGGAGACTTATAAATAAAAGATAGAATAAGATACGCGGACGACGCGCCGTCCGCGTATCAGACCTATTAGACTATTTAATTTCTACCGGCAATACCTTTAAATCTTCCAAACGTGAACTTCCACCATACAACAATTCGTAGTTTCCTGCTACGGGGTGCATGGTATTTGTATTCGTATCAAACCATTCGAAACTTTCATCCGTCAAGCTGATGCAAACCTCCTGCTGCTGACCGGCATTCAGCTTCACACGCTTGAATCCGCGCAACGTACGTTGTGGTGCATCCGTATCTCCGGGCTTGCGCAAATAAACCTGCACCACTTCTTCACCTTCACGCTTCCCTGTATTTGTTACGGGGATGTAAAGCAACATATCATTCTTGGCATTGTCGGCACGATAGATATGTGCATCGCCGTAAGCAAAGGTAGTGTAGCTCAAGCCATAACCGAAGGGGAATAATGGTGCATCCTTGAAATAGCGATACGTTCTTCCCTTCATGGAGTAATCTTCAAAGTCGGGCAGCTGAGCGGTATTCTTATAGAATGTAATCGGCAGGCGGCCTGCAGGATTGTAGTCTCCGAAGAGGACATCGGCCACGGCTGTTCCGCCGGCCTGTCCCGGATACCATGCCTGAAGAATGGCTTCACATCTCTCGCTTTCGGGTGTGAGTGCTACGGCAGAGCCCGAATAGTTGACGAATATCACCTTCTTGCCTGCGTCTACCAGTGCTTTCACCAGTGAACGTTGAATTTCGGGCAATTCGATGTCTGTGCGGTCGCCTCCCTTGAATCCGGGAACCGTAACGGGCATTTCTTCACCTTCCAGTGCGGGGGAGATTCCTCCGGCAAAGATGACTACATCGGCATCTTTCACTTTATCGACAGCTGCTTGCAGATTTAAAGATGCATCGCCACCGGTATGCTCGCAGCCCGGTTCGTAAATCACCTGGCCGTCCGGTAATTTGGCGCGAATACCTTCCAATAAAGTGACGGTGTGGGCGGGGAAACCATTATAATTACCCCATTGCATTACTGAATCGTTGGCATTGGGTCCCATTACGGCTACTGTCAACTTCTTGTCCAGCGGGAGAATATTATCTTTATTCTGCAAAAGAACGATGGATTCTCGTGCCATGCGCAATGCCAGATCCTGATGAGGCTTACTGTTTACTACTGAATAGGGGATAGGCCAGGCATTGCTGCTATCCATTTCGCCGAGTTGGTATCTGGCAGTGAGCAGGCGTAGCAACGATGCGTCGATACGTGCTTCATCGATCAAACCTTCTTTTACGGCTTCCGTCAGATGTCCGAATTCCGGTCCGCATTCAAGGTCGGTTCCATTCAATACGGCACTGGCAGATGCATGCGCGGCATCGGGATGAGTCTGGTGGGCATTGGGACGATAGAAATCGGAGATTGCCCAACAGTCGGAAACTACCAGACCTTTATATCCCCACTCATCACGCAATATCTGCATCAGCAGGCGGTTGCTTCCACAGCAGGGGTCTCCTTCGAAGCGGTTGTAAGCACACATCACTTCTCTTACATTTCCTTTTTGCACAAGGTCCTTGAATGCCGGCAGGTAGGTTTCCCACAAATCACGCGGGTCGATATCTTTGGCATCGAAACTGTGGCGGTTCCATTCCGGACCGGAGTGCACGGCAAAGTGCTTGGCACATGCGTGGAGTTTGTCGTATTCGGCATCTTCGGGCCCTTGCAAACCTCTGACAACGGATACTCCCATGCGGCTCGTCAGATACGGGTCTTCACCGTAGGTTTCTTGTCCGCGTCCCCAGCGCGGGTCGCGGAAGATGTTTACGTTCGGAGTCCAGAAGGTCAATCCTTGATAGATCTTCAGACCGCCATTCTTGGCAAACTCTGCAGACTTGGCTCGAGCTTCATCCGATACGGCTGTGAATGTCTGGTAAAGCAAATCGTCGTCGAACGATGCACCCATGCCAATGGCTTGTGGAAAAACGGTGGCTATGCCTGCACGGGCTACGCCGTGCAATGCTTCGCTCCACCAGTCGTAGGCTTTAATGCCCAGTCGCGGGATGGCGGGTGAACTGTTTTGCATCAAGGCTACTTTCTCTTCCAGGGTGAGCTTCCCTAATAAGATTTGCGCACGTTGCTCTGCCAAAGTGCGTTGTCCGAATACAGCGGTACTACAATATAAGACCGCTGCCAATAGATAGAATTTCTTTCGATTCATGTGGTTTTTCTTTTGGTATAGTGGTTATGAAATATTTCTGCTGTAAATTTACTCTATAATTTGTATTTATGAAAGAATCTCTACCATATATCTTACACAAAAAAAGGCTGCATCAAAATGAATTTGACACAGCCTTCTAAAAGTTTTAACCCGATATTACAGTGGAACGTATTCTACAAACGCCTCCATTGCTTCGTAAGATGCAAGACCGAGACTATCATACAGTGCAGCCGTACCGCGGTTGCGGTCTTCACTCCGTTGCCAGAACAGACGTTCGTCATTGCCCAGGAACGGTGCGCTTTCCATCTGCGACTGGTGTTTCAGGATAGAATTACGTTTGGCACGCAATTCTTCCGGACTGATAGGCACAGCCATCTCGATATTTTCGATTTCCCATTCTGCCCACGCACCACGGTACATCCAGATGCGGCAGTCTTTCAGCCATTTGGCATCTTCTTCTTTCTCCAGATCGACGGCGGCAAATACGGCATCCGTACAAACGCGGTGTGTGCCGTGCGGGTCGGCCAGGTCACCGGCAACGAAGATTTGGTGAGGCTTCACTTCGCGCAGCAGGTTGCGTACAATCTCAACATCTGCTTCGCTGATAGGATTCTTCTGAATTCTGCCTGTTTCGTAGAATGGCAGGTCGAGGAAGTGTACATGATCCAGCGGGATGTTGTTATAAGTACAAGCGGTACGTGCTTCACCACGGCGAATCAGGCCTTTGATGGTCAGGATGTCGCGCGTATCCATATCACCGTCTTTCTTTTCTTTCAGGAACTTGCGGATTTCGGCATACTTGTCGCTGATAACCTGGTCTTCGCTGTTGTTGAAGAGCTGGTTGAATCCGTTGATGAAATGCATGAAGCGGGTTACTTCTTCATCGCCTACGGCAATATTGCCGGAAGTTTCGTAAGCCACGTGCACGTCATGCTTCTGCTCTACCAGGCGGCGGATAGTGCCACCCATGGAGATAACATCATCATCGGGATGCGGAGAGAAGACTACGATGCGTTTCGGATACGGTTTGGCGCGTTCGGGACGATAGGTATCGTCTGCATTCGGCTTGCCACCCGGCCAACCGGTGATGGTGTGCTGCAGGTCATTGAATATCTTGATATTCACGTTGTAAGCAGAACCGAACAGTGCCAGCAATTCGCTTAAGCCGTTTTCGTTATAGTCTTTGTTGGTCAGTTTCAGAATCGGCTTGCCGGTCAGTTGGCATAACCAGACGATGGCGCTGCGGATCAGTTTGTCGTTCCATTCGCAAGACGTTACCAGCCAGGGGCGTTGGATACGCGTCAGGTTGGCGGCGGCGGACAGGTCGATGGCGACGTGCGCATTGTTATGGGTTTGCAGGTAAGATGCCGGGATGGTATCGGTAACTGCGCCTTCCACACATTCTTTCACCATTTTGGATTTTTCTTCACCCCATGCCATCAGATATACTTTCTTGGCGGAGAGGATGGTGGAAACACCCATCGTGATAGAGCTGATAGGCGTGCTTTCGATGCTGCCGAACATCTTGGACGCTTCGTTGCGCGAATCGTTATCCAGCAAAATCAAGCGGGTGGTAGAGTTCAGGCGCGAACCCGGTTCGTTGAAACCGATGTTACCTACACGTCCGATGCCGATCAGGGCAGCATCCAATCCTCCGAAACTCTCGATGCGTTGCTCGTACAGACGGCAGTATTCGAAGATGGTATCTTTGGCGATGGTGCTGTCCGGGCTGAAGATATTTTGCTTATCGATATCTACATGGTCGAGCAACATTTCCTTCAAGGCGTTGAGGTTGCTGTTGATGGCATCCGGAGCCAACGGATAGTATTCGTAGAGGTTGAATACGATTACGTTACGGAAACTCAGTCCTTCTTCCTTGTGCATGCGGATGAGGGCGGAATATACGTTGCGGGGAGAATTACCGCCTGCCAGTGCCAATACACAGAAACGTCCGGCTTTCTGTTTGTCACGGATTAACTGTGCGATGTCAAGCGCAACCTGGTTGGCGCCTTCTTCGGCGGATTCATAGATATCTGTCGGAATTTTTTCCAGTCGGGTCAATACCGACCGTTCAAATGCATTCTCAGGTCGGTAGTACCTGGGGGAGACTCTGTTGAGAGTGATTTGAGAGCTTAGATTGGTTTTCATAAAATTTTGGTATTAATAAATGATTAAAGCATTTCGCTGTTCTATTGAACAACAAATATACGAAAAACAATGTTCATTCGTATACTTGTTGAAGATAATTTAAGAGATGGTATAAGTTTCCGGTACAAGTTTGCCCATTGCCCATACGGCTCTTATATTCAGTTTCTCGTCCATCACGATGATGTCGGCATCTTTTCCTTTTTGAAGAGAGCCTTTGCGGTCGTATACGCCCATGATCCGTGCCGGAGTTTCGGAAGCCATGCGCACGGCATCTGCCAGCGGAATATCGGCTTTCTGTACTACGGTGCGTATCAGGCGGTCCATCGTTGCAACGCTGCCGGCAAGGGCGGAGTGGTCGGCGAGTTTGCAGACTCCGTCTTCAATGATGACGCGCGGGTCGAAGGCTTCCTGACTGTCGCTTGCGGCACATGCCAAGGCGTCTGTTATCAGGCAGGTGCGTTCCACACCTTTTATTTTATAAACCAGTCGCAGGATGGTAGGAGGTACGTGAATACCATCGGCTACTACTTCGACAGTCATATCATCCAGTAAGTAGATGCTCTCTACCGTGCCTTCGTATTTGTATTCACGGCGTTTATGGAAACCGGGCATAGCATTGTAGAAGTGGGTGGCATGGGTATATCCGGCTTCATAGGCCGTACGGATGTCTTCGAACTCGGCCTGCGTATGGGCTACTGATGCCAGGATGCCTTTGGCGGTGATATACTTGCCGAACTGCATGGCTCCCGGCAGTTCGGGGGCAGCGTCCCAGCGCTTGATGCAGGACAGGTTCTCTACAATAGGAATATACTCGTTAGGGTCGGGATTCTTGATGTTTTCCGGAAGTTGTCCGCCTGCCATCGCCATATTCAGGTAGTGTCCTTCCAGGTGCAGACCGAGAATCGGGCTGTCCTTCTCTGCCATCAGTTTGGTGCAAGTCTCTGCGGCTTGTTCTATCATCGGGACTGTGGACGAGGAAAGGGTGGGGAAAATGCTGGTGGTTCCGTACTTCATGTGGGTTTTGACGGCTGCGCGGAAAGCATCTTCGGTGCATTCCATAAAGTCGCGTCCACCACCGCCATGGGCGTGGATTTCTACGCCTCCGGGCAGTACGTACATGCCTTTTACGTCTATTAATTGTGCACCGATTACGGCGAGGTCACAATTGGTCACTTCAAGAATCTTTCCGTCTCTGATAAGTACAGAGCCGTCTTTAAGCCATCCTTGTGGAGTCAGGATGCGCGCGTTGATAAGTTGGGTCAACATAGGATTTAGGGGTTAGAGTTATTAAATTAATCATGTTGTCTTTTGACGTTGTTTCAGAGGACAAAAATAGATACTTTTTAGGGAACATGCACTCCTTCTTTTTAGGTATTTTCATTAAATACTCTAAAAATGGATGTTTAATGTTTAAGTAACAGGGTTTCTACTGTTTTGAATTTGCTATGAACTTCTAACTTGTGCAAAGATATGGCATAAGGCAAAGGTAACTTTGCAAAAAATACCAATAAATAGCATTATGAGAACAATCGGAAATTATGATGTGAAAATTTTCACAGACAATGTAGAAAATGAAGCCATTGAGCAGATAAGACAATTGATGTCCATAGGAATTTTTAGTGATTGCAAAATTCGGATTATGCCGGATGTTCATGCCGGGGCCGGATGTGTCATTGGGTTTACCGGAGATTTAGGAGGTAAAGTCATACCCAATATCGTGGGAGTGGATATAGGTTGTGGTATCTTGGTACAACCGTTTTTATGTACCGGGCAGATTGACTTTCATACCTTGAATGAACAGATACTGCATCTGATTCCTTCAGGTAGAAATATTCGAGACGGAAAAACAGTTCCGCTACCTCAGCAATACATGGAGCGGTACAGCGAGGCCAAGCGTATTATCATGCAGTTGCGGTGCTATCGTGAGTTGAAGGAAACCAAGCGGCTCAATAAAGCTATTGGTACATTGGGCGGTGGAAATCATTTTATAGAGTTGGATAAGGATGACAACGGTCTGTACTATCTCGTAGTGCATACCGGTAGTCGTAACTTGGGTAAGCAGGTGGCGCAAGTCTATCAGAAATTGGCTGTGAAGTGCCAGTCCGGATGGGATGAGATGATAGAGCAGCAGAATCGGATTATAATGGAGTACAAGCAGGCAGGGCGGAAAGATGAGTTGCAAGAAGTAATCCGCAACTTACACAACTCCTTTAAAATGCGTAAACCTTCCATTCTTCCGGAACTTTCTTATTTAGAAAATGAGTTTCGTGAAGACTATCTGCATGATATGCGGCTTTGCCAGCAATGGGCACGAATCAACCGCCGCTTGATAGCCGATTTGCTGATGGACTTCCTCACCGGACAAGGCTATGTAGAGAATCGGGGCGAATCATTCGAAAGTGTCCACAACTACATAGGCGATGATAATATCATCCGCAAAGGAGCCATTTCCGCACGGATGGGTGAGCGGTGCATCATCCCTCTCAATATGCGCGATGGTTCATTAATCTGCATTGGTAAAGGTAATGAAGACTGGAACTATTCTGCTCCTCATGGAGCGGGACGAGTGATGAGTCGCAGCCGGGCATTCAAAGAGATAGATATGGAAGATTTCAAGCTGTCTATGGAGGGCATCTATAGCGAAACCGTTGTAGAGGATACCAAAGACGAATCCCCTATGGTATACAAGCCGAAGGATGAAATCCTCCGAAATATTCAGGATACTGTTACAGTGGTGAATGTCATCAAGCCGGTATTCAACTTTAAGGCAGCAGAATAGGACTCATTCATTTCGATATAAAATGAAAAATAGAAAGGCACGAATAAATCAGTCTACTTTGAAAGAAGATAAAGACATAGTCGAGTTTATGACTCAATTATATATAGATAGTTATCTCAATGCTTACAAAGTAATCATAACAGGTGGATGCAATTTTGAAGATTATGACTATATGTCTGAAAAGCTCAACGAACTGTTTTGGTGTTCGGATATTTTTGAGGAACACTCTATAAAAATCATTTCTGGGACGGAGAAAGGAACGGAAATGCTTGCCATGCGCTATGCTGACGAGCATGAAATGACAAAGGTTCTTTTCCCCGTCAATAGAAAAGAATATTCACAGATGGCCGTCATGCTTCGAAACAGGGATATGCTGACTATCGCAACGCACCTCGTTGTCTTTGGGGACAGCGAATCCGATGAGACGGGACTGATAATAGAACTGGCTAAAGAAAAGGGCATTCCGGTTTGGGTGTTTTAGTTCCTGATCACTTTTGCAGTTACCATATTGCGTGAACGTAAGCGTCATAGGGTTATGTACCACTCGTGTGAATTTTTTCAGGTTGTAACGTGAAATGAGGCTTGTGTAGCAGAACTCTGTATGATAAAGAGAATGATAACGAACAACTTTAATGGTATGAAATCAAAATTAAACAAAAAGACAGGCTGGCAGGAAAAAAGACGGAAAGAAAAAAGTAGCGAAGACTATGCCGATATAGGCGTGGGAAATGTATGGTCTACCGATATAACACTAGCTAAAATCATAGCCGACCACCTGAGGGCGTTTCTTAAAGCGACTCAAGGACCGGGCGCATGTCCAGGTGTATTAGCTTATCAATATGGTATAGAAAAAGGATATAACGAATGGCTTAATATAATCAGAAAGATGATATATGCCTTCGAGGAATATCAGCAAATCGAGTTCGCCTTTCCTGAATGCGATGATAGTAACAATGAGGAAGACAAGGCTTCAATCATTGCCGATTTCGAAGCTTCTCGCAACTATAAAAAGGAACGCATCAGGGAGGGGATGCAACTTTTCATTGATTATTATCCTTACTTGTGGGTATAAAAAAGGGGCATTAGAATTGGGCACAATTCGAACCTGGAAGGTAATCAATAGGAGGAATGTGTTCCTTTCTACACATTCCTCCTTTGGCAAAACTATATATCAGAAAGAAGTGGCTTCTTTATTCCTTAATTTACCACAAATTATTTAATTCTTGTTCATTAAAAGAGCCAAACCACTCATGGAGTTTATGCTTGGCTCTTACCTGCATTTCTGGAGTAACATTTGCCCAAACGGCGTGTAATGCCCAAATGAGAGCTGCTAAATCATCCGAATACCCAGCTACCGGGATTGCATCAGGAATTAAATCAATCGGCAAGATAAAATACCCTAAAGCACCGAATATTTTAGCCTTATCTGCCTTAGAAACAGTAGGGTCTTGTGACACATAATATAATAACAATACTACATAAATAACTTTTAAACCAGCTTTTTTGGCTACTTTCGCAATCTTGTCCCATAATTTAGAATCAGAATAATTATTCTGATAACTTTCATATCTTATTTTATTCATAATCATATGATTTTAGTTTATAATTTGTTACACTCTTTTGGCATTCTACAGTGCTGGCGCATGCCCTCCCTTATTGCTCCCTTTCGGATGTCTCGGACATGTGCCTCCTACCATCTGCATGATGGACGAAAACTCATGTCCACAATACTTACAGGTATATTTACTCTTTTCGCTGCCTTCGTACAGCTTGTGACGACCTTTGTTGGAGCCATCTGGATGGCGGGGGCAAGTGCCGCTTGTCAATGACTGCACTGTGGGAAACTTGTGCCCACAGTATTCGCAATAGAAATTTTTCTTTTCCATATCCGTATGATTATTAGGTTGAACGATGTTTATACATAATATATATGCTACGATGATTGCTGCCGTTTTCATAGAATTTCCCTCCTCATAAATGCTTGAATCACCTCATGCCAATATTCGGGTGTAAAGGCAGCGGATGGATGGGTGACAGGAAGCACACCGACTGTATGTCCTCCGGACAGTTGATACTCCCACGTCTCGAAAGAATCACCGTTGGCAAGTATCAAGTCAGGCAGTTGATGCCCGCGATTGGGCAGATTGTTATAAAGTCGTTGTCCCCAAGCAATCATACAATTCGGACGATATGCCTCCAATATCTCGAAGAAGGCACCTTCGGATACCGCAAACTCTTCCGCTGTAGGGGCTTGGCGAGCACTGCTGATGGGAACCTGTACATAGTTGTAGAAGAGAAGGCTATTCCATAAATGAATGCGTTCTGTCTCCGAGAGTGGTTTGCCTGCCAGAGCTCGTTCGAACTTAGTATAAGTATTCTTGTAAGGTTCATGTTCACTTTGGGGATCAATGAAGTCTTGAATGATGCTGATGGTCAGTTCGGGAACGGCATCTGCCGGATGGGCACAGTAGTGGCTTTCACCCAAAATCATGATTCGGATAGCATGGGAATAGCTTGTATCTGTAAGGGAAATTCCCTTTTGGTATTGCTCTCCCACCCAGGGAAGAAAACGGACATATTTCATGATACTGTTTGTTTAATTATTCAAAATTAGCTATTACTCTTATATCGGTCAAGTTCATAATGGTCATTTGGCCGAAAGGCGAAGGTAGGGGAGGAATAAGAAAAAAGGAACATGCACTCACTGTTTTCTTATTCATCTGGTTAGGTTCTGGAAAACCTGGAGTCTAAATAGGAAAAAGTAAAGCCCATGTCCCTTATGCAGGGATACGGAACATACTTTGACCAATTATTATAGACTCCTTTGTATAAATTTTCCAGATTTAACCAGGTCCAATAATCCGTCAGTCGGTTTCGCAATATGTCATCAGCCAGTGTCGGCCGTTGCCTGTGCACTTGTAGCTTTCTGCAAAATAAACAATTTTTTGCTGAAATACCAAGCAAACGAGTTGGTTTCATATTCATGGGCTTTATTTTTTCATATTTTGATGTATACATTGTATTCTTTGGGGCAAAGCTAAGAGAACGATATGCCATAACTTTGCATAAGTGTTGTGGAATGTTGAGGTACGCATTAGGTTATTGGGAGTATCGGGATGGAGTGATATACAACTTGCCATTTTTAATTCGTTTGACCATGGTTTACTTTTCGTTTAACCATGGTCAATCGAAAAGTAAACCAGGGTTAAACGAAAAGATAACCTAGGTGTTTCGATTTGAAAAGACCATTTTCGTATCTTATAAATCCTGCTTTAGAAGATTGTTCTTAGGGATTAGCAACGTTGTTATCGCTAAATGGGCATTTGGTGTGAATTCAGTGCATTGAAAGAATCTGTCGGACTCACATCGTTTTTGATGTGAGAATTGAGGGATGATAGAAAGATTTTCTTTACTTTTAGCCAAATTTTTATGAGATGAGTATACAAGACATGTTTAGGCGATACATCTGGCTGGTAGATACCATCTACCGCGTCGGGAGAATTACTTTTGAAGAAATCAACGAACGCTGGTTGCGTACGGAAATCAGTGGAGGGAAGGAAATACCTCTCCGTACTTTCCACAACGACAGAGCGGCGATAGAGAGTATGTTCGACATCAACATTGAGTGTGACAGACGTAACGGTTACTGTTATTATATAGAAAATGCAGATGACATGAAGCGTGGTGGAGTGCGTAACTGGCTCGTCAGCACTTTTACCGTCAATAATCTTATCAGGGAAAGCCACAAGTTGAAGCAGCGCATTCTGTTTGAAGAGATACCTTCAGGCAGGCAGTATCTGGTTTCGATCATCGAGGCAATGCGCGACAGCAAAGTGCTTGAAGTGACGTATCAGAGCTTTTATCGAAACGAATCCGCCACATTTAAGATAGAGCCTTATTGCGTAAAGGTTTTCCGCCAGCGTTGGTATGTGGTAGCTCATAATCGGCAATACGACCAGATACGGATTTATGCTCTGGATCGCATCTTGAATTTGGATATAAGTGAGGAGAAATTTCTTTATCCCGAGGGCTTTGATCCGCAGGTTTATTTTGCCGCCAGTTTCGGAATTATCGTGGATGAAGAGACGGACGTGGAACGTGTTTGCCTCAAGGTATATGGCAGACAAGTGATGTATATTCGTGCGTTGCCGTTGCATCATTCGCAAAAAGAGACAGAAACTACAGAAGAGTATTCTGTTTTTGAATATCTGTTGCGCCCCACCGATGACTTTTATCAGGAGGTGCTTTCGCACGGTTCCAAGGTCGAGGTGCTGGAGCCTGTGTGGTTGCGAAATGATTTGGCGGAAGAAATGAAAAATATGTTGAAACTGTATGTGAGCGGGATGATAACTCTATCATAAACTTTTGTGTTTTCTGCCAGCCATTGGCTGAATGTCTCCTTTACTTTGTACGCAAAATAACGTATTGCGGAAAACATTTAAATAAAGAAAAGCAAGCAGTTTTCGATATTTTATTCATTTCATAACGTTTTTCAAGGAAAGTTTCTTAGTTTTGCAGCAACAGAACTGAGAGAACGTAAATAAAACGTGATCGAAAGGTCTTAAAATATTATTGAACGTCGTGGACGTGTTACTCTGAAAGTCGAAGTCTGGTAAACATCGTTAATTGTCAAGAGTAAATAAGTCCAAGCACCGTTCATACCCTGATGGGCGTGAATCTGCTTGCTTATTTCTTTGACAAAAGGTTTACCAGAGCCTGACTTTCAAGGGATAAGTGGAAGTGTGGTTCACGCTTTTTTGTGATATCAAAGAGATATATTGAATGAATTTATATAATTGAAATTATGGCACTTTATCGAATTACTGTGAAAATACACGCCCGTTCTGCTAATATGGTAATTGAACCGGGTATGAGTGTTGAAATGGCTACGATGCTTTCGCATCCGGTTACTAATCTGCAAGCTGCAGAACAATTGAATAATATTTTTAAAGCTACTTTTGGAGTAGATTTGAAAAAGATGGGATGTCTGAATTCTGGATATTTAAAGGTGGACAAAATCAAATAAAAATATGGAAAAGTTCGATACACATGAAATAGAGTTAGCTTTCAATGATTTGATTGCTGAATTGGAAAAAGTAAAACATTTGAATGATATTGCTGAAGCTCATAAAAGCAATGCTGAGTTATTAAGTCAGAAACTCAAAGAATACTATGATTTTTCAAAAGCAAAAGATATATCTTTAGCAAATACTTTAAATAGCTATGTAGAGAGAATTGCTATTATTCAACATGAAGTTGAAGGGCAGTTGACGCTTCTTAAAGATAAAATATCAGAATTGACTGATTCTAATTTAAGGGTTGTAGCTTCGGTAGAGAAGAGTTCAACTAATATTGATTCTGTGTTAACTAGTCAGACTCAGATGCTAGATGCTTTGAAGAAGCAAGAAGTAAATTTTGCTGAAGTTGTCTCTATGTTAATAAAGTTGAAAGATAGCCATCATGAAGACTTTGCAGCTTTACAAGAAAAGATGGAAGAAAAAGAACGGAATGCCCAACAGCAAGTTCAGGGACTGTCAGAACAGATAGAGGTAATTAAAAAAGGAAGTATCACAAATCGTATTTTGACTGTTACAGTGATGGCGTTGGTTATAATATTGTTGGTTCTTAATATTATTGGATAGAATGACTGTTGATGAGTTATCTTATTTGGTTTCTTCTTATCTTATAGTTGCTGATGGTGAGATTAATGATAAGGAATTGCAGGTTCTCAATGGCAGGCATAACCCTTCTGCTACTTTGACTGATGAACAGGCTAAAATTTTTGCTGATGATGAAACTAAGATTCCTATCGATAGGTTGCTACTTCAGATGCAAAATGTAACAGAAAATAATGTTAGAACTCTTTTTAAAGAATTGTTTGCTGTTGCGTATGCTGATGGCTTTTATGATCAGAGGGAAAAGAATTTTATCAATAGTATTGCTGCAAAACTAAATATATCCCAGTCTCTGTTAGTGCTGATAGAAAATGAGGTTCAAAGTAGAATCCAAGATGAAATTTGGGAAACAAGTGAAAAGGAATTTTCGTGGACTGATTCTTTGAAAGCTGCCTTCAAGGCATTGATATATGAACTGAAAGAGGATAAAGATGATGGCGAGGAATATGAATTACTTTCAGGGACTCGTTTTGTGAAGAAAGTTGAGTCTATAGCAAAAAGCTCTCAAGAAGATTTGTCGCTTGCAGAAGATTATATGATTCGATATAACTCTTTATTAAGTAACTATTTCTCGGAATTGCAAAAGAATATTGATGAAATAGAGAAAGCGAAGCGGAAAGATAAAGAGGTGACCGAGTTCATTAAAGTTGTAGAGCAGTTGAGTGATTCTATTAAGCAGAATTTGATAGATTCATTAGCTGGAAATTTGGAGGTTCTTAATAAGAAGAAGCGTACCATCAATTATTTCACGATTGCATTTATGGGGCGGACAAAGGCAGGGAAAAGTACTTTGCATAAAGTCGTTACTCATGAAGAGGAGGATGATATTGGGGTTGGTAGGTTGAGGACTACTCGATATAATAGAAGTTGGTATTGGGAAAATATCCGAATTGTTGATACTCCGGGTATTGGTGCACCTGGTGGGAAGAGTGATACTGAAACAGCCAAAACTATCATTGATGAGGCCGATTTAATTTGCTATGTTGTTACAAATGACTCTATTCAGGAAACTGAATTTGATTTTTTGAAACAACTAAAAGAAAGGAGTAAACCGTTATTTATAATATTGAATATTAAAGAAAATCTGGAGCATCCCATTCGCTTGAAACGTTTCTTGAAAGAACCTTTAAAATGGAAAACTGATCAGGGGGATAAAAACATTCAGGGACATTTTGATAGGATTCGAGAGTGTATAGGTGATAACTATGATTTTAACTTTATAGAAATTATTCCATTACAATTGTTGGCTGCGAAGTTATATTTTTCAGATAGCGAATTTTCAATTGAGGATAAGCAAGCTTTAATGGAGGGTTCTAATATCAAAGAGTTTATTTATAAGATTAAGCAGTCGGTATACAGAACTGGCAGTCTTAAGAAAACGCAGAATATAGTTGACGGGTGTGGCTATCAGATTTCTCAGATTAGAGAAACTCTGAGTGGCAAACATGATGAAATCAGTGTCTATTCTCAAGCGCTTGAAAAGAAAAAGAATGAATTAAAAGGATTTATTGGGAAAGAACGGGTGAAAGTTGCGAACGAAATAAAGGGGCATATTATTAATGCTCATAAAGAACTGAGAAATAACGCTCGGGTATTTGCTGATAAATATTATGATAGGAAATCAGATCTTGAAAAGCTGTGGAAAGAGGATGAAGATAATAAACGTGTATATAAAACTTTAGATCTGAATATACAAACGTCTGTCGGAGAATTTGTTAAGAATGTACAGAATCGGATTGAGGAGTGTTTTAGTGATTTGGCTTTCCAAATAAATCAAAAAGATATAAACAGTTCTTTATCCGGTGAGGGAATAACAGATTGGAAATTTGGAGCTAGAATAGTAAGCTCTCTACTGACATGTGCTGCAGGTATTTGGGGTGGGGCAGCTTTATTTGCTTTAACGAATTTTTGGAACCCGGTTGGCTGGGGAATTGCTGCAGGAGTAGTTGTTGCTGCACTAGGTGCATTATTGGTTGGTATGTTTACTTCCAAAGATACTAAAATAAAAAAAGCGAAGGATAAATTGTCTGAAGCTTTAGGTAAAGAGCTTGATGCTAATGAAAATAAGATGCTTGAAGATGTGCTTGGGGAGCTTAATAAAAACATTGATAATATCGAAAGTAAACTGAGTAACAGCTTCTCTATTTTATTAGATAATACAAGCTATATACTAGGTGCGTTGAAATCCATTGTTACAGAATCGGAGAAATACGAAAAGATATTTGGTGCTATCTTTGCTTATCGATTATTGCAACAGTTAGGCAAACAAAATAGAAGCAGTATAAAAGATGTCGGCATTGACCTTATTATGCAGCAGATTTCAGCAAAGCGTGTTTATGAAAAATCAATGATGACTGTACAATGTCCTTACGCTGTTGATGCCGATGAGAATGCAAGAGCTAATGAATTAACTCAATTACAAATAACCTTTATATAAAAATATGGAAACTACAAATTTGAAAATAGCAGAATTAAGCAAGAAGTTGCAAGAGTTGGTAAAAAAGACATATGATCTTTTGGATCGTACGGGTAATGAGAATATCAAGGAAGCGCTAAACAAAGAATTATCTGAGTTAAGAGAACGCGTGGAATTGAAAATTGCTTTTGTCGGACAATATAGTTCTGGGAAGTCTACTATAATTTCGGCTTTGACGGGAAATAGAGATATTAAAATTGATGCCAATGTCGCAACAGATGTTGTTTCGGAATATAAATGGAATAACATTGTTTTAATGGACACCCCGGGAATCCTGGCTGGAAAGGTGGAGCAACATGACCAAAGAACAAAAGATGCTTTAAAAGAGTGTGATTTGATTGTTTATGTATTGACCAGTCAACTTTTTGATGATGTAATCTTTGAGAATTTTATAGATTTAGCATATACGCAGAAGTTGAATGATAAAATGTTGATAGCAATCAACAAGATGTCAATGGAAGCTGGAGATTTCGATACTCTGAGGCAAAATTACTTAAATTCTATTCATTCTATATTTAAAGAGCGTGGTTATGAATTTAATTTTGAAGTAGTTTTTATTGATGCTGCTGATTATATTGAGGGATGTACAGAAGAAGATGATGATTTTATTCAGCTAAGTAATTTTAATTCTTTTATATCTACTCTAAACTCATTTGTTGCCGATAAAGGACTGATAAAAAAACAGTTTGATACTCCTGTTCGAATTTTGAAAGGACATGTTGCCGATATTGCCGTTTCTCAGGTTGACCCTAATTTGAAGATTCAAGCAGAGCATTTTTCCTCACGCATAAGAAAAAGCATGAGGGACATGGAACGCTCTTTAGCGTTGAAGCTAAATCAGTTTGAATCAGATAGTATATCTGACTCGATGAATGTATCATCTAAAATCGGTGAGATTTCAGAAACTGAGCTGGAAAATGAAGTAAATGGACTTTCTCGTCAAATTGAAGATAGAACCACTGAACTATTGACGGATATTGAAGAAATGGTAAACCAAAATTATTCAGATCTAATGTCTGAGATGGAGAATTTTGGGAGCAGGGAGTCTTTATTACTGTTTGAGAAGAATTTGGATGCAAGAATAAATTCTCCTTCTATATCTTTAGAGGAAAGAAAAAATCTGGAAAAACAAAAGACTTTCTTAAATTATTTGTCCGAAGGGGGAGCGAAATTAGCTCAAATGTCTGGAGTAAATAGTTTGAATGGAGGTATTTCACAGGCTGCAGGTAGCCAAGCACACACTATGATATATAATGTCGGGAAATTCTTTGGACATAAATTTAAACCTTGGGAAGCAGTGAAGACAGCTAGTACCTTGGGTAAAGTGGCAAAGTTTGGTATTCCTGTTGTTACAACACTTGCTTCTATAGGTTTAGATTTATATGCTAAGAATAAGGAAGAAAAGAGAACGAAAGAAATTGCGGCTGCCAAGAACCAGTTAAACGCTGATTTACGCTCTAAAATCAAATCAATAAGATGTGAAATAGAGAAGAATTTTAATCTTAGTGTAATTACAAATTATAAAGATAAATTAGAGGAAGTGGATCGTATGAAAATGGAAATTTCGAATAGTATGAGTAAGAATGAGAATATTAAAAAGGCTCTTTTAGAATTGGATGCTGAATATGTAGATTTTATTGAAATTGTAGAATAAATATAAGAATGACTATGGTTCCTGATTTTTTATATTGTAATTCAGATTATCCTCTTCCTGCAGCAAGCCTCCGTATTGAGGCTTGCATTGTCAGTGACTCCGACTTACCCTCGGGCAGTGGTGGTATTAACGGTGAAAGATATACCTATGGACAATTGCGGCATCAGCCTATTATTCCGGAATTAATGCATAATATAAAGAATCTTCAGTTGAAACAGTATGCAACAGAATGTAATTCTCGCAATGCGGTAGAAGGATTCAGAATGTTTAAAGTAGAAGGTGAATATTGCTTTTGGGGATTAAGGGTAGGGCCAATTGTAAAAGTACCATCTGTTGCAGAACTGAGGCAAATCTTATTAAGTAATGCGATGACGGTCGAAGCTGTGAGAAAAAAGCAAGTATCGGCAGGGATGATTCGAGAAATAACTTATGCTCTGCTTCGGCAAGAAGTAGCCCATAGTTGTGGAATGTCTGATAAGGAAGCTGCGCTTGCCATTGGTAATCAGTTGGATTGTGCGCCTCATGAAGATATTTCGGGTTACATATTTATGGTGCCAAACTGGGCTCATAAGTGGTTCAGACATGATGGGTATGTCTCAAAAATGCTACGGGAACTATAGATTGTAAAAGTATTATTTAGTTAGAAAAGAAAAATACGTTCTGCCCGCCGTTGGCCGAACCTCCCTCTACCTTTGCCTCCATAAATGATTGAAACATTAACTAAAGGAACATTTATGGAAATTCTGAAAGGTTTGATTAAAAGCCTCATTAATGGAGGCATTGGTGCTGTGGTAGGTGCAGCTTTTGCTGCAGCCTTCGAGTGGAAAATATGGATATTTGCTGTAATAGGCTATATCCTAGGGTGGTTGCTGCTTTCCAAATCGTTTTGGGAAGGGGTAAATGAAGCCAAGGAAGAGCTGGCTGAAGAAGATAAAAAGAGAGCGACAGAGAGTAAAGCGAAAGGAGGCAGGCATGATAAGTAAAAAGAGCGTTGCAGAATGGAGCTCCATTATTCTATGTTTGCTCCCCTCGCCATTCGCCATTATGTTGCTTTTGATCGTAGCGGGGGAAATGCGTGATTCCTGGCACATCACTAACTTCCTGGCAATAATGATATGCGCAATCATCGGGCTGATTGCTCTGTTGTTTGCTTCCTGGATATTGGGTAAGTTTATCTATTTTATAATCAAGTAGAAAGGAGGAAATGATGAGAGGGTGTCTTACTACCGTAATATTCTTGTTTGCGTTAAGCGGCTTATCTACGTTAATGCTTACTATAGCCTTTTTCTTGATTGCCATTATCGATCCGGGCGCACCGAGCCCGTTTGAATTGCAATGGTACACAGTGGTCATATTATTGGTTTATATTATTGTATTTTTGAAATTAATTATAAAAGGAAGCCGTATGCTGAGTCATTCAATCTGTGACTTCCTGTTTGGAAAGGAGGATGAGCTATGATTTTTAAGTATAAATTTTGTCTATGGTTGATTGATACACTTAGTTCCCAACCACTGACCTTACCGGAAATTCAGAAGAAGTGGATGAATGCATCAGCCAATGAAGATGGAGAGCCATTGGCAGTACGTAGTTTCGGACGTTATCGCCGTTTGGCAGAATCGCTGATGTATGTAGACATTGATTGCGACAAGAGCACTAATTTGTATAGAGTGATACGACCGGAGAGTTTTAAAAACCGCGATTTGCAAGAATGGCTGTTGAGTGCTTTCCGGATATCATGTCTGGCAGAGCGGGTAAATCAGCATGAAGAAGTTATGATAGAACCGGCTCCTCCTGCTGCCGGTTTGCTGCAGGAAGTGATGGATGCTATTGACAAAGAGTATCCGCTCCGCTTTGTATATAAATCCCACTATCAGGAAGAGAAAAGTATAGAACTGATTCCTGCCTTTGTACGTCTTTTCAAACAACGCTGGTATCTCATAGGAGAAGTCAAGGGAAAAGGTCATCCTATGACGTGTGCATTGGAACGTATGAAGCAAGTGGAAACGTTGGAAGGCAAAAAGATAAAAATCTCTCCGAAACTGCGGAAAACACTGAAACCGGAGACTTACTTTGAACACTGTTTCGGCATCATCCGACAGTTTGAACCGATAACGATCCGTTTCCGTGCCTTTTGGCCGCAAGATGCTTACATAAAAGATGTACCTCTCCATTCCTCACAAGTGGAGGTTGCGCATACCGAAGATTATACGGACTTTGAGATTTTTGTGCGTCCTACTTATGATTTGAAGCAAGAATTGCTGTGGCATCGCGACAAACTGGCCGTACTTTCTCCTGAGTCGTTCCGACAAGATATGATATCCGTGCTTCGTGCCACTCTTGGTGGTTATGAAACGGGAGTAGGTCATGCCATTGATGAATAAGGCTGATATTTGTTCTTCAAAACATTTTATTCCTTATCTTTGTTCCATCTTTAAACTACTTACTTAAAAAAAGCATGCGTATGAAGAACTGGAGAATTGAGGCAATCATTATTTCTATTGGTATCATCATGCTGGGCGTGATGATAAAAAATGGTATCAACGACTTTAAAGACAAGGATCGTATTGTGAGTGTAAAAGGCCTGGCAGAGATGGAAGTGCCTGCTGATAAGGTGATCTGGCCATTGGTATATAAAGATATCGGCAATGATCCTGCTCTTCTTTATGTAAATATGGAGCAGAAGAATAAAGCTATCGTGACGTTCCTTGAAAAGAATGGTATTGCAAAGGACGAAATAGATATTGCTCCTCCGGAAGTAATTGATATGCAGGCCGAGCGTTACGGAAACCGCGATATACCTTATCGATACAATGCAACTTCCGTTATCACGGTCACTTCTAAAAATGTAGATAAGGTGCGGAAACTGATGTCCGAGCAGGCTGAACTCTTGAAACAAGGCATCGCCATCACCGGTGGTGATTATAAGTATAATGTATCATACGAGTTTACCGGTCTGAATGACATCAAGCCGCAAATGATTGAAGAGGCCACTAAGAATGCACGCGCCGCAGCCGAGAAGTTTGCCAAAGATTCAGATAGTAGCTTGGGGAAAATACGGAATGCCTCGCAGGGACAGTTCTCTATTTCCGATCGTGACGCTAATACTCCTTATATAAAGAGTGTACGCGTAGTCACTACTGTAAACTATTATCTGAAGAGATAAAGAAGCGGTCCGCATCTTTCCATGCGGGGAATTTCTGCCTGAACTCTTTGAGTGCAGTGAGATTGAGTGTGGCTGTAGCAACGCCTTCTTCATTATCGGGTACACTGGCCAGGAGTTCGCCTTTGGGAGAATAGATAACGCTGCCTCCACTATGTGGAAGTTTATGATTATCCGTACCAACACGGTTTACTCCGCAAACGTAGCTTATATTCTCCAATGCGCGGGCGGGCAATAAGATGTCCCATACTCTGCGACGGGGAACAGGCCAGTTGGCAACATAGATAAGAAGATCGTATTCATTGTCTACATTGCGGCTCCATACCGGGAAACGGAGGTCGTAACAGACGAGCAGAAGGATATTCCAGCCGCGATAGGATATGATAGGGCGTTTGTTGCCGGAGGTGAAATGTTCCGTTTCACTGCCCATGCGAAAAAGATGGCGCTTGTCGTAATAATAAGTATTACCTTCGGGGGTGAGAAAGAAAGCACGGTTGTAGTAAGATGGCTGCTCATCGGGTGAGGATGATGTTTTGCAAGCAATGTAACTGCCGGTAATGGCGAACTGAAACTCTTCAGCCCATCGGCGTAGCGTTGTTATAGTTTCTCCCGTCACCGGTTCGGCCAGATGTTCCGTGTCCATACTAAAACCGGTGGAAAATGTTTCCGGTAAAACAACAATCTCCGTTGTCCCGCGAAGAGTTTCTAACTTTTCGCGGAGGCGACGGAGATTTTCTTGTTTGTTTTCCCAAACGATGTCTGTTTGCAGAATACTTATGCGCATAACTTTCTTATTAAACTTCTCCTAAATCAAAGTTTTTGGGATTCTTTCCTCTGAAGTTCTTGTAATAAAGCTTTATTTCATGCATATCTTTGGCCATATCTCCACTGGGCATAATGGCTTTAGTGCATGAAATAGTTTTTGAGGGATAATCGATCCCGACGAGCACAATAGGCACTTGCGCCTTGAGTGCTATGTAATAGAAACCTTTTTTCCAATTAGGATTAGCCTTGCGGGTTCCCTCCGGAGTGATGGCGAGATGGAAGTGCTTGCTGCTTGCAAATTTTTCGGCCATCTGGTCCACTAAGGATGATTTGCGTCCCCGATTTACGGGAATACCGCCAACTGCCTTGAATATCAGTCCCAACGGAAAGAAGAACCATTCCTTCTTCATCATGAAGCTGGTTTTGCGTCCAATGGCTCCATAATACAATTTGCCGATAAATAAATCCCAATTAGAAGTGTGGGGTGCTGCACAAACTATGCACTTATCATAGTTTTCCACCGTCACATTTGTTTTCCAGCCTAAAAGGCGATAATAAATGAAACTATAAAGGGCTTTCTTCATTTTATTTCAATTTGCCCATTGCTTCAATAATTTCGCCTACTTTTGCGTTGAAATCAGAAAGGAATTTCTTGTAGAAACCTTTTACATTTCCCGGCTCGGTATGACTGATGCGGCTTACAAACTCATCTTGCATCTTCAGAATCTCTGCCATCAGCTCATCTGCTTTCTCTTTATCGGTTCCGGGGACATACATACTGTGGACAAGGCATTCTGTGAAAAGTTCGCCTGCAATATAGTTGATATTCTTCTTTAAATTCTTTCTACTTGCCATAATCTTTACATTTTAAATGAATACTGTGAATTATATCCGGTAAAGATACTGTTTTTTATTGTTACTATGGAAGAAAAGGACGTTTTTATGTGTTTTTAATGAGTGAGGGAGTGTGGAATTATTCTACAATTTGTGGATGCATTCTACAGGATAGTTAGGATTATCGGGGATAATATTAGGATTGACCTCTATTACTGTTGCTTGATATATAGTATGTTATGTAAAAAGTGGTTGCAGTATCAACATGTTTGGCATCTGATTTGTTATTTACAAATAGAAACAGGGTTAAATTTAATAAACGAACAAGCATGAAACTGGTTTTATCTAAAAAAGAAATGAAGCTAAGCAAGAAGAGGATACTGATAATAGCAGCCTGTCTGGTTGTATTGTTGGTAGGCTATTTTATTCTGACTTGGCCAAAGAAAGTCCAACCCGAAGCTCCTACCGTAATAGTGGAGCCTGCGGAGAAAGGCGATGTGGAGATATATGGCGAATATGTAGGCCGTATCCGGGCGCAGCAATTTGTAGAAGTACGTGCGCGTGTAGAAGGATATCTGGAGAATATGCTTTTTGCAGAAGGAAAGTATGTGACGAAGAATCAAGTCCTTTTTGTTATCAATCAGGATCAATACCGGGCTAAGGCTGATAAAGCCCGCGCACAATTGAAGAAAGATGAGGCGCAGGCGTTGAAAGCGAAGCGCGATCTGGAACGTATCCGCCCGTTGTATGCACAAAATGCTGCCAGTCAGTTGGATTTGGACAATGCCCAGGCTGCGTACGAAACGGCAGAGGCTTCGGTCGCTATGAGCCAGGCCGATTTGGATCAGGCGGAACTGGAGCTGGGATATACACTTGTCCGCTCTCCGCTGTCAGGACATATCAGTGAAAGAAATGTAGACTTGGGTACTTTGGTAGGACCGGGTGGAAAGTCATTATTGGCAACAGTGGTGAAGAGTGACACCGTATTGGTGGACTTCAATATGACGGCGTTGGATTACTTGAAAAGTAAGGAACGGAATATCGATATTGGTCGCCAGGATTCTACACGTTCCTGGCAGCCGAATATCACGATTACTTTGGCTGACAATGCTGTTTATCCTTATAAGGGTTATGTAGACTTTGCAGAACCGCAGGTTGACCCGCAGACCGGAACTTTCTCCGTACGTGCAGAAATGCCGAATCCTAACAGCGTGCTGCTTCCGGGGCAGTTTACGAAAGTGAAGTTGTTGCTGGATGTGCGCGAAGATGCGATTGCTGTTCCTCAAAAGGCAGTCACTATTGAAAAAGGTGGTGCTTACATCTTTGTGATGCGCCGGGACTCTACGGTTGAGAAGCGCTTCATCGAACTAGGACCTGAATTTGGCAATAATTGGGTGGTTGAGCGCGGCTTGGCTGCCGGTGAACAGGTGGTGACGGAAGGTTTCCATAAGCTTACTCCGGGTATAAAAGTACGTGCGCAGGCTGCTGTTCCTAAAGAAGACGAAGAACAGAAATCAAAGGAGAACAACCCTTCAAAGTAATGATGTTATGAAAGTAAGTTTCTTTATAGACCGCCCGGTATTCTCGGCGGTGATATCGATTGTGATTGTAATTATCGGTATCATTGGCCTGACGATGCTGCCGGTGGACCAATATCCACAGATAACGCCGCCCGTGGTGAAAATCAGCGCTTCCTATCCGGGAGCAAGTGCGCTGACGGTTTCGCAAGCGGTGGCAACCCCTATTGAACAGGAAATAAACGGTACTCCGGGGATGATTTACATGGAGTCCAACAGTTCCAACTCCGGAGGCTTTTCGGCAACGGTTACCTTCGATGTATCAGCCGACCCCGATCTGGCTGCCGTAGAAATACAGAATCGTGTGAAGCTGGCAGAAAGCCGTCTGCCTGCCGAAGTTATTCAGAACGGTATTTCCGTAGAAAAGCAGGCTCCCAGCCAGTTGATGACGCTCTGTCTGACTTCCAGCGATCCTAAGTTCGACGAAATCTATCTGAGTAACTTTGCTACTATCAACGTACTCGACCTGTTGCGTCGTATTCCCGGTGTGGGACGTGTTTCCAACATCGGTAGCCGCTACTACGCCATGCAGATATGGGCACTTCCCGATAAGTTGGCTAACTTCGGGTTGACCGTGCAGGACTTGCAGAATGCCCTGAAAGACCAGAACCGTGAATCTGCTGCCGGCGTTTTGGGACAGCAGCCGGTGAAAGGACTTGATATAACGATTCCTATCACAACCCAAGGACGTCTGAGTTCTGTGAAACAGTTCGAAGACATCGTGGTCCGTGCCAATTCTAACGGGTCCATCATTCGCTTGCGCGATGTGGCGCGTGTTTCTCTTGAAGCTTCTTCGTATAGTACGGAGAGTGGTATCAATGGTGAGAATGCTGCTGTTCTCGGCATTTACATGCTGCCCGGAGCAAATGCGATGGAAGTGGCCAAGAATGTGAAGGAAGCTATGAAAGAGATTAGTGCTAATTTCCCGGAGGGAATGAGTTATGAGATCCCTTTCGATATGACTACGTATATTTCCGAGTCTATCCACGAAGTGTATAAGACTTTGTTCGAAGCACTGATTCTGGTTGTGCTGGTAGTATTTCTTTCCTTGCAAAGTTGGCGTGCAACGGTGATACCGATTGTTGCGGTGCCTATTTCCCTGGTTGGTACCTTTGGTTTCATGCTTATTTTCGGTTTCTCGCTGAACATGCTGACTTTGCTCGGATTGATTCTTGCCATCGGTATTGTGGTAGACGATGCCATCGTAGTGGTGGAAAATGTGGAGCATCTTATGGAGACTGAAAAGCTCAGCCCTTACGAAGCAACCAAGAAGGCGATGAACGGATTGGCAAGTGCTTTGATAGCTACTTCGTTGGTACTCTGTGCCGTGTTTGTACCGGTAAGCTTCCTGAGTGGAATTACCGGACAACTGTATCGTCAGTTTACCATTACCATTGCAGTGTCCGTATTACTTTCCACGGTAGTAGCGTTGACGCTTAGTCCCGTCATGTGTTCGCTTATCTTAAGACCTGATAGCGGTAAGAAGAAGAACATCGTTTTTCGTAAGATAAATCAATGGTTGAATCTGGGCAATCATAAATATATAGGTGTCATCAGCCGTGTCATCAAGAATCCCCGTCGCTTGATGAGTGCGTTCGGGTTGGTACTGGTTGCCATTTTTATTATACACCGTCTGGTGCCTACCAGCTTTTTGCCTACAGAAGACCAGGGATATTTCAAGATAGAGTTGGAATTGCCCGAAGGCGCTACGTTGGAGCGTACCCGCGTAGTGACCGACCGTGCTGTGAAATACCTGGAGAAGAATCCGTTTGTGGCTTATGTACAGAACGTAACGGGGAGCAGTCCGCGTGTAGGAAGCAGTCAGGCCCGTAGTGAATTGACGGTTATTCTTAAACCGTGGGAGGATCGCAAAAGCATTTCCATTGATAAAATAATGGAGAATGTGGAGAAGGATTTAAAAGAATATCCTGAGTGTAAAGTCTATCTTTCCACACCACCGGTCATTCCGGGGCTGGGTACTTCGGGTGGTTTTGAATTGCAGCTCGAAGCACGTGGAGAGGCTACATTCGATGACCTGGTGCAGGCAGCAGACACGCTGATGTACTATGCCCAGAGAAATAAAGAACTGACGGGACTTTCATCCTCTTTGCAATCCGAAATCCCCCAGCTTTATTTCGATGTAGACCGTGATAAAGTGAAGATGCTGGGAGTACCTTTGGCTGATGTGTTTTCTACGATGAAGGCTTATACCGGTTCTGTCTATGTAAACGATTTCAATATGTTCAACCGTATATATAAGGTGTATATTCAGGCGGAAGCTCCTTATCGTGAGCACAAGGATAATATCAACCTGTTCTTCGTGAAGGCGAAAGACGGAGCGATGATCCCGCTGACTTCGTTGGGAAATGCATCTTATACCACAGGGCCGGGCAGTATTAAGCGCTTCAATATGTTTACCACTGCCGTCATTCGTGGTTCTGCCGCTCAAGGCTATAGTTCCGGTCAGGCCATGGAGGTTATGGAACAGATTGCGCGAGACCACTTGCCGGATAATATCGGACTGGAATGGAGTGGCCTTTCATATCAGGAGAAAAAGGCCGGCGGACAGACAGGATTGGTGCTGACATTGGTTTTCCTTTTCGTATTCCTCTTCCTGGCTGCCCAGTATGAAAGTTGGACGGTGCCTATCGCCGTGTTATTGTCGTTGCCGGTTGCTGCTTTAGGGGCATACTTGGGTGTGGCGATATGCGGATTGGAAAATGATATTTATTTCCAGATAGGCTTGGTGATGCTGATGGGACTGGCAGCAAAGAATGCCATCCTTATTGTCGAGTTTGCCAAGGTGCAAGTCGATAAAGGCGGAGATTTGGTACAATCAGCCATTCATGCAGCCCAGCTTCGTTTCCGGCCTATCCTGATGACTTCTCTTGCCTTTGTATTGGGCATGCTTCCTATGGTATTGGCAAGCGGACCGGGTTCGGCAAGTCGTCAGGCCATCGGTACGGGTGTCTTCTTCGGAATGATATTTGCCATTGTGTTCGGTATCGTGCTCGTGCCATTCTTCTTTGTCATGGTTTATAAGACAAAGGCAAAAGTGCAGCATAAGATTAAGAAAGACTGAATTTAAAGAACAACATCATGAAAAAAAGAAATATATATATCCTCTTGTTATTGAGCATGTTTGTTTTTACATCCTGCAAGATAGGAAAAAGCTATGTCCGTCCGGAAATGTCATTGCCGGATAGCTTGGCACAGCAACAAGACAGTATGAGCATTGCCGATGAACAGTGGCAGGTGGTTTATACGGACAGCACCTTGCGCAGTCTGATAGCACGTACGCTTGAATATAACAAGGATATGCTTATTGCTGCGGCACGTGTCAAGGAGATGGCGGCACAGAAGCGTATCAGTGTTGCCAATCTCTTGCCTCAACTCACCGGAAAGGTGGATGCCGAACGGGAAGTTGAGAATTATGGCGGACATAGCCGTGATGTGGGCAATACTTATGAAGCCAAAGCACTTCTTTCCTGGGAAATAGATCTTTGGGGAAACCTGCGATGGAAGCAAGTGGCTGCCGTGGCCGATTATTTGAAAACGGTAGAGGCCCAGCGCGCTTTGCGTATGACGATTGTTGCCGAGGTGGCGCAAGCCTATTACGAATTGGTAGCCCTCGATACGGAACTGGAGATTGTCCGCCAGACACAGAAGGCCCGCGAAGAAGGTGTCCGTCTGGCGCGTATTCGTTTTGAGGGTGGACTTACTTCGGAAACCTCCTACCAACAGGCACAAGTAGAGCTGGCACGTACTGCGACGCTTGTACCGGACTTGGAACGTCGCATCTCTTTAAAGGAGAATGACATTGCTTTCCTTGCCGGTGAATTTCCTACCCGCATCCGCCGTGTCAACTTCTTGCAAGAACTGGATGTGCCGGAATCTTTGCCGGTCGGGTTGCCTTCCGATTTACTGGAGCGCCGCCCCGATATTCGTGCAGCGGAACAGCAGTTGAGGGCAGAACATGCAAAAGTGAAAGTGGCCTATACCAATATGTTTCCCCGCCTCGCCCTTACCGGACAATTCGGGTTGGAAAGCGATGTACTTTCCAACTTCCTGCAATCGCCTTATTCACTGCTGAACGGTGCAGTGCTGACTCCGCTTTTCGGTTGGGGAAAGAACCGTGCCGCACTGAAAGCCCAGAAAGCTTCTTTCGAAGCTGAAGTGCACAATTATGAAAAGACAGTACTGAATGCATTCAAGGAAGCCAAAAATGCAATTGTCGATTTCAATAAGATAAAGGAGGTCTACCAGCTTCGCGCCAAGCTCGAACGCTCTGCCAAAGGCTACGTAGACTTGGCGCAACTGCAATATATCAATGGTGTCATCAACTACATGGATGTGCTCGATGCGCAACGTGGCTACTTTGACGCGCAGATAGGCGTAAGCAATGCTATCCGCGATGAACTCATTGCAATGGTAAATGTGTATAAAGCTTTGGGAGGCGGCTGGCAGACAGCAACGGATGCTGTGGAATAAGGAGAGGGCTCCTTTTTATATTCTTCAATCTTAAGTATCTATATTTCTCGCTTAATACTATGATTATTTAGAAAAACTCATTAATTTTGTCCAATCATCTTTAAAGATAGAGAACTGCTTCTGAGATGATAATGGGCTATTTGTGAGAGACGAGAATAAATAGAAGATATACAATAACTCGGTTAGGGAGAATATCTACACTTAAATGATTGAAGAACATGAAAAGAACTGCACTGCTGAGTCTCCTGTTGGCTTTCTGGCTGTTACCATTATTTGCATTCCCCAATTTTACTTTTAAGAAATATCAGGTAGAAGACGGACTGTCGCACAACACTGTATGGTGTGCGTTGCAGGATAGTCATGGCTTTGTATGGCTGGGTACGAACGATGGTTTGAATTGCTTTAACGGTTTGAACAGCAAGATATACCGGAATGTATTGAATGATAAGTTTTCGCTTGGGAACAACTTTGTACAGGCACTCTTCGAAGACGAGAACCAGGATATTTGGGTAGGAACCAACTCCGGACTTTATATCTATGACCGGAAGCACGACCGCTTCTCCCATTTCGATAAGAAGACTCCTTATGGGGTTTTCATCAGCAGTGAGGTCAAAAAGATTATAAAGTCCGGGAATGGATTGGTTTGGATTGCGACATTGGGACAGGGCCTGTTTGTCTACGATCAGGAGAAAGACTCGTTACACCAGAATAGCCTGCAAGCCTCTTTTATGTGGGATGTCTGTGAGAGTGGTTCAAACATCTATTCCTCTTCCTTGCAGGAGGGGCTGCTTTGTTTTGACAAAGAGGGGAATTTTATACGTTCGTACCCATTGATGGCAGCCGGCAACAATCCGGATAATTATCGCATTCACTGCCTGCTGCCGATAGCTGGTAATATATGGTTCGGGGCAGGGAGTAACTTGCTGTATTGCCTGAATGAGAACTCCGGGAAGTTGGATTACTACAATGCGTCTGCATTCAATTTCGGTGCTATCAACAGCCTTCTAAGTTATTCGGATACCGAATTGTTGTTGGGTACGGACAACGGGCTCTACCTTTTTAATATTGTTGCCAAGACTTTTGTCCGCATTGATAATCCCAGTGACCCGCGGAGTCTTAGCGACCAATCCATTAACGCAATGATGCGCGATGTGGAAGGGGGCATTTGGATATTAACCAATCTGGGAGGTGTCAACTATCAGGCGAAGCAAACGAAGCGCTTCGACTATTATCCTCCGGTTTACCATGAGGGAATGGTATATGCGGGTAAAGTCATCGGGCCTTTCTGCGAAAACAGGGATGGGAACATTTGGGTGGGCACCCGCAATGGCTTATGCTTTTTCAATACTGCTACCCAGCAACTGTCCCGTTACGAGATAGGAGGGCATGTCAATCTGAAGTATGATATACGTTCTTTGTTGCTGGATGATGACCGGCTGTGGATGGGTACTTATAGCGAAGGGCTGAAGGTATTGGATATTAAGACGGGGAAACTGAAGTCGTACAATCACCAGAAAGATATTCCCAATACTATTTGCAGTGACGATGTGTTGGCATTGTACAAAGACCGGAGCGGTAATATCTTTGTCGGAACCAGTTGGGGCTTGTGCCAGTATAATGCAAAAGAGGATGATTTCTCGACGATTACTACTATAGGCTCCATGATATCTGTTGTCGATATAACGGAAGATCTGTATGAGAATCTGTGGATTGCTACTTCCAGCAGCGGGGTATTCCGTTATAGCATGCACGACGACCACTGGAAACACTATCTGCACGAAAGTTCCGACTCTACCACCATTACTAATAATTCGATAATCACTCTGTTCGAAGACAGGAAAGGTACTATGTGGTTCGGAACGAATGGAGGCGGGCTTTGCTCGTTCAATGCCGATACCGAAACCTTTGTGGACTTCGATCCCACCAGTACGCTCCTGCCCAACCGGGTCATTTACTCCATAGAAGAAGATAAAACGGGTGATTTCTGGATCTCCGGCAATACCGGGCTGGTTACGATCAATCCGGTTACGAAGCAGCATTTCCGCCGGTTTACGGTGGACGATGGCTTGCAGGGAAATCAGTTTACGGCACAGTCTTCCTTGAAAACAGCCGACGGCAAGCTTTACTTTGGAGGTATCAACGGTTTTAATGCATTCGTTCCCGAGCAGTTTACGGACAATCAGTATATCCCTCCGGTTTACATCACAGACATCCGCTTGCCATACCTTGCTGACGAGCGTGCCATGAAGGAGAAACTGCATTTGGAAGAGCCTCTTTATCGGGCGAAGACCATCACCTTGCCCTACGAGTACAATAGTTTTTCAATCAACTTTGTGGCCCTCAGCTACGAAGACCCATTGAAGAACAAGTATAGCTATCGGCTGAAGGGAGTAGATAAGGACTGGGTTACGAGCCCGAATCTCAATATCGCTTCGTACACGAATCTTTCTCCGGGAAAGTATGAGTTCGAAGTGCGCGGCTCTAACAATGACCATTTGTGGAATGAGGAGAATGCTTCGTTGCTGATTGTGATTACACCTCCCTGGTGGCTTTCTGTTTGGGCTTATTGTTTGTACGTCTTGTGTCTGTTGGGAGTGGCTTGCTACATAGCTTGGCGTTGGAATAAATTCGTCAAGATGAAGTACAAACGGCGCATGAAGGAGTATCAGATAACGAAAGAGGAAGAGGTGTATAAGTCGAAGATCAGCTTCTTCGTCAACCTGGTGCACGAGATCCGTACGCCGTTGAGCTTGATTCGCCTGCCGCTCGAAAAGCTGCTTGAGGAGAGAAGAGGGGAACGCGATGCCAGGTACCTCTTGGTGATTGACCGCAATGTGAACTATCTGCTGGGCATCACTAACCAGCTGCTCGACTTCCAGAAGATGGAAAGCGGAGGAATCCGGCTGAATCTGAAGCGATGTAACGTCAGTGAATTGGTGAAGGTGGTGTATGAGCAATTCTCCGGTTCGGCCGAGCTGAATAAATTGTTGATAACGCTCGATATTCCTAAAAAGGAAGTGTATGCGCAGGTGGACTCGGAGAATGTGTGCAAGATTATCGTCAACCTGATAGGCAATGCAGTGAAGTATGCCCGCACCCGCATTGATGTCCGTCTGGTTGCGGTGGAAGATGGTTTTAAGATATTGGTGGAAGACGATGGACCGGGTGTGCCGGATGCTGAAAAGCAAAGGATTTTCGAGGCGTTTTATCAGGTGAGAGATGCCAAGCCCGGAGTGGAGGGAACCGGGATAGGACTCGCTTTCTCCAGGTCGCTGGCCGAACTGCATCACGGCACACTGACGGTGGCCGATAGTTCGTATGGCGGTTCTTCTTTTGTATTGTCGTTGCCGGTGGGGGAGAAGAGCACCGAAGAAGCCTCACAACTTCCGGAGCTGGTAAATGTGCCGGAGACTGAAGATGCAGCCTTGGAAACGACGGAATATTCGGCCCGGAAGTTCACCGTGCTGCTGGTAGAGGATAATGTGGAGCTGCTGAACCTGACCCGGGAGTCGCTCAGTGCCTGGTTCAAGGTGCTCAAGGCGCACAATGGGCGTCAGGCATTGGAGGTGCTGGCCAAAGAGGTGGTCGATGTAATCGTCAGTGACGTGATGATGCCCGAGATGGATGGCATGGAGCTGACGGAACGGGTGAAGTCGGACATCGACTACTCGCACATTCCGGTGATTCTGTTGACGGCCAAGACGACGCTTGAGGCGAAAGCGGAAGGATTCGATTGCGGGGCGGATGCGTTTGTAGAGAAGCCTTTCTCCATCCGCCAGCTGCACAAGCAGATTGAGAATCTGCTGAAGTTGCGCCAGGCATTCCATAAGATGATGACTACTCTGTCCGGCACTGCGCCCGGGACGCTGGCAACCGAGTTTACGCTTTCTCAGCGGGACTGCGATTTCATTGCCAAGGTGCAGGCAGCAATAGGCGAGCAGCTTTCGGATGAGAACTTTTCGGTAGATACACTGGCTGAGGCATTGAACATGAGCCGTTCCAATTTCTATCGGAAGATAAAGGCGCTGTCCGGTATGGCGCCTAATGACTACCTGAAGACGATACGTCTGAACAAGGCTGCCGAATTGCTGAAGAGTGGAATGCGGATTATAGAAGTTTGCGAGCAGGTGGGCTTTAACTCTTCGTCGTATTTTGCCAAATGCTTTAAGGCGCAGTTTGGGGTGCTGCCTAAGGATTATCCTCCGGCATCCTGATGGGGCGGTTCGTTACATTAACGTGAGTTCGATATAAGATGATTGACTCATATTGATGATAGAAATGAATGAAATGATAAACATGAGTATCTCAAACTCTCCCGCCTGAAAGGGGGAGTACCCCGTAGGGGGGAGGGGGTCTTACATAAGCAGAGAGTAACTTTGCAATAGATAAGTCCCTTCGGATGTAAAACCCCTCCGCCCTACGGGCACCTCCCCTTTCAGGCGGAGGAGTTTGAGATACTCTTGCTCATAACCTGTACGGATATGAGTCAATCATCTTATATCGAACTCACGTTACATTACCTCCGCCGAGGAAAATCGGGGCTAACCGCACGTTACATTACCTCCGCCGAGGAAAATCGGAGCCAACCGCACGTTACATTACCCCCGCCGGGGAAAATCGGGGCCAACCGCACGTTACATTACCCCCGCCGCGCAAAATTGGAGCCAACCGCACGTTACATTTGCTCCGCCGGGAAAAATTGGGGTCAACTGCACGTTACATTTGCCCCGCCGGAGAAAATTGGAGCCAACTGCACGTTACAAAGGCTCCCCCGGGAAAAATAGGGGTCAACCGAACGCCTCTTCTCCTCCCCGGCAAAAATAGAAGCCTCCGAACCGGCACTTTTCCTTCCTCCGAGAAAATCTGGAAGAAAAGTGTCGGCCCGGAGGCTCGCTTTTTGGGAGAGAGCGAAGCGTTTACAGTTCGCTGATCTCCGAATACAGTTCTATCATGCAAGAGTTCTCCAACAGGCTCTTGAATCGGTCTTTGCGATTGCCGGACCAGTCGTTGTTCAGCAGCCCGTTTTCATCGCGCGTATATCTCCAGGCATAATCGGCATTGGCAATCATCGCCTTCACGTACGTATCGTCCTTGTCCACCTGGTAGAGGGCTTTCAAGCCGCGGAACAGGATGACGTTGAACCACGGGCTGGAGGGGTAGAACAACATCTCCCCCCGGACGGTGGGCTGCGGCTTCAGGAAATGCTGATGGGCTCCGCGCGCCGTCTGCTGGGCGTCTGTCAGGTACTGTTTGTCGCCGGTGGCTTGGTAGAGCAGTACGCCGGCCTGAATCATCTGCCCGCTGTTGTACGTGTATTTGGCATAGCCTATCTTTCCTTTCAGGTTCACGTTGTCCCAGTAGACGAAGTCCGACGGGTCGCGCAGATTGTCGCGCGTCCAGCGGTAAGTCTCTTTGGCCTGCTCCAGATACTTCCGGTCTTTCGTAATGTTGTAGAGCTTCATGCAAAGCACGGTAGCGGGCGCGTTGGAGCAGGTGTTCTTCGACGTCTTCTTCTGCTCGCACCAGTAGATGCCGCCTCCCAGCTCGTCGGACCAGCCGGAGTAGATGTAATCGTGCAGGGCTATGGCCTTACGGAGGTACTCCTGGTTGCGGGTGGCCACGTAGTAGTCGCAAAAGTCGATGGCAACCCAGTCGTTGTCGTCGTAGTAGCGGTCGTTCTTCCCGGCAAAAGCGGGGTAGGACTGGTAGCACTCAGGCAGGCGGGTACTGTCCCAGTAGCGGTCCAGTCCGGGCTTGATTTGCCGGTCCATCAGCTTCTTGTACTTCTTCTCGCCCGATGTCTTGTAGAGTGAGACGCATCCCGACACCATCGCCGAGTAGGGCCAAAGGAAAGAAACTTCCTGCTGGGTGACTTCGTTCCCCGTGTCGGCCGTATAAGTGATTTGTTGTTTGGGGTTGCGCGGATAGGTCTCCATCAGCAACCCGTACTTCTTCACTTCGTAGAGTGAAAGGATGCGTTGTAGCAGTGAATCCGCCCGCTGCTGATACAGCTTCCCTCCCAGCTGGGCCGAGAGGAAAAGGGGTATCAGGAGTAGGGTGGAGGTTATGAAAAACTTTCTCATCTTGTTATAGGGTTATTTAATGTTGCTTCTTATGATGCTATTGTCGTTTTAAGGTATTTATTCTCTTGTATTGGGGAAAGCCGATACCCTCAGTCTCGCTGCTCCCATCGGTATCAGTGTGATTTCTTCTTTCTCGCCTTTCGGTGCATCGGCTTCGGGGAGCTCGCTGCACAGACCGTACTGGTCGATAGTCCATGAAGGTATCTTCCGTCCGATAGCTTTTACCTCAATTGGTGCGCTTTCCACGGTGAAGGGGAAGTTATCGGCAGGCCATGCCTTGTGCACCACCTGGAAGTTCTTCAGCGGTTGGTTCTTGTCCAGCACCAGGGCATAGTTCCAGGGCGACTTGGCATAGATTTCATACGTCGGCCACTGGCTTGCGTCGGCACCTTCCTGCCATTGGGAGTCGCCGATGGCAGTCTCCTTGCTGTCCTTCTGCACGTAGTCTTCGTCTATCTTCAGCGATAGGGTGAGCGGGCCGTAATCCACGCTTACACTGTTCTTGTTCACCTGCCAGGTGCGTATGGACAGCTGCATGGGCAGACGGATTTCAACCTGGTCGTTGTCCTTCCATTCGCGACGGATGCAGGCATACTTGCTGGCTTCGGGATTGGAGGCTACTTCTTTTCCATTGATAAGGATTGTGGCATTCTCCGTCCACGACGGTATTCTCAGATAGAAGGGGAAAGTGGTTGCCGCCGGTGTATTCACGGTGAAGCGGATGCTTTCCTCGAACGGATAGTTCGTCTCTTCGTGCAGGGTGATTTCATTACCTTCGGTTCCTACCTTCACCGTTGCATTGCAGGCGGCGTAGAGGGCGGCGGCTACTCCGTTGTCGGGAGTGGCGAGTATCAGATGCTCGGCATAGTAGGGCCATCCCTGTGCATGGTTGTGCTGGCAGCAACGGCTGCTGAAGGGGTTCATTGCCAGGAAGGGACCGCGGTTGTCGATACCCGGATGATGGTTCTTTGCATCACTGATGGTCTGGTTGGGCGAAGTGATGTAACGCAATGCTTTGAAGTCCGGCATCACGGCAGCGGGATAAGTGTTGAATGCTACGTCCTCGCAATTCTCGGCCCACGACGGGTCGCCGGTCATGCAGAGCAGCAGTTCGTCCGAAGCCATCTGTTCTACCATTCCGCAAGTCTCCACACCCTGGCGCGGGTCGATGAATCCCATGCGGGCGTTCTCGTCGGCTCCGAACATACCGCCGGGCACTTGGCCGAAGGTACGGCGAATCAGGTGCTGTACGTTATAGGTGGCGTTCAGCATAGCGGAGTCTCCGGTCAGCATGTAGTAGGTGGCGGGTTCGCGGAAACATTGGGCTATATTTACGTTGTGCCAGTTGGGCAGCCAGGAAGGGCGTGTCCAGTCTGCTGTGTTACGGTGTATCTTCTTGGCAAGCTCCAGCAGGAAGTCGTCGCCGGTGCGGTTGTAGAGCCAGTATACGCTCAGCAGGTTGTCGCCGCCGCGGCTGTTCTCCCAGTAGTCTTCCAGGAATTGTTCGTCGGGCACGGTCAGTTGCCATTTAAAGTAGTTGGTCATCAGGCTGAGGACGCGCGGGTCGTTGGAGTGCTCGTAATAAGATTGCAGGCACCACAGCATAATCATCTGCGCCCAGAGTTCGCGCTTTCCGTTCCGTTCGTTCACGGGGCCGAAGTACCCGTCGGGCTGCTGGCTGGCGAAGGCGCCTTCAATCCATACTTTGGCTTCGGCTATCATTTGGGGATCGTTCAGTATATAGGCCAGGTTGCCGTAACCTTTCAGCCAGTAGGGCACTTCTTCCCAGCCGTGGTCGCCGCCGGTAGTGAGCCAGGCGTTGTTGTCTTTGGCAAGCCAGGCGCTGATTTCGTTCAAGTGTCCGGTCAGTCCGTTCTTTTGCAGTTCCAGGTATTTCTTCAGCCATCCTTCGGGGCGGATGCTTCCAACCGGGAGTTTCAGGAAGTTCATCGGCTTCAGCGGTTGGCGGTTTCCTACATAACTGATGTTGGTTTGTGAACAATCGGGGCGATTGACGATGGTTACTTCCGACGACAGAGGGTCGGTGGTACAGGAAGCTGCCAGTAGTCCGGTAGTAAGCAGAACGCCGGCAAGTCTTACTTTCAAGTTTTTCATCTTTTGAAGTGTTTTTACGATGGTTATTAAATATAGTTCATTTCGAAATGGGGAGTAAATGAGAATTTACGGAGTATCCCAAATTCCTCCGCCTGAAAGGGGAGGTGCCCGTAGGGCGGAGGGGTTTCACATCCGAAGG
>CABMPP010000030.1 GCA_902388495.1 uncultured Bacteroides sp. | reverse complement strand
CTACGGGCACCTCCCCTTTCAGGCGGAGGAGTTTGAGATACTCTTGCTCATATCCCTGTCAGAAGTGAATGAAATGTCAACCAGTAGTAGCTTAAAACACCAGGTTTCGCGGCTGATCCTAGAGAAATGCAAATTATACTCTTTAATCAGCATACAAAAAAAGCAGATAACACTTTCGTATCATCTGCTTTTTTCGAGCCTCTTGTCGGATTCGAACCAACGACCCCGAGATTACAAATCACGTGCTCTGGCCAACTGAGCTAAAGAGGCGGGGGGGTAAGCTTACTATATCGCGCCGCTACAACCAACTACCTTTGCTGCGATCAAGCCCTGGAGGATTCGAAGGGAGCTGGCCGTATAGGACTTACCCGTTTTTGTTTTGCGGTTGCAAAGGTAGACATTTTTTTTATACCTGCAATACCCTACCCTAACTTTTTTCAACTTTAACAAGAATACAGCCTCTACATACAATATTATTTTTACCTTTGCGCCATATTTCTAAGAAAGATGACAGAAAACAGAGGCTACATGCAACGATACGCTATGCTATTCGGCACCTATATGGGCGGATATTGGATATTGAAGTTCATTCTCCTTCCGGTGGGGCTGACGGTTCCCTTTTTATCCGTTCTCTTTGTAGGGCTTACGCTATGCGTTCCTTTTATGGGATATTATTATGCGCGGATGTATCGCAATCAGGTATGCGGAGGAAGCATCAGCTTCTTGCACGCGTGGATATTTACCGTTTTTATGTATATGTTTGCCGCGCTGCTTACGGCCGTGGCACACTATATTTATTTCAGGTTCATCGACCACGGCTTCATGATCAATACCTGCGAGTCGCAAATTAACATTCTTGCCCAAAGCGGCATTCCGGGAATGGAAGAGTATGTGGACACATGCCGTGAAGGCTTGGAAGCAGCCCGACTGCTCACCCCGATAGACATCACATTGCAGATGATATCACTGAATGTGTTTTACGGCTCATTGCTTGCTTTCCCCACCGCTTTGTTCGTGATGAAACGAAGAAAAAGCAATGAAGCGGAAGGATGACAAAATGATGATAAAGTAACTTCAATCGTAAATAGTTAAATTGTAAATAAACAAATGGATATTTCAGTTGTCGTACCATTATATAATGAGGAGGAGTCACTTCCCGAACTGTTCGCCTGGATAGAGCGGGTGATGAAAGCCAACAACTTCTCCTATGAAGTGATCTTCGTGAACGACGGAAGTACCGACCACTCCTGGCAAGTGATTGAGCAATTGCAAGCACAGGCTCCGGACGCGGTACGGGGCATCAAGTTCCGGCGCAATTACGGCAAGTCACCGGCACTGTACTGCGGATTTGAACAGGCGCAAGGCGATGTCGTGATAACCATGGATGCTGACTTGCAGGATAGCCCCGACGAAATACCGGAACTCTACCGCATGATTACAAAAGACGGATACGACCTGGTATCGGGCTGGAAACAGAAACGTTACGATCCGCTATCGAAGACCCTGCCTACCAAACTCTTCAATGCCACCGCCCGGAAAGTATCCGGCATCAAAAACCTGCACGACTTTAATTGCGGCCTGAAAGCCTATCGCAAAGATGTAGTCAAGAATATAGAAGTGTACGGAGAAATGCACCGCTACATCCCCTATCTTGCCAAGAACGCCGGTTTCAAGAGAATAGGCGAAAAAGTGGTGCACCACCAGGCACGGAAATATGGAAAGACAAAGTTCGGACTCAACCGCTTCTTCAACGGCTATCTGGACTTGATTTCGCTTTGGTTCCTCTCCACCTTCGGCATAAAGCCCATGCACTTCTTCGGTCTGCTGGGTTCGCTGATGTTCTTCATCGGTTTCATAGCCGTCATCATTGTAGGCGTCAGCAAGTTGTACTACATGCACCATGGCATGCCCTACCGACTCGTAACAGATTCTCCTTACTTCTACCTGTCGCTGACGTCGATGATCATCGGCACGCAGCTATTCGTAGGAGGATTCCTCGGAGAACTGATTTCGCGTAATGCTCCCGAACGAAATAAATATCAAATAGAGAAAACGATTTAACGATGAAAAGCTTAGTCAGACTTATTATAATCGGTGCTATCCTCTGCCCCATAATCAGTATCGTGATTTCCTGCTCGGAAGAAGCGGATTGCTCCATGACGGCACGCGCCATGGTGCAATGCTATCTTTACACGATAGACCAAAACGACCTCGCAGTAAACGATACCCTCGACTCGCTGACGGTGACGGCCTTCGGTACGGACTCCATCATCATCAACAACCAGAAGAAAGTGCACGACATTTCGTTGCCGCTGAGATATACGGTAGACTCTACAAAACTGGTATTCCGATACAGTAAAACGAAGACCGATACCATAGTTATCTACCACAACAACACGCCCTATTTCTTGTCGATGGATTGCGGCTATCAGATGAAGCAATCTATCACTAAAATAGTTAGCACCCGCCATTCTCTCGACTCTATTTATATAGCAAACAAAGAAGCCAGTATCTATGGAAAGGAAAATCTTAAATTATTCTATTAGTCTGGCGCTCTGCCTGCTGATGTCCTTTCCTCTCTGGGCGCAGAACGGGAATGCTCCCGCATCTCCGGGAAACAATCAGCCCCCGAAAGAGAAAAAGGACAAGAAGGAAGAGATATACTATCCGCTCTACAACGGCGTTTCCGTCGGCGTGGACTTATGGGGACTTGGCAGTTCGGTATTCGGAGGAGATTTCCTGAGTTCGGAGGTAGCGGTGGACGTCAACCTCAAAAACCGTTTCTTTCCTATAGTAGAATTGGGATATGGCTCAACGGACAGTTGGAGTGACAAAGGTATACATTACAAGAGTAACGCTCCTTACTTCCGCATCGGTATGGACTACAACGCTTTATACAACAAGCAACACGGCAACATGTTGCTCGTAGGTTTGCGCTACGGTGCAAGCAGCTTCAAATATGACATAGAAGCGCTGGGGCTGGACGATCCCATCTATGGCGGAGTTGTAGGTAACCCGAACCTGGAAGATAATATATGGGGTGGAAGTCTCCCCTACAACCACGAAGGGATGAAAGGTTCCATGCAATGGGCAGAGTTTTGTGTCGGCATCCGTGCTCACGTATGGAAAGCACTTTATATGGGATGGACGATGCGCTTCAAATTCAAGGTATCCGGTTCGGTCGATGAATATGGCGACCCGTGGTATGTACCCGGTTTTGGCAAATACGGCTCCAATACATTAGGAGTGACATATACGATAACTTATAAACTACCTTTTTAGGACTTATGACAGGGTTAGAAATTTGGCTGCTGGCTATAGGACTCGCGATGGATTGTTTCGCCGTTTCTATAGCCAGCGGGATTATTTTGAAACGCACCCGCCTGCGCCCCATGCTGATCATGGCACTCTTTTTCGGCTTATTCCAGGCACTCATGCCGTTGCTGGGATGGATAGGTGCCAGCATGTTCAGCCACCTGATAGAAAGCATAGACCATTGGATTGCCTTCGGTATACTTGCCTTCCTGGGTGGACGCATGGTAAGGGAGTCTTTCAAAGACGAAGATTGCAGACATGAGTATGACCCCACCAGCCTGAAAGTGGTACTGGCATTGGCGATAGCAACCAGCATCGATGCGCTGGCAGTAGGTGTTTCGTTCGCATTCCTGGGTATCAAGGGATTCTCGGCAATCCTCCCTCCCATCGGTATTATAGGATTTGTTTCATTTGTCCTGTCCATGGCAGGACTGATGTTCGGCATTCGTTTTGGTTGCGGCATAGCCCGCAAGTTGCGTGCCGAGTTGTGGGGAGGTATTATTCTCATCCTCATCGGTACAAAGATATTGATTGAGCATTTGTTTTTCAGCTAACTATTTCTGCTAATTATAGATACGATTATGGAGAAGAAAGTACAACGGAATTTTTTATGGATTGCCTTACTGGTATTGGGTACGATATGGATACTTGCCCGCCACAACCAGGTTGCTCCTTATCAGATGGATAACGGATTGATATTCGGCACGGTATATAAGGTTACTTACCAATACGACAAAGACTTGAAAGCAGATATAGAAGCGGAGCTCAAGCGCTTCGACGGTTCGTTGTCTCCGTTCAACGATACGGCAACCATAACGCGCATCAATCGGAATGAGGACATTGTTCCCGATACATTCTTTACCAACGTGTTCCGCCGTAGCATGGAGATCTCCAAAGAAACCAATGGTGCTTTCGACATAACCGTTGCCCCACTGGCCAATGCCTGGGGATTCGGCTTCAAGAAAGGTGCATTCCCCGACTCTATGATGATTGATAGCCTGCTGGAGATTACGGGATATAATAAAGTAGATTTATCTCCGGAAGGTAAAGTCGTGAAACAAGACCCGCGCATTATGCTCTCGTGTAGTGCGGTGGCCAAAGGCTATGCGGTGGACGTCATAGCACAACTGCTGGAGAAGAAAGGTATCCGTAACTTTATGGTCGACATCGGCGGAGAGATTGTTGTTCGCGGAGAGAACCCGCAAAAAGGTCTCTGGCGTATCGGCATAAATAAGCCGATAGACGATTCGTTATCCGTGAACCAAGAGTTGCAGACGGTGCTACAAGTGACCGACCTGGGCATGGCGACTTCCGGCAATTACCGCAACTTCTACCACAAAGACGGAAAGAAATACGCCCATACCATCGACCCCCGAACGGGATATCCGGTACAGCACAACATTCTCTCGGCTACCGTCATTGCCAAAGATTGCATGAGTGCGGACGCTTATGCCACGGCATTCATGGTCATGGGACTGGAAGAAGCCGAACGCTTTGCCGATGCACATCCGGATATAGACGCCTGCTTCATATATAGCGATGAAGAAGGGAAATTCCAGACGTATCTGACGAAGGGGATGGAGAGGTATATAGCGAAGTAAATTATCATTTATAAAATACAAAATACACCGCCAGCACCAGGCAGATGAAAGCAGCAAAATGATTCCAATGCAACGCTTCTCCTTTGAAGAGCACCGTTGTAAACACCGTGAAGATAATCAGAGTAATAGCCTCTTGAATTACTTTTAATTGCATCAACGAGAACGGGCCTCCGTTGCCAATAAAACCGATACGATTGGCTGGAATTTGAAAGGAGTACTCGGCGAGAGCAATCATCCACGAAAAAAGGATGACGGCATAAAGCGGCCAATTGGAAATAACCTTCATCTCCTGGAGTTTCAAATGTCCATACCAGGCAAATGTCATGAAGACATTGGATATTATCAAAAAGAGAACAGTGTAAAACGCTTTCATGGGGTTTATTAATTATAAGTTTTTAATCGGTAATAATTCCTCTTGTACATTCGTCATGCTCCCCCAAAGGCTATAACGCGCCTCCGGGTTCATTTCTTCCAGTTGCTTCAGGATACCTTTCATCCCACTACGACTGGATTGCGACTCATACGGACAATTCTTCACCTGCTTCCGGTACCCCCGAACTTGTGCCAACTCTATTAAGTCAGCCTCGTGCACCAGGCACATCGGACGAATGATAGTCATATCGAATTTCTTCATCACAAGGCGGGGCGGCATGGAACTGAATGCTCCCTGATAAGTAATATTCATCAGCAATGTTTCCAGAATATCATCCATGTGGTGCCCAAGCGCAATCTTATTGCATCCCTGCTCCTTGGCTACCGTAAACAACGCCTTACGCCGGTTCCAGGAGCAAAGAAAACAGGGAGACTTACGGGTATCGGTAGTTGCGTCGAACTCCGTTTCATAGAGCACAAAAGGTACTCCCCACGACTCCACATACTCCCTGAGATACTCCACATCGCTCTGATAAGGAATATTCCGCATCACCACATGAACGGCTACGACAGAGAACCGGGGCTTGAAAACACGTGCACGCTTCGCCAGCAACTCCACCAGTGCCAAAGAATCCTTACCACCGGAAAGCCCGATGAGAATCTTGTCACCGTCCTCTATCAACCCGTATTCCACCACACCTTTGCTGAAGCGCTTCTCGATGCGTCGCAACATTTTCTCTTCTTCGGTAAATTGTGCCATAGTTCCTTCTTTCAAAATCGCCCGCAAAAGTAACAGAAAAGAACGATTTAAAGAAGAATTAACATAATAGAATTACGGAAATCGGCTTTATTCACGATTAATTTGTATTTTTGAACTTCTGAATTAAGTATGCACATCAGTATGAAGAAAAAATATATCTTGTTCCTTCTATTCGGACTTCTAAGCATAACGGTTTCTGCACAAACGTTGGCAGAAGCCAGAGCCATGTACGACAGAGGAGAATATCAAGAAGCCAAGCCCGCTTTCCAAAAACTCGTCAAGACGCAACCTTCCAACGGGAATTACAATCTATGGTACGGGGTATGTTGCCTGAGAACGGGAGAACCGGCAGAAGCCCTGAAATATCTGGCGACCGCCGTCAAGAGACGTGTCCCCAGCGGCCAGCTTTACCTGGCGCAAGCCTACAATGATCTGTACCGGTTTGAAGATGCCATTGAGACCTACGAAGATTACATCGCCGACCTCACCAAAAGAAAACGCTCCACCGAAGAAGCCGACAAACTATTGGAGAAGAGCAAAGCCAACCTGCGCATGCTGAAAGGCGTAGAAGAGGTTTGCTTCATCGATAGCTTTGTGGTGGACAAGGAGAACTTCCTGGATGCATACAGAATCAGCCCCGAGTCGGGAAAACTATTTATGTACGATGCCTACTTCAAAGACTCCGACAAGCAGGGTGGTACAGTATACGAAACAGAGTTGGGAAACAAGCTTTATTATAGCGAACAACAATCCGACAGCACCCTCAGCATTCTTTCGCGCAACAAGCTACTGGACGAATGGAGCAAAGGAAGCCTGCTGCCCGGAAGCATCAACGAAGCCATGAATGCCAACTACCCTTATGTCCTGACAGACGGCGTAACCATCTACTACGCCTCCGACGGACCGGAATCAATGGGTGGCTACGACATCTTCGTGACCCGCTACAACACGAATACCAACTCCTACCTGACGCCGGAGAATGTGGGTATGCCCTTCAACTCTCCCTACAATGACTATATGTACGTCATCGACGAATTCAACGACCTCGGCTGGTTTGCCTCCGACAGATATCAGCCGGAAGGAAAGGTCTGCATCTATGTATTCATTCCCAACTCCTCCAAGCAAGTGTACAATTACGAAGCAACGGAGCCGCAAAAAATGATTCAACTGGCGCAACTCCATTCCATAAAAGACACGTGGACTGATACCGACGCCGTGAAAGCAGCCCGGGAAAGACTCAGAAATGCCACCAGCGAGAAGCCACAAACGGCAAAGAACTATGATTTCAAGTTCATCGTTGATGATCATACCACCTACTACCATGCCGATGATTTCCGTTCCAAACAAGCCAGAGAGCTATACGGCAAATACAGCCAGTTGGAGAAGAGTTATAAGCAACAACAAAGCAAGTTGGAGGAAATGCGTTCGGAATATGCCCGTGCCGACAAAAATGGGAAAGACAGGATGTCCGCCGCCATCCTTGACCTGGAGCAACGGGTGCAACAACTATCCGCCGAGGTAGAACAGACCGGCATACAAGTACGCAACTTAGAAAAACAAGCCATCAAATAAGACAACTATGGATATACTAATCATCACCGTGCTGATCATCGCAGCAGTCATTCTGTTCTTAGTGGAATTATTCGTAATTCCGGGCATCAGCATCGCCGGATTCCTGGCAGGAGGATGCATCATCTTTGCCAACTATTACGCTTTTGCCTATATGGGGACGGCGGCAGGCTTCATTACACTTGCCATTACGGCCGTTGCCTGCGTCGGTTCGCTGGTGTGGTTCATGCGATCTAAGACACTCGACAAGATAGCCCTGAAGAAAGACATCACCTCGAAGGTGGACCGTAGTGCCGAAGAAAAAGTAAAGGTAGGCGATACAGGTGTTACCACTACCCGACTCGCACTTATCGGTTACGCCGAGATTAACGGAGACATCGTAGAAGTAAAATCGACCGACGGCTTCCTGAACGAAAAGACTCCAATCATCGTGACCCGCATTACGGACGGAGTTCTGCTGGTTGAAAAACATAAAATATAATATTCACTTAATACTTGACAATTTATGGATCCAAGCGCAATGTATTTAACCGCCTTCATTATCATAGGAGGTATTGTTTTCCTGGTACTATTTTTCCATTACGTACCCTTCTTCTTGTGGCTATCCGCCAAAGTATCAGGAGTCAACATCTCGCTGGTACAACTATTTCTGATGCGTATCCGTAATGTTCCTCCCTACATCATCGTGCCCGGAATGATTGAGGCGCACAAAGCAGGTCTGAAGAACATCACCCGCGACGAACTGGAAGCACATTACCTCGCCGGAGGACATGTAGAAAGAGTGGTGCACGCATTGGTATCTGCCTCCAAAGCCAACATCGAGTTGCCGTTCCAGATGGCTACCGCCATCGACCTTGCCGGCCGTGATGTGTTCGAAGCCGTGCAGATGTCAGTAAACCCGAAGGTGATTGATACACCGCCCGTAACGGCCGTTGCCAAAGACGGTATCCAGCTGATAGCCAAAGCCCGTGTAACGGTACGCGCCAACATACGCCAATTGGTGGGTGGTGCCGGAGAAGATACGATCCTGGCGCGTGTCGGTGAAGGTATCGTATCGTCCATCGGTTCGTCCGAGAACCATAAGACGGTATTGGAAAACCCCGATTCCATCTCCAAACTGGTACTCCGCAAAGGATTGGATGCCGGTACGGCTTTCGAAATCCTATCCATCGATATCGCCGATATCGACATAGGTAAGAACATCGGTGCCGCCCTGCAGATAGACCAGGCCAATGCCGACAAGAACATCGCCCAGGCCAAGGCAGAAGAACGCCGCGCCATGGCCGTAGCCAGCGAACAAGAGATGAAGGCCAAAGCACAAGAAGCCCGCGCCAAAGTAATCGAAGCCGAAGCAGAAGTACCCAAAGCAATGGCCGAAGCATTCCGTAGCGGAAACCTGGGCATCATGGATTATTATCGGATGAAGAACATTGAAGCCGATACATCCATGCGCGAGAACATAGCCAAACCTGCAACTGGTAACACCAACCAGCCGCTAAGCAAATAATAACCTTGTAATATGAAAAAGTATTTTGCATCTTCCGAACTGATTATCAATGATGACGGTTCCGTTTTCCACCTCCACGTAAAGCCCGAATGGCTGGCAGATAAAGTAATCCTGGTAGGCGACCCCGGACGCGTGGCACTGGTTGCATCCCACTTCGAGAACAAAGAATGCGAGGTAGAAAGCCGCGAATTCAAGACCATAACCGGTACATACAAAGGCAAACGCATCACGGTAGTCTCCACGGGCATCGGTTGCGACAATATCGACATTGTGATGAACGAATTGGACGCCCTGGCAAACATCGACTTCCAGACCCGTGAAGAAAAGCCCGAACTCCGCCAATTGGAATTGGTACGCATCGGCACGTGCGGTGGTCTGCAACCCAACACCCCCGTAGGTACATTTGTATGCTCGGCCAAGTCCATCGGTTTCGACGGCCTGCTGAACTTCTATGCCGGACGCAACTCAGTGTGCGACCTGCCCTTCGAGCGCGCCTTCCTGAACCACATGGGATGGTCGGGAAACATGTGCGCCCCCGCCCCTTACGTAATCGATGCCAACGCCGAACTGATAGACCGCGTTGCCCAAGACGACATGGTACGTGGCGTGACGATTGCCGCCGGAGGTTTCTTTGGCCCGCAGGGACGTGAACTCCGCGTGCCACTGGCCGACCCGAACCAAAACGACAAGATAGAGAAGTTTGAATACAACGGTTACCGCATCACCAACTTCGAGATGGAAAGTTCCGCCCTTGCCGGTCTGAGCCGCCTGATGGGACACAAAGCGATGACCGTGTGCATGGTCATTGCCAACCGCCTGATAAAAGAAGCCAATACGGGATACAAGAATACCATCGACACCCTTATCCAGAAGGTACTCGACCGCATTTAACGTGTCCCCCCCGGTGAATCTATAAGAAACCAAAGCCCAATGAGCCAAGATACCATTTGCGCCATAGCCACCGCCCAAGGAGGCGCCATCGGATGCATCCGCGTCTCCGGACCGGAAGCGATAGAGATAACTTCCCGCATCTTCGTCCCCGCCGCCACCGGCAAGAGACTGGAAGACAGCAAGCCCCGCACGCTTACCTTCGGACGCATCTATGAGGAGACCGAAGTAGTGGACGAAGTACTCGTCAGCCTGTTCCGTGCCCCCCACTCCTACACGGGCGAAGATAGCACCGAGATTACCTGCCACGGCTCCGCCTATATCCTGCAAAAAGTGTTGCAACTGCTCATCAAGAGCGGTTGCCGCATGGCCGGGCCGGGCGAATATACCCAGCGCGCATTCCTGAATGGCAAAATGGACCTGAGCCAGGCAGAAGCCGTTGCCGACCTCATAGCTTCCACTTCGGCCGCCACCCACCGTCTGGCCATGAGCCAGATGCGTGGCGGATTCAGCAAAGAGCTTGCCTCGCTACGCGACCAACTTCTGCACTTCACCTCACTCATCGAGTTGGAGTTGGACTTCAGCGACCACGAAGAGTTGGAGTTTGCCGACCGCACCGAACTTTGCCAACTGGCGGAAGAGATAGAGAAGGTTCTTCAGCGGTTGGTGCATTCCTTCAGCGTAGGCAATGCCATCAAGAACGGTGTCCCCGTAGCTATTATCGGCGAAACGAATGCCGGCAAATCTACCTTGCTCAACGTCCTGCTCAATGAAGAAAAGGCAATCGTCAGCGACATTCACGGCACCACTCGCGATGTGATAGAAGATACGGTCAACATTGGCGGGATTACTTTCCGTTTTATCGACACGGCAGGCATCCGCCAGACAAGCGACACCATCGAAAGCCTCGGCATCGAACGCACCTTCCAAAAGCTGGACCAAGCAGAAATCGTTCTTTGGATGATAGACGCTACCGATGCCGCCGCCCAAATTTCACAATTATCCTCCCGGATACTTCCCCGTTGCGAAGGCAAGCAACTGATCCTTGTCTTCAACAAGGCCGACCTGGCAACAGATGCTCAAAGTATCGCTCCCGTCGGCTTCCCCGACGACGTAAAGTCCATCGTCCTTTCCGCCAAGAAGCGCGAGCACATTGACGAGCTGCAACACATGCTGATAACCGCCGCCAACCTGCCCGCCATCACCCAAGCCGACGTCATCGTCACCAACACCCGCCACTACGAAGCCCTGACACACGCTTTAGAGGCTATCCATCGCGTCCGGCAGGGCTTATCCGAGAATCTCTCCGGCGACTTCATCGCGCAAGACATCCGAGAGTGCATCTTCCATTTGAGTGACATTGCGGGAGAGGTGACGAATGATATGGTATTACAGAATATTTTTCAACATTTCTGCATCGGCAAGTGATGCAGAACTACCACCTCTACTCCTCCCACTTCCGTTTATGCTTTGACTTCCGATTATAAGTCTTCGTTGAAGCATGCACGTGGCGGGTAGCATGAAATCCGGGCCCCAGTAATTCCTGTTCAGCCTCACGACTTCCTTTCCTCATAGCTTTGACATAATCATCTAAAGAGAATGATTGCTTATTTTTCTTTTTCATTTTTTGTTTTATCTATCTGTTTTTGAATAACATTCCGCACTTGCCTATAGTTTTATTGTCTCCCTACAATACAAACTTATCTACTCTACAAAGAAAACTTAGAATAAAGACTTTATTCCTAAGAATAAAGCTTGTATTTCTAAGAATAAAGGCTTTATTCTCAAGAATCAAACTTATATTCTTAGTTCTTATAGTAGCAAAGACAACTATTCTTACCGGAAAAGACAATTAATTATAGTATAAGCGTCTTATTTCCCACATATTGCCACCTTAATAACCCCCTCCTCCTTGTTTTCAAAAATCCGATACCCCTCCTCGATCTCGCTCAACGGAAAGCGGTGGGTGATAAGCGGAGTGGTATCTATTTTGCCCTCCTCGATCAGATTGAGAATTTCGGCACAATCGCAACCGTCCACTCCACCGGTTTTGAACGTCAAGTTCTTGCCATACATGTCGGGCAGAGGAAGAAGTTGGGGTTTATCGTAAAGGGCCACAATGGTGACAACGGCATTGGGGCGGGCACACTCCCACGCCAAACGGAAGGTATCTTCGCTTCCCGCTACTTCCAGTACCACATCGGCTCCGCCGTGAGCGCTATTTCGGAGCACAAAGTCCCGGCAATTCTCCGGTTGCGTCACCAACACATCGGGGTAATGTTCGCGGACAAAACGGATTCTTTCGGGAGACTTTTCGCAAACAATGATGCGTTGTGGCATCTTCAGCATCACGCATAGCAAGGTACATATTCCGGTAGGCCCGGCACCGATGATGAGAACCGTATCGTCCCCGGAAATCTCCGAAATGCGCGCAGCCCAAAAGCCGGTTGCAAGCACATCGCCTACAAACAATGCTTGCTCGTCGCTCACCGAGTGGGGAATACGGCTCAGCCCCTGGTCGGCATAAGGCACTCGGACGTACTCCGCCTGACCGCCGTCAATACGGCATCCCAAAGCCCAACCGCCATCAGGATCGGTACAATTATTCACATAGCCATGTTGGCAAAAGAAGCACGCACCGCAGAAGGTTTCTACGTTCACCGCCACCCTGTCGCCCGGCTCGACCGAGGTGACGCCGGAGCCCACTTCCTCGACAATCCCCACCATCTCGTGCCCGACCGTAACTCCGGGAATGGCACGGGGCACGCTGCCATGCTTGATATGGAGATCGCTGGTACAGATGCTGCCAAGCGTCACGCGCACGATTGCGTCGCACGAGTCCCTCAACTCAGGCACCGGTTTCTCTCGCAGTTCAAATCTTCCGTGTTCAACGTATGTGTATGCGAGCATAACGTCCGCCTTATTCTTTCGTGTTCCCATAAAATCAACATTTACCGTATTGGCATACGAAGTTTACTACCATTATTGGCGACAAATATAACCCTTTTTAGCCTGAAAGTGAATAGCAACTTCCAAGATTTTCCCTACCTTTGTCTCATCATATCTAAGCTCAAAAAAACAAGATGAAGAAACAAATTGCGATATGGACCGCTTTGCTACTGATGCTGGCAAGTTGCGGTACAAGCCAGATGGCATCGGGCGACCCGGGTGCCGTACTGATGGGAGCCTCCATCGGTGGCAATGTAGGCGGCGCCATCGGCGGACTGATAGGCGATAGTAACGGAGGATGGAGAGGAGGTTACCGGGGTTCGGCCATCGGTAGCATTGTAGGAACCGTGGCGGGAGCCGTCATTGCCAATGCCGCCACCGCTCCCAAGAAGCAAGAAGAATATAGTTACCGGATAGAGCGGACTCAGCCCTATCCGCCACAAGCCGAAACAGAGCAGATAACGTCGGCCGTGGGCAACCTGAGAATACACAACATCCGCTTCGTGGACGACAATCGCGACCACGTCATCAGCTCAAACGAAAGTAGTAAAGTGATCTTCGAAATCATGAACGAAGGAGACAGGACGGCCTACAACGTGGTGCCGGTAGTGGCCGAAACCACGGGCATGAAGCGCATCTATATCTCACCCTCCGTCATGATAGAGCAGATTGCACCCGGCGACGGCATGAAATACACCGCCAGCATCAACGCCGGAGAACGGATCAAGACGGGAAGCGTCAACATACGCATTGCCGTGGCCGATGAATATGGAAACGAATACGACTGGCAGGAGTTCTCGTTGCCCACAAGCCGGTAAAAATACGTCCGCCTCTCCGAGAAAAAGCATTATAATTTAAGAAATGGAACAACAACAATCATCTTTCCGTGAAAAAGAACGCATCGAACTGCGCGAGCCGCGACGCTTCAAAGTAACCATCTACAACGATGACTTCACCACGATGGAGTTTGTCGTGAAGATACTTACGACCGTCTTTTTCAAATCCGGAGCCGAAGCAGAAACGCTGATGCTACAAGTACACCACGGGGGCTCGGCAATAGTAGGCATTTATCCCTACGACATCGCCCAATCCCGAGTACAAAAGGCCACCCGCATGGCACGAAACGAAGGTTTTCCACTCCGGCTCACCGTAGCGCCAGAAGGGGAAGAATAAGAAGAAAACAGATATGAATTTAAAGAATACAGAACTCGTAAACTACGCATTTACGTCCGCACAAACAAAGGCCCGACAGTACCGACACGAATTCATCATGCCCGAACATCTGTTGAGCGCCTTCCTGGAGCAAACACCATTCGTCAAAGCCCTGGAAATGTGCTTTTGCGATGCTCCGCCACTATACAGCACCTTGGAGAACTATCTCATGGAAGAGATAGAAGGCGTTCCCGAAGACATGGAGTACGAATTGGAAATCTCCGCCCAACTCAATGAACTCCTGCAACATGCCTACCACGTGGTAGACTACTCGGGCGCCGAAGAGTTGGACGTCCCGCACTTGGTGCAGGGCATGATACAATTGTCCGACTCCTGGGCATGCTTTCTATTGAAAGACTCCCTCGAAGAAGATTTGCCCGAATTCCTCGCCCAACTCGTCTCCCACTACGAAGAGGCGAAACAAATGGACTACATGGAAGCAATGGGCGGCGCGGAAGCAACCGGCGAAGAAGGGAAAAGCGAACCGTGGCGGCACTACGTGACTTGCCTCAACGATTGCCTCCAATCCCACAATCCCCTCATCGGCCGTGAAGCGGAACTGGAACGAACCATACAGGTGCTCTGCCGCAAGGAGAAGAACAACCCGTTGCACGTAGGCGAACCGGGAGTGGGCAAAACCGCCCTGGCCTACGGACTTGCCGCCCGCATCGAGGCGGGCAACGTACCGGAACGCCTCCTCGGTTGTCGCATCTACGAACTCGACCTGGGCAACCTGCTGGCGGGTACGCAATACCGGGGCGACTTTGAGAAACGCCTGAAGAACATCATGGAAGGCGTGCAAAGCGAAGGTCGCGCCATCGTCTACATCGACGAGATACACAATCTGATAGGCGCCGGAAGAACCAGTGACGGCTCCATGGATGCCTCCAACATGTTGAAGCCTTATCTGGAAAGAGGAGACATACGCTTCATCGGCTCTACCACCTACGATGAGTACAACCGGTACTTCTCTCGTAGCAAGGGATTGGTGCGCCGCTTCCAGCAGATCGACATCCTGGAACCGAGCGTTGAAGAAACGATACACATCATCGAGGGGCTGAAGGAGAAATACGAAGCGTTCCACGGAGTGACCTACGAACCCGATGTCATCCCCTACGCCGTGAAAGCAAGCGCACGTTACATCAGCGACCGATTCTTGCCCGACAAAGCCATCGACCTGGTGGACGAGGCAGGAGCCTATCGCGAGATCCACCCCACTCCCTCCGAAGAACAGATCGTGGACAAATCACTGATAACCGATGTGCTGGCACGTGTGTGCAAGGTAGATGCACTGGCCATGAAAGAGGATGATACCGTGGCGTTGGAGAGCCTGCACGAGCGCATCAGCAGCAAGATATACGGACAAGAAGAAGCCGTGCGCCAGGTTGTGGAAGCCGTGCAAATGTCCAAAGCCGGATTGCTGGACGAGAACAAGCCGTTGGCAAGCCTGCTCTTCGTGGGCCCTACGGGGGTGGGGAAAACCGAAGTGGCCAAAGTGCTGGCCGCCGAACTGGGCATCGCCTTGCAACGTTTCGACATGAGCGAATATACCGAAAAGCACACCGTAGCGAAACTCATCGGTTCGCCCGCCGGCTACGTGGGTTATGAAGACGGCGGCCTGCTGACCGATGCCATCCGCAAGACCCCGAATTGCGTATTGCTGCTGGACGAAATAGAGAAAGCCCATCCCGACGTGTTCAACATCCTGTTGCAAGTGATGGACTATGCCGTCCTGACCGACAACAAGGGACGAAAAGCCGATTGCCGCCACGTGGTGCTCATCATGACTTCCAACGCCGGAGCACAATATGCCCGCCAGGCCACCATCGGCTTCAGTAGCCAGGTCACCGCCGGAGAAGCCATGCTGAAACAAGTGAAGAAGACCTTTAAGCCCGAATTCATCAACCGTCTTTCGGCCACGGTAGTCTTCCATGATATGGACCGGCAGATGGCTTCGCTCATCCTCGACAAGAAGCTCGGAGAGCTGGGTGGCAAACTATCTGCCCGCCACATAGAGATGGAACTAAGCGAGGAGGCTCGCAACTGGTTGCTTCAACGAGGGTTCCTCCCGGAGTATGGTGCCCGCGAGATGGATCGTGTGATAGCTTCGCACCTGAAACCGTTATTGATGCGCGAGATTTTATTCGGCGCCTTGAAGAACGGCGGGAAGGCATGCATTCAAGTAGAAAAGGATCAATTAAAACTACAGCATGATCTTCCAACTGACAAATAGACTTGCATTTCCCGATCCGCATTATGGCGAACCCGATGGATTGCTGGCTGTGGGCGGTGATCTCTCCATAGACCGTCTGATCCTGGCCTACTCCAACGGGATATTTCCCTGGTATGCATTTCGGGACAATCAGATACAATGGTGGTGCCCGCTGAACCGCTTCGTCATCTTCCCGGGAGAGATTCATATCTCCCACTCCATGCGCACGCTTATCAACAAGGGGAAGTACGACGTCACCTTCAACCAGGCATTCGATGAAGTGATTCAGGCTTGTGGCAATTTGCGGATAGACATGGAGGGCGCCTGGCTCGGCAAGGAAATGATGGAAGCCTACACCCGCCTCTACGAGCAACGCTTTGCGGCCAGTGTAGAGGTATGGGAAGGAGAACGACTGGTGGGCGGTCTGTATGGCGTGACCTTAGGGAAGTGCTTCTTTGGCGAAAGCATGTTCTCCCTGGTGCCCAGTGCATCGAAGTTGGCTCTTATCCATTTGGCGCAATTCTTTGGAGAGCATGGTGGCGTAATGATAGATTGCCAGTTCGAAACGGAGCATCTGAAGTCAATGGGGGGAAGGTATATCAGTTATAAAGAATATATGGAGTATATCCAAGCGTAAAAAACAATCGGACTATGGCAGATAATTATATTGAAAAACAAATGGAGCAATACCAGGCACGAAAGGCGGCTTGGGAAAGGGAACGGAAATATGGAAAGAAGAAGGGGCATGCTAAACCAAAAGCCCAAAAGCAGGAACAAATCCCCGAACCCGCTAAAGGGACCGGGGAATAGTTCTGCAATGCTTTTTTATTTGAATGCCGGCGCAGGCAGATGCATTCCTGCCATCGTCAGCCCGTTGTCCTTGGCATATTGAAGGTAATGCTTGCGCGCTTTCACGGCATCTTCCTTATTCATATCGAAGGAGGCACATATCTCGGGATGTTCCATCTGGAGGGCGGCACCATGAATCAGGTCGCCAATCACCAGGAGCTTGCCTGCCTGGAAGACGGTATGTCCCGGAGTGTGTCCCACGGCATCCATCGCAACAACCTCGCCCGGCAAGGTATCGCCGAATTCAAACAGGTGCAGGCGGTCTTTATAAGCGCCCATCGTCTTTACTACTTGTGCCTTTCTATCGGCAGGCATAGCATTCCAGGCATCGTACTCTACCTTCGACGCATAAACCTCGGCATTGGGGAACACCACGTCGTCGCCTTTCATCATTCCACCAATGTGGTCGCCATGGAAATGGGTAAGGTAGAGATACTTGATATCGGCAGGCTCCACCCCCAGGGACTTCAAGCCGGTCAACAAGCGGCTATCGGGCGCACCCATGCCCGTGTCAAAAAGAATACGGACCCCGTTCGTCTCTACCAGGAAAGCGCTCATGGAAGCAGGTATTCCATCCTGAAGCGACAAACTATCTATCAAAGCATCACTTGCATCCGGAAAGATGGTCCGGGGCATGAAATGTTCCTTGGCATTATCCTGAATCCAAGATACTTGCACACCATAGAGTTGCAACGTTTTTACACCATCAACGGCCACACTTACGCTATCCATATTTACCTCCTCACTTGTTTGTTTCTTTGCACCGCTACCACAACCTGCCAATAGCAATGTAGCAGATACGACAACCAGATACTTTCCTATTTTGTTCTTCATCTACGTAGAAATTTTAATTTATGAATATTCTAATTCGCACAAATATACGGAAAAAAACTATTCGGCACACGGATGCGTAAACCAAAAACGGCTACCAACTCCCACTTCCGATTCGGCACCGATAGCACCACCCAGATGCTCGACAATACTCCGACAGATGGACAAGCCCAAGCCGGTGCCCTTTGAGAAGGTATTGAGTTTTACGAAACGGTCGAACACCGTATTCACCGCCTCCGGTGCGATGCCCATACCGGTGTCCGTAACAGAAAACTCAAGTTCGCGGGTATCTTCCCTTAAATGGTATTCAAGAAGAATCTGCCCTTCAGTGGTAAATTTAAGGGCGTTATTTATAAAGTTGGTAACCACCTGCGTCAGACGTTTCTTATCGGTGTAGATGCGGTAATCGGGCAAGTCGGGAGCAAGCAGAACGGGTACCGGCTTATCTTCTTTGATATCATAGATGCGCATCACATCTTCACAGAAATCCCTGACATTCAAGTAACCCATATTATAATCCAGCGTGCCCGCCTCTATTTTGGACAAGTCCAGAATGTCGGATATCAATTGCAGAAGCAGCTCCGTATTCTCTTGCATTATTTCAATATACTCCTGCCGTTCTTCCTTATCCTCGGACTCGACAAGCAGACTTGCAAAACCTACAATGGAGTTGAGCGGAGTACGGATTTCGTGGCTCATATTGGCCAGGAATGCGGATTTCAGGCGATCCAGATTCTCGGCCTTATCTTTGGCTATCCGCAACTCCTCCTCTATCTTCTTCTGGTGGTCGATATCAACGCTGGTAATGACATGCGCCATCTGCCCGTCTATCCAGGCAAATGCAGCACTGAACACGCGGAACCAGCATTTATCGAACGGACGCTGATAATCCCAGGAATACACTTTGGTAGGTTGGCCATTTTCATCGATCAGATGCTTTTTAGGGCAGAACTCGCATTCTCCCTTCTTATCGGTATAAAGGGCCTCCCAACATTTCTTTCCTCTGAAATGCTCTATGCCGCCATACGGAGCCGCCATGGACTCATTGGCATATAGCATGTCGTGAGAATCGAAAGAATTTACATAAATATCAACTCCCATGTTATTCATGATGCTACTCAATGTGTTGCTTGCCCGCACCTCTCTTTCCTTATACTCCCTGACCGCTATTTCTTTAGAAAGCGAACCCAGCAACAAATGGATAGTCCGCAATTCTTCGTCCGAAAAGTCTTCCTCATCTTCTTTGTCCGCAAACCCTATAAAGCCGATGACCTTTCCTTCCGTATCTTCAAAATGCCTGATCAGTAAAGAATTTGCCTCAAAGAAGTTCAAAATCCCAACATTATCTAAAGAGAGATCTTTATTCTTGCCGGTATAGAAAGGTTTATTTTGAGTCCTTACATAAGCTACAAGAGCTTCTATTGTTTCGCACATTTCAAAGGAAGGCGGCAAAGGTTTTTCTTCACATCCGGCCGTTTCCTTCAAAAAGAAATAGCGAAAGCCATCGGTCTGATATACAAATCCTCGTTTAAATTGGAAGCAGTTACAAAAACCTGCCAATGAATCTATTACTTTCTTCTCAATAGAGTCATTGCCATTCAACTGCTCTAAAAAATGAAGCATAAATATACTTAAACTCTTTTTATCCTTAGTCATATTACTTTAAGTATCTTAAAGAGAATTAGATACACTCAAGAGGAGCATAACATTGATTACCTACTTTAATCTGCTAATATACAAACTAAAAGAAAAAAAGGCGTATCAGAACGATGCCAATAAAACAAAAACAAAGTTAATTTCCACTCGTGGGGTTATTGCACAAGGCTTGCTATATTTGCATAAATATAAATATTTTTTCTTATGAAATTGCATAGCAGGCATAAAGAATTGTAAAGCAAACTATAAGGTATAGAAGAAATATAGTATCTTTGCGCCATTATGTTGCATCGTTTCACTACCCCCATAACCGGTATTCCACTCCCGGAAAGGTTCACCTATCCTTTCTGCTATACTCCGCACCCCTTATGTACATTGGCCGCAAGGGAAGTGCAAGAGTATCTCGGTAAACAAACGGAATGGAAAGAAGAACTGAACGAGGGTAAGATGTTCGGTGTACTGGTGGTGCAAACCGAAGACGGTGAAATAGGTTACCTGGCAGCATTCTCCGGCATACTGGCAGGAAGAAACCGGCATCCCTACTTTGTGCCCCCCATATACGACCTGCTACAACCGGAAGGATTCTTCAAAATAGAAGAAGAAAACATCTCTACCATCAACCGGATAATCGAGCAATTAAAAGCGGACGAAGAACATACCCGTCTGCAATTCGAACTTGCCCAAACCATTCAATCCGCCCAAGAAGAACTGGCCATTGCCAAAGCAGAACTGAAAGAGGCGAAAACCCAAAGGGAACAACGCAGGAAAACGGAAGAGCTTGATGCCAACGAAGAAGCCGCCCTGATACGCGAAAGCCAATTCCAAAAAGCGGAATACAAACGCCTGGAACGTTCGTGGAAAGAAAAGATAGCCTCCTTGCAAGCACAGACCGGTAATTGGGAAAAGCGGATACAGGAATTGAAGGCAGAACGCAAAACCCGCTCTGCTGCATTGCAACAAAGATTATTTGAACAATTCAAGTTGTTGAATTACCGGGGAGAAATCAAAACCCTCCCTGAAATCTTCGAGCAAACCGTACACAAGACACCACCGGCCGGTGCGGGCGAATGTGCCGCTCCAAAACTATTGCAATATGCCTATCTGAACGGTTGGCGACCGGTTGCAATGGCCGAGTTCTGGTGGGGAGCCTCACCAAAGACCGAGATACGCCATCACGGGCAATACTATCCGGCATGCAAAGGGAAGTGTGAACCTATCTTGCAACACATGTTGCAAGGACTACGGGTAGAAGAAAATCCGATGCTGGAAAGTATGCAACGTGCCGTCAAAGAACCGGAAATAGTTTACGAAGACGCATGGCTTTTAGTTGTCAACAAACCGGCAGGCATGTTATCCGTCCCTGGTAAGGAAGATACGGTTTCCGTTTATAGCCTGATGCGCCAACGATATCCGGAGGCAGATGGCCCCATGATTGTACATCGCCTTGACATGGCAACATCGGGCTTGTTGATAATCGCCAAAACCAAGCAGGTGCATCAGAAGTTGCAGGCACTATTCAAGAACCGCCTCATCAAGAAGCGCTATATTGCCCTGCTCGACGGTATTGTACAAGAGGATGAAGGAACGATTGAACTTCCACTTTGTCCGAATCCTCTCGACCGTCCCCGGCAAATGGTAGATGCGGAATATGGAAAGCCCGCCATCACTGATTTCAAGGTTTTAGAATGTACCGGCAAGCAGACACGCATCGCTTTCTATCCACGTACCGGACGTACTCACCAACTCCGGGTACATGCCGCATACTCGCAAGGCTTGCATTGCCCCATCATAGGCGATGAGCTTTATGGCAAGAAAGCAGACCGTTTATATCTGCATGCCGAAGCGCTGGAATTTATACATCCGGTAACGGGAGAAATAATCAAGATAGCCCAAGAAGCTGATTTTTAATGAATGACTGATAAATCGCAATTAAATGACAATACTCCAACCCACTCCGCAAGACTATGACGAGCTCCTGAACGTATGGGAGGCCTCTGTCCGCAGTACTCACCACTTCCTGACGGAAGAGAATATCCGGTTCTATAAGCCACTGGTGCGCGAGCAATATTTTCCGGTCGTAGAGCTTTACATCATCCGTAATAAGGAAGGAAGAATTGCCGCTTTCATGGGATTAAGCGAGGAACTTATCGAAATGCTTTTCGTACATCCCGACGAGCAAGGCAAAGGCTATGGAAAACAATTAATGGAGTATGCCCTCCATCAAAAACAGATATATAAGGTAGATGTGAACGAGCAAAACGAACAAGCCTATCGGTTTTATCAGCATTTGGGATTTCAAGTCATCGGCCGTGACGAGACCGATTCTTCAGGAAGTCCTTTTCCAATATTGCATCTTCAATGGAAATACCCGAATAACTCTTCGACCGTCGGTACCGAGAACTCAAACCCTGCCTCGAGCAGGCGTGACGGATAAACGGTCTGTCCTTCCAGCAAGAACTTACTCCGCTCACCAAAGAAGCTACGGAGAAGGAAAGCCGGTACAGGCAATGTTCCCCATGCATGATAAGCCTTTGACAAAATGCAAGCCAAATGCTTCTGGGTAATCTGTTGGGGAGAAACCAAATTATAGACGCCCCTGGCTTCGTTATTATCTATCAAGAAGGAGATAGCCCTACAAACATCTTGTATAGCTATCCACGGAAAAGCCTGCTTGCCGGAACCCAGCACAGCGGAGAACTTCGTTTTCAATAAAGGAGTAACCATCTCTTGTACGGCACCACCACTATCAAGCGCAAGCACAACCCCCAAACGCGTAATGACCAAGCGGGTCTCAGGAATACATTTCCGGGCAGTAGCTTCCCATTTCCTACAAAGCGATGCTAAAAAACCTTCGGCCATCACTTCATCCCGCTCATCATAGCTCCCCGTTGAAGGATAATATCCCACGGCAGAAGCAGATATCATAACTTTAGGCTTCTTCTGGGCCAATTCAATGGCATTCACCAAACGGGATGTAGGTCCAAGACGGCTGTCAAGCAACTCCTCTTTATATGCAGAAGTCCAACGCCGGTCAATGGAAGCACCGGCCAGATTTATGACCACATCACAGTCCTCCAACGTATCGACCAGGTGCTGGAAAGAGTCTTCACGCAACAGCCCTCTTCCCAAAGGGACAATATGATGCCTGAGTCCTGTAAAATATTCCGTAAGATGACTTCCTATAAAACCAGATACTCCACCGATTGCAATTCTCATAGCTTACCTTTATTTATGATTAATAACGAAAATACATGTTCTTTAGTTCACCCCACCCTATGCAGAAAAGTCATTTTATGCAGAATTTAAATCATCACTCCACACCGGACATTCCTCTAAGTTTCTTATGTTTGCAACATAATTCAACAATTTAATTATAAACCATGAAACTCATTGCATTCCTACTTACTACATTTATCAGTCTACAATCGTTCGGACAAGAGAAATTTCCCGATGGAACCCCTATCCCTGACTGGTTCAGACAAAACGAAATCGTGAATATCGAAAACCTTGGAGGCAAATACAACATTGCCGACTATGGCGTGGCCAATGATAGCACCCTCCTGCAAACAGAAAAGATACAAACCGTCATCGACCAGGCATCCCAAAATGGCGGCGGTGTCATCATCATTCCCCGGGGAACCTACCTCAGCGGTGCCCTTTTCTTCAAGCCGAAGACACATCTCTATCTGGAAGAAGGTGCCGTACTGAAAGGTAGCGACGACATCAGCAACTTCCCCATTGTGGACACCCGCATAGAAGGACAAAGCCTGCCATACTTCGCAGCACTGATCAATGCCGACAAAGTGGATGGCTTTACCATCTCCGGCAAAGGAACAATCAACGGCAACGGGTTGCGCTACTGGAAATCATTCTGGTTACGCCGCAAAGTTATTCCCAAGTGTACCAATATGGACGAGTTGCGCCCACGTCTGGTTTATATCTCCAATAGCAACGATGTACAACTCTCCGGCGTACACCTCATCAATTCCCCATTCTGGACCACACACATTTATCGTTGCAACCATGTGAAGCTGCTGGGTCTGCATATCTTCGCACCATCTGCTCCGGTAAAGGCTCCAAGCAGTGACGCGGTTGATATCGATGTTTGCAACAATGTGCTGATAAAGAACTGCTATATGTCGGTCAACGACGATGCCGTAGCCCTGAAAGGCGGTAAAGGCCCGTGGGCGGACAAGGACCCGAATAATGGCGGCAATAGCAATATCATCATCGAAGATTGCACCTACGGCTTCTGCCATAGTGGCCTGACGTGCGGAAGCGAGTCTCTGCACAACCGCAATATCATTCTCCGCCGTTGTAAAATCAGCAATGCCAGTCGGTTGCTATGGCTGAAGATGCGTCCGGACACTCCGCAACACTACGAATACATCCTGGTAGAGGATATCACCGGAAACGCAAAGAGTTTTCTCTTCATCAAGCCCTGGACGCAATTCTTCGACATGAAAGGGCGCGAAGACATGCCAATGTCTTACTCGAACAACGTGACAATGCGTAACATCAACTTTGAGTGCAACGTATTCTTCGACGTACAAAAGTCCGACCAGTACCAACTGAAAGACTTTACTTTCGAGAACCTCGACATCAAAGCCAAAAACGGAGCATGTGACAAAGAAATCATCTCGAACTTCAAGTGGGACAATGTAAAGGTGGAAAGTAATAAAAGATAATACGTATATCAGTTTTACTCAAAACTACGTAGTAGCTTTATTTCTTCCGCCCAAAGAGCTTCATCAGGAGTTTCCAGGATGATAGGCATATCATTGAAACGTGCATCCTGCATGAAGCGCTTGAAGAAATCTATACCAATCAGCCCCTTACCTATACTGTCGTGACGGTCTACCCTGCTGCCTAACGCCTTCTTGGAATCATTAAGGTGGATGGCGCGGAGGTAGCCGAAACCTACCGTTGCATCAAAGTCCTCAAAAACTTTGTCGTATTCGTTCACAATGTCATAACCGGCAGTATAGGTATGGCAGGTATCCAGGCAGACACCTACACGCGACTTGTCTTCCACACGGTCAATGATATGCTTCAGCTGCCAAAACTCATTTCCCACATTGCTGCCTTGCCCGGCGGTATTCTCGATAACGGCCGTCACGCCCCGGGTTTTGTCCAAAGTGATATTGATGGACTCTGCTACCTTGTCCAGGCAAGCCTCTACGGAAATCTTATTCAGATGGCTGCCCGGATGAAAGTTCAGAAGTTGCAAGCCCAATTGCTCGCAACGTTGCATCTCATCCAGAAAGGCGGCGCGGCTTTTCTCCAGCCCCTCCGTTTCGGGATGCCCCAGGTTTATCAGATAACTATCATGCGGCAAAATGTAGCGGGCATCCAATGCATATTTTCCACAATTTTCCTTGAAGAGTTCGATACTCTCACCCGTGAGAGGCTTCGCCACCCATTGGCGTTGATTTTTGGTAAACAGGGCAAAAGCGTTTGCTCCTATTTCGTGAGCATTGACGGGAGCTACCTCAACTCCGCCGCCGGCCGATACATGTGCACCTACAAACTTCATAATTCTATTTATTTATTCTTTCATGAATTCCCACTGAAACTTCTTCATGTCTATACACCCATTCTTCTTGAGCGTCACACCTTCGTCGGCCAACAACGTTTTCTGTTCGTCCCAACAAGGTGCCGGCCGTCCCTGGCTGTTCACTACCCGATGGCAAGGCAGATGCAACCCGGAAGGTACATTGTGCAGGGCCTGACCTACCATTCGGGAGCATTGGGGCTTACCGATGAGATAGGCTATCTGCCCGTAGGTTACTACCCGCCCCGGGGGGATGGCAGCAACTACGTTATATACTTCTTGCCGGAAGGTATCTTGATCCATGACATGTTTCATTTCAGGAAGGCAAAGATATGATAAATTCGGCAGGAATATGCCGTCTGTCTACAAGAAAGTGCTTGCACCAAGGGGATTGTAGGTATAGGTTACGTTACGAACCCGCAATATTTCGCCATTCGGAGTGAATAATATCTGATATTTGGTCTGAAGATTTGCCATTCCTACTTCAACGGCAACAATTGCCTGCCATTCAGGAAACTGTACCCAGGTAACGTTCTGCACCATTTCGCCGGAATACTGGCTGGCGGCAAAAGCATTGTAGACGGCAGGCGGCACTTCATCCATCGTTACCCAATCAGTCTGCTTCATCACCCATTGTGCTTCCGAATTGAACCAAACCTTGGTGTCGAAACCATTCATCATAAAATCTGCTACATAATACCCTTCATCGCGCGACCAGGCGATGTCGTCAGCCGTAGGATATATCTTTTTCAAAGCTGCCTGCACATTGGCAGGAGCATAATCGGCAAACACGGATACAGACACCATCAGCATCCATATCAGAAAAGAGATTTTCAGTTTGTTCATAACTTTATCAGATTGTCATTGCTCTGAGAACAACAGCATTCCGCAAGTTTTGTTTAGCAAACCTTATTTGTCAAGAGGAAGTATGAACAAGAAACGCGCCCCAAGTGTGTAACTCTTATCCAGTTTTACCTCCCCGTTCAGACGTTCGGCAATGGTAGAGCAAATATTTAAGCCAAGTCCCGAGCCTTGCTTAAATTCATCTAGTTTCTTGAAACGCTCGAAGATACAATCGGCTTTATCTGCCGGAATGCCCGGTCCGGTATCTGTAACCGAGAAAGTTATCTTCCCCGGATATTCTTTGAGAGAGCAGTGGAGGTGGATTTCTCCATGTTCAGTATATTTCTCTGCGTTGGTAAGGAAATTAATAAGCACCTGCACCAAGCGTTTCTCATCTGTGGTAATCTGATAATCATCCGCCACCTCCGAAGTAAAATAAAGCTCCACGGCTTCCGGCTTCCGATACTTTACCGTAGCTATAGCCGACCGGCATAGCTCATTGCAACAATGAGATTCCAGATGCATCGTGTATTTGCCGCTTTCCAAACTGGCAAGGTCAAGAAGATCTTCGACTAAAGCAGTAAGTAAATCGGAACTCTGCTGGATACGTAGAGCAAACTCCTGCTTCTCTTCGTCATCAAAATCCATTTCAGGGGTAGACAACATCTGAGAGAACCCTACAATGGCATTGAGCGGTGTACGTATTTCGTGACTCATATTCTGTATGAAATACATCTTCATCTTATCCGACTGCTCTGCATGGTCGCGTGCAATAGTCAACTCACCATTCTTCTCCTGCAAAACAGCCATAGATTTACGACGTTTATACAAATAGAATATTAAAAAACAGGTGAAAAGGAAAAGAAATGAAATGACGAGGCTCAATGTTACAATGTGATGGCGCGCGGAAAGCGCTTTGGCTTGCATTTTTATACGCTCGTTGTCAATCTGTGCATTCAACTCTGCCAAATCGGATGTCTGCACTTGAAGGTTCACCGAATCCCGGTAATTATGAATCTTGGCATTACTGATATAAGCTTTCTCATAATCCCCTAATTTCAGATATATGATCTCGCGCATCTGATAAACTTCCATTAAACTACCGACAGAATCTGCCGCCAATAATGCCCGGTCATAGTCTCCGTCCAAAAGGAATTTAAAGATACGTATTTTTTTTAAGACATTCCCACGAAAATCACCATAGCGCTTTACCTGCTCCATGCATTCCTCATAGCATGTATTGAATTCATCGACACGATTCATATAATACAATGTCCGGCATTTATCGGCCAAGGCAGCCAGACGGTTTTCATTGGTCTTTGCCGCCTGAATAGCCTTCTCGCCGTACTCCAGTGCCTTCGGCAAAAGTGTATCATTTTCATTACGATAGTAGTCGGCAAGGTTCAGATAAAGTAACGACGGGTCTTGTTCGGGCAAGTGTTCCAGCGTATAGTCCAAAGCATTTTGATAATATTCTGCCGCCAGTTCACTATTCCCACGCATTGCATAAATATTCCCCATCGTATTGATACAAGAAAAGATTCCGTATTCATGCTTGTCTTCAAAAGCCTGTACTTTCATTTCTTCGGCCTTCTGAAGGGCACGCAAAGAATTGCCATGATTCAACAGCCAATTGATCTCGCGCATACAGGCATAATAATAATATTGCAGATAATCGTTGTCGCGCGCTCCTCTCTTCAGTTTCGCTACTGCTTGTACCAAGTTGTCATAATCGTCAACGTTATAGTAGTAATTGACCGGGATGGCAAGTGCCAGACATTGGGCCTTCTTATCATTCTTCCGGATAGCTTCCGCATACATAGTATCTGCAATCGACAATCCTTCAGGATTTGTACGCCACTTGGAGGCTCGCAAATACATAGGATACAGCGCATCATCAATCTTATAGGGATTGTTTTGTGCTCCGACTGAAGCAAAACTCCCTACAAGAAGTACCAACAACAATATATTTGTGTATCTCATTGACGACATGGGGGCAAAGATACTTTTTTTGTTGTAAATACATATTAGAATATAGAAAAAAAGTTCATTTTATACAAGTAAGCAAAAATATAGAAGCTACTATTCCAATCGTAAAAAGCAAAATACCCGAAAGTGTTCTATTTCTCTTTTTCTCCCTACCACATTCCTGTTTTCTTCGTGTCTATAGGGTAAGAGAATACAAGAACCGGATAAGAATCGGGTAAGAACCGGGTAAGAATCAGGCAAGAAGACAGACAAATTGTTCTATTTGTCCGAATCCCTCTCTTTTTCCAAAATAAAGGATTTCTGAAAAAGATGCTGCAATCAAAATAAAGTTCTATATTTGCATATCACTTTAAAAACAGAACATTATGGAAGCTAAACTTTGCCAAAGTTGCGGAATGCCTTTATCATCCGATGAAGTACGTGGTACAAACGCTGACGGTAGTCTCAATGAGGAATACTGTACTTATTGCTATCAGCATGGAAAATTCACCCAAGATTGCACCATGGATGAAATGATAGAACATTGTGCCGAATTTACAGAAGAATTCAACAAGAATTCCGGTATGAATTTTACCAGAGAAGAAGCCATTGCCGGTATGAAAGAATTCTTCCCGACACTGAAGCGCTGGCAAGCAAAAAACTGAGAAGTGCGGGAAGTCATGCGGTACGCAGGTCCACGGATGCTGCTATATCATCCTATAGCAGCTATCCGGCACCTATGGCGGGAATATTTTTCTTAATTGAAATAATACAAGAATATAGCCACTCCCTCGAGTGCTTTCTTCTTCTCACCCTGAATTTCGATAGCAAACTTAATCTCTGCCTTGGCAACTCCGCGCAGATTGGTCAAGGATTGAAGGTCAGCCACCAGACGAATGCTTTGACCGGTCAGCACAGCTTGCCCGAATTTCATCTTCTCTATGCCATAATTAATCATCATCTTCAGATTATTCACTTCAATAATCTGGTTCCACATATAAGGAAGCATAGACAGGGTAAGATATCCGTGGGCAATGGTACTCTTGAAGGGGCTTTCCACTTTGGCACGCTCTGCATCAACATGAATCCATTGATGATCTAAAGTTGCATCAGCAAAAAGATTGATGCGCTCCTGGGGAAGTTCCACATATTCTGACACACCGATTTGCTGGCCTACCAGCTTTTCAAAATCCTCATACGAATTAATAATTACTTTTTCCATTATTCTCTATTTAATTGATAAATCATAAAATTATTCACCCAATATCCGCTTACCTCCGATAAAAAATGTACGGATGCGAAAATTGGAAACAAATATACTTTTTATTCCGGCAAGTACAAAAAGTCTCTAAAAAAAATGTACCTTTGTGTCACTCTTGTCCCAGAAACAACTATAAAGATTTTCTTAATGAGCTATAAATTTGACTATAACTTACTATCAGAGATGATGGATAATGCCAATATGGGATGGTGGGAAGCAGATTTAAGCACAGAAAATTATATCTGCTCCGAATACATTGCCAAACTATTGGGATTAAGTGAAGATGGAATCATCAGTTTTGAAGATTTCAACAAGCGTATTCTGAAAGAGGAACAGAAACCGACTTCAGTCCGCTCTTTCAATAATATCCAAGAAACAACCGAAGCCGTATATCTGCTTGACACGGTGAAAGGTCCTATTTGGGTACGAAGCAAGGCTTGTTTACAAAAGACCGACGAAAACGGCAACTCTAAAGTTTATGGCATAGCCGAAATGCAGGATGGCCCCGACATGTCATCGGCATCACGTGCCTTGCAACAACGAGAACAACTTCTTCATAACATCTATAAGCATCTCCCGGTAGGAATTGAATTGTACAATCTGGAAGGAACACTGATAGACCTGAATGACAAAGAGATAGAAATGTTCCATTTGCAACGGAAGGAAGATTTGCTCGGAATCAATATCTTCGAGAATCCCATCTTCCCGGAAGAGATGAAAACAAAGCTAAAGAAATACGAGAATGCCGATTTTACTTTCCGATACGATTTCTCGAAGATAGGCAATTATTATAAAAACCGGAAAAAAACAGGTACAATAGACCTCGTGACCAAGGTAACAACACTCTACGACGACCACGGTAACCCCATCAACTACCTGCTGATTAATGCCGACAAGACAGAGACCACCGTAGCCTACAACAAAATACAAGAGTTTGAAAGTTACTTTGAGCTGATAGGCGACTATGCCAAAGTAGGATATGCCCACTATAACATACTCAACCAAAAAGGATATGCCCAACATAGTTGGTATAAAAATGTAGGAGAAGACGAAAAGACGCCATTACCTGAGATTGTGGGCACCTATAAGCATTTTTATCCGGAGGACCGCGCTGCTATGAGTAGTTTTCTGGATAAGGTAAGAAAAGGATTGGAAAACAAGCTCAGTCGTGAAGTACGTGTTCTCAGAGAAGACGGTACAACAACATGGACGTATACCAACCTCATAGTGAGACGCTATGCCCCCGAGGAAAATATTATAGAACTTATCAGCATCAACTATGACATCACCCAACTGAAGAAGACCGAAGCCATGCTTGTGCAGGCCAAGGAGAAAGCAGAAGAAGCGGATCGCCTGAAGTCTGCTTTTCTTGCTAATATGAGCCACGAAATCCGTACTCCGCTGAATGCAATCATCGGCTTTTCAAGTCTATTGCACTACGTAGATAATGACGAGGAACGGGAGCAATACATATCCTTGATAAACCGTAACAACGAACTGTTACTCAAGCTTATCAATGACGTACTGGACTTGTCGAAAATAGAAGCCGGACACATGGAACTCCACCCCGATTGGTTCGATTTGTCCAAACTTATCAACGAAAGCATTACCGAGTACGAGCGATACGTGCCGGATGGTGTGACACTTACCGCCAAACTCCCAGTAAACGCCTGCTTGATAGAGCATGATTCAATACGCATCAAGCAAATTCTGAATAATTTCATTTCGAATGCTCTGAAAAATACGACGCAAGGGCATGTCGAAGTTTACTATGAAGTAGACGATACCGGCGTCAAAATCAGTGTGGCCGATACAGGGCGCGGAATTCCTGAAGATAAGATAGACAAGATATTCGAACGATTTGAAAAAGTAGATTCTTTTGTACAAGGGGCAGGATTGGGATTATCCATCTGCAAAACTATCGCCGAGAAGTTGAACGGAGTAATTAAAGTAGATTCAACAGTAGGTGTGGGAAGTACGTTTACCCTCGAATTGCCCTGCCGGACAAAACCAATTGATAAATAAAAAGTAACCAATGAAAGCCATCATAATAGGTGCCACCTCGGGCATCGGACAAGAAGTAGCCAAATTGCTGGTTAAGCAAGGCTGGCACATAGGCATCGCCGGCAGACGTGAAGAGGCTTTACGAAGCTTACAGGCCACTGCACCCGACTTGATAGAAATCGAAAGACTGGACATAACAGAAGAAAATGCATCCGAACATCTGCACCAATTGATTGCTAAATTGGGAGATATGGATTTATTCTTCCTCAGTTCGGGAGTCGGTAGCCAAAATCGTGACCTGGAACCGGAAATAGAACTGAACACTGCACGAACCAATGTGGACGGATTCATCCGCATGGTGACAACGGCATTCGACTTTTTCAAGGAGAGAGGCAGCGGACATATCGCCGTCATCAGTTCCATTGCAGGTACCAAAGGATTGGGTGTTGCTCCGGCCTACTCTGCCACCAAACGATTTCAGAATACTTACATCGACGCATTGGCACAACTTGCCAGGATGCAGCACTTCAGCATCTGCTTCACGGACATCCGCCCCGGCTTTGTTGCCACCGATTTATTGAAAAACGGCAAATACCCGATGCTGATGCAACCGGACCGGGTGGCACTGCACATTCTCAAGGCTTTAAGGCAGAAAAAGCGGGTAGCAGTTATAGATGGTCGCTACCGGATACTGGTGTTTTTTTGGCGTTTGATTCCACGATGGCTGTGGGAAAGGTTGCCTATAAAGAATTGATTTTGTATCTTCACGCCACGAAAACAAATAGTACCAGCATGAAGAAAAACTCAAAATACATAGCAGTTACTGCCATCGTGGCTTTATGCGCAGGTTCCACCCTGCCTTTCCTTACGGGTAGCAGTACCTTGAACCCGGAACGTGACTCCGTAAAGTCCGAAGTGCCCTATTGCGTTACTTCCCCTACCGTACCGGATAAAGTTACCTTTGCCGGACAAGATATCGACTTGTTGCGCTATGATCACCGCGAACGTATGGACCGTGAGCTGCTGTCTTTTACTTATATGCACTCCACCACCATGCTTATGGTGAAACGTGCCAACCGCTACTTCCCCGTCATTGAGCCGATACTAAAGGAAAACGGACTGCCCGATGACTTTAAATATCTGGCCGTGATAGAAAGCAACCTCAGCCCCATAGCCAAGTCACCGGCAGGTGCAGCAGGTTTGTGGCAGTTCATGCCTACCACCGGACGTGAGTTCGGGCTGGAAGTAAACAACAATATCGACGAGCGCTACCACATTGAAAAAGAGACAAAAGCCGCCTGCAAGTATCTGAAAGATGCCTATCAGAAATATGGGAACTGGCTCTGTGTAGCTGCGGCCTACAATGCCGGACAAGGGCGTATCTCCTCCCAGCTGCAAAAGCAAATGGTGGATCAGGCCGTAGACTTGTGGCTCGTAGAAGAAACCTCACGTTATATGTTCAGGCTGCTGGCAGCCAAGAGCGTTATCAGTAACCCGCAACAATACGGTTTTCTGCTGAAGCGTGAACATCTCTACCCGCCCATCCCCTATACCGAGGTAAGCGTTACCACGAGCATCGGCAACCTTGCACAATATGCCAAAGACAAAGGCATCACCTATGCCCAACTGAAGGATGCCAATCCCTGGCTGCGAGATGCCTCGCTGATGAACAAAAGCGGGCGTACCTATATATTAAAGATACCGACACAAGCCGGCATGCATTACGACCCTAAGAAGACCGTACCTCACAACAAGAACTGGGTCATCGACTAATTTTTAAGAAAGGAGGAGCTATGATGACGTTAAATTTAGACTTTGTGCTCAGACTGCTGGTGGCCGGAATACTGGGTGCCATCATCGGCCTGGACCGGGAGTACCGCGCCAAAGAAGCAGGCTACCGGACACATTTCCTGGTATCCCTGGGAAGTGCGCTTATCATGATTGTATCCCAATATGGTTTCCAGGAAATCATCAAAGAGAGCAGTGTGACACTGGACCCCAGCCGTGTAGCTGCCCAGGTAGTAAGCGGCATTGGTTTCATCGGTGCAGGCACCATCATCTTCCAGAAACAAATTGTCCGCGGACTGACGACGGCTGCCGGAATATGGGCTACTGCAGGCATCGGTCTTGCCATCGGAGCAGGCATGTACACCATTGGCATCGCCGCTACCTTACTGACGCTGGCAGGACTCGAACTACTGAGCCTTGCGTTCAAAAGCCTCGGTATGAAGAGCTCCGTCATAACTTTCTCCACGCACCACGAAACTACGCTCAAAGAGGTGGCAGAGCGTTTCAACTCAAAGGACTACCTGATAGTGTCTTATAATATGGAGAAGCAAGGACAGGGCGAGGTTGCCAATTATCAAGTAACAATGGTCATCAAATCGAAGCGAAGCAATGATGAAGGAAATCTACTGCAACTGATGCAAGAGTTTCCCGGAGTTACCGTAGAGCGGATAGAGTGATACTCATCACTCGCTTCCCGGCTCGCTACTGCTTTTCCGTCATGTGTTTCCAATAGCGCACGGGCATGTCTTGCTTGTGTTTGCGCGGGTTGAGGCGTTCCTTTATGCAGATAGCTTTAAAGTAAGTCTTCCAAAGAGATTGGAATAGCTTTTCGTCTTTATCCATCAGGCTCTCGTCCAGCATACCGGTGACAAGATGGCTCTCGCGGCTGTCTTCATCGAAGGTCACTATGCGCATCTCTTTCAAATCGTAGTAGTATCCGTAGGCCCGCTTAATGTCATAAATCAGCCAACGCTGGTCGGCATAGCGGTCTTTAAAGTGATCCACAGCCAAGGGAAGGGCATTCTTCTCAGGCTCTACGGGAGCAAAGAAAGTGCCGTCGGCAGCTTTCTGGAAGCGGACAAATTGGAGCAGGCGCAGACGTTCCCAATCTACGCGTTTCCACATGCGCGAGAATTCCAACACATCCGGGTCAGCAAAATTGGTCTCGATGGAACGGGGAGCATCTATAGCCTTGCGGATGTAGCGGAAAAGAAGCATCGGGGTTTCGGGCTCTTCGGCCAGCCAGCACTGCGCAAGACAAGCAAGGGCGGAAGAAGAAAGTTTCTTCTGCAATCCACGCCACACACGACCTGCTTTCTCTTCATCGGTTATTACGGTAAACACTTCATCGTGGAACAGAGGCAACGGCTCGCCTTCCAAGAGCAATGCATCGGGGAAGGTGCGGCGGGAATAGGCTTCGAAAACAGAAGTAAGTAATCCCTCAAAAGTATTATCGTATAGAAAGATGTTCATTCCTGGAAATCGAGCACTAGTTGCCGCTCATCTACTTTCTTTTTATTCGGTTTTGCTATCAGTAATCCACGTACGCCCTGGGGGGTCAGTTCATGGACTGTACGCATGGGCAGTTCGTGGCAAGTAATGAAGTACTGTGCTTTCTTCATCACAATTCCTATCTTCTTCAGTTCGTAGAAGCCCAAACGCGAGAAACGGCGGGAAGCTACTATCAGCCGGGCAGACTTTACGCCTATGCCCGGTACACGAAGCAGCATTTCATACTCTGCCCGGTTCACATCTACCGGGAACTGTTCGGGATGGCGCAATGCCCACGACAACTTAGGATCTATCTCCAGGTCAAGATCAGGATAGGCATCGTCCACAATCTCCTCGACCTTGAACTGATAGAAACGCATCAGCCAGTCGGCCTGATAGAGACGATTCTCGCGTACCAGGGGTGGTTGCTTCAAAGCCGGAAGACGGGTGTCGTAGGTATTCACCGAAATGTAGCCGGAGTAGTAGACACGCCGCATTGTGGGACCTTTGTAAAGAGCTGACGAGAGGTAGAGGATGTCTTTATCCGTTTCGGCGGTAGCGCCTACAATCATCTGCGTGCTTTGTCCGGCAGGGGCAAAACGAGGGGCATGGCGATGCTTCTTACGCTCTTCCGAGCTTTCGAGTACACCTTGCTGGATGTATCGCATGGGAGCATACACACTTTTATGGTCTTTCTCCGGTGCAAGCAGTTTCAGATTCTCTTCCTTAGGGATTTCTACGTTGACGCTGAGGCGATCGGCATAGAGACCCGCCTCATTCACGAGTTCACGACTGGCACCGGGAATACTTTTCAGATGGATATAGCCGTTGAAACGGTGGACGGTACGCAAGTCTTTAGCTACGCGCACCAGACGCTCCATCGTATAGTCAGGGTTGCGTACCACCCCACTGCTGAGGAAAAGTCCCTCGATATAGTTGCGGCGGTAAAACTCCATTGTGAGGTCCACCAGTTCGCTGACGGAAAGCGTGGCACGCGGCAAATCGTTGGAACGGCGATTGATGCAGTAGGCGCAATCGTAGATGCAGTAGTTGGTGAGCATCACTTTGAGCAGGGAGATGCAACGCCCGTCTTCAGCAAAGCTGTGACAGATGCCCCACCCGCCTACGGTATTGCCCAGCATGCCTGCCTTATTGGAGCGCACTGTACCGCTGCTGGAGCATGACACATCATATTTGGCCGACTCGGCAAGTATCTTGAGTTTACGGAGGACGTCTTCGTTCATAAGGCGTTAAATCTATTAGGTTGCCAAAAGTACGAATTCATCTCTTACGAGACAAGGGAAAAGAGAGTTTGTTGTCTATAAATAAACAAAAAAAGACCGCCAAAAACGGCAGTCTTTCACAGCATTGATTTGCTTTTTCTTTAGTTACTTCGCAGCTTCCAAAGATGCTTTACGGAAAGCCTTCATAGCCTTTTCGATTTCCAAAGAAGCCTTACGTGCACGAGTACCGGCTGCCTTGTTACCATTTTCCAACTGAGCTTTTGCATCTTTCTCAAATGCAGCATACAATTCTGCTACTTTTTCAACTAATTCTTTCATAATCCTTTTTTAATTACTTCGTTAATAATGTCCGGCAAAAATACACTCTTTCTTGAAATAAATGCAGAAAAACGATATTTTTTTTGAAATAATCGGCAAAAACAGCATAAAAAACAGCCTTCAAGCGTTTTTTCCTCTACTTTTGCAGGCATGAAAATGCTTACTGATACCGAGTATATACATGCACTAATAGCCGAAGGAGAGCATCAACAACAAGATTTCAAATTCGAAATTTCAGATGCCCGGAAGATAGCCAAAACGCTCTCTGCTTTTGCCAATACAAACGGGGGACGACTGCTCATCGGAGTGAAAGACAACGGAAAAATTGCAGGTATACGCTCCGACGAAGAACAATATATGATAGAGGCAGCAGCCGGACTTTATTGTCAGCCGGAAGTGCACTATAGCATGCAGACTTACCACGTAGAAGGCCGCAGCGTACTGGTGGTGCAAATTGACGAAAACGAGCAAAAGCCGGTATATGCCAAGGATGAGACGGGGAAGTTCCTCGCCTATCTACGCATAGACGATGAAAACATCCTGGCAACTCCCGTACATCTGCGCATATGGCAGCAAAGCGGAAGCCCCAGGGGAGAGTTGATAGAATATACGGAGCGCGAACAGTTGTTGCTCAACCTGCTGGAAGAGAACGACCAATTATCTTTGAACCGGTATTGCCGGCTGGCGCATCTCTCGCGGCGTGCAGCAGAGCATCTGCTGGCAAAGTTTGTGCGATACGAGATAGTGGAGCCGGTGTTCGAAGGACACAAGTTCCACTTCCGGCTGAAAGAATAGAATAGTAAATATTCAAAGAAAACAGAAGTTCAAGAAAATATGGAATATATCAATCTGATCAACGATGTGCTGTGGACCTATATCCTCATTGCCCTGCTATTGGGATGCGCCGTGTGGTTCACCCTGAAGACGCGGTTCGTGCAGTTCCGGATGATACGCGAGATGGTGCGTCTGCTGGGAGACTCGGGCGGCACGGGCAATAAAGACGAGAAGCATATCTCCTCTTTCCAGGCATTTGCCATTTCTATTGCCAGCCGTGTAGGTACGGGTAATCTGGCAGGTGTGGCTACAGCCATTGCCGTAGGTGGCCCGGGGGCTATATTCTGGATGTGGATTATCGCACTGTTCGGGGCATCCAGTTCGTTTGTGGAATCGACCCTGGCACAACTCTATAAGATAAAAGGGAAAGACTCTTTCATTGGCGGCCCCGCCTACTACATGCGCCAAGGACTGAAACAGCCGTGGATGGGAACTGTTTTTGCCGTACTCATAACGATTACCTTCGGTTTTGCATTCAATTCAGTACAGAGTAATACGCTGTGTGCTGCTTTCGAAGGGGCTTTCGGGTTCGACCATACTATCGTGGGAGCAGTCATCACCGCTGGCACATTGATTATCATCTTCGGCGGTGTGCAGCGCATTGCCCGGGTAAGCAGTATCATCGTGCCCGTCATGGCACTGGGATATATCGCACTGGCGCTCATCATTGTGCTGCTGAACATCAGGCAACTGCCGGCAGTCATCGAACTGATCGTCAGCCATGCCTTCGGATGGCAGCAAGCCCTGGGAGGCGGTGTGGGAATGGCACTGATGCAAGGTATCAAACGCGGATTGTTCAGCAATGAGGCCGGTATGGGTTCGGCACCCAATGTAGCAGCCACCGCGCATGTCAGCCATCCCGTGAAACAAGGATTGATACAGACCTTGGGGGTATTTACAGATACGCTGATCATCTGTACTTGCACGGCTTTCATCATTCTGTTCAGCGGCGCCCCGCTGGATGGTTCGACCAATGGTGTACAGTTGACGCAGCATGCCCTGACCAACGAGATAGGTCCTTCGGGAGGCATATTCGTAGCCGTAGCCCTGTTCTTTTTCGCGTTCAGCAGCATCCTGGGCAATTACTATTACGGCGAAGCCAATGTGCGATACCTCACCCGGCGCCGCTGGATATTGAACATATATCGCGTGCTCGTAGGCGGCATGGTGATGTTCGGCGCTCTTGCCACCCTCGACCTTGCCTGGAGTCTTGCCGACATCACCATGGGATTGATGGCTCTCTGCAACCTTATCGCCATCAGTCTGTTGGGAAAATATGCTTTCAAACTGCTGGACGACTACCGTGCGCAGAAACGGGCAGGCATCAAAGACCCTGTTTTCACAAAAGACCGTCTGAAAGAGGTAGAAAAAGACTTGGAGTGCTGGTAAAAAGCAAGTTATTTACTACCTTTGCACCCACAAATCAGTAAATTAAATAACGCCATGGGTATATTTGCCAAACTATTTAACAAGAATAAAGAAGAGATTTCTTCTAAAAACGTGGAAGACTTCGTATCGCTGACACGTGTTTACTTCCAATCCGTGATAGCAGCCAACCTGGGCATCACCAACATCCGCTTTGTGCCGGACGTAGCCAACTTCAAGCGCCTCTTCAAAATCCCAACCCAGGGAGGACGCCTGGGGCAAGCTGAAAAAGCAGCTTCGCGCAAGATGCTGATGCAAGATTACGGAATCAGCGACAATTTCTTCAAAGAAATCGATGCTTCCATCAAGAAGCACTGCCGCACACAGAACGATGTGCAAGGCTACCTCTTCATGTACCAGGGTTTCTCCAACGACCTGATGATGCTGATGGGCAACCTGATGCAATGGAAGTTCCGTACCCCCTCCATCTTCAAAGGAGCACTGCGCAGCATGACCGAAAAGACCGTTCACGACGTATGTACCAAGACCGTATGGAAAAAAGACGACGTACACAAGACGGCAATGTCTGTACGCCAATACAAGGAACGCCTGGGCTATTCGGAGCAATGGATGTCAGAATACGTCTACAACGTGGTGATGCTGGCAAAAAAGGAACCGAAAAAGAAGGAGACAGAGGGAAAGCAATAAGACAATAAAAGAAAAAGAACTTTAAAGTATTTCACAAAAAGACAGGCGAGGAAGAAATTCCTCGCTTTTTTTTGTTATTTTTAGCAATCCAAATAAATTTCCTCTCATGGAATAAAAACGAGCGCACTTTTGCGCCAATCATCATATTATTAACTTCTAAAAAAGACAACCGCTTATGAAACAAAAGAAAATGCTTGCACTCACTCTCTCACAACTGGAACTGCTTTATCGGCACGAACTCCCCGAACTGGTCAGCATTGCCGGACAAAGCGACGATGCCGAGACATTCAAGACCAACCTCACGGAGTACATTGCCGGGCATCCGGAAGTGGAAAGTGAAGCCGGTAAGCAAATTCGACTCCTGATTGAATTCGACGGGCAGGAAATACACGAGCTCTCTACCGGAGAGCAAATGCCCATTTCAACATTATCAATGCTATATTCCTTCTTGACCGGACAGTGGAACGAAGAGATAGAAACTGATTTATTCATCGATCTGTTCCAGCAGTTCAAGCGCTTGGATCAACCGACTCCTCCTCTGCCTTCCGGACAGAAAATAAAAGCCTTGACTGAACGTTGGCCCACAGGGCTTGATGAGGACGTACAGCAAATCCGTGCCAAGAATAAAGAGCGCATTCTGCACCTGCTGATACAGAAGGTAGAGCATCGAAAGCACCCGGGCTCCCGCTTCCACTTCGAAGAAGGGCTTAGCTACGAAGAGAAATACCACCTTGTCAACGAATGGTGGAACGATTACCGCTTCCATCTGGCCATGGCTGTCAAGAGTCCGACAGAGCTAAACCGCTTCCTTGGCAGTTCTCTTTCTGCCGAAACCATGTATCTGCTGACAAAAGCACGCAAAAAAGGGATGCCATTCTTTGCCACCCCTTATTATCTGTCTTTGCTGAACTGCACCAATGGCGGATACAATGATGAGGCCTTGCGGAGCTACATCCTCTATTCCCCCCAGCTGGTCGAGACATACGGACAAATCCGTGCCTGGGAACGCGAAGATGTAGTAGAAGAAGGCAAGCCCAATGCCGCCGGCTGGTTACTGCCCGACGGGCATAACATCCATCGCCGCTATCCGGAAGTTGCCATCCTCATCCCCGACACTTTGGGACGTGCCTGTGGAGGGCTTTGTGCATCTTGCCAGCGCATGTACGATTTTCAAAGCAAACGCCTCAACTTCGAGTTCGAAACTTTACGTCCTAAAGAAAGTTGGGACAAAAAGTTACGCCGCCTGATGACTTACTTTGAAGAAGATACCCAGCTACGCGACATCCTCATCACCGGTGGTGACGCCCTGATGAGCCAAAACAAGACATTGAGCAATATCCTGGATGCCGTCTACCGTATGGCCTACCGCAAACGGAAAGCCAACCAGGAACGTCCCGAAGGAGAAAAGTATGCAGAACTGCAACGCATCCGACTGGGTTCCCGGCTTCCTGCCTATCTGCCCATGCGCATCAATGACGAACTCGTAGATATCCTGCGGGAGTTCAAGGAGAAAGCTTCTACCATCGGTATCCGGCAATTCATTATTCAGACCCACTTCCAGACACCGCTGGAGGTTACCCCCGAAGCCGCCGAAGGAATACGCAAACTCTTGGCAGCAGGTTGGCTCATAGACAATCAGTTGGTATACAATGTGGCAGCTTCCCGCCGCGGGCATACTACCCGCCTGCGCCAGATACTGAATCAGTTGGGAGTAGTTTGCTACTATACTTTCTCCGTCAAAGGGTTCGAAGAAAACAATGCAGTTTTTACCCCGAACAGCCGCTCCGTGCAAGAGCAAATGGAAGAAAAACGCTTCGGCAAGCTATCTAAGGAAAATGCTCACAACCTGTCTGTACTGCTCGAAACAGTCCATGATCCGGCTGCCTGCATCCGGCGCTTTATGAAGACGCATCACCTACCGTTCCTTGCCACCGATCGGAATGTACTCAACCTGCCTGCCATCGGTAAGAGCATGACTTTCCAAATGGTAGGCATTACTGCCGATGGAAAACGGATTCTGCGTTTCGACCATGACAGTACGCGGCGTCATAGCCCCATCATCAACCAACTGGGAGAAGTCTTCATTGTAGAGAACAAATCCATCGCCTCCTACCTGCGCCAGTTGCAGTCCATGGGAGAAGACTCAGAAGAGTATGCTACCATCTGGTACTATACAAGTGGAAAGACCGAACCGCGGTTCAGCCTCTACGAATATCCCGATTTCCCCTTCCGGATAACCGAAAGAATGAGCAATCTGGAGATTACCGGATAGCACATTTCCGAAATAATCCGTATTTTTGCGAGCAAACAATGAAATTGCAAAAATATGGAAATAGAGCAACATCCTTTAGAACCCTTTCTCCCCGGCAATGCACGACTGCTAATGCTGGGGAGTTTTCCACCGCAGAAGAAACGCTGGTCCATGGAATTTTATTACCCTAACTGGAACAACGACATGTGGCGGATTGTAGGACTTTTGTTTTTCAATAACAAGGATTATTTTGTAGATAAGGCGGCAAAGACTTTCTGCAAAGAGCAACTTATCAGCTTCTTGCAGGAAAAAGGCATCGCCTTGTTCGATACGGCAACTGCCGTGCGACGCCTGCAAGATAATGCTTCGGACAAGTTTCTGGAAGTGGTGCAGCCTACGGATATTCCAGCGCTGCTACATCGGTTGCCACAATGCAAGGCCATTGTCACTACCGGTGAGAAAGCGACCGAAACTCTCTGTACGCAGTTCTCCATAGAAAAGCCCAAGGTTGGCGACTTCACGGAGTTCCTTTTTGAGGATCGTCCGATGCGCCTCTACCGAATGCCTTCTTCTTCAAGAGCATATCCGCTTGCGTTAGAAAAAAAAGCTGCTGCGTATCGCGTTATGTATCAGGACTTACAAATGTTGTAAGCAACTTTCTCTATAAAATAATAGGGCAGGGTACTTGTATATTTGAAAGTTTCCATTACCTTTGCAGCCGCAAACACGGGAGTAGCTCAGTTGGTAGAGCACCGGTCTCCAAAACCGGGTGTCGGGAGTTCGAGCCTCTCCTCCCGTGCAAAAAGAAGAAAAGCTGTGAGTTTTATGACTTACAGCTTTTTTTATGTCCTTTTACTGAATATCTATCAGTTTATGGGTTTGCAGACTAAGCCTCCACTTAGGATGTTGCATCACACAAGCCACCGTCTCGCGGGTATTGCTACACGAACAAGGCTGAAGGAAGAAATGCTCGGCGGGAAGCAGTTCGTATACGGTAATGTCTTGCCCTTCGTATACCACTTTCACCTCATCGATGCGGGTTATCCCCAATTTCACTCCTTGTTTGGGAGAACAAGTCACCCAATCTATATTATCCGGCAACGGACGCGTACCGTTTGTCTCAATGCAGACATACTTGCCGGCCTGATGCAGGTGATCGATAAATTCCCGGTCAATCCAAAGGGAAGGCTCGCCACCTGTCAGTATCACTGTGACGGCAGGGTATTTCTTCACTTCGTTTAATATCTCTTCATCGGACATCAACGTACCCTCTTCGTGCTGCGTGTCGCAGAACGAACATTTCAGGTTACATCCCGAGAAACGAATAAAGACTGCCGGAGTACCGGTATGATATCCTTCGCCCTGAAGGCTATAGAATATCTCGTTAATCTTTCTCATAAACGGCAATGTTTGACTCGGATTCTTGTACCTCTACCTTGAAACAAGTTGGTATCTGGTCGCATATCCAGCGGGCAATGTTTTCGGCTGTAGGGTTGAAAGGGAGTACTTCGTTGAGATTACGGTGGTCCAATTGTTCTTTCACCACCTGCTTGATGTGGCTGAAATCGACTACCATTCCGTCGGCGTTGAGTTCCCCGGAACGGCAATAGACAGTGATAATCCAGTTGTGACCATGCAGATTCTCACACTTGCTGCGATATGAAAGTTGCAGGCTGTGGGCAGCCGACACTTCCATGCGTTTAATGACTGTGTACATATTGTTAATACGCTAATTAATACTACGATATAGTTTACCGCACCTAATGTCACCTCGATGCGGCAGCAAAATTACTAAAAACTTAGGATTTATCCGTCGGCTTGCCGGCACTTATTCGTATACACATAGAGAATTGGCAACTTTTCGTTCGGCACTGCCACTCGGAGTATTGGCAATACCTTTGCCCGGCAATGAAGCAGCCCATAGGGTGGACGAACCACCACCATCCAGGTTCAAAGCATCCCAGCCTCCTAACACACGAATCAGATGAGTCAGTTCGGAGATGCTGACGCCCTCCGATTTTCCCTTCAGACGTCCGTCGACGACTATGAACAGAATCTTCCGGTCTTTGGTCAATGCCACGGCGCTACGGGGATGCTTGGTGTTTACAAAGTTTTGGTTGCAGGCAGAGAGGTCGCACACTTTTCCTTGCTGCAACATCAAGGGACCGGAAGAAAGGACAGTACCTTGCTTCAAATCACATGTTTTTGCATCTTGCTCGTTCCAAGGAATCAATTGCAGTTTCCCTTTGCGAATAAGCATAGCACCATTCGAGACCGTTGCCAAGACGCCGACGGCAGTCGTATCTATCACCACCCCATCTCTGCGCAGATAGCAAACAGAATTACCCTTCTTCATATCGAAATAGGAACCGTTGATAGCAGCTATCGCTCCCGAGCGACGGGCAGCTACACTGGTTTCTTCTTTAGAGTTATGAATAAGGATATCCAAATGATGATGTTTCGGAGATATTTCAAAAATAGAGACTTCCTGAGGAACGCCATACAAGGAAGGAAACACTGCTTTGCGATAAAGAATGCCTTTTTGCAAAGGAGTAACCTGCCAGTCGGCAGAGACAAGAGCGAGGGAATCGGCAGTGGTCTGTGCTGTCACTGTGAACAAACCACACCAGAGAAAGAGCAACAAGAATATATTCTTTTTCATAAGATGAGATTGAATGAATACCAAATCTTTTATTATCATGTTTTTCAGACCACAAACATAGTCATTTTTCATGATTGCACAACTATCGGCATGAAAAATTGCAATAGCAGTAATCAATCTATCAGCTCGTAACTACATACCTGAATCGGCATATCGAGGTTATGCAATACTTTCTCAAGCTGAATTCCTTCGCGGTTATCATATTCGTACCCGAAAGTTGCACGAATGCCTTGCAGAATGAACTGCGTGGCACGGTCCAGCGCAATGGGCAGACTGTCTCCCTGCAACAAGGCGCCGGTAATGACACTCGTAAAAGTATCTCCCGTACCGGGATAATGGGCAGGCAGATAAGGACAAGTCACTTTCCAATAGCGGTTGCCGTTCCGGTTGTAGGCATACACAGAGGTCTTGTGTTTGTCTCCCAGCACAGGTACGCTGGTGATGATCACCACCTCAGGGCCACAATCGGAAAGCCGACGGAGATAGGACTTCAACTCCTCGTCCGTATTCTGTTCTTTATAGGAAATATCCAGTAAGTAGAAAAGCTCCGTCAGATTAGGAGTGATGACGTCGGCTTTAGTGATGAGGTGCCTCATTTTGTCAATCATGGAATGGTCGAAGTTCGTGTAAAGGCGACCGTTATCACCCAGCACAGGATCTACCATCACCAGATTGTCCGGCCGGCGAAAATCGTCAATGAAATCGGAGACAATGCATACTTGTCGCGGGGAACCTAAATAGCCGGTATAGAAGGCATCGAACTGCACTTCCAGCTTTTTCCACTCGGAGATAATCTTCGGCATCTCATCCGTCAGATCGAGGAAAGAGAATTCCGGGTATTGGGTATGGTTAGACAATACTGCGGTAGGCAACGGACACACTTGGAAACCCATGGACGACAGGATAGGAATGACCACTGTCAGAGAAACCCGTCCTACTCCCGAGAGGTCGTGGACGGCAACCACCTTCTTTACTTTATTTGCATACATACTATCTATATTATTATTTTTCCTACATTTGCCGCATGAAAATAATTTGTATCATCGTAGGAACAGTATCTCTGGCACTCGGCATCATCGGCATATTCGTACCCTTGCTGCCTACTACCCCATTCCTGCTACTCACAGCGGCTCTTTATTTCAGAGGCTCTCCCCGACTGTATCAATGGCTGCTGAACCATAAATACTTCGGCACGTATATCCGGAACTTCCGCGAGAACAAGGCCATACCGCTACGGGCAAAAGTCATCTCCTTGCTGCTGATGTGGGGAACGATGCTTTACTGTATCTTCTTTCTAATCCCGCTGACGTGGATAAAGGTACTGTTATTGCTCGTTGCCGCAGGAGTGACTTGGCATATTCTGTCGTTCAAGACCTTGCGGAATGATTCCAAAGGCTCCGAGTAAGTATAACTCCAAACGCCTTAATATGTTCTCACCACTCCGCCTATATTTTCAAAAAATTCGCCCAGCCCTTTCCGTGCATCGGCAAGTTTATCTTCCCAATGCTTCACGGAATTCTGGCCGATGATGTCCGTAACGTACTTCACAGATATAAACGGTACGCTCTTGGCACGGCACACCAGTGCTTGTGCATACGCTTCCATATCTACGACGTCACCTTTGACATCAGATAATTCAGTCAGGAAAGTATCTCCCGTATTACATACTCCTTCACCCTGCCAATGGAGGCAGTAGCCCTTCTGCGCCAGCAAATCTGTCGAATCAATTTCACATTCCACGCCCAAGTCTGACAGTTTCTGCATATCGCGGTCAATGAAATGGCGACATACAAAGATATCTCCCACCTTGTGATGGATAGCTCCTGCCGTACCGACATTAATCACCAAGTCAGGTTGTCCGTGATTAATCGCTTCCGAAAGATAAAAAGCAGACTTCACCTTTCCCACTCCGGTACGGAGGTAACCCACCTGCACCTCATCCTCCCCTATCAAACCGGGGAACTTCAATTCCGTAAACTCGCCCTGTACGGCGTAAGTAACTAAAATTCTCATAACTATAATATTCACTTAAATTGTTTTCTTATTCACCGACTACTTCATTATATAACTTTTCAGCGCTTCTACATACTCCTCAAAGGCATCCACCCCCTGCGGAGTAATCTTGCAAATCGTACAAGGCATCTTTCCTTTAAATGTCTTTGTCACCTCCACATAACCCGCCTTGCTGAGTTTATCCAACTGCACACTGAGGTTTCCAGCCGTCGCTCCGGTCTGTTGGCGGATATAGACAAAGTCCGCCTCTTCGACACTGATAAGCAACGACATCACTGCAAGACGCAGTTCGGAATGGAGCAAAGGGTTCAGTTCTTTAAACATGCCACTGTTTTTTCAATCCTGTTCAAGTAATGTCCCGGTATAACCATCATAAAGACAAAAGCCAGGGCAAAAAGCAATATCTGGTCGAATCCGTGTATGCAGAGGCAGCCTAATGACAGCAGTCCTCCTAAAATTCCGCATATCGTCACAACTCTCATCTTCACAATCAGACCGGTCAACGCCGTTCCCATTCCCATCATTAATAAGATGACGAAGAGCACCGACAAGTTCCAAAAGAAAATGGCAACCCAGGATACAAAGAAACCGCCTGCTCCGAAGACCAGCCATACATATCCCAGTATTCGATCTATATAGGTTTTCATCATCTTCTGCCTGTTCCGGCCAGTCCACATCATGACGGTATAAGCGATGGTAGGCAACAGAAACCAACACCACTGCCAATTATAGTTTCCGGTTGATTTCAAGAGAAACCAAACGACAAGCGACGTCAACACGGTGGTATACCCCCATATCAAGAAAGGTACTCCGGCATTTTCCGCCATCCCGGATTTCGTATTCTGTATCATTTGAGCGATGAGTTCCAAACTCTCTTTCTCATTCAATTTCTTATCATCCATTGCAGTAATCAATTATTTAGTCCAAATCATATACGTTCAATATCACAAAAAGCATCAACAGCCAATCGACCGTCAAAAAACACACAAGCCAAGTTTCCATATCCCACTTTATTTAAAGTTACACACAAACAAAAACTGAAGAAGCCACAAGAGCAACAAACAACCCATCAAAATCAGCAATGTCTTCTTTGTTGCAACATATCGTTTAGCCATCAGCCTTTTCCTGAACAAGAGAGCCTCACCAAAAGCCAATATTACCAACCAGGCATAACCATAGAAAGTAGTAGCATGCCATACATCCTTTGAACCCATCCCTACGGCAAAGAACAAAAAGTCTGAAATCAAAGAGATCCCTACGGCAATCAATGACACGAGAAAAGCCTTCTGCATCAAGTTCTTAGTACCGCCCTCACAAGCCAGGCAACGATATATTCCCACTCCCCAAAAGAGGGGATTCACCGTAAGCATCATTGCTATGCCCAGCTGCGGACTATAACGCCAGGGAAGCCAAAGTACAACATTGGAAAGCCAGTATAAGCACATGACCGTCAGCACCGTGGACGCCCACCAAAACCGATTTCTTTTAAACATTTCCTTTTACCTCCCTATTCAAGCGATGTCCGGGAATAACAAACATACTGTGCTGTTGCAGCAAGCGTACACATACTAAAAAAAAGAACCGCAATACATTTATAACCAACCGTTTTCATAATCTTACCATGTTTAATGTTAATTGAAAAAGCATATCTTGGGTTCGAACTCCGATGCAAATATAAGTAGTTTATTTTATAAACCAAATTATTTCATAAATTATTTTATGCATATTATAGAAAGAAGAAAAAAGGTACAAAAAGAGAAGAGTAGTGAAGAAAAAACGGAATTATTGGGTAAAAAGGTGACATTTTATCCGAAAAGTTTTTGTAATCTACAAGTAAATTGTATTTTTGTGTACAATTTTGGTGTAGTAATGACAGACGAAGAAAAGAAGCTATTAAGTACCTTTGAAGCAAGACTGCTGCATTTAATCTATCTGCATGATGAATTAAAGCGCGAAAATGCTGAACTGAAGCAACTTCTCGAAGCCAAAGCAGAAGAGTGCGAGAAGATACGGGCCGAATACAATGAACTGGAACTTAACTACACGAACCTAAAAACAGCAACGACAATCAGCCTTAACGGCAGCGATGTGAAAGAGACGAAGCTGCGATTGTCCAAATTAGTGCGTGAAGTCGATAAATGCATCGCTTTATTGAATGAGTAAAGGAAAGAAGATGTATGAACGATAAGATAAAAATAAACCTGCAAATGGCAGGCTCTTCCTACCCCGTCACCATCAACCGTGAGGACGAAGAAATGGTCAGGGAGGCTGCCAGACAGGTAAACATGAGGTTCAATCTGATTCAGGAACGTTATCAGAATGTATCTCCCGAAAGAGTTATAGCCATGGCGGCTTATCAATTTGCTTTGGAGAACCTTCAGATGAAAGACCGTAACGATACAGAACCTTATACAACTAAGATAAAGGAACTGACAGAAGTATTGGAAACCTATTTTAAAGAGGAATAAGTCCGCCAACTCCATCCGTTCCGGTCTGTAAAAAGAGAATATTCGCGCACTGTACAAAAGTCTGTTCTTTATTGGAACAAACTTTTATGCAGTGCTTTTTTATTTATATACTAAAAACAAATTAATAAAATGACAGTAGTTACAATAGTAGTATCCATTGCCTGCTTCATCGTTGGAGGATTTGCCGCGTATATGTTCTTCAAGCATGGGCTGAAGACTAAGTACGACAGCATTCTGAAAGAAGCCGAGACGGAAGCGGAAGTGATTAAAAAGAATAAGTTGCTGGAAGTAAAGGAGAAGTTCCTGAACAAGAAAGCCGACTTGGAAAAAGAAGTGGCCATCCGCAACCAGAAGATACAGCAAGCGGAAAACAAGCTGAAACAACGTGAACTGGTATTGAACCAACGCCAGGAGGAAATCCAGCGGAAGAAGATGGAAGCTGAAGCGGTGAAAGAAAACCTGGAAGCCCAATTGGTTATTGTAGACAAGAAGAAAGAAGAACTGGACCACATGCAGCGCCAGGAGATTGAGAAACTGGAAACCATTTCCGGTCTTTCTGCCGAAGAAGCTAAAGAGCGTATGATAGAGTCCTTGAAAGAGGAAGCCAAAACGCAGGCCCAATCTTTCATCAACGACATCATGGACGACGCCAAGCTGACGGCAAGCAAGGAAGCGAAGCGCATCGTCATACAGTCCATCCAGCGCGTAGCTACAGAAACAGCTATCGAAAATTCGGTAACTGTATTCCATATTGAATCAGACGAGATCAAGGGACGCATCATCGGTCGCGAAGGCCGTAACATCCGTGCCTTGGAAGCAGCAACCGGTGTAGAAATCGTTGTAGACGATACTCCGGAAGCAATCGTATTGTCAGCCTTCGATCCGGTTCGCCGTGAAGTAGCCCGCCTGGCATTGCACCAGCTGGTAACGGACGGACGTATCCACCCTGCACGTATTGAGGAAGTAGTTGCCAAGGTACGCAAACAGGTAGAAGAAGAAATTATCGAGACCGGTAAGCGTACTACCATCGACTTGGGTATCCACGGTCTGCATCCCGAACTGATCCGTATCATCGGTAAGATGAAATACCGTTCTTCTTACGGTCAAAACCTCTTGCAGCATGCTCGCGAAACAGCCAATCTGTGTGCTGTGATGGCATCGGAACTAGGTCTGAACCCGAAGAAGGCAAAGCGTGCCGGATTGCTGCACGATATAGGTAAAGTACCCGATGAAGAACCGGAATTGCCGCATGCACTCTACGGTATGAAGTTGGCAGAGAAGTTCAAGGAGAAACCGGACATCTGCAATGCAATCGGTGCCCACCACGACGAAGTGGAGATGACCAGTCTGCTGGCTCCTATCGTACAGGTTTGCGATGCTATCTCCGGTGCACGTCCGGGGGCACGCCGCGAAATCGTAGAAGCTTACATCAAGCGTCTGAATGACCTCGAGCAGTTGGCCATGGCCTATCCGGGTGTGACGAAAACGTATGCTATCCAAGCAGGACGCGAGCTTCGTGTCATTGTCGGTGCAGACAAGATTGACGACAAGCAGACGGAGAACCTTTCCGGTGAAATTGCGAAGAAGATACAAGATGAAATGACGTATCCGGGACAGGTGAAGATTACCGTTATCCGCGAAACACGTGCGGTGAGCTATGCAAAGTAAAAGCAGAAGATTAAAATAAATAGAGTAAGAAAGGGTGAATGGAATATTTCACCCTTTTTTATTAGAAGAAAAATAGCAGATACTTTACTTAATGATCGGTTATCAAAACAATATAACGATATGGAGAACTATCAATTTGAAGTCTGTGCCAACTCAGTAGAGAGTTGCATTGCCGCACAAGCCGGAGGTGCCGACCGGGTAGAGCTATGTGCAGGCATTCCCGAAGGAGGTACAACGCCTTCTTTCGGAAGTATTGTCATCGCACGGGAAGTGCTGAAGGCAACGAAGCTACATGTTATCATCCGCCCACGCGGAGGTGATTTCCTCTACTCACCCGTTGAACAGCGCATCATGCTAAAGGATATAGATAACGCCCGCCGGCTGGGAGCGGATGGAGTAGTATTCGGATGTCTCACTGCAGAGGGAGAAATAGATATGCCCTTGATGGAGCAGTTGATGGAGGCGGCACAAGGCATGTCCGTTACTTTCCACCGCGCTTTTGATGTTTGCCGTGACCCGCAGAAGGCACTGGAAGATATCATTCGCTTAGGTTGCAACCGCATTCTTACTTCCGGACAGCAGCCTACGGCAGAACAAGGTATACCGTTATTGAAAGAACTTCAGCAGCAGGCAGCAGGACGCATCATTCTATTGGCAGGCTGTGGTATCAATGAAAACAATATTGCACACATAGCCCATGAAACCGGTATTCATGAATTTCATTTCTCGGCAAGAGAAACAGTTACGAGTAGTATGCAGTACCGCAAAAGCAGGATTCCAATGGGAGCAACCATACAAGTCAATGAATTTGAGCGAAGCGTCACGACAAAAGAAAGGGTAAAGGCGACGATTGGGAAATGCTTGGATCGGTAAATGATAATTTAGCGGCGTGTGATAACAAGTGTATCTCAAACTCCTCCGCCTGAAAGGGGAGGTGCCCG
>CABMPP010000029.1 GCA_902388495.1 uncultured Bacteroides sp. | reverse complement strand
TACTTCCGATAATTGTATCGTCTCAATCATATCTATCCTTTACTTTTGACGGACATCTTTTCTGTTATGAAAATCAGTCCAATTTAACATTTTATTTACTATCTCTTTTTGTTTAATTTATTTTCCGAAATCACAGCGTTCGGGAGGCGCTGGGAAAAGACAGAATTCTCTGTATATTACAATTACATTCTGAGCTCCAATAATTGAAAAATGAAGCTCCCATCATTTAACGAATCATCATCTGATACCATAACATCAAAGTATGTTGTTCCACGACTCTTTAAGGTTGCTTTGGATGCATTTGTTGAGGTATTATACACAGCATCATATCCTGTCAACAAAACTATGTAATCCGTACCAAAGAGTCCCCAGGAAGATGAAAAGTTCACTCTATAAATCCCAGTACTTTGTCTTGTCACAGTCAAGGCAGAGTCATCGAAGGTATAGCGCTCATTCATAGATGCTCCGGTATTGGTACCATACACTTTTCCTTGTGCTAATACTAAGGGAGATTTCTTGAGCTGATTGTATGGGCTATTGAGAATAAGCCAACGATTGGCACCATTGTATAAGATAACTTTCATTTGGAGTTCTGCATCATTGGTTAGCGTGATCATCGCTTTGTTAATTGGGAGAAACTCTTCTCCACCAGTAATCCGAATATAAGGAGCGGGCGATATTCGTCCAAAAGCTTTAAAATGATACAAGTTCAATTCCGTACCAGCCGCTACATCTTGGGCAGACGGTATATAGAGATCGTGTTGCTGGTAGCCGCTCCCCAAACAGTTAACATAGGCGTTTGTGCGTCCTGAGACAGTTATATACTTAGCGATATTTGGAGTTACATCAATCCCTATATATGGCGTTACGATACTTCCACGCACGTTCACGTCATTGCAAGTAAATGAACCGGTTAAGAAATCCAATAGCAAATTAGGGGTAAAATCAGACTTCCCAAACCCGCGATAATCTACCGTGGATTTGCCGGAAGCATCAACTCCCTGCTGCGAGTACATATACTCATCCTTGAATACGGCAGAACCAATCAGTGCGAAATTAGCAAGCAATATCTGCGTAGCAAGTATCTTATTATAAGGATATGACACCCACAGTTTGCTGGTCGGGTTGTTCTGTATCCATGTCTTCGGATCAGTAGCAGTATTACCCGGCACGCGACTGCTCCACATGTACAATACATCATCTACCATGATATACTCACCATTCTTATACGTGAGACCGGCAGACCAACCCTCTGCACGCGGAAACGGCGTGGCATTATCCACAATGATATTCACCTGCCGGCAGGCAATCTCCTTCGTGCGCGCCGAATCCTCATAAGCATATATGCTGATGCGGTTAGCCGTCGGGTACTTGTCAGCAGGAATTGTGTAACTATACGAGCTCACGGCGCCAGAAGAGTTATAGGTATATAATATCGTGACGCTACTACCCGCAACACTCTCAACCTTCAAGGTCAAATAAGCGGGCATTGCCGTTTTCAGGCTGCCCTCACCCGACCAAAACCGGATGGCGAGCGGAGACTTCTGGACATTGTACGCATCCAGCGAAACAGTCTCCGGATTTGTCTCAATCCACAAATGTACATCGTCAGCTGTTAAATAGAATGTATCAGTCAACATCATATCACATAATTTATGCAGTCCCGCTAATAGTGCCCGATAAGCCCATTTTAGCCCTAACCATATCATCATAACTCACTTGGCAATTTGTTCCCGTAAATGTAGCCGCACTTTTTCCCGTCAGAATAAATGCAGCACCGGCATTGTCTTTGATAGAGAAACTCCAGCTCTTAATAAGAGAAGGCACCTCTTCGCCGGTACTACGTTTGGCAGCAACCGGAGTAATAGTAGCAGTCTCTCCCTTCTTGACACAATTCCCGCTAATGCCGGTAATCTTCGTGACCATATAGTACGGATCAGAAAAGTCAGTAACTTCATCATAACCGGAGGCTATTTTGCTGCCACCCTTAGAAACATCACAGCGCAGCTTCAGTACATTGTTTACGTCCGAGGTACTTACAACTTGCGTCCGCGCAGTTCCCCAGTTGCTATCGCCTGCCCCCAGCATCCTGACCCATTGGAAGGTGAAACCTGTATAGTCAGTGATTTCGATACCATCCTTGAATACGCGTGCCGTCTCCGTGAGGCTTTCGCCCGCACTCACGAATTGAGAACCCTTATTGTTGGATATCACAACGTCATACTGATTACCGGTACTCTCCTGGATAACCACTTCTTTGGATAGTCCATTAAAGGCAACGGAGGTGCCGCCGACCTCAATCGTACCTGACACAGTGATACGGTCATTGTCGTAGCCGGATATCGGTACCAGGTTCTTCATCACGCGTAAGGCAGCGAGCTGATACGTCTTGCCACCTATATTCGCACTGTATGCAGTCAACTTCTTAAAATATCCGACCATACCGCTATTGGTTGACAAGCCATTACTATCAAAGGTCAGCAACAGATCATTATACCGGTATTCGACTGTTTGAGGTACCAGGATGCTTCCATCTGCGATACTACGCAAAATAACAACTACGGTGGGACGGCTATTCTCGGCCAACTTCGTGAAATCCGGGATAAACACATCCGTACCTTTATTATAGCGCTGGACCAAAGGAGTACCCTCAACACGGAGTGTTCCGTTGATGGTGGTACCGTCCATCAGTGCTATCAGCGTAAATAGACCCTCTACATTCATGCTTCACCTCCTTCTTCAGTAGCATCGGTTTCTGAACTGGGAGTATCAGACGGAATGCCATCCGGATCTGCTCCCGTGCCTTCATCAGGTTCCAGCGCCGGAACCTCTTCGGCAGGTTCTTCATCGCTGGTGCTTTCGGTAGTATCTGACGGCGTTTCTTCAGGCGTTTCAGCAGCATCATCATACAATCCACTATCCTTCTGCTGCTGAATCAGTTCGAGAAGGCTATCGTCAGAGATAATTTCAGGCGTAAAATTAGAAAGCACCTTGAGAGCACTGAGCGGCAGAATGAGACGCCCGTCAGGGATGCGCTCAGCATACTGATAGTCATATCCCTGGTCATCCATTTGTTCTTTTTTAACGAGTAGATAATTCATAAGCTATTCATATTTTGATGTGATAAGATATTTAGAGCCGGAGGTAATAGCCTTGGTGCCGGACATTACCAAAGCAGTGACGGCATACATATACACCTTGGTATAAATTCCCAGGCTATACAACGGATCGAAATTATAGGTCTTAGGCTGAAACTCAACCGTCCGCCCGGTACCGACCAATACGGCACTACTGCCGGGCTTGGACGATTTGCAGTACCATTCAATTTTAAAGAGGTCATTCTTCGAATTGCTGATCAGGTTGTTATTGTACTTCAGTTGCGCCTCGAAACCGACGGTCGTATTCATACGCGCCGTCAGTTTGATGCCTTTGGTCTGTCGGACATCCACACGCAAGGTTCTCGGCATTTCAACCTTGACAGCTGTTGTTGCCATTAGCTCTGCAGAAGACGGCACAGATGGCCGGGTTCCGCTATACCAGGCGGCACGGGCGCGAACGGTCAAACGGCGGAACATCCTGGCATCAACCGTGATTTTCTTTCCCCAGGTACCGTTAGAGTTCCTGCCGTTAACGAAGATATTGATCTCGTCATCCGTAAAGTTACGCCAAACACCATTTTCAAATACTTCCCACCAGTATGCAGCATTCGCATCCGCTACCGGATCTTCACCGGTGTAGAGTTGTGCAGTGATACTGTACAACCATGCGCCACCCGATGCAGGAACCACATCCAGAGGATTGATAGTCCATCCTTTCGGCTTGTCAAGCTTCAGCGAGTAATTCAATGAGTCGAACAGTGTTGTTTTCAGCACAATACTCCGCTCAACCGTCTCCTGCGTATTTTTACGCTTGTCGGTGAATGTAAATAGACAGTGCAGTTCAAGAGGAGTATTGTAATCGATATTCTTCTTGACTTTTAATGAATATGTAGGTGTGCCGCTATCGGATATCACATATCCGGATGTTGCCGATATAATGCGGTTGCTGCCGTCAGCCTTAGGCGATCCCTCGTACCATTCTGCACCGGTGATAACCTGGCTGCCACTCATAATCCCTTCAGGATCTTGTGCAGAGATATAAGGCATGAGGACGCAGGGGATCAGGTTTCGATCAGGTTCGTATTTGCCCGTGTCCTTATTATAGTTCTGGACCGGGTTACCCGATAAAACCTGAATCTCTGCCAGGAACGAATACGGATCAATGTGCACAGGCACATCTTGAGGTTGACTGATTAATGGCATATACTATATTTTAAATCCAACATAATTTTCTACTGTCTCAAATTGCTCACCCACCGGAATAAATATTCTGCAGACAAACTTTACCATCCTGACAGACAATCCCCATTCGCTACCCATATCGGCGGAAGATAAATGGATGACATGCTTCTGTCCGTCTACATAGGTGGGCTTCCAGGTATTATCGGCCGGAGTATTACCGGTATCACGGAGCCATTCTATTTCGACACCGGTAGTGGCCATCAGCACGTTCGTTATATCACGGTTGGAGTAGCTGACTACAGCAGCGATATCCGTGTTTACATTCGTGCGGAAGAACTGCCAGCCGTTGGTAGACGTGAATTCTAGATGATAGTTCTTGTCACCTTCAAGCATCACCCATCCGGGAGAGTTCCATGCCGGTTCATCAATGGTCTTGTCAACGAGGCATCCCCATTTACATCCGAAATGATAAACCGTGTGCTGCTCCAACTGCGTGGTGACAGACTGGTCCTCAAGCATGACCTCATGAGTGACGAACCTGTAAGGCTCGTTACCCTGCGCGGTGGCCAGTGACCACTCGCCGCGGTCTACCTTTTTGGGTATGATATCGCCGTTCCAATCCGCTTCATAGATTTTTTCAAAAACACCGATTTTCGACATGACACCGACATCCGTCGGGCCGATAGGCAACTTATCTATCATCTTGACATTTGGAAAACGGCCGATCGTGAGCGCATAGTTGTAGTCTTCCAGAATGGGTTTGAACACATTCTGAAGGAACATCATTCTCCCTTCACGGGAAGAGATAAGCCAGCTCTGTGCACGCTCGTTAGGTGGTTCATTCTCATCGGGCATCACGGCATTACCCCGGCGAGCTACATTGTATTTGGCTACCGGAGGATAATTCTTTCCGCCTGGCACCTCGCTGTCGGGATAAAGCACGACAGTCAGCGTATTATCGTTGCGGTTCTTCGCCACACAACGGAACCAGGACTTGTAATAGTCAGTGCCACCAAGCAGCAAGTTGTTAATGATGGAGAACATAACGTCCTCCCCGTCGAGAGTAGTCCAATCGGTATCGGTACGTTTCTCCATCCACAACTTGTAAGTGCTATCATCAATTTTCTCGACTTTCTCAATGCAACCGCAGTCGGAGAAAGAGAAATCGCCGGCCATAGCCTGCAGGTCGTTAATGATTAAGCGCATGACCGTCATAGAATCTCGAACTTCCAATCGGGACAGCTGCATACGGCCATTGGTATCAGCAAGAACACCCTTGCCTGCTATCATGGAGTCAATGGCCTCGCCTACTTCAAGACCACCCAATAGTTTCAATAGATAATTGGTAAAATCTGGCTGATCCTTATGAAGGAAAAGACCATTAATCTCCTTTATGACCTCCTCCAACAATTTTTCATCAGCCTCCGACAGTTCCTTCAGCGCATCAGCGATACGGGAAAAGTTACGCTGCCACTTCAACCGCACATCCCGCCCGGTATCGTTCGCTCCATTCCAAGGGATTATATTTTCAAACTTAGTGTCCATCAGCTTAATTCAAGTTCTTCTCCATTGAATGTCAACAACAGAGGTTGCCAACACATACCATACTCCATTGTGTCCAGATCTATGAAATTCAGCATATAGTCCGCAAAGCGGTTCTGTTCTTTGCGGCTCTGCTTCCGAAGACGCGCATTATTCATAGCTACTACACCGTCACTCTTACGGCGTTCGTAGCTGTAACTCATGAAGGAAAAAGAGAAGCTCTTTCCTTCTGACGACAACCGTCTCATCTCATCTATTGCCTGAAATACTTTCATACCGCAAAGTTACCGGGACCACCCCCGTTAAAAAAGGACATATCATCGGCTCACGTTGCTTTCCAATTTCTCCACCTGTTTGATGCCATCGCGTACTTTGCGTGGATCTACAATCAACTCTTTATTGCACAGCACGCCCAGCAAACGATTATTCTCAATGAGTAACCGTACCACCTGCGACCTCTGCTCGGGAGTCAGATCCGAAGATGTAGCACCAGCAAAAGAGAAAGAAGACAGCACTCCGTCATCACTGTACCCACCACTATACCTCCCGCTACGAGTCCGTACTTGTTCCAATATCTGCGTCGTATTAATCATGCGGATGGTACCATTCTTCTGCGCCACATCGAACACATCCAGAAATTGGCGCACATGCGGATTGGCCACACCTTCATGGTTGGTCACAAACTCATTCTTATGTACCGGAATAACACCAGCCACGTCATCAGGATTACCGTTCTTGGTATAACCCTCTACATACTCATCCACATAACCACCGGATTTCAACCCCTTCGCTTCATCACGCTGTTGCTTGGCAACGGCTATTTGCGCCGCGCCACTTGCGACGGCTGCCGCAGCAGCTACCGCTCCAAGAGCAGGCCCCACAATGGGAATACCCGCCATCGCTTTATACGCCTCCATGGCGGCAACCGCAGTACTGGCAGTCACTTGCAGTACGGACGCGGCAAATTGCTTATCCGCATACTTCTTTTTCACCTCGTTGATGGCTTCTTCTTTCCCCTCCTCCAGCTTGGTAGTATCCTTGCCCGCTTTCTTGGCAGCAGCTATCTGCTTGTCATATTTGCGGGTGATCTTGCTTATCTCGGCATCCTGCAATGCGCCAATCACCTGACTGGCCGCCGCAGCTGCTTGCCCGATAACATCAAATGTAGCCTTCTCAGCATCTTCGCGCGCCTGTTTCTGTTCCTCGGCTATACGTGTCTTTTCTTCCTGGTACTCTTCATAAGTGATCAGATCGGCATCATACATCGCCTTCAGGATATCATTTTTCTGATTAAAGTCCGAAGTATTATCAATGCTGTTATATCCCGAATCGCGTTGTTTATCCTTATCCTCCTCCTTATCCTTCAGTTGCCTGTCCAATATCTGTCCATTGATATCAGCCACATCATCACCATAAACTGCCAGCATATCCCTGCGTTGCTTCAGATAGTCAAGCTCCAGATCTTTCAACTTCTCCTGATAGTCGGATTCCCGCTGAATATCACCATTCATATACGCCTCTTTAACAGCCGTCCGTTGAGTCTGATATTCTTCTTCGAGCATAGCGATGTTGGAATCATGCGCATTCTTATCCGCACCATTCGCTAACTGCGTCAGACGATCGGCTTCGGCAATCATCTTATCATAAATCTGGCCTTGTATGTTCGACGCATCTTTGCCGTAGCTCTCCAGTAATGCCTTTCGTTTTAACAGATACTGCATTTCAGCATCATATAGCGCTTGCTGGTACTCTTGCTGCGTCAATTGCTCATTGAGGTACTTCTCTTTTTGCAGATTCTTCTCTGCATCATAAGACTCTTTGAGCTTGGCCTCACGTGCCTTTAACTCTTTATCCAATGCGCTCTCATCAACACCGCCGCCACCGTTCGGATCTTCTTTGTCTTCTTCAGGCAACTTAGCCAGAATAGCCTCCAGCTCCTTCTTTTTCACGGCATAGCTGCCATACAGCTTCAGGCGCTCTTCGAGCTGGTGCTTCAGCCCGCCGATGACCGCTTTCTCCAGAGACTTGTCATCGCCAATCCATTTCATCTTTTCAGCCTTCTGCTCCTGGTACCATTTCCGATGGACGGCCATTTCTTCGGCCATGCGGTCGTTCAGTTCGCTGATGGCCGCTTCGGTTTCTCTTCTGGTACGTTTTTTCTGGTCATCATCCAGCAAATCCAAGTTATCGGCCTTCGACTTGATTTTAGAGATGCGCCCCATCAACGCCTCATATTGCTCCATCTTGGCATTCAAGGCCTCTTGAGCTTCGGTAGCTTCATTCGTTTTGGTCTTGAAAATGGCCAAGTACGTGATGACGCCTGCCAAGAGCGATGCAATAACCCCCAAAGGGTTGGCTTTTAAAGCTCCATTGAACAATCTCACGGCCACCGTACCGGCTTTGACAATACCGTTCCACGCTCCGCGGGCAATCGTGTCTGCTCTCACCACAACCGTATAAGCAGCCAGTGCAGCAGAAGCCGCAATGATAGCCCCCTTGTATTCAAACATCACGGAAACGAGTTTGCTCATTCCCTTCACCGTCAGACTACCGGTAGTTATCATATACTTCATCACCGGCTGCAACTTCTCTCCGAGCTCGATACGCACCTCTTTAAAATTCTTTTTCGCCTTATCCAATCCCGCTTGAACCGTGTTATTCTGTACATTGTACTCATTTACCACGCTGGTACCGTCACGATAAGCCTCATTGGCCAACTTCTGGGCCACCCGGATATCATCAATCTTGCCCGCCATTGTGCTGATAACACCTGAAGCACGGACGCCATCCAGTCCCATCTCCTTGAACATGGGGGCCAGCTGATCAAGTCCCCCCTTCTTATTCAATGTATCCAAGAACTGGAGCATTGCCTCATTAGCATCTTTCTTGATGAGCGAAGAAAACTCCTCGACGCTCTGCCCTGCAATCTTTGCAAACTTGGCAGGCGTCTGAAACATCTTCATCATCAACGTTTGGAAAGCCGTAGCGGCCATTTCTTGCTGTTGCATGTTCTGGTCAAGCACGGAGGCATATCCGATGATATCGCCTTGTGCGACCTTCGCTTGATTAGCCGCCCCCGCCACACGTGCGGTAAAACCGACCAGATATGCCTCTGCAGCCGATGAATTCTGAGCAACCTCATTGATGGCGCTACCGGTAGCCAGCATCGCCCCCCTCAATCCGAGTTTCTCATCCTCACCGAACATCTGCGCCAGCTTGCCAATGTTTTTCACGGCATCCTCGCCCAAATCCTCACCCAGGGCAACATTAATCTTATCAGCAGCATCCACAAACTCCAGTACTTCATCTTTAGCAGTGATGCCCAAGCGTCCCGCATCACCCGCCAGCGCGTTCAACTTCTCCCGCGCCGTACGAGTATCCATCTGCTTAAACTCTTCGTTCAGCTCCTTGATTTCTTCACGTGTCATGCCGGTATACTTTCGCACCTGGCTCTCAGCTTCTTCCATGACCGCGAACTCTTCCACGCACTTACGCGCAGTCAGAGCAACCCCAGTAAGCGACGCAATAGCCCCCGCTCCTACAGCAGCATAGCGGTTAAATCCGTCTGCCACTTTGGAAAGAGAAAAACGGGTTTCGCTTGCCTGTACGGACAGTTCCTTCATCCGATTTTTAGTCAGCAGATAATCTGCCCGCAGCGCCTTCCACTTCTCCGTGCCGGGAACAGCCTTATCCATCTCCCTTTTCAGTTGGTTCGCCCCCTTTCTCAACTCCGAATAAGATAAAGAGCACAGTCCCGTCTCCTTACGTTGGGCGGCAAGGCTCTTATTCAGTTCATCCTGCTTCTGCTTAAGAGCCTTGTACTCATCAGAGTTTTTCTTGCCCTCAGCAGCCAACTTCTTCATTTCCTCAGTAACAGAGGCTATCTGCTCCTTAGTTTCAACAAACTTCGCCTTAGCATCCGAATTATCTATCCGGATGGCCATTCTAAAGTCACTTATATTAATCGACATACCTATTGAATTGTTTTTCACAAAGGTATCAGGCAGTTCAGCCTCGAAAAAGGACATAAAAAAACCTGGCTATCCGTCACAGACCACCAGGTTCACCCTCCTATCGAACAAAAAGTATCATTCATCCAGCCACCGGCCATTATCTATCCACACACCGCCATCACGCCACTTACCATCCGCCAATATCCAACGGATATCAGCCTCCGTATCACTGATACGGATAGGGTAAAACGTTCCCGTCCATGCCCCCTTGCGGCCATTCTCATCTATTACAAATTCCGTCTCCTTACAGATATACCGCTTGTTGCGTATCTCATACACATACTTCGCATCATACAAATTAGGATCATAACTCTCAATCTTTACCCCTTTGGTAAAATCTATATCATAATTACCTTGATAAAACAAGCTGTCAAGAGTTATCAAGCGCAGAGATGCCCCTACTGTATTAGTCTGATAATATTCAGAAACAGTGCTAAATCCCGACGGACGATACTCATCTGTATAAGGTATCGGGAACTGCCTCTCAAGCCCGCCCAATGTCTTGAAGGTTGCAAGCCCGGAATAGAATGCCAAATATATGTTATCCTTACTCCCGGAACTCTCTTGCTGGCTATTGTTCTCTATCTGATCAGCCAGTGTACCTTGCACTTCCTCTTCCGAAGAAGTGCCGCCAACGGTTGGAATCCACATATCAAGATCCTCAAATGCTACTCCTTCAGAGTAAGATGCCATCCTTGCCACACTCATCTCTGCCGGCATCATTTCAAGTTCAATTGTATTCACCGCATCCTCGCGTACCAATGGAGCAAACTCATTCAGCATCACATACACCGGTTGGTTCTTCCAATCTTCAAGATCCTTTATATAGAGATATTGCCGGCCGTCTTTTTTATCCGTATAAATTGTATCGGTTAACTTATGCGCTTCATCCATAAACCACTCCTGCAAACGCCGGAATGTTTGCGGAGTATAATCAGCCGGAATAGTTCCTTTCTTTGCCTCCTTCAGTATATTATCCGGCAGGCACCGCCAACGCCAATAAGCACTCTCTGGGAATTTATATTGCACATTGGATGCTGCATTCGTATCTTGCTCTGGTTCTTTATCCACTTCAACCTCATACACATCCTTCACCTGCCGTACATGGACACACGGAACTCCCTGGAAAAAATTACCCTCTGCCAGAATTCTGACGGATCGTTTCCTATTATCAATCACAAATACCACATTGAACAGATTCTCTATTTGTTCCAGAAAGTCTTGTACAGACCATCCGGGAATCATTTTATTCCATTCATTCGTCTCTTCTGCATGGCATATATACAGTTCTTTGAACGCCGTATCTTCAAGCTGGTTCAGAATCATGTCATAACCCAAAGCGCGGAACAGCTCCTTTATGTACGCACAGAGATACGGCTGTGCATACCAATAGGCGTCATCGGCCACCAATTTCAGTTCGTCGGAAACATTTTTGCGCGATAGCCCCCATTTGTTAACAATATGATCTGCCGCCTGATTGACCAATGGTGCCAGACAAAACTCAACTTCGGGATATCGCTTCTCTATATATTTCAGATCACCCCAAGCAGGTACGGTCTCTTTCATTTTCAAAAACGAAATCTGCAGATCACTCCCGATAACATAGTTGAGTTCCGAGTTGCCACTGGCTATCTGTATCGTAACTGTTTTCTCCGTCCATCCGGTGATGATCTCTGTTCCATTACAATACATCCGGTTGTCAGCAACCAAGATGGCCGAACGTTTCTCACGTACTTCTTGCGTGACGTTCAGTCGGTTGATATGCGCGTACAGTTCAGCATTCGTCGGATTCGTCAACGGCAAAGTGATGTCATACGTATACTCACCGTTCTTAGTAACCAACGGATTCTCACGCTTCACCTGTACATTGAAACCCTTCGGCAGCACCACCGATATCCCGTCTATAAACAGCTCAGTCATAATCCGCCAATTTTAATCCGATACTCAAACCGTTGAATCCGCCGAAAACATCGTACTCCCATTCCGTATTCATGTCATCAGCCCCCGATATCTCTCCGCAAACGAAATTCATGGTACGCAACTCCTCCTTCATCACCTGCATCACCTGCTGAATCTTGCCGTAATGCAACAGTTCATCCCCATCATCCTCACTGCCTGAAGCCACTTTCTCCAGTAGGAACAAGAGCAGGCCGTTTTTCTCCTGATAGTTATCAGCCGTGCCTTTCGACTCCGCATCCGGATAATTTGCACAAAGCATCAATCCCGCCTTGTCCTTCAGTTTCTTCACCAGATGCTTGTCACTGACGGCTATCACCACGCCTTCAATCTTCATTTCGCTACGGGCATTCACCCGCTCCCTCAGCTCGGCCAATATTTCTCGGTACCGTAATATGTCAATCATACGCTTATCAGATTATTTTGCTCCGGATTCGCCATACGGAAGCTGAACTCTACAGCCTTCAGTAAGCTCCTTCGGAACTCACGTTCAAACTTTTGCTTAGTAATCACAATCGGGAGCCATTCACCATCTACCAGAATATCCGCTTCTTGCGCATTGACAAGGTTATGCCATAACTTGTAATCGCTCTGCAGCATCACAGCACCACTGTTGACCGTATATTCATCCGTCACCTTCAGACCGAACTTACGTTCTATCCCATACATGGCAGCCGTGTCTCCCTCGTTGTTGCCCGCCATCTTCAGTCCGCCCGTAGCCGTGAGCGTCTCCGGCATATCATATACATTCTTAAAGCGGAAACACCACATTTCCGCATACCGCGTACGATCCACATAGAAAAGCATGGAACCGCCCGACATCCCTATCTTATAGCGAGCTGGATCAGATTTCGAGAAACCAGTAATAATAAGCTCCGGGCTGACATCGACACTAACCAGCTCTGTACTCCCAACATAATCTATCCGTCTGAACACAGTTTCTTCTGAGTCATCATCCCAATATCCGGTAATCTCTATTCCTAAACCACCAGATACTGGTTCAAGATATCCACTTACATACTCCTTCATCCCCGGACGGGTTACCTTAGTCGATACTTCGCTCAAACATCCCGGTGCTTCCGCATCTTTCTTTGTCTGGAGGCGGCTGAACATGACAAGACTCTGCGCATCCTCCACCCCATTAATCAAGAAAGAAAACGTACCAGCCGCATCTGTCTGCACAGTGTTCTCACCAGCGCACCATACTCCCCATAGTGCCAGCTCGCAAAACTTGCCCAGATCACGCACCCGCACCTGGTTATTCGCATCCGGAACATACTCTTCGTCAAGAATCGTGTTCCCCCCGTATTTCACGGCAAACGCTATCGTCACATCCGTGTCAATCACATAGTCCCGCATAGTTCCGCAGAACTCTCTTACCCTTGGTCTTTGAATCACATTCATAAGCGGCAATATTTATTTCTTCGATCATTCTTTGGCAGCATGTTGTACTCTGGTACCTGCCCCCCATCACGTGCCCGCTTCATTTCATCCACCCAAGTAGTGGCATCATCCGCCATCCAGCGAGATACCCTCTCTATGTCAGCCAGCGAAGCGGGTTTGCTTTTATCCATTCCGCTCTCGGTCATGTACTTATGTACCACTCCTCCGGGTATCAGGCTCAACGGCAGCCGACGTAAAGCCATGCTCATAGCCAGTAGTGCCACTGCTTTGCACGCGGCAAAATGTGCATCGGTCTCGGGTGTCGAGCTCTCGCCCAGCAGCTGCTCCCATTCGCTCCCATAGGCCCGTTTCACCGTCAGCATTTGTGCTTCGCGGATAAACGGTACCAGCATCAGGTACATACGTTCGCTGCGGTCAATGGGGAAATAAGAGTCAAACGCATCACCGTTGCGAATAATCAGCGACTGAGATAGCTTGCACAAGTCGCTCTCAACCCACTCTTTTATCTTTTTTTTATTCAGGTACCGTATAAGCGCATCCACCGCCTTATGATACTCCTCCAGATGCAGTGCATCATCGCGATCAAGCTGCCACTCCCATGGCAGTTTTTCGCTCCCGTCGGTGGCCGCCTTGAACTTTCGCCCGTCATCCTCATGGCTGAGATCATTCTTCTGATACATCCGCAGCGTAGCCAGCAGTGCAATCGGACGCTGCACCTTGCGGACAAGTTCCTTATCCGCATCCGCTTCGCCCTCATTGTAATATTTATCCGCCAGCTCCACCACATCGGGCCCTACCAGCAGAGATAATTCTTCCGTAGCGATATCGATCTCTCCGGCCACCTTACCGAAATCATTGTTTGCGTAGTAATTGCCAGTCAGTTCCCGCAACTCTTTGGCTCCTTTGCCATCCTTGTTGAAAATCATAGCAGCTATTTTTTTAGGTTTCTCAATATCTCGTCGGCCCGTTGCTTGTCATCGAGCAGCTTCATCATCACACGCAGCAGCAGGGTATCATCGGTCGCATCCACATTGCCGAAGATACCGCTTTCGGCCACCGAATAAAGCACACTGTTCATGCCCAGATTTTGGATAATGCCGGGGGAATAGCCCCCGCTCTTCTTATGCCGGTCGAAAACGGGCGCAAAACACAATTCCAGCCCGTCAATGATAAATGTTCCGGTAAACAAGTACTGGCAGAAATAGGCAAACCAAGCATAAATACCCCATTGTATCCATACAGGCATATCACGAACCAGCCCCATGTATCGGTTCATATATTGCGGTCGGAACGGCTCTCTCATGATGCAGCCTTTATCTTTCACAGGCTTGCGATAGAGGATGCCGCATAAAGCTCGCAGGTCTGCCAAATCATGCTCCGCATTGAACTTGTTAACCACGGCAGCCGCCTGGCGAAACTCACCAAAGGTCAAATCAGCGCCGTGGCTCATCGGCCCGCGTAGGTACCGCCATGCGGGAAGCAAGTTCGCCGTACAGTCATACGTCAGCTCCACAATGGTGCCGCCTTGTGCTTCTTCGTCTTCGCCCGCTCTCCACATCCAGTCCAGCGTCTTGGCCAATCCGTCTACAAGGCGCATGTCTTCTATCTTGGAACGAAAGCGATATCCACGATTCTTCAGTACATACGCACACCATTCGCGCTTAATATCCACCAGCTCCAGCCCTGGCTGACGCATCAGCTTATCACGTATCTTCAGCAGGTGCAGCCACTCCGTCGGTCTCACCTCTTCCCAGCATTCGGGAAATTCAATGTCTTTTTGCTTCATAGGTTATACTTGATTCGTCGGCCTGTCAGGAGCCGACACGTTATCTTCTTTGTTGATCACCTTGCGATAAATACCGAGGAATACCCCCTTCTTGTTCGGGAAGTTGATACGAATGGCATCATTGATGGCCTCCAGTGCAATCTCTTCGGGTATCTGCGTATCAGCTCCGTAGAATATCTTTAGCGCATACAGCATTTGGCTGCCGCTGTCACTCTTGCCGTCGATGATGATGTTGGCCAGTGCGGGAGACAGGCCGAAACCACTTGTCGTGGAGCTGTCGGCAATACGCGATATCTTCGCCTGCGCCTCGATGTATTTGTCGATATTCATCTCGATAGGCTCAATCTTCCAGCTCTGCATATTGCCGTCTTGATCTACGAAGTCCACGCAAGAGAAGAATTTACCGGCATTCTTCTTGCCCGCCATCACATTGGCGATGGTCTCTGTCAGTTCATCCTTCAGCCTCTCCATCTCCTTCTGGATCTGATCTTCTTTCCAATCTTCGTGCATGGTCATCACCAGTTCACGTTTTTGATTCCAGTACTCTTGCGGAGCATGCACCACATACGCAGCGGCAATCATGTTCTCATTCAGGTGTCGGATAATCTCCGGAAGATTATTCGCATTTTCCAGCCAGGGCACGGAGCCGTAAAAACAAGATATAGCATACATGCTGCGCCCGAAGCTGCGCAGACAGTGATATTTCACCGCTGTTTCGTGCTTGGCGGGATGCCACTTGTCGAAAGCGGGATACTTCAGGAAAGTATGACTTCGGTAGCTGTCAAAGTCGCCTGTGAGGTACCCTTTTACATCTTCAAGCCGACGGCTGTCATTGTCAGGCCATATCAGGCGGCACTCCCTGCTGTGCAGGCATTCAAGCCGATTTACCCACGGGCGGCCGATGCGGACACCCTTCGCCATGTAATATTTGGAAAACTGGCCGTTCATGTGCGTGTACTCTACCAGCGCATCGCGAATGTAGCCACGATAATCCCAGCTATCCAGCCAGTCTTGAATCTCTTCATCTTCTATCCACTCTTGGACACGCTCGTTGTTCTCAATCTTCACCCGATAAAGGAGCGGCCCTTGGCCATACAGCAATCCCGTTTTACGATCCAGAATACCCGGACCGAGATTGTTCTTCTCCAGCAGGTCACGGATGGCATCCGGCAGGTTGTTGTCAATTCCCCATGGCACGACTCTGACTCCGGCAACCGATACCGGATCACCATCCCAATCCTGCGAATCACCGTTGAAGAAACGGCTCATCTCCTGACTCCAGTTCATGTTAATAGCATACTGGCCCTCTGCCGTATCTACGAAGCTGAAATTCCCTATTTTTTTAAAGTTGTCTCCCATATCTATGTATTGATAAAAATTCTCGTAGCATTCACAACCAGCGCACCACAGTACTCCTTCACTATCTCTATCAACTCCGGAATATGCTGCTCGATTATCGGATTAAACCATGGTTTCGGCTCCCTGTTCCATTTGTCATCCGACTTTTTCGTAAGCACTCTGCTGCTGCCCTCCATATTATATCCTCTACCTACACCCAGATGAACATACACACCTTCTTCTTTAAAGCTGAACCCGATACTCGTGATCTCCTCCCCTTCGGTCGGATGCTTGCCATAGTGCCGATAGTTCTGCTTCATCGACTTCGACAGCTTCTTATCGGTCACAATATTATTGCCGATAGAAATACGCAATGCAGCATCTACCTTCGTGCCCCATGCCTGTACTTTGGCATTGAACACAGCCACGGCCTCTTTATCCAGCTGCCGCTCATGTTGTTGCGTAAGCCCAGTATCTCCCTCGATGATAACATCCAGCGGATACCTCTCTCCCGCAAACCGGTTGCTCTTGCCACCCCAGTTATTGCGGTTATTGCTTTGCGCCAATCTCTCTGCATGTGCTCCCATGTTGCAAATATACCCTCTTGGGGTATGAGCAAAAAGGACACAAAAAAAGAGGCCCTCCGAAACGGAAGGCCTCCAAACAAACTCTAATAAGTGATGTCAAACAACAAATCAGAGCGTAACCGATAACAATTCTTTTGCAAAAGAGTGAAGCCCGTTGCAGATGCGTTCAGCTTGCTGTCTGCGGGGCAGGGAGCGATGATTCAAATAATTGGAGAGCTGCTTCTGGTTGATACCGGTAATCTTCTCCATACCGCTCAAAGAGATATATCTCGAATAGTACTCCAAGAAGCTCGCAACGTCCAACTTAAATTCGATTTCGTATTCTCCCTTAATTTGTTCAGGCCATCTATCCACAGGCAAGTTCTTCTTTATAAGTCGTATAGCCTCATGAATATCATCTTTTACGGCTTGGATGCTATCTCCCGCGCCATAGATGCCGTCGCAATTATCCGAATATCCGTCATAGAAATCTTTGCTCTTTTCAATCACTACGATAATTTTTTCCATAATATATCCTTTCTTTTAAGGAAGTACGGGGATTAAAGCCCGTACTTCTTAATTAATTTGTTTGCTAATCCTTTTCCCATTTCTTTTGCCCCATGGTAGGGAACGGGCTCTGTTAACTCCCCTTTTTCGTTCTTATAAAAGTAATGACTTCCTTCCGCATGGTCGAACCTCCATCCCTTTTTTATGAACAACCGGTGTAATTCTGTACTTTTCATTATTATCTCTATTTGTTGTTTGACTCTACAAAGATAGCGAAATTTCTACTACTATCAAACAAATCGTAGAAATTTCGCTATTATCAATATAAAAAACCGACTATTCATCACGAACCGTCGGCTTCACTTATCTAATGTATAAAAAAATGTTTCTCTATATTTGATTTTTCTCGATGTAGGCTTCTTCGCTTATAGAACCATTGCCCAATTTTTTCGCATCGTTGCGATTATAAGACACAGACCTGCCATCTTTCAGTTCTATTCGGTCCGGATACATACCCAGTTCGGAACCAATCTCGTTTACTATCGAGAAAATCTCATGCAATCCCTTCGTGTTGGGCAACTCATAAATCAGCAGATCATTCATGGTTTCCTCCTTTCGATTTATTATCCTCCAGACACATATTCGGAATAAGTTCCAGAAATTGAATACGGGCATTGTGCAATGTAGCCAGAACCCCAACAAAATTTCTGGCATCATCTTCAAAGAAGCTACTGTTACCAAGCATGAATCCAATCGCATCGTCCAATAATCCGGCAAGGGATTTAGCTTCCCAATCTTGCAAGGATCTAAGATGTTCGGAAATAGATTCATTTAGGACAACTCCGTTAATAGTCATATCATTCATGATTGCCTCCCTTCTTTGCTTTATAAACACATACTGCCGCAACAGCAAATAGAGGAGGAAATATAAACCCTATACAGACAGCGAGAATAGCGCCGAAATACCAGCGGTCAGAAGAGTTGCGAAGTTCACAGTCAGGAGCCAAGCTACGATAGTAGCGGCATTGCAGATCATTTACTTGCTCAGTAAGAGCATTGACAGATTCGCCCACAGCAGGAATGCCGGAAGCAGGCACATTGAGAGTGCCAGAAGTTTGATTTTTCATACTAATGATTGTTTCGCGTTTAGGCAGAAAAACGGCTGCCATTTCCCGTGTCGCGAAACAATCATTAGTAATCTATGCCGAAGCATTGAAATAATGTGGGAAAGACAGCCGTATAAGTTTACATAAGTAAGACTTCTACTATCCTTATGGGCATAAAAAAAGCCCATCAAATATCATGAGCATTAACCGCGCTCCGCGACATAGAATACATCCTATGATTGTTTCGCACTGCAAATATGGGGATAATATTTGTAATGACAAAGAAAAAGCGGAGTTTTAAGCTCCGCTTCTTTATATGAAAATAAAATCAATCACTTGGAGAACGATAAACGTTCTGTTTCCCTGTAGAAATATCTTCAATAGTCAATTCATCATACGTCCAATTATTGATATCAGCCCAATCTCCTGTTTTATAAATCATATGTATCTTATATACATAACTTGATTTCACTCCGAACGCATTTTTTGCCGTAAATTTCTGAAAAACATTATACTCATTTGAAGAAGTTTCAGCCCCTCGGCGATCTCCATCAAATTCAACTTCAGCCGGATATTTCATTCTTGATGAAACAAATTCCTCCGACATAATAGCAGCTCTCGTAAAAGTAGGCTTATTATCCTCACAAGAATACAAAATAAGGCTTGCCAGGCAAACCATTAAAAACAAACATTTTTTCATACTATCAGATATATTAAATTAAAATAATACGCAAAAATACCCCATTTTTGCATATCTCAATATTTTTCAAGAGAAAAATTCTGCAAATAGAGTTGCATCTCTCCCCTCCGTGGTCAAAGGAACGGAAAAAACAAAATTCCGCTTTATTACATAAACATCGGTCCTGGTATATATGCTGGTGCATGCTCTTGTAATCTCTTTGTAAGTTCACCAAAATACTTATCAATTTTCCCCTTATCTATACCATCCTTTGTTCTATATACTTCAAAATCGCATAAATCATATAATAGGTCTGTCCGCTTATTATTCATCTCTCTTAATTGAAGTAAGGTTTCTATACGCGACTCTTCATCAAAAGTAAAAATCCGAATAATTAAGTTCTGGTTCGCAGTTTCCGCTTGCGACTGATATTTGAACAAATCTTCAAAATAATGATAGTCCGTATGCCCTAAAGAATGCCCAAAAAATATTATTTCATTAGCATCCAATAGCTTTTCTCTTACATTATGTGACTTATAATATGGGCTAAACGATTTTATCATAAAGCAGAAACTACTATCAATTTCTAAGTCATCTTCAAAACCTAAAATAATAGAATCATCCTTTATGCTTCCATGTATATATTCAACCGGAACATTTATCTCACCAACATAATGTTCCAAGTTCTTCAAATCTGTATAGTTAAAAGACAGGATTTCCCACAAGTCATATTGATTCAAGATTCTAAGTAAAGTAAGAGCAACAGAGTCCTCATTTATATTATCATACTTTATTTCTTTCAGATAAGAGCATAATGCTTTATGCAAAGCCAAAAATGTCATTTCTTCTACGAAAGAAGCGTTTGGCCCTCTTTTAGTCCTAACAAGAGCGAGTGTTGCAAGTTCATGTTCTAAGTCAATCCACTTATCTGAAGAGAGACGTTTCTCCAAGAACTTAAACAAATTAACTCCACCGGAAACGGGGCTCGTATCCATTAAATAGTCAGGAGAACTTTTAAAGAAAGTACTACCCATAAAATCTCCATATTTAGTTTTTAATCCTAAATCAAGATCAAAACCATTACCAAGAACAAGAACTAATTTATAATCTTCATCCATATATTAAATAGAATATCATTTCATAAATATTTAGTCAATAATTTCCTTTTCAGGCATTTATATACTATTTTTGCAAAAAACAATCACCATGAGCGACATTGAACTCAGAAAATACTGTTTAGACAAAGCCATCGAGATACTCAGTTGGTATAAAAGTTTTTGTCCGAAAAAGGAGTTGCACCCACTTGCAATTTCAGAAATCCTTTATCATTACCTCCTCACCGGTGAAACAAACTACTTTGAATTACCCCGTACACGTGGGTAAGGCTACCGTTATATGAAAATGCAATGAACTTGTAGCCTCATTACTTGCAGATTCACTTATTCCAGCTTTAGCTACATAAATTTTCACTCTTCCTCCTTTCTCAGATTTATCCGATGTAGTGACAGATACATCAAACTCTATTTTCTGCAACCATCTACCATCTTCAGAATAAACCATACCTCCCTGATGATTATTAGGTATTGGGTTTACAAGTAAGTTTTTATCAGCCATCTCCGTATTCAATTCCGTCACTGCATCAGAAATGTCTTTAATCGTAGCTTTTATAAAATCTTTTAGTTCCATAGTATTAAAATATCATCTCCTCATATCGTGCGCCGACCGGAACCACCCGGAACCCGACTGATTACGGGTTACACGATATGAGGAGATGAATCATTTGGTTTATATTCGGCACTTCAAATATCAGCATAAAATTGCAGAATCCCAAAATAAATACAAAAAAAGAGAACGTTTGAATAAATCAAACAGAATGCGATGCTTTCTACCGCTTAAACACAGAAAATCCGCGTGCAGGAGTTTGGTTTCGTTTTAATCTCCGGCGGCGTAGAAACTAATCTTCTGTACGCGGATTTTTCGTGCGCCCGATCTTCATCGGGATATCTTTCTCTCATGACGGGACGTTTTTTGAAGTAAAAGTGTCCCGTCCAAAATCGCATACCACTGAGAACCAATAAAAAAGCCTATCCCTTCGACTGATGTCGGAGGGATGAAACAGCTTGCTAGCCGAGCCGCGCCGTTGTCCGTTTGCGATTGCAAGCGGCCTTTTCGGTTCGGAGATATGACAAAATAATTACAAAACGTGCCTTTATGTTCTTTCCCCGCCCAAATCCCACCTGCTGCGGTGCATCCACATAAAAAATCCCTGCCATCCTCACGGAAAGCAGGGCTCGCTACCAACATTGAAAGCTACATCACACCGAAGCAGCACCCGACACACTTCTGCCTATCTTCCATACGCGGATGAACTCCTTGCGCATGGTAAAGTACTTCAGTGCATCTGTGAGGTTCGTCGATTCTTTGGGCAATCTATTTACGGGCAGCTTGTCACCCGTCTTCTGCTTGACTATCAAGCTGGAGTTATTAGGTCCGCTCGATATCTTGGTCTCGGTAACCTCCATTTCCGATTTAAGGTTCGGACAGTTATACTGGTCTATCAGCAACGTAAACAGGGAGCGTGCCAGGTTGCCACTGAGCAAGTCCATGAAGAACCGATATTCTTGGTTGCTACCGATATTGCCTTGGCCAAGAGACATGAGTTGTACCTGCCATCCTGTGCGATTGCCCTCGGCATCTATCTCTATATTCTTCTTTATCTGAGTGGCCATATCCGCACCCACCCCCTTGTAGTTGTTCATCGAACGGTCATAGTACAGCTTCAGTATCTTACGTTTGTGAGGTTTGAAGTAATACAAGAACTTATCAGCCAGCTCACGTACAGAACTCGGAGGCAATGTATATAGCTCCTTGAGTACACGCATCACACGCCCGTCTCTCTGGCCGAATACCATAGACAGCATATTGCCGGAGTCCATACCTGCCTCCAACGGTTTGTTTTTATCCAGGTACCTCAGAACCGTACAATCCTGCTCCCACCCGAACGGATGCTGCTCTATCACTTCATTCAGGAAACCGTCTGCATAAAAATGCTTGATGCTCAGATTGCAATAGAACATCTGGCTGGCTTCTAACTTCGGAATAATGGAAAGGATATTGCACAAGATACCTTCAAGCCCTTCGGCAAACTCATCGGAGAACCAATCTTCTCCCAAAATATCGACATTGACATAGGAGGAAGAGATAAAAAAGAAAGAGACTCCCCGTCGAGTCTTAATCCATCGCTCTTCCCACCGCTTCATGTTCTTGCCTGCAAGCTGCATGGAGCGTTCTGCCGCCTCCAGCTTGTTGTGCAGTGCACGATCTGTACGATAAGCCGCTTTCAGCTCTTTGTACTTCTGTAAACAAGCCACATACTCTTTTTTCGTCTCATTGTAGACGAAACCCGTTTGCAGCATCAGCAGTATCTTTTTCTTGTCGTTCTGTTTGGCCAGCTTCAAGATCCAGTCATATTCTCCGAGATGGTTCGGATTCGGCATATCCGTGGTCAGGGTACGACTGCGGTACCAAACACTATCCCCATACTTGACACGGAAACCGCGAACAGCCTTCAGCAAGTTCGTAAACTTCTCTTCAGGGAAATACTTCACCTCGTCGCCGAACACACCAACGTAAGAACGGCCTGCTCCGATTGCCGGTCTATCCAACGAAATGAATGTGAAGTTGAAGCCTGTATAAAACACCATGGTGTTTCGCCAATCGGAACAGACGTTATACATACGGTCTTTCCATTCTTGCGGCGGTTCTTGGTTGATTACGTAGTGTATGCCCAATTCCCACCCGAGTAAAGAAAGTCCGTCAATCAACGAAGGTATCACGTTCTTATGCAGGTCAGAGTATGTATCGGCAACCCAAGCGAACGGTGCACCGTGGCAGTCCAGCGCAACTTCTTGCACACGTTCGGCCAATACCTGCACTGTCTTTGCTGACGCACGTCCGGCAACCCAATAGAGCGACCACGGCATCATAATGGCAATGAGCTGCGCCATCCAGTTGGAGAAGCGCAGCTCCACATCATCCGATATCTTTAGTTTTTTCTTCCTGGTCATCGAGCATCTCCTCTATATCGACATCAATAATATTAGCATCCCGTTTGAGGCGTATCTTTTCTTTTGTCGGGATATCCTGTATCGAATCAATCTGCGCAGCAAGCAGCTGGCGGTTAGCGGACGGCAATCCCACCGAAGTGGGGTCAAGATCATACACCTTAATCGGTTTGTCGTCGATTTCTTTCGGCTTCACCTGATCAGGCTTATCCAGCTGCTTAATCTTGGCCGCTTGGATAGTCAAATTGCCATAAACCTCCATATCCTTGGAGGTAACCGCATTCTGGAGAACCACCTGAGCGGCTTTCATCAGATTGTCGTACATCATATTCCGATGAGCGTTGTTCTCAATCGTATCATTGAGATAGAACAGATTAATAGCCTCGCTATACATCCGTCTCGCCCGCATCCGTTCGACGCAGAACGGTTCGTGTGTCAGGAAGGCAATGGCGTTATCTTTGCCGTATTTACGGTTAATGCCTACCAGCGCATAGAGCACGTTGTAGTAATCCATCTCATCATCGGTCAGCTGCATAGTGCAGCCGGAAGCGATGTAGTCTTGCAGAGTATCAAAGTAAGATTTGTCGAACATCAGCCTATATCATCATAAAATATCTTGTTAATCGAATTGCGATACCCTGTCGCTTGGCGAAATTTATCAAACCGCTGCGCCTGGGTCACATTGTCGCCCGTCTCGGCACTGGCAGACATGGCCAGCCCCTCTTTTGCCCGTTGGATAAGTTGCCCGCGTTCATAGTGATACTTCAGCGGAGAGCCTATCAGGTTGAAATACCAAAAGAAATCATCTTCCGCAACATGATAATACATGGCTATCTGCCTCGGTTCATAGCCGATGCCTGCCAGCCTCTCAAACTCATCCAGATCTATCCGGTCATACCATGGCGGGCTTTCACGCCATTTGGTCACCTCGTCCGCTACGAAACTCATATACTTCTTTATTTTTCAGGAATACATATTGCTCTTCCATGGCATTCTCACCGTAATTGCCCGACCCCTCTACAACGAAGAAACCCGCTGCCGTGTCCAGGCAAGTAATCTTCTTGTGGCTCCAAGCAAATGAAAGCTCGATATCACCATCTTGATGGAGCTGCATCAAACGTCCGAAGATCTTCGGCATACGAAACTTGATGGTTTCCGATATGTGAAGATGTATCGTGCCTATCAGGCCCTTTTCGCGCCAACGGAGCAGTGCATTGATAATGCGCTCGTTGGTGGAATAGGTGGCGATATATAGATGGTTCACCCGTCCGGCATGCTTTATCAGATACACGATGAAGGTAAATGCCGTAAAGCTCTTCTTGGTCTCAATAAAGAAAGCCTCGTTATCTTTCGGCAGGCGTCCGCACAACTCTTTGAGATTGTTCAGCTTGAAAGTAAGCATCGTTTCAAACCGTTTGGAAAATAAGCGGGAATCTGACATCTCCTGCCGAAGTTCCTCCAGGCTGAAATAGTAACTCATTCCAATAGTCTGTTAATATCCGCCAGCTCTTTCTCATATCCTATCAATCTTTCACGCCGTATCGGGTCCAAATGCGGTTTATCTCCCTTGGCAATTTCAGATTTCACACGCCAGATATTGTTTTCAACCTGCCGCTGCCGTTTCACCAATTCCTTGACAGGCAGATGCAGAAGCTCGCTTCTACGACGAAATTCGGCAAAGGCGGGATGCTTGCCAAGCAGCGCATGGTGCTTCTTGTAGTAATTCAACTCTTCCCAGATCATGCGGTTCTCAATATAGTTATCAATGAGCTCGCGGGCGATATCCGCACACTGCTGAAGTGAGGTACAGTCTCGGAGTCGTGAATGTAACTGCACATACGCATGATATTTGCCGAACTTGCGTGATGCAAGAGCCTCCAGTTCCATGGGGCACGACGGATCATTCAAGAAAGAAAACTCTTCACGGAAAGAGTTCGGTTCTCTCCGTGAAGATAATGCCGGCAATACTCTTCATCCCTCGAAGTCGGATTGCTCCGGGAATAACCTCTCCAAGAAACTCTCCAACCAAGGAGAATATCCGGATACAGCGTTATTCAGGAACACTTTGCGCTCGAGGAACTCCAAGACCTTGCTCTCCGAAGGAGTCTGAGATACGATTGGTAACAGCACCTGATCTGTCGGCCAATTCAGAAATACGGGATGAACAGGGTACGATACCGAATTGTAATACACCGATGAAAGAAGATATCCACCGTTTTGCAGTTCGGGGAATCTCTCGAACATGGCAGTCAGCGATGTTTTTTCGAACAAGCAAGGGGTATGCGTACCATAATTCAGAGTCGGCAGTTTCGCCTCTTTGAGAAGCCCGGCCGTGCACATCATATTGGCAGCATAGGTGCCTGAGAATTTATCCGAATCAAGTTTGCCAACTACCTTGGGGATTTCGATATGCACCAATGATATCGGATTAACCAGGTAAATATCATCATTCGACCAGATGAAATGTTCTGTTACGTCAGGCGAAGAAATTGCCAGCAGCAACTTCTCCATCACATCAACCTGCGGATTATCCGATACACGGTGATGCTCAATGAAGGTAATTTCTTCACTGAACCAATCTTCGCGGTCGCCGATCACTACAATGTTGATGCCGAAACGTACATACTTCTGCCAGGAGCGTAGAGCGAAAAGTAATTCTTTGCCTTGCGCAAACTCTTTGCAATAAGGAATTACCACCGTTGTGTGGTCTTGAACTTTGGTTGCAGTACATGCCATAGAACCCTTAGAATCAATATTCAAGGTTCCTCTTACACACGCTTCAGTGAATTGTGCATCTACACTTTGGTTCTGCACATCATTCGATGTTTTTTTCTTTGTTGTCATAACTTTAAATATTAGTATGACACAAAAGTACCGTCAACGTACAATTCTCGAAAGGACACAAAAAAGGCGTATGCAACGCACACGCCTTTTTTCGCATTAACCATATAAAAAAAACTACATACCCCCACCTGCAGAACCGGAAGCTGTCAAGCCCAGCTCGGCATTAATTTCGATACTGTCCGTTACAGGAATAAAACTCTTGGCGATATGCCCGATAGTCGCACCGCGCAACGTGCTCGCCAAGTTTATTGTATTCTTGTCGCCATCTTTGCTGTCTTGACTGTCAGCTTTCGACATTTTGAGAGGCGTGCAGGGAGTTCCGGCAATTTTTGCATCACCGCCGGAGCAACCCAATACAATGGCTCCCATATCTTCGTTAATGTTGTTGTTGACAAACTCGTCATGCTCAAGCTCCGTGCCCGGATGCTCGTAGTCCACATGATGGATAAACCCGCGTGCATCATCCTCCCCCTCACTTGTGTGATAGATGTTGATGGTGGAGTCTGTTGCATACACGGCAATAGGTTTCTTACCCGTTGCCATTTTGAATTTGCTCACACGGACACCTTTCTCGTCGCGCTCGTACTCAGCCACATCTTTCCAAAGAAAGAGGATGATATACGATTTCTTGCCCTTAGGGCGACCGGCATTCGATGTCTTCTTAGGCACCGATACCATTTTATATGCTTCGTCAGCCATAAATTACCTCCTTATTTTAGAGACCTTCTCCCTGGGAAGAAGTTGAAGAAGCGGAAGAACCTTCTGCCTCTTCCGGTGGCAGGTATGCGAAGATAGCTTCGGCCAACCAGAAGCCGACAGCTTCCCACCATTCGGCGAAGATCTTCACGTCGTAATTTTCACCCTGCATCCATACCTTGGTACTCTGCGGATCTTTACTACGCAGATGCTTGAAGTTCTCTTTCGGAGTGATGAAGAAAGCACCTGTGCCGCGCATGCCTTCGAGGGGAACAAACGAAAACTTGGAGAAGTCTACTTTGACTTTCTCACCATCTTCGTTTTTCAACCAAGGATAGATCTTGCGGTAAGCCTTGCTGTAACGGGTTACCAAGTCAGGATCGGCATGGATAAACATAGTTTTCTTCTTATACAAGGGAGATACTTCGTCTACCGCTTTGTCGATTTGCTCAACCAGCTTGGCATCATCAAGAACAATGCCGTCGAGCAACCAAGTGACAGTCGTATTACCTGCCTTTTTGAGCTTGCGCAGCTGAGTAACATAACCGTCCATTACTGCGTTAGCATCAGTAGCTTCATCGCCATCTTGGGTCGCAGTCGTTTCTTTGAACTCACCCACGGCCAAGGCAATCTCACGTTCTTCGTCCAGCTTTGGGAAGATGAGCTGGTAAAGAATATACCTCACAACCGGCATATCCTCCGGCTTCAGGTTCTCGTCGTACAGATATCCGAGAATATCTTCCATGATATCCGACGGAGTGATCGGAACGTTGATTTTGCATTTGTAGTTCTTGATGGTCAACGGAGTAAACTTGGATTTACCCTTCGGAGTCCATTTCGGAACGAACTGCTGCAGAACCGAGTCAATGGCAGACTGTTGTGCACGCACCTCTACCTTGTCTGTCACGATCGTAGACATGTACTTCGTTGACTCCGTGGTACCCATCAGGCGATTCAAGATCTCAATACGCTCGGAAGAAACGTACTTGCCGAACTCTTTCTGAATTTCAGTCGTTTCGATCGTTGAGTTACCACTGTATGCAGCACCTTTAAATACGGCATCCAGATACATGTTATGTGCCAGCGTCATGTCCGGCTTGAATTTCTTCGTCATGTCAGCTCCTCCCGCTACATGAGCTCCCGCATCCGGAGCCTCTTCTTTTGATAACTTGGCGATTTCAGCATCCTTCTCCTTGATGGATGCCTCAAACTCCTTTTCTTTCTCTTCGAGAGCTTTCAGCTTCTCACGGGCCTCTTTCAAATCTTTGGCATTCTTATCACGGTCTGCCTCCAGCTGTGCTTTTACTTCATTGGTAACAGCTTCTTCCGCAGACTTCCCGCTCTTCTCGAACTCGGCCAGATCTTTTTTAAATTCCTCCAGAAATTTCTCACCGTACTTGTTCTTGAGTTGATCCTCTTGTGCGGAAAGCAAGACAGATTTGCCTTCTTTATCCTTCGCAAAAGCAGAAATACCCAAAAAAGAAAGTACCACGCTCATTACTTGTCCAAACATACACTTTACGATTTTGAATTAATATATTCGTTAATACACGCCTCGCTACGAATATCCCTTACCCGCTGAAGGGCAAAGTCAACGGAACCTATCGAATCGGCCAAGCCTACATTAACCGCATCCTTGGCATAGAACATACGTCCCCGCAGCAATCCGGGCGTGTCCATTTTTAATTTGTCACCGCGATTTGCCTTGACATTGTTTTGGAAGTCAAGAGCCAACGGGTCCAATTCTTCTTCGCGGATCATCTCATACTTGCCTTCCTTGGCCGCCTCAAACGGAGCATTCTTGTAGTCGGACAAGCTGCTGTAAATGGTGTGCACCTTCACACCCTCACGCTCGTAATACTTGGCATAATCCGGGAAGCTCATCATCACACCGATAGAACCGAACTCGGAAGATATCAGGTTTGAGGCAATAATCTCATCACAGTATGATGCAATATAGTAAGCAGCGGAAGCGCACAGATCGCAATGCGCTACCACGGCCTTACCTTTCGATTGCACATACTGAATGGCATCGACCATCGGAGCGATGGCATCAACACTGCCACCCCCCGAATCTATATCAAGTAAAACGGAAGATATATTCGGAGCATCAGCCGCCTGGCGCAATACATCCGCCAGTTCGGTAGTACCATAGCTGCAATATGTACCATATTTCAGCAGAGTTCCATGGATGGGAACAATAGCCGTGCTGTCTTTGGGCGCATCGGAAAACCCGTTGCCCGCCTTGGCTTCTTTGCCCGGCACGGATAACATGACCGATATCGGTTCGACTTCGGAACGTTTGGTTGCATCTTCTTTTGTGATGCCACGCTCCAGTAACTTGTCAACCAGTATCAGGTTAGCTTCTACATCCCGGAAAGAGATAAACCACTTGCCGCGACAGACTGCACTATATAATGAGGAAAATGCCATTGTAATTATACCTATTGATTGTCGGTACAAAATTACAATGGAGATAACCGTTTAAAAGGACTTTAAAATCTTGGCAGGTTCGGGGCTATCACGTTTAAACGAAAGCGTTTGCGTCATCGGAGAACCGCCGCACTCTGAAGATAGTGCCACAGGGAATTGTTCTGTACCTACCACTCTACGGCTGCCGTTCGTCATCTGAATTAACACCAGGCCTTCGTTCATGATCAAATCACGTATCAGAGCAGCTTTATCCTCTCCTGTATCCGTGACAATCGCTTTCAACTCCTGCTCAACAATCCCACCGAGTTCATCTTTCTCCTTAAAATCTCCGGAAGATATGGCAAGGTTAACCCATTCGCCACGAACTTTGATTATATTGCTCCCGGGAACATTGTAAATCTGTGCACCCGATATCGGCAGGAAATACATACCGCATATCTGCGACCTCTTGTTGAACTGATTCATATTTTACTGAATTTTTAAGTGATAAATTACTGAAAATCTGTTTTTTACTTAACAATTAATCTGCTAAAAAATATTAAGGAAACAACGATAACTGAATATCCTTGTTCACCTCTTTAATCATCCGCTGCCGGTTGCGATAATCAAACTTCTTGACCGCATCGTAATTGATGGCATTGCTCTTGATATTATATGCCATCAAGAATGCCCGGACAATCCGGTCTTGTTTATAACCTTTTTCATAGCCAGCCACAAAATACTCTCGCACCCGGATGCGGAAGGATGCCTCAATATAATCCTGGAGCATACGCTGCTTCCATTCGGGTATATAGATGAAGTTCTCTTGCAGGATGAAGTGATTCCACTCCTGGATAGGAAGAAACAAGGTTATCGGATTCTCTTTGATGGCTTGTTTGGGTGGGCGGTCAGTGACGGTGACCATCGCCTGAATGAACTTGCCTATATCGTTGGATGTAGTCACATTCACGCCGTCATCCGATGGCCTGCATCCGAATTCATGATACAAGTAATCATGCAGATAGGGATGCAGTTCTATTATTACGTTAGGTCTCATACGGTAAGTAGTTTATTTCAAAGCAAATATAGTGATAAATATAGATATCACATCTGAATTTTACTGAAAAACAGAAATTATATAAAATATAGTTACATTATTAGGAAAATAAAGTCTTATCACGTTCTCATTTGTTCTGCGTTATATATCGTTCTGATTGTTTTGCTTAGAAATTTTTGCAACTTTGCGCCTTGTAACTTTTAAGATTTAACTAATTGGCTACCAGTATATATATTGGTAACAAACCAAATGAATACAATTTGTGCCATTCAAATAGAATCGTAACTATGCAGCCCATTTGTTATCCAAGTTTTAAAAGTAACAAACCCTTATTTTTTGTAACCGATGTTTGTTACTAAGAATGTAACCTTTGTTACTTTCTATTTATTAAGTATTTATCTCTTTTTTCAAACATAGGTTACAGAGTTACAAAGTTTTTGTATAAATTAAGGAAAGAGAGTGAGAAACCCAGGAACGAGGGATGTCGGCGCTATCTTATTAAATAGTAAAAGCTGCGGACAGTTGTGCCCACAGCCTTTACAAAAAGCTCTACTCCGGTACAGGATGTCGGTACCTCATGGCCTTATGGAAATTCGGAGGCAGGGGCTTTCGCCTTAGCCTGGTGTAATCATCGTTCAGCTCAAAGTCCATCCAGTGATTTTGTGCCAGGAGGAACGCGCCTACAGCCACAAGCATCCACGGCAGTTTCTTCTTGTCGGCATTGAGGTTCAGGATAGTAGTCGGCTTCATTAGCTCCAGGTAGTCATAAACCTGACGGATGTAGGCGGTAGCCGATTCATCGAGCAGCATTTCCGGAAGAAACCGCTCGTAATGCTTGATATAATCAGAACGGAACGTTTCCATCACTACTTTCTGTTTGAGGCACGAAAGCCGCCGGCTCTCCATTCTTCTGTCTTGAGCGCATATAAATCATCTCTTTGGTCTTACCGTCTATCTTCTGGAGATATCGGCCGGACTTGTTGAGCAGATCCATCGGATTCATCTCGGCAATGTAAGGGCACAACTCGGAGAAACTACGCAATGCCTTGGTGAAGCGCTGCATCTTCCAGAATTCCTTTTTCGACTTGGAGGTGGTAATGAAGTCATCATAGACCAATTCCCGGACAATGGGCGTATTCAGATTCTCGCCGTCTTCAGCGAAGTAGCAGTAGGCCCAATCCTCGAAGTCGCTGCCCATGTCGGCCTTGCGCTTGCGGGTAATGATGTTCTCCATCGGTGGCTGTATTTTGATGCTGCGGTCGGCCATGGCCAGGTAGAACTGAAGGCATTGGGCGAAGAAATTCAAATCCCAGTTCCAGTCCTCTTCACTGTAGTCCGTGTTCGTCATCAGGTTGCGGTCGAAGTCATCGCGGATGGTACGGGTCTCAAGATAATCGTTTTCTTCTGTCTTCTGGTGGTAGTAATCCGAGAACACCATATACAACATACGTGCCGACGTGGAGGGATCAAACTCACGCGGTACATAGTTCGTGGTAAAACCGAACTTCGGAGAGTCTTCAAACTCGATAAAGAATGATTTGTTGTTCTTAGGATTGACCGTCATGCCCGAAGTGATGTTGTCATAGAACTGGCTCATCGGCAGGTAACGGTCGCAGTCATCGACCAGGACAAAGTCCGTATGAACATCCACCTGATCGAACACGTGCGGATTGTCGAGTAGACGGGGATTACGCCCGGAAAGATTGACGGTCCGCATAAAGAACCGGAACGTCTTAAAAAGGAAGCTCTTGCCGCTACGCCCGTTACATTCATCATCTTCGCCTATCTTGTTGTCCATGGCATAGAGCGCCCATGCACGTGACGGCGATTTATATCGGTGCATATTATAACCGATGGCAAACATCTTGTTCAGCAGATTCTGCTTCTGCTCGCGGATCTCATCCGGAGAAAGCAGCGGTCCGGCAATGTCAAACTTATGCTCTGCCCGGTACTTATCCGCTTCGTCCACTCCCTTATCCTTCCAGGCATACTCCAGCTCCTTACGCCAGTACAGGCGGCTGGCATTTATTAGATAATTGAAGAAGCAACTCCTGTGCTCCTTGATGGTGACATCGAATATATCTCTGCCTTCTGCATCTTGTCTATACGACCATTCAAACATCGGAGGGAGAATACTGACCTTATGAGTTATTACGTTCGACTCCCATGCGCTGCGGTTGTCGGGTATCTGCCCATGCAGCGACTTAATGCCGTCTTTGCTGACCTCCCATGTCTCTTTGTCGAAGAATATATATTGCTCCTTGGGGGTATAGCTCCGGAAATCCAGGTTGATTTCATCAAGCTGCGCCAAGGACGATTCTCCAGTACGAGGAGAGTTCATTATCAGATTGCGGATATCCACCGGAAGATAACGCTCTATGGTAAACCGCTTGAGAAATGCCACAATATCCTTGGCCTTAATCTCACTAATGATGCATCCCTTCCGACGTATATACCTAACCTCGTTGGAGTTATCATCCTTTAGGGTATAGAACCCGTTCAGGGAAAGAAAATAGTGCAGATAGGAAGTGTTCACTTCATAGGTCATCTTGCGGCTGCGCTCGCTCCAGCTATCCACCCAGAATCTGGCGGGCATGGCCAGTGTCTGCAGGTTGCGGAAGTCCTCCTGCTTCGGCCGCAAGCCCACAAAGTCACGGAAATCTTTGCGGGGCTTTCCGCGTTGGTCGCGATAGCCACGCAACCAATCCGGAAGCCATATCGTATAGATGTCAAGGAAGCACAGTGCCAACTCGGTTCCCTTGCGAATACCGGTATCGTCGATGTCGGGAATGTTATAGATGCACTCCACGTATTTATATATCTCCTTGATTTCTTCAGGAGTCACCTTGTAGGTTTCGCTGTTGAACCACAGTGGGTGGCAGCCGAGGGCACGGACACAGAGAGAATCACGCTCACCGGAACAGATGAAGGCCTCTTTCAGCTTCTGCTCCTTGTATTGGGCGTCTTTGTTCTTCGGATCATTGAAGAAAGATTTCTCTTCTTGTACATTGAAATCCCGATAAGCTTTCTGTAGCTCGGCAAAACCGTTGATATATTGTTTCGGCTTTACTCCATCAGGGGTATAGCTGAATCGCCATTGCTTATCTGGATTTAAAGGTTCGTATATCTTGTAGAACTTGTCGGTGCTACCATCTTTTTTGGTGACTACACATTCGCGCATGAAGATGGGGTAAGTAGGCGTAGTGTATTTGGTGGTGACTTCACGGTTCCGGACGTAGGAAATGGACTTGGCCACATACCAGTGCAGCGCATCGGCATGCTCCTGCTTGACGCGCGGGCCGAGGATTTGTAATTGCTCATCAGTAAACTTCTCTTCGAGCTCGAAGAACCTGCTGCCTTCGGCTTCGTCAGCCATAGCAGGCCGCTTACGAATATCAGGTTTGTTTACGGATCGCTTGAGTTCATCCGTCACATTGTATCGAGAAGCAAGCAGTGCCACAGCTTCAGGAAAGCGGATGTTCTCTTCATTCATGCAGATATCTATCGGGCTCATGGCCGAACCTGCATCGCCGAAGTCAGTAACCTTGTAGCAGTCCTGGAACTTCTTGAGGCAGGCTGAAGCGTCATCTTCATCAGGACGGCGCTTGAATTTTTTTTTGTTGTCTACGCACCCTTCAGCTTGCGGGTAGTAGTATAAAATAATATCTAACCCGTCATGGGTAGCAGCGTAGATATCGGTAGCTTTAATCATATTGAGGATTATTTAATTGGTACAAAGGAATAGCGTTACGGTCAAGTTATCAAGGACGTAACTTTTTCATATTATTGCTTAATCATCCGGTGGCTCTAACTCACATTCAGCTTTGCACCACGCATATTCACACATCTGTTTGATTAATTCAGCTTCAATTCCTTGATCCCAATCTGCAGAAATTGCTCCACTCATGGTATCGAACGTAATGGTTAAGACTTTTTTTTCATGTTTCATTCTACTTTGTTTTGATGTTATAAAAATTCATTATACGTTACAACTCCTTTAATGTTTTTGTAACATTCTCCATTGTTGAAAGAGGCTTCCGGATCAACGTCCCACATTTTGACATTTCTTGAAAATTCATCAAACTCTTTGCAGGCTTCTAAAAAATCAGATGATTTAGATTCAAATGTTTCAGAATCGCATATCACAAGCTCTACACCACTTGTAGGGTTATACTCTGGATTCGCCTCCGTCATGGCAGCCATTGATCTATAATTAAATATCCATGTTTTGCTCATATATTTCTTGTTATACGTTAAACTCTATTTTCTGTTGCAGCACTTCGTCTGCATAATATTGGTCAAAACTTTTATCGCTTATCCACCAATTAAAACCAAATTCGGCATCGGTAAAGTTATGGTTGATATATCCGGCATCAATGAGCTTTTGAATAGTTTGAACCCACTTTCGTTTTGCATGGGGAAAACGCTGACAGTCTTTTCGTTTCTGCTTGTAATTAGACATCGGACAAAGAATACAACCAATTCTTTTATACCCTTCGTCGTATAGTGAACAATGTTTTATGCCATTCCCGTTTAGGAAGTCCCATACGTCTTTATCAGTCCAATAGATTATAGGAGAAATCAGTACTTTATCCTTGCCTCCTACGCACGTAATCATCTTTTCCTTATGCTCGGAGAATTGGTCGAAGTTTCCGCTAAATTTTCTATCCCCTGTCTCCACCTCATTACGCTTGGAACGTCTTACGCTTTCTGCATGGCGAATGCCGATAAGAGTTACTTTTCCTTCACCGGACATTTCTTTGTATTTAGCGCAGCACCAACGTAACCTACGTGTCGGAAGAAAGTGACACTTCAAAGCCATGTCGTAAATAGACATTTTAGGTTTTATCAGTTCCACGTCCGGGTAGTTCCGTTTTACGAAGCGAATAACATCCGGAGGGTCAATGCTTGTAAGGTTCATGTGAGCCTTAAATTTTACTCCTGCCATCTTTGCAAGGTGGTAGAGGGCTTGGCTATCCTTTCCACCGGAGAAAGCAAGGTAGAAGCCATTCTCCGGGTCATAATCAAGTGCCATCTGTTCACATTTGCGAAGTAGGGCAATGGAGTAGTCTATTTTGGATTGCAGGTTCATTTCTACTTTTATTTTACTCTAATTGTTATAAAAATATTCATTACATCTAAACCCTTTGCGTGGGGTGAAGTCTTTAAACTCGCAACTCATATAGAATTCTTTCCGGTCAGCCCAATGCGCCATATCTTTCTGCCATTGCGGAATCACTTGGTGTGGATTGTTCAAGCTCCGATAAGGTTGGCAGTGAGGGAGAAAACGGCGGCTTACACCTTTCCAATGATTTACACGATGGAAGGACTCTTTGAATTCCATTAGAATGCAGTATAGGAAATATTCTCCCTTGTACCCGTATTTATCAATCAGCATCGCTGCACGTTCAACTTCCGCAATCTGCCCCGGTGTATCACAACCGAATCTTATTCGCTTTATCCATTTAACCCTTGCAAGTAGATGAGCTATATCATCTGTTACCAAACGAGCATCTAAACCTTGATTAAAATCCACATGGAGCTTCAACTTCACAATCTTTTCTATTTGTCTGAGTCCATAATCAGAAGCCAGAACATTGTTATCCATCAGGATAATGTTCTTTCTTCCATTGATGAATATTTCCTCAATGTCCATATAAGGAGCTATCGGGCCTTCTTTTTTCGGAACTACACACCATTTGCACTTGTTGGGACATCCACGAGTAAGGAATCCGTAAGCCACTTTGTCATCAAGTTTGTAAAGCGAATAGTCTGGCTGCAATCGGTCTATCTCAAGAGGAAGTATCTTATCTACATTAATACCCGTTCCCCCAACCTCCAGTTCATCAGTGTTGATGTAATACCCGTAATTAGGCGTGAAACTGAATACTTTGGCGGCATAGACTTTATCATAATGGAACAACGGATTATACCATTCCACATTGTCACCTATTGCCTTATGATAGCTACTAATCTTCATAAGTGCGAGATTAGGATAATTACTGTCAATTGCTAATATTCCAATGTTCATACCTTCTTTTTACATTACAAAACATGTACAACTATATACTCCATCTTCAGGAATCCCTCCAAAGTCAACCCGAATACACAACTCCCCGCAAATGACAAAAGGCTTTTCGCTCACCACCTTGCCATATACACCATAATGTTCGTGAAAGACTTCTGAACCCGGCTCCATTGAATCCAGTGCTTTTTTCATTTTCTCGGAGGTATAGGCGGTTATCCATCTATTAGAATAATTGTAATAAAGCAATCCGATGCCGAGAGAATCGCACATCTGCAAGACGGTTTCTTCCACTTGCTGCCTGCTAAAGACAACACTGGTCTGCAGCTTCTGTACTTTAACGTCCGGGAACTTCTTTTTGAATATTGTTTTAGTAATCATGATCCTTATTACTTAAATATTACTTTTTCTTGTTTAACCAATCTAAAGCGCTTTGCAAACTATCAGTATAATCGGCATTATAGATATAAGCTACTTCATCACCGGCCTTGTACTGCCGATCATTATCTGTTTCTCCCAAAATAAACTCCATGTTTGGAGTACCTAATTTGAATACACCTATACAATAGGTAAAACCTACATACTTTTTGCTTTCTTTAGTTGCTAAAAGAAAAATTCTTTCTGAATTTGATTCCATAATATTATTCCTTTATTAATCAATTACGGTTTGTCATCATGCATCTTCCTTGAATAGGAGAAGCACTTTAGCAACATCCTCTACGTATGTTTTTTTGAAGAAAAGGCACCCCATCGAGCACTCTGCATAATTACTCATTTGATACAAATTCTCACCAAAGGCCATCTCCAGCGCATTGATAAGTCGCTCGTAAGTTGCTGGGAGAAAGTTCACCATCACCTTAACTCCGTCGTTCTGGTCATCCCGATAGATATTAGCGAAACGCTCATTGCCAAGATCTATCTTATCCACATACTTGGTCGCATCCGGGAACATACGTTTGGCCGCACCCTCGCTATAAATGACATTCGCATAGTTCTTGCTGATCTTGCATGATAACAGCACAACGCTACCAGGCAATAACCGTCGAATATCTTCTTTGGTTGCTGATTGATTGATCCGAAGCTGCAGCTTCACTGCATCCGGAAAAAGTGTTCTTGCTTTTTCAATGTTGTTTAAATCCATTTTACTTAATTATTTGAAGTTAATACTTTTTATTTCATTTGGTTCTGATGCCAATATGCCACCAATTCGGCCACATTGTTTACCCTTATTTTAGCCTTGATATTCTCGCGGTGTCTGTTCACGGTACACGGAGAAATATGCAACTCTACAGAAATTGCATCCGTTTGCAAATTAGCCGCAATCAGTCGAAACACTTCGAGCTCGCGCTCGGTAAGTTTGGTATTAAGTTCAGGCTTGCAAACAATGCCTTCAAGCTCACACTCGCCACGCAGAGGGCAACGCACCTCTTCGAATTGGAATACACCGTTGTGATTGATATCAAGATTATATTGATCATACTCTCCGAAGTTGCAGCGGATAAAGCGATGAACGACCTTATATTCGTAGTGCCACCGATTCATCGTGCTGGCAGAATACAACTTCATTAGCGCATCATGCGCCTTCGTGTATCTGTCTCGGATAATGGCCAACATTTCAGATACGAGCTCCCGATCATTCTCCTTAAATGGAACAGCCGGTTGCCCCACAGCCTTAACCATCACTTCACCTTCAGGAGTGTTATAAAATTCTATGTTAGTAAGAGATGTCATTGTTTGTATTTCCATGATACAATGAAAGGCATCTTGTAGTCATCATCCTCTGTTATACTATACCCAAGTTCTTTCAATTTGTCCTGGTCATTTTCAGAAATAAAAATGAAACGAGTCTTGTATAGACCTCTTTTTGCCGCCATCTCTATATGACTGCATATTTCCTCTACATTGCTATAATTCATAGCTTTTTCTCGTGCCTCTTCGGCTGTAATAAATTGTACACTCATAACCTTATCAATTTTTATTTATCGGGAATAGTTCTTCTACACTCTTGCCAAGATGTTCGGCAATCACTTTCTTTTTAAGCATAGGCGGCTCCACCTCGCCAGACAGCCAACGATACACTGTCATCTTGGAAGAATAGGTTATCTCCGCAATCTTTTGGATTGTATCTAACCGTACATTGGGTAACGAATCTATATAGTCTCTAAATGCCATATTTGATAAATATTTGATGGTTTATAATTCGCTATAATTGTGTTTTTGTTAACTTAGCGGTGTTATTATTAGTAACACAACGCAAATATGATAAACATATTTATCATACTAAAATAAATAGATAAATATATTTATCGTATTAACTTTTATTATCAGTTAGGAATAAAGTATGATTAAGCAACGTCTTTTAGATATCTGTAAAGCTTTGGGCATCTCTGCGAGTGAGATGAGCACCTCTATTGGTATGAGCCGTCCTTACATCGCCAATCTTAAAAAGGATATAACAACAGAAGTATTGCTAAATATACATACCAAATATCCTTCAGTAAATATCATGAGAATTATAACCGGAGAGGGGGATATCTTGCTTGATGATAATAAAAATTTGAATAGTGAAATTAATTTTTCATTTTTCATCGAGAAGTACAACCAGCTTGAGAGTGAAAATAAAAAGTTGCTTTTAGAAATTGGTGAATTGAGAGGTCAGCTTAAAGTCATTAAAAAAGATGTCCACGAGGAAAGCAATGTAATATGTGCCATTGCAAGCGGATCAGATTTGGAGAAGTAGAATATATAATATCTAAATATTAAACATTATGGAAAAGGAATTTGAAAAGAAAGCATATTCAGAACTTATGCAACAATCAGTAGAAGAAACCACCTTCTACATGACATCTGCAATGGACATTATCAGCAATAAATATGGCGTTGCCTATGCGGAGGATCACCCCGAACTTGTAGCTGCTTTTATGCAGACAGCTGCCATCATCAATTTGGAATCTGTTCTCATGAACAAATTGGAAAATATCGAGAAAGCGATAGATCAGATACAGTAAATCAATAACTTACAGGAATTATCCTCGGACAGATTTCGGACAAATACCCATAAAAACAACTGAGTAAAGAAACGTATAAGATTGATAATCAGCTATGTTTTAAAATCCAAATTACGATATAGGGTCGGATCTCCGCAACTAAATAAAAAAAGAATCGCAATTCCGCGATTCTTTTTTGTTTCTATACGTCTGTAATCACCCGTCTCCCTTTACATTCAAAAGACTTTTATAAACAGCAACCCCAATGCGATGGCCACTACCGTTGCAACTAAGCCGGGCATCATAAATGAATGATTCAACACATATTTACCAATCTTGGTAGTTCCCGTACGGTCAAAATTGATGGCAGCCACGACGGTAGGATAATTGGGAATGAAGAAATAACCATTTACGGCTGGAAACAAAGCAATAAGTATCATCGGTGAAATGCCCAAAGCAATGCCTAAAGGCATCAAAGCACGCACCGTAGCCGCCTGACTATAAAGCAGAATGGACATAGCAAACAAGGCTATGCCAAACAACCACGGCATCTCCCTTACCACTCCTTCAATAGATTGCGTCAGTTGGAGCATATTGCCCTGAAGAAAAGTATCACCCATCCAGGCAATACCGAAAATAGCAATGACGGCCTGCATACCTGCCGGAAATACCGAACCTTGCGTCGCCTTAATGCCATCAGTCCTGGTCAGCAACAAAATAAGGGCGGCGGCGGACAGCATCACAATCTCGATGATGGCAGACATGCCCAGCTTCACCGTTTCACCATCCACCACGAACGAAGGGCGTAAGCCATCGAAGGAGCCAAAGAAGACAATAAAGACAGTGGCAAGTATGAAGATTAATACAGATATTATGGCGTGATGCTTATTATGTATGTCTTGCAGTTCTACCTTCTTAGTATCGAGATAACCTTCTGCCAGTCTTTTCTTGTATTCAGGGTCATCGACCAGCTCCTTGCCTACTTTCATTGAGAACAAGGCGCCTACCAATACACCTATGATAGTAGCCGGGATGGTGATCTTCAATATATCGAACAGAGTTATATCAAACCCCGTCAGCAGTCCGAGCAGCGCAACGGTTGCAGCAGAAATAGGACTTGCCGTGATGGCTTGCTGCGAAGCAATAACGGCTATCCCCAACGGTCTTTCCGGACGTATCTTTGTTTCGGTAGCTACTTCTGCAATAACGGGAAGCACAGAATATGCCACATGCCCCGTACCGGCTACAAATGTAAACAAATAGGTTACGATAGGGCTCAGAAGCGTAACTTGCGACGGATTCTTGCGCAGCAGTTTCTCTGCCAACTTTACCATATAGTCCAGTCCACCGGCCGCCTGCATACACGATGCGGCAGAGATAACAGCAGCTATCATCAACATCACATCAATAGGCGGAGAGGTGGGTTGCAATCCGAAACCAAATGTCAGTATCGCCAGGCCGACTCCTCCCATAACACCAAGACCGATGCCGCCCAAACGGGCACCGATGATGATAGCGACTAATACAAATGCTAATTGCAGAATCATACTTTGTACATTCTATCCGTTACGAAGTATAAACTAATTCCAACCCGTAATTGTTTTCAGAAAAGCAGTCAACTCATTTGCCATCTTTTGCTGCTGCCTGCGGGAAGGATGATAAGAAGCCCCCATTCCCAAAGCGCCCGTCTGAAGAGACATGTCGAAGCGATACAAGTTTGCATCACCCTTCTGCTTGGCTTCGGTAACGACTGTATTCAAAGCTGTTTTTACCACTTCGAGAGACTTACCGCCCAACATGCATCCGGTCAGGAAAACAATCTTAGCCTGGGGATAATGACCGCGGATGGTCTTCAGGAAATTACGATAAGCTTGCGTCAGCAGCTGCGGGTCGTAATTGTCGGTACTCGTATCGTTCGTACCCAGGTTGATGCAGACCACATCCGGAGTATACAGACTATGGTCCCACGTTTCGGACGGGTCGGAGAACAAAGTCTGCTCGTACATGGCAGGCATGCAGTCGGGATTCCCCGTCCTCGGCCCGTTATAATTGCGATAAATACCGATGCCCGAACGGGCAACCACCAAATGTTGCGCCTTCAAGGCACGGGCCGTGACAGCCGCATAAGTATAGTAATGATTCTCCGTTTCGTTGGTGAAGGGCAGCGAAGCATCGGTAGCCTCTACACCATATCCGCAAGTGATGGAGTTGCCTATAAATTCAATCTTCCTCGCCGGCAGTTGGGGAGCCTGGGCAAGTTTACAACCTTTGTCAAGATAGAACCCTCTGAATTCCGGGCGAAGGTGAAAACCTTCGATGACGTACATGATGCGTGCCGTATGCACACCTGCCGGCAATGCTTCCGCCAGAATCTGAACAGAGTCTTTCTCGCCGAAACCGATTTTATAGGGAGATTGGTTATCGATCTCTACCATGAAATAGCCGCTGTTGGGCTTTGCCTTCATGGCCAGGGAAGTTCCTTCGAAATTCGCAATGATGCTGACTCCGGGATAGGTGAAGCAAGGCGAAGAAGGATTACGATGTGAAACACGTCCCATGTAGACGATACGGGAGTCGTTTGCGGGAATAAATGTACAGTCAGCCGATTGGGCAAATACAGCCAGCGACTGGCTGAGGAAAGTGAATGCAACAACTATTTGCAGAAAAAGATGCTTGTTCATAGATTCTAATGTTTTATAGGATGCGAAGATAGGAAAATCTACAAAACAAAGCAAAGCTGCACTCGCTATAATGTAGGAGAATGAAAATCTGTCATTTCCATTCTCCTCCTCTCAGGACTCACCTACCACCCCACCCTTCGGGCACCCCTCCTTCCTGAAGGAGGGGAATTAAGATACTCTGCATATTATTGTTACAGCATTATCGGTCACTCTCCTATTTCTATCTTGGCCGCCTCCGGCAAATTCAGAGTCAAGGAAGCCTTTTCTGTTTGCGGAGTCCACAAAACTTGTCGGCATTCTCCTTTCTGAAGAGTGTTACGATGCTCCCTGGAACCGGTCAGATGCTCCGTATCTATATGGAAAGAATCTGTTTCTACATCCCATCTGCGAATGTCATCCAGGTTCAGATATAAATCATGTACTTCACCGCTATTAAAATGCAAGCTTTCAGCACAAGCGCTTAAAGAATTGATACGGCAATCTTCCACGCTGGCAGCCCCCTGTACGTTGAACGAAAAAGTATCCCGGTCGAAACCCTTGAAGGTTGTTTTCAAGACATAAGCCGCGACAGACACATGCTGAACACTCTCCGGTATATTCAGGCACATCCCTGCCGTGCGCACATTTATCCAGCGCATATCCTTAAATTTATCATCCAATTTGTTTGCCGAGAGATCGAACACAATATTCAAAGTATCTCCACTGGTTTTCATCGACAAGTATGAATCCAGTCCATCGGCATAGGCAAAGCTACCCGTTGCCGCACCCGTAGATTGCATCAACAGCGTTGTGTTTTCAAAAGCGACGGTTTTCCCCCTATCCTTCTCGTCCGTATGTATCAAGAACTGTACTACACGGCATTCGGGCAACTGCACCGTCTTCTGTTCTCCGTTGATCTCCACGGAATTGTCTTCCCAGGTACTACCCAGGGTAGGTATATAGAATATTACGCCGATTATCGCCACCAGTCCGGCAATCAGCATTCCTATCAGTATATAAGTTGTTCTTTTCATAACTATCTTCTTTTATTTTTGTTTCTTAATAAACTCCTGGTACATATCCGCCAGTTCTTTGGCCGAAATCCCCAACGTAAATATCTGCTTGAAGAAATAATCCACTTCTTCTTTCAGAAAATATTCTTTTCGCAGCGAAAGGATCAATCCGCGTGCACCGGCCGATACAAAGTAACCGATGCCCCGCTTGTTGTAGATGACGCCTTGCGTCTGCAAGTAGTCGTACGAGCGCATCACCGTATTGGCGTTGACCTCTACCACAGCCGCATACTCCCGTACCGAAGGAATACGCTCTTCCTCCTGATATTGCCCGAGAAGCACTTCATCGCAAATGCGGTCTGCTATTTGCAGGTAGATGGCTTTACTATCTTTAAAGTTCATAATTACCAACGGTTAATGATTTCTGATTCTTTGAAACGGAAATAGGCAAGTACCCAATTAAAGAAGACGAAAATGAAATTGATCGTAATTACCGTATTGCGTGCCGCCACTTCGGAGATATCTCCACCGCTTATATTGAGATCATGGGGTACGACAGCCTTGATACATGCTATTGCAACCAAAACATACACTATCACAATACATATCCCGGCAGCAAACGTCTTGACAAGTGCATTCTTGGGCCAGACAACGCTACCCAACAAAAAGAACGATTGGGCAAAGAAGTATCCGCTTATAAACATCAGCGCCTGGCCATTTTCTACAGAAGCGTCGTAAAAGCTACCGGTATTCGTACAAAACTCCCAAAGCGGGAATGAAGAGACGATATCCAATTGAGGATAAGCTACCGTATAGACAGCAACGCGGGTCCAGTCTGCCATCTTGAAAGCAATCAAGTATACCACGAGAAAACCAAATGTAGCCAGTAACCAGCGGGAGAAGAATTTCTCGAACATGGTGGCAGGCGTCATCAACACAACAAGCCGGCTCGTTTTGGTCTTCATCCGCTCCATGGTGAACGAAGCACTGATACATCCCCAGGCAAAAAGTCCGCACAGAAACAATACAGATTCAAATACCCACATAGGGTCCGTCTCACCTGCCGAGTAGGAACCGGCAAACTTATAAGTATAATACCCATTCCAAATAAAAAGAATTGCCAGAACTCCATAGACCATCACCGAACGGAGCACGTATGGCTTCCAATTCTCTACCATCTCCTTGCGGCATACGCTCACAAAGCGGCTTAAACTAAAAAAAGTATCGCTTATCATTGTTCGTTCGTTTTAGAGTGAAACATAGTTGCTATCTCATCGGGGGCGGCAAGCGCGGCGCCGAACAACAGTTCGAGGTTGATTTCCGATTCTTCACCTTCCTTATTAGGCAACATCAGGAAATTGCCCTGCACGGACGGAAGTGTATAGAGTGCCGTCTTCGCCAGCTCCCGGTCGTCGCTCTCCGTGAAAAAGAGTTTGCTGCAGATGCTGGCAATGGACTGGTCCAGCAACACATGGCTATTGTCCATTATCAATACATGGTCCAGCACCTTGTCGATATCGCGCACCTGGTGTGTAGAGATGACAATGGTTTTATCGTCCGACATGCCCGAAGCAATAAATTTGCGGAACTGACTCTTGCCCGGAATATCCAGCCCATTGGTAGGCTCGTCCATCAGCAGCAGTGAGGTATTGGTGGCAAGTGCAAAACTCATGAAGACTTTCTTCTTCTGCCCCATGGACAACGCTCCCAGGTCTGCATCCAAATTCATCTCGAAGAAATGCAGGTACTTCACCATATCTTCCTTACTGAAGCGCGGATAGAACTTACTGTTCAGTTCTACGTAGCTGATCAGAGAAATCGATGGCAGTTCGAACTCTTCGGGCACCAGGAACATGTCCTGCAACGTAACAGGCAACCGACGACGTACATCGGTATCACGGTACATTACCTTCCCACGTTTGGGAGTAAGCAACCCGCTCATCAGGTAAAGCAGTGTGGACTTACCGGCTCCGTTCTTTCCCAACAGCCCGTATACCCTGCCTCCTTCCAGCGAAAGCGAAAAATCGTGCAGGACTTCTTTCTTGCCCTTACGATAACTAAATGAAATGTTTTCTACTTGTAACATACGCTTGGATGATTTAAATATTCTATTATTTATGTGTATTAGTATAATAGTACACCGCAAAGGTAGACATTCTTTTGATATCTGCAAGCGCCCGAGCAAGAAAAATGCAAAGGAAGAAGAAAAAAGAATCAGAAGCCTCAAAAAAAAGAGGAGCTAAGAATCACTCTCCGCTCCTCCCGACACGACAAACAACTAAAATTATCGCTATTTGATGCCGTCCAACGCCTTTTTTGCTGTGGCATTGGTGGGGTCGATAGCCAGAATTTTATTCCAGAACTCTTTTGAAACAGGGTAATCGCTCTTCAGCAGATAGTAATAGCCCAAGTAACTGTAGCACTCTATCAATGCTGCGTTGTATTTCGAATCGTTTTTAGCCAAAAGTATGCCCGCTACCTTTTCATAATAAGGTTTTGCCAAACCTTCTGTTGTTTCAGGGTCTATAGCAGAGTTGGTGCGGGCACGCCACAAATCGCCCAGGTAACTATCGGGAGCTTGTTCGGAAACAAGTGCAAACACAGAGTCGGCAGACTGCAAGGCGGCCATGCGGTCGGCAGGCCGGACGGCGAGCGTGTCCTGGGAAGTTCCTTCTCCGTAATAGAGGCGGCCTAACTGGAACAGGGTTTCGGGAGTCTTTTCACTCTGCTTCAATGCATCATAATATTTCCGGTAAGCAGCTATGGATTGCGGATAATCGTTGTTCTGCTCGTAGGCATCGGAGATTTCGCGCCACAGTTCAATCTGGGTATTGTCTTTTTCTAATGCTTTGGCATACTCCGCCACAGCCTGATCGTATTTCTTCAGGGCGCTCAACAAAGCTCCATGGTACCGATAGTCCAGATAAGAATAATCGGCATTGTCCGAAGCGTGGAAGAAGGCGTCGGCATATCGTTCGGCTTCCTCGTAGCGTTTCAGGTCGGTAGTGTTGTACATGGCAAGGCGGTTGAAGGCGGCATGGCGGGCATTCGCAGCCAAACCTTCCTGAGCAACCTGCAAGGATTTCTCAAAATCATGGTTCAGGAACAGGGCGAAAGCATATTTCAGCCGGTCGTCTTCCGTAGCCACGGGGGTGTCGATAAACTTGGCATAGGTTTCGGCTGCTTTCCCAAAGCGGTTGTTGGCATAATACACTTCGGCCAGTTCCTTGTCGGCTTCCACGCAGTCGGGGGCTATCGCTTTGAGTTGCTGCAACTTCTCTATGGCCTGCGTGGGACTGGCCGATTTGTAGGCTTGCGCATACTTCAGATAACCTTCGCGGTAATTGGGGTCGAAATAGATGGATTGCTCATAAAGTTGGCAAGCCTTGCCCACGTCTTTCCGGGCAAGGGCTATGTCACCTTCGAGTACAGAGACCGCCGGAGCTTTGTTATCGGCCTTCTTTGCCAGTTCCAGGTAGTTCTCGGCTTCCGGCAGTTTGCCTGCATCCAGGTAGGCACGGGCAACGGAGGTCACAAGATCCACATTCTTTTTATTCTTGCCTTTCAGCAGTGCATCGGCTTCATCGAGAGCTTGTTCGGGACTCGTCTTTATCAGACTTTTCACTTTATCCACACCCGCCTGCCATTCGGGCACCGGCGTTTGTGCGGCGAGCGTACCTGCCAGCAGCAGCGCTCCCATACAGAGTACAAATTTGTGTTTCATTTCAGCTTTCATTTTAGTTATTCATCTTTGACGTTCACCACGCGCACCGGCTGGGTGGCGGGCAGTAATCCCGACTTCAGTATAATCCGCTGTCCCCGGTCGGAAGCGAGGAAGGAGGCAAATCCCCAGGGGAGTGCGCCCCGCGGGTCGTTCAGCAGGGCATAGATGCTGCGTGTCAACGGATAAGTGCCGTAAAACAAATATGCCTGATAGGGTTTGTAACTATTCGCAGGTGTGGCTTTGTCGGCGGCACTGACGGACATTACCCGCACCTCTGCACTGAAAGAGAGTCCTGTACTGTCGTTGCGGTCGCTCAGCCAGTTCACACCGATAATGCCGATGGCATCGGGCGTACGGGATACGTAGTCGATGACTTCTTTATTTGTCTTCAGCGCCTTTACACGGTTCGAGAGCGCTGCTCCCCGACAGATGGAGTCCACTGCAAAGCGTACGGTACTGGAATTCTTATTGTCGAAGACCAAGCGAATATCCTTCAGGCGGGAAGTGGGATAAATGTCCGTCCATTGTCCGGCATCTCCGGTCAGGATGCGGCGGATGTCTTTTACCGTAATCAGCGAATCCGGATTGCTGCGGTGGGTAATCAAAGCCAGCCCGTCCGTGGCAATCTTTATCTCCTCCGGGAAGAATTTCCGGCTGTTGAAGGAGTTCATCTCCTCGGGAGTCAGCCTGCGGCTGGTTATTGCCAACCGCAGACTGTCCTTGAGCAAGAGATTGACGGCTTCAACTTCCGTCACATAACGGGGTACAATTCCTGCCAGGGGGAACAGACCCTCGAATACATCGATTTCTTCCTGAACAATAGGCTGGAAACTTTCGTCGGCAGCTATTGCAATCACACCGGATGTATAGGTATCCGTCTGTCCATCCTTGGGCTTGCTCTGGCAGGCAGACAGCAGAGCCAGCATTACGAACAAGCCCGAAAGCTGAAGTTGTTTCACCGTTTTCATACACACACACTTATCGTAACCTAAACGTTATCGGCACTGTATACTTCACAGAGACCGGTTTACCATTCTGCTTGCCCGGAATCCAACTGGGCATTGATAATATCACCCGGACGGCTTCTTTGTCACAGTAGGGGTCCAGGGTTTTGAGGATGGTCACATCCCGCACTTTACCGTCTTTGCCTACTACAAACTGGCAGGTCACACGTCCTTGCACACCGTTCTCCTGGGCAATTGTCGGATATTTCAAATGATCGGCAATATATTTCAGCAGTTCGGCCTGGCCACCGGGGAAGGTAGGCATCTGCTCTACCATATCGAATACTTTTTCCTCTTCTACGGGTGCCTGCGTAACCACTTGTTTCAGGTCGGCAATGTCCTTGCCATTGGCTTCGTCATTACCTTTCACATCTGCAATGGAGATGGCGACTTTGGTCTGGGTCAGTTCCGTCTGGCTCTTTATCTCATCCTCATCCCTTACCTCTTCATCTTTCTTGATGACGGGGGCGGTGAACTTGATTGAACTCTTCAAGGCGGGCGGCGGCGGGGCTACAGGTTCCACGCGCTTCATTTCTTCCTGCTTCACTTCGGGCTCTTCCAGTTGCGAGAGGGTGGTCACTTCCGTCATCACTTCCTTCTGCTTGGGGGTAGCCATCTTTATCAGTGTAGGAATGCTGAAGCCTATCAGTGCAATGACTATCACCAATATCACAGCTATATTATGACGCTTGGGAGAGTCCTCACGCATCTTATAGGCGCCGTACGCTTTGTTCTTGCCGCTGAATATCAGGTCACACCACGCCTGAGAACTTAAATCTACTTTAGACATATTCTTCTAATTTTTAGGTGTTACACATCATTCGGCAATGTTCTGCGACAGAGCGCCTTTGCCTTCGTAGTTCTTCATCAGAAACTGGTCGGCTTCGGCAATGTCCGTTATCACATACTTACCTATATTGCATATCTGCATCTCATCGAGGGCATCAATCAGATTCTTGTACGAGGCTGCATCGGTAGCCTTGATGATGACTGTCGGCGTATCTTTTCCGCTCTTTATTTCAGAGAGCTGTTTCCGGTAGTCGTCTTCTGATATCTTCAGTTCCAGTTTCTGCTGCTTCAGCTTGTTCACTTCATTCACAGCAGCTCTATTACGTTGCAGGAGCATTGCCCTCAGACCGTCCGGCTGATAGGTGGTTTCCTTCAGCGAGGTGTAGTCTTTGTAGTTGGGCTCTCCTTCGTAATAATACAGTTTGTTGTCATCGCCCAGTAGCAGCGTGATGGCTTGCGATGCCTTTACTTTAGTCTGCTGCTCTTCGGTAATGCTCTTGTCGTTGCTCGGCATGCTTATCTCCATGGTCTGAGGTTTGCTCAGTGAGGTACAAAGCATAAAGAAGGTAATCAGCAGCATGTTCATATCTACCATCGGAGTAAAGTCCACCCGGACGGTCATTTTCTTCTGTTTGCTTTTCCCGCCTTTCTTATTGCCGCTTTCTTGTATTTCAGCCATAATGTTTTCCTTTCTTGTTCTACTTGTAACTCGTAGCTTGTCACTCGTCACTTGTTGTTTTCAGAGAAGTAATCAGGTTGTACCGGTTCTCCCTGAGGTCCTGAAGCGAGTTCATCACGTTCTTTATTACGGAATAAGGAGTATTGGCATCTGCCTTGATGGCAATACGCAGGTCGCTGTTCGCTGCACGGGCATTGCGTACCCATGCTTTGAACTGATTGTCGATACTGTCGGTCGGTATTCCTTCATTCTTCAACACTGCATCCTGCTGGTCTTGCGGCAAGTCGAGGTATTTCTTCATGCTCTTCATCGGCACGCCGAAAGTAGATGCCAACATGAACTTCTTGGTTTCCTCCGGAGTAAAGGTTACTCCGTATTCCTGCCCCATAGCTTCCAGCACATTGCGCAAGTCAGCCTGTTTGTCCAGACTCATAAATATTTTTCCGCTCGGGTCGACCAATATCTGGAGTACATTTGTCTCCGGAATCTTAATCTCTGATACGGAGGCCGGGGTGGTGACCTGTACCGGTTCTTTCTTCACAAACGTAGAAGTCAGCATGAAGAAAGTCAGCAGCAATACGGTCACGTCACTCATCGCCGTCATATCGATGAACGTACTTTTCTTTTTTATCTTCGCTCTACCCATAATTGTAAGATTTAAAGGGTCCGGTCGATTTATTTATGCGTAGCAGCAAAAGTCTGCACAATGGAGAAGCCAACCTCATCGAGGCTGTAAGTCAGCTTATCAATCTTATTGGTATAGTAGTTGTAGGAAATAACGGCCAGTGCACCGGTCAAGATACCGAAGGCAGTATTAATCAATGCCTCGGAAATACCTTGCGACAACGCCATAGAGTCGGCACTACCTCCGGCAGCCAAGGCAGCAAACGAACGGATCATGCCGATAACCGTACCGAGCAGTCCCATCAATGTGCCCAGCGTAGTAATGGTACCGATGATCGGAAGGTTCTGCTCCATCATCGGCAGTTCCAGCGCGGTAGCTTCTTCCAGTTCCTTCTGAATGGCAAGTAATTTCTGATCTTTAGAAAGCTCGGTGTCATTCTCCATTTCGGCATACTTCTTCAAAGTAGCATTCACTACATTGGCCACGGAGCCACGCTGTGCATCACAGACCTGCTGAGCCTTCTTCATATCACCGGCAGCCAGAGCCGCCTTTATATTAGCCACAAATTTTGCCAACTGGCCTTTACCGAAAGCAGCACGAATAGCAATGTAACGTTCAATGCTGAGTGCAATGACGGTCAGCAAGAGGGTTTGAATGATCGGAACAATAAACCCACCTTTATAGATAGTACCGAGGAAGTTTCCCGGCAACGGGTGGTTGTTCGGATCATTGTTCATGAAGTTGGATGGATTTCCCAACACAAAGTTAAAAATAAGCACGGCGATAATAAAACAGATAACGATTACCCAACCGGCAGACTTGATGCCCTTAAAAGAGGCGGATTTCTTTTGAGTAGTTTCCATAACGATAAATTTAATTGTTAGTATTGAAATTGATTTTGAAGCATAGGGGTAGCAATGTCCACATCTCAGCACAAAGGCATACGAAGAGGACACCCACTTTCTGCTACTACAGGGAAAGAAGGGGAAAGAGAGGTTTTAATAAAGAAGTATCGGCTAAATCAAAATCCGCCGGAGCGTATAAATATAGTAATCACTACCCGTCATTGCATAATACGGGTCTTTATCTGAATAGTATAGTTTAGACTGATCTTGTACGAGAAGGTTCTCGTGATTGGATAAAACCAAAAGAATATTTCTTAGAAATATGTTATCTTCAAGAGCTCTGCGCAGACGCTGCTGGTTCATAGAATAGATTTCGGTAATTGGTTTATTACCCAATTCTATATCCGATGTCCACGTATATTTAATATCGGTAAAAGCAGAGGCTTTCGTTTCAACATTATCGGAAGAAGAACATGAAGATAAGGAAGCTGAGACTTCGCAGGTTTCGGCCAGTCTGGCATCCACCTTTGTAAAGTCAAAGGCTTTAGCACTAATGCTGCAAGTCAGCATCAGTAGCATGTACAGCCAGAATGTCTTTACAGTTGTTTTCATGTCGTTTCTAATAGGTTCACAATAATAAACAGTTGAGGTTTATATTTGTTTTTCAAGAACTGCACTTTTTTACATTTTCGACACAGAAAACATATAAAAACAAGAAAGCCCCCACATCTAATGATATGGAGGCTTCTCTCTAAAACGGCGACTACCTAC
>CABMPP010000028.1 GCA_902388495.1 uncultured Bacteroides sp. | reverse complement strand
GTGGAGGCAAAGATAAGAATTTAGACATTAATCCCTCAGGGTTTTACGTTGATCCGTGAATACTTCGATTTTGCTACAACAGACGATGTAGCCTTCGACGTAAACTATGGAAAAATTGCGGGAGGTGCTCTGTTAGAAGTGTTTACAGAAAACCCCATTTCTTATGACGAGAACGGAACTTATACTGTTAACGGCGAAGCCAGATATAAAATCTTTGCCGACCAAAACGGATGTTTTAATGGTAAAGTAGAACTTCCTAAAGCTACAAGCAAGGTATATATCTACTCTCCCACTTGGGGAGCTCCTATGTGCATAGAAGCAAATGTAGAAAATGGGCAAGTGAAAGTAAACACAACCGGAGGAAATACTCGTGCAACGGCAGTGACACGTGCAGTTGCCAATCCTACTGTAAAATCTGTCTATTCGAATAAGAAAGTATATTCTATTGTTGAATGGGAAAATTATGGCAAGATCAAAGATGTCAACGAACTTATATCTGAAGGAGATCTGAACGGTCAATTCATACAGAAAGTACAGAATTCATTATGGAAGGGAGCTATCTCTAAGCCGGGCGATGAATTGGATAACAGAAGTTTGGTAAAAGACACCAAGCATGTAAATACAACCATCGTTAAGAGTTATACAAATGATGAAGGACAAACTGTAACTGTAACTGACGCTGAACTGTTCCTGACTTTCCTCACAGAAAGCGGATACTACCAGTCCACCATAGGTTATTACTATTACAAGACGAATGAAGTACCCAACAATCCTAACAATATTGAAAAGTTCATTATCATTCCCAATGTATCTGTCCCTGATAATTACCCTTACGAAGGCGAAAATAGAAACCAGGCCCCAATGGCTACAAATACCAAAATACAATTATTATTCAAAGACGGAAATAAAGTTTCCACCAAATTCCCTGCCGGATATACCATCGGATACTTTATTATTCCTAATGGCTTTAATACCTCTAATAGTAGCATACGTTACAGTGATACCTTTATATATTCGAATAAAGAATGGAATATAGATTATAAAGGTCAACAAGCCCGCTTTATCTCCCTCTCGACCGACGAAGGTACGGTGGTTTATGGTGTAGAAGATGGAGTTGACACCAGCTATGAAGACGTATTGTTCTGTATTGATGCCAACCCGAGCAAAGCAATTGAAGATAATGAACGTCCTCCACTCCCTCCGACTCCTCCGACTCCGGCAGATGAAACATCTTACCGTACCTATGCATACGAGGATATATGGCCGGCCGGTGGCGACTACGACTTGAACGATGTTATCATTGAACATAAGCGTGAAATAATGTTCACGTCAGATAATTATGTTACTAAAGTAGTGGATACATACTTGCCGGTGCAAGCAGCAGGTGCTGCCACATACGTAGATGCTTTTGCCGTGCAATATAACGCTGCCCAACGAGGCACTATAACTCTGCCTAACGGAGCCATAGACGAAACAGAGACAAGTTCGGTTATCCTCTTTGCTGATGCAAAAACGGTCAGAGAGAAACCGTTTGTCGTTACCCGTGAATTTGCAGAGAAGAGTCTACTGAAGAAGGATCTAATTACAAGCATCGAAAGCTTGAACCCGTTCATCATTGCTGAGTATGTAGAGGGAGACAACAACCGGACAGAAGTACATCTTCCCAAGCATAAAGCTACCAGCAAAGCTAATGACGAGCAAATAGGAGCGGAAGATGATGCCTACTATATAAATAAGGACGGCAAATATCCGTTTGCCATCATGATACCGGAAGCAACATCCGCAGAAGCGATCACCCACTTTACTCCAGTAACAGAAACCGTACGCATTGATGTAGAATACCCGGATTTCACAAAATGGGTAGAATCGGGAGGAACAAGCCACAACGAATGGTATTTAAATTATGTACCCTCAAGATAAGAAGAACCACAAAACCAGATAGATTGACTCAAGGAGGCTGTGCAGGTTGTTTCTGTGCAGTCTTCTTTTTTTGTACTCCCCCGCAGCTTCCCGGAAAGAAAAGAAGTAGCAATCGGCATACTTATTGAGAATATTTTTTCTACATTTGTAGCCGCTAAACAAAAAAACTGTACTTGAACAGACGAGCATGAAGAATACAACACCCGCCAGACATACCATCCGTTTCAGACGTTGGAGCCGCAAAGCCTACGCTGCATTTGCCAGCATAGGTCGTTGTGTCACCATCGGCAGCCTGCGCAAGAGTGTTGCAGACAGTTCGCTGTCAAAGCAGAAAACTACGGGAACTGCCGGACATGCCGGTTGCAATTCAGAAAGCGCCTGGAAAGGAAAAACAGAAGGCAGAGAGACGGATATAGGCATCCCGCTGGGCAGTGAAACGGCTCTTATCTGTGAAAAGACGGGAATGAACCTGCAAGTTCTTCTCCCGATACAAGCGGTTTGTTCGTGTGTAAATGCGGGCAGACAGGAAGAGCATAGTCTGCTGAGACAAAGAAATAATACGGGCACGGATTATCGGAATTCAAGCGGTGCATGGACTGGACCGCAACATTCCGGCAATCCGTGCCCTCTTTTTTATAATTACGGAAAACTATGACAACGAAGGAATTAAAAGAACGCGTGCTGCAAGGCTATAGCATCAGCAACGAAGAAGCCGGATGGCTGGCTGTACAACCTGATAAGGAGGCACTGTACGAGGCCGCGCATGAGATAACCCAGGCATTGGCCTCGAAAGAGTTCGACATGTGCTCCATTATCAATGCCAAGTCGGGACGATGCCCGGAGAACTGCAAGTGGTGTGCGCAGTCGTCGCACTACAAGACGCAGGCGGATGTGTACGACCTGGTGGATAAAGAAGAATGCCTGCGCCATGCCAAACACAATGAAGAACAGGGCGTGGCCCGCTTCTCGCTGGTGACCAGCGGCCGGAAACCTTCGCCCCGGCACATGGAGAAGTTGTGCGAGGCTGCCCGCCACATGCGCCGGCACTCGTCCATACAGTTGTGTGCATCGCTGGGACTGCTGAAGGAAGAAGAGTTGCAAGCACTGCACGAAGCCGGCATCACACGCTATCACTGCAATCTGGAAACGGCCCCCTCCTACTTCCCGAACCTGTGCAGCACCCATACACAAGAAGAAAAGCTGCATACACTGCGGGCGGCACGCAACGCAGGTATGGACATCTGCAGCGGCGGCATCATCGGCATGGGTGAAACGATGGAACAACGCATCGAGTTTGCCTTCACGCTGAGAGAGCTGGATGTACAGTCCATCCCCATCAACCTGCTAAGCCCCATCCCCGGCACACCGCTGGAACAGCAGGTACCACTGACGGAAGAAGAGATTCTGACGACCATCGCCCTGTTCCGTTTCATCAACCCGACGGCCTTCCTGCGCTTCGCCGGAGGACGTTCGCAGCTGAGCAAGGAGGCGGTGAAGAAGGCACTGCACATCGGCATCAACTCCGCCATCGTAGGAGATCTGTTGACGACGCTCGGCTCGAAGGTATCGGAAGACAAGGCGCTGATAGAGGAGTCGGGATATCACTTCAGCGACTCGCAGTTCGACAGGGAGCACCTTTGGCATCCTTATACATCGACCACGAACCCGTTGCCTGTATATAAGGTAAAGCGGGCAGAGGGTGCAACGATTACATTGGAAGGCGGACAGACGCTGGTGGAGGGCATGTCCTCGTGGTGGTGCGCCGTGCATGGTTACAATAATCCGGTGCTGAACAAGGCGGCAGAAGAACAACTGGGCAAGATGTCGCATGTAATGTTCGGAGGACTGACGCACGACCCGGCGATAGAGCTGGGGGAATTGTTGCTGCCACTGGTACCGCCGTCCATGCAGAAGATATTCTATGCCGACTCCGGTTCGGTGGCGGTAGAGGTAGCCTTGAAGATGGCGGTGCAATACTGGCAGGCCAGGAGCCTCGCAGCACCGTCGCAGGAGCATTTGGGCAAGAAGCAGAATTTTGTGACCATACGCAGCGGATATCACGGAGATACGTGGAATGCAATGTCGGTATGCGACCCGGTGACAGGAATGCACTCGCTGTTCGGGTCGGCACTGCCCGTACGGTACTTCTCGACGAGACCGCGCTCGCGGTTCGACAGCGAGTGGGATGCCGAGGATGCCATGGACTTGCTGGACATCGTAGAACAGCATCACGAAGAGCTGGCGGCACTGATACTGGAACCGATCGTACAGGGTGCAGGCGGCATGTGGTTCTATCATCCGCAGTTTCTGCGCGAGGCGGCACGGATATGCAGGGAGTACAACCTGCTGCTGATATTCGACGAGATAGCCACCGGCTTCGGACGGACAGGCAAGATGTTTGCCTGGGAACATGCGGGCGTGGAGCCGGACATCATGTGCATAGGCAAGGCGCTGACGGGCGGATATATGACGCTATCGGCCGTATTGACGACCAATGAAGTGGCCGATACGATCTCGAACCACCGACCGGGAGCCTTTATGCACGGGCCTACGTTTATGGGGAATCCACTGGCATGCGCCGTGGCGTGTGCATCGGTGAAGCTGCTGACGTCTGCCGAATATGACTGGCAAGGCAAGGTGAGCCGCATCGAAGCGCAGCTGCAGAAAGAACTGGAGCCGGCATGGGACTTGCCATTGGTGAGGGATGTACGCGTGCTAGGTGCCATCGGGGTGATTGAGTTGATAGACGATGTAGACATGGCATGGATGCAGCAACGCTTCGTAGAAGAAGGTATCTGGGTGCGCCCGTTCGGAAAGCTGGTTTATCTGATGCCGCCGTTCATCATCGAACCGGAGCAACTGTCAAAGCTGACCCGCGGGTTGATAAAGATTATCGGAGAAATGAGGTGATGAATAAATGATAATATATACATCAAGTGAGTCCTTCACTTAGAGTTAAGTGAGGTATTCACTCAGAGTTAAGTGAAGGGCTCACTTAGAGTTAGGTGAAATGTTCACTTAGAGCTAGGTAAATAGAATGAATGCAATAGAACAGATGCAGCACGAGCTGCAAGAACTGAAAGAGCGCAGTAACCTCCGCCGCCTGCCGCAGATGATGCACGACGGACGGGAGGTTGTAGTGAATGGGCAGCGCATGCTGAACCTGTCGTCCAACGACTACCTGGGGCTGGCTGCCGACAAGGCTTTACGGGAGGAATTCCTCCACACCCTGACACCGGAAACGTTCATGCCTACGTCTTCTTCCTCCCGCCTGCTGACGGGCAACTTCAGCGTCTACGAAGAACTGGAAGCCGAGCTTGCCGGGCTATTCGGCACAGAAGCCGCGCTGACGTTCAATAGCGGCTATCATGCCAACACAGGCATTCTGCCGGCAGTAGCCGATACACAGACGCTGATATTGGCGGATAAGTTGGTACATGCCAGCATCATCGACGGCATCCGGCTCTCCGCTGCCCGATGCATCCGCTACCGGCACAATGACCTGGCGCAATTGGAGCGTCTGCTCGGACAGCACCAGACGGAGTACCGACAGATCATCATCGTCACCGAAAGCATCTTCAGCATGGATGGCGATGAAGCGGACTTGAAGGAGCTGGTACGCCTGAAGCAAAAGTACGATAATGTGCTGCTTTATGTAGACGAAGCGCATGCCTTCGGAGTACGGGGCGTGCATGGTTTGGGATGTGCAGAAGAAGCAGGGTGCATCCGGAATATTGATTTTCTGGTAGGTACTTTCGGTAAGGCGGCTGCATCGGCAGGTGCATACATCGTATGTCGGCAGGCGATACGGGAGTACCTCGTCAACCGGATGCGGACGCTGATCTTCACCACTGCACTGCCACCGGTGAACGTGGCCTGGACGCTGTTCATTGTACGCCGACTGCCGGGTATGCAACACCGACGCGAGCACTTGACACACATCAGCCGGATGCTGCGTAAAGCATTGCAAGACCGCGGATATACGTGTCCCAGCACGAGCCACATCGTGCCGATGGTGATCGGTCCCAGTGCCGATGCTGTGCTACGTGCGGAAGAACTGCAACGGAATGGATTCTATGCCCTGCCCGTACGTCCGCCCACGGTGCCCGAAGGGACATCGCGCATCCGGTTTTCGCTGACGGCAGAGGTTGAGGAAAAAGAGATAAGGGAACTGATAACGAAGTTATAAAAAATGAAACAAATATATATCATACACCAGCATCATCCCCGCCTGCTGCTGTTCTTCGCCGGCTGGGGAGCAGACGAGACACCATTTAAGGACTATCGTCCTGCCGAAAGTGATTTCATGCTTTGCTACGACTATCGTACGCTTGACTTTGATGCCACAGGTCTGGACGCGTACCGCGAGATCAACGTCATCGGCTGGTCAATGGGCGTATGGGCAGCCTCCCGGGTGATGCCGCAACTTGCACTGCCGGTGGCAAGCAGCATCGCCATCAACGGCACGCCCTACCCCAGCGACGAACACCTCGGCATCCCGCCTGCCATATTCCGTGGTACACTGGACGGACTGACGGGTGCTTCACTGCATAAGTTCCTCCGCCGGATGTGTGCGGACGGAACTGCTTTCAAAGCCTTTCTGCAAGTCACTCCCCGCCGACCGTTGGAGGAACTGAAGGAAGAGCTGGCGGAAATAGAGCAAATGGGCCCAGCACCGATGTTTCATTGGCAGCAAGCCGTCGTGGGCAGTGCCGACCGCATTATCCCACCCGCCAACCAACTGCAAGCCTGGCAAAAGCGGGACACTCCGGTCCGACAAACCGAAGACGCCCATTACCAAGAAGAATTATTCCGATATTACCTGCAAGACTTATGGACAAACAGTTGATAGCCGAGCGCTTTGCCAAAGCAAGAGGAACCTATACCCGCGAAGCCCGCGTGCAGCAGCAAGTAGCCGAGAAGATGATGGGCATGCTGGGTGCTGCCGCCGCCGTGCCGAGCTTCCGCCATATCGTAGAATTCGGCTGCGGCACGGGCAGCTACTCGCGCCTGCTGCTGCACAATCTGCAACCGGAGACGCTCTTGCTGAACGACCTCTGTCCCGAAATGGAAGAGTGCATCCACGAACTGCTCACTCCCGAAAGCTCCGGCTCCGGTCTCAGTCTCAGTTCCGACTCCGGCTTTGACCCTAATCTCGGTCTCGAACACAAACGCAGTCCCCTCGTCCGCTTCTGCCCCGGCGACGCCGAAGCCCTCGACTTCCCCGAAGCAACCGACCTGATCACCTCCTGCTCCACCCTACAATGGTTCAACGATCCGGCCGCATTCTTCCTCCGCTGCCACCATGCACTGGCACCGGACGGACTGTTCGCTTTCAGCACCTTCGGCCCCAGAAACATGTACGAGATACGCCAACTGACAGGAAACGGACTGGACTATCTGCCACTCGAAGAGCTGCTTGCCCTACTCTCGCCCCACTTCGACATCCTCCTCGCCGAAGAAGAGATGGTCCCCCTGCCCTTCTCCACCCCGCACGAAGTGCTGAAGCACCTGAAGCAAACCGGAGTGACCGGCACGGAGAAGAAAATCTGGACCCGCGGACGCCTGCAAACCTTCAGCGAAGCCTACGTCCGGCAGTTCGGCAACGCGGGGCACAACAGCACGGAAGGCAGCGTCACGCTCACCTACCATCCCATTTATGTCATCGCTAAACGAAAACATTAATCACTAATAAGAAGAACTATGGAATCAAAGATTTATTTCATCAGCGGCATCGACACCGACGCCGGAAAAAGTTATTGCACCGCCTGGCTGGCCCGCGAACTCGTCCGCAGCGGACAGCGCGTCATCACTCAAAAGTTTATCCAAACCGGCAACGTAGGCCACTCTGAAGACATCGACCTCCACCGCCGCCTCATGGGCACCGGCTACCTGCCCGAAGACCAGGAGGGACTCACCATGCCCGAGATATTCTCCTACCCCTGCTCCCCGCATCTCGCCGCCCGCATTGACCATCGCCCCATCGACTTCGACAAGATAGAACGTGCCACCCAGGAACTGGCCCGCCGCTACGACATCGTACTCGTAGAAGGTGCCGGCGGCCTTATGGTCCCCTTGACCGAAGACTTCCTAACGATTGACTACATTGCCCGGAAGCAATACCCGCTCGTCTTCGTCACCTCCGGCAAGCTGGGCAGCATCAATCATACATTGTTGAGTTTTGAAGCCATCAGGCAACGAGGCATCCAGCTTGATACGGTGTTGTATAATCTCTATCCCACAGTGGAGGATAAGACCATTCAGGAAGATACGATGCAGTATATTCAGGATTATCTTGCCAAGCACTTCCCGGGAACGAAGTTTGAGGTGGTGCCGGAAATAAAGTAAAAGTGATTACTTTACCTCTTCGCACTTCACCAGTTCCCAACCTTTGAATTGAAGCAGAAGGCAGCGCAGTACAGTCCCATCACAAAGAGCAAAAACTTTTCTGTCCCGACTGTATTGTTTCAATTGCCTCCTGCCCTCTTCGGCTTGTTCTTCCAGCTCCTTGTCAGTGGCAGTACGTGGCAGATACTTCAGCTCCAGGATATAGCTGTACGCCGTATCCGGATAACGCGATTTATCCGGCAGCAGGAAGAAATCGCAATAGCCGTAATTCATTTCCAATTCGGGCTGTACCAGATAATAAGAAGCCAATGCCAGGTAAGCTTTGAAGAAGCCCTGCAAATTATGTTCGCCCGCTATGGAGTCACGGATAGCGGAGTTTTCTTTATAAGCTTGGGCTATGTACTCAAACAAAGGCTTCCACTGTCCGTCAAAAGCCATATCGTCAATCAAATCCTTCAGATGAGGTAGGTGTACTTCATGATGTTGTTGATAATATTCGCGCAAGAACCCGAAATACTGCTCACGGACACAGTTGTTGGGAATACACATCACGATACGGTCGCCGCGCGTACCACACATCGTAAGCAGTCCGTAATAATAAAGAAGACTACGGAAGTTATCCGGCTCGGCTATTTTTTCTGCCGGGAAAGAGGTATGAAGGTTTACCAATATTTCTCCTTTGGCGGCAATCTCTCCAATGGTACTCATACGGTCTCCACCCATCGTACTCTCATGGTCAAGACGGGCCAGCATCTTCAGCTTGCTGTAATCCGTACGGATATTCTTATCTACCAATTCCTTCGGAGAAGCATTGAAGCTCACCCGATGGCGCAAATAATACAGCGTCATGTCACAATTGAACATTTTTGGATCTGTTTTCAAGCTATCTTCGGCAAAACAATAATTGTCATACCACGGCTTCATTTCCTCAATCATGGCATCTATATCCCCTTTCAACATACCTTCTTCCTGATAGTAACGGAACATCTCCCGGACATCCGTTTCGCTAAAACCCATCATCATGTTGAAATGAGGATCTACGCTGATATTCCAGTCAATATTATATCCACTGGACAAGTCATCCAACGTAACCGGGCTGACGCCCATCATAAAGATACGCTCGAACATACCCTTGAACTGTTTGAAATATTCCCGATAGAAGCCACTGGCATGGGTCAGCTCACGGAAAAGATTCTTGCCTTGTTCGCTCAGAATGACATTCGTAAAGTTATCATACTCATCAATAATCAGATAGAGCAGATGCCCCAAGCGGCGGGCAGTAGCTTCCAGCCAATGTAGTTTCTCGGCAGCCTCGGTAGAAGCTATGATTTCATCCAATCCTTCACCCTGATAATAATCGGCATAGTTCCTGAAAAAATCGTTCAACTGAATGCAGCAATAGTTATTGAAGTTGTCTTCCAGACTTCCACGTCCCAAATTAGCCTTGGAAAAGTCGAAGTAAAGCACCTGATAGATACCTTGCAGTTTCGTGGGATGCTTGCCAATCCATAAGTTACCGAACCGTTCCTCAAAACGGTCTTTCTGCGAGATGTCATAATAAGCACGCATCATAGTAAGGAATACACTCTTCCCGAACCGACGGGGACGGATCAGAAAAAGATAATTCGCGATATCTTCTATCTGTGGAATGAAGTGTGTCTTGTCCACATAATAATAATGCTGGTCTATCAGTCTGCTGAAGTCTGATATGCCGTAGGGTATTCCTTTTGCCATAATGCTTTCATTTTCTATGATGAATGCAAAGTTAAGTTTTCTTTTCTTCTTAACAATCATTCTTTGGAAAATGTTGCTATATCGTTATTCTGAAATAGGACGAACCGCACAGCCATTGTGAAAACCACACCGGCTAAACCCGACAGCACTTTCGTTTAATCCTATGCTACATGCCCTGTTTACATTGGTAGATGTATCATCAGGTGTACCACTCCAATAATAACTGTTTACATGATGTTCTCCTCTTTCATCACGATAACCGGATGCAGGAAATGTAATCGTATTAATAATTTCGCCAGATCTGTAGATATAAGCATAAAACCTATTGCCAGTAGCATTCCATTCCGAACGATAAAGCTTTTTCGACATATCATAGGACTCATTATAATAAGGCAAACGCCAACTGCCTTTTAACTGGGCGCGGCAAACATCATACATAGCATCTCCGACAATAGAATTAGCACCATTTCCATAATCAGCATTATCTGCACTTACCTTCAATCCCGTAATATCACCAAAGCCAAACATATTCCATTGACTGCCTACAGCGCATGTAATGTATCCATCATTTCCACCGGTCTCTATATTTATACCTTCAGGAACGTTATACGGACTATCAACACAACTTTCTGCCGCTGTCTCTTCTGCTGTAGCAATATGGAAAACTGCGTTTGTACTTCCATCATTCTCCATATTCGTTTTGGTAGCTATCAGGTTGCCCGTAGCCCAATAAACAGGTGTCCCAACAGGATAATCAATACCCATATAAAGAGCCACAATCCAATCATTCTTATAATAAACATTGCCAGCCTTATAATTTTCATCCTTCAAGATTGTACTCCCTCCGTCCTTGTCGGGTAAGGTCAAAGTATTATAGACCTCGCCCGCTGTCAACACATGGAAGAATTTGGCAACCTTGGGAATGCACACCCAAATAGCTTTACCGATATACGAACTTAAATCAGCGGTAATGACAGCCTTTCCATCAATAATAGTAGCACTCCCCAAAGTAACTTGTGAGGCAGAAGTTTCGCTATCCCAAGAACCAACCTGCATTTCAAGTCCATCGTAATAATTAGAAGTGCCGGAAGCAACTGTTGTATTTACCGTAAACGATGGTTTCGACATAGAAACCGTTGCCGTGTACATCATCCCTTCCTTGATGATGCAGCTGGCAGAAACAATACCAGTATAAAGATTTCCACCAACCACAGCACTCACTCTAAAGTCAACCAATGTACTGGGCAGAACGTGTAAATAAACTGTAGCTTGGGGAATGGCATCAGAAGATAAGGTAAAAGAGCCGCTCAACGTAAGAGAGCCTGTAATTTCGTTACTATAAGCAGGGGGAGTTTGAGTAATGTCAGCATGAACCTGCGTTTTTAATCCACCGGCAAAGAAAGTGACACCATTTATTGTGTTTCCCTTTGCTTCTGCCGGAAGCTGTAAGGTTACTTTCACTATAGAAGTCAAATGAGCAAAATTGAAGTTCAATGAATGACTTGCATCACCATTGTTTTTGCCGTACATATAAACCTTGCTTTCATCCAAGACGTCGCCGCTCTGTCCTTCCATATCAAGCGTGAGGTCGGTGGCAGCAGCACTTTGCACGCTTTCGTCCAATGCCGGATAAAAAGCATAGGAATCACCCTCCTTATCGGAAATCATTCCCTCGAAAGTAGCCTGGTGGGGATCTTGCATATTTATCCCCGTTTGGACAAAGGTGGCGGGGCCGCCCTCGGCGGCTTTCAGTACGGAGAAGCTCTCTCCCGTATTTTTCCAGGTTACCAGTAGTTTAGCGGGGTTGCTGGCATCATCAAAGCTTAGCCGTGTATTGGGATTTCCCTGCGGCATACCTGCTGTGGCCGTCACCATGAAGCCTGCATCCGCTTCTGGAACGAACGACGCTGCATTCTGCGACAGTTCGCTGCTGCATCCGACAACTGCACAGACAAATATCCCTAAAATTGTATTTATAATAAGTTTGCTTATTTTCATATGATTAATGTTACTTGTAGTAGTAGTTATTGTCCCACGGTTAGAATATCGTTTATCAAATTTTCAAGATCGCTGGTAGAGGCAGTACCGTAACCACTCCTGCTCCGGGAAGAATTTAAAGGGGTTACAGGCATGTCAGGCGATTGTCCGCCACCTAGGCTACCGGCTATCACACCTTCGGTTTCCAATGGTATCACCTCAACGATAGGGGATGTGTAATTCTGTCTCTTTTGCTGCTGCATATTGCTATAAATTAGATAGTTAGTACAAGAAAAGGGAAGCGTTCATTAAACGTTCGTTTTTTGAACGCTTATAAGCCGTTTTCGTATATATTGATATAGCATATAGCTAAGAATGCTGACTATCAGAATAATAAATAGATAAAAAAAGTCATTGATATGTATGACTAACCAGAAAAAAACACTACCTTTGCGGGCGTTCAAAAAACGAACGTCTATTTATACACTTTTCTCTTATAATACACTGATACCATGTGCTTTTCGTTCACTATGAAAGTACATTATCAATTTCTCTCACAAGTAAACCCAAACGAGGGAACTTTTATAAAAAACTCCATGAAAGCCTGTGTTCTCTGTGGCGAAATTCGTAAATTTGCAGCACATAAACGTCCTACGACACATGGAAGCATTAACAATAGATTCAACTGAAAAAATTCTACTCGTTGCTACGGGTACTCTTTTCCTTATCCAAGTCCTCTACTACCTCTGTCTCTACAACCGTATTCATGCCCGCAGCCGCGCTGTGAAACGGGGAGACACACACTTCACCCAGGAACTTCCCCCTATCTCCGTCATCATCTGCGCCCGCGAAGAGTCCGAGAACTTGCGCCGCAACCTGACGGCTGTATTAGAGCAAGACTACCCCAATTTCGAGGTCATCGTCATCAACGACGGCAACACCGACGAGAGCGAAGACTACCTGACCTTGCTCGAAGATAAATATCCGCACCTCTACCACAGCTTCGTGCCCGACTCCTCCCGCTACATCAGTCGGAAAAAGCTTGCCGTCACCCTCGGCATCAAAGCCAGTAAGCACGACTGGCTGGTGTTTACCGACGCCAACTGCCTGCCGCAAAGCAACCAATGGCTGCGCCTGCTGGCACGCAATTTCACATCGCGCACCCAAGTTGTTCTGGGCTACAGCGGCTACGAGCGCGGCAAAGGCTGGCTGCACAAGCGTGCCTGTTTCGACAACCTGTTCACCTCCATGCGCTACCTCGGCTTCGCCTTGTCCGGCAGTCCTTACATGGGCATCGGCCGCAACCTGGCTTACCGCAAAGAGCTCTTCTACCAGCACAAAGGCTTCTCCGCCCACCTCAACCTGCAACGCGGACACGACGATCTCTTCATCAACCAGGTAGCTACTGCCGACAACACACGTGTGGAAACCGATGTAAATGCTACCGTACACATGCAACCCGTTCTGCGTACCAAGGATTGGAAAGAAGAAAAGATCGGTTACGCCTCCACCGCCCGCCTGTATCATGGAGCGCAGCGCTGGTTGGCAGGTTTTGAGACATTGACCCGTCTGGCTTTCTATGGCGCATGGTTAGCTGTTCTCGTCATCGGCATCCTGCACTTCCACTGGCTGGCGGCAGGCATTGCGTTCCTTGCCTTCCTGCTCCGTTTTGTCCTGCAAGCCATCATCATCAATAAAACAGCAAAAGATTTGGAAGAGAAAAGAAGGTATTACTTTACCTTACCCGTATTCGACGTTCTACAGCCGATGCAGTCATTACGTTGGAAGCTATACTGTCTGTTCCGCAAAAAGAGCGGATTCCTTAGAAGATAACACGCTGATAATAAAACGATTGCAGTTTCCTACCGTAGGAAACGAGCGTTTCTGCCCATAGAAACGCCAGTTTCTCCTCATGGGAACGAGCGTTTCCTCTTAATGGAAACTGCAGTTTCCTCTTATGGGAACGGGCGTTCCCTCTTATAGAAACGGCAGTTCCCACGTAAGGAAACGGATGCTTTTACTATTCGTAGCGGATGGAATCAGCCGGATGGATGCGCGTAATAAGATAAGAAGGGCCGAGCAGCATAAGTACAGAGGCAAGTAACGTCCCGGCATTCAGCAGCAGGAACAGCCAGATATTGAAAGAGACAGGAACGGTAGCCATATAATAAGTCTCCGGATCGAGTTTGAACAACCCGAACCAACGCTGAATGAAGTAGAAAGCAAGACCGATAGCATTCCCCCACAACATGCCTTTCCCGATAAGGAAAACCGAGAACCAAAGGAAGACTTTACGGATGGTAAGGTTATTGGCACCCAAAGACTTCAAGATACCAATCATAGATGTGCGCTCGATGATGATAATCAGCAGGCCGGAAACCATTGTAAAACCGGCAACACCTATCATAAGGATAAGAATCACCCAAATGTTTACATCCAATATGCCCAGCCAGGCAAATATCTGAGGATTGAGTTGCTCTACATTGCGGACACAATACTCGGCACCGTAGCGGTCGGGGCGCTCGTCCGTATCGGTGGCTATCTGATAGGTAGCTTCTTCCAGCTTGTCGTAATCACGCAGTTCCAGTTCCACACCACTCACCTGATCGGGTTCCCACTTGTTCAGCCGGTTTACGAGACAAAGGTCGGTAAGCAGGAAGAGGTTATCAAATTCGGAGAAGTTGGTCTGATAGATACCTACTATCGTCAGGCGGCGGGCACGCACATCGTCTTGTATATAGTAAGTGTCGATCTTGTCGCCAAGTTTCAGTTTCAGTTTGTCGGCCAAGGATTTGGAAAGGACCACCCGATTGGAGGAAGCCGAATCACTAAATTGCGGGAACTCACCTTCGAGCAGATGGCGACGGAAGAAGCTGCGGTCGTACTCGGGACCGACACCTTTCAGAACCATGCCCTGAAAAGCATTGGAAGTTTTTATCATCCCGGGCTTCGTGGAGTAGCGCTGCACATGCTTCACTTCGGGATAATCGGTAAGCGCAGCAATCATACTGTCCCCCACCACCACCGGACGGGTTTCGTAAGAACGCGCAGCATCCAGATTGCCTATCTGGATATGGGCACCGAAGCCTACAATCTTATCACGAACCTCACTCTTGAAGCCGACAATCACCGATACGGCAATAATCATCACCGCCAGTCCGATGGCGATGCCAATCATAGCGATGAGCACAGCAGGCCGGGAGACTTGCTTTCCAGGCTCACTGTCTCGATAAATGCGGCGGGCAAGAAATAAGGATAAGCTCATGTTATCTTTTTAATCAACCCTTCCCGGATAAGCCTCCAAGGCTTTGGACAGCACAAAGAGCGCACGGGTCAGGTCTTCTTTCTTCAACACATAGGCAATGCGGACCTCGTTACAACCGGAACCGGGAGTGGTATAGAAACCGGATGCGGGTGCCATGAACACCGTCTGACCTTCGTACTCGAAGTCGGAAAGGCACCATGCACAGAACTTGTCCGAATCGTCCACCGGCAACTTGGCCACCGTATAGAAAGCTCCCATCGGAATAGGCGAATACACACCGGGAATGCGGTTCAATCCATCAATCAGGCATTTACGGCGTTCCACATACTCATCGTAAGTATCGCGCAGATAATCCTCGTCCGCATCCAAAGATGCCTCGGCAGCAATCTGACCAATCAAAGGAGGACTGAGACGTGCCTGGCAGAACTTCATAACAGCGTCGCGAATTTCCTTGTTCTTCGTAATCAGAGCGCCGATACGGATACCACACTCCGAGTAACGCTTGGACACAGAGTCTATCAACACCACATTGTTCTCAATTCCCTCCAGGTGGCAGGCAGATATATAAGGAGAACCGGTATAGATAAATTCACGATACACCTCGTCGGAGAAAAGGAAAAGGTCGTACTTCTTCACAAGGTCGCGAATCTGATTCATTTCCCGGCGGGTATAAAGATAACCGGTCGGGTTGTTGGGGTTACAAATCAGGATGGCACGGGTACGGTCATTAATCAGTTCTTCAAACTTCTCGACCTTAGGCAACGAGAAGCCTTCCTCTATAGTCGTGGCAATGGTGCGTATCTTGGCTCCGGCAGAGATGGCAAACGCCATATAATTGGCATAAGCCGGCTCGGGAACGATAATCTCATCACCCGGATTGAGACAAGCCAGGAAGGAGAACAACACAGCTTCCGAACCTCCGGAGGTGATGATGATATCATCGGCCGTAAGTTTGATGTTAAACTTATCATAATAACCTACCAGCTTTTCGCGGTAGCTGCGATAACCCGCACTGGGACTGTATTCCAGAACCTTCCGGTCGATATTGCGTATCGCGTCAATCGCCACTTGCGGCGTGGGCAGATCGGGCTGTCCGATATTCAGGTGGAATACGTGTGTGCCCCTTTGCTTGGCAGCATCTGCCAGAGGAGCCAGCTTTCTGATAGGAGATGCAGGCATCTCCGTTCCGCGAATAGATATTGTTGGCATGAGATTTTTTACTGTTTTACAATTTACTATTTATAACCGATTTTGCTATCATATTATCATTTAAGCTGCAAATGTAGTGAATTATTTGAAACCCAAAGGAAGCATAGACATAAAAACTTTAAAAACCTTATCTATCGTAAAAACGTTATGCTATGTAAAAAGAAACTTGTACCTTTGAAATAATAAACGAGACGAGCAACGCCCATTCATAAAAATGTAAACAATAAAATTACAAATAATACCATGGTCATCAACCTAATAACTTTTGCTTCCATACTGCACAAGCAGACATCGATCCGTAGTCCTCACGAAGTAATACTAACAGAATTGGAGAAATACTTTTCTGTAAATATTATAGATTATCAGGATATTAACAAGTTATCTCCCAATGATTTCAGTGTTATATTCATTGCCACCGGAGGAGTGGAACGACTGGTTATCCAGCATTTCGAATTACTCCCCCGCCCTGCCATCCTTCTGGCAGACGGCATGCAAAACTCACTTGCTTCCGCCCTGGAAATATCTTCCTGGCTCCGGGGACGAGGAATGAAAAGCGAAATACTTCACGGAGAGTTATCGGAAATCATCAAACGCATTCTAGTTCTGCACAGTAACTTCATAGCGCAACGCAGTCTCTTCGGAATGCGTGTAGGTGTAATGGGGGCTCCATCCAACTGGCTCATAGCAAGCAATGTAGACTATCTGCTTGCCAAGCGGCGCTGGGGAATAGAGTACGTAGACATCCCGTTGGAACGCATCTACGAACACTACGAACGAATTACGGATGATGAAGTAGGCGAAGCCTGTGCCGCACTGGCAGGGAAAGCGCTTGCCTGCCGCGAAGCCACCCCCGAGGATATGATAAAGGCCATGCGCCTCTACCGCGCCATCAAGAAAGTGGTGGAAGAAGAACGGCTGAGTGCCATCACGCTAAGTTGTTTCCGGTTAATAGACCAAACGGGTACCACCGGCTGCCTTGCCCTTGCCCTGCTGAATGACGAAGGCATCATTGCCGGATGTGAAGGTGATTTGCAGTCTATTTTCACCATGCTTGCCGTCAAGGTGCTGACCGGGAAATCTTCCTTCATGGCCAATCCTTCTATGATAAATGCCCGCACCAACGAAATCATTTTGGCACATTGCACCGTCGGCATCTCCCAAACAGAGAAGTTCGTTATCCGCAACCATTTTGAGACGGAAAGCGGTATCGGCATCCAGGGCATCCTGCCTACGGGGGATGTAACCGTTGTAAAATGTGGTAGCGAAAGTCTGGACGAGTATTATCTCAGCACGGGTACTCTCACCGAGAACACCAATTACATCAACATGTGCCGCACGCAAGTACGCATCAAGCTGAACTCCCCTGCCGACTATTTCCTGAAGAGTCCACTGGGAAATCATCACATCATGCTGCATGGCAATTACGAGAAAATATTGGATGAGTTCCTGCAAGCCAATACGTGCAAGCGAATTGAGTAACGTTATTCAATCGTATCCGGTATCTTCACAACAAAGCGTGTCCCCTTCCCTAATTCGGAAGAAACAGATATTGTTCCGTGCAGGCGGTCTACAATGGTCTGGCAGATGCTTAATCCCAAACCGGCGCCCTGCGTAAAGCTGTCTGCTTTATAGAAGCGTTCAAAGATATGCTTCATTGCTTCTTCGGAGATACCACTTCCGGTATCTTCTACGTAGATGGTAGTATAGCCCGGCTCGTCCGTCTGATAGCCAAAGGTAATGCTTCCGGTCACCGTAAACTTCTTGGCATTGTTTATCAGGTTGTTTACGACTTGCTTCAGACGGACTGCATCGGTAAGGATAGTCTTGCCGTCCTCTCCCGGAATCTCGATACGCAACTCTACCCCGTTGGGCATGCTCAGGCGCTGCGACTCGTACACTTCCTGCATGATGTACGTCAGGTTGTAAGATGTAAACTTGAAGTCCATAGTGCCCGACTCGATACGCGAAAGATCGAGGATATCATTTATCAGGGCCAACAACAGCGTACAGTTGATATTAATCGTTTCCACAAACTGTTTTACCTCCTCCGGCGAGAAAGCATCCAGGTCTTGCAGCAAATCGGAGAAGCCGACAATGGCGTTCAAAGGAGTACGAATCTCGTGGCTCATATTGGCAAGGAATGCCGATTTAAGTTTATCGGCCTGCAAAGCACGGTCACGAGCAGCAATCAAGGCCTCTTCCGTGTCTTTATAGCGCTGGATGCTTTGGCAAACGCCCAATACCATATATGGAGTATCAGCCGTCAGACCATCATACGCCGTGCTGCGGAATTCCCACCATTCATAGTTTCCGTCTGTATTCCGCAAGCGGAAGCTTATACGCGTATTGATGTCATGCCCCAATAAGATAGTATCGAAATGCTGGCGTGAATGAAGCAGATCATCCGTATGAATCAAAGACTCAAACTTCTCCCTCGGTATCAAATCCGTGTTCTCCAAATATCCGAAGCGTTGCAATAACCCACCGGGGAAATGGAAACTCTTCAAGTTTATGTTGTATTGCCAGGGGTAAATGGAACTTTCTTCCACCGCCATATTGAAAAAACGCCTTTGCATTTCCTCTTCCGAGATATTACGGCACACAATTGCCATTCCCGTCATCTTCTCATTGGCAAAGATAGGCACCACCTCACCGGAGACGGGGAAATAGGTTCCTTGGTGTATCTCCTGCATAAAAGCCTTTTCCGGAATGGTGACCGGCTTCTTTTCTGCACGGACCTGCTTCAACATGCTGTGCAGAATATTCTCGCCATTCATATAAATGCGGAATATGGAACCTGCCATCTGTCCTTCATAATAACGCGCAGTATAGGTTTCGGGAGGCAACCCCAACATCTGCACTAATGAGCGGTTGACAAAATGAATACGCAAATCCATATCATAAGTAATCAGGCCGTCGCGAATGGAGCAGAATATATTATCAAACTCGTCCCGCTGTTCTACCAACCGATGCTGTATCAGCAAGCGGGTCTGTGCATGTATACGCCGACGCGACTCACGCCGATTGATACGGAAAAGCCAGGCAACCAGAAGTATCAAGGCTCCTACAATCACCGAATAGAGAAGAATAAACCAGATGCGATAACGTTCTCCCAACGGTACATTCAGAATAACGCCCCGACTTTCGGCACGGTCTACATTCACATAGAAGAATTTCAGCTGCTTGTAGTCGAACAGTAACCTTCCATCAAGATTATTCACGCCGTAAGAGGCGGGTAACGTCCCTTTCAATATACTTGCAGCCTGCCTACCGGCAGCATATGTATCTTCCGACGGTTCGACATCGTAGACACACAAAACGCCATTCGTCATTGCCAGGTTTTGGCTGGCAAACACGGGAGCCTTCAGTTTCAACGAAAGGAAAGGAATCCATTTGGGTGCAATAACGATATGCTTGTATGCGTTGAAATCATAACAAATAGAGGTAATAATAGAGTTCATGGAATTTGCCTGCACATTCAGCAATCGCAAAGTATGCTCCGGATATTTACTTTTCACACGCCCCCAAGCGTCTTGCACAGCTCTTACACCTTTGAGGCTGAGGAAACTGCTGTCCGACAGACAGACTAAGTCTTTACGCGAAGGAAACAGGCGTATCGCCTCTTCCAGCAATACATCGAAATTCGTTGTCGAGGTATATCCGGAAACATTAGGCATTCGCTTAAACAACGATTCATCCGGATATTTAATGCCGGAAACTACCACCGGCAACTGAAAAGGCAGGGAGTCACCACAATGCGTCAATGTGAAAAAGGCTTCATCACTGGAAGTCACAATCAAATCTGTCTTCCGTTGTCTGGCCCGCTCGCAGATGCGGCGCATAATGAGACATTCGGAGGCAAAAGCCCAGTAATCGGCATTCAAATACTCAGTAACGATATTGACTTTCACTCCACCCTTCTCCAATCCGTCTTTCAAACCTACCGTCAATTCTTTATGCCAAGGAGTTTGCTTTGTGTACGATTGTATAAAAAGTATATTGTATGTACGTTCCGCAGCCGAAAGTGTTTCCGGCATCAACCATAGCAGACCCACTAACAAGGGAAGGATAAGGTGTTTTCTCATAATTTCTACTTTGGATAATCTGCGCAAATATTCTTAATAATCACGCAAATATACAAGTTATATTGAGAAAGAACGTAAATTATTAAAAAAACTTACCTATTCATCGTGTAAAGCCTCGGCAGGCTGCACTGTCATTGCCCTGGAGGCCGGATACCAAATACCTGCAACCACCATCAATGCCATCAAAAGAAGGACTATCAGCGTACAAATAGCAAACCTTCCCCAACTTGCATCCGTCGTTTCGGTAAAGGTTACATCGACCAAAACCATATTGGCACATATTACTAAAGCAGGAATGGCGGCAGCAATCAAAAGCAGCAATCCCTCACCCAGCAACTGTGCACGTATCCTGGCACGACTGCTGCCCATAGCCATGCGCAAAGCAATCTCACTATGGCGATGGCGGGTACGGAACCAGAAGGTTCCCATCAGTCCGATAAAGACATTGAACACAAAGAATATCACAATGAGACGCGCACTGCGGATATAAGGGGTTATGCCTTCGGCCGCATCACGCTCTATCTTCTGATCCTTGTAGCTGATAACGTCGAAGAGATAGAAAGGAGCTACTTGCAGCTGCGAAGTCATCTCCTGAAAGAAACGGGCAGAAAAATCATTTGTATCGGCTTCGGGGCGTACACGAATAGAAATAGACGGAATATTCTGGGTCTTGTAGAACCAATTCGGGAAAGGTGTCAGAATAAAAGGTCCGTAACGGGCATAGTCATCTGTCTTCTGCAAAGCACACACAGCAGAAACGCGATAGCGTAAACCGCTGCTATAGTAATCCATAAACTCACGAGTCAAGATCCCGGCAGTTGTCTGAAAGAGGCTGTCGGCCAAATCGCAGGTTATCACAGCAGGCTGAGGGCTGGCAGAAGGATTCCACTCGGCAGAGGAGAATAGTAAAGAAGAACCCGCATCACTCGCAAATGCAGCCTTGTCCGCAGCAAACATACCGCTGCCCTGCACTATGGGAATGCGCATCACGTCGAAATATTCGGGAGATACATAACGAATGTTGGCTGCTACCACATGCATGCTGTCCGTAGTATATCCCTGAAACATGTGGCGGCGGGTATATGCATCCGTACCCAGCCACATCGCAGCACTCTCTACAGCAGGGTACTGCTTGACTCGCCTGAACACTTCTTCCATCGGCTTGAACCAGAATTGCTGCAAACTGTCTGCCGTGCTGCACAACACGAGTTGCGTAGGATTATAAGAGATTCTGACCTTATAGACGTGTTCCAAGTCATAACCTTTGGGTTGCCGTTCGGCATGGGTGAAACTGTAGAGCACATCCACACAATACCACATCAGTGTAAAGACTATCAGCAACTCGGCGAACAGCCAACCGTTGCTACGGCGTTGGTTCCATATTTGGTGCAAGATGGAGTGTATCATAATTATTACCGTTTTTAGATTTAATCAATGCCTCGTTATTCTCCGCCCAGTACTTCGGCAATGGGACGACGCGTAGCCTGCCATGCCGGAATAAACACGGAAAGCAAGTTGAACAACAAACACACCGCCAATACAGCCAAAAAGACCGTAGGACGGAGGAACAGCCAGATGCTGACGTCAAAGTTTGCCCCGGGCGCACCGTCACCCAGCATCCAGTCCTTGCCCACCCACAGGAACAGGCAAGAAAATGCAAAGCCGAGCAGCGTGCCCACAAATGCCAATACCAGATTCTCGCGAAGTAACTGAGTCATCAATACAGCACGACTGGCACCATAAGACTTTCGTACGGCAAGCTCGGACATACGACGGGACATTTGCGAAGAAATAAGTCCGCTGACATTGATAGCAGGAACGATCAGCAGTATCAGCCCCAAGATGATACAAGTCACCGCAGGAGTTACCGTATCGTTACGGAAGAACTGACGTTCCGTATAGGTGCTGAGATCGGGAAGTTCCAGTTTGTATTCCGTCAGCGTTTCGTTGAACCGAGCCAGTGACTGTTCTATCTGTTGCTTCAGTTCCTCTTTGCTGACTCCCGATTTGACAAGAGCCATCGCTTCGAAAGAGCCCCACACCCCTTCGCTACTTAGATCCGAATCTTGTGTAGAATATGGCATCCACAATTCACCATAAGCAAAGGTGAAAAGCGAGCTGACATCTTTCGTAACGCCGACAATACGCTTAGGACTAAAGTTCACGAAATAGTTCTTGCCAACAGCCGCCTCTGCCGAGCCAAAGGCTTCGCGAGCCAACTGTTCACCGATAACGACCACATCACGGCAAGCATCGAACTCTTCAGCACTGAAAAGACGTCCCGCCACAAGAGGTATCTCGTAAACTTGCCAATAGTTCAAGTCTACCAGACGAACCGTACGACGCATACCCTGCTCCGGCGAAGAACCGCAATATCTGATGTAGGTAGGGCCCAAGTAAGTAACCAATTCAGCCCCGGGAAGATCCTGGAAAATGGCATGCGCAGCCCGATAAGACATACCCGTATTGGCGTTACTATAATCGGACTTGCGGTAAGAGTATCCATAAGAAGAATACACCATACGGTCTCGATGCGATTCCGGAGCTATGTTAGCCGTCTGGATATCGTACACCATATAGATTACCATGACAAAAGTAATACTCACCGCTGTTCCTATAACAGAAACAACGCTGAAGAAGGGATTCTGACGGATAAGGGCAATAATCTGTTTCATAGTGTACAACGTGTGTTTGGAGTTTCTATTCGTCGTGCAACGCCTCGGCCGGTTGCACCTTCATGGCTCTGGAAGCCGGATACCAAATGCCTGCCACAATCATCACAGCCATAAGCAACCAAGTAAAGACGATACCGAGCAGGAAACGATCGGCAGTAAAATTCATTTTCCCGACATCCACCAGTTCGGCTATACCGACATTGAAAGCGATGAGAGCAGCCGGCACAGCAGCAAGGGTAAGCAGCAACACTCCTTCAGTCATCAGACGCATGAAGATTTCGCTACGCGAACTGCCCATAGCCATGCGCAGCGCCACCTCGCCGCGACGATGCTGCGTGCGGAACCAGAAAGTACCGATAACTCCCAGGAAAATATTCATCAACAGGAAGCCAAGCACACAAAGTTGTGTCTTCACCTCGTTCACGTCCTCCAACTCGCTGATTTCGCGCAACTCCTTGAAGGAAGTAACATTGAGCAAGTAGAGATTCCCTACCTGATAAAGGCGATCAGCATCGTCCATCAGTCGGTCAATGAAATCATGGTCTTCCTCTGCGGAAACGCGGAGGCTGAGGGTGATGTAGCGGGGATCCTCATACTCCCCCAGCAACAAGTCCATATCGAGCGTAGAGGTAATAAAGGCACCTCCATATTCGTGCGAGGTATAGAAATGAGACCAGCGAACGGGTGCGGCAATGGCGCCGATGCGATGGCGCACGGGAGCATCGGGATCCCAATAAGGGACTTCACGCCCTAGCAGGGAACTGGCATCGGCAAGCCCCAGCTCAGGATAATCGTCCGTAAGGTTGGAAGTTATCACAATCTCCTTGCGGCGTACGGCTTCCACCAGTTTGTCCGTGCCGCTGCCGTCCGCCGCCTGGATGCGGAATACGCGGAAGAAATCCGGCTCAATGATGAAGTAGCGCGCTTGCAGCATGACGGTATCTACGACGATACGAACGACGTTGCTGCCCTCGTTATAGGGATAGCAATTATGTGAAAGGGCGACGGCTTCCACCCCGGGGCGATGCTTCAAGCGATCTACGATCTGCAGCAAGTCCTCCATATCGTCCTCTTTGGTCAGTGCGGGATTGTAGGCGGTGGCCTTCGAAGTGTATTTACCAAGATCGATATTGTAACAATGGTCTGTATCGAAGCCCATCGGGGCATTGTAGACACGAACGGTAACAACAGTCCAGTCTACAATGTACCACAACACGGTGAAGACAAGCAGCAGTTCCACAAAGAGGAAAAGGTTACTACGCCATTCGTTTCTTATCTGTTTCAAGAGGGTTTTCATGTTCGTCTGTTCTTAACGTTGATTAATAGCGTCCGTAATGTTCATTCTCGATGCTCGCCAGGCTGGTATTCCTGACGAAAGTACATTCATCAGCAGGCAGAAGCCGAAGGCGGCGAGAAATGCCCAAGGCGATAACAGCATACCGGGTGTCAGCGATGTTTCGCCACTGAGATAGGCACTCATCATATTACCGAAGAGGAAGTTGTTCAGCAGGAAAGTGGCTGCATAGCTCAGCAGAAGCCCCAAGATGCCTGCCAGCAATGTAAGCAGAAGGTTCTCGAAGAAGATCTGCCGCACCAACTCACCACTTGTAGCACCGAAAGCCTTGCGCACGCCGATCTCCGCCATACGCCTGCGCATCCGCGAGAGCGTCATGCTGGAGAGGTTGATGGCAGGCACCAGCAGAAGAATAAGGATGATGACGGTGTAGCGAAGCACCACCGCCTTTGTGTCGGGCTCTGAATTCCAATCGCGATAGAGATTGGCAAACCGTGCATCCGGCTGACCGCGATAAAATACTTCGGTATCACGCAAACCGTCGTTGTACTTGCAGCGAAGTTGCTCCACTTCCTCACGAATCTTCGGGAAGTCTGCCGATGAATGGGCAAGAATGACAGCACGCATTTGTCCCATCGTATTGTCACGCCAAGCCATCTCAGCATCTATCGAGGTATAGGGTACCCATATCTGTGCATAGGCGGAAGTGGCGAGTACAGAAACATCGGCTACTACTCCCGTCACGTGATACTCTATATGATTCAGTTGCACCGTCTTCCCTGCCGCATCCGTGGTACCAAATAGGCGACGTGCCACGGTAGCCGAAAGTACAACGCATGGCTGCCCTGCATCGCTTTCCGCTTTCGTAAAAGCCTTCCCGCTCAAGTAGCGAAACTGAAAGATATTCCAGAAGGCATCATCAGTCTGTACCATGTCGACCGTCATCTTTGCTCCGGCAGGCAAGGAAGCGCGCACCTTTTCCGGCATAGAGACGAGCGTGACGGCTTCGGCCGAGGTGAGTGCCTTGAAGCACTCGCGCCCGGTACGAATCGACATACGTGCGTTGGATGAATACCCACTCGTATCACCTTTATCCCTGGCAGACATAGCGGAAACATACAACGTACGCGAGCGGTTCACCTCGGGTTCACAATCCACAATACGTACTTGCAGGGTGATAACAAGCACCATAATCATACAGATGGCAAGCGCCGTACCGATGACGGAAACCCAAGTAATAATAGGATTCTCGCGCAGGTGGTAGAGAGCTTGTTGAAAGTAAAGTCGTATCATATAAAGTTCAATATATATAGTTTCTTAATATAAGTACTATTGCGCCACCCTCAATAGTAACTACTCGTCGTGCAGTGCCTCAGCAGGCTGTATCTTCATTGCCTTGCGCGCCGGAATACCGATACCAATAGCTATCATCAAGGCTATAAGTACAAAGCTGATAACGGCACAGAGCAACAAGCGTCCCCATTCCAGCGTCGTCCCGTTGCGCCAGGAGTTCAGTTCCAGATTAGCAAGGTTATAATCAATGATAAGAGCGACAGGCGTTACAATTGCCAGCAACAACACCCCTTCACAAAGCAAACGGCTGAAGATGGCTTTATCTGTAGCACCGTGTGCCTTGTGCAGTGCAATCTCCGAACGGCGTTGCTGTGTACGGAACCAGAAAGTTCCCAGCAGGCCGAGGAAAATATTCAGCAACAAGAATCCCATACCCATCATATAATTGCGCAGTTCATTGTACTGCATCTGCTGGAAGTTGCGCCAGATATCCTGGAAAGAGCGCACTTCGGAAATGAAGATGTTACCTACACGAAACTGCTTTTCACTGTCCGCCTTCAACCGCTCGATGAAGTCCCGATCCTGGTCGTCCTTCACGCGCAGGCAAAGCTCATTGTCGGTGTTTATCCAGCCCGGGTTCGTACGGTTTATATCCAGTAGGTTGTACACCATGCAATAGCTGCTGCGTGCCTGCTGAAAATCGCTGTAGCGTACATCCTGCAAAGCGGCTGCCAGGCGGACGGACTGGGTAGTATCTCCCATAACATAGAACGGCTTTCCGACGAACTCGCTCATCGGTATGTCGTATTTCCTGAAGAGGTTGTTCGACACCAGTAACTCGTTCTTGTCCAGCATCTCCGCAAGCTGTTCGGGCGTCTCCCCATTCACTCCTCGATACCGAAACACACGCACAAAGTCGGGCGTCACCATCCGTCGTATGGTCCAGTTGGGCGAAGCCAGCGTATCATAGCGCACCTCGGACGTACTGTTGCTGCCATTATAGGGATAGGAGTTCTGCGAAAGGCTCACCGCCTCAATCTCGGGGCGACGCTTCAGCCGCTCCACCAGCTCCATGATATCGGCATAGTGCTGCTCGTAGTTCTGCTCCGCCACAAAGTCGGGACTCTTCTCCGTCAGCTGGCCCATCTCCACCAAGTAACAATGCTCCACGTCAAAACCGCGCGGTTCCAGGTAGGTGGCGGCTCGTGTGTAGATATAGTCCACTATATACCACATCACCACACTCACTACCAGCAGTTCCAGCACCAACCAAAGATTGGAGCGCCACTCGTTCTTTATCTGTATTAAAAGTTTCTTTTCCATATCCTTTCCATATTTAGTGCAGGCGTCCGCCCAAAGCATTCACAATTCCGATGCGCGACGCTTTCCATGCCGGGAAGCCCGAGCTCAGCAGATTCAGAACAAAGCAAAAAAGCAACGCCCAACCAAAAGTAGAAGCATGCAGCAGGATAGCGGCATCCACCATCGGAGGATTCAGTGTCCGGCTGAATTCCTGTGCAAAAAACAAGGAGTTTCCCAGATAGGCAAAAGCTACGCTCAGCAGCAGTCCTAAGGCGCCCGCCAACAGTGTCACAACAAGGTTCTCGGCAAGTATCTGCCCCATCAGTTCCGTCCGCGTACTACCAAAAGCACGGCGTACACCTATTTCGGCAACGCGCTGGCGCAGACGGCTCTGCGTCATGCTGCTCAGATTGATGGCAGGCACGATCAGCAGAATAACAAAGATGACCATCCGTTGCCGCCGCTCCGCATTCAGGTCGGGTTCCAGATTGGCGGCGAAGGCAATCGCATTCTTCTCCTGGTCATAGGGGCGGTTACGATAAATAAGTTCCCACCCGTCAGCGCCGATCAACGTATTATATTCTTGTTTCCGCCGTTCGGCTTCCTCGCGGATAGCAGGGAAATCTTCACGGCTGTGAGCCAGTATCGTGCAACTCATCATTCCCATGTGGTCGCTCCACACTTCTTTGTCCAAGCCCGTAGAGGTATAAGGTGCCCACACCTGACCGTAGCAGCGCTCGGCCAGCGTAGATACATCTTTCACTACACCCACCACGCGGTAAGGAGCATGTGCCAATAGAAACTCCCGCCCCACGGATTCGGTCGTTCCGAACAGAACGCGCGAAACACTTTCGGTAATAACAGCCACCGGCTGTCCGGCATCAAACATAGCCTTGTCGTAAGGCTTGCCGCCGATAAAAGAGAAGTCGAACACTCTCCAGAAGATATCGTCCGTTTCCCTCAAATCCACTCCCGTGGCCGGCTGACCGGGCAATGATACAGGCTTGGATACCGAGAAAACCGAATAAATAGTAACAGCCTCCGGAGTCTTCAGTGACTGGAAACATTCGCGGGCTGTCTTTACACTCATCGGCCCGTTGCTGGTGCCATCGCCCCAGTTTTTATTGCTGATGCTCATGGTGCGCACGTGCAGAAAACGGTCACGGTTGCTCTCGGGGGCAAAAGGTGCCACCTTCACTTGCTGCATCATCACCACCAACATGATGAGGAAGATGGCCAGTGCCGTACCGGCAATGCTGACAGCACTGATAATAGGCTGCTGCCGCAGTTGCGCCCATGCTTGGGTAAGGTATTGTTTAATCATAGGTCTTACGAGGATTTATGTTTTTAGCGGCCTACTCTCAAGTTACTGGTATCCACTCCGCCGATGCCGCCTTTGGAGATATCAGCGCGTCCGGCTTCACCGCTCAGGGTGACATGTCCTACTCCGTCCAAACTGGCGGACAGGTAATCGCAGTGAACATGGATGTCGGCTTTTCCCACTCCCTCCAGTCTCACTTTCAGATTATTGCAGGTCAAGTCCTCAATATTCAGTTTGCCTACACCTTCCACCTCGAACTTTACGTCATCCAGTTTCAGCGGTTTCTCGCAGTTGAAGCTGCCCACACCGCTGAACTCCACTCCCTTCAGGTTGGGGGCAGAGAGGTAAATGGTAACACCGTCGTTGCGGTTGCGCGTTTGCTTGTTCTTATCTTTAAAACCGATGCAAAGGCAATCATCTTTCACCTCGGTAGTGGTGATAGTGACGTATTTCTCTTTTCCCTCTATCTTCAGGGAATATGTATCGCTCTGTGTGAAGTACACCGTTGCCACGGAAGTTATCTCTATAGAAGAGAAAGCGCTTACTTTGCGCACTTCGCTCACCTTGGCATCGCCATTAGCAGCGTAAACAGTACCTGCCACTGCGGCAAATAATAAACTGAGGGTAATAATAAAAGACTTCATAATGTATTCTGTTTTTTGATTATTCTACCTGGCGACCGTCGAAGAAGCGGATCGTGCGGCTGGTTTGTTTCGCTTGTCCTTCATTGTGGGTTACCATCACGATGGTACGTCCGTCTTCCTTATTCAGCTGATGCAGCAGTTCCATAACCTCAGCACCCATTTTAGAGTCCAGGTTACCGGTCGGCTCATCGGCGAGGATTATCTCCGGATTGCCGATAATGGCACGGGCAATAGCAACACGCTGGCACTGACCACCGGAGAGTTGTGTAGGCATGTGGCGCATACGATGGCTCAACCCGACTTTCTGCAGTACCTCTTCGGCCAGGCGGCGGCGTTCTTTGGCAGACACCTTTCTGTAAAGCAAAGGCAGTTCCACATTATCCAGCACATTCAGCGAGTTAATCAGGTGGAAAGACTGAAATACGAAGCCCAGCTTCTGGTTACGGAAAGCAGCCAGTTCCTTGTCCTTCATGCCGTCTACCTTAGTGCCTGCTATCTCGATGGTGCCGTTTGTAGGCGCATCGAGCAAGCCCATAATGTTCAGCAACGTGGACTTACCGCAACCGGACGGTCCCATAATACTCAGGAATTCTCCCTTATTCACTTCGAGGTTCACATTCTCCAATGCTACGGTTTCAATCTCGTTCGTACGATAAATCTTGTTGATGCCAGTTAACTTAATCATAATGGTAAGTATTTTAATTGTTATTGGTTTATTCTGTTTCGTTTTCGCACAATTACCTTATCAATAGGTCAAATGCTGTGCCAAAATCCTTTTTCTTTTATTATCAAGCATTTATGTTTCCGGGCAAGTGTCCGTTAATGAACACTTTGTCCGTTTTCAGCGGTTCGCCCTACTCGTCGCGCAGGGCTTCGGTAGGCGGAATGCGGCTGATTCTGCGGGCAGGAATATAGATACCTACCAGCACCACCACCAGCATAATAACGAACACAATCAGCGATACTACCAGGAAGTGCTGCGTGAAGTCCGTCACCCAATACACCTCCGTAGTGTCCACCCAGTTCTGTGCTTTCTCCAAACCTTCCTTCAAGGCATACTGCAGGTAAAGCAAGCACCCTACCAATACGGCAATAAAGGTCATCACGGCTCCCTCGCCCATCAGCAGACGGACAATGTCCCTCGGAGTACCCCCGAACGAGAGTATCACTCCCACCTCTTCGCGACGCGTGCGCGTCTGCAGCCAGAAGGTACCGATCACTCCCAGGCAAAGGTTGATAAGGAAGAACCCCGCCATCGCCAGGTTGCGGTGATAGATAGAGGTAGAGCCTGCATACTCTCCGTCGGCAATCAATTTCTCGTAAGACCGCACACTGCGCGCAAAGAGATTGCCTGCACGCAGTTCCTTCACCATCCACGGGCGAAACTCATGCAAGAAACGGTTCATGCTGACACCTTCCTTTATCCGAACAAGTATCTGCGCATGTTCCGGGATATAGCTCATGTCTACCGAAAGCATAGGCGTGAATAGCACCGGCACGGGACGCCACTCGCTCTGTGTCTTGAAAGTACCTACGGTACCTATCACGGGCATAACGGTCGTGTCGTTCCGAGACACATTCCAGCACCGTTTATTACGCGCATCCTTTGTTCCGAAAAAGCGTTCGGCAGCGTTCTCCGTAAGCACGATGTCATTCTTGGTATAGTCATAATCCGACAACTCCCCGGGAGTCATCCCCTTTCCGGAACGGAAACCATACGTCTCGAAGAACCCGGTGTGGGGCAGGAAGAACATCCACATGGTCGATACATCGAGAGTATCACCTTCCGCACGCATCGAGCTGTTGCTACTGCCTTGCGAATTGGGATAGCAAAAGCCCAGTAACGGAGCGGCAAGTTCCACTCCCGGAAAGTCCTTGACGCGTCGCACCATGTTCAGATAAGTATTCATCAGCACCGTAGAATCTTCTGCCTGTGCATCATATCCCGGAGCTTGCGGTTGCAATGCACCGAGCGACACCAGGCAAAGCCGGTCGGCATCATATCCCAAGGGGATGTTACGGTCGTGAGTCACCACGATAACCGGATCCAGAATTATCCAGGAAACGATGCTCACCAAAATCAGTTCCGCCAGCAGCCATCCGTTGCGGGAGCGGCGTGCCCAAAGATTCTTTAATATAATTTTCAACATAGCCTTGTCCTTTTATCGTTTCTCGTTCAATGAATAAATAATCGGTTTCCGCAGCGAATGCCATGCCGGCAGCAGCGCCGACAGCATGTTCAGTGCCACGCAGAGCAGCAACGCTGCCAGGAACACCAGCGGAGCAAAAAGCATTTCGCCGGACACGCGCACCTCCACTCCTTCGGGAAGTGCACTCGGCCAACTTTCAAAGACCGAGAACACCCATTCACGGCAGAGGTAAAGCCCCAGCCATGCCAGCAGCAAACCTAACAGTCCTCCCAGCAAGGTCAACAGCAGATTCTCCCACATCACTTGCGAGAGCAGGCTGCCACGCCCTGCACCAAAAGACTTACGCACTCCCATTTCCGTCAACCGGCTCTCCATACGGCTCGCTATCATGCCGCTCAGGTTGAGGGCAGGCACCAGCAGCAATACCAGCAGTACCAGCAGGAAGTGGCGGACTGTTGCCCAGGTATCGAACTCCTGGCCGGCATATTGCTTGAAAGCGCTGAGCAGATGCGACGTAGGCTGATCCCAGATACTCACTGTCCACTCGTCCTTATGTACCAGGTTTACCTTACGGAGCACCTCGTCTATCTCTGCACGCAGCGCCTTTGCCTGTGCATCGTCTTCCACCATGAAGGTGACTCCATAAGCTCCCAAATAAGGAATGTCATATTTCGGTTCCTGATAACCTTTCGCCACGCTATAAGGCATATATACTTGTGCATACGATTTCGACGTCAGAAAGCTGGCACCACGTACCACACCGCAAACCCGGTAGTCTGCATAGTTCAGGCTGAACGAGCGCCCCACTACCCCCTCTACCGTACCGAACAGGCGGCGGGAGAGTTCTTCCGTAATCACCGCCGTAGCGATGCCACTCTCCAGGTCGGAAGCGGTAAACGCCTGCCCTTCGAGGAACCGGAAAGAGTAGATGCGGAAGAAATTGGGATCGACCAACTTCAAGCTCACCGAGAAGTCACCGCTACGGTCACTGGGTTGAATGTAGCTATTCTCCGTCATGTCATTCTGCAAAGAAGCGGATACCACCGTTGCATTCTCCACCGGATAGAACCATTCTTGCACCGCCTTGAGAGAAAATCCCCACTGAAAGGTACTTTTATGGTCTCCCTCCCCCTTCTGAAAGCGGGAATTCGTAAGGTATAGCGTATTCATACGGTTCACCTCCGGATAGACCGGGGCTATCTTCACGTAATAGACCACCGCCATAATCATCGTCATGGCAATAGCCAGACCGGTGCCGACAACGTAGAGACTACTGAAAAGCGGATTTTGCTTCAATAGCTCCCATGCCTGTTTCAGATAAATCTTTATCATAAGATATTAAAGTTTTGTTATTCGTAATGCAATGCCTCCGCCGGCTGTTCCTTCATAATCCAATAGGCGGGAACGGCTATTCCCAGCAATATCATCGTCGCCATAATGCCCAGTGTAATGCCGATCTCCGCCAACCAGCGGCCTATGCTGTAAGGCACTTCCGTAGACAACAAATCCATCTGCCGGAAATTCAGCACAATGACGGCAATAGGGATAACAGCCAGAAGCATTATCAGCAGTCCTTCGGCATTCAGCCAAGATACGATTTTCTCTTTTGACGCACCGAGGGCCATGCGCAGCCCCGTCTCCGAGCGGCGTGCCTGCGTACGCATCCAAAACGTGCCCGTAACACCGAAAAAGACATTCAGCAGCAGAAAAACAATGATAAGTTGAACCGTCTGCCAGTCGCTCACGGTGGTGTCTATCCTGGCACGACGCATATCCTCGAACCCGGTAACAGCATTTACGTAAACATTGCCCGACGTCAACCGATCGCCCAAAGAAGCGAGCCAAGTTTCCATTTCATCCTGCGTCATATCACGCTTCATACGGACAGAGTACTCCAATGAGTTGGGGCGATATACAGTGAAGAGTTCTTCCATCGACTGATTGGAGGCCTTAATATAAAAGGTAGGGGTAGCAGGCGCATAATCGTTCTCGCGGATGGTAGGCGCCACTGCCAATACAGGTGTCTCTTCCAGCTCACCGGTAGTCACCAGCAGCCCCCGCGGTTCCTGCTCACCAAAGAATCTCTCCGCAACCTTCTGAGTCAGGATAACTTCATCTTTGGATGGGTTCTCCAGGTCGCGGATATGTTTGCCGTTCACATCGTGAATGCCGAACACTTCGAAATAGCCCACATCCCCCATTTGGCGGTGAATACTTTCCGGATAGGCATTGACACTGTCTTTTCCTGCCGGCTCAATGTTAGTCCACGAATTTCCCTGACTGTAGGGGCAACTATAAAAGCTGCTTCCCACAGCTTCCACCTCACCGGTCTCCATCAGGCGTTGGCTCAGCATGCAGATGCGTTCCCAGCACTTTGCTCCACGCTCATCTTCGCCGATATAGCCTTTGCTTCCCGGCTCCATCTCTTCCAGATGAAGACGCCAGCAACGGCTGATGTCGTAGCCCAGCGGTTGATTATATAAGGTGAATTTGCTGTAGCCGGTATCCGTCAGAATAAAAATAGCCAGCAAGACCAAAGCCAGTTCAGCAAATATCCAGCCGTTCTGCTTACGCTGATTCCATATAAGAGTAATAAGATGACGTATCATGTCGGTATGAATTTTATTCTTGATTATTCAGTGATTTTACGATGTTGTACTTTCCGGCACGCCAGGCAGGAATACCTGCACACAGCATGTTCAACAAGAAAATGAAAAACAGGGTTACAAGGAAAGTAGCAGGGCGTATCAGCATGCTCATGTTGAAAACCGTACCGGCAGGAAAGAAGATATCCCGCGTCAGCAACAACAAGCCAACCGAAAACAGCAGACCGAACACACCGCCTATAAACGTAATGATAAGATTTTCATTGACCACCTGGCCGAACACATTGCCCGCCGTCGCACCGAATGCCTTGCGCACACCTATCTCCGCACGACGTTTGCGGAAGTTGGTCAGTGTGATGCTGATCATATTCAGGGCCGGAAGTACCAGCAAGAAGAGTATGAAGCTACCTTGCTTCAAAGCCCAATCGCCATAAGGTATCTCATCATTGAATCCATTATAGCCTGATATAACCAAGTCTGTATTGCTCATCGGGCCACAAAAGAAACTGATATCATACTCGGCCGTATTTGCATTCAGTTGTTTCGTCGCTTTCTCAACCTCAGCACGGATAGCAGGAAAATCGTCTGTACTGCGTGCCAGCATCACTACACTAAACCCTCCTACCAATCCTTCGTAAACATTGGCCGGAGTTTCCATCTTGCGACTCGAGTTGTAAGGTACCCATATATCCGAATAAGCGAAATGGGCGGTACGAGGCACATCTTTCACCACCCCGCAGACGGTATATTCTGTCTGATTCACAAGCAGCTGCTGTCCTCGTGCTTTCGTTGTTTCTCCGAAAAGCCGACGTGCCAGCTGATTACTGATCACCGCCTTACGTACACCGCTCTCGCTTTCCTCACGATTGAAAGGCACACCATCCAGAAAGGTAAAATCGAATATATTCCAAAACCGGTCGTCTGTATAAGTGGCCGTATATTTAGTAAAGGTACGCTTGGCGACAGAACTGACCGAAACCGTATTAGAAGCATATCCGCTCACATCCTGCGGTGTTTTCAGGTTGTAGAACAATTCACGCACCACACGCTTGCCCATCATACCATTATTCCTGTTGCCGTCGTTCTTCTTCACGGAAGCCCGCATCGCCGTGGCGTGTAGCATCCTTCCGCGTGCCGACTCCGGGGCATACGCTGCCGTGCGGACTTGCAGCACAAGGACAATCATCATCACGGCAGTAATGGCCAGTGCCGTACCTGCAATGGAAAGTCCGCTTACCAGCGGATTTTCCTTCAGCAGGTTCCAAGCCTGTTTCAGATAAATCTTTATCATAAAGCCCTCTTATTTCAGTTTCAGCTTATTCTTGTTCTTGTAGTTGCTCATGTCGCTCACCACCACTTCGTCGCCCGGTTGCAAACCGCTGATTACTTCTACAAACTCAAAGTTCGAGTCGCCAAGCTGAACCTTACGCTTCACAATTTCCTTGTCGGAGTTGCGTACAAAGAGCTCATACTCTCCGCGTCCCACGTAGTAGCTGGCATTGGCTATGCGCATCACGTCCTCTTTCACGGCATTCATCACATAGACGTCCGTCTTCAGTCCGGAGCGCAGGCGACGGTTGTTATCCTCGTTCAGCTGTACCGTAAAGGAAATCACGCCATTCTTCGAGAGCGGCGTCACGCTGCTTACCGATCCTTCCAACTTCTCACTGCCGATCTTCACAATGGCCTTGCCACCTGCTGCCACACGGTCGCCATACGTATCGGCTATCTCACCTTCCACCTTGAAGTGGCTCAAATCGGAGATAACGGCAATCTGGCTGCCTTCCGATACTTGCGCACCGATCTGATTATTGATATAGGTAAGGATCGCCTTCCGGGGCGAACGGATCTGCGCATCGTCCAGCGTGCGCTTCGTTTCGGCAAGGCTCTTCTTGAACATGCTGAAGTCCAGTTCCTGCACTTTATATTCGGCAGCCATCACTTCTTGCTCATTGGCATATTGCTGCTTCAGCTGCTCGTATTCCAGTTGCTGTACATTATAGCTGAGTTCGGCCTGGCGCACTTTATCGGTAGTTCCCGAACCAAGGCTGTCCAGATATTGCTCATTGCGCAGTTCCACCTTCATGCGGTTCAGCTTCATGGCAGAGACTTTAATCTGCATTTGCAGGTCGTTCAGTTTGGTCTGGTTGTTTACCTGGAGTTGCTTCAGCTTATAGCTGCGCATCTGTTCTTCGTCCAGCAGTTTCTTATAGTCGGTTTCGGCACTCTGCAAGTCCAGTTTCAGGATAGGCGTTCCTATGTCCACGCTGTCGCCGCCTTTCTTATACACTTCCAGGATGCGCGTGTTAATCGGCGAGTTAATGATTTCCTCGAATGCAGGAACCACTTTGCCCGAAGCGCTGACACTGACTTCAATCGTCCCCTTGCCTACTTTCGAAAAGACCAGGTCTTTTTCCTTCACACCCGTGCGCATCAACGAAATGAGTACACTGATCACTACGATGCCGGCAATACCCATACCGCCGTAACGAATAATTTTCTTATTGCGCTCTTTGTTGCGCACTTCTTTCGGAATTTCTCTATCCATATCTTTAGATTTAATTATTTGCGAACATTAACGCTTAATATATACTAAATCTATGCCAAAATCATAACCCCTTGAAAGTAAGCGAAAAGAGAAAAAAGAAAGGTGTCCGTTTTCGGACACCTTGTACATTTTCGGATAATGACATTACCTCAATCTCAACCTGTCTCCCACCTCGGGCACGTATTCCGTGTCTTTGCGGTTCATCTTGTACAGGTTCTTCAGGCGGATGCCATACTTTTGAGAAATGGTATGCATGGAATCACCATCCCTTACAATATATACGGTATAAGGCTTGGCGGCCTTCTTACGTTTTTCTTTCAGGTAGATGATATCGCCGGATTCGAGCGTATACTCGCGGTGCAGGTCGTTATACTTCACCAGCTTCTTCCAACTGATGTCGAACTCCTTGCCCAGCATCTGGAAGGTATCTCCGCTTCGCGCCACGATATAGGCAATGTCATTGGCTATATATACCTGGTGCGGATTGGCAAGCCAGGGTTTCTTCTTCAACTCTTTCTCCCAGCTACGGGCATCGCGCTTGGTCATGCCACGGCTGTCGTACTTGTACAGTTCGTAGTCTTCGATGATTGTAATCAGCCGATTGGCATACGAGGGATCCGTAGCATATCCGGCTTTCTTCAAGCCACGCGCCCAGCCTTTATAATCCGTAATCTTCAGATTGAATAAGAAAGCATAGCGGGCTCCCCGCTTTAGGAAAAGGGAATGGTCTTCGTACGAGTCCCTCGGATTGCGATAGGCGCGGAAACATTCGTTGCGGGCATCGTCGTCGTGGCGCACGGTGCGTCCCTTCCAGTTGCCCCCGCACTTAATGCCGAAGTGGTTGTTGCTTTTACGCGCCAGCTCGCTATATCCGGCGCCACTTTCCAGCAGACCTTGCGCCAGGGTGATGCTGGCAGGTATCTTGTGCAACTTCATCTGTTCCACAGCCAGCGGGGCATATTGCTTGATGTATTCATTGTAACGGGCATTTCGGCGCTGCGCCTGCACAGCGGCTACGGAAATGAACAGGAATGCTATAATTGCAGTCAGTCTGAGAGTGCGTTTCATGCTTCAATTTATTGAGTTCGGCACAAAAGTCAGTAAAAGAATTGAAAAATCCAATCTCTTTCCTATCTTTGTAACATTAATTACAATATAAAACCCCACCCTATGAAAGAGCTTAATATACAGATTGCCATCAAAATATACGACCTTGAAGAACTGAGTGAGTCCGACCGCGAACTGCTGGGCGCCGCCTGCGAAGCAACCAATCGCAGCTATGCCCCCTACTCCCACTTCTCGGTAGGTGCCGCCGCACGGCTGGCAAGCGGGGCCATCGTCACCGGAAGCAACCAGGAAAACGCCGCTTATCCTTCCGGTCTTTGTGCCGAACGAACCACTTTGTTTTATGCCAACTCCCAATATCCCGACCAGGCAGTAGAAACCCTCGCCATCGCCGCCCGCAATGAACGGGGCGAGTTCCTGGAAGATCCGATTCCTCCATGCGGTGCCTGCCGGCAAGTAATGCTCGAAACGGAGAAGCGGTTCAATCGTCCCATGCGGATATTGCTCTACGGCAGAAAAGGCATCTACGAGCTGAAGAGTGTAGGAGCGTTACTGCCGCTTTCGTTCGACGCCTCGGCCATGGAGTAGAATGCTTTGGGCATCGAAGCAGGGACAGGCTTTGATCCATTCTTCGGGTTCTATCTCGCCGTTGTGGTTCAAGTCGGGACTGAGGTCGCGATGACCGCAGAGGCGGGAACCGGGATAATCTTTCAGCAACAGCAGGATGAGGACTCTCAGCGAGTGCTTCTGAAAGGGAGTACGCGTATCGGCAGGACGGCCGTGTTCGTCCAGACCGCCTTCATAGCAGATACCGATTGAATTCGCATTATAGCCTTTGGCGTGCGCACCGGGCTTGTCGACGGGGCGCAAACTCTTGATATCTCCGTTCTTACGGATGTAATAATGATAGCCTGCGCCGGAGAAACCCCGGCGCAGGTGGTCTGTTGTCAGGTCGTGTTCCGTATAGCAGCGGTCGCTGCGGGTGGCGGAACAGTGGACAACGATAAGATTGATGACTCTCATTGGAATGAATAGTTAAGAATGAAAAATGAAAAGGGAAGGGATGTTATCTTGTCGCGACGCTATTTGGTCATGGCATGGGCGCTGACGGCGCCCAGAATAGCCGAGGCAATAGCGATTATCACTTTCAAGATTTTGTCCCAGGTAGATGATTTCGTACTCATAAGGTTTAGGTTTATATAAATAAATAGAAATTATTGATTGACAGAAAATCTCATTTAAGACAAAAGATTTTCTTAAGACAAAAGAACAAAAGGACAAAAGAAAGAATCATCTTAAATCTGTTCTTTTGTTCTTATGTCTAAAAAATTATCAGCCTAGCGGATTCTCACTCTGGTCCCCATCCGAACCGCCGCCAGTGTTTCCGCCGTCTCCCGGCTTCTCCTCTCCCGATCCGCCACCTGTCGAACCGCCATCTTCCGGCTTATCCAGCGTAAACCCTACATTCGCCGGGCTTCGCGTCACGGCAGTACTCCCGTTCACCAGTTTCAACCCTTTGTCCGGAATAAACCGGATATTCACCTTCGAAATGTTCCGCACCGTACACTTCTCCGACGTCTCCACACCGGGACAGCGGAACGTTATGTGAAACGTACCCAGCTGGTTCAGCTTCACCTTGTCCCCGTTGGCAAGATTCGCCTGCACTTCCTCCACCAGCGCCTCGATCACATGCTTCACATCCCCCTTCGTCATGGCGCAGTTCTTCTGAATGGCTGCCGCCAACACATCGATATCCACCGTGCCGCATGTCTTAGGTTTTTGACGAAGATAGTACAACACCTGCGAGTTCTTGTCACTCACAATCTTTCTGCGCTTGAAGCGCTCTACAATTACTTCCATAAAATTAAAAAAGTTAAGGTTTAAGTTAAGAAAATTCCGTGCTCTGAGCACACAACAAAGATACAACATTCAGCACCGGAAGTCAAGTATTTTGCCAATTATTTTCCCATAAACAGTAAAATAATATCCAGCAAGCTATCTACATATCCAGCAGCAGTGTCGGTTCATAATCCCATATCTTCGTCAAGCTGGAATTATGGCGGAAATACACATCTCCCGTATCTCCGTTGCGGTGCTTCACCAGCAGCACCATCCCCAGTCCTTCGGACGGACGCTTGCTGATACGCTCCACAGGCAGTCCGTAGAGTGCCGGACGATAGAGCAACATCACCACATCTGCATCCTGCTCTATGGCCCCGCTCTCGCGCAAGTCGCTCAGTGCCGGGCGCTTGTCGCCCCGCGACTCGCACTCACGGTTCAGCTGACACAACAGCACTACGGGGATATTCAGCTCCTTGGCAAGCAATTTTGCCTTGCGGCTCGTCTCCGCCACTTCCTGCTCGCGATTGCGGTTCTTCTGCTCGGATTGCATGTCACAGAGTTGCAGGTAGTCCACAATCAGCATGTCGCACTGCCCTTTGCTCTTCTGCAGCAAGGCCGACGAGCGGATCTGATCCATACTCATCTTCGGGTTATCGTCTACACAGATGGGCAGGCGCGCCAGCTCGCGGGCGGCATCCAAAGCCTGCCGTTGCTCGTCGGCGCTGAGCAGCCCCGTCTTCAGGTGGCCGGCATCTATATTGGCAGACCGGGCACAGAGCCAGCGGTCACCCAGTCGCTCGCCCTGCATCTCGAGGCTGTTCACCAGTACGTGCTTTCCGGCGCGACCTGCCATAAGCGCCAGGTGCAGAGCAAAAGCAGTCTTGCCCACCGAGGGGCGAGCGGCGATGACGTTCAGGTCGCCCGGTTGCAAACCCGCCGTCATCATATCCAGATCGTGCAGGCCGGTGGGAACACCGGTGATGCCGTTCCTGTTGTTTGCCACGCGGGCATCCATCTGCTTCAGGGTGTCAAGCATCAGCTCATCCATGTTGCGCAGATGGTCATCGAAGGAGGCTTCACCTTCCAGATGATCCATCAAGTGGTGCAGCAAAGACAAGGACTCGTCAAGGTCCACCGACTCGTCGGCAGCGGAGACAAGCAGCTGGTGCAGGCCACGTATCATCTCCCGGCGCAAATACATTCCGCGCAGGATGCAGGCATGCTGCTCCAGGTGAGCCGATGACGCCACGCGACCCACCAAGCGGGTCAACTCGTAGGGGCCGCCTATGGCTTCCAGTCTGCCACGGGCGGCGAGTTCGTTCTTCACCGTGATGATGTCGATGCCCTTGCCCGCACGGTGCATCGCCAGCAATGCGGAATAGATTTCGGCATACTTTGTTTCGTAAAACATTTCGGGGCGCAGCTTGTCGCCGACAAGTACCATGGCGGTAGTCTCCGCCAGGCAAGCGCCCAAAACTACGGCTTCGAGGTCGGAGTCGTGGGGGTTGAGGATTTCAGACATACGGTTATTATTTAATATTTTCAAAGACTCTGTATTCCAGATACTTGGCAGCCTGATAACAATAATTGGTATTATTCAGCCCGTAGTAGTAGTCCTCCACGCGCTGGTAGGCAAGTTCGCGTTCGGCGATGGAGAGCTTCTTCCAGAGGCAGCGGATGCGTCCACTGTTCTCGGCCACCAGGTGTGTCACTTCGCTATAATGGTCGATGAAGCGTTGCATCGACTCCTCCAGGAGTTCTTTCGTCTTCCGTTTGGCCGTGGCATCGGCAGACTCCGTCATTGCCTTTCCTGCGGGTTGTCCCGTCCAAGCATCGTAGCCCGGGATGCGGATGTGGCTGGGAGAGTCGCCGGGGACTTGTTCGATAGTGCCGTCGGCAATGCAGCGGTCAAAGAAGCGGCGGGTATGCCCACGCGTCCAGCCCAGAATATCCGCCCACCCCATATAAGTGATGAGGGATTCGCCTCGCTTACAATTCACTTCCACACCGCAACTATTTATCGTCACACTTTTATAATTCACGTGCATCAGCACTCTCAGAAACGCTTCTTCATCAGTCAGTGCCGCACCCTGTTTCTTGTATATTTCCATCAGCAGTGCCCTCGAAACCATGACATAGCCTGCTCTTAACAAATTGTCTTTCATGAATAAAAAAATCAGTTTTAAAATTCAGTTTTCTTGCGCCACTCCTGCGCCACCCTTTGCGCCACTCATACACGTTGAATGCCAACAGCATGCAAGCGTCTTGCGCCAGGCTTTGCGCCACTTGGCGGACACAACATAATTAAGTAAGAAGATAAGATATACTTCGTATATCTATGGGGCGGATGATTGAATTTTAAGAAACGCATGATGCACTTCGCCCCAACAGATGATACATTCGCATGAAACGCACGATGCGTTCATCTTGAACAGATGATGTATTTTTTCTTTTTCCATTTACTATTGTTAGTTGTTATAATATATGCAATAATAGTATAGCATCTTTTATCACATATACACCTTATGATTACGCAAAAGTACAAAGTAAATAATAAACAGAAAAGGTAAATAGTTACGCCTTAAATTACGTAAATATATAGAAATAATATAGTTACAAAGGGAATGAGGAATATTGGCGTAAGAAATTACAATAAACATGATTATAAGTGCAATATCCCAAAAGATAAAAAAGTGAAATAATGCAGTAAAAAACACCTTCCATGTCGGTAATTCGCTATTTTTGTAGAAAAGTTACGAAATAAAAGGATGAAAGTATGATAAGAGAACTTGAGATAGAGAATTTCATGTCAATACGAAAAAAGCAGGTGTTATCTTTCGAAGCCAGCAAAGATAAGACCTCTCATGAGTTATTAACTGTCGAAATAAAACCTGGGGTGCGTTTAAATCGTATGCTTATACTTTATGGAGCTAATGCTTCTGGAAAGAGTAATATTCTCTATGCTTATGAAACAGTATGGAGAATGTTAGTGTCTCCTTATACTAACAAGCTGCAAGCTATACCTTTTTACCCCTTTGCTTTGGATAAGGATAAAAACACCCGATTGTCCGTTTCCTTTTTTATAGGACAAGTACGGTACGATTATTCACTGGAATATAATAACCGTTATATTATTTCCGAGAAAATGGAATATGCTCCTAATGGAGTATTATCCTTATTTTATACTCGGACGTTTGTTCATGAAGACGTAGTGCCAAACATTGAGTTTGGTCGTACAGTCGGTTTGCATTTGAAAAGTAAAAAAACACTTATAGACAACACTTTGAATAACCACACCGTATTATCTACTTTCGCAAAAGTATCTCTATATGAAGACGCAAAGATATTCCGTGATACCTATAATTGGATTGCTCGTTATGTACATGGTCTGAAAGGAAACTCCCTTTTGGATATTGCCCAGCAACTGATTGACAATAAAGAGAAGAAAGATTATTTTATCTCAGCCATGCGAAAGGCTGATTTTAATATTTCCAATATAAGTATTGACAATGAAGTAAGGATGCAAAGTGGCAAAGATGTATTTTTTACTCATCATACCATAAATGGAGCAGATTTTACTTTATCTTCTATTGACCAATCATTAGGAACATTACGTTATTTCCAACTACAAGAATGCATGTTCAACATGTTGCATGAAGATCATATTTATAGTTTTGATGAAATAGAAAGTAATTTGCATTATGATCTTCTACTTCATTTCCTAACAACATTTATGATGAATACAGCCAATTCGCAAATCTTGTTCACTACACAAGACCAGCAGTTATTGGACGAAGAATTTATACGCCGGGATATGGTTTGGTTTACTGAGAAATCAAAGGAAGATGCCTCTACTGAACTTTATTGTGCTTCGGAATTTGGATTGCACAAGAATTTGTCTCTTTATAAAGCATATAAGACAGGCAAACTTGGCGCTAAACCAGAATTAGGTTCCATTTTTTAAAGAGGTGATATGAAAACACGGAAAACAAGAACAACAATAGCTGTTATCGGTGAAGGACCGACTGAAAAATATTATTTGAAATCTTTAGAAGGTATGATTCATGCACAAGTAAAGCCTGTAGTTCCCAATCATGCCACCAGCATGACTGAATTGGAACGTCGGATAGAACAATGCATTGACGATGGATATAACATGATATTTTGTTTAATTGATATGGATAATAAAAAAGAAGGACGAAACCGAGAGAATTATCTAAGACTGAAAACAAAATATCATCAAAAAACGATCATCAAGAAGCGGCAAGGGACTGAAAGCTTAATACGCTTTTTTGAAAACGAGCGCTGTTTGGAAATATGGTTCTTGTATCATTTCAAATATACAACACAACAATTTAATAGCTCTGGTGAACTAACTAAGGAGTTAGAACATATTTGTAATTATGAAAAGACTGAAGAATTTTTAAGTAGAAAATGTAAAGGATTACATAATTTCTTGCTTGCAAATGGAGGGAATCTTGATAAAGCAATTGAGAATTCAGAGAAGTCAATATTATCTAAATCAAAGGAAGGACGTGAACACACTTATAGCGAAATGGCAGATTTCTTTCATGAAGTAATGAAGAAATAAATAAGAAGACATTGTTTCGACGTTCTCCCAATCTTATAGCGAACTGTTATGATAGGATGACGCAGAAACAACTGGCAGAAAAAATGAATTGTAGCCAGCAATATATATCTAAAATATTAAAAGGGAAAGATAACCTTTCGTTAGAAACACTTTCTAAGATAGAGGATGCTTTGGGTATTCAGATATTGACTGAAGATACGGTTCTCTACACACAGCTATGCTCTGAATGACAGGGGATCTTCTCCCCTATCACGCCTCATGCACATGAAGCATTCCTCTTTTTTATCTCACCTTATGCACATACAGCATATCTTCGATCATCACATGGAGTTCGGGTTCGGTGATACTGCCGGGGTAGAAATGGAAGTAGTGGTTGAGGATGCGGTGTACTTGCTTGACGCAGCAATCGGAAGAGGTGCCGTGCCACTTACCTACCTTGCCCTCATCGAGCGCACGACGAATAATGGCGACGTAAGGCGCGATAAGCGCACGCACATCATCGCCTGCACGGACTTGTATCTTCTCTTTGGGTAAGATAATAGTGACTTCGGGATGACAAGAGCGGACAATACGCAAGGCTTCCGTCCAACGATAACCGCAAGCTATTACATCGCGCGTGTCTTTTTTTTTGAATCGTGCTCACTCGCACATACCATTTTCACGATTGTTTTAATCTTTCTTTGCATGATAAATATTATTTAATTAATAAAAGAAGAGGTTATCTCGATTTTCGATTAACTTATCATAGATCTGAGACAACCTCTTTATAAGTTATACAATATTGCTTATTCCATCTCTTGAATGCAACGGATGTGATGCGCATCATACCTTGCCCATCCGCCAAACATTGAAGTATTATAACCGCTACCCTCGCCATTGATTGAAAAGCCCCAAGCATTCGTATTATCTCTTTTATCCCTCGACCACAAAACGGTAAACTTATTCACAAATTGAAAGCTATAAGCGAATCGTCTGTATCCTGTTAAACGGACATAAGTTACCTCTTCCTTATTCGCTCCATATTGTATTAACGCCCCTCCATTATTCATAGTTTTCTCTCGAGTCGCATCCTCTCCGTTCAATTCTGAATACACAGCCGATTTTGAATTTCCAGCATAGCTTGTATCTTTAAAGAAATTCAACAGCACTTCATGAGGAGGGACCCGCCAACCTTGCGGACTCGGATCATAAAACGTCTTAACATTTCCATCCCAAACAGTCTGCTGGGAATACCCCCATTTTAAAATATTCTGAAAGGTCCATTCCGCACTCTGATATGACGGATCCGGCACATACGTGTCTCGTGAAACAACCGAATATCCGTCAGGACCATACATATTCTGCAAGTCGTCCACAACTCCTTCGGTAATAGTTACAAGCTCGACCTTACTTCTCGAAAAGCTACCCGGATTAGGATCTTTTCTTCCATGCGAATATCCTACCCCATTGGCCCTGGAACGTTCCAAATCATCCTTCGGGAATTCTACGAACCCTTTTTGTGCTCCGATATTCCGATCCATCATGGGCAACCAGTTTTCTCCCCGATAGGTGTATTTCTGTTTCCGCTTGTTCTCTTCCGAAACAGCTACATTCCCGTGAGGATCGGGGTTATAATCCGTCACCCAAAGATGCCAGCTCCATAGGATTTTCTTGTCCTTATCATACGCCGCAATCACTCCGTTGCCACCGATTGTGTTCGGAGCCACGCGGCAATGGATATGACATTTGCCCGATTCTTTAAATCCGTCGGTTAATGGCAGACTCGGTAACAGACTATTATCGGCATTGGTCAGTTCCACGATATTACTATGGTCGGAACTGCTATTGGCAACGCCCAGCACGGGGTCGCCCGTATCGCCGTTCTCGCGCGTCTGCCATACTACCTTTACACTACAAATTCCTCCACGACTATTAGCCCATCCTATAAGCTGTGTATTATCTACATCATCTCCGCTACGACGAAACTTAAACGGATCGAAGTGGAAACTACCTCCGGGCTTCACCATAAAGCAGTTGGCGGTAGGAACAAAAGTCGTATTTCCTGTCGAAGCCGAAGCTCCGTTCAGCAACTGCACACGCCCGTCGGCATCGGCTATGTCCTCGGTAGACTTGAATGTAAGATTATAATTATAATTGGTGTTATCCAGCACATTGAAGTCTTGTATAGAATTTCCACCCAGATAGATGCGGTAGACGAGTCGGGTCTTGGTATCGTCTTTGGTCGCTATGAATTGCAGGTAGGAACTGCCTTGCGGTGCCCTCTCCTTGTCTCGCATGGTTTCGTTGGAAATGTTGACCGTGCCACGCACACTGCGAGCCACCCAGCAAGCGGCGGAAGTGGCATCGCTACCAGCATCATACAGTTTCAAGGTATAGTACTGATCCATCAAGTCGGGATAAGAATTTTGCCCTTCGAGGGGAAACACCTGATACTTCAAAGGAGTTTCCTGCAAAGTGACTTCTTGCAGAGTATAACCTCCGACCTTGAAATTCCAACTGACGTTGACCCGTGCCGCCAATCGGCGCAGACGCAAGCGGGCATCGTGGCCTTGCAGACTCTGAATGATGCCTTCCGAAGTAACCGCCACGTGCTCCAAGTGGAGAAAATAGGGCATCTTGTTGATGGCATCGGCAGTGCCTTCGACTATCTTATTTATTTCGGCGGAAGTGATAGTGCAAGTACCCACGTTGGAGGTAGTCAAATTATCGCCCGCCGTACCGTTACGGGCAAGGATATAAAGCTCACTGTCATCATCCGCCTGCAAGGAAAGCGTCGTCTTCTTTCCCAACTCCACGGATTGATTATTGAGCGCAAGGACATAAGTATTATCCTTTTTCTTTTGCACCACGAACACATTAGTCAGTGTGGCAGGTTTGTCTTGTTCTATCCCTCGAGTGGCGGGCGTGGGCAGCAAATCCACTTCCACCACTCCCCTGCTTCGGACAGCAGCACGGCTGGCGCCGCCTTGCGGCGAAGTGAGATCGTAGGCATCCTGCACCTTTTCCGTGTCGAATATCACATCGACGGGAATCGTTTCTCCCACCGCATCGGGGCGGGATGGCGTAATTATTTCATCGTCTTGGCAAGCCGTGCAGCAGCAGACCACCGACACACACAACATTATTGGTAGGAATGACATTCTTTTCATTGGTTTCATTTCTCTTGTATAATACTTTTAAAATTCCATATCGTGATTTACATCGTCCGCATCGCCGATACCAAACACATTACTGTCCGTGATGCTGACGCGGGCATCGGCACTGTTGGCGCCACTCAAGGCAATGTCCAGCTGGTAGACTTTGCCGCGCTCCACGTCGTAATTGTTAATCATATCCGCACCGAGGTAGAAACGATATTCCACCGCAACACCGTTCGCATCGTCGGCCGTTCCGTAGCGATACTCGCCCTTCAACACGATGCAGGTGCAGCCGTCCAAATTGCCCGAAGGTCCGTTGGCAGCAATGTTCTTCCCTTGCGGGGTGACGGATTTTCCACTGCCTTTCAGGTTCTCGGGCATATAGAAGGTGAAGCTGTTGGCGCTTGTAATCAAGTTGACGGACTGCGGGTCCAGATACTCGGAAACCGCAGGCATGGGAGTCTGCTCGTAGAGGTAATAGTTCTTGGGGACGTTCTCCACTTGGGCCGAAGTAATCGTAAGATTCACATCGTCAGGGATACTCCACGAAACGTCTACCCGCGCACCGATGTGCCGCATTTTGGCAAGGAGCTGCAAGGTCTTCTTTACGGTAGAGCCTGAACCCGTGTATGGATAAGGGCCGTACACCATTGCTTGTTGAGTGGAAAAGATATCTTCCGTAGCATAGACGCGAGCAGACAATGCGCTTTCGTCAGAAGTTGAAGCCGCGGAACTACCGAACAAATCGTCCAGTTTATCCGCCGTATTGATGACGATATAGAAACGACTGTTCACATCATCGAAATCGTCGCCTTGGGTCGTAACGGTGGACAGGCCCGTGACGTTATCGGGCTGAATGGCCGTATCCGTGTATTTATTATTTTTCATCAGACTTCCGTCTGTTTTAAACTGAAACACACGTACATCCGTCACCGCCACATCGCCCGCAGCCCTTGTGTTCTGGGGTTCTACCGTTATCTCCTGCGGCATGGCCAGCGAAAGGTCGAGTCGAAGCGACGAGGCGCTCCCGTCGAAGTCCGATTCGCCATCGTCGGCACAAGCAGACAGCAGCAGGGCAACGACCCACAGACGGCATGCCGATTTCATTCCAAAGTATTGTTTTTTATCCTTCATATCTTGTTTTGTTTTTCGGGGGTTAATCTTCTCCTACACCGCTTGCGGGCAGCTTCACGGGGGTGTACTCTTGCATGTCTACGGCTATACCCACAGGCTTGTAGTCGCCATAGAAAGTAAGGCGGAATACGAAGTTGTAGGACTTGCCCGCTTGCAGTTGCTTGTTGAGTGTATAATTTTTCAGCTCCACCAGCTGCGTTTTTGTGGACGCGGTTTGAGTAGAAGTATATTCCACCTTCATGGACAAGTCGAACGTCAGAGGCGCGGAGGCGTCTATCGGAAGCAAAAAGACTTCATCCGAGGCAAATTCGAGCTGCAGCGCAGGGGCGTTATATTGTGGGATAAAGCCGTTGGCGGGCAGGGAGAAAGGGAAAGAAAAGGCATCGGTTGTTCTGGCAGCCGTTGTGATATTTTCTTCCGTCAAGGTATAGCTTCCGCCGTCGGCCAAGCCCTTCACCGTAATGGTAAGGGCAGTGATCTTCTCGGGCTTCACGGGGTACTCCTGCACTTGGAGCGTGGCTTTGGCGCGGGCACACTGTCGGCGGAAAGGCGCACCGGCCAGTGACACGGAGAACGTCTTTTCGTCCGTACCCGTGGATTGGTTGGCTTGAATCTCCGTCGCTTTCAGGGAGGTGGCCAGGAAGTCTTTACCGTTGGGCACGCTTACCTTGTCTCCATCGGTATCTCCTATGGCTGCGGATGTCAGTACGGGATAATCTCCCGCATCGGTCCCCGCGGCATTGTAGGAAAAGAAATAAAGGTCGTATTTTCCTTTGGTCAATTTCAGAGGTTGCTTTGTGCCGCCTATCGTGGCAGGACTTGCCAGCGATGCATCGGACGCGTCTACCTGATAAACGCCTTGACCCAACTGCTTGCCGTCGCGATAGGCGTACACGCTGAAAAGGGTACCTTTGTCTAAGGGCTCGGTAGCGGGAGCGGCTCCCAATGCACGGGTTTCGGCCTGCGGAAGCGCAAAGCGAAGGGTGACCTCACCGTCGGGTTCGGGAGAAACGGGAATATAGGTGTCCGAGTAATCTTCCCACTTGCAGACTTGGACTCCCATTACTTTCGCATCCATACCGTCCAGCAGAATGGTGAAGACGATGTGTTGTCCCTGCTTCCAAGTAGCGGTAGAGGGAGTGACGTAGGACGTTTGGAAACTGTACTCTTGATTGTTGCTCTTCGCTTCGAGTTCGAAACGGAGACGGCTCTGGGTGACAGGAGCCACCAGGCAATAGACCGACACGGGGTTGTCCTTGTCCTCGGGCACAATCTTGGAGGCGTCCGTCGCTGTCATCACCAGTTTGGCGGTATTGCTCAAGCCTGTAAGTACACCGTCGGTAAGTTTCATGTTTCCTTGTCCCGTGAGCCAACTGTTGTCCGAGGTGCTGACAGAGAGTCGTGTCAGGTGAATGTCGTCCGTCAGCGAAGCGGATTTATAGACTTTGCAGGTGAACTTCACCAAGGCATGGTTCAGGGTGAAGGCGGTGGGAGTGCCGGACTGCGCCGTGGCTGCACCCGAATAGAGATAGTCGATCTGGTCGGCGGCATCGAAAGCCACTTCGGGTCTGACGTCCACGCCCGATACATAACTGCCGCTCCGCTGGAAGACGGGAGACAGGGAGGCGGGATGCCAGGCATAGGCATGGAGGGCGGTAGACAAAGGCAGACGAAGGGCGGTGTTCTTCTGCGTGGAGGAGGGTTCCCAAGCGGCGGCGGAGTTGTATACGTAGGTATCGGTGTTTCGGCCGTGGGCGGGTTTGTACTCCGTACCGTCGGTATAGGTGGTGTAGACGCCTATGCTGGAGAGTTCGCCGCCGCTTGTACCTATGTTTGTGATGATACTGCGGGAAAGGGCGGCATCGGCGGCACCTTCCACGGAGACGGAGGAGATGCGGAGGATGTCCTCGCTATCGATGCTTCCTGCGGGCGGGAGGTCGGATTGTCCGTCGGTGCAGGAAGTCAGCGACAACATCGACAAGAGCGAGATGTTTATAAATGTTGCTTTCATTTCAATATCGGGTTTATGTGGCACTGATGTCCGATCCTGCGGTAGTGCCGTTTGTATCGTATTCTTTTATAGTGACGCTGCCGCTCATTTGGAAACGGTCGCCTTGGCGGTAGAGGGTGTAGATGTAATGGGTGGCAGCCTTGTACTGCTTGCTGGTGGCGGTATAGGTGGTGTTTCCCAAGCTGATGTTTAGCGCGTAGGTGCCGGGGTTGATAATGGCGGACCAGGTATGCTCGGTAGCTGCGGCATTGGTCTTGCAGAGGCAACGGACGGATTCGTCGCCGCTTCCTCCGCGAAGGGCCGAGGCGGTGAGGGTGAACACGTCGGTGGTGGGCACGGCTTCGGCAGTCTGATAGTAGACGATGACGGTTATTTTGGTGAAGGCGGGGGCAAAGTTGAAGGTAACTCCCCCGTTCGCGGCTTTCGCTTGTGCCGTCAGTTTGTTGCTTTGGAGGAAGCCGTCACCAGTCTGGTCTTCCTTTATCACGTCGAAAGTGGCGGGATAGGTGGCGGTGAAGGTTTCACCGTTCTCGTAGGTGTAGAAGGGGCCGTCCGTTTCCAACGGGTCTTCGGTCCACACCCATGTCTTTGCATCCGTCAGCTTGTAGGTGCAGGAGGCGGGAGTGAGAGTACTCGAGGCAGTGGTGCGTTTCACCTCTATCACGTCGCCCGCCACGAAGGCGGTTTTGTCATAAGAAGGGGAAACATCGGCACGGGTGAGAACTCGCTCCGCAGCAATATCGGCGGCTATTCGTAAGGGGAATTCCAACAGGGGATTCTCCCGCCCCAACGGGTATTCTTCCTGCCGACAGCCCGAAACGGTCGGAATACCCACCGCCAAGGCGCATACACATAAGAATAGGTTTGTCTTTCGCATCATAGTCTTTTTTATCTATTACTTGTATTGGTTTTCATGTGGAGGCTCCTAATTCTCCTTCCGTCGGATCTCCCCCGCTCCCCCATGAAATATCTTCTTTGGCACTCTCGATGGTAAGCTGACTGCCGCTGATGTTCAGTGTATAGCTGACGGAAGCACCGGGCGTCCATGCAGGGGTAGCGGAAAGGAAAACAGTCTTTTCCATAGCTGTGGGGGCGGTACCGTCGCTGCGGGCAAAGGTGTAGTTCAGCTTCAGAGATACGGAAGAGGGATTGTCTGCAGGGGGAATCAGGTAGAAAGTGGCAAGGGAGCTTGCCGTAGATGTTACATTGACGGAAGATGATATACCCGCTTGGATTTCCTTGTTTGCAGTCCTATCGCTCCATACGCAGGGAGTCTCTCCCGTAGAGGGAGGAATGCGGACAGTGAGCTTGGCTGAAGCGGGGGCGAAAAGGGAAAGAGCGGTAACGGTTTTGACGGTATAGCTTTCACCACCCACAATCTTGATGTTGACTCTGGTCAGTGCATGCGTCATTTTGAAGGCTATCTTTCCGCCTGCGGCATTGGCATAGGTATAGTTCATCAGCGGAACGGCGACCAGTAGATCTGTGCCGTCGGCTTCCTTATCGGGCACGGTATAGGTGAAGGTGAGGTAACCTTTTGCTGTGATTCTATCGGGAAAGGCAGGGTTGCTTCCGCCTGCCGTCGTCTCGTCTACATAGGGCGCGTAGGCAAAGAAGGTGAGCTTATCCGACGGGTTATTCGGCCAGTACCTCAAAGGGGAATACGTCCATGCAGCTTTGTTTTCCGTCCGTTCCACCTTTTGGTTGAACATGA
>CABMPP010000027.1 GCA_902388495.1 uncultured Bacteroides sp. | reverse complement strand
ATACGGCGGCATTCAGTCCGAACACGACCCTGAGTACAACCATACGCATGGTTCCATTTGCAGGGGCCAGAACGATTACAGTGCATTTCAATACGCTGACAATAAGCGGACGGACCGTGCCCAACAATACGGAAATCACCTCCACCGGGAGCGTGCAACTGAAAGAGGGAAAAAGTTATACGATGAAAATACAGTTTAAGAAAGCCATTGGAATTAATGTACCCTCCGGAAGTATCAATTTAACTACAAATGGTTGTTCTGCAACTGATAAAACAAATTTAGCCAAGCTGACCTGGGCAGATGGGAATCTGAAAAGCACCGGATCTGCTAATTATGTGTGGGGAACTTATTCAGAATATGGATATTATTACACGTGGTATAGTACATATACGGGAAATACATCAACCAACAATACTGATCCTTGCACAAAACTTAAAAGTGATTACGGAACGGGATGGCGTACTCCAAATAGTAATGAACTAACCATGCTTTCTCGTTGTACTAATAAAACGATAACCAATAAAGGCATGTGGTTTATGAATAACACAATAGGGCTTTTTCTACCTGCTACCGGCTTTCGTAACCATACTCAAGGAAGCTATACTTCGGCAGATATTGATGTTGGTAACGCTGGGCGTTATTGGAGTTCTAATGCCAGTGGCAGTTTTGCGTATGTCTTAGAATTTTCCAGTAACTATGCGAGTGTACCCAGCAACAATAACCGTAAAGCCAACGGTCTCACTGTTCGTTGCGTGAAAAACAAATAATAATATTCACTTTTAAAAAAGATAAATCATGAAAACCGAACTCAAAGGCTGGCTTGCGGACAATACCGTAACCACCGACAACAAAGAAGACAAAATCCTGGTATTGGAGAGCGCCGGAAACCTGACGCTATCCGATGTACTGGATGAAATGAAGAAAGAAGATACCGGCTTGCGGGCAGAGACTTTAAAGCATGCCGTCGATCTCTTTCAGCGTACGGTATCGGAATTGGTACTGAACGGATACTCTGTCAATACGGGGCTTTTTCGTGCCGTACCACAGTTTCGCGGTGTGATAGACGGTGGAGTATGGAATCCCGAGAAAAATTCTATCTATGTTTCCTTCAATCAGGATAAGGATTTACGTGAAGCTATCGCACGGACCGGCGTGAAAATTCTGGGAGCCAAAGGTGAGTCAACCTACTTCATCGGTGGTGAAGACGCTGCCACCCGTGCCACGGACGGTAGTGCAACTGCCGGACGTAACTATCGCCTACAGGGCAAGAACATCAAAGTAGCAGGTACAGATCCTGCTGTAGGTATCGTCTTAATTGATGAAAAAGGCACAGAAACAAAGCTACCGATGGATATGATAGCAGTAAACAATCCTTCGGAAGTACTGGTACTCCTACCGCCAGACCTGACAGACGGAATATACGAACTGCGACTGACCACGCAATATACAAGTGGCAACCGGCAACTGAAGACCCCACATGTCATCAGCCAAACCATCGTAATAGGCAATGCAACCGAGGGCGACGGAGATATTGTGGACGACCCGACAGCATAAATCATACCGCATCGCTTCCCTTATGCAGGGCTGCATTGATATCTTGTGCAGTTCTGCACAAGGTGCCGGTGCACCCCTGCACAATGCGGCAATGCAACCAAGCTCTAAAATTACTGATAAACCTGTACCGGAAGTTCTCCCCTTAAAGCACCCAAAGCATTCAATGCCAAAGCCTCCATCTCATCTTCTCCCGGATACACGAAGACGGGAGCAAGGAAAGAGATACGTTCCCTTAAACGGGAAATTACGTAATCAGAATAGGCAATGCCTCCGGTCAGCAGGATGGCATCTACCTTTCCACATAAAACAGTAGAGGCAGCACCGATACTTTTGGCCACATTGTAGATCATGGCATCGAGCACCAACCGGGCATGATCATCACCTGCCTCAATGGACTGAATAACGGCAGGAATATCAGTGGTTCCCAAATGGGCGGTAAGCCCGGCACGGCCCGAAATTCGTTTCTTCAATTCATCTTTGGTGAATTTCCCGCTGAAACAGAGGTCTATCAGTTGTCCGGCGGGAAGAGTTCCGGCTCTTTCGGGTGAGAAAGGACCTTCTCCATCCAGTGCATTATTGGCATCGACTGCACGCCCATGACGATGGACCGCAACGGAAATGCCTCCTCCCAAATGGCAGACAATCAAATCAAGATCTTCATAACGAGTGCCATGTTCGACAGCATAACGACGGGCAATAGCTTTCTGATTCAGTGCATGCCAGATAGTGATACGCGGCATCAAGGGCGAACCGGTAATGCGGGCAACCTCTTCCAGTTCGTCCACCACACCCGGATCTGCAATAAACGCCCGGCACCCGGGTAAAGCTGCGGCCAATTCATCGGCTATCAAACCGCCCAGATTGCAGGCATGCGTACGCATGGCATGGAGGGTATCCCGCTTCATGGCTTCGTTAACCTCATAAACTCCACCGGGAATAGGCTTCACCAGACCTCCGCGTCCAATGACAGCATCGAAATGGAAAGGAATATCATTTGCCTCCAACTCCCGGAGGACAAGTGATTTACGAAACTCAAACTGGTCGATCACCTGGGGGAAGGCAGACAACTCTTCTACTGTATGGCGGATGTTGCGTACCAACAAAGGAACTTCGTCTTCATAAACGGCAATCTTTGTTGAAGTGGAACCGGGATTGATAACAAGGACCCTTTCACCCCGTCCATTCCTCGCAGAAGGGGAAGTGGGGATTGCATTCAGTTTATCCATATTCTTAGTTTAATTATGATCATCATTCGGAACATCTTCCTCCCTCTGCCGACCGGGTAGAAGCCGTCAGGCATGCCATCGCAATGCTATAATACTTGGAAAGTCCGGAATCACTACGTGACGGTAACACCACCGGACAAATGGGGCCTTGCAGCAATCCTGCCATATCGGCCTTGGCAAATAATGAAACAGATTTATAAAAAGCATTGGCCGACTCAATATTAGGGAATATCAATACATCTGCCTGCCCGTTGATGGGCGATACAATTCCTTTAATATCCCCGCTGGCCTGCTCGCAGGAAGTACGGACATCCAACGGACCATCAATAATAACATTGCCAAACTCTCCGGCTTCGGCCAACTCCACGATATTAACATAATCGAGCGAATGGGGGAACTTGGCACTTACCTTCTCCGTACAATGAATCAAAGAGATGCGCGGCTGTTCTATCCCAAACCTCCGGCAGGTACAGATGGCGTACCAAACCATTTCAATACGTTGTTGTAAAGTGGGCCGGGGAATAACAGCCGCATCCGAAAAGAACAGTAATTTATCATACGTCGGAATCTGCATTACAGCCAAGTGAGTCAGGATCTTTCCTTTGGGTAGTAGCCCTTTCTCCTTGTCAAGAATAGCATGAAGCAGGTTGTCAGTATTAATAATCCCTTTCATCAAAATGTCGGCCCCCCCTTCCCGGACAATGCGGACCGCTTCACGCGCTGCCTCATCGGGATCTTCGATATGGATGGTCTTCACATAATCCGGATACTTTTGCAAGGTAGGATACTTTTGAAGGATGGCTGAGTCACCAATCATCAGAAATTCTGCAATACCCTCGTCAAGTGCACGGACAATGGCATATTCTGTATTCGGATCATTGGCACAGACAACGGCAATCCGTTTCCGTCGGTTTAAGGTTTTTAGGTGTTCTGTCAGTTGGTCGAAGTTTCTAATAGGTTCCATAACGTTAGATTTTTAGCAAATATCAGAAAAAGGATTGAGAAGTACATCATGGTATATTGAAAAAATGGGTAAACCGGATAACATTTTGATATTATACAACGCTTTCATTTCTACGGATGCAGGTAATTTCGTTTTTTAATGTAAATTTGTATCCTGTTAAACACCTATAATCAAACAGAACCATGAAAACAAAAACTTTTCTCGCTCTTTTCTGCCTGCTGTGCATCAGTTCAGGCTTTTCATCGTGCCAACGTCATTCATCCGACCAGTGGACATTGGTCTGGGAAGATAATTTCGACCAGAAAACAGGCTTTGACCCACAGGTATGGAGCAAAATACCACGTGGCAAATCGGACTGGAATAACTATATGACAGACTTCGACTCCTGTTTCGATATGCGTGACGGCAATATGGTGCTGCGGGGTATCATCAATTACAGCCAGCCCAATGACACAGCACCCTATCTGACCGGAGGGATTTATACCAAAGGGAAAAAGGCATTCAGCAACGGGCGTCTGGAGATACGTGCCAAGCTGAACGGTGCACGCGGCGAATGGCCGGCTATCTGGATGCTTCCGGTAGATGCTCCCTGGCCGATGGGTGGAGAAATCGATATTATGGAACGTCTGAATCACGACACAATCGCTTACCAGACTATACATACCAACTATACATACAATCTGGGTATTAAAGACAATCCGTTGTCACACTCCGTAGGTACGATCAATCCCGATGACTACAATGTATATTCGGTAGAAATGTATCCGGACAGCATTGCATTCTATGTCAATGATACGCATACTTTCACCTATCCCCGCATCGAAACAGACAAAGAAGGGCAATTTCCCTTCGATCAGCCTTTCTATCTGCTGATCGACATGCAACTGGGTGGCTCGTGGGTAGGAGCTGTAGACCCGAAAGAGCTTCCAGTAGAAATGCATGTAGACTGGGTAAAATTCTACCAGAAGAAATAAACTAAAACAAATTCACTGAATGAAGATACAATTCCCTCCATTCCTGTACGAGGGCGATAAAGTTGCCATCGTATCGCCTTCGGGCAAGATAGACAATATGTTTCTGAGAGGTGCCAAGGCGCAACTGGCGTCTTGGGGACTGGTCCCTGAAATGGGAAAACACGTCCGTAGCTCCTGGGGATGTTATGCCGGCACCATCCGGCAGCGCGCTTCGGACTTTCAGACAGCAATGGACGACAAAGAAATTAAGGCGATTTTATGTAGCCGTGGCGGCTATGGAGCGGTTCATCTTATTGAACGGCTCGACTTCACCCGTTTCCGCGAACACCCAAAGTGGATGATCGGATTCAGTGATATCACAGCGCTCCATAATCTGTTTCAGTATAACGGATTTGCTTCGTTACATGCTCCTATGGCACGCCATCTCGCAGTAGAAGCGGCCGACGATCCGTGTTCACTGTACCTGAGGGATATACTTTTCGGTAAACTGCCTGCATATAAATGTAAGCGTCACAAGTTGAACCGACTCGGCACAGCCAAGGGTATTCTGCGTGGTGGCAATATGGCAGTATTCCACGGCCTTCGGGGAACTCCGTACGACATACCTCCCGAAGGGACAATCCTGTTTATCGAGGACGTGGGCGAACGTCCTTATGCCATCGAGCGCATGATGTATAACCTGAAATTAGGGGGCGTACTTGAGAAGTTGTCAGGCCTCATCATCGGACAGTTTACCGAATACGAAGAAGATCGTGCCATAAAGAAAGACCTTTATGGTGCACTCTTCGATCTGGTAGAAGAGTATAATTATCCGATCTGCTTTGATTTCCCCGTAGGGCATGTAACGGAAAATCTGCCACTGATCAATGGGGCGGAAGTAGAACTTATATCCGGAAAGAAAGGAGTAGAATTGTTAATAAACCCTCCTATCTGACCTACCCTACTGCGAAAATGACTAATTTTGAGGCCTTAACCCCAAAAGCATAATTATGAAAAGAAATTCTATGCTATTACTGACAGCTTTTATTTTGTTATCCGCCTTTTCTTGCGGAACGAACAACAACAAAACCAATTCAGTTCAGGAGCCTGAAAAGAATATAACCGTGAAAGCACCACAATTCGATGCAGACAGCGCCTATAAATACATACAGGCACAAGTGGACTTCGGCCCTCGCAACCCGAACAGTAAAGGACATGCAGCATGTGGAGAATATCTGGCTGCTAAACTGGCAGAACATGGGGCCAAAGTGACTAACCAGAATGTGGAACTGCCCGCCTATGACGGCACGCTGCTGAAAGCACGCAATATCATCGGTTCATTCAAACCCGAAAGCAAAAAACGCATTGCCCTTTTTGCACACTGGGATACACGTCCGTGGGCAGACAATGATCCCAACGAGAAGAATCACCACACACCGATATTAGGTGCCAACGACGGGGCGAGCGGTGTGGGCGTATTGCTTGAAATAGCCCGACTGATCAATCAGCAGCAACCGGAACTGGGAATCGATATTATCTTTTTGGACGCAGAAGATTATGGCGCTCCCCAATTCTATAAAGGAGAACATTTAGAGGAGCAATGGTGTCTCGGTGCACAATACTGGGCACGCAATCCGCATGTGGAAGGCTATAATGCCCGTTTCGGTATCTTGCTCGATATGGTAGGCGGCAAAGATGCCACTTTCTTCAAAGAGGTGTATTCGGAGAAGTTTGCCCGTGGAGTCAACAAAAAGGTATGGAAGAAGGCTAACGACGCCGGTTACGGACGTTACTTTATTAACGAAACAGGTGGCCAGATCACTGACGACCATCTGTTTATCAATCGGCTGGCCGGTATCCCGACTATCGACATCATTCCGAACGACGAAAATTGTGAACTGTCCAGCTTCGGACCGACTTGGCATACCGTAAACGACAACATGGATGTTATCGACAAATCGACACTCAAAGCCGTGGGACAGACCGTACTGGAAGTTATCTATAACGAGAAATAATTATTCAATATGACAATCAACGAATTACAAGACGAAGTCATTGCCGAGTTCAGTGACTTTGACGACTGGATGGACCGCTACCAGTTGCTTATCGATTTAGGAAACGAACAGGAACCGCTTGACGAGAAATATAAAACGGAACAGAATTTGATTGAAGGTTGCCAGAGCCGTGTGTGGCTTCAGGCAGACGAGGTAGGTGGAAAGGTGATCTTCAAAGCAGAAAGTGATGCACTGATCGTAAAAGGTATTATCGCCCTGCTGATAAAAGTTGTTTCGGGACATACGCCGGACGAGATTCTGAATTCGGAACTTTACTTCATCGACCGCATCGGGCTGAAAGATCATTTATCGCCCACCCGCAGCAACGGTCTGCTATCCATGGTAAAACAAATGCGAATGTACGCATTGGCATTCAAAGCCAAAGGGACAAAAGGTTAATCTCCTCATTCTATATCGCCACAGTGGACACACAGAAGGTCCGCTGTGGCAAATCAAGGATCTTTTTCATCCACTTGATATTCCAGAATATCCCCCGGTTGGCAATCGAGTACTTTGCAGATTGCCTCAAGGGTAGAAAAACGAATCGCTTTGGCCTTTCCCGTTTTCAGGATAGAAAGGTTGGCAGGTGTAATGTCTATCTTCTCCGCCAACTCCCCCAAAGATATCTTTCTTCGGGCCATCATAATGTCAAGGTTTACTATTATAGCCATAATTCCATTAATTTTTCAGTGTCCGGATTCAGATGGTAAGGTCTTGCTCCTCTTTCATCTTTAACCCGATGGCGAATACTTCGCCTACAATCAGCGAAACCAGTCCTAAAATGACCAGCATCACAGAGTCAATACTTGTCTCCATAGAGTAGCCGGATAATGAAAAGACTGAGGACAGTTCATAATCATTCATCAAAGCCGGCACCGCTTCACTAATAAAACTCAGCAACAGGGTGACTCCCAACCAACGTAACCTACGAACATTCTTCCAATTAAAAATATCCGATTTATTGATAGAAACAATCAACTGCACAAACAGCACCGTAGATGCTATTACGGCCAAAATGGCAAGAAGCCCGGAGAGCACTTGCGCAACCATCAGCCAGGTGCTCCTATCCACTTTTACATTCGTGATCAACTGTGTGTAAGCAACAGGCACATAAGATTGGGTCCGTTCATTGTAAACAGAATCTTTAAACGACGAAAAATCTTCGGGCATCAACGTAGCAATGCGAAGGTTAATAGCCTGTTCCACACTTTCATTGCCGGAATGGCTTATCTTCATGCCCTCGGAAAAGCCATGACCGAAATCACGCCCCATGTTGAATACCGAATAACAGAATACCAGAAATACCAGTAAACATAGTATGTTCAATCTTCTTTTCATATTATGACTTGTTTTTCAATCTTCATAGTTTAGTTTCACTCACTCTTTCTCCACACTCCCGGAATCGTAACCTGCTTTATCCGTAGGAAGCAGCCAACGAACAGCATAGCGGCCACAGCTATCAGTATGTAATAAGATGTAGTATCGGTCACATCGCTAATTGTATCCGCATCGGGATAGGTCAGGCTCAATATCACAGAAAGGCTGTTATTCACAATGTGTATCAGGATACAGGGGATCAGGCTCCGCGTCCGGTAATAAACCCACGCCAACAGAAGGCCTCCGAAGAAGGCGGCAACTACCTGAGCCGGATTCAAATGGAATATTCCGAAAAGAAGTGCGGAAAGAAAAATCGCTTTCCGGGGAGAATATCGTTCAAGCAACGCCTTAGTGACACCACCACGGAACAAAAGTTCCTCAAGAACCGGTCCCAACAACGTGATGGCCACAATTCCCAACCAACCGGACTGTAAAGCATTAAACTGTTGTTCCAGAACATCAGGCACCCAAGATAAAACAGCAGTTAACAAGTCCATCAGAACAGTCATCGACAAGCCTATCAGAAAAGTGACCGTAAGAAACGGTAACGAAACGAATGACCAGCTCATTTTATCCTTAGGTATGTACCGGGCTTTCCATAAATAAAAAAACATCACTGCCATGGAAAGTAACATCGAAGGAGCCAGTGTCAACTCCGAAATCCGGGTGGCATCCATATTCCCACCATTCATACGGGCAACAACAGTAAAAGGAATACCTATCAGCCCACCACAGACAAGCTGGATCCCCAAATAAATAAGAATTAATTTGATCGCTGTTTTCATTCGGTTCTCTGTTTTAAATATGTACAAAGATAACGGTTTTAATTGACTACCGTTTCAGTAGCAGGGTGATTTGTACCATGTCCGTGCAAAACAGAGCTACACACAAACAAAGCTAACATAGAGATGGATACTACCAACATCGTAATGCTCATCAATGACTTTCCCATAAGATTGACTTTGGAGATTCGTTATGTTATTCAATAATAATTTATCGTTTTTCGATATGCAAAGATTGATATTAATTTCCACTTAAACAAGAAATCCGACAATTATTTATCGATAAACAATAAATATAGCATGTTTTTCGATATTAAGAAGGGCGCATATAGCCGGCTCAAAGGCAAACAGGAAATACAAAATGTCAATTGACATTTTATTTATTCCCCAAAAGAGCTTCTACATCGGCCGCATCCCGATGAAGTTGAGCTATCAGCCCGTCAATCCCATCGAACTTCAGTTCCGGACGGAGATACTTCACAAAAGAAATACGGATAAACTTATCGTAAATATTTGAATGGAAATGAAGGATGTTCACCTCTATCGAACGCTCGGGACCATTTCCTATCGTGGGGCGGGTACCGATATTCAACATACCGTTATAGGTACGCCCATCGAATGTGACATGAACCGCATAAACACCATCGGCAGGAATCAACTTATCAGGATCGTCCACACTGAGGTTGGCTGTAGGAAATCCGATCTTACGTCCCACTTGATAGCCACTCACCACCGTACCATCCAGAAAATAGTCGTAACCCAGACAACGGGACGCCATATCGACTTCACCCTGATGCAGCATCTTGCGAATGACGGAAGAGCTTACATGAAGATCATCACACACACAGGCACGGGCGCGGATTACCTCTATGCCCATCTCGGAACCATAACGGCAATAGTCTTCGAAACCTTCACTACGGTTGTGCCCAAAGCGATGGTCATAGCCGATGACGAGTGTCTGCACCCGATAACGGTCTCTTAAAAGATCAGACATAAACTCGCGGGCAGTCAGGCGCGATACTTCCTGCGTAAAGTCAAGCATGAAACAATAGTCCACCCCTGTTTCCTCGAGCAGTGTCCGCTTTTCTTCCGGAGTAGTCAGCAGTTCCGGACGATAATCCGCTTTCATCACCTTACGGGGATGAACAGGGAAGGTAATTAATGCAGAGCGCAATCCACGAGCGGCAGCCAGCTCTCTGACTTGCTTGATCAGGAAACGATGCCCTGTATGCACTCCGTCGAAAAAGCCGATGGTAGCTACACAAGGTTCGGGTGTAAATGCCGGTATATTATGGATTATCTGCATGCTATGTCTTCTAAATTATTTATCTCCGGCAAAAAGTGGCCTCCAGTCTTCACCGGATTTTACCGTATAAGTAGAGATGCCCAATGCCTGGGCTCCCTGGCAGTTGGCCTCGGAGTCATCGATGAAAAAAGTTTCGTGCGGATCAAGGTTTGCGTCTTCAAGTACCCCCCGGAAAATCTCTTCGGCAGGCTTCACCATTTTCATTTCATACGAAAGGTACATCTTCTCAAAATAGTCTTCCACACGGAAGCCCCGATACGGAAATGCGTGCTCGCATGCCCACTTCCAATGTATCTCGTTGGTATTGCTCAGCAGATAGACCACATATTTTTCGCGGAGCTTCAGCAACATGTCGAGTTTAAAGCGAGGGATATCTACCAGAAAACTATTCCAGGCAGCATCGATTTGCTCGTCAGTCACTTTTTTTGTGAGCAGTCCACGGATATTCTCACGAAATTCAGCCGACGAGATCAATCCTTTTTCATGCTGCATAAAGATCCCTTGCTGAGAATACATACCTAACAATTCGTCTACTTTCTCTAATCCCAACTTCCGGAAGTTCTCCACACAACGCTGACGGTCGAGATTGATCAATACACCACCAAAATCAAAAATAAGGTTTTTAATTCCTTTTCTTTTCATCTCTATATTGTTTTAAGGTCTCACCCCATCCCCTCTTCCTTTGAGAAAGGATGGGGTGAGACCCCTCTTATTTCATTTCTGAGTTAAACGTTTGACAAATCGGATCAGTTCACCAATCCATAAGACGAGAGAGGAAGAACCGATGATGATAAGCCATGTTTGCCAGTCAAGCGGCTCTGTACGGAATACAGCCCCACCGAACTGTACAATGAGGAACTGTCCGCCCAGAATAGCCAGTACTATCAGCTCCATACCGTATGATTTCGCAAGACCTTTGAATGCTGAGTCGGTAGTGCCAAACACACGGGCGTTGAACAGGTTCCAGAACTGGAGCATCACAAAGAAGGTGAAGAAAACGGTCAACCGCTGTACCGTCATTCCTCCATCGGCATTTGTGAAGTAATATATCATTGCCATCAGCACCACCAGAAAGACTGTACCGACACCGAATATATTTTGCCGCATCGCTTTGCTGATAATAAAATCAGTACTACGGCGTGGTTTATCATTCATAACGCTTTCGCTTGGCGGAATAGAGGCCAGAGCTAATGCGGCAAACGTATCCATGATGAGGTTTACCCATAACATTTGAGTAACAGTCAGTGGCAACTCCGTTCCTACAATAGAACCGAGCAATACGATGAGAAGTGCCACAAAGTTAATGGTCAACTGGAATACAATGAAACGCTGGATGTTCTTGTACAGCGAACGCCCCCACATCACGGCGGTTCCGATACTGTTGAAAGAATCATCGAGTAAGGTGATATCACTGGCCTCTTTGGCTACGGAAGTTCCGGTACCCATTGAAAGTCCCACCTGTGCATGATTAAGTGCCGGGGCATCATTGGTTCCGTCACCGGTCACAGCTACTACGGCTCCTTTCTGCTGGAGCAACTGCACCAGGCGCTGCTTGTCGGTAGGACGGGCGCGGGACATGATTTTCAGATCCATCACTCTATTCAGGGCTTCTTCATCGCTCAGTTCGGCGAAAGCAACTCCCGTTATGCGGTTACGCTCCGTATCTTCCGGTTTCCACAATCCGATCTGGCGTGCAATCTCAGTTGCTGTGCCCGGAGTATCTCCGGTAACAATCTTAATACCGATACCTGCCGACTGGCACTTAGCCACCGCTGCGGGTACATCGGGACGTATAGGATCGGAAATAGCAACCACACCAAGGAAGTTCAAGTTGTTTTCCGACACAAGGGCCACACAATCGTCCGGTTCGTTGTCCTCTACTATCCGGAATGCAAAACCAAGTGTACGCATAGCCATATTCTGATAACTCAGCAACTGCGCTTCGACAGTGGAACGGTATTCCACACTATCCACACGACGACCGTCAAGAATCACCTCTTTGCATTTGCCAAGCACAATCTCAGGCGCACCTTTTATATATAGCACTTTCTTGCCTATCAGCGGAGACTTCACCAAAGTAGCCATAAACTTACGCTCGGTAGAGAACGTCAATTGGTCGAGTACCTGCGCCCTTTCTCTGAGTTCAAGATAGTTACGGTTCTGACCGTTCAGCCACAGCAACAAAGCAACCTCAGTGGGATTGCCCACCCCTTTTGGCTTTTCTCCCTCTCCCGTCTCTTCAAGAAAAGCAGTCGAGTTAGCACTGATTCCCTCTGCTATCAATTTGCTGATATCGTCATCTGCCAACTTCCCGCCATCCTTCAAACCATAGAAGTTAGGCTCGTGCACCTGCATCAGGTTCTGCGTCAACGTACCGGTCTTATCTGTACAAATCACGGTAATGGCTCCCATCGTTTCGCAAGCGTGCATCTTACGAACCAGGTTATTGGTAGCAAGCATACGGCGCATATTCAGGGCCAGACTGAGCGTTACGCTCATAGGTAACCCTTCGGGGACGGCGACCACAATCAAGGTGACCGCCATCATGAAGTATTTCAGGGTACGCTCCAACACCGGCAACCAGTCATGCCAGCCATTCAGAGCTCCAAAATCAAAATAGAGTACTACATCTTTTATAAAGAAAATAAGGAAAGCAAGCCCCGCTACGGTAAAACCGATTTTACCTATCAGGTTAGCCAGCTTAGTCAACTGGATATTAAGGGGCGTAGGTTCCGTACTCTGCTCCGTACTCTGACGTGCCACTTTCCCAATCTCCGTGGCATCTCCCACACGAAGTACTTTCATCGATCCGTGACCGTCGACCACAGTCGTGCCACGCATCACCAGATTGGAGGCATACGTAGCTTCTTCATCAAAATCCGCCTCTACCGTTGTTTTATTAATTACCGGCTCTCCGGTCAGGTTCGATTCATTCACCTGTAAGGAGATGGCTTCTATCAGTTCTCCATCGGCAGGGATCTCCTCACCGGTTTCCAGTACCACAATATCACCGACTACCACATCCTTACGGGGAATCTCCTGAATACGCCCATTACGAATCACCTTTACCAAAGTCTCTTCATTGACGGCGTTCAGCAAATCAAACTTCTTGTTCGCATCATATTCAAAATAGAAGCCAATACCGGTTGCCAGCAGGATAGCAGCTATGATACCGACGGTTTCAGCATATTCATTCTCAATAATCGAGATGATAAGGGAGAACACAGCCGCAACGAGTAATACCCGTACAACAGGATCTTCAAATTTTTCCAGATAGAGTTTGAGGAGAGAAGGACGCTTGGGTGGCGTCAGCAGGTTAACACCATGTTTCTCCCGGCTTTGGAGGACTTCTTGATCAGTAAGGCCCAAATGAAAATAATCGTCGTTCTTTGCAGTCATGCAGATACATACATTAAATTAGAGGTTGCAAAAATACAACATAAATCCGGTATAGAATGTTTCTTAAATCTTTTTTAAGGATTCCAGTTTTCCCAACAAGATTCTCGATGAAATAGGCTTCGTCAGGAAATCGGTAAAGCCACTTTGCATAATCTTTTGGCGGTCTTCTTCGTAAGCAAAGGCTGTGAGAGCAATGATAGGCACAGTAGCCGACATTTGCCGGATAGCCCCCGTAGCTTCATAACCGTTCACCTCGGGCATACGAATATCCATCAGGATGATGTCGGGCTGGTTTTTCAGGAAAAGGGAAATGGCTTCTTCACCGTTATGTGCCCAATAGAGTTCGTAACGGGAAGCAAGGATAGCTTCACAAAGGCGATAATTATCTTCCATATCTTCTGCCACCAATACTGTCAGTTTCTTATCACCGTTTACCCCCGCAGCAGGAACCGACACAACAGAAGACGCCTCTTCTTGCTCTTTTTCGATAATCACTTTAGGTTTAATATCCGAATATTCGGGCAAGGTAAACCAGAAAGTGCTCCCCTGACCTTCCACCGATTCTACTCCGATTTCCCCACCCAGTTTATTCACAATCGTCTTACAGATGGAAAGTCCCAGCCCGGTGCCGTTTTTATCACTCTGCAGACGTACGAAACGGTCGAATACACCTCCCAGCTTATCTGCCGAAATACCCGAACCTGTGTCGGTGACATAAAACCGAAGTCCATTCTCGCAAGGCTTATATCCGATACGGATGCTGCCTTCTGTGGTAAACTTGATCGCATTAGACACAAAATTGGATACAACCTGGGCGATACGGTTCCGGTCGGAATGAACCGTGCATGAGGGTAATCCGGGCTCGGTAATTATCTGTACAGGTGAATCACAGCCGATCTTCATTTGGAACAATTGTTCCAGATCGGCCAGTAACAGATTGATATCAACATCAGAATAAACAAACTCTAATGTACCGGCTTCAATCTTCGATAAATCGAGAATGTCATTCACCAATTGCAATAGGAGTTCACTGTTTGTATGGAGGATTTCCAGATATTTCTGCTTTTCCTTTTCCTCGGTGGCAGCAGCCAGCAGTTCGGAGAAACCGATGATGGCATTCAATGGAGTACGGATCTCATGGCTCATGTTGGCAAGGAAGGCCGATTTAGAACGATCGGCGTTTTCGGCTTTCTCTTTAGCCTCGGCCAGCGCCTCTTCCGTATGTTTGATGGAAGTGATGTCATGCACCGTCAATACCATACGATCTTCACCATCCAGAGTCATAAAAACTCCCGAGATCATTACGTTGCATTTTATAAATTCATCTTCGCCTATGGCAATATTCAGTGAAGACTGCAGATCGGTAAACTCATTCTTCTGACGAAAAGCAGCCCCGATAGCCCCTCTTACAGGACATTCCTGACAAAAAGCATGGGTTCCGCATCCTCCCTTGGCAGACAATGCATTTTGACATTGCAATAAATCACCGACGCGCTTCTCTTTACCATCAGGATTAAGCTGAGTCAAATCATAATAATTTGTTTTCAGGACTTTAAAATCAGAATCGATAACAAGGACATAAGCATGAATATGTGTTAGGATAGCATCAAACAAGCGATTTACATTCTCCAGTTTTCGGTCCGATGCAGATTGCATAAACTTACGTTTTCTTCTTTCCCACAGAAATGCTCCCAGAAAAGAGACACATACCCCTATTAATACAATCTGCCACACCATAATTTATAACTGCTTGATTAATGCTTTGTTGTTATGGCAAAGGTAGTGCTTTATTAACTAAAAAGAAAAATAAGTGAACAATATATTCAACCCTTTTGTTATATTTGCATAAACTTTAAAAAAAAGAGACGACATGAAGTACATTTGCACTGTTTGTGATTACATTTACGATCCGGAAATAGGTGATCCGGAAAGCGGAGTCGAACCAGGAACACAGTTTGAAGATATCCCTGATGATTGGGTATGCCCACTTTGTGGAGTTGGGAAAGAAGATTTCGAACCGTATAATGAATAACTTATAAACAACGGACGTTTTTGAACGATGAACAATAAACGATGAACCGTAAGTGTACCAATCACACTTTATTCATCATTTATCGTTCATCGTTCACGATTCATCGGCCAGTTAAGATGCTTTCTTTTCCTTTACGTCACTGCTTGCTTCCACTACATTTACCACATAGTCACCAAGCTTCTCGCATTCGGCAATAATATCCATATAATAAACACCCATCTGATAATCATATTCTTTATTGTTCACATCCAGAATGTTCTGATTCTTCAGTTGGTTACGATAGTTATTTATTTCATTTTCAATATTGAACGACTTATTGACATCGATACTCTGATGCTCGGGTTTCTCAACCACGACAATCATTTGTGACAGGGCATCGTTCGTCAGCTTCATCATGAAGTGAATGTGTTCATACTGTTTCTCTGTAAAATCCTGATTGGTCTGACGCTTTCGGCTGATGGTACGTGCCAGGTTATAACAACTGTCGCCAATGCTTTCAATCTCAGTCACCTCACGAAGCATGGCACGTATCTGAAGCTTACTTTCCGAACTTAATCGTCCCTCAGACACTTGATTCAAGTAATTGGCTATCTCCAACTCCATGTTATCACTGATATTCTCATACTTTTCAATCCGGCTGAATAATTTATTGAAGTCGTCATCTTTCTCCGTATGCAGCAGATCCTGCACCATGCCAAACATACGGTGAATACGTTCGGAGAACAAATGGATTTCCTTGCGGGCCTGAAGTATTGAAAGTTCGGCCGTGGAAAGCATGCCACCGGTAATGAAACGCAAACGTGGCTCTTCGTCTTCTTCTTTCGGACGAATAATGGCACACACGGTACGTTCAATCAGTTTCACTCCCCAAATCAGCAGGCAGACGTTACATATATTAAAGATAGAGTGGAAAGCAGACAACTTATAAGAAATGGCTACTTCGGCACTTCCCGGATGGAAGAAACTATCCACCACCCAATTGACAAATACCATAAAGGGATGAAAAATAATCAATACCCAGATCACACCGAAAACGTTGAAAACGAAATGGGCCAAAGCAGCTCGTTTCGCTTGCGAATTGGCTGTCAGGGCAGCCAGGTTTGCTGTAATCGTGGTTCCGATATTCTCGCCCAGCACCAATGCAGCACCAAGCTCCAGGCTAATCCATCCGTTGGCGCACATAATTAAAGTAATAGCCATCGTTGCGGCAGACGCCTGAACGATCATTGTGAGAATAGTACCGATAAATAGAAAGAGCAGAACGGAGAAGAATCCCATATCGGTATAGTTCTGCACGAAAGCAAGCATTTCCGGATTGGCATTCAGGTCGGGCGCGTTTGCTTTAAGATACGAAAGCCCCATAAAGAGGAAAGAAAAACCAAAAATGAATTCACCGACAGACTTACGGTTACTTTTACCGGAAAAGATAAGAGGAAGGGCAATGGCTAAAAGAGGGAGGGCAAAAGCAGCCATATCAACTTTAAACCCAAAAATGGAAATGATCCAGGCCGTAACTGTCGTACCGATATTGGCACCCATTATCACACTAATGGACTCGGCCAAAGTCAGCAAACCGGCATTTACAAAACTGACCACCATCACCGTCGTTGCCGAAGAAGACTGGATAAGGGCGGTGATCAACACTCCTGTTAAAACTCCCGTTACCCGGTTCGTGGTCATTGCTGTCAGGATTCCTCGCAATCTGTCACCTGCGACTTTCTGTAAGCCCTCGCTCATGATTTTCATTCCATAAAGAAAAAGTCCTAATGAGCCAATGAGCTTTAAAAAATCATAAAAAGAATATTCCATCTATAATTATTTTAGTGGTTGTTTGTCTTCTTAGCAATTATGTGATATATTTATCCGTACTATTCACCCCTAAACGACGTGAAATGAAACAGATGTTACAAATATATTGCAAAAATAATAATATTTCTAAAGAATTCCCTATTGGAAGCTCACTTTTGGATATTTATTACGGTTTCAATCTTAATTTTCCTTATCAGGTAGTCAGTGCCAAAGTAAATAATCGTTCTGAAGGACTCAACTTCCGTGTATATAACAATAAGGATGTAGAGTTTCTGGATGTAAGAGATTCTTCGGGAATGCGTACATATGTACGTTCTCTTTGTTTTGTACTCTACAAGGCAGTCAGCGAACTCTTTCCGAATGGCAAACTTTTTGTAGAGCACCCCGTATCCAAGGGATACTTCTGCAATTTGCGCATCGGCCGGGCCATCACTCTGGAGGATGTGTCGCAAATAAAGAAACGCATGCAGGAAATCATTACGGAGAATATCACTTACCACCGTATCGAATGCCACACCACTGAAGCCGTACGTGTATTCAGCGAGCGGGGCATGAATGACAAAGTGAAACTGCTTGAGTCTTCCGGCTCCATCTATACCTATTATTATACTTTGGGTGGCACTGCGGACTATTATTATGGTAATTTACTCCCAAGTACGGGATTTATTCATCTGTTCGACCTCGTTAAGTACTACGACGGGCTGTTACTGCGTATTCCCAACAAAGAAAACCCGACCGTACTGGAAGAGGTAGTGAAACAAGAGAAGATGCTCGATGTCTTCAAAGAGCATTTGCGCTGGAACTACATTATGGGGCTGAACAATGTGGGAGATTTCAACATAGCCTGTGAAGAAGGACATGCCACCGACCTGATAAATGTGGCAGAAGCACTGCAGGAAAAGAAAATAGCACAAATAGCCGACAGCATCTTCCACCGGGGAGAAAACGGGAACCGTGTAAAACTGGTATTGATCTCCGGACCGTCATCATCCGGCAAAACCACCTTCAGCAAGCGGCTCTCCATCCAGCTGATGACAAACGGGTTAAAGCCTTATCCCATCTCACTGGACAACTACTTTGTAGACCGGGAAGAAACTCCATTGGATGAAAACGGCAATTATGATTATGAATCGCTCTATGCCCTCGACCTGGAATTATTCAATGCGCAACTGCAAGCTCTGCTGCGTGGTGAGGAAGTAGAACTGCCCCGCTACAACTTCATGCTGGGAAAGAAAGAATATAAAGGCGACAAACTGCGGATTGACGAACATACGGTATTGATTCTTGAAGGGATTCATGCCCTGAACCCGGAACTCACTCCGCAAATCCCGGCAGAGAATAAATATAAAATCTATGTATCTGCTCTGACAACCATCTCCCTGGACGACCATAACTGGATTCCGACCACGGACAACCGGCTTTTGCGCCGCATTATCCGTGACTTCAACTATCGTGGCTATTCTGCGCAGGAAACCATTTCGCGCTGGCCCAGCGTGCGTGCCGGAGAAGACAAGTGGATTTTCCCTTATCAGGAGAATGCCGACGTGATGTTCAACTCCGCCCTGTTATTTGAATTTGCCGTGCTCCGCTGCCATGCCGAACCCATCTTGACCAGCGTGCCACGTAACTGCCCGGAATATGCCGAAGCATACCGGCTACTGAAGTTTATCAAATATTTCACTCCGGTACAGGATAAGGAGATTCCTCCGACCTCACTTCTTAGAGAGTTCCTGGGAGGAAGCAGCTTCAAATATTAAAAAGACACATCCTTATGTTTTTCAGACATAGACTTTACAAATAAAACTCCGAAAGAGAGCATTATTTGTAAAATCTATGCTTGAATTATCAAATACTATCCACTACCCCATCAGCCGGCAATGCCTGTCATAACTCTCAAAGGAAGAATTGAGGAAGAAATGAAAAATAAAAGGGGTAAATGAGAGGTTCTTACAAAGATTTTTTAACTTTGTCACTGTTTAAAACCATATCGTATGAAAATATCGACTTTAATCCTGACCATCCTCGTTTGTTTTAGCACAATCGTCGATGCACAAGGCACACAAAACAGAGCAAATGAACTGATGAAACAAGCGCAAAGCAGTCTGGAACAAAAAGAATATACCAAAGCGCGTTATCTTTTCATCCAAGCCTATGGCGCCTTCGCGGCACAAGAAAACTATCCGAAAGCCGTGGAATGTGGAATTCAGGGAGCTGCTCTTTACCATCGTGAGAATTATTATAAAGAAGCATTCGACCTCTGCAGGGGAATGGAACAGTTAGTCTGGGCGGGCGAACAAAAGGAACAGAAGCAATTCTATCCGTTGCGCTTTCAAATCACCAAAGAGAGATTACAAATGTATATCGGGCTGAAGAATGCCGCACAAGCCAAAGCACAGTTGGACAAACTGGCGGAAACCGCCGGCCAGGCAAAGAACGATTCGCTAAGTGAGAACCTCCTGTACACGCAGGCAAACTATTACTACACTTTCGGCCAAAACGCACAAGGGGACGCCTGCTTCCGGAAATTGATTAATCAATACAAAGCCCAGAAGAACTACGAAAAGGTAAACGAATGCTATAAGAACCTGATTGCCATCGGCCGTAAGTCAAACAATGCCTCCTTGGTGGCCCGCACGTACGAGAACTTCATTGTCTGGACCGATTCGGTAAAGGCACTAACAGCACAAGATGAACTGAACGTATTGAAACGCAAATATGACGAAAGCCAGCAGATCATTCAGGAAAAAGACGATACGCTGTCCGGAAAACAGTATATGATTGTTGGATTATGTACGCTTGTCGTCATCCTGATAGCCGGTCTGATCTTCATCGCCATCGTACTGCTCCGCTTCATTGCCGGGAACCGCAAACTAAAGAAAAGCGTACAGATAGCCAATGAACACAACGAATTGAAGACACAGTTCATCCAGAATATATCAGCACAGATGGAACCTACGTTGGATACACTGGCCTCTTCAGCCGCCGAACTGTCCAACAAAGCTCCTCAGCAGGCACAACAGATGCAGGGACAGGTAGCAGCTCTGAAGAAGTTCAGTAACGACATACAGGAACTTTCCACACTGGAAAATTCTCTGACCGAGCCTTATGAGATGAAAGAGATCAACGTAAATACTTTCTGTGAAGCTACCATGGATAAGGTAAAAGAGTTTGTACAACCGGAAGTGTCGACCGTGGTAAACGCCGCCAAACTCCAGATCAAGACCAATCCGGAACAACTGGAACGGATACTGATTCACTTGTTGAAGAACGCTGCGGAATATACCGAAAGCGGAAAGATCTTCCTCGACTTCAAGAAGAGAGGCGCACATACGCATCAGTTTATCATCTCGGATACCGGTACGGGCATTCCCGCCGAAAAGCAAGAAAACCTGTTCAAACCTTTCACTGAGATTAAAGATCTGACGGAAGGAGACGGATTGGGACTACCTATCTGTGCCCTGATAGCTACCAAGATGAACGGTAGCCTGACACTGGACACCAGCTATACCAAAGGAAGCAGATTTGTACTTGAATTACATGCATAATTAACTTAAGTTTCGGAAGTAGATTTATGCCGTCTGAACCGGCATATTTATACCTTTCTTCAATTAACATTGTTAACGCCTTTTTCAGACGTTTGATTCTTGTGCGCAAACAACAAGCCTTTTGCATTTAAAACACTTGTTATTTGCATCTAAAAAATAAGCTTTAACACTGTGTTAAAACACAGCTTTTGAGAAGAGGAGTCTTATGCTTTGAAAATATTGTTTTTCAGGTGATTGATTTCAGTGTTCGCTTCTCCGCCTCACGAATGGAATTTCCAGTCAAAAGTCGGGATACTTGCTTTTTTGTCAACTATAAACGAGAACTTGCACTTCCGAAACTTGAATAATTAAATAAAAGAGGTGAATGTGTCGCAACTAAAGCGAGCACTCTAAAAAGTTACAAACTGTAATCCATAAATATAAAAGAGCCATATCATTACTCAAAATAGAGTTTGATATGGCTCTTTTCATTGTTGATAAGAGTGCACAAGTCTCAAATGAAAAGTTCTCCTTTTCTAAATCTGAGTTTGGATACCCTCCTGTCCGTTTATCGGGGTGTCCGTTGTCAGACCGTAAGTTCCAGCAGCACTTCTCCTTGGGTGTTGAGTACTTTCACTCTGAGTATATCCTTCTTCTTCTCAATCACCATTACCGTTGCACTTTTCATGCTATAACCGCCACCGATAATCACCGGGAAGTTATTGCCAAGGCTGCCTTTGGGATGATAGGCATATTCATGTGTGTGCGCGTTAAGGCTGATATTGAAAGGTGCTTTCTCCAGAAGTTTACCCCAAAGCCCGGAACACAGATTCTCGTAGTCGTTTCCGTAAAGCGGAATGTGATGAATCAGAATCCGCTTAGCGGCTTTCTTAAATTCTTTGGAAGCGAGCTCACGCTTCAAAAATCCTACCTGGTCATTACGCAGCTTCGTAAAATCGTTGAGTCCGTAGTATACCCAATGATCATCCGGCTTATCTTCACCGCAATCGAGCATTACGATACGGGTATCTCCCCAGTTGAAGGAGCCGTAAGTCTTATCGCCTACATAATCGAACAGGCTGTGCAGGCCTACCGAATAGGCATTCCGGATCTCGTGATTGCCGCGCATAAAGAAGACAGGTACGCGGTCACCCTCCACGCCTTCGGTCAGTTCGCTGATAAAGGCTGTTGCCTGATCGTGATTGGCGGGGTCGTCCACACAATCGCCGTTGAACACTACAAAATCATAGTCAATCCCCTTTATCTGTTCGCACAATGCCTGAAACGTCTTCGATTGTTTATGCAGGTCGTTGAACACCACGGCCGTAAAACTGTCATCACCGGCTGCGGGCAACGTGAACTCCCTGAGTTCTGTACGGGCTGTATTGCCAAACACCTTTTTGTAGGCCTGGTAAAGCAGGATCTCCTGCGAACAGGTACGATAATAATATTTCTGTCCGGGCTGCAAACTATCGAGGCGAATCTTGTGAAGAGTATTGCCACAAACAACTTGACCATCCAGAAGGGTACGTGCGCGTTTCAGGTTGGAAGGATCCGTGCCGTACTCCACCCAGCAATAGGCCGGCACGTTGGTCTGCCACATCACCGTGATTCCACCTCCCACGGGATTCTGAAGATAGGGTTTGGTACGGCAAATCCGATTCTCGGGTACCGCCATCCGTACTTCTACCAACAAAGGACGATGATCGGATGCCAAAGGCTCATCGATCACCCGGGCCAAGTTGACAACAAAAGTAGGCGTTTCCTGTTTCAGAGCAATCAGGTAGTCGAGCGTCTCCTTCGGTTCGGAAGCCGGATAAGTGGGCTGCTTCGGGTTGGAAAGTATCTGGAATGTACTCTTCAAATCTTTGATAAAGCCGGAGTCGGCATCCGAGTTGAAGTCACCGGCAAGGAAGAAAGGTTTCCGGGTATCGGCTGCAACGGACTTCAGGATTTCGAGAGACTTCATCCGATCCTCTTCGGTCAGAGAGAGGTGCGTACACGCAAAGACATACTCCGGGAACTCGGCGACAAGCATCGTGCGTGCCTCTTCACGTCCCGGCAGGGCGAAGGTCTGCACACGGAGCGGAGTCTCCTTCGAAAGCAGGCCGATGCCGTACTTTCCTCCGTCATAATCGATGGCAGGCGCAAAGCAGGGATGCAATTGAGTGCGTTCCGCCAGTTCCTTGAGAACATCGGTCCGGTTGCTCCGGGCAGTCATGCTGTCCAGTTCCTGGATGGCAACGATGTCCGGACGGGCGTTGTTGATCACATTGGCTACACGCTGATAATTGCATATACCGTCCATACCATTGGCGTTGCGGACGTTATAGGTCATCAGGCGCAGCACATCTTCAGCCTGGGCTGACAGCACAAAAAGTGCGGAGAATAAGAGCAATATAAGTTTTTTCATGGATCTGTTTGTTTATCAGGTTTTATTTGCTTCTGTACACTAATGTCAACCCGTCTACTGCCCCGTACTCTGTCATCAGTTGACGGAAAGCGGCATAATCCGCCGGGCGAATCATCTGTTTCTTCAACTTCAGGCTCCGGGTCACTCGCGTTTTCGCTCCTTCGGGACGGATGGAAATGGTTAATGTACCTACGGCATTGTCCATCTTCTTCTCCATCGGCTGAGTGACAGGCTCCATACCTGCAGGAGTATCTACGGTATAGGTGAAAGATTCATCCGCCAGTCCGGGCAACAAAAGGTTCGAAGTGCGCTGGCTATTGAACCGGACGTACTGGGAACCGGCCAGGCTGCCACGCTCTACGGGGAGGGTGAGGACCAGATAGCCATCTTTGGCATTTGCCGCGTCGGGCTGCAATGCATAGTCTTTTCTCAGGGTAACCGGTGGAAGATTCAGTTCAAACGGCTGCGTCAATGAAGCTACATAGGCATAATCTTTCTGCCAGGAAACGGCTGAGGGAGTTTTGCCTTTCAGTGACAGAGCCTGTTGGCTGCCTCCGGCGTCGGTCCACACAAACAGTTCGCGGATGCTGCCTACTCCCAGTGATGCCGTATTCTCGGACGGAGCGCAGACCGCCCCTATCCCGGCTTTCAGTCCGGCCGCTTTCAGCAATGCGGCCATCAGATTCGCCTTCTCGGCCTCCGTGCCGTATGCCGAACGGATCACCTCTGCGGCGGGACGGATGCGATAACCGCTTTCCGCCAACGGGAGGAACGAATAGTAAAGATTATCAATCACATAGTCACGTATCGCGGTTACTTTTTCTTTATCATCCTTCGCTCCGGCAGTCAGTTTTCCGGCCAGCGCACGAATCCCTGCATCTCCTTCCGGTTGCCATTGTGACGTCAGAAACGACAGGGGTTTCTCCTCAGTCGTGGCAGTCAGCAGAGGCAAATCACCGCCGATCACCGACACCTGCGGCTCACGGCTGAGGGCGGGCAGATTCTTCAGGGTCCAGCTGACTTGCTTCATCCCTTCGGATTCGGTTACGGAAGCTTTCGCCTTGTGGTTGTTAAGGGCATATTCCAAATGTTGCCCCCGGGGAACGGTGATGCTGATCTCGTACTCCTTCACCGGCGAAGAGTGCTCCAGCAACCGGCAGATCTGAATCCCCGGCAAATATCCCGGTTTGGTTGTAATGGAATAGTCCAGATAGATGGTAGCTCCGAGTTCCAGCCCGGTGTGTACGACTACCATCTCGCGCAAAGCATTGAATGCCGGCGCATTGGCTGCTGCCGAGGGAAGCACTTCGACCAGAGCATTGGCGGGGGTCTTGACGATATTTCCGTCTTTCTGGCGGGTATACGACTCGTGAATCTGCAAAGTCTGATAACGGGGATCGTACGTAATGAACGACTCCCCATACGTGCGGTTCATGGCCGTGTGAGTGTACAGCGTCAGGACTTTCGACTGACGATAAACCTGCGTACCATCAGCCTGCAGGGTCCAGCTTTCTTTGATTTTCTTAAATTCCGCTTCCCGGGCGGTGACCGGAAGAGTCAGCGCAAACAGGCAGAGGAGCAGAAGGGTATATATTTTAGTCATGTGTGACGATCATCTTTTTAGAGTTTAACAATCAAATAATCCGCAAAGCTTTTGTAGGCATTCACCGCAGCACGGAATCCTTCCCAGTCGGCTGCCCGATAGATGCGCTTCTTCAAGGCGAGTTTCTGTTTCAGCACCAGTTTGTTGCCAACCTGCTGCAACGAGCCTTCGAAGTCGGCTGCCGGAGCGGCCTTTTGTTCGCTGCGCGGCTCTCCCACTAAGCGGTATCCCCGAGGCAGGGCAATCGTTTCGTCCAATTCGACCAGACGAGAGCAAGCATCACGGAAGCCGTATTGGCGGGTTTCCAAGCCGGTATCGATGCGCAGGAACGAGAGAACGCTCGTATAGAGGTTGTTCATCACCATCGGTTTCAACAATAATTCCCGGTCACCGACCAGCGCATAGTCCGGTATCTCGTAACGGAACGTGATGCGAATGGGGCCTGCCTGATAATCCTTCGGCGCCTTTCCGTAGTCCACTCCGAGCATACGGGCTTTGGGAGACACGTTGAGCAACTGGCTTTCCATCGTGCTTTGCCATTCGGTCTGCCAGCCCTGCGTAAAGATGCGGCGGATGCTGCTGTCCGACTGACCTTCGGCGGTGATGGTAAACGAACCTTTCAGCGTGCCCTTTGCATCGATTTTGTTATCGGCAGTGATGCGGACATAATGATTCTCGGGAGCCGAAACCGGAGTCAGGCACAAGTCGGAACCTCCCGGAATGCCGGGCAGATAGTTCTGCTGCTGCTCGGCACTGCTCCACAACTCGCGGCAGAAAGGAACCCAGGTAGGATCGAGGGGCATATACGTCCCATTCGCCAGCTTCACCACTGCCACACAGTGGTTAAAGTGATCGGCAGGGATGCTTTCGATGCGGCTTCCCGCCATCGTCATGGCCGGATAGGCCTCAAATCCCGCCATACGCAGGAAAGAGATCAACGTGCCGGCAATGTCCTTGCATACTCCGCAGCGGTCGGTGTAGTTCATCTTCGTATTATGGAGCGTAAAGCCCTCGCCTTCGCCCATGGTGATGCCTGCATAACGGATATTATCGGCTACCCAATGGGTCAATACGGCGATTTTCTCCATTTCGGTCTTTTTTCCCTTTATCAGTTCGTCCACTTTCTTCTGAGCCTCGGGCAGTGCGGCAAAACTGCCGTATGCCTCGTTCAAGTCGTGAAACCAGAGCGACTTATCCTCCCATTTCGGGGTAGACGACATCATCAGCTTCGGGGCTTCGTCAAAAAGATCCACCATATTGGGCTCTTTCCGGAAAGGAAGCACTTCGTCCACGGCAAACGTATATACCTTTCGCCCGTCCTCATAACGCATTGACGAGGTACAGGCACCGTTATAGAACTGGAACTGAAGCTCTTTTTCCATCGGCATACTGACAACGTATACCTTGCGGCGGGTGGGTTCATTCACCCAAAAAGGAACAATGTCGTAGAACTGCCCGCGCATGGGCGGAATGAAACGTGCGTCATCATCTTCAGCTCCTGCCAGCAGAGCATAAGTAAAGCCTTTCTTACTGATTTCGTAGGAAACGACATCTCCCGGCTCCAGGCGTCCGAGTTCGAGCATGATCTGACGGGCTCCCCAATAAATAGCCCTTGCCGGAGCGGCATAATCGCAGGTCTTGGTCACGTCCACCTGTATGGTTTCGCCGTTGGCACGCTGCACGGTGACTTGCTTGAAACGGGCAAAGGCCGTCAGCGGATCATAATCATACTTGATCACATGGTTATTCACTGCCCCTTTGGGAGTCTGTACTTTAAACGATTTGTACACGGCAAAACTTCCGGAGCCGTTTGGCTGCACGGTTACCGAGGTACTGTCCAGCAGGGTCACGCAGTCAGCTTCGCTCCATGCATTCTGCCCGGCGGCCGGGAGACACATTAAGATTGAAAAAGCACAGCATGAAGATGCCCGGAGGACATTTTTTAATTTACGCATAGTTTATGAATTGAATATTTGTGAATGGTTTTATCGTTTTTCTGTCTGTAACGGACAAAAGTAGTGTATCGATGCATAAAAAACAAGAATTATCAGAAGAAGTAGAGAGAGAAAGAAAGAGAAAATATCCGGCAAAAAAACGAAGCTCATATATTGTATAAATATAGCACCAAGACAGCCAAACAGAAAGAATAAAGATATATTACCAATCCGCCAAAGCAAGCGTTTAGCCCCTTTTAAATCATCGCTTAAGCGATGATTTTTCAAGATTTAAATCTTCCCCCGCCAAGACTTAAGTCTCGAGATGGAGGCCTTTTTGAGAGATTTTTCAGAGAAAGCCTATTTGTAATAAAAAAAGCCGCTGTTCCCAGCGGCTTATCTAAAGTTATAAATAAATATTTTATACTGACTATGCAGTAGGATCATCCACGATTTCACCGCTTGGATCCTTCTCTTTAATCACATCATTTGTATTTGTTAATGAGACGCTTCGGGTTAACGCACAACGACTCAGCACTAAGTCAGTCTCTTCCTTAGCAGAAAAGCGTAGATTGATAGCCTTTATTTGTGACGCTTTCGCCTCATCAAGCGTTTTCACGCCGGTGCTGCTCGCAGTCAGATTAAAAGTACCCAAATGCGGAATATCAACACTTTGCCCGTCTTTCAGATAATTGATGACAGCCGCTCCCAATTTCGAGAGTACTCCCAGGCATATAGCCTCTTTTATTCCGGTGATCTGGCTCAGATAATTGACAAACGTATCCTGATCCACCATTCCTCTGTTTTTTAAAACACAATAATACAGCTTTTCAGAATCTTTATCTCTCAGATCACTGTTTCGCAACGCCAAGTTATAATACAATCCACTCATGTTTTTATAGGATTAGTAAAGGTTAGTATTAGAAAATTATTTAATTCTCCCAAAGGTATGCCCTTAAAATTTAAAAAACAACTCTTTCTTCTCTTTTTTTTCAAAAAACAACAAAAAAAAGATTGCCCGGATTCACATCCAAACAATCTTTGTCAATTAGAAAAATTCATTAATATTATCTTATTATAAAAGAGATCTGCCACCCCGATTCACATCTAAGTGACATCATAATGCTATGAAAAAAAAAAAGTTAAGTTATCTCCGTATAATGTCTTATCAGAATCAGTAACATTCTTATTTCGTAAACGGCAAATATCCGTTTCAATGACTAAATTCCGCCTAAGACAGTAAACGATTCAGATTTTCAACAAAAGTATCTTATTAAAATCAGAAAAACAATCCTTTCCCGATTTTATTTAAAAAAATCGATAAAAAAAAAGATTGCCCGGATTCACATCCGGACAATCCCAACATTAACACAAATTAAAATCACAATCGGATTTTCATCCGAGTAAATAAAATAAAACGTGCATCACCTGGATTCGCATCTTAGCAATGCTACAATGAAAAAAAAATTATCTTAGCGCTTCCACCTCGTCCGGTGTCAGCGGAATCTTCTTTCCTAAACGGCGGGCCCCCGTTTCCGTAATCAGATAATCCTCTTCGTTACGAATGCCCCCGAAGTCCTTGTACGTCTCCACTTTATCGTAATTGATAAAGTCGGTAAACTTCTTCTGTCCCTTCCACAGGTCTATCAGCTCGGGGATGAAATAAATGCCCGGCTCAACGGTATGTACAAAGCCCGGTTCCAACGGTATGGCGAGACGCTGCGACTTACGGCCGAACTGCGTGCTCTTGGGCTGTCCGTTGTAGCCCACCCAGAGTTCGCCCAGGTTCTCCATATCGTGCACGTCGAGCCCCATCATGTGCCCTAATCCGTGAGGATAGAACAGGGCATGCGCACCTTCACGTACGGCGTCTTCGGCATTTCCCTTCATCAGCCCGAGTCCTTTCAGGCCTTCGACCATCACGCGTGCCGACAAATCGTACACGTCCATATAAGGAATGCCCGGACGGAGTGCTTTCACCGACTCCAGATGCATGGCATTCTGTATCTCGTAAACCTCGCGCTGCCGCTGCGTGAACTTCTTATCGGCAGGGATGGTGGACGACATGTCGCCGGCATATCCCATCTCCGTCTCGGCACCGGCATCGATCAGAAACAGATCGCCCGGCTTCACCGTGTTGCCGTGATAGTGGTTGTGAAGTGTCTGTCCGTTCACCGTAGCGATGGTGGCGAACGAAAGTTCGGCTTCATTGGCCTGCGCCACGGCTTGCATGGCAGCTGCTATTTCACACTCCACCATCCCGGGGCGCAGCATCTGCATGGCAATAAGGTGCATATCTGCCGTGATGTCACAAGCCTTCTCGATTTCGACAACCTCCTCGGCCGACTTGTAACTCCGCTGCGCGATCACCGCACGGATAAAGGGCACTGACCCTTCCTGGCGTGCGGGAGGCACTCCCAGCCAGTCCATCAGTTTCAGCTTATGCTCGGCACGGTAAGGAGGCAGGTAATGGATGGCCTGGCCCTTTTGCACCGCCTTGTGCAGATAGCCGATGATGTCCGCCGAAGGCATGGTGATGCTGACTCCCACCCGCTGGCTCTTCTCCTTCAGCGTCGGCTGTGTACCCATCCACACGATGTGATCGATGGTAAGCTCGTCGCCAAATATAATTTCCTTATCTTCATCAATGTCGATTATAGCAGAAAGTCCGGCAAACGAAAGGCCGAAGTAATAAAGAAAGGTGGAATCCTGACGATAGCGGAACGTATTGTCCTCGTAGTTCAACCCGCACTCGTCGTTACCCAAAAACAACAATACTCCGGAGCCTAATGTTTTTTTCAGCAGGGCTCTGCGCTGCATATATGTCTCTTTGCTGAACATAATGGTATGTATTTAAGTTATGAAGGCAAAGATATAAACAAAGGATGAATTGGCAAAGAAGATGGAAAGCTTTAATTCCGCCGCCTTCTCCGCCCGTTTCCTCCTTTAACTCCTTTTATCGGATAAATCATTTCGCTATATCGAACAATTCATTACTTTTGTAGCGAGAAACAAAAAAAACGTAAAGCATTCAACGTATGGCACAAGGTTCCCGTCAGATACAATCGCAGGCGCAGCAGCAGATACAAACGCTCTCACCGCAGCAAATTCTGGTAGTGAAGCTACTGGAGCTACCGGCTGTGGAACTGGAAGACCGTGTACATGCCGAACTGCTGGAGAATCCCGCCCTTGAAGAAGGCAAAGAAGAAAACGCCTCCGACGAAACCACCCCTGCCGAAACCGCCGAAGGGGAAGCAGAAGGCGATACGGACTACGATTCTCTGAGCGACTATCTGACCGAAGATGACATCCCCGACTATAAACTCCAGGAAAACAACCGCTCCAAAGGCGAGCAGGCGGAAGAGATCCCATTCTCGGACGCCACGTCATTCTACGAAATCCTGAGAGAGCAACTGGGCGAACGCGACCTGACCGAACATCAGCGCGAACTGGCAGAATACCTGATCGGTTCGCTGGACGATGACGGCCTGCTCCGCAAGTCGCTCGAAAGCATCGGCGATGAACTGGCCATCTATGCCGGCATCAACGCGACGGAAGAAGAACTGGAACAAGCCCTGAAAATCGTACAGGACTTCGACCCTCCCGGCCTCGGCGCGCGCAGCCTGCAAGAATGCCTGCTGATCCAGATCCGCCGGAAAAAACAACCGCATACCGCGGACCCCCTGTTAGCAACCGAAGAAGAGATCATCAGCGAGTGCTACGAAGAATTCACCCGGAAGCATTGGGAGAAGATCATCAGGAAGCTCGGACTGGACGAAGAGTACTTCTACAAGGCACTCGAAGAGATCACCAAGCTCAACCCGCGCCCGGGTGCGTCATTGGGTGAAGCCATCGGACGGAACCTGCAACAGATCGTCCCCGACTTCATCGTCGATACCTACGACGACGGAACCATCAACATCAGCCTCAACAACCGGAACCTGCCGGAACTGCGCATGAGCCGCGACTTCACCGAGATGGTGGAGGAACATACGAAGAACAAGGCCAACCAGTCCAAAGAATCGAAAGAGGCCATGATGTTCCTCAAACAGAAGATGGATGCTGCGCAAGGCTTCATCGACGCGGTGAAGCAACGCCAGAATACGCTGATGACCACCATGCAGGCCATCATCGACCTGCAACGCCCCTTCTTCCTCGAAGGCGACGAGTCGCTGCTCCGCCCGATGATCCTCAAAGACGTGGCCGAACGTACGGGACTCGACATATCGACCATCTCGCGCGTGAGCAACAGCAAATATGTACAGACCAACTACGGCATCTATCCCCTGAAGTTCTTCTTCAGCGACGGATATACCACCGGAGACGGCGAAGAGATGTCGGTACGTGAAATACGGAAAATCCTCAAAGAATGCATCGACGGCGAGGACAAAAAGAAACCGCTGACCGACGATGAACTGGCCGAAATACTGAAAGAAAAAGGATACCCCATCGCACGCCGGACGGTGGCCAAGTACCGCCAGCAACTCAACATCCCGGTGGCGAGACTGAGAAAATAAAAAAGCATAATCAAAAAGAACAAAACCCAATGGCTGAAGAAGAGAAGATAGAGCAACATATCATAGCTGACAGGACACTGATCCGTACGGCCAGAATCATTTCGGGAATACTGACTCCATTCTCTATCCCCTTTCTGGCCTTCCTCGTATTGTTCCTGTTCTCTTACCTGCGCATCATGCCGTTGCAGTACAAGCTCATCGTATTGGGCATTGTCTACTGCTTCACCATCCTGATGCCCACCATGACCATCTTCCTGTTCCGCAAAGTGAACGGCTTTGCCCGCCAGGACCTGAGCGACCGCAAGAAACGCTATGTGCCGATCCTGCTCACCATCATCTCCTACGTCTTCTGCCTGATGATGATGCACAAACTGAACATCCCCTGGTATATGACAGGTATCATACTGGCCTCGCTGGTCGTGCTGGTCATCTGCATCTTTGTCAACCTGAAGTGGAAGCTGAGCGAACACATGGCAGGCATGGGCGGTATCGTAGGCGGACTGGTCTCGTTCAGTGCGCTCTTCAGCTACAACCCGGTGTGGTGGCTCTGCCTCTTCATCCTCATAGCAGGGATATTAGGCTCGGCACGCATCATCCTGCAACATCACACGCTGGGCGAAGTCCTTGCCGGCTTTACCGTCGGTTTCGTCTGCTCGCTGCTGGTGCTCCACCCGCTCAGCAACGTATTGTTCCGTATATTTTTATTTTAAACATAGTATCAATCCTAAAAACTAATCATTATGAACTTCCCACAGAATGTAAAGTACACCAACGAACATGAATGGATCCGCCTTGAGGGCGACATAGCTTATGTAGGTATCACCGACTATGCACAGGAACAACTGGGCGACATCGTATTTGTCGACATTCCTACCGAAGGCGAAACCCTGGAAGCCAACGAAGTGTTCGGTACCATCGAAGTAGTAAAGACCATCTCCGACCTCTTCCTGCCCGTTGCAGGCGAAGTACTGGAACAAAACCCCGCACTGGAAGAAAACCCCGAGCTGGTGAATAAAGACCCATACGGCGAAGGCTGGCTCATCAAAATGAAACCTGCCAATGCTGCCGACCTTGACAACCTGCTGAATGCAGAAAGTTACAAGGCATTGGTGAACGAATAAAGAGACCTCACCACAGAGGACATAGAGAACACAGAGTTTTAATCTCTTCCTTCATAAGATATTAAAGAGAAAAATATTCTCTGTGCCCTCTGTGTCCTCTGTGGTGAATCCGAAGCCATGCAAGTCTAAAGAAAGAAAACATTTAGCGTATAATTAAAACAATATGACCCCAATTGTAAGCATCATCATGGGTAGCACTTCCGACCTTCCAGTTATGGAGAAGGCCGCTCAGTTGCTCAATGACCTTCACGTGCCGTTCGAAATGAACGCGCTTTCGGCTCACCGCACTCCCGAAGCTGTGGAAGAGTTTGCCAAGAATGCCCGCTCACGCGGCATTAAAGTAATAATCGCCGCTGCCGGCATGGCCGCCCACCTGCCGGGCGTGATTGCCGCCTCCACCTCGCTGCCGGTAATCGGTGTACCTATCAAGTCGTCTCTCGACGGAATGGATGCGCTTCTGGCCATCGTACAGATGCCTCCGGGAATCCCTGTGGCAACCGTAGGCATCAACGGAGCATTGAACGCTGCCATCCTTGCCGTACAAATGCTTTCATTGGAAAACAAAGAACTCGAAACGAAATTCATTGCCTATAAGGAGGGGCTGAAAAAGAAGATCGTAAAAGCTAATGAAGAGCTGAAAGAGATCAAATACGAGTTTAAAACAAACTGAGAAGATTTATGACGGACGATTTACCAGTTACGGGAGGAGGCGGAACTCTTTTCACCACAGATTACACAGATTTTCACAAATTATCAATATGGATAATCAATGGTTTAAATTCACTCAGTGTTACTCTGTGTCCTCTGTGGTGAGTTTCGGCACTCCTCTTGTAAGCAGTAAATCGTCCCGTCGTAAAGCGACTCCAATTACATACAACAAAATGGATTTATTCAACTACTCCCGGCGGGAAACTTCGGAAGTGAACATCGGGGCTGCTCCGTTGGGAGGCTCCAACCCTATCCGAATCCAGTCGATGACCAATACCGCCACGCAGGACACCGAAGCTTGTGTGGCTCAGGCAAAGCGCATCGTAGATGCCGGCGGAGAGTACGTCCGCCTCACCACACAAGGGGTGAAAGAAGCCGAAAACCTGATGAACATCAACATCGGACTGCGCAGTGACGGATACATGGTTCCGCTTGTGGCCGATGTACACTTCAGCCCGAAGGTAGCCGACGTGGCAGCCCGATATGCGGAGAAAGTACGCATCAATCCGGGCAACTACGTAGACCCGGGACGCACGTTCAAGCAACTGGAATACACTGACGAGGAGTATGCCGCCGAACTGCAGAAGATACGCGACCGCTTCGTTCCTTTCCTCAATATCTGCAAAGAAAATCATACGGCCATACGCATCGGCGTGAACCACGGTTCACTGTCCGACCGCATCATGTCCCGCTATGGCGACACGCCCGAAGGTATGGTAGAGTCGTGCATGGAATTCCTGCGCATCTGCGTGGACGAGAAGTTCACGGATGTCGTAATCTCGATCAAGGCCTCCAACACAGTGGTAATGGTGAAAACCGTACGCCTGCTGGTGGCCGTGATGGAACAGGAAGGCATGGCATTCCCGCTTCACCTGGGTGTGACGGAAGCTGGCGACGGAGAAGACGGACGCATCAAATCGGCCTTGGGCATCGGTGCTTTATTGTCCGACGGAATGGGCGACACCATCCGCGTCTCACTGAGTGAGGAGCCGGAAGCCGAAATTCCCGTGGCACGCAAACTGGTCGACTACATCGTTGGGAGACAGGATCACCCATACATCCCCGGCATGGAGGCACCGGACTTCGACTACCTCTCTCCGACGAGGCGCAAAACGCAACCGGTGCGGAACATTGGCGGCGACCATCTGCCGGTAGTGCTTGCCGACCGCATGGACGGACGGACGGAGACCAACCCGCAATTCACGCCGGATTATATCTACGCCGGACGTGAACTGCCCGAACAGCCGGAAAAAGGTATGCAATACATCCTCGACGCCGACGTGTGGAAAGGAGAACCGGACACGTGGCCCGCTTTCAATTATGCCCAACTGGAGCTGATGGAAACGTGCGCCGCCGGACTGAAGTTCTTCTTTATTCCTTATATGGCACTTACGGACGAGGTAGTGGCCTGCCTGAAACGACATCCCGAAGTAGTGGTGATCTCGCAAAGCAACCACCCGAACCGCGTAGGCGAACATCGTGCGCTGGCCCATCAACTGACGGTGGAAGGGTTGCAGAACCCGGTCATCTTCTTCCAGCACTACTCCGAAAATGCAGCCGAAGATCTGCAAATCAAGGCCGGTGCGGACATGGGAGCACTGATATTCGACGGTCTGTGTGACGGCATTTATCTCTTTAACCAAGGGGAACTGAGCCATGCGGTGATCGACGCTACCGCCTTCGGCATCCTGCAAGCGGGACGCATCCGCACCAGCAAGACGGAGTATATCTCTTGTCCGGGATGCGGACGGACACTGTTCAACCTGCAAAGTACGATTGCCCGCGTCAAAGCAGCCACTTCACACCTGAAGGGACTGAAAATAGGCATCATGGGATGTATCGTCAACGGACCCGGCGAGATGGCGGATGCCGACTATGGCTACGTGGGTGCCGGCCGTGGCAAGGTAAGCCTTTACAAACGGAAGGAGTGCATCGAGAAGAATATTCCCGAAGAAGAAGCCGTGGAAAAACTGATCGAACTGATTAAGGCAAACGGTGACTACGAAGAGAAGGCTTAATCCTGATCGTCTCCCAAAGAAGACAGTTAGTCCCGCCGACGAATAAGTAATCAACAGAAAGAAAGCACCACGGATTAAGAAAGGGTGAGCTCCTGGCACCTTACTTCTTTCGGCTGACAAAGAGCCACTCCATGAATCCGGGATAGTTGAAAGCCGGATTCCAGCTGCCGTGATTGCAACCGGGAAACTCGACGTATTCCACCTCTGCTCCAAGTTTCTTCAACGCTTTATAAGCCTCGCGAGAGCCTTCTACCGGCACTACGTTATCGGCATCCCCATGGAAAATGCGGAAACGGACACTCACGGCATCGGCCAGGCGTCCGGGATTCACCGTGCCGCAAATGGGGACGGCGGCGGCGAATGTATCCGGAAAGCGGATGGCAAGGTCGTACGTCGCCATGCCTCCCATAGAAAGACCCACTACGTAAACGCGGTCACGATCCACCGAAGGCAAATCGAGGTAAGTGTCCAGCAATTCCTTTACCGCACGCAAGACGGGAGTGATCTCCTGTCCCACCGGCATCTCCGAAGGAACGAACGAAGAAGGGCGGGAGGCGTATGCCCAGTAATCCTTCTCCGGACATTGAGGCACGAGGACAAATGCCGGATACTTCTCACGGTTCACGGGGTTGAGAAACATCTGTCCACCGTGTGTCAATTGTTTCTCGTTGTCGCTCCCCCGCTCGCCGGCACCGTGCAGAAAGAGCACCAAAGGATATTGCTGCCCCGGCTTTTCCGACTCCGGACGAAGCAAACGGTAGTTCAGCGAATCTCCCCGGGAGGAGATGAATACTTTTTTCTGATACGCCTCTTGCGAACGGGCACCCACGGTCAGCAGGAAGAGACTGAGGAAGAAAAGAACAAACTGTTTCATGGCTATTCGGGATTATTCTACATATTGGGGTTCGGAGGGTAAAGATACACCATTTTCATTAAAGGCCTCCACGGCGAAATAATAATCCTGGTCGGTGGTCAGAGATTTCATGAGCAACTCGGTGCCGTCGTATACCATCCACGAACTGTACAACTTATCGGGAGCGATGCCCCAGAGCACATTGTACCCCTGCGCACCTTTCACTGGTTCCCAACGGATGGTGATGTCCCGCCGGTCGGCATGCCGGTCAAGGGTCAGTTTGCCGGGACGGCGGGGAGCTTTGCCGGAGCCGAGGCCGAATACGCGCAACTCGGAGATAGCCAGATTCGGAGTGGGTACGTCGATGTTCCTATACCGGACGTAACGCACCGTGGCCGGAGTCTCAAGCTCCACATAGTCATTCGGTGTGTCCTTATAACTGCTTTTGCGGTCGACCAGCGTATTCCAGGTCTCTCCGTCGGTAGAACCCTCGATAACGTAGCGATGGCGCAAGCCGGGAATCCGGCCGTACATATCGCTCTGATAGTCGTGATAGTTCACCTGCACGGCACAAACGCGGGCAGGGTTCTCCAGATCGATCATCACCCACTGACGTTCATCGTTCGCCTCAGCAAGCCAGAAGGTCTTGGTCAGCTCGTCCGTCAGCGCAGCAGGTCCGAATCCGCCTTTCACGGCAGACGCTGTCACCGGTTTGCGGTAAGACAGGAGCATCCATCCCCGGAACCGTCCCCTCTTGCCGGGCACAGCGGGGGCATAACGTGGATAATCTCCGAAACGGGTATCTACGTACATGATGCCGTCTTTATCGAATCCGGCAGGAAACATGCAGAGGCGGCGTTCCCAGTTGACATTGATGGAAAGGGCCATCGAAGCAAAATGCCAGTACGCTCCGCCGGGGCCCTGGACCGTGCTTCCGTGTCCGGCACCGTTCATGTATCCGCCCGGTTTATACGACACGGGGTTGTGTTTCTGATAGGTGTAAGGCCCCATCGGATGATCGGCTACATAAACGCCGTCGGCATAGACATTGAACTCAGTGCCGGGAGCACCATACTGCATATAATATCTCCCGTTGTGCTTGGTCAGCCACGGGCCTTCGATATAACCTCCCAGAACCGTGTCGCTGTGGTTCTCGCCGAAACGTTCCCAACCGTGGCGGAGCATGTCGAGGCTGAAAAGCTCTTTCACCTCTCCTTTGGGAAGAAAGCGGTGATTCTTGTCCAACTCCACTCCCCGGATGGGATAGATATTGGACGATCCCCAGAACATATAGGCCTGACCGTCATCGTCGATAAACAGGTCCGGGTCCTGCAGGTTATGCAAGATGGCGGGGGTGGCTTTCCATTCTCCCCGCTTCGGGTCGTCGGAGTAAAGGATACTCATCGAACCGGACGGATCGCCGGTGACGTAGAGCACAGAGTCTTTGTAGTTATGGGCGGCGGGGGCGTTGCTTCCCTGCGGATACCAGTTTTTGGGAGTGATAAAGTCCCAGTTCAGCAGATCCTTAGAATGCCAGTAGCCATTGGAGCGGGTGACGAACATATAGTATTCGCCACGGAACCTGACCACCGCCGGATCGGCACCGGAACGGTAAGAGATGTCCTTGTCGGAGTTATAGATCATATATGTATAATCTATGTTCAGCGGATTGCAGTAGGTATCCTGCCGCATATCCTGTGCGGGAGCAAGAGCCGGGGACAGGAAGAAGAGTAAAAGGAGAAATAGCTGTTTCATGGTTGTAACGGTATGTTTTCACCACAGAGTAACACAGAGTCTCACAGAGAAGTTTTTTCTTTTTAGAAATCCCATTAATAAAAAATCAAAACTCTGTGAGACTCTGTGTTACTCTGTGGTGAACCTTTATCTTATTTATTTTGATTCTGAACTGAACCCCAGTCTCTTCAGCCCTCTCTGCACATCGGGATGGCTCATGAACAGTTTCCAGATCAGCCCCGTGCGGTAATTCTCAATCATTACCACAATAGGGCCCTGGTCGATGGCCAGATAAGAAGGTGCAAACCAGTTCTCGGTCAGGTTGAAGGCATCCTTGAAGCCGTATTCTCCCCAAAGGCGGTCGCCCAACTCTTCGTAAAAGTAACGCATAGCTTCCAGAGAATGTTCTGGAGTATAAGGAATAGAAGAGATGGCCGCGGTCGGAGTGATCACTCCCAGATCGTTCTGCGGGCAATGCGCCGAGTAGCCCAGATGGTTGTCACTTGCCGTCAGTCCCCAGCATTTGCGGCTGTATCCTTTGTACTTCTTCGGGTTGTCAATGCAATAGGCACGGTTGATCAGGGTATGCGCCTTCATCTGCTCACCGTAGTCGGCATAGCGGTCTTTAAGCCCGCGCGGGTCGAGTCCGAGGTAAGAGTAATGGGTGAAGAAGAGCGGTCCGCCAAAGTCGGTGCCCAGCGGCAGACGGATGCCGTAGAACTCCTTCCCGTTCTTAAAGGTGATCGAGTTGGCCCATCCTTTATGATAGACCGATTCGCAGATGGGATAAGTAGGTGAAGAGGCAGCCAGCACATAGGCTATGTGGCACTCGTTCTGCCCTTTCAGCTGATGATTCATTGCCCAGCCGTTATTGGGTGACCAGTGCCAATAGAGAACATCTTCACCTCCACGGGTGAACCAGTCCCACTCGGCCTGATGCCAGAGGGAGTTGATGAGTCCCCGCACCCGGTTTTCAGTGGGAGTATCCCGGTCGAAGTACTGATGGGCTGCCAGCAGTCCTTCGAACATGAAGGCGGATTCTACCAGGTCGGCACCATCATCCTTACGGCTGAAGGGGATTGTCTTTCCGGTTGCACCGTCCATCCAATGTGCCCAGATGCCGTGATAGCTGTCGGCTTTGTTGAGGAACTCTACTATCTTGAGCAGACGTTCTGCTCCTTGCTCACGGGTGATGAAGCCGCGCTCCACTCCGACTATAATTGCCATCACGCCAAAGCCGGAACCGCCGATCGTCGCAACTTCCAGACGGTCGTTGCTGCGCTCACGCGCCAGGCCGGATTCGGGATGGGCAAAATCCCAGAAATAACGGAAGGTTTGTTTCTGGACAAGGGTCATCAACTCGTCGTCGGTCAGTTTCGGACGATTGCCTGCAACGGTGATCTGCAACGAGGAGGCACAGATCAGAAGAAGAAATAATAGGGTATGTTTCATAATGTTTCAAAATCTTATCCCCCGGCCCCTTCTCTTAACCTTTAAGAGAAGGGGAGGTGGCTGCGCGGTGGAGATACGGCGTTCCGCCGTCGAAAGGGAACTGTGTCCCCCTTGCCCTTGTGGGGATTCCGCAGTGCAGAGGGGATGGCGGCCTCCGCCGCCCCGAAGGACGGTGGGGAGGATGCCGGGTGTAATCATGGAATTGATAGTATTGGAATGATTCTATTTAAATGAACTGGTTATATATATACTTTTTAATTGAATGTGAACATAAAGTCGGGGTGAACGCAAACCCAAGAGTGGACACAAAGCTAAACACAAGCACAAACTTAGAAGTAAGTACAAGGCCGAAAGAAAAGAAAACCTACCTTTCCTCTCTCACCCAGCTCTGCCTGCTCCCCACTGCCCTTCGGGGCGGCGGAGACCGCCATCTCTACCGCACTTCGGAATCCCCACAGGGGCAAGGGGGACGCAGTCCCCTTTCGACGGCGGAACGCCGTATTTCCATCGCGCAGCCTCCTCCCCTTCTCTTAAAGGTTAAGAGAAGGGGCCGGGGGATGAGATTTTGAGAACCCCTTGCGAAATATCCACCTGTTTCTGCGGAATGAAGAACGTAGCATGCTTTGCTATCGAGAAGTTTGTCTTCCCGTGTGCCTTCATCATCTTCTCCGCATAGCCCGGCACCACCTTGTCCGCACGGATCAGGTCGAAGAAACGGTGTCCCTCCAAAGCCAGCTCGATGCGGCGCTCGTTCCAGATGATCTCGCGGAGCTTCTCTTTACCGGTTTCCGTAATCTCGGGCAGTCCCACTGTCATATCCGCCGGATGTACTGTTCTGCGAGCACGTGCGCGCACCATCTCCAGTTTGTCGAGGGCTTCCCGGGTTTCACCCAACTCGTTGCAGGCTTCGGCATACATCAGCAGCACATCGGCATAACGCAGAAAGATCAGGTGGCAATTCTGTTTGGCAAACGAATTCTCGTTCCAGTAACCGGTAGGCCAGATGGTCTTTTTGTTGGCACGGGGCGGCACTTCTTTCTTGAAATGGATCTCGCCCTTTCCCTCCAGTGTCTCTCCATCGTAGAAGATGGTTGCCGTACGTCGCGGATCTCCCATTTCATAGGCTTGGTCGAGGGCTTCGGAAGGAGAGAACATCCCCCAGCCCATCACGCCGCGAATGCCCTGCCACTTCACATACTCCGATTCGAGATTGCGTTCGGTCGATTCGCCCCAGAGGTACTGGTCGGCGAGCATCACTTCGTCCGAATAGTAAGAGTTAGGATTGAACAGGTCGCGATAATCCGGGTGCAGGCTGTACTCGCCGCGAGCAATCACCTGACCGGTGTATTTCTTCACGTTGGCATAGTCCCCGCGGAAGAGATATACTTTGGCCAGCAGTCCTTCGGCCGTTCCCTTGGTGGCACGTCCCGACTCTTTCGCACCCCACTCCTGACGGGTAGGCAGATGCTCGGCGGCATAGGTAAGGTCTTCGATGATCTGTTGATAAATGGCATCTTCGGTTGCCCGGGGCTGGTTGTATTCGCCGGGCTGCAACACCTTCGTCACCAAAGGCACCCCGCCGAAAGCACGTACGAGATTGAAGTAGAAGAATCCCCGGAAAAAACGGGCCTGAGCAACGCACTTCACCCGGAGTTCTTCGTTCTTCACCGTGCCCAGATTATCCAGAGCCACATTGCACGAAGCGATAGCTTTATAATTGCCTTCCCACCAGCCGTTGATCTCGGCGGTAGAGGCATCGTAAGTAAAATCGTTGAACAGGTTCAGCCGTGCCACACTGCCGTCGGCCAGCTCACTGCCCGTATCGGAGTTGTCGCCGGGCAGCTCGGTGATGGCAAACCATGAGAACCCGATGATGTCCCACGCCCGGAGTTGGGTATAGATGGCGTTAATACTCATCAACGCGCCTTCTTCTTCGCCGAAGAAGACGTCCTCGGTCAGTTTCCCCTGCGAATCCACATCGAGGAAATCGGCACAGGAAGAAAAGGTCAGTGCCGAAGCCAGTAATATTGAATATATCTTTTTCATTGTAATGGTTTTGGGTTCACCACAGATTACACAGATTTTCACCGATTAATAATTATTTCATTGGTAATAAGATTAAAGTATCCGTGTTAATCGGTGTAATCTGTGGTGAATCGTATTCATGTCTATATCATTTAATATTAGAAAGTAACGTTCAGCCCGAAGCGGCAGGTAGCTGTCACGGGATAGATCTGGCGGTCGATTCCGCCCAGTACTTCGGGTGTGAAGCCGTTATAGCCGGTAAAGTAGGCCAGGTTGTTGCCGGAGAAGTATACTCTCAGGTTCTGCACGGATACCTTCTGCATCCATGACTTCGGGAAGGTATATCCCAACTCGACTGTTTGCAGCTTCACGTACGAACCGCTCTCTACGTAGCGGCTCGACACCTGATAGTTGTTGCCTTCCAAGGTCATTCGCGGTGTCATGGTATTCGGGTTTTTGGGTGTCCAGCGGTCGAGGAAGGAGCGGTCCCAGTTGTCCGAACCGGAGAAGCGTTCTACCTGCTTGGCATTGAATATCTTGTTTCCGAAGTTGCCTTGGAAGTCGATAGAGAGGTCGAATCCTTTCCAGGAAGCACTGATGCCCAGACCGCTGATGAACTTGGGAGTGGGGCTGCCCAGATCCTTACGGTCGTTGGCGGTGATATATCCGTCACCGTCCACGTCTTCGTATATCAGGTCGCCGGGACCTACGTTGTTCTGATACTGTTGTCCGGAATTTCCGGTGGCAGCGGCGGCACGCTCGTTGTACTCCTTGATCTGTGCTTCGTTCTGGAAGATGCCGATCACGTTGTAACCATAGAAATATTTAATCGGCTTTCCTTCTTCGGTCATCTGTACGGATTTTCCGGCACCAATGTCACCACTGGCAATGCGTTTACCTCCCAGGCTGATGACTTCGTTTTTGATCGTCGTTCCGGTCAGGCGTATGCCGTACTGGAAGTCCTTCAGCGAATCTTCCCATTTCACGGTAAAGTCCACACCGCTGTTGCGCACCGCCCCTACGTTTGTTTCTACCGGGGTGAGGCCTACGGAAGCCGGTACGTCTACCGTCACCAGCATGTCTTTCGTATCGCGGCGATAGTAGTCCAGTTCCAGTGAAAAGCGGTTGTTCAGCAGTCCGAGGTCGAAACCGAGGTCCATCTGCTCCGAACGTTCCCAATGGATGCTCCGGTTGGAGAGCGACGTGATGGTTCCGCCGGGATAGAACACGCCGCCAAACACGGCATCGTAAGACGGAGAGATATTGGCAAGCGCACGGTATTTGTCGTTACCTATTTTATCATTACCGATCTGTCCCCAACTTCCTCTGAGCTTCAGGTTGCTCAGCCATTGCACGCGGTCTTTCAGGAATGCTTCTTCCGAGATCCTCCATCCGGCAGCCACTGAGGGGAAGTAGCCCCAACGGTTGTTGGGACCGAACTTAGACGAACCATCGGCACGGACCGAAGCCGTCAGCAGATAGCGGTCCATCAGCGCATAGTTGGCCCGGAAGAGGTAAGACATCATTGTTTCGTGGTATCCGTTGTTGGCTACCGACTTGGAGCTGGCCGAAGCCTGGTCGAGATACCAGTAGTTTTCGTTATCGGAGAAGAAGTCGCGTCCGGTGCCTTCCAGCAATTCATAAACACGCTTCTGCGCCGTGATACCTCCCAAGAGGTTGAGCCGGTTCTTGTCATTGATCTTCCAATCATAAGTCAACAGGTTCTCCCACAGCCAGGTGAAGTCGCGGTCCCAGGTTTTGGAGAGGCTGTTGGTTTCGTTCTTCTGTGTTTCCGAAACATAGTATTTCGGCACGAAATTGCGGCGGCGTCCGTTGATGTAGTCGATGCCGAGGCTGGTTTTAAAGTCAAGCCCGTTCAGGATATTCCAGTTCAGGAAGGCGCTGCCCACGATGCGTTCTTTCCAGTCGTCATTGTTCGTATAATGGAGTGTAGCGACGGGATTGGCGGAAGAAGCGCTTTCGGAATCCATGAAACTTCCGTCCTCATTGTAGGGACGCTTCACGGGACTGATGGTGTAGGCGGCTTTCACCACCGCGCTGTTTTCGTTTTTCTTATGACTGAAAGAGGCCGACAGGTTGTGCCCGATGGTCAGTCGTTTGCTGATCTTGTAGCTATTGTTGGCACGCAGGGTGAAGCGGTTGTAAGTGTTTCCGGTGATGATGCCGTCCTGCTGGTAATATCCCGCGCTGAGGTTGTAGCGCACCTTTTCCGACCCGCCGCTGACGCTGAGCTGATAGTCGCGTACGGAAGCCACACGGAAGATTTCGTCGAACCAGTTGGTTCCTTTGCCCAGTGAAGCAGGGTCGTCAAACTTGGGTTTTCCGCCCGTGTTGACCAGTGCTTCGTTCAGCAGCGTGGCATATTCGGTGGCATTGGCCATCTCGAAGCTGCTGTTGTTGAACTGGAATCCTTCGCTGGCCGTAAAGTTCACCACCGCTTTTCCTTCCGTCCCCTGCTTGGTGGTAACGATGATTACACCGTTGGCACCGCGCGAACCGTACATGGCGGTTGCCGAAGCGTCTTTCAGCACCTCCATCGACTCGATGTCGTGTGTGCTCAGGAAAGAGATGTCGTCCATAAACATTCCGTCTACCACATAAAGGGGGTTGCTGTTATTCGTTGTACCGATACCGCGGATACGCACTTCGGGCGAGCTTCCGGGAGCACCGTTGGCTGAGATATAGACACCGGAGACACGTCCCTGAAGGGCATTCGCCACATTGGGAGTGGCTACTTTCGTAAGGTCTTTGCTCTTCACCGTGCCTACCGAACCGGTCAGATCGGATTTGCGTTGCACGCCGTAACCGACTACAACTACTTCGTCCAACAGCTGATTGTCCTCTTCAAGAGAGATATTCAGCTTTGAAGAGGCGGTTACCTTGACCTCCTGTGCTTTCATGCCGATGTAACTGAAAACAAGAGTGGCGCCCGACGGGACACCTGAAATAGAATAGTTGCCGTCAAAGTCCGTGATAGTTCCGGACGATTGCCCTTTCAGTAGGATACTGGCGCCAATGATAGGCTCTCCTGTTTTCTTCTCGGTGACAACACCCGAGATGGTCAGGCTGCCTTGCGCAAAAGAAAGCGTAGAAAGCAGCAACATCATACATAGGGTAAACAGATTTTTTTTCATCGTTTTGGTACTGATTTAAAATTCTGCTGCAAACTTAGAAGGTAAATTGATGTAAGTCAAAAAAAGGGGTACTACAAGAGTACCATGAAGAAAAAAACGGGATTTCCGGAGTACTGCATCCCTACTACAAAGTGATATAATTAATTAATATTCAATAAAATAAAAAGAGGTTTTAGGAAAGGAAATGAAACGGTTAGGAGGGGTCGAGGCTATTCAGTTTAGAATTCACCACAGAGTACACAGAGGACGCAGAGTTTTAATTTAGACAGAAGAACCAGAGGGCATATTATTCTGATCTGTTCTTTATCTGTTCTTATATCTGAAAACAGATAGAACGCAGCTGATTAATCTCTGTGTCCTCTGTGTCCTCTGTGGTGAATCATATTTATTTCTATATCCGCTATGAAGTATTTACGCTATAGACTTTAATAGAAGAGAGAATCTTTCCGCTTACTATATTCTAAGATAAAAATAATAGACTTGTCTGGTTTAGGAATGGATTCTTTCCGGATGAAAGAGACGGGTAGTGAAAGAGAGGAAAGCAGCTCTTCATTTTGTATCAATTTAAGAGCAAATTTTCTCCTTATAGAATGTTACAACTAATTACCAATAGTCATTTGGAGTCGTTTTATCCCTTAAAAATTGAGATCACGATCTCAATTTTTCGTCGTCGAGACGATGTCTTCGTGAGATCACGACGACGATATATAGGCATCTAAATGACATTTTTGCAATTTTCCTGTTTTGTACAAAAAAGAAACCGCTACAAGTAGCGGTTTCCTAAATAATAATGTAAATATGAATGAATTGATTTTAAGTCTTTTTCAAGTCTGGATTTTATTGTGACGGAGATTAAAGTTAGGTTTATCTTATAATTCTACAAAGATAAAACAATAAATTGAAAATGCAATCTTATTTTCTATATTATTCATGCGAATCAGTAATTGATAGCCAATTAACGTACTGGGAATATCTATAGAAGGAAAGAGTTGAATAGTCGCTTGATTCACCACAGAGTTGCACAGAGCCTCACCGAATTTTGATCTTTGGTTTATAGGATATTTGAAAGAAAAAGCTTTTCTATGAGACTCCGTGCCCTCTGCGGTAAACTCTTATTCACAGTTTCATTTCCTCAGCAAGAATCTTGCCTTTTTCACATCCCGGCTGTTTCCGCCGATCATTACATCGAAGTCGCCCGGTTCGCAAACAAATTGCAAATCATAATTATAGAACTTCAACAATTCCGGTGTGATGCTGAAACTGACTTTGCGGGACTCTCCGGCTTTAAGGAAAATCTTCTCGAAACCTTTCAGCTCCTTCACCGGACGGGTGACACTGCCCACCAGGTCACGGATGTAGAGCTGAACCACCTCTGCACCGTCGCGACTGCCGGTATTGGTGACGGTAACGGTTGCCGTCAGTTCTCCGTCGGCACTCATCTCTGTGCTGCTCAGGTGGATATCGCTGTAAGCAAACGTTGTGTAGGACAATCCGTAACCGAACGGATAGAGCGGCTCGTTGCTCACATCGAGGTAATTGCTGCGGAACTTCTCGAACCAACGTCCTTCCTGCAACGGCCGACCGGTATTCTTATGATTGTAGAACAATGGGATTTGCCCCACATTTTGCGGGAAAGTAGCGGTCAGCTTTCCACTGGGATTGACATCACCGAAAAGGACATCGCCAATGGCATAAGCGGCTTCACTCCCTCCGAACCACACGTTCAGGATGGCAGGCACGTGTTCCTCCTCCCAAGTAAGCACCAGCGGGCGGCCGGTGAAGAGTACGAGCACAACGGGTTTTCCTGTTTTGAGCAATTCCTGCAACAGCGCTCTCTGCACGTCTGGCATTTCCAGATTGGTGCGGGAGCTGCTCTCTCCACTCATCTCGGATGATTCGCCCAGCGCGGCGACAATGACATCGGCTTTGGCAGCCACTTTCAGTGCCTCGTCCAGGAGCTCGCGATCCGTACGGTTATCTCTGTGCAGTTCGCGTCCGAACATCGTGGCGCGCTTTTCATATTCGGCATCGCCTATCAGATTACTTCCTTTGGCGGTTACCACCTCCGCACGGTTACCGACTACTTCTTTGAGCCCTTCGACCAGCGAAGGAGCATTATCCAGTACGGCAGCCACGCTCCAGGTGCCCGGCATGTTGGAACGGGTATCGGCAAGCGGACCGACTACGGCAATGGTACCCTTCTTGCTGAGTGGCAACACACCTTCGTTTTTCAGCAGTACAAAGCTCTCCGAAGCCGTCTTACGGGCAACGGCACGATGTTCCTTGGTGAAAATCTGTTTCTTGGGACGGCTTACGTCACAATACTTATAAGGATCGTCAAACAGTCCCAACTTATACTTTGCTTCCAGAATGCGGCGGCAGGCGGCGTCGATGGCAGCTGCCGATACTTTGCCTTCTTCCACCGATTTCTTCAGTGTACCGCTGAAGGCGTCGCTCACCATATCCATATCGACCCCGGCATTCAGAGCAAGGGCGGCAACTGTCTGCTGGTCACCCATACCGTGATCGATCATCTCGTTGATACCGGTATAGTCCGTCACCACGAATCCGCCGAAACCCCACTGCTTGCGCAGCACATCGGTCATCAGCCATTTGCTGCCGGTGGCGGGCACACCGTCCACTTCGTTGAACGAGGCCATCACGCTTCCGACACCTGCCTCGACCGCGGCTTGGTAGGGCAGCATGTATTCATTAAACATACGCTGGCGGCTCATGTCTACCGTATTATAATCACGTCCCGCCTCAGATGCGCCATAAAGGGCAAAGTGCTTCACACAAGCCATTATCTCGTCATTACGGCTCATGTCCTTTCCCTGATACCCGCGTATCATGGCACGGGCGATGGCAGCACCGAGGAACGGGTCTTCGCCGTTCCCCTCGGACACACGTCCCCAGCGCGGGTCACGGCTGACGTCCACCATCGGACTGAATGTCCACGAGATACCGTCGGCACTGGCCTCGATGGCGGCTATACGGGCGGACTCCTCGATGGCTTTCATATCCCAGGTGCACGACAAGCCGAGAGGAATAGGGAAAATGGTTTCGTATCCGTGTATCACGTCCATACCGAACAACAGGGGAATACCGAGACGGCTCTCCTCCACCGCCTGCCGCTGGACCTCACGGATGCGTTCTACCCCTTTCAGGTTGAACAGTCCCCCTACTTCTCCGTTACGGATGCGTTTGGCCACATCACTGCTTTTTGCCTGTCCGGTAGTGATCTCTCCGGTCACGGGCAGGTTGAGCTGGCCGATCTTCTCCTCCAGCGTCATCTTTTTCATTAACTGGTCGATAAAGCGGTCCATATCCCGGGGGGCCTTTTGCGCCTGTACCCCGGCGGCCACTATGACCAAAGAAGCGGCGAACGCCTGCATTCTTCGTACAAAATGTTTCATGGTCTTTACAGTTTTAGTATCTATTTACGAATATTCCGACTTTGCAGGTACAAATAAAGCGAATCTCCGGCAAATGCCTTCCATTTATCCATACGGCAAGAATACTACAAACCCGAAAAAACAAAAAAAGAAGTACTGCATTAGTACTTCTTTTCATATCAATCATTTAATTTCCAACTACTTGAAGGAGATCATAAAATCCGTCAGGCTGCTCTCCGGAGGAAGTCCCAACTTCTTGCGCAGACGATAGCGGGCAGCGTCGACACCCCTTACGGAAATGTTCATCAGCTTCGCAATCTCCTTCGTCGGCAGGTTGAGCCGGAGCAGCGCGCACAGGCGCAAATCGCCGGAAGTCAGGTCAGGGAACTTTTCTTTCAGGTTCCGGAAGAAATTCTCGTGTATCCGGTCGAAGTTGGACTGGAACATATTCCAGCTCTCTTCGTCGGAGACAATATTCTGATTGATCATCGAAAGCAGCTTATCCAGGTTCTTGCGGGTATATTGCCCGGAGAGTTTCTGCTGCTGCAATTCCTCTTTCAGCGAGCTCAGGAACTCCTGATGCGCGATGTTGGTCATCACCACGCCCGAAAGCTCTTTGCTCTTAAAGCGGAGGTCGGCCTCGAGTTGCTCCTTCTCCAGTGCCATGATCTTCTTTTCCTGCTGCTCTATCTCTGCTTTATGGTGCGCGCGCTGACGGTCGATGACGGCATCTTTCTTCTTCTTGGTATAGACGTAGACCCCGTAAAGGAGCCCCAACAGAAATGCCAGCCCGGAGAGAGCGTAAACGGCAATGGCTACGTACGAAAGATACCAGGGACGCAGGATACGGAAAGGCAGTTCGACAGCAGCAACCACCCCGCCGTCATCGTACACCTCGGCACGGAAGCGATAAGAACCGAATGGCAGCCGGGTAAAGTCTTTCTGCAAATCGGGAAGTCCCTCGATCCACTTGCCGGACAACCCCTCGAGGCGGTAACGCACATGAAACGCAAAATCATTGTAAACGGGATAGGCAAGAGAGATGCCTACATTGTTGAAAGCGGGGGCTATCTCATCATCTCCCGAAACCGGAAGTTGCAGCCGCTCGCCCGTCTGCTCGTTGAATGCCGAAAAGCCGGAGATCCATAAAGACGGTTGCTCACGGGACTTGTACAGCCCGGTGCTGTCGGCAGCAATACGGGCAAAGGAGTTATTGAGGCAGAGGTAAGAGCAATCATTCCGCTTGTCGTATACCATCCGGGCCAGCCCCTCGATGGGAAGGTTGCCAAACATGGAGAAGGGTATTCTCCGCTCCACCTTAAAGTCGTTCACGGTACATCTCACCAGACAGGCCTCGCGGTCGCTGAGAAACCAGTACAGATCGCCTTTCATGGCGGTGACGGTGTGGATATCCCGGAGTGCGGCCAACTGTTCGTTCATCGCTTTGTAGGGAATAATGGAATCCGCCATGTCGTCATAAGTGTAGAAGTTCCGCCCGTCCGAGAAGGCGACACGTCCGTTTACCTTGAAAAGGTAACAATGCCCGCCCGGATTCCCCGACAGAGAGTCGTACTGCTTCAGGTCCGTCACCTGCTTCAACGCTTCATCGAGACGCACTCGGTAAAGCCCCTTGCGCATGTGCTGCACCCAGATGTTGCCGTGAGGATCCACTTCGATGTTCTTTGCCATGTGGCTGAAGTTGCGCACCGAATTGGAGAAGTACCACTCACCGGCAGCATTCTTCTTATAAATATTCAGATAAGTGTAGGTACCTTGTATCAGGAGCTCTTCCCCACCGATCTGCGCCTGCCGCATACACATAGCTCCCCGTACGTCGGAAAGAAGCCGGGCCTGCATGCCTTTAATCTGGAAAGTACCTTTATTGTGTCCGCAAAGCACCTGGTCGCCCCATTCGCCGATGGTCCATGCCTGCTCTTCGAGTCCCGGAACCAGTTCCAGGAGGTTATCTTCAAGCCGGTACAACCCTTGGTTGGAAGCGATATAGGCATCCTTTTCACGTACCAGCACGTCATACACCATTCCGACCTTGCGACGCACCGGCTCGAAATGATAAATCAGCGAATTGTTGCGCACGTAGGCAATGCCGTTGTCGAGGGCTGTCCAGATATTATTGTCTATATCGCAATACAGCCCCAGGACGGTGTTATTCTCCAACTGGTTGTCAGCGTTCTCTTTCCAGAGCAGGCGTCCTTCTTTACTGAAGGCATACAGCCCGTTGGAGATGGTTCCTATCACGTAGCAAGAGTCTTTCGTCATCACTGCCCGATTGACGGTATGACGTTTCAACTCCTCATCACAATCTGTATGCCAGGGACGAATGCCGGAGGAGGTATAAAGATACCCACCGCTGTTACGGGTCAGCAACAACATTCCACCGGGATAGGGCAAACCTGCCAGTACGTCGCTGTTGCCCAACTCCTGTCGGGAGATCAACGGAGTAAACCTATCACCCGTAAAGGCACAAACACCTGCATTGATCAGTTGGGAATAAACCGTATCCCCTACCCGGAACAGATTCAGGGGCAGTTCATGGCAGCGGACTCCTTTCGTCGTCGTGCCATCGTATATGAAGTATGAACCGAATGACTGGAAGACGATGTTCCCTTCCTGCTCCACGATAGTCCATATCTCGTCATTGTGAAAATTGAACCCTTTCACCTGATCTTTCAGGGAATGATATTCCAGCAAGTTCAGGTCGTTCTCTTCAAAATAACCGAACTCCTCGAACGATCCGACGTAGATACGCCCGTCGGAAGCCACGTAAACGGCACGCACAATGCCCGACGCCGGCAAAGGAAACAGCTTCCACCGGCTTCCGTCATACCGGAGCAGTCCGCTGTTGTTGCCAAAGTACATGACGCCCCGCCCGTCCTGCGCAACGGCCCAGTTTTCGTTACCGGCATTATAGTCGAGAACAGAATAATTGCGGACAATAGGTGAAAAAGGGACAGGGTTGCCCCGACAAGGAAGAGAAAGAGTACAAACAAAAACAAGGAACAATAACAGATTCTTCATCAGTCAGTCGTCTTTAGAAAAATTCTTTGTGCGGAAAAAGCAGAGCTATCTTATCGGACGTTGATAGTTTGTTTTCACCACAGAGGACACAAAGTAACACAAAGTGAGTTTTAAGTCATTGATTATCGATGTTGATAATCCGTGAAAGTCAGTGTAATCTGTGGTGAAAAGACTTTTGACACAGCCCCATTTATTATTTCTTTACCGGAGCACTCAAAGTTTCTTTGTATTTGACCGGATCGGCCAATATCTTGAGAGCGGCTTGCAGCCCATCGTCATCCTTCAATTGCTGGATGATCCCTCCACGTGTATAGTAGTAACGCTTGATGATCTCATCGGCAATCATCGACTTGATATCTTTTGAGAAGTAATCGAGATCGCGGTCCAGATTATGAGTCAGTTTCTTCTCCAGTGCCTTGATCTCCTCCGATGCTTCATCCAGATACCCTTCGAACTTGGCAGCTTCTTTCAGCGTCTTCATGATCTTCTCACTCTGCTGGTCATACTTGAAGTCGGCTTTCTTCACCATTGCCTTGAAGTCGTTATAGTCGGCATCGGTCACCTTGAACTCCTGCGGAGAAGGGATGGACGGATGCTTCAGGCAGTACTGCGTTGCATAATCGAAAATCAGGTTATCACGCACCAGATAGAAGAGGATATTAGGCAACTTTTCCTGTTTCACTTCGATATCCGGCATCACACCTCCACCGTCGCGAACTTCACGTCCGGCTGCCGTATGGAATACGGTAGTCAGGCTGTCGGGGATGATACCTACACTGCCGTCCTCATTGCGGTGTTTATAGTCGATGGCCTGTACGCAACGTCCGCTGGGGATATAATACTTAGAAGTCGTGAGTTTCATCACACCTCCGTAAGGCAACGGACGGGTGGTCTGCACCAATCCCTTTCCAAACGTACGGCTTCCCACAATCACGGCACGGTCGAAATCTTGGAAAGCTCCCGAAAGGATTTCGGACGCGGAAGCAGTGCCTCCGTTTACCAATACGGTAATAGGAATATCGAGATCCAGCGGTTCACGCAATGTCTTATACGTATTGCTGGCCTGTTTGGTCTTTCCCTTGGTAGTCACGATCACTTTGCCGCGGGGCAAAAAGAAATTGGCAATCTCTACTGCTTCTTCCAGACGTCCGCCACCGTTTCCGCGCAGGTCAATCACCAATGAGGTGATGCCCTCTTTCTTTAGTCTCAGGAATGTCTTCTTAAAATCTTTGGAAGGAGTACCAGAGAAGGTGCTCAGATTGATATAACCTACATTCTTATTAAAGATGGTATCGTAAGGAATCATCGGAGTCTGGATGGTTTGACGTACAATATTAAACTCCAACGGCCGGGTGCCACCCTTTTCGTCCGGACGCTCTACCTTCAGCTTAAAGCTCGTACCTACTGCCCCCCGAAGCATCTGGCTCACCTCTTGGTTGTTTTTTCCCGCCAGATCTTTTCCGTCTATCTCCATCAGGATATCGCCTGCCTTCAGTCCGATTTTAGCAGCAGGGGTTCCTTCAAAAGGCTCGGCTATCATCGAACGTTTCAGTTTCTGGTTGTACGTGATTAAAGATCCGATACCTCCGAACGAAGCGTTCAACATCTGTTGCAGTTCAGCCTGGTCGTCCTCCGGATAATATTCCGTATACGGATCGAGTGACGAGAGCATATAGTCGATCCCCTCACGAACCGTCTTATTCGGATCGAGCGTATCTACGTAAAACATATCGAGTTCTTTGACGATAGAATTAAAGGTATCCAGATTCTTAGCAATCTGGAAATTGCGGTCGTCACCGCTCTTGAAACTAAAGAATGCTACGACAACCAATGCGGCTGCCAACAGGACACCATTTCGTCTATTCAGAAACTTTTTCATACACTTTTCGTTAAAATGAGACGTAAAAGTAACTCATTGCCTGCTTACTCTGACAGAACTTCGTTAATATTTAACTTTATTTCATCCCAACGCTCGCAAGGAATCGTGGTTCCAACTATCTGTATAACATTTCCGGAGAGAATTGAACCAATCTTTGCACATTTCTCTAAAGAATAGCCGCAAGTCAGCCCGTACAGAAATCCAGCAGCGAAATAATCACCTGCTCCCGTCGTATCGATCACTCTCTCTACAGGAATGGCCTCTACTTTGATCTCCTCCGTACCCTTACGGATGTAAGAACCATTTCCACCTACCTTTACAATGGCGATACTGCATTTCTTGCTGATCAGTTCAAGGGCTTCCTTCGGGTCTTCTTTACCCGTAAACGCCTTTGCCTCTTCTTCATTGGCGAAAACAATATCTACATACTTATTTATTAATAAAGAGAAGAACTCAAGATCGCCTGCCACGATATTATAACTTGCCATATCGAGGCAAACCTGCAAACCGGCTTCCTTTGCCAACTCAATGGCATGAAGAATCATATCGTGATCCTGCACCAGATATCCCTCTATAAGCAGATAAGCATAACCTTTGAACATATCCAGTGTCAGATCTTCGGCTCTCAGCGTAGAAGCAGCACCGAGATAAGTACCAAAAGTACGTTCTCCGTCCGGAGAAATAAAAGTAGAAGCGACTCCCGACGGCAGATCAGACGTTAATAATTTATCTTCGATGCCATTTTTCTGCAGATTCTCCCGAAAAAAGTTTCCGTAAGCGTCATTTCCGACTTTTCCGATGAAACCGGTTCCGGCACCCAGACAGGCGAGTCCAAGTATGGAATTTGCCGCTGCTCCACCGGTCGCCAAGTGGGTTTTCATCTGACTGAATTGTTCGTTAATCTGCTGTAACTTAGCATCATCAATAAGTTGCATGCTTCCCTTGGGTAATCCCATTTCATCAAGGAGTGTATCATCTTTCAGGGTTGCAAGTACGTCTACCAGGGCGTTGCCCAATCCAATTATTTTATCCATTTCACTATTTTTTTTTGCAAAGATATTGCATATTTCAAAATATCCTATTACTTTTGCATCGCAATTGAGAAAAACAAATCATTCTTCCTTAGCTCAGTCGGTTAGAGCATCTGACTGTTAATCAGAGGGTCCTT
>CABMPP010000026.1 GCA_902388495.1 uncultured Bacteroides sp. | reverse complement strand
AGTGACTGGGTGAAGCAGATACAGCAGCATTCGTCATCCGATTCGGATGCGTGGAAAAAAGAAAAGACTCCCTTTATCAAACGTTTACCGATAATCATTCAAGAGGCATGGGGTATCGTTAAAGGGGTACTTTTGTATATCATTATAGGTATCGGTATAGGGGCATTCATGCATGGTTATGTACCGGAAGGATTTTTCGAGCAATATATGTCTAAGAATAATTGGTTTGCTGTTCCTCTTTCCGTTGTTTTAGCTGTACCAATGTATGCCAATGCTGCCGGAATAGTTCCCATTATTGAAGTATTTGTGGCAAAAGGTATTCCTATTGGAACGGCCATTGCCTTCATGATGGCAGTTGTGGGTTTATCATTGCCCGAAGCTACATTGCTGAAGAAAGTAATGACCTGGAAGTTGATTGGAATTTTCTTCGGCTTGATAACGCTATTTATCATCATATTAGGTTACTTGTATAATGTTATCTTGTGATAAATATAGATAGAGCAGCAGAATTTGTCAGTATAAGTCAAATCAATCTGTAATAATGGTAAAAGTAACCGTAATATATCTATCAGCCATCCCGCCGACGTCCTGGAAAAACACAAAATCGTGTGTGACGCTTACGAATATATCGTCGGACTCGTCAAATACCTGAACGGGACGCGCGAGGGCAACGATACCCGTCTGCGCGAGACCGACGCCAAACTGGACGCTGTTATCAAAAGGCTGGAGATTCGGATGAAGACAGCCGGGGAACCGGCATTCCCGGTCCGTCCCAAGCGGCTCAAGGATGTCCCGGCATTCGTATTCAAAAACGTGTCGTTATACTGCTGCGGCGGGCGTACCGTTTTCTATTCTCCATAACATCCTGTAAATAGAATGCTTTTGCATCGGAGAGCAACTCAAATAATTCTTCTGCTACATCCTATTCCGTAACAAAATGCCGCAAATGTTGCTTCCCTTCAAAAAAAGAGAAGACTTTTTGATTTGTTCTTTCATGTAAATTTACTTGTTATGAATTTATATTTATCTATTTCAGTCGTTTCAGCAGCCACGCGATATTCTGTCCGAGATTCTTCATGTTGGCGACGCCTTCTTCGTCTTTCATGACTTCGCCGGGCAGACGTCCGTAAGCGATGTTCCAATAGGTGGAACCCGCAACATACATTTCTTTGTTGAGAAAGAAATGGTTGATGGTGTCGATGGTATTCATGGCTCCGGCTCTTCGGGCAACGGCTACCGCACCGCCTATTTTGTGCCGGAACATTCCCGGATTGGTATCGTTGACCACGCTGGCACGCTCGATGACTGCTTTTAACGTAGATGAAACGTCTGCCGAATAGCTCGAAGAACCGAGGATGATGGCATCTGCTTCGGTCATTTTCTTATAAAGCTCCTGAAAAATATCATTGCCGAACACACAATTTTTCTTTCCGGCACACCCGAAACAGGCTTTGCAGGGGCTTATCGTATGCCCTGCCAACTGTATGTGTTCCGTCTCGTAACCTTCCTTTTCCAGCTCGCCCAATACAAGATTCAGCATATCCGCCGTATTGCTATCCTTGCGTGAACTGCCATTGATTGCCAATACTTTCATTTTTCCGCGCCATCGAGAGGTCGAATACCCCTGCATTCATATCATTATTAAAATTCAGATTCATACTTTCAATCCAATTTGTAATTGTTTCTTCTGATTCGTTTCCGCTGAATCGCCGCCCTTGTTTCCATTCGGCTCCGGTCGCCAGACGATGCAGGTCGGTATCGCTCGATCCGATGCCGCTGGAGTGCGAAGTGCAAAACGGAATGATGGTCTTGCCCGTGAGATCATGGCTTTCGAGGAAGGTGAAAATGACTTTCGGAGCTTTGCCCCACCAGATGGGATAACCGATGAAAATCACATCGTAGCCGGCAAGGTTCTCGCATTTGCCCTTGATGGCAGGGCGTGCCGACGGGTCGTTTTGCTCTCGGTTGGCACGGGATGATGAATTGTTGTAATTCAAGTCCTCGGACGTGTAAGCCACTTCGGGCACGATGCGCCAAGTCGCTGCATCTGTAGCCTCGACAATCCGGTCGGCAATGCCTTTGGTCGCGTTCGTGCAGGAGAAATAGACCACCAATGCCTGTCCACCCGTAGGTTGCGGATCAGGGTTTGGATCGGGCTTCGGCTCCGGGTCGGGCGTGGGCGTAGGTTCTTCAGTCTTTACAGGTTCATCTGTAGGGCTGCAAGCATTGGTTGTCAATAGCAGCCCCGGTAAGAATATAGATAATAACCACATCTTCATTGTCTTGTTGTTATTTGAGATTGTTTTGAAAAAATGCTTCCATTTTGTCGAATGGAATGACGGCCAAATTGTCGTAAAGGTCAGTATGGCTTGCACCTGGAATAATCATCAGCTCCTTGTTGTCACCTTTCAACTTCTTGAACGCATCTTCGCCGAAGTAACGGGAGTGTGCCTTTTCGCCGTGAATGACAAGTACGGCATTTTCTATTTCGTCCGCACGGCTCATAAGCGGGAAATTGATAAACGGAATGGCCTCCGTTGCATTTCGTCCCTGATTGGAGTTTAGTGAGCGGGGATGATAGCCGCGCGAAGTCTTGTAATAGGCGTGGTAGTCCTTGAAGAACTGCGGAGCATCGGCAGGCAATTCATCGGGAACGCCACCACCCGGTTTCGGAGAACCGTTGCGGAAATCCTCGGTACGTTGTGTGGCAAGTGATTTACGGAGCGCATTGCGTGCTTCAGCATTGTCGTTCGCATCGAAATAACCGTTGGCATTTACGCGGCTCATGTCATACATCGTGGAGGCAACAGCCGCTTTGATACGCGGGTCGGCTGCCGCGGCATTGATGGCCAATCCACCCCAGCCGCAAATACCGATAATGCCGATCCGTTCTGAATCGACTTTGTCGTTGGTAGCAAGGAAATCGACCGCCGCCGAAAAATCCTCGGTATTGATGTCGGGTGATACCACGTAACGGGGTTCGCCGCCACTCTCTCCGGTGTAGGAAGGGTCAAAAGCGATAGTCAGAAAACCGCGCTCGGCCATTGTCTGTGCATAAAGCCCGGCGGCCTGCTCCTTGACAGCTCCGAAGGGGCCGCAGACGGCGATAGCGGGCAGTTTGCCGGTTGTATTCTTCGGTATATACATATCAGCCGCCAGCGTGATGCCATAACGGTTGGTAAATGTTACTTTACTGTGGTTTACTTTGTCGCTTTTGGGAAACGTCTTGTCCCACTCGTCGGTTAAATTCAGATTTTCCATATTCTTTTCGTTATTCAAATTATTTGTTCTTTTGCAAGCCGTTCCTGTGATAATCATAACACATATCACGAAGAACGCGGTTAATTTTCTATTCATAATCTGTAGTGTTTATTCTTCTTAATGTTTTTGCAGGCACACCTGCGACAATGGTATTGTCGGGCACATCTTTCGTTACTACAGCACCTGCTGCAATGATAGCGTTTTCGCCGACAGTAACTCCCGGCAGAATAATTGCACCTGCGCCAATCCATGCCTTGCGGCGGATAACCACTGGCTCGGTTTGCAGCGTATGGCGGATTTCGGGCTGTTCGGGATGTGCTTCCGTGAGGATTTTGGATTCTGGCCCGATGAATACACCGTCTTCGAGCGTGATGCCGCCTTGGTCCAGAAATGTGCAGCCGAAGTTGATGAATACCTCTTTGCCTACGCGTGTCGTTTTCCCGAAAGCCGTATAGAACGGCGGGAACATACGCACGGAGGCATCCAACGGCTGTCCCCAGATGCGTTCGAGCAATGCTCGCACTTCATCCGGCGAATGATAACCCGTGTTTAGTTCAGCAATGAGTCTTCGTGTGTTCTCTATCTCTTCGCACAAACGGGGAAAGTAGGAGTCTGTTTCCGAAATCCGCTTTCCGCTCCGCATTCTTTCTATAATGTCGTTGTTCATCGTCATGCCTCCTATTTAATCGTACTCATGTCGATTACATAGCGGAACTTGACTTTCCCGTCCTGAACATTGCGATATGCCTTGTCTATTTCGGAGGCATCGGCTTTGATGATTTCCACTTCGGGATAGATATTATGCTCCACCGAATAATCGAGCATCTCCTGCGTTTCTTTGATTCCGCCAATCAGCGAACCATAAACTTTGCGGTTGGCGGCTCCACCCATAGCTAAATCCGCTGCATTGATCATTGCAGTTTCCGGCAGTCCGACTATTGTCATTTCGCCTTTCCCGTATTTCAGCATTCGGGCATAAACAAGCGGACTGTATTCGGAAGGAATCGTGCTGATGATAAAATCGAAAGCGTTGCTGTGCCCTTTCATTTCTTCCGCTTTATTCACGTTCACGTAATGTTTCGCACCCATGCGGAAAGCATCGGCACGCTTCTCGTCGGTGATGTCGAAAACGGTAACATCTGCACCGAGAGCGACCAAATACTGCACGGCCATGTGTCCCAGACCGCCATACCCGGCAACCGCTACCTTATCGCCTTTCTTGACATTGCTGAAATGGATAGGCGACCAAGTCGTTACACCTGCACATAAAAGCGGAGCGACTCGCTTCAAGTCAGCGTTTGCAGGTATCTTGATAGCAAAGTCCTCGCTTACCACAATATTGTCGGAATAGCCGCCCATTGTCGGTTCATTGTCGTGGTAACGGTCAATGCTGTTGTAGGTGAATGTTGTACCATTCTCGCAAAACTGTTCTTTGTCCATCTCGCAGAACGTGCAATGTCCACAAGCATTTACCATGCAGCCCACACCGGCATAATCACCCGCCTTGAACTTCGTTACATTTTTGCCTACCTTCACCACCCGTCCGGCAATTTCATGTCCCGGCACCATCGGATATATGCCGTTAATCCCGTGTGCCGTATGTTCGTCCCATGCGGCGTGCAAGTCGCTGTGGCAAATGCCCGCATAAAGCGTTTCGATTAAAATGTCGTTATCGCCGATAGCATGACGGGTAAATTCGTAAGGATGGAAGGTGCCCGTAGCTGAAAAAACGGCAAATCCTTTTGCAGGAACACGTTCGGCTTGGTTTTGTGCGACGGCCGAAGCAAAGAAAGCCAAGGTCGTCATGGTTGTAATTACTATCCGTTTCATAAATTACTGATTTTGAATTGCTATTTTTTGTACGATGCAAAATTAGGACGTTCTGTCATGTGACACGGTACCTTTCTTACGGACAGAAGTACCCCGATTACGGTTTTTGTTGTAAGTGTTTCGATATGATAATCAATAAAGTACCCCGATTACGGATAAAAGTACCCTAATTACGTGTTTTATGATACGGGACTTTCATTATCGGGGAAAATATATTTCCTTTGTATTGTAATAAGGATATATACGTTATTGAAAGAAAAGCATTTGAATTATGGATCATACTGCGGATATAATAAAGGCGGACACTATTGAACAATATAATCGGTTTTTCGGGTTCGAGACGCGCCATCCGTTGGTTGGCATCGTGCATTTCGACGGCTCCGTGCCGCAACCGACACATCGGATGACATTGGGGTTTTATGCGTTGTTTCTCAAAAAAACAACCGGGTGCATTATCAACTATGGAAAAACGGTCTATGATTTCGATGACGAAACTGTCGTAAGTTTTGCTCCGGGGCAGACGGTAGGCATTCACCGATTGGAAGACGGCCCCGCACCGGAAGCCGTCGGATTGTTGTTCCATCCTGATTTCCTGCACCGTACTTCGCTGGGGCAGAAGATGAAGCAATATTCCTTTTTCTCCTACGCTTCCAACGAGGCATTGCATCTTTCAACAGAGGAACGCATCATCCTGCAAGATTATATGGAGAAGATTGTACGCGAATTGCAGCATCCCATCGACAAGTTCTCCAAGTCGCTGATCGTTTCCAACATCGAAGTGTTGCTTAATTACTGTATGCGTTTCTACGAACGGCAGTTCATCACGCGCGAGGACATGAATCACGATGCGTTGGCACGTTTCGAGAGACTGTTAGATGATTACCTCTATTCAGGAACAGCAGCGAGTATAGGAATTCCCACCGTGAAATATTTTGCGGACAAAATTTGTCTTTCGCCTAACTATTTCGGGGATCTGGTAAAGCAGGAAACAGGAAAGACGGCGCAAGAGTATATCCAACTGAAGATGATTGCCATCGCTAAAGAGCGGATGCTCGATCCGGCAGGTACGATTAAGCAGATTGCCGAATCGCTGGGCTTCCAACATCCGCAGCATTTTCTACGTTTTTTCAAAAGGCAAGTAGGATGTACACCTAAAGAGTATCGGACACAAAATATAGGGATTTCGTAATAAAAGTATCCCTCCTTTGAGGAGATTCGCTTATATATCGCATCAATGAATGTAGGGTACAGTCTGCCAGGAAGGATAAAGGTATGCCATTTCATCCTTGTGCCTCGGTTGGCTTTATTGAACATGATGGATTTGCACGTGTCATAGATGAAAGAATCGTAACCGAGATGATTAGCTGTTATTCCAATGTTACCGATCAGGGATGTGCCTGTTGCTGGAAATTTGCATTAAGATAGTCATAGCCTTAGTTCTGTGCCAGCCGATAATCACCGGGGGCTATTCCTGTTATCTTCTTGAAGATACGGCTGAAATATTGCACATTGGGATAGCCCAACTTTCTTGCTACTGCACCGACTGTATTGCCTTGTTCCAATAGCATCGTTTTGGAGGCTTCCAATCGTTTGAACTGGAAGTACTCATGGATACTTTGTCCCGTCTCGAAGTATAATAAATCACTGAAATAGTGGGAGGACAGATGGAGTTTGCCGGCGCAGTATTCAGTCGAAGGTAGCACTCCCTGCTTCAACTTCCCGGATTGGATGTACTCATCCAGCAGTATGTTAGTCTGGCGGACGATGGACTTATTGGCCTCACAGCGTGTAATGAACTGACGTTCGTAGAAACGGGTGCAATAATCAAGCAAGAGCTCGATATGTCTTGAAATCAGTGTTTTGCTATGGCAGTCTATGGCGTGTTCCAGTTCATCCCCGATATTGTGCAGACAGTCTATGATTTTACTTTTCTCACGCAAGGACAAGTGCAGAGCTTCATCCGGTTTGTAGAAGAAGAATGTATACTCATCAATATGTCCACCCAGTGAAGTGCAGCAGAGCAAGTCCGGATGAAATGCAAGCAGCCAACCTTTCCGACGGAGCAATTCACTATGGTCTATTTGGATGGACTCGCCCGGGGTTAGGAACAAGAGCGATGCATTGGAGTAATCGTAATACTTGCGGCCATACAGGAAGTCTTCCACATCCCCTTCGAGCATGATGACAGTGTAGAAATCGAACTTAATGGTACATTGTTCCAGATTGGCTTGCGACAAGTCAATGACACTGACAAGAGGATGAAGTGTTCTGTAGCCCAGACAGCAATTACACTCATGTACTGTCTCTATGTTCAATAGGTTCTCTTTCATATCATACATTCATCTTCTTGTACTCATTGGGCGAACAACCCACCGTCTTCTTAAACAGACGCGAGAAATGCTGTGCATACTGGAATCCCAGTCCATAGGCTATTTCGGAAACAGTCTGGTTGGTATTTACAATCCGGTCCTTGGCAAGGCTGATAAGCTTGGATAATATATACTGCTGTGCTGTCTGTCCGGTTTCCTTTTTAATGAGGTCACCGAAGTAGTTGGGAGATAGAAAGACCTTGTCCGCAAAGTATTTGACGGTGGGATAACCTTTGTCCTCTGCATTCTCACCTTGAAAATAATCGTCCAGCAGGTTCTCGAACTGCACAAGAATGTCTTTGTTTACCTTACTGCGGGTATTGAACTGCCGTTCGTAGAAGCGCATACAATAATCAAGTAACAGCTCAATGTTCTTGGCTATCAATGTTTTGCTGTGCTTGTCTATGGCATGGCTCAGTTCTATGCGGACTTTATCGAGGCAGTCGATGATGATTTGTCTTTCCTCTTCGGAGACGTGGAGCGCCTCATTCACTTCATAAGAAAAGAAAGAGTACTGCTTGATGTGCTCTCCCAGCGATGTGCCCCGTATCAGATCGGGATGGAAAACAATACCTATTGAAGAGGGACGGGCGTCTTCCTTCAACTCAATCCCTATTACTTGCCCGGGGGCGAAACTGACAATTGTCCCTTCCTGATAATCGTATAGCTTCTTCCCATATTTCAGGTCACCACACCGTGTATGCTTCAGGAAAAGCGAATAAACGCCCATATTCATACGGACATGGTTGGGAAAGGTCGTTGCTTTGGTCAAGTCTACTACTCCAACCAGTGGGTGCATGGTTTCCAGTCCGTACAGCTTATTGTACTGGTCTATTGTGTCAATCTTTACTATTTCATCCATACTTATTGTGTGTTTAAATGATTTTGTTACAGCCTATATTATGCTTTTCAAACTGTAGCAAAGATAATGATAAAAGGTATACAATGCTAATGATTCTCATGTAAGTAATATATCTATACGCTTTAGAAGGCGGTCATGAGATACGTATGTAACAGGTCATGAGATACGTATGTCATGGGTAGTGACATACTGTATGTCATGGGTGGTGAGATACGTATGTCATGGCTGGTGACATAGGTATGTTACTACCGGCTATCTGCTGACCCCTTCTACAGATATCTACAGACGGGGATGGCACTTTTGAATTGACATCTTCAAGTATAAGAAACATGTTTTTATAGCATGCGAAAACTTTATACATTTATAGATGTAAACGTTATTTCAGTTTGTTGTATTCTTCATCCGTTACCTGCTCCAGCCATTCCGCACTTGCCCCTTCGGCAGGTACCCCGATGGCAATATGCTGAAACCAACTGTTGGCTGCGGCACCGTGCCAATGTTTCACTTCGGTAGGAATGTCCACTACATCACCGGGATGCAGTTCTTGTGCCTGTTTACCCCATTCCTGATACCAGCCTCTACCGCCTATACAGATAAGAATCTGCCCGCCACGGTGATGGATGTGCCAGTTATTACGGCAACGCGGTTCAAAGGTGACATTAGATACGGGCAGCCTGCCTTCACCATTTGCCAGTTCAGCCAGATAACTGTTTCCGATGAAATATTTGGCGTATGCCGCATTTGGTTCACCTTTCGGAAATATGCAGTTTTCTATGGGGGCGCCTTCTGCGAATGTCTCGCCATAAACTTCTGCGATAGCTTTCTTTGCGCGATAAGCTTCGGTCTCGCCTACTTTTTGCAGAAGTACGCCGGGAATAGAATGTATTTCCGCATCCGTCAGTCCCATGTTCTTTGCTCCACGCACGTGTGCTTTCAGTTGAGGCTCCACATCTTTGATGCCGGATAGGGCACTGACTGTTACCAGTTCACGTTCAGGGAACGTCAGGTTATTGCGTGCGAAGATATCGCCGAAGAGATGTGCTTTCAGGTAATAGTCGGTGGCAGGGGCGAAGGTATAGTCGAAAGCGCCGCCGCTGAGTCGAGTCTGCACGGCCGTACCTTCTTTCAAGGCATCGAAATCTTCGGGCAGGGCATCGGCGTCTTTACCTTCTTCGTCTATGATGCCTTTTGCCTTGCGTTCGGCCAGTACTTGCTGAAGTACCCCTAAACTATTGAGGCTACGGGGAAAGCCGGTATAAGCATAGAGTTGCGAGAGCATTTCTTTAATTTCATTGATTGTCAGACCTTCATCCAAGCCTGTATGGATGGCTGTGGAGAGATTCTCTAAATCACCTTTTGCCTCCAGGCATGTGATGGCAACGATGTGCTGTTGCCGTTGATTTAATACATTTTCCATATTCTGTTGTGCGTTAATGGGATGACAGGCGGCTACGGTTAATAATGCTGCTGCCATCAGTTTATTTATTGTTCTCATACAAATTGTTTTAAGTGCCGAGATACCTTAGTTACTGCGACAAAGATACGCCCGATTCGGTGAATGGCTTGTGTACGAATTACGGATTATTCTACCATTATTACTGTTTGGAGGTATCTGTCTCGCCAATAGTTTATCGAGAAAGAAATAAGTAGTATATCTGTAATTCGGGTACTATTATCCGTAATCCATCTACAAAGTATCTTCTTGTAACGACGTACTTTTGCAACATGAAGATTAACCAATTAAATAATATATAATTATGAGCAAGAAAGTACTTATACTATCATCCAGTCCGCGACGTGGAGGAAACTCCGATACACTTTGCGATGAATTTATGCGTGGAGCAGTTGAAACCGGAAATGAAGTGGAGAAGGTTTTTCTAAAGGACAAAACTGTCAACTATTGTACGGGATGCAGTGTATGCAGTCAATACAAGAAACCCTGTCCTCAAAAGGACGATGCTGCAGAAATTATCAGCAAGATGCTGGCTGCCGATGTCATTGTCCTCGGAACACCTGTTTATTTCTATGCGATGAGTGCACAACTGAAAACAATGCTCGACCGTTGTTGTGGTCCCTATGCGGAAATGGCAAACAAAGAATTCTATTTCCTTGCTGCTGCTGCCGAAGGAGAAGAGGGACGTCTCCTTTTGGAGCACGTCTTCGATAATCTGATGGGCTTCATTGATTGTCTGGAGAATCCGGTAGTCCGAGGAAAGGTACTTGCAACCGGAGTGTGGCACGCAGGTGAGATAAAAGGTAATCCTGCCTTGCAGGAAGCATACGAGATGGGAAAGCAAATATGATAGAAATCTCCCGCAAGTCTTTCCGTTAATCAAATAAAAACATAAAATTATGGATACAGTAAAATTGAGTAATGGCATCGAAATGCCGATATTGGGTTATGGTGTTTATCAGGTAACACCTGAAGAGTGTGAACGTTGCGTAGCAGATGCCTTGAGTGTGGGTTACCGTTCTATTGATACCGCACAGGCTTATTATAATGAGGAAGGTGTAGGCCGTGCCGTGAAGAAAAGTGGCATTGCCCGTGAGGATATTTTCATCACCACCAAAGTATGGATTTCCAATGCCGGTTATGAACGGGCAAAAGCATCCATCGATGAATCCTTGCGCAAACTGCAAAGCGACTATGTGGATTTACTGCTGATTCACCAGCCCTTCAACGACTACTACGGCACTTATCATGCCATGGAGGAAGCCTACAAGGCTGGCAAGGCACGTGCCATTGGTGTGAGCAATTTCTATCCCGACCGTTTTGTGGATTTGGCGGAGTGCTGTGAGATCAAACCGATGGTGAACCAAGTGGAAACACACGTATTCAACCAACAGGTAGAACCGCAGAAAATTATGGAACGTTACGGCACGCACATTATGTCGTGGGGACCGTTTGCCGAGGGACGAAATGATTTCTTTACGAATGCTACTCTGAAAACAATCGGTGAAAAATATGGCAAGTCGGTAGCGCAGACTGCATTACGTTTCCTTATCCAACGAGGCGTGATTGTTATTCCGAAGTCCACTCGCAAAGAACGAATGATTGAGAACTTCAATGTATTCGACTTTGCTTTGACGGATGAAGATATGCAGGGAATAGCCGGACTTGATCAGGGAAAAAGTCTGTTCTTCTCGCATTATGATCCGGAAATGGTGAAATGGTTGATTGGATTGTGAAACATCTGAAAACAAAGTACATGATGAATATTATAAAGACAATTATTGCAACCGCACTGTCAGCTATAGCCACTACAGCCGTTGCACAAGTAAGTAAAACAACAGAAGAGAATATGGAAAAGTTGGAATTGACACAGGAGTGGGACAAGACATTCCCGCAAAGCGACAAAGTGTCGCATAGTAAAGTAACCTTCCGCAACCGTTATGGCATCACGCTTGCCGCAGATATGTATGTTCCCAAGGATGCCGGAGGGAAACTTGCAGCCATTGCAGTGAGCGGTCCGTTCGGTGCCGTGAAAGAACAGTCGTCAGGACTTTATGCACAAACGCTTGCCGAACGCGGCTTCCTGACCATCGCTTTCGACCCCTCGTTTACCGGCGAGAGCGGAGGGCAGCCTCGCAACATAGCCTCGCCTGACCTCAACACGGAAGACTTCAGTGCCGCTGTGGACTATCTTGCGACACGCAATGATGTGGATGCAGAACGTATCGGTATACTTGGCATTTGCGGATGGGGCGGCTTTGCCATCAATGCTGCTGCCAATGATACACGCATAAAAGCTACCATAGCATCTACGATGTATGACATCAGCCGATGCACCGCCAATGGTTATTATGATAAGGTGACAGCCGATGAACGATACAAGATGCGTCAGCAGCTGAATGCCCAGCGCACCATTGATGTCAAGAACGGCACTTATCAGCGCAATGTCATGAACCCCCTGCCTGCCGATGATGCCCCGCAATTTATGAAAGACTATTACGATTATTACAAGACAAAGCGTGGTTATCACCCCCGTTCCATCAACTCAGGTCAGGGCTGGAACATGACATCAACTTTGGCATTCCTTAACGCTCCCATCCTTGCTTACAGTGATGAGATACGCAGCGCTGTAATGATCATCCATGGTGAGAAAGCACATTCGCGTTATATGGGTGAAGATGCTTTCAAAAAGCTGAAAGGTGACAACAAGCATTTGCTTATCATCCCCGGTGCAGTCCATACCGACCTTTATGACAAGACAGACATCATTCCTTTTGACAAGATTGAACAGTTTTATAAGGAATATCTAAAGTAGAATTATTGGTTTGTCTTTTTTGTTTCGTTTATCACCTCTTCGCAAATCGGCATATCCATACCTTTATACACTACTACAATCTTGTGCAGTTGGGTACTGCCGATTGCTTTTTTTACTGTCTCCGTATCCGCATAGCGGTTAGCTTGGGCAATGGCTTCTTGCCGAAGCTCTTCCACACGACTTTCGGGGTCTTTGTACTTGGCATACTTCAGTTCCACGATGTAACTGTGCTTCATGTCGGAGTAAATCTCCAGCATTGGGCAGAGGAAGATATCAACATAGCCCGCCTGCGTGTCCTGTTCGGAGACGGGGCGATAGAAGCGGTTTTGCGCTGTCATAGCAAGAGTGAAGCCGTGGACGAAGTACTCACCCTTCTGCTTGTCGCGCTGCGAGGCATAGCGTTTCAGGCAGTCGGCGATGTAGCCGAAGTAAGTTTGCCAGTCGCCATCATAGGCTAAGGCGCTGGCAAGTTCGTTCTTCTCGTAACTGCTGAAACTGAGTTCGGCATCATTGTAAGTGTTCAGCAGATAAGTGTAGAGTTGTTCCTGTACTACTATATTGGGGATAGTGAGTTTGGTTTTTCCTTTATACATTCCGCTGATGGTGAGCATGCCAAAGTAGTAGAGCAGACTGACGAAGTTGTCGGGATTGGTGATGCTCACGGCAGGGAAGCCTGTTTTCAGTTCTCCGGTGATGAAGCCTTGACTCACGAGGGTCTGGATGATGGAGGCGTCGTGGGCAAACTCCTTGTCCTTGCGGATGAGCATGCGCAACTTTTCATAGTCGATGCGGATATTGCTTTCCACCATTTCTTTCGGTGCCCGACCGCTTTGGATGTAGTTCTTCACGAAATAGAGCACCATGTTGGAGTTGTACATTGTGGTGCCGCCGTAGCATTCCTCGGCAAAGCAATAGTTGTCGTACCAGGGCTTCATCATCTCTATCAACTCGTCCACGGTATGGTGGAAGGGGCTGTTCGTCGAATAATAGGTCAGCATTTCACGTACTTCTTCCTCGGTGAAGCCTACCATCTCGTTGAATTCCGGTGAGAGTGAATAGTTGGTTCCGATATTGAATCCGCTGGTGAGGTCGTCCATCGTCACGGGACTTACTCCGGTGATGAAGCAACGCTTGATGCTGGAGTAGGTGCCGGCCTTCACTTTATTGAAGAAGTTGCGCAGGTAGCCTTCGCCATGCGTCTCGCCGGTGTAGCGGTTCAGGCTTTCGGGACTGGAGAGGATGGTGTTGGTAAAGTGGTCGTACTCGTCGATGAAGAGGTACATCTTTTGTTCGGCGCGGGCACACGCTTGGTAGAGGTACTCAAACTGGGCTACGGCTCCGCTCCTGGTGTGTAGTTCTTCCCAGGTTTCCGGGGGCAGGAGGTCGGCATATCTCTTGCAAAAGTCCTCGAACATGGTACCACAATGTGCATCCAGTCCCTTGCGATAATCGTTCAGTTCGCCGCTGATGCCGGAGAAGTTGAGATAGAGTACCAGATAGCTGTTTCGCTCCGGTGTGGGATGTTGGCCGATGTAAAGGCTGCTGAAGAGGGCATCGAACTTGTCGCGGGCGTACAAGTCATAATAGTGTTGCAGCATACTCACCGTCAGGCTCTTGCCAAAGCGACGGGGACGGATAAAGAAAAAGAACTTGTCCGCTTCTTCTATTAGGGAGATAAACCGGGTTTTGTCCACATAATAACAGTTCTCGAGGCGGATGTCCTCGAAGTTCATCATCCCGTAGGGGATTCTTCTCCGTTTCGGTGCTATGTACTCTTCCATCACTAATGCTTTTTAGGAGTTTACTTTGAATGCAAACAAAGGTACGCCCTTTCTGTTATTTCTCCAAGCAATGATTCTTTCTTTTTTGTTCCGCGCTTCATTCCTACTATTTGAGATATTCAATGCTTCTTTGCAATTGTATCAGAAACAGTAATATGGGTACAAATAACCGTAATTTATCTATAGCCGATAATCACAAGGTTTGGTACTTTTGAAGAAAGAAATAGCAATACATATAGATTTAAAAAGAGTAGTATGAAAGAAGTAATGATTTTAACAGGTGCCGGTCAGATTGGCATGGCCATTGCCCGCCGGATGGGATATGGAAAGAAAATCGTGATTGGCGACAAGCAGCTGAAAAATGCTGAAGCCATCGCAAAAGTTATGAATGAGGCAGGCTTTGATGCAACTCCTATAGAAATGGACCTTTCGTCCAGGGAGTCTATTAGAAGCATGATTGCCGAAGCACAGAGCTACGGTGAAATCTCGATGCTGATAAATGCCGCAGGCGTTTCTCCCAGTCAAGCGTCGGTAGAAACCATTTTGAAAGTAGATTTGTACGGTACAGCCGTATTGCTGGAAGAAGTGGGTAAAGTAATAAAGGAAGGTGGTGCAGGAGTCACTATCTCCAGTCAGTCCGGGCATCGCATGCCGGCTTTAGCTCCGAAGGTAGATGAACTACTGGCCCTCACTCCGACAGAAGAACTTCTGAAACTCGAAGCCTTGCAGCCGGGAAAAATGAAAGACACACTGCACGCCTATCAGATGGCGAAACGCTGCAATGTGAAACGCATAATGGCAGAAGCAGTGAAGTGGGGGCAAAGAGGGGCGCGGCTCAATTCCATTTCTCCGGGAATCATCGTAACTCCGCTGGCGTTGGATGAATTCAACGGACCGAGAGGAGACTTTTATAAGAATATGTTTGCTCAGTGCCCTGCTCACCGTCCGGGAACAGCAGATGAAGTAGCCAATGTGGCGGAACTGTTAATGAGTGACAAAGGTGCATTCATTACAGGTGCCGACTTCCTGATAGATGGTGGTGCTACAGCCTCTTACTTTTACGGCCCACTAAAACCTGGAAAATAATATGAAAAAGAAGTTACTCACATTAACATTCGTGCTCTCATGCTTCTTGCCCGTTTGGGCACAGAACGCCTCGAATCTTAATACAGAAAAGAATATGAACAGATTATTGGATGATACGAAAGATAACATCGTCCGCCTTTCCAAAATAACGGTAGACCCTGCGCAACTGGATGCATACAATGCCTTTCTGAAGGAGGAAATCGAAGCTTCGATGCGCCTGGAATCCGGTGTGTTTATGCTGTACGCTATATCAGAGAAAGCACATCCGAACAAAGTGACGATTCTTGAAATCTATGCCAACCGGGAGGCATACGAAAGCCATATCCGGACTCCTCATTTCCAGAAGTACAAGCAAGGGACGTTGAAGATGGTGCGGGAGTTAGAACTGGTGGACAGCAATCCGCTTATTCCCGGATTAATAAAAGGAAGTTGGTAATTGTTTATGAAAAAGATTACGGCAGCGGATAATCGTATACTGAGATAGGGTCATCTGTACTGCAGTCGTATGTAACCTGTGAAGACTACGGTGCATTTACCTACCTGCTCCCTACCTAATAATAAGGAGTAGGTAAGGAGTAGGTAGGGAGTAGGTAGGGAGTAGGTAAGGAGAAGCTATGAAAAAGGATTTTTGCATTGAAATGCATTTTTCCTGGGAAAAAGCTGTGCTCGCATTGTTTTTTCATTAAATTTGCAACAATTAGAGGGGCCTATCTGTTTAATTTATAAATATTTATCTGTTATGCTAAGTTGCAAGACCCAATCATTCTCTTTTAGATATATTCGGATGTTTATGATATTTTTATTTATCAGTGTCCCTGAAAAGACTGTTTATCTTGATTTATCACCTGGCTTCATCCCCCCGAATATCACTTCTATTCTTATTTTTCTGGGCATCTCATGTGTTTTTTTATTGCTTTTCTCCATGTACAGACGTATGAAGAGATTGAGGGAGAAAGAACGGGAAGAACAATTGCAGCTATTGGAGAATCTTTTTGATTATCTTCCTATTGCAGCAAAAGTAAAGGACGTAAATAACGATATGCGTTATACCATTTGGAATAAGAAGGCTGAAGAACTCTTTGAATGCTCCGGTAAGGAAGCTATCGGGAAAACTGATTTTGAGGTGATGCCTAATGCGGCGAAGCTGATAAGGGGAGAGGACGAGGAGCTGGTTAGAACCGGTATTTCTCAATCGGGCATAAGGCGTTTCTTCACGAATAAGAACGAAGAACGGTTCACCTTCCAGAACAATAACCTTATGACCTTCTCCGATGGCCGCAAGTGGATTGTCTATACTGCTTGGGATATTACCGACCTGAAAATTATGGAGCGTAACTTGCGCCTGGCCAAGGAGGAGGCTGAAGAATCTAACCGGATAAAATCTGCTTTTCTGGCTAATATGAGCCATGAAATTCGTACCCCGCTCAATGCCATAGTCGGCTTTTCAAGTATATTGGCTACTGACCTTACCGAAGAGGAAAAGACGGAATATCTTAATATCATAGAGCAAAATAATGAGCTGCTACTACAACTCATTAATGATATATTGGATTTGTCTAAAATAGAAGCCGGTACACTGGAATATGTTTATGCCAATATAGATATCAATAAGATGCTGTCCGAGATAGAACAAACTACCCGGCTCCGGCTGACCAACCAGAATATTGTTTTGCGTACTGTCATGCCGATGTCCGAGTGCCTGCTATATACCGACCAAAGAAGAATTACGCAGGTTATAAGTAACTTTATCAGCAATGCCCTGAAGTTTACTACTGAGGGCAGTATTACTGTGGGGTACGATATGCCGGAAAATGGTTATGTGCGTTTTTACGTTGCAGATACGGGTACGGGCATACCGCCTGAGAATATAAAGAAAATTTTCAATCGTTTTGTGAAGCTCGATTCCTTTAAACAGGGAACCGGTTTGGGGCTGGCCATTTCGCAGAATATAATAAAGGAGCTCAAAGGTGAGATTGGAGTAGAGTCGGAGTTAGGTAAAGGATCCATCTTTTGGTTTACTTTGCCTTATCAGAAGATGGATGCACATCTTGCTATCATTGCATAATAAGGTTACTGAATAATAAAGCACCTTATACCTAATTGACCGGCATAAAGTGCTTTGAATTAATCTCTGTGTTCTAATCTAAAATCGGAACATCAATCGTCTGGCTCTCTTCGTTCCAGTTATCAATGGTGAAATCACCGGAGGATTCTTCGGAGAAGATATCTCCCAAAGTCAGGGTTAGGGTCAGCTTGGAGTTTGCTTCCATAGGCGCATTCAATGCCTGCTTGAAACTCTTTTTGGTCCCATTCTTCAGAATGATGGTCATCTGGAATTCCGGTTTGCCGAAGGAGGGGAAGAGCATGACGGTTGCGTTGCTCATCTGTGTGCCGTCTACAGAGCGTATCAGAGGGAAGGCAACCGTAACCGAACCGCCTTGGGGAGAACCGGTGTAGAAGTTCAGCTCTTGGGCAATGTTGGTGACGCGTACTATCGTGCTGTCGATGCTGGAACTGAGAATACCGTTATCCTTATTCTTGATAATTACCTTTATACCGGCAACTACACGTTTTAGGGCTGCTTGCAGGTTCTCGGTTCCGATTTTGGCAGGCTGTGCGGCATATACCAGATCGAATACCGGATAGTAGGTCGTATCGGACGGCATTTTAAGCATGCTGAAGTGTTGTTTGGACATGTCTCCACCGATGACATATACCGGCTCCATTACAGTGGGATGGGCATACGTCGGTTCTTCGTATTTGGGAGTGCCCCAATAAATCATGTTATAGTTACCTGCCGGTAGCGACAGTTCCCGGTTGATGGCATCGTTATAGAAAGTTCCGTCTTTTACGTGGTAGTAACCGTAAAGAGGGGTGAGTTTGCGGTTTACGTAATTACCGAAGTAAATCGAAGTGCCCGCCTTGCAGGGAGTGATGGTCAATATACCGGTCAGCGGGCTTTGGCCACTTGCGGTGGCTATGTCCATCTGAAGTTTCGGAGATATCAGGTTATCATCTTCCACCACTTTGGGGGGATTGTCGTCAGCGCAACTTGCCATGAAGGCGGCAAGTGCTGCAAATACTACTAATTTCTTCATTTTGTTTAAGCTTTAGGTTATTTTCTTTGGAGAACAGTTTTAAGATAAAATGGTTCTTGGCGGTGAGTAGAATACATCTGATTACCCCTTTTCAGGGTATGCCATAGAGGGTATAAAAACAAATTATACCTTTTTTAGTAACATTTTAGAGGTCGGAATTAACCAATCTATATCTTCTTCGTAACAATATCTCGTCACTCTTTCCGCTCTCTACCGTACATTTGCAATAGATTTCTTTGCATACAAAATAAAGAACGCAATAAATCTTTGATATTAACCATTAAACAATGTACGATGAGAAAAACATTCTTGGAAAAGTGCATAAATCTGCATTTATGCCGCGTTGCATTGGTACTATTACTTCTGGTACCTGCAATCAGTAGCCTTCAGGCTAATCCTTCTCAAAACAAAACCGTTACGGGAGTTGTAACATCCGGTACAGACAATGAGCCGTTGATCGGTGTCAGTGTCCAGGTAAAAGAGACTGCGACCGGTGGTATTACCGACATCGACGGTAAGTTCTCTGTTACTGCTCAGACAGGGCAAACGCTGGTATTCTCTTATATCGGCTACGTTACTCAGGAAATCAAGGTAGGTGCTTCATCCGTCATCAATGTAGTCTTGAAAGAAGATTCGGAAATGCTGGACGAAGTTGTTGTAGTAGGTTATGGTGTCCAGAAGAAGAAACTGGTGACCGGCGCTACGGTTCAGGTAAAAGGTGACAATATCGCCAAACTGAACACCAACAACCCCTTACAGGCCATGCAGGGACAGACACCGGGTGTGAACATCGCTTCTACTTCCGGTCAGCCGGGTGCTGATATGAAGGTGACGATTCGTGGTTTGGGTACCGTAGGCAACTCACAACCTTTATACCTTATTGATGGTGTGGGTGGTGATATCTCTACCTTGAATCCTGCTGATATCGAAAGCATCGACGTATTGAAAGATGCTGCTTCTGCTGCTATCTACGGTGCACAGGCTGCCAATGGTGTAGTGCTGATTACGACGAAATCGGGTAAAGAAGGCAAAGCGGTTGTTTCTTTCGATGCTTATTATGGTATTCAGAGTGTTGCCCGCAAGGCAAATATGCTGAATGCAGAGCAGTATATGACTATCATGGACGAGCAGGCACTGAACAGTGGCGCTGCTGCTTACGACTGGGCAAGCATGAAGTCTATCCGTGATGCCAACGGAAACATCTACGATACGGATTGGGTGGACGCCATGTTCAAGGACAATGCCAAGACTGAAAGCTATACGCTCGGTATCACCGGTGGTTCGGCTACTTCTACTTATGCACTTTCGCTGGGATATATGAATCAGGAAGGTGTTGTGGGTGGTGCAGATGTCTCCAACTACCAGCGCTACAATTTCCGTATCAATTCGGAGCACAAACTGTTCAAGGATCTGTTGAAAGTAGGTGAGCAGGTTAGCTTTGTCTATAAGAATACTACAGGTATCGGAGTAGGAAACCAGTACAACAACACATTGCGTGGTGCATTCGGTACTTCTCCTATCGCGCCTATTTATAGCGATAACAACAAATACGATTCTCCTTACAACGATACGTCTAACAGCGATTGGTACAACGGTGACGGCAACCCTTACGGTGCTATGATGACCAATACCAATAATGAAAACAAAACAGCCACATTCAGCGGCAATGTATATGCCGAGTTGCAGCCTATCAAGAACCTGAAGATACGTACCGTATTCGGTGCTGTTTACGGTTCAAGTGAGTATCGCAGCTTCACTCCGCTCTATCATTTCAGTGTTTATAGCTATAATGATACCAAGACTAAAGTATCGCAGAATGCCAACCATTCTCTGGGTATGACGTGGACTAACACCGCCACTTATGACTGGAATATCGGAGAGCATGCATTCAATGCTTTGATCGGTATGGAAGCTTACCGCTACGAAGGTACTTACATCGGTGCAGGTAATGCTGCGTTGAAAGAAGGCTTCGATGACTGGGATCATGCTTATGTAAACAATGGAACAGTAGCTTCCTCGGCCGATGGACTCAGTGCAGAAGGCAAGCCTCATGATGACGCCCGCAGCGTTTCTTACTTCGCTCGTCTGGGTTGGAACTGGAGAGAAACTTATATGATTAACGCTACCGTGCGTGCCGATGGTTCTTCCAAGTTTGCAAGCGGCAACCGTTTCGGTTATTTCCCTTCCGTATCTGCCGGTTGGACTATTTCTAACGAGAAGTTTATGGAAGACACACAGTCTTGGCTCGACTTCCTGAAGATTCGTGCCAGCTGGGGACAGGTAGGTAATCAGAATATCAAGAACTATCAATATTTAGCTCCGATCAAGAATACCAATACTCACTACCTGTTTGGTAGCGGCTTTGACGATGCCGGTGCTGCCAGTCAGTTGGCAACCAACTGGGGTGCATACCCGAGCCGTCTGGCCAACCCTGGTCTGACATGGGAAACCTCCGAGCAGACAAACATCGGTCTGGATGCCCGCTTCCTGAACAGCCGTTTGGGCTTTAACTTCGATTTCTATATGAAGAATACGAAGGACTGGCTGGTTGAGGCTCCGATTTTGGCTACCGCAGGTGCAGGAGCACCTTATATCAATGGTGGTAGTGTGAAGAATACCGGTGTGGAACTGGCTTTGACCTGGAACGACCAGATAGGCAATGACTTCCATTATAATGTGGGAATCAATGGTGCATACAATAAGAACAAAGTAGGCGAGATTCCTACGGATGACGGAATTATCCACGGTTCTACCAATCAGTTGTACGACAACACTCCGGAGTTCTATCGGGCAGAGAATGGCAAACCGATAGGTTACTTCTGGGGATACAAGACAGCCGGTATATTCCAGAACCAGAAGGAAATAGACGACTGGATTGCAGCCGGTAACGGGGTACTTCAAAGCAATGTCCAGCCGGGTGATGTGAAGTATGTGGATGCCCATCGCGACGGCGTGATTGACGAGAAAGATAAGGTTGACCTGGGCAACGGTATGCCCGACTTTACTTTCGGTTTCAATCTGGCTTTTGACTATAAAGGCTTCGACTTCTCTCTGGTTGCCAATGGTGCAGCCGGACAACAGATTGTTCAGTCCTATCGCGGACATACCAATAAATATGCCAATTATACTACAGCTATCCTGGGGCGCTGGACGGGCGAAGGTACTTCCAACCACATGCCTCGCGTAACGGAGCAGAACATCAACTGGCAGTTCAGCGACCTTTATGTTCACGATGGCGATTACCTGCGTATCAGCAATATTACGATCGGTTATGATTTTGCCAAACTGATTAAGTGCAAAGCCATCAGCCAGGCACGTCTGTACGCGCAAGTACAAAATGCCTTTACATTCACCAAGTACGACGGTATGGACCCCGAAGTCGGTTACGGTCCCGAAGGAGATAACGGTATGGGTTGGGCTTCCGGCGTAGACGTAGGCTATTATCCTCGTCCGCGTACGATTCTTTTTGGTGTAAATCTTAAATTCTAACTTAACTAATACACAAGAATATGAATAAAATGAAATACAATATATTGATAGCAGGCTGTCTCTGCCTGGGACTGGGAATCACTTCCTGCACCGACAGTTTCCTGGATGTAGAATCTAAAACCGAATCTTCAACGGGTACTTTCTATAAAACAGAAAATGATGCTTATCGTGCTTTGATCGGCTGTTACGATGGATGGCGGCAAACTTCATCTGCTCCGCAGGTAAGTTTCTACTTGGGTGCCGAGATTATGAGCAGAGAATGCTTTGCCGGAACCGGTAATGGCGACGGACGCAACTATCAGGCCATCGACCGCTTCGATATCTCCCAGTCGCCTGCCGACCTTAACCTCTACGAGAGTGATTGGAAAAACTATTATGCAGGTGTTTACCGTTGCAATGAATTGATTTCCCGCGAGGAACAGATAGAATGGAAAGAAACAAACAGTAAGCGTGGCACCTATATGGGCGAATGCCGCACTATCCGTGCGCTGCTCTATTTTGATATGGTTCGTCTTTGGGGTAATATCCCTCTGTTCACAGAGCCGGTTAACGAAAACCGCCCGCAGGTCGATGCAAAGGAAGTCTATGCAGTTATCTTTGCCGATTTGAAGTATGCTATCGAGAATATTCCTGCAGATGCTTATCCTAAAGCAAACTCGGCAAGCAATGATGGACACATCACCAAGTATGCTGCCGAAGCTCTGTTGGCTCGTGCATATCTTTATTATACAGGTTACTATGGCAGTGAGCCCGAAGGCGTGACGAAAGCCGAAGCACTGGCTGCCGTAGAAGATGTGATTGCTTCCAAAGAGTTTAGTCTTGTCGGCGAGTTCAAGAACTTGTGGCCCGCAGCTTCGGCAGGTGTAGCCGAAGTAGGTGATACCGAGACCTTGAAAGGTACTTATGCCGGCGATGGAAACAGCGAGACGATTCTTGCTATGAAGTTCACCAGCTCACAGGATTATAATGGCAACAACGACGGTAACCGTTGGCAGGTCATGTTAGGCATGCGCTCGCTCAATGCTGCACCTTATGGTAAGGGTTGGGGCGCACTGACGGTAGATCCTAAATTTGTAAGTGAGTTCAAGAATGGTGATGCCCGTCGCACTGCCTCTATTATCGACTTGGAGGCTGAAGGTATCACTTCTCTGAAGGATTACGCTGCCAGCTATAAAGACCAGCGCGAGTACACCGGCTATGCCGTGAAGAAATACGCTCCGCTCTGCTATGCCGATGGTACTTCTGCTTCAAAAGCCGATGGTTCGGGCGACTTCCAGACTGCCAATCATCAGGACTATGTGTTCATTCGCTATGCCGATGTACTGCTGATGGCCGCCGAGTTGGGAAGCCCGAATGCTCAGGCTTATTTCGATGAAGTGCGCGAACGTGCCTATACTGTGGATGGCGTACTTTCTGCCAACTACTCACAACTGACAGCAACGCAGGATAATATTATGCAAGAACGCCGTCTGGAATTTGCTTTCGAGAGCATCAACTATTGGGATATGCTCCGTCAGGGCATAGATGTGGCTGCAAGTAAGTTGGCTATTGCCGGAACAACCGTTTATAGTGGCGGCAATGCAGATGTAGTAACTATCAGTGCTTCGCGTATTCAGGAAACGAAAGGGCTCAGTCAGATTCCGTACAATCAGATTACGCTTTCTAATGGTGTGTTGAAGCAGAATGCCGGTTGGTAATCATTGGATGTATAACAAATAAATAATCTAAGAATATGAAATTGAAATATTATATATATTCATTCATTGCAAGCCTGATGCTGATAGTCACGGCTTGTTCACCCGAAGAATTTGAATTGGGCGCAAAGAACTTGACGCCGGATGACCTTGTCGAGGGACTGGCATATACGATAACCCATGATGCAACCAATCCGAACATTGTCTATCTGGAAAGTAAACTGGGCAGTAACTATACCCCTCTGTGGGAACACCCGCAGGGACGCAGCCAGGAAAGTAAAGTGACTTTAAAAATGCCTTTTGAAGGAACATATACTGTGAAGTTCGGTGTAGAAACCCGTGGTGGTGTGGTTTATGGTGAACCGGCCACGTTTACGGTAGATGATTTCTGTGCTGATTTTGTGAATGATGAACTTTGGACATTATTGACCGGTGGTGTCGGAAACTCCAAGACCTGGGTTTATGATGATGGTAATTATGGCTATGCAGGCGGTGAGATGGACTACTCCGATCCTTCACAACCTTTGGGCTGGGGCATTCCTGCTTCCGGATGGTCACCGGGAAAAGGTCATACCGGAGATAACAATATATGGGATAGCTATATGACTTTCGACCTGAATGGCGGTGCCAATGTTACGATTCATAATACTTATACAGACGGTGAAACGGTAGCAGTAAAAGATGAATCCGGAACCTTTATGTTAGACGTAGACAACCATACCATTACTTTTACTGATTGCAAAATCATGCATACACAAGGCTGGGATTCTAAAACATTGAATTGGTCGTCAGGCTTGACTTTAGTTGCTTTGGATGAAAACCACATGCAGGTAGGTGTTATGCGTGGCGGCAAAGAAGTATCGGGTGAAGATCCTTGGTGGCTTGTGTGGAATTTTGTTTCAAAAGACTGGGCGGACAACTATGTTCCTGCCGACAAGCCGGATCCCGTTCCCGATATTGATGGTGATGCCAATGAAATGCTCACGACCAGCAAATCCAAGACATGGGCTTTGTCTCTGCAATCACCTTTCGACTGGGCTTCTCTGGACGGTGCATTGCTGAACAATTTCTCCAAAGCAGAAGATTACAACAATGGTTGGGCGGCTTACGATGCCGATATGATTTCGGCTACCCGGTTTGTATTCACTGCTACGGATGCAGCCGGAGGCAAATACACCTTCTCTTCCTACCAGAACGAGGACATCGAAGGAACTTATACCATCGACGCTAACAATGATATTATCTTCGACCAGCCGTTGAATGCATTGATTAGCCATACTAACTACGGCTGGGATTCGAATATGTTCCTGACTACCTCTGCTGACAATAAACTGCGAATCATCAAGACTAAAACAGATGTGATGGGCAATGTAACAGACATGTGGCTTGGTTGCCGTTCTACAGAAAAGGACGAATATACTGCTTATCATTTTGAAGTAGGTGCCGGTGGCAGTGCTCCGGTAGATCAAGATAAAATTATTAAAGAAAGACTGACTGGTGGTAACTCCCGTACTTACAGATTGGACTATGAATACGTTATATGTACCTGGGCTGTCAATCATGCTTATGACAATATAACTGATGGGAAGAAAGAGAACTATGTGTCTTCTACTTTACCCGATTGGACCGGATGGACTTATTCTGACTCCAATATAGCTAATGTGGATAAATTCAGACTGACTTTTAAGAATGACGGTTCTTTGGCATTTGTAAACAACAAAGGTGAAAGTACTTCAACCACATACTCTTATCTGTCTGCTGATGATTGGTATGGAATGCCTTTGATTCAATTCCCCGAAAGCATTGATATGTTCTTCGAATTAACCGGTAATGAAGGCGGTTGGTTGAACTTTGAGCTTCAATTCAATAAAGAGAAGACAAATGATGATGGCACTGTAACGCCCGTTGCAGACGGCGTGCCACAAGGCGGTGGCTTCCTTGAAATATACGATTGGGATCTGGATGCCAATGGTAATGTAACCGGGCTTTGGCTGGGTATGGACAATGGCAATGGCGCAGCATCGTTGAAAGATTTGGCAAGTCAGCGTAAGGTGTTCCATTTGTTAGTAGTTGAGTAATTTGCTTCCACTCTACCACCGATCTCTTGTATTCCTTTATTCATCGGTGTTGTAACTGTGGTGGAAGCAACTAAAAAAGGTGGAAGCAAATTTTGCTTCCACCTTTTTTAGTTACGTAATCCTTGTGGTAAGAGCAGTTGATATGTTTGTGTATGATGCATGCAAGACGGGTCTTTGGTAGCTCTTAGCCTTGTGTTTTGTATGGACGGGATAGGTGTTTCTTACGATAAACATAGTGAATTGATAGTATGCTAACGGCCGTGAAGCGATTCGTTAACGGTCATGAGCTGATTGCATCATGGCTGTAAACGAATCGCTTCACGGACGTTAGCCGTTCATAAACCTTTGTGTGGAATTGAATCAACACAGGTGTGGAGGCGGAGAAAGGCGGTAGCTTTACACATTGAAACTAAGCCCTTCCCGACTACTTCAGATAGTCGAAATACTCAAAGTCAGCATACGCTTTTGATGCATCGGATGTGGAAACTGCATACAGCCCCAGCATGATGCCGGTAAAGCCGCCGGCAGTTTCCGTACTGATGTAGCGCGTATTTATCCGACCCAATTCCTTGAAGTTCTTTCCATCTGTGGCATACTCAAAAGAGTAGATTTCGCTGTTACCTTTTACGCGAAGCTGGACTTTGCCTCGGGGCAACGCTACTTCTTTTTCGGTGTGAGTCAGCTCACCAAGTTGGTAACGCAGTACTACGGCTTGTTGCCCATCGGCCAACTGCTTGACGAAGAGGTCGTAGTGGGCGGGCTCGAACATATAAACACTCAGACCGGCTTCGTCTTCTGCTGAGGCTTCGCGGAGTTGCATGGAGGCGGTGGCTGTGAAGTCGATGTGTTCTTGCCGGCGACCGACGAAGGTAGGACTGTCTTTGCCGTCATTCAAGCTTACGGGAGTGGCATTCAGGCGGAGCTTGCCGGAAGCGAAGGTGTAGTTTTCGGGGTGATAGTTTCTGATGTGTACCCATTCCGGACTTAATTTCCCATCTTTGAAAGTGGTGCGTACGGGCTTTTCTGTGAAAGGCTGCTGCGGCAGTGTCGGCACATCCATTTGCAAGGCTATGGTTCCGTTTCCGTTCACTACCGGCCAAGCGTTCTTGTCCCAACGTACCGGAGCAAGGAATGTTTCGCGTCCCAGTAGATGGTGCGTACCGGTTTGCGGACGGAAAGCGAGGCAAACCATCCACCACGAACCGTCGGGAGCTTCTACCAAGTCGGCATGACCGGTTCCCTGTATCGGGCTGTTCTGTGCATTCTTGTTGATGTGGGTCAAGATGGGGTTGGAGGGATTGCTTTCGTATGGGCCGTCTATGGTTTGGCTGCGGGCAATCGTTACCTTGTGACCGTATTCGGTGCCGCCTTCGGAAATCAGCAGATAGTACCAGCCATCCTTCTTGTAGATATGCGGTCCTTCCGGGTGGCGTCCTCCCGTACCGTTCCAGATGCGCTTGGATTCACTGAGCTGTTCACCGGTTTTCGGGTTGATTTCGCATAGATAGATGCCTACGTCCGGATTGCTGACGAGGTAACACTTACCGTCTTCAAAGTAGAGGGACGGGTCAATGCCTCCTTGCTTAATCCAAACAGGTTCCGACCATTCGCCGCGCGGGTCGGTGGTATGCACCAGGAAGTTGCCTTTATCCGAAACGTTGGTGGTAATCATGTAGAACGTACCGTCATTGTAGCGGATGGTAGGTGCATAGATACCTCCCCAGGCGCTTGCATCGTGCAGTGGCAGTTGTGAGGGACGCGACAGGCAATGCCCGATTTGTTCCCAGTTGACAAGGTCTTTGCTATGGAACAGCGGCACACCGGGGAAATATTGGAAACTGCTGTTTACCAGGTAGAAGTCATCGCCTACACGGCAAACACTCGGATCGGGGTGGAAACCGGGAATAACCGGGTTCTGATAGCCTTGACGGCTTTGTGAAAAACAGGACAAGCTGAGCGCCAGTCCCAAGAGTAACATCATCTTCCTCATAATTACATTGTATTTTTAATAGTTTATTAGATGCTCAAGGCAAATGTTATACACACAAAAATAAGCGATTCTTCCGGACCTGGCAATAGAGAATGTGCTGATATCACTAAATGATAACCTTTTATCCCTCTTTGGCAACAAATGATACCGTTCGACGTAACATGTTGTCGGGATTATTTCCCTATTTTGCGCTACTTTTGCTATCGCTGATTTAACCCTTAAATTTTAATACATAAAGACATTATGAAAACTACCATGAAACAATTCAAGATTTATCTGGTGCTGATGGCACTGTCTCTTACTCTTTGCTCCTTTGTTGCCGCATGTTCCGGTGACGATGCCGAGTCTGTAACACCGGAAGTTATAATACCGGAGAATATATTGAATACCGGAATGACCTTTTCCAAGGACGGAGGAACAATCTCATTGAGTATAAAATCGAATGTGCCGCTGGAAGTCATCAGTAGCGCATCGGACTGGTGCAAGGTTACTCCCGAAACTTCTGCTTCGAGCACCATCTTTAAATATGCAGTTACTGCGGAGCCTAATACGGATACGAATGACCGTGAAGCTGTGATTACGGTAAAGGCGGATGGCAACGAAGTGGGGCATTTTTCCGTCGTGCAGGCCCGGGGAGAAGGCGACAGTATGGGCAATGATGCCAAGACGCTTGCTGCCCAAATGTATGCCGGTATAAATATAGGCAACACGTTGGAGGTGCCCGGAAATGAAACGGCTTGGGGAAATCCTAAGGTGAGCAAGGCATATATCGACGGTTTGAAGAAGCTGGGATTCAATGCAGTGCGCATACCTTGTGCGTGGGATTCGTATATCATCAATCAGACGTCGTATGAGATAGATGCTGCATGGCTCGACCGGGTAAGCGAGGTAGTGGGCTATTGCGTAGCCAATGATATGTATGCCATCGTCAATATCCACTGGGATGGCGGCTGGCTCGAAGAAAGTGTCGTGAACGGTTACAGCAGTAAGGTGGATGCCAAACAAAAGGCATTGTGGACACAGATTGCCACCAAACTCAATGCTTATGACGAACATTTGCTTTTTGCCGGATGCAACGAGCCGGGACAACAGGCGCAGGATAAAGTGGATGCATCGGTAGTAAAAACAATCATAGCCTATGAGCAGACATTTATTGATGCCGTACGTGCCACGGGTGGGAATAATGCAAGACGCTGCCTGATAGTTCAAGGCCCCTATACCAATATAGATAAGACGGTGAAAGAATATACAATGCCTGTAGATGCGGTGCCCGACCGCCTGATGGTGGAGGTCCACTTCTACGACCCCTATCAGTTCACCATGATGAACCATGATGAAAATTGGGGCAAAGTATTCCTTTATTGGGGTAAGGATAACCATGTGGCTGGTTCTATTCACAATGCCACTGCTTATGAGGAAGATTATGTGAAAGAACAATTCCAGAAGATGAAGACAGCTTATGTGGATAAAGGCATTCCTGTGATTGTCGGTGAGTACAGTGCTATGAAGCGGACAAAAGCGGACAAGATAGACGGTACTTCCGGGCTTGCCTATTCCGACATCGACGAGGAAATGCATAATAAGAGTCGTGCCTACTGGAATGAAGTTGTCACCCGTGAAGCAAAAAATCATGGTTGTGTTCCTTTCTATTGGGAAACGGGCGGTGACATGGAACGTACATCGGGTCAGGCAAAGGAAGCTTACGCCATCGATGGTGTTATGAAGGGAGCCAAAGAAGGAAAATATCCCTATTAGGCCCGTATCATGTGGCTTTAGTGGATGTACTTCTCCGATAAAAAAGCTCCGGATTTCTTTGTTTTTTGTCGGCTTTTTGCTTCATTTGCAATAAAAAATGAACTCCCCTTATTCTGATAGTATGAAAAGATTGCAACTGCTTATCTTGTGGGTTTGGACGATCTGTTTCTCTGCTGCTGCACACAACTATATGTTTAAACATCTGGAGGTAAAAGACGGGCTTTCCAATAATCAGGTTAATGCTATTTACAAAGATTCAAACGGTTTCATGTGGTTTGGCACGGCTTCCGGTTTGAACCGTTACGATGGTTATGACACCAGGATTTACCGTAGCCAGAAAGACGATGTCAACTCCCTGCCCGACAATTACATAGAAGAGATACAAGAAGATGCATCCGGCAATTTATGGATACGTACAGGGACAGGATATGTCCTTTATAACTCTGTTACCGATAATTTCGACCGTGATGTCGAGGCTTGGATGTGGAATATCGGTGTTAGTGGAACTCCTTCGTTAATCTATATCGACAAAGGAAAAAACTTTTGGATGTATGTTGCCGGTAAAGGCGTCTATCAATACAGTGTCGGACAGAAGGGTGCCGTAATGGTGGAGGGGCTGGACGAAATGATATCGAAAGCCGGAATTACGGCTATGGCAGAGTGCAGTGAAGGAGTATTGCTGTTTTTTAATGACGGTGTTCTGGTTTGCCTGGACGAAAACAACTTGAAACCTAAATGGACCAACCGTGATATTGCCGAGGAATGGAAGGAAAACAGGGATGCTACCTTTTCTCTGTTTGTTGACTGTAATGAGCGGATATGGATATTCAGTGTCGAAGGGATATGGGTTTATCATTTACCCCGGAAAGCTTGGGAACTGCGTTCTCCCAGAAACGATACTTATAACACGGTGCGTGCCGTGTCGCAAGACAAATACGGATGTATATGGGTGGGAAAAGACCAGGATGGCCTTGAAGTGATAGACCCGTCGGGAAAGACTTTGCGATTGACGAATGACCCCGGTAATGGGCGTACCTTATCCAACAATACTGTAACCGCTCTTTATGAAGATGAGGCCGGCACCATGTGGGTAGGGACTTATAAGAAGGGAATCTCTTATTATAACGAAAGTGCTTTCAAATTCGGCATTGCCGATATAGGTGATATAAATTGTGTGGAAGATGGTGGAAATGATGTCGTGTGGCTGGGTACGAATGACCGGGGACTGATCCGGTGGAACAGCGTGACGGACGAGCGGAAAATCTTTTCGCACACGGCAGCCCCTGGCTCTATTTCGAGTGATGTGATTGTCTGTCTTCTCCAGGATAGTAAAGGCCGCTTATGGGCAGGTACTTTCTGGGGTGGCCTGAATTGTTACGACGGAAATCGTTTTATCCATTACCGGGCAGATAAGGGAAACGGTAATTCACTGATTTATGATAATGTATGGGCTCTGGCAGAAGATGCGGACAGGAATATCTGGATTGGTACGCTTGGGGGAGGGTTGCAGTGCCTGAATCCTCAGACCGGTGTTTTTACCACTTATGCAACCGGCAATTCAAATCTGGTGTCTGATTATATCTCTTCCATCTGTGTGGGGCGTGACCATACTTTGATTATCGGAACGTCGGCAGGTTTGGCTGTCATGGATTTGAAGACCCGGAAGATAACAAACTTCACCGGTACAAAGTCCGGTAAAACCCGATTCTCAAACCAGAACATCAACCAGGTTTATGAAGACAGCCGGGGTTTGCTTTGGCTGGCAACACGTGAAGGATTGAATGTTTATAATCCGAAACAGGATGAACTGTATGAGGTACCCATCAAACCGGACTTCTCGAAATTGCTGATACTGGGCATTACGGAGGATGAGAACAAGAGCATGTGGGTAAGTACCGGAGGAGAGTTAATCAACGTTGTACTGTCCGTTGACAGTAAGACGGGGCACCCCGTATTCCGTTGCTATACCTACAACGACAAGGACGGACTGCAAAGCTGCGACTTCAACCAGCGTTCCCTCAAACGGCTGTATACGGGCGAAATTGTAGTGGGAGGTCTGTATGGATTGAACCGTTTCAGGCCCGATAATATAAAGTACAACAGTACGTTGCCGAAAGTGATGTTTACCGGTTTCCAACTGTTCAATGAAGAGGTAAAGGTGGGCGAGGAGTATGCCGGGCGCATTATATTGCCGGAAGCTCTGAATGAAACCCAGGAAATCGTTTTGGACTATAAGCAGAATGTTTTTACTGTACTGTTTGCTTCGGACAATTATGTACTTCCCGAAAAGACGCAGTATTTCTACAAACTGGATGGATTCAACGAAGACTGGCTGACAAGTATGTCCGACATGCACCGCGTCACTTATACAAATCTGGCACCGGGAACTTATACGCTGCGGGTAAAGGCTACGAACAGTGACGGATATGCGGGCACTGAAGAAGCTTGCCTGAAGATTGTTATCCTTCCGCCTTTCTGGATGACTCCATGGGCGTATGTTGTCTATATACTTCTGATTCTTGGCATCATCTTCTTCTCACTCTACACCGTGCAGCGCAGGGAACGGAATAAGTTCAAGATACGCCAGATGGAGGAAGATGCGAAAAAGAAGGAAGAACTGAACCAGATGAAGTTCCGCTTCTTTACGAACGTCAGTCACGAACTGCGTACACCGTTGACGTTGATTATATCGCCGTTGGAAAGTATGATGAAGGAGATTGGGGATGAAAAGCAGCAAAGCAAATTGAAACTGATGTACCGCAATGCGCAGCGTTTGCTGAATCTGGTCAACCAACTGCTGGATTTCCGTAAGAACGAGATGGCGGGTATGCATCTCACCTTGTCCGAAGGGGATATTGTGTCCTATGTGCGCAGTATCTGTACTTCCTTTCTGATACTTTCCGAAAAGAAGAACGTGCATCTCACCTTTTTCTCGGCTATGGAATCACTGAACATGTCGTTCGACGAGGATAAGATAGGCAAGGTGGTGATGAACCTTCTCTCCAATGCTTTCAAGTTTACTCCGGAAGGAGGACGGGTCGACGTAGCATTGGAGATGTCGAAGGAGGCACCCGGCAGGTTGCTGATAAAAGTTGCGGATACGGGCATCGGCATCAGGGATGAAGACAAGGAGCGAATTTTCGAACGTTTCTATCAAGTAGAGCAGGAAGAACCGGACCATCAGTCTACAGGCAGCGGCATCGGGCTGAGCCTGGTACGTGATTTTGTGATGTTGCATGAAGGCACGGTACGTGTGGTCGATAATGTGGGGTCGGGCAGTGTGTTTATGGTTGAAATACCGGTCAAACATGTGAAGCTGACCGCCGTTCCGGCACAGTCTGCCGAAACGGCACGCGAGGATGAGGAACTTTTATCTGCTATGGATAAAGAAGAAGCGTTACAGAATGAATTGCCGGATGATGTGGAAGACGATGACAGCGAGAGCGAAAAGGAAAAACCGCTGGCTCTTATCGTGGACGACAATGAGGACTTGATTGCATTTATGAAAGACAGTCTGAGCCTGTACTTCCGCATCCGGTCCGCCTCCAACGGCCGGGAAGCCTGGCAAATGATACCGGACTTGATGCCGGATATTGTTGTCAGTGATGTGATGATGCCCGAAATGGACGGCAATGAGTTGTGCCGCTGGGTGAAGACGGATAAGCGTACTTGTGACATTCCGATGATATTGCTCACTGCCCGTCAAACGGTGGAAGATAAAGTGGAAGGCCTGACTATTGGTGCGGATGATTATGTGACGAAACCTTTCAATGTGGAAATCCTGATTCTGCGTATGCGCAAGTTGATTGCCTTGAGTAAAAAGCATAAGGTACGGACACACATCGATCCCGAGCCGAGTGAAATAGCCATTACTTCACTGGACGAGAAGTTGATAGAGAATGCTATCAAATATGTAGAGGCGAATATTGCCCGCAGCGATTTGTCCGTAGAGGAGTTGAGCCATGAGTTAGGCATGAGCCGGGTGCATCTATACAAGAAGTTGTTGCAGATTACAGGCAAAACGCCTATCGAGTTTATCCGTATCATACGCTTGAAACGAGCGGCGCAACTGTTGCGCGAAAGCCAGCAAAATGTATCGGAGATAGCGTATCAGTTGGGCTTTAATAACCCCAAGTATTTCAGCAAATATTTCAAGGATGAATTCGGCGTTTTACCGTCTGTTTATCAAGAAAGAGAAGGTAAATAACAAACGATACCCATTACAGAAACATATTGTCTTTTAGAAAATCAAATGAGCCCTCTCGTTTCAACATTGGAGGGGCGCTTGTTTGGATGAAACTTCCTACTTTTACACTCGGAGAAAATAACTTTAAAAACAGTAATATGAAATTGAAAAACACTTCAGTTTATTTGCTTACCGGGTTGTTGCTTGCAGCATGTGCCGGAAGCGGATACCAGAAAACCGGAAACGGTGTGGTTGTAGAAGTTAAGCAACAGCAACCGACAGATGTACGTAAAGTACGGGTAGAAGTTATGGGAGAGAAGCTTATCCATGTATCGGCTACCCCGGAAAAAAACTTTTCACAGGAAAAGAGCCTCATTGTAGTTCCCCAACAGAACAAGACGGATTTTAAGGTAGAAGAGCAGGGCGATGAGATCTTTGTAAAGACATCGCAGGTATGCGCCATTGTGTCTAAGGCAACCGGTGAAGTCCGCTTTACCGATGCAGCCGGCAAGCAGATCCTTGCAGAAGACCAGAGAAGCTTTGCGCCGGTTGAAGTGGAGGGTACGAAGGGTTACACTGTCCGTCAGGTATTCCAGTCGCCCGATGATGAAGCCCTTTATGGTCTGGGACAGCATCAGGCGGATGAGTTCAATTATAAGGGAAAGAACGAAGAACTCTTTCAGTACAATACAAAAGTCTCTGTACCTTTCATCGTATCCAATAAGAACTACGGTGTGCTCTGGGACAGCTATTCACTTTGCCGCTTCGGCGATTCACGCGATTATTCACAGTTGGGTGGTGTGTTCAAGCTCTATGATAAAGAGGGGAAAGAGGGTGCACTGACCGGAACTTATGTTCCGTCTCCCAGAACGAAAGCAGAAACATTGGTACGTCGCGAGGATTCTCTTTACTTCGAACATCTGAAAAGGGAAGATTTGTCCAAGGTAGTGAACCTACCGGTAGGATTCCCGCTCGGTGGTGCGCAGGTCACATACGAGGGCGAGATTGAGCCGTCGGAAAGCGGATTGTTCCGTTTCATCCTGTATTATGCCGGATATATAAAGGTATATATAAACAATGAACTCGTTGTTCCCGAACGCTGGCGTACTTCTTGGAATCCTAACAGCTACAAGTTTGCCGTTAAGCTCGAAGCAGGCAAGCGAGTACCTTTAAAGATTGAGTGGAATCCCGATGGCGGTGTGTCCTATTGCGGATTGCGCGTCATGGACCCCGTGCCCGATGCAGAGCAGAACAAACTGGCCTGGTGGGGCGAAATGCAGAACGAGATAGACTACTACTTTGTATACGGTGACAATATGGACGATGTTATCGGAGGTTACCGTACATTGACCGGCAAGTCGCAGATCATGCCGAAGTGGGCGATGGGCTACTGGCAAAGCCGCGAACGCTATAAGACGCAAGATGAGATAGTAGGAACATTGAAAGAATTCCGCAAACGTCAGATTCCTATCGATAACATTGTACAGGATTGGAACTACTGGCCGGAAGATTCTTGGGGCAGTCACGAATTCGACAAAGCACGTTTCCCCGATCCGAAGGGAATGGTCGATTCTATCCACGCGCTGAACGCCCGAATCATGATTTCGGTTTGGCCTAAGTTCTATGCAACCACAGAACACTATAAAGAATTTGATAAGAACGGTTGGATGTACCAACTGGCCGTTAAAGACAGCATCCGCGACTGGATTGGCCCCGGCTACATCGGCTCGTTCTATGACGCATACGCGGCAGATGCCCGCAAACTTTTCTGGAAACAGATGGAAGATCACCTTTATACGTTGGGCATCGATGCCTGGTGGATGGATGCCAGCGAACCGAATATCCGTGACTGTACGGATATCCAGTATCGTAAAGACCTTAGTGGACCTACCGCTCTCGGTCCTTCTGCCAAGTTCTTCAATGCGTATGCTTTGATGAATGCCGAAGCTATCTACGACGGACAGCGCGGCGTGAACAACGACCAGCGTGTATTCCTCTTGACCCGTTCGGGCTTTGCAGGATTGCAGCGTTACTCTACTGCCACCTGGAGTGGTGATATCGCTACCCGTTGGGAAGATATGAAAGCGCAGATCTCTGCCGGTCTGAACTTTGCAGTCAGCGGTATTCCTTACTGGACGATGGACATCGGCGGCTTCTGCGTAGAGAACCGTTACGTGGCCGGACAGATGGAGTACGACAGAAGCGGTCGCGAGAATGCCGATTATAAGGAATGGCGGGAGTTGAACACCCGTTGGTATCAGTTCGGAGCTTTCTGTCCGTTGTATCGTGCACATGGCCAGTTCCCGTTGCGCGAGGCATGGAACATTGCGCCGGAGGGACATCCTGCTTACAATTCTATTCTTTACTATACGAAGTTGCGCTATAATATGATGCCGTATATCTACTCGTTGGCCGGTATGACCTATTTCAATGATTATACCATCATGCGTCCGCTGGTGATGGACTTTACGGCAGATGCGAATGTGAATAATATCAGCGATCAGTTTATGTTCGGTCCTGCCATCATGGCTGCGCCGGTTTATGAGTACGGTGCACGTAGCCGCGAGATGTACTTCCCCGCAGGTTGTGGCTGGTACGATTTCTACTCTGGCAAGTACACGGAAGGCGGACAGAAGCTGAAGGTAGATGCTCCGTACGAACGCATGCCGCTGTATGTGCGTGCAGGTGCCATTGTTCCTTACGGTCCCGATATGCAGTATAGCGATGAAAAACCGGCTGAAGACATTACGCTTTATGTTTATGCAGGTAAGGACGGCGCATTCACGCTGTACGAAGACGAAGGTGTGAACTACAACTACGAGAAGGGACAATACGCCACTATTCCGTTCACTTACAATGATGCTGAAGGTACTTTGACTATCGGTGACCGCACGGGTGAATTCCCCGGTATGCTGAAGGAACGTACGTTCAACGTTGTAAAGGTAAGCAAAGACAAACCGCAACCGTTCGATTTGAAGGCGAAGGGTACCGTGGTGAAGTATGACGGAAAGGCGCAGAGTGTACAAATCTAAATGATAATTTAGCGCAGCAAAGCATCAGTGCAGCAAGCCTGAAAGGCTTCCTGCTATCAGCCCAGGGCAATGCCCTGGGTCATAATGCACCTCTATCTCTGCGCCCTGAAAGGGCAAAAGCCCGTGTGTTATATCTTATGCCCTTTCAGGGCGTAAGGTCAGAGGGGCTTAAACCCAGGGCGTTGCCCTGGGCTGATAGATGAAAGCCCTTCAGGCTTTACTGCAAGTAATCCGAATAGAAACCTTGCTCCAGCGCTATGCTGGTAAATTCTCATTTATCTAATTCAATACCATGAAGAAACTATCAATAATACAACTGTTACCGTGCCTGCTCCTTTTACTATTGGCAGGTGCATGTACTTCTCAAAAGGAAGTAACCGATACTCGCCAGCAAAGATTTACAGATGGCTGGGCTTTCCGTTTAGGCGATGATGCTGCAGCAGCCCGTCCGGACTATAACGACTCGGACTGGCGGCGGCTGAACCTGCCTCACGACTGGGCTGTAGAAGGAGACTTCGATCGAAAGAATCCTTCGGGAACGGGTGGGGGAGCCTTACCCGGCGGCATCGGCTGGTATCGCAAAACGTTTACCGCCGATAAAGCGGATGAAGGCAAGCGCATGCGCATTGACTTCGACGGCGCTTATATGAATTCTACCGTTTACATCAACGGACACGAACTGGGCACACGCCCCTACGGCTATATCTCATTCAGCTACGACCTGACCCCGTACATCAAGTGGGGAGAGAAGAACGTGGTTGCCGTACGTGTAGATAATGCCGAACAACCCAATTCCCGCTGGTATTCCGGTTGCGGCATCTACCGCAATGTATGGCTGACGAAGCTGAACCCGGTGCATGTGGCACAATGGGGGACTTACGTCACCGCCGATGAGGTCTCGAAGAACAGCGCCCGTCTCACCGTTCGCACTACTTTGGAGAACAGCCAGGATGTGGATGCTCCGTTGGAACTGATATCCCGATTGGTAGACGAAAAGGGCAAAGTAGTAAGCGAAGTTTCCAGCCAGGTAACCGTAGAAAAGGGCAAGCAGCTTGAAGCGGTACAAGAGATAGCCGTTGAAAATCCTGAGCTGTGGAGCATCGACCGCCCTTATCTTTATAATGTAAAGACCGAAGTCCGCATGGCGGGCGCTCCGGTTGATACCTACAACACCCCTTTCGGTATCCGTACCTTCCGCTTCGATGCCCAAAAAGGATTTATCCTGAACGGCGAGCAGGTGAAGATAAACGGTGTCTGCATGCACCACGACCTGGGCTGTCTGGGTGCTGCCATCAACACCCGCGCCATCGAGCGACAGCTGGAAATATTGAAAGAGATGGGTTGCAACGGCGTCCGCTGTTCCCACAACCCGCCTTCGCCCGAGCTGCTCGACCTTTGCGACCGTATGGGCTTCATCGTAATGGACGAAACTTTCGACATGTGGCGCAAGCGCAAGACCCGTCACGACTACTCCCGCTACTTCAACGACTGGCACGAGCGCGACCTTACCGATCTCATCGTACGCGACCGTAACCATCCTTCCATCTTTATGTGGAGCATCGGCAACGAAGTGCTGGAACAATGGACCGACGCCAAAGCCGACACCCTTAGCCTGGAAGAAGCGAATCTGATTCTGAACTTCGGACGCAGTGCCGATATGCTGGCCGGCGGAGAGGAAATGTCCGTCAACTCACTGCTGACGAAGAAGCTGGCAGATATGGTAAAGGCACTCGACCCCACGCGTCCCGTGACTGCGGGTTGCAACGAGCCGAACCCCAATAACCACCTGTTCCGTTCGGGAGCATTGGATATCATCGGCTTCAATTACCACGACGATTGGTTTGCAGGCGTTCCCGAGAACTTCCCGGGCAAGCCGTTTATTGTGACGGAGAGTGTATCAGGCTTGATGACCCGCGGCTATTACCGCATGCCGAGCGACTCGATGTTCATCTGGCCTGTAAGTTGGGACAAACCATTCTATGAATCGTCTCTCTCTTGTTCTTCTTACGATAACTGCCATGTGCCTTGGGGAAATTATCATGAGGGCTCGTTGCGCCATGTGAAGAACAACGACTTTATCAGCGGGCAGTACATCTGGACCGGTTTCGATTATATCGGCGAGCCTACTCCTCATGGCTGGCCTGCACGCAGTTCCTTCTTCGGAATCATAGACCTGGCAGGCTTCCCGAAAGACGTCTACTATATGTATCAATCCGAGTGGCGCCCTGACAAGAACGTGCTGCACCTCTTCCCGCACTGGAACTGGACTCCGGGACAGGACATTGACCTGTGGGCCTACTATAACAATGCCGATGAAGTGGAACTCTTTGTGAACGGTCAGTCGCAAGGCGTGCGCAGCAAGGGCAAGGACGATTTCCATGTGATGTGGCGTGTGAAGTACGAGCCGGGCACGGTGAAGGCCATTTCCCGTAAGGACGGCAAGGTGGTGGCTGAGCAGGAAATCCGTACAGCCGGCGAGCCTGCACAGATTCGTCTGACACCGGACCGCAGCACGATCCAGGCCGACGGTCGCGACTTGAGTTTCGTTACGGTAGAGATATTGGATAAGGACGGCAATCTTTGCCCCAATGCCGAGAACGATGTAACGTTTGCCCTCGACGGCTCCGGATTCATTGCCGGTGTAGACAATGGTAGCCCCATTTCGCTGGAGCGCTTCAAAGATAATCACCGCAAGGCTTTCTATGGAAAGTGCCTGGTGGTGATACAAAACGACGGCCAGCCCGGCAGCGTCAAGGTGACGGCTACGGCGGACGGTTTGAGTAAGGCGACAACGGCTATTAAAGTGAAATAGTAATTTACCAGCGAGCGCTACGCAGGTAAATTCCCATTTAACTTGAATCGATATAGAAATGAATGAAATGATAAACATGAGTATCTCAAACTCTCCCGCCTGAAAGGGGGAGTACCCCGTAGGGGGGAGGGGGTCTTACATAAGCAGAGAGTAACTTTGCAATAGATAAGTCCCTTCGGATGTAAGACCCCTCCGCCCTACGGGCACCTCCCCTTTCAGGCGGAGGAGTTTGAGATACTCTTGCTCATATCCTGTCAGAAAGGAATTAATTCCGCCAACAGGTTAATACAATATCTATATGAAAACACTTCTTTCTTCTCTTCTTCTTATTATTTCGGCACCGCTTCTTGCTGCCGGAATGCCTGTCGGAACACCTGCTGAAACATCTGCCGGAACGCCATCCGACACCTGTAACCATCAGCTCTACTATACCGCCCCCGCCGCTATTTGGGAAGAAACCCTTCCCCTGGGCAATGGCCGTCTGGGTATGATGCCCGATGGAGGTATCCTTCGCGAGCACATCGTCCTGAACGAAATATCTCTTTGGAGTGGTATGGAAGCCGATTACAGCAATCCCGATGCTGCAAAAAGCCTGCCTGCCATCCGCCAATTACTATTCGAGGGCAAGAACCGCGAAGCGCAGGAACTGATGTACAGCAGCTTCGTTCCCAAGAAGCAGGAGACGGATGGAAGATATGGAGCCTATCAGGTATTGGGTGATTTGAATATTGATTTTAATTATGCCTCCCAGTCTCCGACTTCCGCTCCCCAACCTCAGCACTACCGCCGTTGGCTCAACTTGCGTGATGCCGTGGCAACCACCACTTTTACTCAAAACGATGTCACTTACCGCCGCGAATACTTCGTTTCCCGCGATCGCGACGTAATGATCGTGCATCTGACTGCCGACTGCAAAGGAGCCCTCAACTTCTCCGCCCGCCTGAGTCGCGCCGAACGTGGCACAGTAACCGCCGCAGGCAATACTCTTCTGATGAACGGCACCCTGGATAGCGGCAAGCCCGGACAAGACGGTATGAAGTACCGTGTTGCCATGCGCCTTGTCTCCCGCGACGGCAAGCAGACTACCACTTCTCAGGATGGCATCACCCTGTCCGGCGGACAAGAAGCCTGGCTGATACTTTCCGCCGCCACCTCCTACGCCGCCGCCAGCACCACCTTCCCCGGTGCCCGTTACGTTGAAGTCTGCGACAGCCTTCTTGATGCTGTTGCCACGCAGCCCCATTCTCAATTGTCCATTCTCCATTCTCAATTGTCCCATCGTTCCCTCTACGACCGTGTCTCCCTGACCCTGCCCGCTACTGCCGACGATGCCCTCCCCACCAATGAGCGCATTCTCCGCTTCACGCAGAAAGAGTCTCCCGCCTTGGCTGCCCTGTACTACAATTACGGTCGCTACCTGCTCATCAGCAGTACCCGCCCCGGCAGCCTGCCTCCCAACTTGCAAGGCCTTTGGGCTAATGGCGTGTGGACTCCCTGGAACGGTGATTACCATACCAACATCAATATTCAGATGAACCACTGGCCCCTGGAGCAAGCCGGCCTCTCCGAGCTCTACCAGCCCTTGACCACACTGATAGGGCGCCTGATCCCTTCGGGCCGCGAGAGCGCCCGCACCTTCTACGGTGACAGTGCCGATGGCTGGGTGCTCCACATGATGACCAACGTCTGGAACTACACCGCCCCCGGTGAGCATCCCTCCTGGGGAGCTACCAACACCGGCGGCGCCTGGCTCTGCGCCCACCTGTGGGAGCACTATCTTTACTCGCAAGACCGCGAATACCTGCGCCGCATCTATCCCATCATGAAAGGTGCCGCCCGCTTCTTCAGTTCCACCACCGTGCAGGAACCCCGTCACGGCTGGCTGGTTACCGCTCCCACCTCTTCGCCTGAGAACAGTTTCTATGTTCCGGGTGATAGCGTAACCGATGTCAGTATCTGCATGGGCCCTACCATGGACGTGCAACTGCTGACCGAACTTTATACCAACGTCATCGCCGCCGCCCGCCTGCTGGATTGTGATGCCGATTATGCCGCCCGCCTCCAAGCCGATTTACAGAAGTTCCCACCCATGCAGATTAGTAAAGAAGGCTATCTGCAAGAGTGGCTCGAAGACTATCGTGAGGTAGATGTGCACCACCGCCACGTCTCCCACCTCTATGGCTTGCATCCCGGCAATTTGATCTCCCCCGATGCAACGCCGGAACTGGCTGATGCTTGCCGCGTCACGCTGAACCGCCGGGGCGATGAGGCTACCGGTTGGAGCCGTGCGTGGAAGATGAACTTCTGGGCACGACTGGGCGATGGTAACCGTGCCTGGAAGCTATTCAAGAGTCTGCTTCATCCGGCGGTCGATGCCAAGACGGGGCGTCACGGCAGTGGCACCTTCCCCAATCTATTCTGCTCGCACCCGCCTTTCCAGATCGATGGGAACTTCGGCGGCACGGCAGGTATCGGCGAGATGCTGTTGCAAAGCCATGAAGGTTTCATCAACCTGCTGCCTGCCTTGCCCGATAGTTGGAGTAGCGGCAGTTTCCGTGGCATGCGCGTGCGTGGCGGCGCTTCCGTTGATTTGGATTGGAAAGACGGACGAGCCGTAAAAGCCGTCATTACTGCTCTTGTTCCGGGGCAGTTCGTCCTCAAGATGCCTGCGGGCGTTACCCGTGCGGAAGTAAAGACGGGAGGGGAGAAGCACGAATATACGGCAAAGACCTTCCCGGTGGAAATGCAACGAGGGGAGCAGTGCGAGGTGAGCTTCCAGTAAATGATAATTTAGCGTCGTGTGATAACAAGTGTATCTCAAACTCCTCCGCCTGAAAGGGGAGGTGCCCGCTTGCGGGCGGAGGGGTCTTACATAAATAGAAAGTAACTTTGTGCAAGTCCCTTCGGATGTGAAACCCCTCCGCCCTACGGGCACCTCCTCTTTCAGGCGGAGGAATTTGAGATACTCCGTAAAATCCCATTTATCAGGCTGCCCTTTACCTGCTATACCCGAGCAAACCATTATTGCTTAACTTTCAAGACATTATTCCCTATTTTCTAAGATATTATTCCCTATTTTCTAAAACATTATTCCTCATCCTCCGGAACATTATTGCCTTTCATCTGTAACACTATTCCTTGTACTGCACAAGATGGCATCTTATGCTGCTCAAGATGGCATCTTGTGTTGCTCAAGATGGCATCTTGTGCAGTACATCAAAGGGAGTTCTGTTTCTGATGAAGTAATGTTTCTGCTGTCGGGCAATAATGTTTCTGCTGTTGAGTAATAATGTTCTTGATATTGAGCAATAATATTCCTGCTATCGGGCAATAATATTCCTTATATCCGGCAATATCCTTTTGAATCTCCTGCCGTAATTCCTCCCTCTTTCCCTCCTTCTGCTTCCTGAACTTTCTTCCTGCCACGAACTTTTCTTCCTAAGATTTGTCTTTCGCTCTCGAATGCCGTATTTTTGCAGCCGATGTAAACACGGAACTTAAAACAATAATATAATGAAGAACAAATCCCTTTCTATCCTTTCCTTCTTTTGCTTGCTGAGTGTATTGTGCCCGCTGGCCGCCACCGCACAAATCAACGAGTTGCCACGCTCCACGCCCGAGGCGGAGGGAGTCTCTTCAAAGGCACTTATCGCTTTGTTCGACTCTTTGACCGCACTGCCCAAGACCGATATCCATAGCGTAGTAGTGCTGCGCCACGGCAAAGTGATAGCCGAGACCTATCCGGCACCGTTCGCCCCGGAGTACCGCCACACGATGTATTCCTGCTCCAAGACCTTTGTCGGTGCCGCCATCGGCCTGGCCATAGCCGATAACCGCTTGCGCCTGACGGACCGTGTCGGCACTTTCTTCCCCGAACTTCTTCCCGATACCGTCTCCGGGAATCTGGCAGACATGACCGTCCGCGACCTGCTCACCATGACCTCGGGCATTGCCCCCGACTGGAACATGCGCAGCCTCACCCCCGACTGGATACGCACCTACCTCGCCCGCCCCGTGCAGACTCCCGGCAAGAAGTTTCAATACGACTCCATCTGTACCTACCTCCTCTCCGCCATCGTGCAGAAAGTAACCGGCATGACCTTGCTGGACTATCTGAAACTGAAACTCTTCACCCCGATGAACATTACGGACGTTGCCTGGGAAGTAAGTCCCGAAGGCATCAACACCGGCGGTTGGGGACTGCACATTCAAAGCGAGTCGCTGGCAAAATTCGGTTTGCTGCTGCTGAATCGTGGCATGTGGGAAGGCAAGCAACTGCTTCCTGCCTCCTGGGTAGAGCAGATGATGAGCAAGCAGATGGAGACCGGAGGCGACGGCTATGGCTATCAGATGTGGCTTTGCGAATACCCCGGTGCCGTGCGGGCCGACGGTGCTTTGGGGCAATACGTCCTGATTATCCCCGATAAAGATATGGTAGTGGTCATCACCGAATGTACTTTGATAGACGGCCGTACCCAGCGCCGCCTGGTCTGGAACCGTCTGTTGCCCCAAGTAACAGATGAACCGCTGACTCCGGGCAAGGACTACAAGCTGTTGCAAAAGAAGCAGAGTGCTTATCAACTGCCTTTAGTACAGGGTAAAGCAAGTTCATCTGTGGCCGGAAGATATGCCGGTAAAAGCATTGCTTTGGAGCCTAATAAATATGGCTGGCAGTCCCTCCGTCTGGAGTTCAAGCCGAAGGAGGTGACGATGACGGTTACTGAAAAGGGAGGTGCTGCGTACGAACTTCCGTTTGGCTATAAGCAATGGCTGAAGACGGCAGTAGATGCCTGCCCGCCTTATTCCGTCACTGCGATAGATCGCTTTAAAGGTATCGAAGGCCCTTTCTGGGTGGCAGGGAGCTATGCCTGGCAGTTGCCTGCCACTTTGCAGTTGAAGGCGCATTACGTAAACTGGGTCAGTGCCCTCGGCATTACCTTTAAGTTCGACGGAGATAAGGTGCTCTTGACGGTTGCGGAGAACTTCTCCTCCAAGGAGTCGGTAATCAAGGGGAGTGTACAATAGGTAGAATATAAAGCAGTTGCTGACAGAAAATAAAAGTAATAGTTATGAATCGTATTACACTTGCTCTGAAACGTCCTTTTATCTGGCTGTACCGTTTCCGCCATCGTTGCGGCTACGGGGTACATTCGCCTTTTGCTTTCAACCTGATAACGCAGGTGATTTATGAAAATACACCTTATTATAAGTATGAAGCGCTGGCTAAGGAAGAGAAGCAGCTGGCGTTGCAGAAAGACAGACACTGGAAATACGAGTCGAGGAAGATAAAGCGTCTCTTGTTCCGGCTGGTCAACTATACGCAGCCCGATACCATTGTAGATGCCGGCACGCTTGCCGCTTCTGCCCTCTATCTGAAGGCAGGCAAGGAAAGTGCGGACTATACTTCTGCTTCCGACCTCACCGAACTCTTCCTGGAAGCGGGTGTGCCTGTGGGCTTTCTTTATCTGCACGATTACCGTCATCCGGAGTTTGTAGAAGAAGTGTTCCGTATCTGTGCCGCGCGCACAACGGGGCAGTCTGTCTTTGTCGTCGAGGGCATCCGCTATTCTTCGCGCATGTCCGCCCTTTGGAAGCGTATGAAGCAGGACGAGCGGGCAGGCATCACCTTCGACCTGTACGACCTGGGTATCATCTTCTTCGATAAAACAAAGATAAAACAAGACTATATTGTCAACTTTTGATTATCTTTAGGCGTTTTACTCTAAACATCTTTCATTATGAAAAAGAGCCTTGTATATACCAAAACCGGAGATAAAGGAACTACTTCCCTCGTGGGAGGTACCCGCGTACCCAAAACCCATATCCGCCTCGAAGCCTACGGAACGGTAGATGAGCTGAACTCCAACCTGGGACTGCTTATCACTTACCTGCCCGACGAAGCCGATAAACTTTTTCTGCAACAAGTGCAGGACAAACTCTTTGCAGTAGGTTCCCACCTGGCCACCGACCAGGAAAAGACCCGGCTCAAAGACGCAAGCATCATCAACCCGGAGCTGGTTGAAACGATGGAACACGAGATAGACCGCCTGGACAGTCTCCTCCCGCCTCTTTCTGCCTTTATACTCCCCGGTGGAAGCCGTGGTGCTGCCGTTTGCCACATTTGCCGCACAGTCTGCCGACGTGCCGAACGCCGCATACTTGCCTTGGCCGAACAAGTGGAAATATCCCCGGAACTGCTGGCTTACGTGAACCGTTTGTCTGATTATCTGTTTGTTTTGTCGCGCAAAATCAACCAGGATGAGAAAAATGACGAAATATTTTGGAATAATAGTTGCAAGTGAAATATTTTGTTATACTTTTGCCGAAAAATAGAAAGTAGGACTTACTAAGTACAATTTTAATACTTATAGATATGTATTGGACGTTGGAATTAGCATCAAAACTAGAAGATGCTCCTTGGCCGGCAACTAAGGATGAATTAATTGATTATGCCATGCGTTCGGGTGCTCCGCTTGAAGTGATTGAGAATCTTCAGGAAATGGAAGATGAAGGCGAGATTTATGAAAGCATTGAAGATATTTGGCCTGATTACCCCAGTAAAGAAGACTTCTTTTTCAATGAAGAGGAATACTGATGCAGAAACGGTAAAGCCTTGTATATAGGCAGTAGAAAATAAAATGGACGATTGAAGAATCGCCCATTTTTCGTTTTATGCTGTTCCTTCTCTGGTTATTTCCCGGAGCGGGGTACGTATATCAGTTCTATTCCTTTGCCTTTCTTCAGGTTGCGGCTGTACTGCTTGTCCTTCGCATTGTTCCAATGCTCGGCCACGCCCAGGCTGGGCAGATAGGTGCCGTCGCCTTCGGGATCGTACTTGGTGCCGGAAGGTGCATTATCGGCTTGCGCGGCTTCCTGCAGGTACATATCCGAGTAGTTGACGTCGGGCATGTCGGGGAATTGGTTGATCAGGAAGTCATTTCCTACCATATCGATGGCTACCGGGTCGAGGCTGCCGAACACGGAACAGGGCCAGTTGCCGTTGAAAGGTTCCATGCTCCATTTAGGTGAGGGCATTCCGTCTACTTTCTTGCATCCGTACAGGCCGTCAATCAGCCAAAGCAGCCCTTTGCCACCCAAGTCTTTGTGTCCCATGAAGTCGACGAAGGTGATATACTTGGGCGTTCCGTCCGCACTTTGATTGAAGTTGTTGTGGAAGTTCTTTCTCCAGTCGGCATGGATGCTCATGGTTCCGTACCAGTTCTTACCGCAGAGGGTGACACCCTGTCCGACGTGCCCTTTCAGCAATGCCATATTGATGACGTAATCGGCTTCGGTGAAGGCTGTGGCAATGCCGCGTGCCAGCGGACCGTTGTCGCGGGAGTAAGCCATTGCGTCTGCCACATAGGTCGACTTGGTGCGTCCGTCGCCTCCATGATTATCTACGAAGCGGACTTTGGGGAATGCGCTGTGGCACTTCTCGAACAGAAAGTCGGTGATGAACCGGCTCGGCTCGGCAACGGTGATGGATTCTTCCGGTACCCCGGCGTCCCGTACCAGGCTTTTCAGCAATGACAACAGCAGTTGGGGAGAAGTATTTATCTCCTTGCAGTCGGCATGGGAGTAAGTATTGTTGTTGTTTACTTTAATCGTGACTTTTTCGGTGGGGGCATAACCGGCTTTTCCCTTTCCGTGGTTGGCATTGTAATACTTGAACAAGGCTTTCCAGGCTGCTTTTGCATTCTTGGTGCCGGTCAGCGAACAGAGGGCGTGGTCTATCAGCCAGTCGCAGTCTTCCTGGTTGTTGAAGCGGTCTTCGAACCAGAAACTGTCTCCTTCGTCCCAGTGTGCCGCGCCGGGTGCATGGCTCCAAACCACCCGGCCGGGAAATATTCCGCGGGCTGTCCCTACGGGCTGGTTGGCAGGAAGGCATTGCTTGACTGTAGATCCTTGGGGTGTATCTTGCCCCCAAGCAAAGGGACTTGCTATAAAGAAGAGTAAAAATAGCAATACCCGGTTAGCAATGCTCTCCCGGTTGCTTTTCAGAATTAAGAGAATGTTTTTCATCATACATTTATTATCATTTAGTCTTTCGTTAGCCAAAGATAGTGAATATCGCCAGTTTTACAAAAAAATGGTAGGATAACAATAATATCTCTCTTATCTTTGTGGTGTTTTCTCGCATACGAATGTAACACCCGTAATAATGACTGATATACAAGAAGGAACAACACAGCGGTTACCGGAATTGAAAGAACGGCATTTACCTGAAACCTGCCGTGGGGAAGTAAAAGCGCTTTTAAATGAGATTTATGGTTACGAACAGTTTCGCGACCTTGAGATTTACGATGATTTGTCCAAGAGCAGAGAGAAACTTTGCATTTCGCAAGGACAACTGATAGAGAACGTTATCCTGGAAGCGGAGAAGGCGCACAAGGGCGAAACGCAAGTAGATAATATTTTGCTGACGGCTCCCACCGGTTCCGGCAAATCATTGCTGTTCCAGCTTCCCGCCATCTACCTGGGAAAAGAATACAACCTGCTTACCATTGTGGTTTCTCCTCTGAAAGCACTCATCGTAGACCAGGTGGACAGTTTGCTCGATCTGGGCTATACACGCGTGGCGTATGCCTCTTCCGACCTCTCGCCGGAGCAGAAAATGGAAGTTTACCAGCAGGTGCGTGAAGGCGAAATAGACTTGTTCTACCTTTCGCCGGAGTTGCTTCTTTCTTATGACATCAAGCATTTTGTGGGCGAACGCCGTATCGGAATGGTGGTTATCGACGAGGCACATACGGTAACGACATGGGGCAAGGAGTTCCGTGTGGATTACTGGTTCCTGGGACGCTACCTGAGCACGTTGCAACGGAGCCTCGGCTATAACTTCCCGTTGTTTGCACTGACGGCTACGGCCGTATGGAACCCGAAGGGAGGCAACGACATGGTGTTCGAAACCATCCGCTCGCTGAAGATGGAACCTTGTGTGCTCTATGTGGGTACGGTGAAGCGCCGGAACATCGGCTTTGATATCCGCCAGATGGAGATAGAAGAAGGCGAGACTTACGATAAAGCCAAGCAACGTGTGATCTCTGCACGGGTAGACGATTTTCTGGACGGGCACAAGACGCTGCTCTACTATCCGTTTGCCAGCAGCATCGACATGCGCATCAAGACATGGGTGAAGCCGGCCGGCTGGTCCCTGGTGGCCTCTTATTATGGTAAGAAGGAGAAGGAACAGAAAGCTGCCATCGTGCAGGAGTTCAAGGAAGGAACCAAGCGCCTGATTGTGGCAACGAAAGCTTTCGGTATGGGAGTGGATATCAGTGATATCGACCGTGTGTATCATGTGGCTCCGTCCAGTACGTTTGTCGATTATATCCAGGAGATAGGCCGTGCGGCGCGCGATGCCGATATTCAGGGTATCTCTGCAACCGATTACCACGAACGTGATTTCTACTATATGAAGCGTCTGCACCAGACGGGGAACATCGCCCAGGAACAATTGGTGCTTATCCTGCGGAAGCTCATGGAAGTATACCGGATGAAAGGGAAAAAGCAGGAAATGCTGGTGTCCTTATCCGATTTTGAGTTTGTGGTGAAAATGCCGCGTACAAAAAATAAGTTGGAGTATGAGGCAGAGTTGGGACAGCTCATCAAGACCGCTTTGTTGTGGCTGGAAGATGACCTGGCACAGCGTTATGGGAAGCATCTGCTGGAAGTCAGCCCCAAGAATCTGCTCACCGAAGGATACGTTCAAGACAAGACGGGTGATGTCTTTGCCCGTGAATTCGAGCATTATCTGACGAAAGTAGAAGGGGAAGAAGGCGTCTACAAGGCGCGCTTGGAGGAACTTTGGGAAGAACGTTTCCCGGAATACGGTTATAAGGAATTCAAGCAGAAATTGAATAACGGAACGCTGTGGGAAGGTGCCCGTGCCGTGTCTGTGGGCAAGCATGAAGTCTTGCTGAAAGAAGATGCAACGGTGATTCGCGAACGGATGGACGCCTTGTTCAAGGACCTGACGGTGATGTTGAAGACTGCCCTGTTCAAGTCCAAAGGCCGTTTTGATGAGGAAGAGTTGCGGGCGCTCTTTGCCGAGCATGGCATGGATGTGCGCTCCGCCAAGCGTTTCATCGGCTCCCTGCTGGAAAGCCGTACGGAAGAAGGACGCAGCGTCAGCTATATCAGCAGCGTGAAGAAGAAAGACTCCAACGAACTTTCCTTTACCGTGACAAAAGGTTTCGATTTGCTCCTGTCCCGTTATCAGAAGCTGTTCAGCCAGCGCATTGTGGGCAATAAGGGCGCACGTTTACAGTTCTACTGCACGCCCTTCTCCGATTTGAATATGCTTCTCAATCTGCTTTCCATGCTCGATTGCCTTTCGTTCAGCGTCGAGGGTGGTGGTACGCCTTGTGTCTTTATCCGTTTCAATGATCCCGAGAACTTGCAGGAGATTGCATGCTCGGACGATTACCGGAATCTTATCCTGGATACCAACGAACAGATATTCCAGGAGCAGATTGACCTGTTTTCTTTCTTCTTCGGTACGGACCGGCTGACGGATGAACAGCGTTGGGACTTGATAGAAGATTACTTTACAGGCATGCATGTAGAGGAACTGAAAAAGAAGTTTGCACAATAGCGAAACATCCTCTTTCTACCATACGAATGCGGGGAAGGGCTATAGGACTAACTCCTTAAACAGCCTTTCCAGCGTTTGTTCCAGATTATCGGAAAAGCCTGCATGCGGACGGGAGGTCTGTATGCAGGAACTTCTTACGGCAGTGAGCCACCGGAAGCGTTCGGGCACATCGAGTGCAGCTATCGCCCCTCCGTCTTTATCTCCCGCACATATCTTCTGGAACACCTGCAAGTGGGCGGACGCCAGTTCCGGGTCCAGCTCGGAGGCGTATAGTTTCAGCTTACGCTCGTCTATATGGCAAAGAGAGCGGATGAAGTTCGCCTTTTTGGAGAACAGGATGACTCCCACATTGAAGAACTCTTCCCGTTCTACTTTGGGAACCAGACGGATGACTGCGTATTCATATAAGTGTTTTCCTTGCATCTTGCGCTTCTTTTACAAATGTTGCGGAATGGGCCAGTCTTTCGGTCAGAAAGCGGGTATATACTTCTCTGATTTCTTCGGGTGTTTGGGACGTGTCGTTCCACTGCAACCAGTCATCGGGCAGCAGGGCTACGATGGATTGTATTTTTTCCTCCGTCAGCAGGGCGCTGAGATCTGCATCCGCCTTTTCGAGTTGGGACGCTTCGGGCAGCAGTACATGGTTCTTGATGTAGTTGAACGGGCTTTGAGCATGCTTCTTCCAGTCTCCCCAGGAGTGGTGGAAATAGAGGGAGGCGCCATGGTCTATCAGCCAGAGTTCCTTGTGCCACGTCAGCATGTTGGTGTTGCGGGAGGTGCGGTCGATGTTGGTCAGGTAGCTGTCCAGCCAGACAATGCGGGAGGCTTGTTCGGCATCGATATGCGTGGCTGCGGGGTCGAAGGTGAGGGCACCGGACAGAAAATGCAAGCCCAGGTTCAAGCCCCTGCTACCTTGCAGCAGGTCTTGTATTTCTTCGTCTCCTTCGGTACGCCCGAAGGCTTCATCCAGATTCAGGAACACGAGCTCGGGCACGCGGAAACCCAGCGTACGGGCTATTTCTCCACCTATCAGTTCGGCTATCAGGGCTTTGGTGCCATGTCCGGCGCCACGGAACTTGACGACGTATTTAAACTCATCGTCTGCCTCGGCAAGCGCAGGCAGCGAGCCGCCTTCGCGCAGCGGAGTGATGTAGCGGGTCAGATTGACTGTACGTAATTCTATCATAGTCTATTATAAACGTATCTCTCAGTATGATTGTTCTATCTTCTGGAATGCCAGCCTTTCGTCTCCGTTGGCCAGGAAGATGATGCCGCAATAGCTGAAACCGTGTTTCTTGAGGATGTATTGCAGGATGTGGTTATCGCGGTGGGTATCGGCACGCAGGTTCGGAATCTGCCGGTAGCACCATTCCAGGCAGGCGGCGGCTACTCCTTTGCTCGTTTCGGTGCTTGCCAGACGGTGGATGACGCCGTAGGGAAGGGTGTCTTCCAGCCATTCTCCTTCGTAGATGCGGGCATAGGTGGGGTCGTTTCCCCGGATGAAGGCGAAGGTTCCGATGATTTCTCCGGCATCGTTGAGGCAGACGTAGCTGTTGCCATTAGTGATGTCTTGCATAATCAATTGCGGAGAAGGGTAGTTGCCCGTCCACTGCTTCATGTTTCCGTCTTTGCGCATGATGCGTTTGCCTTGCTCAAAGATCTCCATGAGGATTTCTATCTCAGCGGGTTGCGTCTTTCTGATTTCTATCATAAGCTTTATTGACTTTCCTTGATATAACAATGCAAATGTAGTGTGTTTTGTGGCTTGTTGTACTTTTCTTGATGAACAAACTCTGATGGTTCTTGTTTCTTTAGGAAGATTTTGCATATATTTGTCCCATAATTTTAAACACAATGAATTATGAAAAAGATTATTAGTGCCTTGATGATAGCTGTATGCTGTACACTGTGTGCAATGCCTGCCCAGGCGCAACTCCTTAAATGGGGTGTTAAAGGTGGTGTGAATGTGGCGAAGATAGATGTGAAGAACCCGGGGAACAATTTTAAGGAAGACAAAGTGGGTGGTTTCTTTATCGGCCCGATGGCCGAAGTTACCATTCCTATTATCGGCCTGGGTGTAGACGGTGCTTTGTTGTTCTCTCAGAAGGGCATCAAGGCTGATACGGATGCGTCGAAGCAGTATGGGCTGGATATTCCGGTGAACTTGAAGTATACGATCGGTCTGGGTAGCATGCTGGGCGTGTTTATTGCTGCCGGTCCCGATTTCTATTTCGACTTCTCCAAGAAAGAACAACTTGAAGGAGGGGATATTGATCGGAAGAAAACCCAGGTGGGCATCAATGTGGGTGCCGGTGTGAAACTTATCAAGCATCTGCAGATTGGTGTAAACTATAATATCCCGATGGGCGACAGCTTTACCTGGAAAGCTGCGGGCGATGCATTGACCCGCAAGGCCAAGACTAAAACTTGGCAGATTTCTGCTGCTTATCTCTTCTGATGCGGCAATTATTTGATTGATTAATATTGAAAAGGCTCTCCCGTTTGGGAGGGCCTTTTTCGATGAAATCGGCTAAAATTGCATTTGTTGCCTGTAATCGTCTATCAAACTGTCCATACCCAATGTAAAAGATATTCGTGCGTAACGATTAACTTTGCCGTATTTACAGTATAAAACAACAATGCAATGAAAGTATTAAAATCTTTGTTCCTGTCACTGCTGATGGCGATAGCCTTTTTCAGCTGTGGCGATGACTATGACGACACTGCCTTGCGCAATGACGTGAACGATCTTAAATCGCGAGTAGAAAAACTGGAAGCGTGGTGCAGCAATGCCAATTCTCAAATCTCTGCGTTGCAGGGACTGGTGTCTGCGCTGGAGGAGAACGATTATGTGACCGGCGTAGCTCCGGTGATTGATGCGACTACCGGAGAACAGACAGGTTACACGATTACCTTTTCTAAAAGTTCTCCTATCACTATTCTGAATGGTAAGGATGGTGCCGATGGTAAGGACGGTGTCGATGGTAAAGATGGTGCCGATGGTAAAGACGGTGCTGATGGTGCTGATGGTGCCGACGGTAAAGACGGCGCTGACGGCAAGGACGGCGCCACCCCCATCATCGGTGTGCAGAAGGGCGATGACGGAAAGTACTACTGGACGGTGAAGACCGGCGATGCCGCCCCCGCCTGGCTGACGGATGCTGACGGCAACAAAATCCGCGTGACCGGCGAGGATGGCGCCCCGGGTGCCAAGCCCGTGATTAGCGTAGATACGGCCGACGACGGACGCCTCTGCTGGAAGATAGACGGCGCGTGGCTGCTGGATGGAAATGGGAAGAAAGTACCTGTCACCGGGGAGAACGGCAAGGATGGTACCGACGGTAAAGACGGCGCCACCGGTCCTCAAGGTCCCGCAGGTACCGACGGCAAAGACGGAGCTACTGGTCCTCAAGGTCCCGCAGGCCCCCAGGGCGATGCCGTCTTCGCCGCTGGCGGTGTGGACCTCACGAACCCCGCCTTCGTCACCTTCACTTTGGTGGACGGGACGACGACGTTCACCGTTCCGCGCTCGGCGCCCCTCATGATGGGCAAGGGCGGGATAATCCTCTACCCGGCGGCCATGGATAGTTACGACGTCACGGTGACGCTGCCCACGGGCTTCACGGACAAAGATTACGTCTCCATCATGGCCGAGGTGAAAGGCAGCTTCGGCACGAGTACGGACGTGAAGACGCGCGCTGACGAGGGAAACAACATCGGCTGGAAGGTCTCCGTGACCCAACCGAATTTTGACGGAGAATGCGGGCAGGCCGTGGTGACGCTCACTGCACCCCGCATAGACGGGCAGGTGGCGGACGACGCCCCCGTGTGGCTGGAAGTGACCCTGCTGGACAGCAAGGGGATGAAGTACACGGCTACATGCGCCGTCAAGGTGATGGACGTAACCA
>CABMPP010000025.1 GCA_902388495.1 uncultured Bacteroides sp. | reverse complement strand
CCGCAAGCGGGCACCTCCCCTTTCAGGCGGAGGAGTTTGAGATACACTTGTTATCACACGATGCTAAATTATCATTTCTTGGAAGACAGAAATACACTTCCTCCCACGATCTTATACTCTACCGGGATGGCATTCGTTATCGAACTCAGCACTGCCTCTACATTTTCCTTCTTCTTGAGCGTGCCCGAATAAGTCTTGCTCACATCGATACCGGGTGCCAGGATAATCTTCACTCCATAGGAGCTTTCCAGCGTGCGGGCTATCGTATAGATATCGGCCTTCTCGAACACAAACTCATTATTATGCCAATTCTCAATACCGGTATCTATCTGCTTCACGGTCAACCGCCTTGTAGCCCCGTTCAACTCGGCCTTCTGTCCCGGGGAGAGAATTATCAGACCTTCGTCATGGTTGCCCTTCACCTCGATTTCCCCTTTCAGCAATGTGGCTACGGCAGACATTTTCATCTTATCGGACTTCAAGTTGAAGGTTGTACCCAGCACTCTGACCTGCATCGCCTCGCTCTGCACAACGAAAGGTTTCTCCGGGTTTCTCATCACTTCAAAATAGCCCTCTCCCTCCAGATAAACCTTACGGCCATTCTCGGCAAAGGCCCGAGGATACTTTAAAGTAGTATATTTGTTCAACCAAACTTTTGTTCCGTCCGGCAGTTTCAGTTCCTTTATCTTATCCTGAGTGGTAACGGCCAGCAATGCTTCTGTATGGTTGTAGCCCTGATAAAAAAGATAACCCAAACTGCCCAAAAGGAAAAAACCGATAAACACAGCAGCATATCGCATCCAACCATACATCTTCCGCGTCTTATGCAGTTTCGTCTTCTCCTGCTCCAACCTCTTGAACAATCGCCTTTCTGCTTTTTCTATCTGCTCCGAGGCATAACTCGTTTTCCCCAGGTGGTATATCTCTTCGAGTCTGAACAGTTCGCGGGCATTGTCGGCCGACTCGTCCAGCCAGGCATTCACCTCACGAAGTTCGTCCTCGGTGCATTCACCCCTAAGGAACCTAACTATTATTTCCTCATTCAACTTCTTCATCTTTTTCTTCCTTTATGCTAATAAAACAACACTCTTCACAAAAACACTTACTTTCCCTAAAAAAAACAAAACCAGCATGAGGTTCAAATACCCCAGTCTGTCGCGCAACAACTTCAATGCCTTATACATGTGCGCCTCTACCGTCCGCAACGAAATTCCCATTGTTTCGGCTATATCTTTATTCTTCATATCGTGCAGATAGCTGAGTTTAAAGACCATCCTGCACTTATCCGGCAGTTCATTGATGGCTTCGGAAAGTTTCCTCCTGAGCTCGCTATCTTCAATCCGCTTCACTACATCGTTGCTGTCCGGCTGATAGAATTCAATCCTCTTCTTATGAACTTCGAGTGCAACGGCTTCGTAACTGTTCACTATTTCCCGATGCTTCAGCACATTCAGGGCACGGGTGTACACGGCCCGGTACAGAAAAGCCTGTATCTGCTCCCCTACCTTCATCGTCTCCTTCCGTCGCCACAACTCCACGAACACATCCTGCACTACGTCCTCTGCCTCGTCTTCTCCCACAATGCGTGTAGCGTAGAAAAGCAGATTGGCATAATACCTGCGGAAAAGAGCTCTATAAGTCTGGTCGAAATTTTCTTCCATAATCTTACATTATTTATCTGATATCACCGGACTGCCACTATATCCATTCATCAATTACTCATACCATGCCTGGCCCGGTTCGTTTCCCATTTCAAACTCCAGAACACCGCCATTCATTATTTGATCATGAGTAATATAACTTTTATCATAAGTTCTACCGTCGAACTTCACCGACCGGATGTAGCAATTCTCCCGACTAACTGCCGGAGCCAGCACCGTAAACACCTTACCGCCGGGCAGATGCATCTTCATCTCCGGATGCAGCGGCGTACCTATTTCGTACTTGCCGCTAACCGGATCTACCGGATAAAATCCCATCGCACTGAACACGTACCACGCAGACATCTGGCCACAATCTTCGTTGCCACACAATCCTGCCGGTGTATTCTTATAAAGCTCGTGCATCACCTCGGCTGCATATTTCTGGGTCTTCCAAGGTTGTCCCACAGCATTGAACAAGTAAATAACGTGATGACTCGGTTCATTGCCATGCGCATATTGCCCTATCATGCCCGTACTGAAGATGGGCAGATCATCGTCCGCCGCAGGATGGTAAGTGAACATACTGTCCAGTTTCTGCGCAAAACGCTCCTTACCGCCAACCAAAGAAATCAGTCCTTCGATATCTTGCTGCACCGACCAGAAGTATTGCCAGCCGTTGCTTTCGCAAATGTGCGGAGTATAATCGTCGGGAGAGAAACCTTCGATAAAACGCCCTTTGTCATCACGCGGCTGCATAAAGGAGGTTTGTGGATTATACACATTCTTATAATTCTGCGAGCGTTTGTAAAACTCATCCGCAATCTGCTGCTTGCCCAGCTTTTCCGCCATACGGGCTATGCAGTAATCATCATAAGCATATTCCAGTGTTTTGGAGAGTGACCAGTTTTCGGCATTATGTTCATCCGTGACGTCATAAGGCACATAACCTTTTTCTTTGTAGAGTCCGATGCCACGATAAGTATCTATATTGGCCGTAGCCACACAAGCGTCCAGCGCCTTCTCCGCATCAAAGTTGCCTATTCCTTTCAAGTAAGCATCTACAATGACGGGCACGGAATGATAACCTATCATCATATCCGTTTCACTACCATAGAAATTCCACACAGGCAGGCGTCCGTTCTGTTCATAGAAGGCAAGAAACGATTTCACCATATCGTTTACGCGCTGCGGTTCGATAAAAGTGTAGAGGGGATGAGCGGCCCGATAAGTATCCCACAAAGAGAACGTACTGTAGTTGGTCCAGCCATCTGCCTGATGGATCTTCTTGTCGGGGCCATAATAAGCACCGTCTACATCGCTATAGATGGTAGGCGCCAGCATCGAATGATACAATGCGGTATAGAACTTGACCATTTCGTCCTGATCCTCACTCTTGATTTCTATCTTGGAGAGTTGCTCATTCCAGTTCTTCCGCGTAGCCGCCAGGTATTTGTCGAAATCATCATCGGGCACTTCTGCAGAAAGATTACGCGCCGCGCCTTCCATGCTTACTCCCGAAATGGCTGTGCTGACAAGGATTTGCTCTCCCTGCTTCGTCTTGAAGTCGAAGCGGGCAATGGCAGAAGTCCCGATTCGTTTGCCATCCTTCAGAACGGCAGCCGTATCGAGCTGCATCGCAGTAAACGGACGGGAGAAGCGGGTACGGAAATAAATATGCTGGTCGCGTGCCCAACCGTCAGAGAAGCGATATCCCTGGATAGTCACCGAATCGACCACTTCGATACGCGTATCGTTCGTAAAGTCCCAGTTCATCGCCTTTCGCAGATTCAGGAAAATAGCCGCATCCGCTTCCGGAAAGGTATAACGCTGGATGCCGCAGCGCTCGGTGGCCGTCAGTTCTACGTTGATATCATAGTCTTTCAACCGGACTTGGTAATATCCGGCACTTGCCGACTCTTCCGAGTGGGAGAATAAGGAATGAATGCCGAGCGGAGCTTCTGCTTCTTTATAAGGCAATGTCACCGGCATAAAAGATATATCGTACAAATCGCCTGCTCCGGTGCCGGAGAGATGTGTATGGCTGAATCCAGCAATGGTACTGTCCGGATAGAAATACCCTGAGATGCGGTCCCATCCCGGGAGCCCGTTGTCCGGGCTAAGTTGAACCATACCAAACGGAGCCTGTGCGCCCGGATAGGTATTTCCGGTAAAATCCGTACCAATAAAAGGATTCACATAGTCGGCATAGCATTGGTCTACAGCTTCCGACACTTGGGATGTACATGCCCCAAAAGATAAAAGGGTAAGAAACGAACAACAAGATTTTATCAATTTCATAACATTATAGGGTTAACGTGTACATTATAACAATCCAAGCGGATAAAACACTTATTCCGTCTACCACCTTTCTTTCTCAACACAAATTAAAGGTAACAAAAATAATACAAAAATCCGATTAATCCTTATCTTTGTCGCAAAAAGCCGTAATAATATGAATTACACCACCTATCTTTTCGACTTTGATTATACTCTTGCCGACTCATCCCGAGGTATCGTCACCTGCTTTCAGAACGTCCTCAAACGCCACGGATACACGGCAGTGACAGACGAAGAAATAAAACGGACCATCGGCAAAACTCTGGAAGACTCCTTTTCCATCCTCACAGGAATAACAGACGCACAGCAGTTGGCTGACTTCAAAAAAGAATATGGCAAGGAAGCCGACGAGCACATGACGGTGAACACCATGCTGTTCCTCGAAACCAAATCCGTACTGATAGCACTGAAAGATGCCGGCGCGCGCATCGGAATCATATCAACCAAATTCCGCTTCCGGATCAAGGAGCTGTTGAGCCTGCACTTCCCCGAGAATTTCATGGATATTATAATAGGTGGAGAAGACGTAAAAACCGCCAAGCCCTCGCCCGAAGGCCTGCTGCTCGCCATCAAGCAACTGCACGTCACCAAAGCCGAAACGCTGTACATCGGCGACAGCATAGTCGATGCAGAAACGGCCCAGGCAGCAGGAGTAGACTTTGCCGGCGTCACCCACGGAGTGACTACCGCGCAAGAACTGGGTAGATATCCGCACCGCAAGATAATGGCAACACTGGAAGAACTGTTGGACAAGGACGAAGAGCAGCTGCTAAGCAAGAACGAAGAGCCGCCCTGCAAGAACGATACGTTACCGGACAAGTGCAATGAACCGCAACAGCCGGATTGCAGTTCCGACACCCCCGCCTTGCCTGAAAGCACTCCCCCCACCCCGCGAAAGAAAAAAAGAATCAGCACCGGGCAAACCATTCTTTTAGCTCTTTTCCTTTGGCTGGCATACGAAGAATTGGAATATTCGTCTGGCACCTGGCTCTTTCCGCTCCTCTTTGTACTGACGCTATGGGGCATCATACAAAAAAGGAAACTTCTCCCCGAACGCGTCACCGCCTTCATCGACCCGTGGTGGCATCCCTATGCCGTACGCCTGCGTGCGCTCCACCTCAAACTGGTGCGAGGCAAACAAGCGCCCCCCAACAGTGAAGAGAGCTGCACGTGCCGCAACTGCGAAACAATCTACATCGGCAACTATTGTCCCCGTTGCGGGCAAAGCCGGAAGACACCCCGCTACCGCTTCAGCAATGCCCTGAAGAATATATTGGGAGGATTTACAAACATAGACAACGGCTTCGGACGTACCCTTATAGACCTTCTCTACCGTCCGGGATATATGATCCGCGACTTCATCGACGGCAAGCGGATACAATACTTCCGCCCCTTCCAGACACTGTTTATCCTTGCCGCCCTCTACATCATGGCCGTACAAATAATAGATCCGGACGCGCTGAAGAAAAGAGAAACGCCCAAGGAGAAACAAGATATCGAAGACATTATCGCTGCGCGGGACGAACTGATACAAGATAGAGACAAAGCCCAGTCTGAGACAGAAAAACGAGTTCTCGACATCACCATAAAAAGTTTGGAAAAAAGTTTGGACAAAGCAGCGAAGAAGAGCGAAAAGACTTCTTCTGCTAAACGCGTGAGCGATGGTGATGATAAAGGTGTCATGGACGAGTTATTCGATGCCAGTTCGGAGGTAGGGACTAAGCTCGAAAAATACTTCGAAAACTCCCCCTTCCTGCAAAAAGTATGGAACTTGCTGAAAAGCTGGGCACATGGCAACAAGGCATTCAGCATCATCGCCACCCTGCCACTCTTTGCACTTGCCACCCTCATCGCCTTCCACCGCAAAAGGTACAAGTTGAACTACAACCTGACGGAGCATGTATTCATCCAAGCCTACATTGCCTGCCAGATACTCTTCCTGAGCATTGTCATACTACCCTTCAACGGCCATGCCAGGGTAAACGACCTGTACGAACTGCCCTGGTGGTTCATCTTCGCCCTTTTCTGGTGGGACTACAAGCAACTGTATAGCACCAGTTGGTGGAGAAGCTTCTGGCGTACCATACTTATGTTCTTCTACGCCCTCCTATTAATTACACTGTTTGCAGTAATCGTAGCGCTCCTTGTTATGGGGATACTCTATATACTGAAGCCGTTTATATAAGAAGAATAGCATAGCCCAATAAAGTCTGTTCACGCCTTGCGAATGCTTGTTCGCAAGGCGCGAACACATATTCAAGCACTGCGGATATCCGTTCGCAAGGCTTGAACAGAGAATAGTTACTAAAGAAAACAACTTTTCTCCATATCTCCCGCACTTTTTCTCTTAATGCCGAGGAACTTTTCTCTATACATCTTATCGGCAGCATCTATAGCAATCATCATAAAGCAATAAAACAAAAAGCAACGCCCTAAATAGAAAAAGTGATTAAAAAGATTTGTCCGTTCGAAATAAAACAGTAATTTTGTGCCCGATTATTCCGCACCGGGTTCGACCAAGTGCTTTCTAAGTGATTAGAGACCACCCGACGGAGCTAACTTATACATTATATATAAGAAATGTACGCAATTGTAGAAATCAACGGTCAGCAGTTTAAAGCAGAAGCTGGCAAGAAGCTGTTTGTACACCACATGCAGGAAGCAGAAAACGGTGCAACAGTAGAGTTTGAAAAGGTTCTTTTGGTAGACAAAGACGGTGCTATCACAGTAGGTGCTCCTACGGTAGAAGGTGCAAAGGTAGTTTGCCAGGTAGTATCCAGCATTGTAAAAGGTGACAAGGTTCTCGTTTTCCACAAGAAAAGAAGAAAAGGTCATCGTAAGTTGAACGGTCACCGTCAACAATTCACTGAGTTAACAATTACAGAAGTAGTAGCTTAATCAATTAAAAAAGTAAGAAGAAATGGCACATAAAAAAGGTGTCGGTAGTTCTAAGAACGGCCGCGAATCACAGAGTAAGAGATTAGGCGTTAAGATATTTGGTGGCGAAGCTTGCAAGGCAGGCAACATCATCGTTCGTCAAAGAGGTACTGAATTCCATCCGGGCAACAACATCGGTATGGGTAAAGACCACACTCTTTTCGCTTTGGTAGACGGAACTGTACAGTTCAAAGTAGGTAAGGCAGATAGACGTTCTATCTCAGTTATTCCTGCTGAAAAGACAGAAGCGTAAGTTTCCGAACAAGAAATAAGAAAAAGGGATGCAATCCACGAAGTTGCATCCCTTTCTTTTTTTCATGCTATTTCCAGTAATGCTTTTCCTAAAGAGTGAAGTTCATTAATGATTTCATCTCTCCGAGCTTTGGACGGCTTCTTTGTTCCACAGATATATGCCGCCATAAGACTCTGCTTTATTCCAAGGTTACGCGCTATTCCTGCAACATTAATCTGTGGAAATCTTTTAAACAGGGCATACAGTTCCGTTTTACCTTCCATCGAATCTGCCTTAAAAAAGCCCTCATAGCTCAAGTCTTCATCAAGTTCCGACCAATGAACACCGATGTTGTCAGTTTCAAAATTCCGCAACTGTTCAGGGGTAGCGAGGCGAAGACGCTCATAATTATCTATCGCTTCTTTGCGTTCGATACCATCAGCAGTGAGTATATGCACATAATGTTCGTCTACCCATACTTTTGTAACATCTACTTTCATAATACCTCCGTTTTCTTATTCTTATTAAAAAACTCATTCCATCTTTCGGCAATCAGTTCTTTGTTTTCTTCTATAACCATTTCGGCCATCTTGATCTCATTCGGCTGAAGGCCATTGTTTTCAACTAAAACAACTTCCGGTTCAATATTAAACTTGGCATTCTCCTTCACCTTTCCTTTTCCTTTAACGACATGAACATGAATGGGTTCATGATCATTAGAGTAAAACATAAAGCGAAGTCCGAAAAATATAAATAGTAGCGGCATGTTCTTTTCTCCTTTTAATCTTATCACAAAGATAGGTTATTAATTAATAACCGTCAAGCCATTACCGAACTTTATTTGCCTCTCAAAAAGGCATATTCATATATTTTATCTTGTTTATTATACGTTTTCCGCATAATTTCATGCAATAAGAAGCATTTTCTCTATCTTTGCAGCACTTTAAGAATCATAAAAACAAGTATAAGATATGCTTACTATCAAACAAATTACAGAAAACACCGACGCGGTGATCCGCGGTCTGGAGAAGAAGCACTTCAAGAATGCCCAGGAAACCATCGGCCAAGTACTTGAAGCCAACGACAAACGACGTAGCACCCAAACTTTATTAGATAAAAACCTCGCTGAGGTGAATTTGCTTTCCAAATCCATCGGCCAACTGATGAAAGAAGGCAAGAAAGAGGAGGCAGAAGCCGCCAAGAACCGTGTAGCCGAACTGAAAGAAGCCAATAAAGGCCTCCAGGCCGACATGGACCAGGCAGCCGAAGACATGCAAAACCTGCTCTATACCATCCCCAACGTTCCTTATGACAGCGTGCCCGAAGGAGTAGGCGCCGAAGACAACGTGGTAGAGAAGATGGGCGGCATGGAAACTGAACTGCCCAAAGATGCCCTGCCCCACTGGGAACTGACCAAGAAATACGATTTGATAGACTTCGACTTGGGTGTGAAAATCACCGGTGCAGGTTTCCCCGTATATAAAGGTAAAGGCGCGCAACTGCAACGTGCACTCATCAACTTCTTCCTGGACGAAGCCCGCAAATCCGGCTATATGGAGATAATGCCTCCTACAGTGGTAAATGCCGCTTCCGGCTACGGCACGGGACAACTGCCCGACAAAGAAGGACAGATGTACCATTGCGAAGTAGACGATTTATACTTGATTCCGACTGCCGAAGTACCTGTAACAAACATCTATCGCGATGTTATCTTGGACGAAAAGCAGCTTCCAATCAAGAACTGTGCTTATACTCAGTGTTTCCGTCGCGAAGCCGGTTCCTACGGCAAGGATGTACGCGGACTGAACCGTCTGCACGAGTTCTCCAAAGTGGAGCTTGTGCGTATCGACAAGCCGGAACACAGCAAGCAGTCTCACCAGGAAATGCTGGACCATGTAGAAAGATTGCTCCAGAAGTTGGAACTCCCCTACCGCATCCTCCGTCTTTGTGGTGGTGACATGAGTTTTACGGCTGCCCTTTGCTTCGACTTCGAGGTTTATTCCGAAGCGCAGAAGCGCTGGCTGGAAGTAAGCTCCGTATCCAACTTCGACACTTATCAAGCCAATCGTCTGAAGTGCCGCTACCGCACGGCAGAGAAGAAAACCGAGCTTTGCCATACGCTGAACGGTTCTGCATTGGCGCTGCCACGCATTGTTGCCGCATTGCTGGAAAATAACCAGACACCGGAAGGCATCCGCATCCCAAAGGCGCTGGTGCCGTATACGGGATTTGAGATGATCGACTAAGCATTAAAGCTGAAAGCTTATTACCTTATTAAGACTGAATATCTATTAGCTTCTAAGGTTAAATATTTATTAACCTCTAAAGCAAAAAGTTTATTGACTTCTAAGACAAAAGGCTTATTGACTTCTTAGGCGAAGGATTTATTGACTTCTTAGGCAAAAGATTTATTGACTTCTTAGGTGAAGCTCTTATTAAGAAACTTATGGCTTCTAAGGCTGAAAGCCTTATATCTATCAACCCGGGGCATCGCCCCGGGTTGATTGTATCTTACCATCTTACGCCCTGAAAGGGCAAAATCTAATCATCATCATACTACCGGCAAATGACCTGAATGAGATACATTGTTATATAGGAGGAATTATCAACCACAATTTATGCAAAAGTATCGTCGTAGGTGGTACGCCCAATCATATTCATATCCTTTGCGAACTTGCAAGCACTGTCTCCATCTCTATGCTATTACAAGAGATAAAAAGAAGTTCTTCAAAATGGATAAAGAACAAATACCCCCAAAAACAATACTTTGCCTGGCAAAATGGATATGCGGCATTCTCTGTCAGCCAGTCAAAGTTAGATGCAGTAAGAAATTATATCCAAAACCAACAGGAGCATCATACCAAAAAATCATTTAGAGAAGAACTTCTTGAGTTCTTAAAGAGTTATCAAGTAGAATATAAGGAAGAATATTTGTAGACATAGGATTTTGCCCTTTCAGGGCGTAAGATAGTGAGGTGGTTTAAACCCAGGGCGTTGCCCTGGGCTGATAGATGTAAGCCTTACAGGCTTAGCTGATAAATAAGACTTTGCAAGCTTAACTAATAAATAAAAACCTTGCAAGCTTATGAAACCCTTACAACGTATTCTTCAATATCCGCGCAAACACCTCTTCGCGGAAGTTACGGGCCACGGGGATGGTATGCTGCCTGACTATGATTTGATTACCGTCTATCATATCAATCTTATTCAGATTAATAAGGTAGGATTTGTGTACTTGCAGGAAGAGTCCTTTGGGGAGCGCTTCTATCATATGCTTCATGGTGGAGCGCACCAATAGCTTCGCACTCTCCGTATAAATGCAGACATAATTCTCCAAACCCTCTACCACGAGGATGTCTTTGAGATGCACCTTATGCATCTGTCGGTCGGAGCGGACAAAGATGAAATCTGTATTCTCCTCCTGCCGATCCTCTTGCAGCAGCAGGCTGTGTACCTTGTTCACTGCTTTCAGAAAGCGGTCGAACGAAAACGGCTTCAGCAGATAATCCGCCACATCGAGTTCATAACCTTTCAGTGCATACTGTTCGTAGGCAGAGGTGATAATGACGTGCGGCGAATGAGCGAGGGATGCCAGCAACTCGAGCCCGGAAAGATAAGGCATCTCGATGTCCAGGAACAACAAATCCGGCTGTTCGGTCTGCAAAAGGGTATTCAGTTGCATTGCGTCTTCGCACACTGCCGTCAGGGTCAGGAAATCCACTTTCTCCACGTAACGCCGCAACCCTTCGCAAGCGGTAGGTTCATCGTCGGTTATCACACATTTTATCTGCATCATGCTATAATTTTATCATAAGTTTCACCGTAAACAATGTCTCTTCCTTATTAATATCCAGTGTATAGCGCCCGAGATAAAGCAACTCCAACCGACGCTTCAGGTTCTCGATGCCGATACCTTGTTTCTTTTTCGGTTGCATCACCGATTCCGGAACGGAGTTCTCGACAAAGAAGTGCAATTCGTCATCTTTCAGCCTCAGCTCTATGGTAATAAAGTACTCCCCACCTACATACTTGAAAGCATTCTCCACCAACGGTACAAACAGCAACGGATAGATCTCGCATTCTTCCGGTATCTCGTCGAAGTGTACCTGCAACTGCAAGCGTTTCGTAGCACGGAGCTTACAAAGACTGATGTATTGCTTCAGGTAGTCGGCTTCGACACGCACCCGTACTTTTTCACCATCGTTATACAGTTGGTAACGAAGCAAGTCCGACAGCTGTTCCAGCGTACGCCGCGGCGCTTCGTTCTTTTCGTCTATCTGAAAATACACCGTATTGAGCACATTGAAGAGAAAGTGCGGATGGTACTGCGCTTTCAGGAACTTCAACTCCGTTTGAAGCTGGTCGTTCTTTATCTTCTCCAATTGCAGGCGCTGGGCTTCGTTCTCCTTTTGTATCAGCTGATTGCGCAGAAATCCATAAAAGAAACCGGACAGCAAGACTGCAACCACCATTGGAATAGGGACATCGTAGAGATCAAGTTCCACACCCATCAACAGCCGGATAATCCACATCGTCACAAGGCACCAGAACGGAGTACCCAAAACAATCGCTCCATACTCTCTCCACCATGGCAACCTCTTCCGCCGGCATATGTGAAGCCAGCGTTTCAAGGCAAACACTGCCGGATAAGATACCACAAGCACGGTCAGCACGTCTTTCAACATGAAATCCAAGGCATTCCCTTCCCAGTAGAATTCACGTTTCGGAATATCATTTGCCACGCGAACACATAAGAAAAGAATTACGCCGAACCCTGCCGGCACCAGCCATTTACTCCAATTTCTGTTCATAGTAATTACAAATTTACTCTTTTTGTCTCATCCAACCCATTTTTCCGCCTGCTTTCTTTCACTTCACTCCCCTTTTGGAAACGCCACGAAAAAGCAATGCCTATCACACGCTGACTGCTATCGCCATGCGAATCCACATATGCCTTGGTACCAACCGCCCGTACATCCACCCGTTCATTAGCGGTTCCGAAAATATCTTTGGCAAACAAGCCGACAGTCCCTTTGCCACGTAATATCTTTTTCTGAATACCGGCATTTACTTCCAATGTCGGATGCACGGTAGCCTGCCCGTAAGCCATCCTGCCCCGATAGTTGGCGGACAGTTCTGCCGACCAGGTACGTGTAAACGTAAACTGGTTCATGCTGCTGACAAGGGGAGTAAGCAGACTGTTCCTCATCCTCTCACCTTGCTCCGTCCAACGATAACGGTTATAGAGCCCGATAGCCGTCAAGTGCATCTTCCACCAGGATGCCAGCGAAAGATTGGCGGCATGAATACGCAGCCCGGTCTGCACATAGGAGGCAAGATTCTCGGGAGTGACATAAATACGCAAGTCTTCTTGAGCCTGATAGGTTTTCATAATAGCATCGTCAGTGTGCGAGAAGAAAAGAACGGTTTGCAGCCATTCATGGTGTACATAGGCCAGCTCGATGTTGTCCGAAAATGACGGGCGCAGACGGGTATTACCACCTTCGTGCGTATAGTCGTCGAAGATATAGGTAAAAGGATTCAAGTCCTGGTAATTGGGACGGGTAATGCGCCGGCTGTAAGAAAACTGAAAAGCACTTCCACCCTCCAGCCCATACTGCACGGAACAGGTGGGAAACAGATGTACATAGTTCGTTGTGAACGACGAATCGCGCTGCACGGTATTCCCGCTCAGTTCGCCATGCACACGGGTATGCTCCAACCTCAATCCTGCCGAAAACTTCAGGTGACGGTGCTCATAACCGGCTTGCAAGTATGCGGCATTGATATTCTCATCGTAAACAAAACGGGAGCCGAGCGAACCATCCGCCTGCCAGCCCGACGGTACCGGACGCAGGTACCCGGCATCATTGTCTATCTTGACGAAAGCGGATTTGCCCCCGCCATGCAGCTTCCATTGTTCGTTCAACGGATAAGTCACATCCGCCTGTCCGGCATAGATATGGATGCGTCCCTGCATATCTCCCTTCAACGTATCGGGTTTGGAATAATGTATGTGCTGGAGCTCCGAACGGTCATAGCTGAAATAGTCAAAAGCAGCAGAGACCTCGCCCCCCTCTTGCTCGAAACGATGCATAAAATTTGTTCCGGCAGAGAAGTTGTTCCAATCAGAATCTACATGCCCATCAGTCGTCTCCGGTCTTCCCGCCCCTTGCGTTTCGATAAGCATAGTTGCATTTTCGGTTCTGCCGGATAAGTTGCCATTCAACGATACGCCCCATACTGTGCGCGGATTGAGGTAAAAGTCGCAACCGCCACGGAGATAATGCGAATAAGTACTCCGCCTCCGGTAAGAAGTTTGTAACATCCGTTCATCTCCATTGAAGGCACGGTCGATGTCCATATCTATCGTCTGATTTCCCAGATAATAGGAATAGGTCAGAAAGAAATTAAACTTATCCTGCCGCAGGTTCATGAAAGCGCTGCCATATCCGCCACCACCCGAGCGACCGAGAGTACCGTTGCCGTTCAAGGCAAGATTCATGCCGCGCAGCTTTATCTTGCGGGTACGGATGTCAATCATGCCTGTACTTCCTGCCGCTTCGTAGCGCGCAGAGGGTTGGGTGACAAGGTCTATCTTATCGGCATTCGTAGCAGGAGTGGAACGCAACAAGTTCACCAGTTCTTCACCGGAAAGATAAGTCGGTTTGCCGTCCATCAAGACCTGTACCCCACTCTTTCCATTCAGCAGGATGCCGCCTTTGGAGTCGATCATCACTCCCGGCAAAGAAGAAAGCACATCATAAAGACTGCCAGTGCTTTGAGTGATAGATGCATCCATCCGGTAAGTGGTCTTTCCGGCGGACATTTCCACCAACGGTAGCTTGGCGGTTACTACGATTTCCCCTAAACGCTGGTCGGCAATAGTGTCCTGCTGTGCCCTGCCAACCAAGGGCATGCCTAACAGGATGATTCCCCAAAATGCTTTTATACACATAGTCTCTGTTTTTTGTTTTAAAAGTAGAGAAGGGAAGCAAAGCGGACAAATTATAGTGACGAAGGGAAGGCAACCGGTGACAAACGGCATAAAAGCACCCCGATGCTGCCTGAATACAAATTATACGATTTGTATTATACAACTTGTATAATACGAAATAAATAATTAGCTTTGTACATCTAACGAATGTACGCCATGACTCAAAAAGAAAAGAATCCATTTATTCTCACCGGAGCTATTCCCGCCGAATACTTTTGTGACCGCCGGGAAGAATCGAAACGCCTCATCCGCACCGTTACCCAAAGCGGTAACCTCTGTCTTATATCTCCCCGCCGCATGGGAAAATCCAAATTGGTCCGTTTCTGCTATGACAAGCCGGAAATGAACGAAGCATACTACACTTTCTACATTGACATACTTCATACTTCCAGCCTGCGCGAATTCACATACGCCTTCGGGCAATGCGTATTCGAGACTTTGCGCAGCCAAAGCCAGAAAATGCTGACCATGCTGACACAAGGATTGAAATCCATACAAGCCAAGTTTGGCTTCGACCCCATAAACTACACTCCCACCTTCAGTCTGGAACTGGGAGATATCACCATGCCCGAATTCACACTGAATGAAATCTTTCAATGCCTGGAACAAGCCGATAAGCCTTGTATCGTGACATTCGACGAGTTTCAGCAGATAACCAAATATCCCGAAAAGAACGTAGAGGCTCTGCTCCGCTCCCACATCCAGCATCTCGGGAATGTCCATTTCATCTTTGCCGGAAGCGAGCGCCACCTGGTGTCGGAAATGTTCCAGTCATCGGCACGCCCTTTTTACAACAGCACCGACATGATGGAACTTCATCCCATCAGCACCGGAGAATACGTGCCTTTTGTAACGAAATGGTTTGCCGCCTACCAAAAGACAATCGGCAATGACTTAGTACTACGCACCTATCGGCTCTTCGAAGGAAATACGTACTATATGCAAAAAGCTTTTCACGAAGCTTTCATCAACACAACGAAAGGAAGCGAATGCACGGAACCTCTGATGTACAGCACCATTCAAAGTATGCTCGAAGATGCCGCCGACGGCTACCGCCAACTATTATCCCGCATTCCCGAAAGACAAAAAGAAGTGCTCTATGCCATAGCTGCCGAAGGACAGGCAAGCAAGATAATGAGCGCTGCCTTCATCAAAAGCCACTCGCTGACCTCCGCGAGTGCCGTACAGGCAGCTACCCGCAAGTTACTGGAAGCCGACTTGCTTACTGTTGAAAACGAGGTCTATTATGTACCCGACATCTTGCTACGCATCTATTTAAGGAAGCTGCAAGGCATTGAAACGCAATTATAAGTATCTATCACACTACAAGGGGGATAAACTGCACCGAAGCAGTTTTCTCCCATTCTTTTTTGATATTAGTAAATAACCCGTATCTTTGCAAACCGTAACAATCTGAAAGTAATTACGTAATTATACCAACAAAATTATTAGATAATGAATAAAATCATTAGCAAAGAACACTTTTCTGAAAAGGTCTTTAAGTTAGTCATTGAAGCACCGCTGATTGCTAAATCACGCAAGGCAGGACACTTTGTTATCGTACGTGTAGGCGAAAAAGGCGAACGCATGCCGCTTACCATAGCCGGTGCCGATCCGGTAAAAGGAACTATCACTTTGGTGGTACAGGAAGTCGGTCTCTCCTCTACCCGCCTTTGCGAACTGAACGAAGGCGACTACATCACAGACGTTGTGGGCCCGCTGGGACAAGCCACGCATATCGAGAAATTCGGTACGGTAGTCTGTGCCGGAGGTGGCGTAGGTGTAGCTCCGATGCTTCCCATCGTACAAGCACTGAAAGCTGCCGGCAACCGCGTAATCACCGTACTGGCCGGCCGTACCAAAGAACTGATTATCCTTGAAAAAGAAATGCGCGAAAGCTCCGACGAAGTCATCATCATGACCGACGACGGTTCATACGGTCGCAAAGGTCTGGTGACAGAAGGAGTAGAAGAAGTCATCAAGCGCGAGAAGGTAGACAAATGTTTCGCCATCGGCCCTGCCATCATGATGAAATTTGTTTGTTTGCTGACGAAGAAATACGAAATACCCACAGACGTATCGCTGAATACGATTATGGTGGACGGCACAGGCATGTGCGGCGCCTGCCGTATCACGATCGGCGGAAAGACCAAGTTCGTCTGTGTAGACGGCCCTGAGTTCGACGGTCACCAAGTGGACTTCGACGAAATGCTGAAGCGCATGGGCGCCTTCAAGAGCATAGAGCGCGAAGAAATGCACAAACTGGAAGAACAGGGCACTACCTGCCAAGCTACGGGCGAAACCATCGTAGACGAGAAGAGCCGCAACGCCGCATGGCGCCAGGAACTGCGCAAAGCCATGAAGCCGAAAGAACGCACCGCCATCCCCCGCGTGGAAATGAACGAGCTGGATGCCGAATATCGTTCGCACAGCCGTAAGGAAGAAGTAAACCAGGGATTGACGGAGGCACAAGCCTTGACAGAAGCCAAGCGTTGCCTGGACTGTGCCAACCCCGGCTGTATGGAAGGCTGCCCCGTAGGCATCGACATCCCCCGCTTCATCAAAAACATAGAGCGTGGCGAGTTCCTCGAAGCAGCCAAGACACTGAAAGAAACCAGTGCGCTGCCTGCCGTTTGCGGTCGCGTTTGTCCGCAAGAGAAACAGTGCGAATCGAAATGTATCCATCTGAAGATGAACGAGAAGCCGGTAGCCATCGGCTATCTGGAACGCTTTGCCGCCGACTACGAACGGGAGAGCGGACAAATCTCCGTACCGGAAATCAAAGAGAAGAACGGCATCAAGATAGCTGTCATCGGTTCGGGTCCTGCCGGTCTGTCGTTTGCCGGAGATATGGCGAAGTATGGTTACGATGTAACCGTATTCGAAGCGCTGCACGAGATTGGCGGTGTATTGAAATACGGCATCCCCGAATTCCGTCTGCCCAACAAGGTAGTGGATGTAGAGATTGACAACCTTGCCAAGATGGGAGTTAAGTTCATCAAGGACTGCATCATTGGCAAGACGCTCAGCGTAGAGCAACTGGAAGAAGAAGGCTTCAAAGGCATATTCATAGCCTCCGGTGCCGGACTGCCCAACTTTATGAACATCCCCGGCGAGAACTCCATCAACATCCTCTCGTCCAATGAGTACCTGACCCGCGTCAACCTGATGGACGCCGCCAGCGAAGACTCTGATACTCCGGTGCCTTTCGGCAAACGCGTAGCCGTTATCGGTGGCGGCAACACGGCGATGGACTCCGTGCGTACAGCACGCCGCCTGGGTGCCGAGCGTGCCATGATCATCTACCGTCGTTCGGAAGAGGAGATGCCCGCACGTATCGAAGAAGTGAAACATGCCAAAGAAGAAGGCGTAGAGTTCCTGACACTCCACAATCCGATAGAATACATTGCCGACGAACTGGGTAAAGTGAAACAAGTGGTTCTGCAAAAGATGGAACTCGGCGAACCGGATGCATCGGGACGTCGCAGCCCCGTTCCCATCCCCGGAGCTACCGAAACGATTGATATCGACCTGGCCATCGTCAGCGTAGGCGTATCGCCCAACCCGATTGTGCCGAGCTCCATCAAAGGTTTGGAGTTGGGACGTAAGGGAACAATTGCCGTCAACGATAGTATGCAGTCATCCATCCCGACCATCTTTGCCGGTGGCGATATCGTCCGCGGCGGTGCTACCGTCATCCTCGCTATGGGCGACGGACGAAAAGCAGCGGCGGCGATGAACGAGCAACTGAAGAAATAAGCACAGATAAATGGGAGTGTGTCAGAACGAATAATGGCTTACTATATGTTATAGATTTAGGCACGGATTACACGGATTTCGCGGTTTTAATTAACCAAGTTCCGTGAAATCCGTGCCTAAAAGAAACGATAAGGTCTGTTTTAACACCACCTCACTATTCCCTCTCTACCATTAAATCTAAAACCTCACGGATATGAAACGCATCTGTCTATCCGCCCTTTTCTGCCTGACTATCCTATCTGCAAACGCCCAGGATCAGAAGTACAATTTCGATACTCAAACAGAAGTGCTGTATCTGCTCGACAAGATTGGCGCAAGGTAGGATGCATCGCTTTATCTGAAATAAGAGAGTTCTTTATCAATATTAAAGTAGTTCTTTATCAGTATTAAAGCAGCGCTTTATCACTACTAAAGCAATGCTTTATCACTGCTAAAGCAACACTTTATCACTATTAAAGCAACACTTTATTATATATAAAGAAAGCATAAAGTACAAACCTACTGATTACCAACAAGAAACCCCGCTTGCTTATAAACAGCAAACGGGGTTTCTTATTGAGTATTTATTCAGGAGGAATTTACTTCACCACCTTGTTCGTCGCCGGATCGGGAAAGATCACCGACGGCTTGAACGACTTGGCTTCTTCAAAATCCATCAACGCGTACGACATGATAATAACGATATCATCCGGCTGCACCTTGCGGGCCGCCGCACCGTTCAGGCAAATCTTGCCCGAACCACGTTCACCCTTAATAATGTAGGTTTCAAAACGTTCACCGTTATTATTGTCGGCAATGTATACTTTCTCGCCGGCAATCATGTTAGCGGCATCCATCAGATCCTCGTCAATCGTGATGCTTCCCATATAGTTCAGGTTGGCTTCCGTGACGCGGGCGCAATGGATTTTCGACTTCAACACTTCAATCATCATAAGGTTGGCACTTTTTAGTTTATTACTCTTTGTACTTGATGTTGTCAATCAGTCGGACTTCTCCGCAGAACACTGTGATACAGCCTACTGCATAAGAGGTATCTTCCCAATCGGCAATCTTCTGCAACGTGTTGCCGTCCACCAGTTCAAAATATTCCAAACGCAGACCGGGAGCGGCTGCAATGGCGTCTTCTACAAACTTCTGTGTCTCGGCTACCGTGTGCGAGGCTGCAAAGGTACGACTTTCAAATAAAGTCTGCGAAATTTTTAAAGCATTTTTACGTTCTTCGGCAGACAAACGGGCATTACGGCTGCTCAAAGCCAGTCCGTCAGCTTCGCGAACGATGGGACATCCTACTATTTCCAGCGCATACTTCATCTGCCGAACCATCTCGCGGATGATAGCCAATTGCTGGAAATCCTTCTCCCCGAAGTAAGCACGGTCCGGCTTCACTGCATCGAACAGCTTACTCACAATCTGGCATACCCCATTGAAATGTCCCGGACGGAATGCTCCCTCCATCACCGTATCCAGCGGTGCATAGCTGAACTGGCGCGTATCCGGTTCCGGATACATCTCTTCTACCGAAGGCGCAAAGACATAAGCCGCTCCGCACTCCTCCAACAGACGGCAGTCAGCCTCCAGCGTGCGGGGATACTTCACTAAATCATTCTGATCGTTGAACTGAGTCGGATTTACAAATACACTCACTACAGCGGCATCATTCTCGGCCACACAACGTTTCACCAATGAGGCATGACCGGCATGCAGGGCACCCATTGTAGGCACCAGGCCCACCTTCTTTCCCTGAGCTCTCAAAGCCGACAGTCCGGCCTGCAAGTCCTTGATAGTATGTACTATTTCCATTTTTATCGGTTATATAATAATTTGGTTGTTCGCAAAAGCGGTGCAAAATAAACCATTATTTAGCATATAAAGAAGAAATATCGCAAATTAATGCAAAAGTTAGCTGACATCAGGGCAATTCATTCAGAGCATGCAAGGCTGAAAAACAAGCAGTTAACAATTCATAAGGAATTATAGACGCCCTCCGTTTGCTTTATTGCGCGATTTTTTTTATATCTTTGCAGAATAATTGAGAACATTGTTATTATGACAAAGGCGAACAAGGTTTTATTTATTACACAAGAGATTACCCCTTACGTTCCAGAATCCGAGATGTCCCTCGTAGGTAGAAATCTACCTCAGGCAATCCAAGAAAAAGGCAGAGAAATCAGAACGTTTATGCCCAAATGGGGAAACATCAACGAGCGCAGAAACCAACTGCACGAAGTGATACGACTCTCCGGTATGAACCTCATCATTGACGATACCGATCATCCGCTCATCATCAAAGTTGCTTCGATTCAGTCTGCGCGCATGCAGGTGTATTTCATCGACAACGATGATTATTTCCAGAACCGCATGCAGGCCACTGATGAGAACGGTGTAGAATATGAAGACAATGATGCCCGTGCCATCTTTTATGCCCGGGGTGTTTTGGAAACGGTGAAGAAACTGCGTTGGTGTCCGGACATCATCCATTGCCACGGCTGGATGACTGCTTTGGCGCCCTTATACATCAAGAAAGCATATAAAGACGAACCTTCCTTCAGAGATGCCAAAGTTGTATTCTCGCTTTACGAAGACGACTTCAAGCAATCTTTCCATCCGGACTTCCCCAGCAAACTGATGCTGAAGGGTATCAACAAGAAAGATATTGCCGGACTGAAAGACCCGATTGACTACACAGCACTTTGCAAGCTGGCTGCGGATTTCTCCGACGGCATCATCCAACAGAGCGAACACGTCAACGAAGAAGTGATGAAGCATGCCCGCGAGACAGGGAAAATGATATTAGACTATCAATCTCCCGAGAACTTCGCTGAAGCCTGCAACGACTTCTACGACAAGGTTTGGGAAGCAGAACAAGAATAAAATCGATTTAGACAATTATAACTATGAAAGTAAGATATCTAGGACTATTGCTTTTAGCACTCCTGACTTTCTTCGGATGCGATGACAACACCGGTACATTAGGTTTGGGAATGCTTCCCGGCTCCGATGGCATATCAGCGCATACTGCTACTTTTGAAGTAACAACACGATCCTTTGCTGCCGACTCGGTATATGCCAAAACCAGCACCGGATATGTAGGTAAATTCTCAGACCCGAAATTCGGCTATTATGAGTCCAGTTTCCTTACGGAACTGAACTGTACAGAGAACTTCACCCTTCCGGAAGTTTATAAATACGATCCGGTGACCAATACCGGAACGGGAAGTATGGCAGGAGATAGCGTAGTATCGGTTCAATTGGTAGTATATTATTCCAGTTGGTTCGGCGACTCTCTGAATGCTTGCCGGATGAGTGTGTACGAACTGGATAAAAAGCTCGATAAGAATCGTTATACCAACATCAATCCGGAAGAATATTACAACAAGTTCGATCCTAAATCGCTGCTTGGTCGTAAAGCCTATTCAGCCTACGACACTACGGTTCCCGATTCTGTAAGAAATGCAACAGATACATACGGTAACAAGACTTACTATCCCAATGTAACCTTCCCCTTGGATAAAAAGACATTCGGTGAAGACAGAATCTTAAAGGTATATCGGGAACATCCGGAATACTTTAAAGATGCCGCAACCTTTATTGACAAGATCTTTAAGGGAGTATATGTAAAAAGCGACTATTCAGATGGAACCATCCTTTATATAGACTATGTAGACTTGCAAATGCAATTCCGCTTCCATGTTGTAAATGATACGACAGGAGTCGCTTTAAAGAAGAAAGACGGAACAGACTCTTTAGCCTATGTAATGCGAACAGTCTTTGCCTCCACCAAGGAAGTTATTCAAGCCAACCAGTTCCTGAATTCCGACCTGCTCAATGACCGAGTGAAAGAACCCGACTGGACATATATCAAATCGCCCGCAGGTATCTTCACCGAAGCCACCATGCCATACGATAAGATTTACAACCAGTTATCCAACGATACCCTCAATGCCGTTAAGCTGACCTTCACCAACTACAATGAAGAAAGCAACTTTGAATACAGCATGACTCCTCCCAGCGATGTATTGTTGATACGAAAACAAGACTTGAAGACCTTCTTTGAGGGTAATAAGATTACAGACAATGTAACTTCATTTACCACCAAGCATAATTCTGTGGCAACCAATCAATATGTATTCAATAACATAGCCCGACTGGTGACAACCTGCATCAACGAAAAACAGGCAGCCAAGAAAGCGGCCAAAGAAAAGGCCGGCAGCTCGTGGAACGAAACCCAATGGGAAAACGACTGGAACACCAATGAAGCGACCAAGGACTGGGACAAAGTATTATTAATTCCTGTTTCAGTTACTTATGATAACAGTACCAGCAATAAAGCCATTATTGGCATTCAGAATGACTTGAAGCCAGGATATGCCAAACTGAAAGGTGGTCCGAACCAGCCTCCGTTGAAGATAGATGTTATTTATACAAGCTTTAGCGAGTAATAGATATTACCTCCATAAAAAAGCCTCCCCGCTCAGATGAACGGGGAGGCTTTTTTATGGAGAATCAGCAGTAATCTATTCCGCCTCTTTCTTCTTTGCAGTCTTTCTGGCAGCAGGCTTTTTGGCAGGAGCCTTGGCAGCAGGTTTCTCCGCAGCAGGTTTGGCAGCCTTTGCTTCCTTCTTCTTTTCAACGGCCTTTTCCTTTTCCAGCTTTGCCTGTACTATTTCCAGTTCTTTATGCAACTCTTCTATTTCATCTCCCTGGTTCTTGATAGTGGTCAGCAGCGCATTCAGCTCTTCATTATCAATGTCTACCGGATAAAGAGAGTCAACACGTTTGATGAAGTCGCCCAGAATATTCATATAATTGGTGAACGCATCATAAGGAGATTCATAGATGCCACGGTTCAAGCCCACTCCGCTATTCTTGGTCGTCATGAAGCGGAAGTTATTACTTGCCTGCAAGTAGTCCCAGTCTTGCTTGATACGGCGGTCGTCACAGAGATGTACACGTTCGGCCACGCTATACAGTTTGTTGAATGCTTCGCGCTGCATCGTGTTACCCAGCCAGCAACTTGTATCTCTCTCCTCGTCCACCCAAGACATCGGATACGGAACATCCAATTGGGAAACAGACTTCAACTTCGTAACAATCTCGGTAGGCGTAGAGAATGTGATGCCTTTCTCCTTTGCACAAATGGGCAATGCTTTCAGGAACTCCAGAATATTGGAGGACAGCGGTTGTGCCATGCCCAGCGCACAAAGTTCCATAAAGATGTTGATAACCTGCTCTTCCTGCGGCAAGGCATCGATCCAATTGATATACTTGTCGGCAAACAAAGGATACTCGTTCCACTCGGAGTTGGAGAAACGCAAACTGATATCATCCGAGAGCTTAAAGTCGCGCAACAGCAGCTTCAGGTTCTGATTCATGGCACAGTGGTATACATAGTGCGGACTCTTCCAACCCAAAACATGCTTGGCACCTTCGGTAAGCATACCCTTAAAGCCCAGATCGGCTACTATCGCACCAATCTCATCCGAATAAATCAGGCTTGAGTTACGGAACACCTTCGGAGCCTTGCCGAACATTTGTTTCATCTTTGCACTCTGGCGTTTTACTTCTTCCCTGAAGCAATCTTCATTGGCAAGTGAAGAAAGTCCATGAGAATAAGGCTCGGCCAGGAACTCGCAGCAACCGGTATCGTTCAACTGTTGCAACAGGTCGATTACAGCAGGAGCATGGATTTCGAGCTGCTCCAATGCAACTCCCGAGATGGACAAAGCCACCTTAAACGCACCACCGGAATTCTTCACCATTTCAATCAGCGTGTTCAGCGCCGGAATGTAGGAGCGTTCAGCCACCTCGTTGATGCTCATTTCGTTGGCATAATCATCATAGTAATAATGATCAACCCCTATATCAAAGAAACGGTAACGTTTCAAATGAATAATTTGATGTATCTCAAAATAAAGACAGATAGTTCTCATTTCTATATATTGTTTTATTATTTACCATAGTTTCTTAACACATCCTCATAGAGGGCACGGATTCGCAGACCGACCTTCTCCCATGTAATTCCGTCCACTTCCTTCTTGCCTTCTTCCTGAAGGTAATGGAAGAGCGACTGATTGGTGCAGAGGGAGTAAATGGCGTCGGCCATCGCATGAATATCCCAGTAATCGGTCTTAATCACCTTATCAAGGATTTCACCGCATCCCGACTGCTTTGAGATAATAGAAGGCGTTCCACACTGCATGGCCTCAAGCGGGGCAATACCGAAAGGCTCGGATACAGAAGGCATGACGAATACATCGCTATTCTTATAGACCTCGTACACCTGCCTGCCCTTCATGAAGCCCGGGAAGTGGAAGCGGTCGGCAATGCCGCGTTCGGCAGCCAGATTAATCATAGCATTCAGCATATCGCCCGAACCTGCCATTACAAAGCGGATGTTACGGGTACGCCGCAACACCAGCGATGCAGCCTCTACAAAGTATTCCGGTCCCTTCTGCATGGTGATACGTCCAAGGAAAGTCACCACCTTCTCTTTCGCATGATCGGGGCGCGGAATGTCCAGCAGCTCCTGCGAAAGCGGATAAACGGCATTGTGCATGGCAAATACCTTCTTCGGATTCTGGTGATACTCGTTGATAACCGTACGGCGGGTAAGCTCGGACACGCACATGATGCAGTCCGCATAGTCCATACCGTTCTTCTCGATAGAGTATACAGTAGGATTCACTTTACCGCGCGAACGGTCGAAATCCGTAGCATGAACATGGATACAAAGCGGTTTGCCGCTTACCATCTTGGCATGCACACCGGCAGGATACGTCAGCCAGTCGTGGGCATGAATGATGTCGAACTCCTGCCTGCGCGCCACAACGCCCGCAATGACCGAGAAATTATTTATTTCTTCGTGCAGGTTTCCGGGATAACCGCCGGCAAACTCCATACAGCCAATGTCATTGACATGCATATAAGAGAAATCGGCATAGATATGATCGCGGAAAGCGTAATACTCTTCCGGTGTCGAAGTCTGCAAACGCGACTGCAAATAACCGTAATCCACATCGCGCCACACAATCGGCACCTGGTTCATGCCTACTATATTCAAAAACTTTTCTTCTTCTCCGCAAGGCTTAGGCATACAGAAGGTTGTTTCTATATCACCCTGCGCACTCAATCCCTTAGTTATTCCATAAGAAGCAACTGCAAGACCACCATATATTTTGGGAGGGAATTCCCATCCAAACATTAAAACTTTCATCTTCGTTCCTCCTTTTATAAATTATACTTAGACAATAACTTCAAGATACGCAGAATTTCGGCCACGTTCATGGCAAAAGATACCGCGCCCCGGCCGGTAAACGGAGGATTACCATCAAACAATTCGGGCAATGTACCGATGCAATGGGAGGTCATTTCATCTTCCATGCCGATCAATTGTCTTTCTACAAACGACACTCCGCTCATCTTGTAGATGCGCAGGTATGCTTCCATATAGAAGCCCATGAGCCACGGCCAGGCTGTTCCCTGATGGTAAGCATAGTCTCTCTGCATCTGCGGGCCTACATAGTTCGGATTGTAGCCGCCACTCTTGGGACTCAGCGTACGCAAGCCTTTCGGGGTCAGCAGTTCCTTCGTCACGATGTCCAGTATCTGCTTCTTCTGCGCCCTGTCCAGCGGAGAGTAATCGAGAGCAACCGCGAACAACATGTTCGGACGAACGCTCCAATCCATCATATAGCCGTCCACATAGTCAAACAGATAGCCGTATTCATTGCGGAACGTATCTACAAAGGACTTGCCCGTCACTTCAGCCTGTGCATCCAGGCTGTCGGCAAGCACTGCATTTCCGGCTTCACGAACCATATCGGCCACAAAACGGAGTGCATTGTACCACAAAGCGTTCACTTCTACAATATAGCCGGTACGAGGAATGACGGGGCGTCCGTTGACAGTGGAATTCATCCACGTTACCGCCTTCTCCTTCCCGTTGGTATAAAGCAACCCGTTATCGTGCAAGAAGAGGTTATCGTGCTTGCGGTCGCGGATATATCCCATGATATCCTCCAGCAACTTGCCGTACATCTGCCGGCAATGCTCGCGCGAAGTCTCCTTGGCATATTGCTGCAAAGCCCAGATGGCCCACAGCAGAACATCGGGATGCTCCATCTCATAGATCTTATAAGAAGAAGCCTCGCCATTGATAAACTCGTAAATAGCCTTCTCGGCTGTCTTCATAACATCTTCAAACTCATCTTGTTCGTCAACAGCCAGCGTCAATCCGGGCAAGGCGATAAACAAGTCGCGGGCACGGCACTTGAACCAGGGATAACCGGCAAGCACATAATGCTCGTCTCCCTGCTTGTTGTGGAACTGGTGCGCCGAGTTTTTCAAGCAATGATAGAAGCTGTCGCGTGGAGTGCGGTCGGCCACTTCGGCTTCGAAGGTCTGCTTCAGTTTGCGCGGAGATATTTCGGATATACCGGCAGAGAAGACAATGCTCTCTCCTTTCTTTATATCCACTTCGAAATAGCCGGGCACGTAGAGGTCTTCGTTGAAGTCATATCCACGTTCCTGTTCCTTAGGATACTCGATACCACGATACCAGTCGGGCTGGTAGTGGAACTCATTTTTCTTGTTCAACTGCATGAAGAGCTCCGGATAACCGGGGTACATGCAAGTCTTGATGCCATTCTCCACCAGCTGGTAGTCACGGCTTGCCAATGCATTCTCGTGCGTATACTCGCGTACACTACGGAATGCCAGGAAGGGGCGGAACCGAAGCGTGGTTGCCGAATGGGCATCAACCAAGGTATAACGGATCAGAATCCGGTTCTCATGATGTACAAAAAGTTTTTCTTTCCGGAGGATCACACCTCCTACACGATAGGTAGTTGCCGGGATGTTTTCACAATCGAACTCGCGGATATACTTGTGCCCGTTAGGACTGAAGTGGTCTCCTTGATACTTGTGCAACCCCAGGTTAAACTCCGCACCGTGCTGAATTACCGTTTCATCCAAAGAAGATAGCAGCACATGATTTTCATCATCCAGGTTGGGGACAGGTATCACCAACAGACCGTGATATTTGCGTGTGTTACAATCTACAATTGTTGTACAATGATAGGCACCCGACTTATTCGTCCGAAGTATCTCCCTTGGTAAAGATTCTTGCAGATTGATCATCAGGGTCTTGTCAAATCGTAAATAACTCATAGTTGTGCATTATTTAAAGGTTAATTATTCAGGTACCATGCGCTACAAGCCATGTAGCGATGCCCAAAAATACAAATTAAAGCTTATAGGCAAAATAAAAAGTCAGTTTATTTTCGGTTTTTAGTCAAATAATGCGTAGTATTGTACAAAAATAGCAAATGTTATACTAAATATGAAGCATGATATACGCAGAATAGTCCTGGCAGGGGTCCTACCGTTATTCTTACTGTTCATTCTATACATTGTGAAGTTTTTGGAGACAGGCATGGATTGGGATCTTTCCCGGTTGGGAGTGTACCCGATGGAACAGCGAGGCGTATTGGGAATTTTTACTCATCCGCTTATACATAGCAGTTTCAGCCATCTGCTTGCCAATACCATTCCGTTATTCTTCCTGATGTGGTGCTTGTTTTATTTCTATCGCGACATTGCATCTTACATATTTTTTGCCATCTGGATAGCCTCCGGTATATTTACCTTTATTATAGGTAAACCGGGATGGCATATCGGAGCCAGCGGCATCGTCTACGGGCTGGCCTTCTTTCTGTTTTTCAGCGGAATACTGCGCAAGCATGTGCCGCTCATCGCCATCTCCCTGCTGGTAACATTCTTATACGGCGGACTGGTATGGAACATGTTCCCGCAATTTGCCAAGATAACCACCTCCTGGGAGGGGCACCTCAGCGGAGCCATCGCAGGCACCCTTTGCTCCATAGGTTTTATGAATTACGGCCCTCAACGCCCCGACCCGTTCGCTGACGAGGGCGATGAAGAGGAGGAGGAAGAAGAGGAAAAGGAGGATAACGAAAATACGGAAAGAAGCGAATGATAAGTTCTTCCTAAATTGACACTCTTATAATCAATGCTTTTGCAGCGCCTCTATCAGCAACGTTATGTTCGCCGTAAACAGTCTTACGGAGATTGCCAGCAGAATAATTCCGAAGAACTTACGGATAAGGTAAATACCTCCTTTGCCGAGGAAACGCTCCACGCGCCCGGTCATGCTGACCACAAAATACACCCATATCATGTTCAGCACCAATGCTATGATGATGTTGACGCTGGCATACTCGGCACGCAACGAGAGCAACGTAGTGAAAGCCCCCGCTCCTGCCAGCAACGGAAATACCAGCGGCACCAGCGTCGCTTCCTTGATAGGTCCCTGGTTTTTAAAGATCTCCACATCGAGAATCATCTCCAGCGACATCAGGAAGATGACGAACGCACCTGCCACGGCAAACGATTCGATATCGACATGAAACAACTTCAGCATCATGTCTCCGGCATAGAAAAAGCCGATCAACAAAGCAAACGATATCAAAGTCGCCTTCGTTGCATTCACATCCTTTCCCTTTTCCTTCAGATTGATAATGATAGGAATTGAACCAATAATATCTATTACAGCAAACAGTACGATAAAAGCGCTGGTCATCTGTTGCCAATTAAATGCTGAAAACATACGATCCTCCTTTTTTTTGCAAATATAGTTCATTTTTATGCATTCCGCAAGATTTCTTTGCGACGAATGAATAGTGTGTTTAAGAAATAATAAAAAAAACAAAAAGAGAGGCAAAGAGTTTACGGCACACCTTGATTATACCTACTTTTGTTTGGAACTAGAAGAAAAAATGATATGGATACAATGTTCGATACATTACTGCAACTGCCACTCTTTCAGGGACTAGCCCAAGAAGACTTCACCAATATTTTAGGAAAAGTAAGACTGAACTTTATAAAGCATAAAGCAGGCGAAACCATCCTGAGAGCGGGCGACACGTGCAATCAGCTCGTATTTGTACTGAAAGGCGAAGTCGCCTTCTCCACTTCGTCCTTAGATGCATCATACAGTTTCACAGAGCATCTGCAAGCCCCCTATCTGATAGAACCGCAGTCTATGTTCGGTATGAACACCACCTACGTATCGACCTACGTAGCAGAGACAGAAGCACATACGGTAAGCATCAGCAAGGCTTTTGTAATAAGTGAACTGTTCAGATACGATATTTTCCGGTTGAACTACATGAATGTGATCAGCAACCGCTCGCAAAACCTCAGCCACCGCCTCTGGACAAGGAGTGATGATAATCTTGAAAAACAGATCAGCCACTTCATCCTGATGCATATCGAGCGTCCGGCAGGCAGAAAAGTAATGAAAATCAAGATGGAAGAGCTTGCTCAAATCGTCAACGACACACGTATGGGAGTGTCGAGGGCGCTGAACAGTATGCAGGAAAAGAATCTGCTGGAACTGCACAGAGGGGAGATTATAATTCCGGAAGCAGCAAAGTTGCTGTAAATTAGAGCAGATTAATCATAAGAGAGAATATTACTCTGTCATTCAGAGCGAAGCGAAGAATCTCTTCCCCTTGCATAAAGAGAAGAGATTCTTCGCTTCGCTCTGAATGACAGAGTAATACATTTTAATGAAAGAGTCAATAAAGACTTACTCCCACTCTATCGTTGCAGGTGGTTTTGACGAGATATCATAAGTCACTCGGTTCACCCCTTTCACCTTATTAATAATGTCATTGGAGATCTTGCCGAGGAACTCATAAGGCAGATGCGCCCAGTCGGCAGTCATGGCATCCGTAGAAGTCACGGCACGCAGGGCAACGGCGCGTTCGTACGTACGTTCATCTCCCATCACACCCACGGACTGCACAGGAAGCAGGATAACGCCTGCCTGCCAAACCTGATGATAAAGAGCCGTCTCGTTACCATCGGCATCCTTCACCATCCAGTCACGCAAGCCCTGGATAAAGATATCGTCGGCATCTTGCAGAATGCGTACTTTCTCCGGAGTAATATCGCCGAGGATACGCACAGCCAGTCCCGGTCCAGGGAAAGGATGGCGGGTAATCAGATGTTCGGGCATCCCCAACTCACGACCTACGCGGCGAACTTCATCCTTGAACAGCAGACGAAGCGGCTCGCAAAGTTTCAAGTTCATCTTTTCGGGCAGACCACCTACATTGTGATGGCTCTTGATAACCGTTCCGGTGATGGAAAGGGACTCGATGCAGTCAGGATAAATAGTACCCTGTGCCAGCCATTTCACATCTTTAATCTTGTGGGCTTCTTCGTCGAAAACGTCGATAAAGCCTTTACCTATAATCTTGCGTTTCTTTTCGGGCTCCGTAACTCCGGCCAGCTCTGCAAAGAACTTGGCACTGGCATCCACACCGATCACGTTCAGGCCGAGGCACTCATAATCGTGCAGCACGTTCTTAAACTCATTCTTGCGCAGCATACCGTGGTCTACGAAGATACAAGTCAGGTTCTTACCGATGGCACGGTTCAGCAGCACGGCAGCAACCGACGAGTCAACACCGCCGCTCAGGCCAAGCACTACTTTATCGTCGCCTACCTGTTCTTTCAGTTGGGCTACCGTTGTTTCGATGAACGAAGCAGCACTCCAATCCTGCTTGCAACCACAAACATCTACTACGAAATTCTTCAGCATCTGCGTGCCGTCTTCGGTATGATAAACTTCGGGATGGAACTGTACGCCCCACATCTTCTCGCCTTCCACCTGGTAAGCGGCGATTTTCACTTTGTCGGTCGAAGCAACTGTCTTGAAGTTCGCAGGAATAGCAGTAATCGTGTCGCCGTGGCTCATCCACACCTGGCTATTGTCCTTTACGCCTTTGAAGAGCACATTGTCCTTATCGAAAGAGCTCAGGTGTGCACGTCCGTACTCGCGGCTACCGGCAGGTTCCACCTTGCCGCCGTTGGTGTAGGCAATGAATTGTGCACCGTAGCAGATACCCAGAATAGGATACTTCCCGCGGATTTCATTCAAATCTATCTTGAACGCACTTTCATCGTACACAGAGAACGGACTCCCCGAAAGGATCACTCCTTTTACACTTTCATCCCCCTTCGGGAATTTATTGTAAGGTACAATTTCGCAATACACATTCAATTCGCGAACGCGACGGCCGATGAGCTGCGTGGTTTGCGAACCGAAATCAAGAATTATAATCTTTTCTTGCATAGAAACAGAGGTGTTAGTAATTTGGAGCACAAAGATACAACTATTTTGTTATTAACTAAATCATCAAATACTAAAATTATGGCAACAGTAAAAATCAGGAGGAAATATATGCTTCTCTTTTTCAGGAAGCAAATAATTGCTCTGCAAGCAAACGGCAAGTTGGGGACTGCCCACAACTATCAAAGTACACTGAACAGTTTCTCTGCTTTTCTGGGTGGAACGGACATCTTGTTCTCAAGATGCAACGAAGAGTTGATACACGAATATGACATCTGGTTACAAAAAGGAGAAATAGCGCGAAACACAAGATCTTTCTATATGCGGATATTAAGATCGGTGTACAACAAGGCTGTCAGCCTGCATTTCGCCAGGCAGCCTCATCCCTTCCAGCATGTGTACACGGGAGTAGACCGCACCCGCAAACGTGCAGTCAGTGAGGAAACCATCATACAGTTGCAAAAGTTGGTACTGCGGTCTTCGGCCTCTCTCACATTGGCACGCGACATCTTCATCTTCAGTTACACCACACGCGGCATGGCTTTCATCGACATCGCTTTCCTGCGCAAAGAGAATATAGTCAACGGAACAATCGTTTATACCCGCCACAAAACAGGGCAAAAGCTCACGATTCTGATAGAACCGTGTATGGCAAAAATCATCGTGCGCTATCTGAAAGACAACACGGGCAGTCCTTATCTGTTCCCGCTTATCACTTCCACCGATCCGGTCAAGAGCTATACGCAATATCAGTCGGCCTTGGGGTATTACAATCGCCGGCTGAAAAGATTAGGAGAACTGATAGGCTTGGATGTGCCTTTGACTTCGTATTGCGCCCGGCATACATGGGCCACCGCAGCACGCAACCACAACATACCGCTGTCAGTGATTAGTGCAGGTATGGGGCATGTGTCCGAAAAAACCACCCAGATATATTTAGCGTCTTTGGACGCTTCCGTGATAGACCAGGCAAATCGGGAAATTTTGGGATTGCTGGATGTATGACAAGGAGGAGGCATCGTAAGAGACGGGGACTACTCGTCTCTTACTGACTAAAAGAATAAATAAATTATAAACTGTCTATCTCTTCAACAGATAACCCGGTAGCTTTCGATATAATATCATTCGAAACTCCCAGTTGTTTCAAATTCAACGCATTGACTCTATTTTGTTCTTCGCGTCCTTCTTCACGGCCCTCTTCGCGTCCCTCTTCACGGCCCTCTTCCCATCCTTCTTCACGTCCTTCCATCCGGGCCGTATTCACAGCATTCACGATGTCACGATACGCCTTCACGCTATCTTCATATTCACGCAACTGGCTGGGAGTGAAACGTGCTATCGACGCAGCTTCGAACAGCCGGCTGAAAACGCGCTCTTGCAAAGCTACCGGACGCGCCAGCAAGCGGGAAAGGTTTTTCAGGACAAATACCCATTTCTCGAAGATCGTTTCCAGTTCCTCCTCCGTCTTGGTAAACTTAGGAAGCTCAAGATAGATAAACGTGAGTTTGTCATAGAATACTTTCTTCGTATTTACGTCCATCAGTTTCACCTCATGGTGGTAATAATCCTTGGAATTCTTGTCTTCATCGAACACGAAGTTCAGTATGCCCACTGTATAGACTGCTTCCAGGCGGTAGTTCCATTCGCCACGCTGCGCCTGTTCACGGATGGGAAAAGTGGAATAGTAGACGCTGCGGTCTTTGAAGAATTGCTGGAATACATTTTGCATCTCGACGATGAACCGTTCACCGGTTTCGGTCTCACAATAGACATCAAATATCGCGCGGCGGTCTTCTTTGCGGATGCCCAGTTGTTCGCTGTTCAGATAAGTAAGATCGGTAATGGAATGCATGCCGTGGAAGAGGGCATTCAGAAAGCCAATCAGCAAATCCTTGTTCATCGGAGTACCGAAAAGATACTTAAACCCAAAATCGGTTCGAGGATCTATATAGACTTCTTTTAATTCCATGGATGACATAAGCGTGAGATTAAGACATTCTTTAATGGGAACAAAGATAAGCTTTTTATTCGAACATGAAGCAACAGCATCCGGTTTTAATTTAGCTTATCATAATTAAGCAATGCATTTTATTATCATGGACTATCAAATCTAATAAAAACATTTGAAATAACGAAACTGATAAGTAGTATGATAGACCGGACAAAATGAAAGTCTTTTAAATGACTGAATTTGTAACGTCTCTTTATAAGAGACAGCACAATGTGTTGGCAAAAGTATTAATTAATGCAGACATAAACAAATATAAGCAAGGAAAAATTTAATAAGATCATTCACGATTTGATTTCAACATTTTAAAGATCAGCATATTACATTAATATAAAATAATCATAGGTATTAATTCTTTAAATATATAGTCAATCTCTATTTTTTATAAACTTATTTCAGTTGGCGATGAAAAAATATTAAAGTCGTCTCATTAAATGAAAAATAATCATCTGTAAAATATTGATTTATTGATCGTTATCCCTGTTGTGCTGTCTCTTATAAAGAGACGTCACAAAATTAAAAAGGGGATATTAAAGCAAACAAGCAATTAACTAATTGAAAAACACTGCATTACAGCGATTTCAAGGTCCCAAAGGTATGCCCTGACGCAAGCATAACACAATAAAATTCAGAACAGAACAATGGGTAGTACAACAGAAGAAACCGGTGAAGAAACCACCGTTTGGTACGCTATGTATGCTTACAAAAAAGAACTACATGTCCAAAAGGAGTTGAAGAAAGAAAATATTGAAAGTTTCATTCCCATGTGCTATACCATCAAAGAACATCACGGAAGAAAAGAGCGGGTACTTGTCCCCGCCATTTCCAACCTGGTCTTTGTCCGTACCACCAAATCTGTTTTGACCGAGTTCAAAACAAGAAATCCTTATCTGCAATACATCACGCAAAAAACGGATTCGGGACGAAAAATCATTATCGTACCCGGCTGCCAGATGCAGGATTTCATCAGAGTAGCACAGAAATACGAGGAAGACCTCACCTATTATAAACCTGAAGAAATCTGCCTGGAAAAAGGACAGAAAGTACGCGTCCACGGCGGTGCATTCGATGGCGTGGAAGGAGTACTTCTGAAGGTAAAGGGCAAACGCAGCAAACGGATTGTCATCAAGATACCGGGCATCGTAGCCATCGCAACCGCCTACATAGAACCGGAATTCATAGAAATCATAAAGCCCGGCCGCCGTTTATAGTTCCGCGTATTCTTCGCGGGCGTCGAAACACGGACATGCCTTGTGTATGGATGCACTGAGCTGGTAATGCCCCAGTATCCGGGCTCCGGGATAATCCGATTTCAGCTGCCGTAGCAAGTCAAGCAATGAACACTTCTGCGCATAAGTCCGTGTATCGGCGGGTCGGCCCGTTTCATCGAGTCCGCCTTCGTAGCAGATACCGAGGCTATGATCATTCCAACCGGTGGCGTGCGCACCGATCTGATGGGCAGGGCGGCAAATGTGGACTTCCCCGTCGCGGGTGATGTAGAAATGATAACCGATGCTGGCAAAGCCGCGTTGCAGATGGCAGCGGAGCAGTGCTTCTACAGGGAAGTCGCGGTCACAGCGCGTTGCGCTGCAATGAACTACCAGGAGGCGTACCTCCCGATAGTTCTGATAAAAGCTGCCTGCTTTCATGGTCAGCCGATGATGCCTGTACAGGCGCCCAGCCCGAAAGCACCTGCTACTGCCGTTGCCACAGCGATTATCACTTTGAGTATAACACTCCATTTTGAAGACGATTTTTCACTCATAATTCTATAGTTTTAATATTTAATAATTTGATTTGCAAATGGGAATTTAGGGGCGCAGCGCCCCGGCAAGATTTCCATTCGGATTACTTGCGCAGCAAGCCTGAAAGGCTTTCATTTATCAGTCCGGCAAAGCCTGAAGGGCTTTCATCTATCAGCCCAGGGCAACGCCCTGGGTAATAATCTGCTCTATCTCTGCGCCCTGAAAGGGCAAAAGCCCGTGTGTTATATCTTATGCCCTTTCAGGGCGTAAGGCGAGGGGACGTTCTTAAACCCAGGGCGATGCCCTGGGCTAATAGATAAAAGCCTTTCAGGCTTGCTGCGCTGATGCTTGGCTGCGCTAAATTATCAGCCCAGCGGATTTTCACTCTGGTCCCCATCCGAACCGCCCTGGCCACCGCCGTCATTACCTCCGCCGGTATCCCCACCTCCGCCGGTGATAGTTCCGGTCAGGTCAACGGTTGTTTTTCCGGCCTTCAGGGCCTTCACCACGGCACGCGCTGCCGAACGGGTGGCAACCAAGTTGAACTCCGCTTCCTCCAGCAAGTCTTCGAAGCGCTGGCCGCAAGTCCAGTTCACGTTCAGTTTTCGGACGTGGATGGCAGGGTTGAACTCCTTGGCCGAAACCGCCCCGATGCTGTTGATGCTGACGTAGAAACTCCCCAGGTCGCCCAACTGGATCTTTTGGCCGGCCAGCAGCTGCTCCCGCATACAGTCCACAGACATGGTGAGGATGGCTACGATGTCCGAACGTTTATACACACAGCCATGGCTGGCAATGTGTTCGGCAAACCGGTTGATGTCCATCACTTCTGAATACTGCGCACTGGCATACGCTTTCTTGGCAGCCGACTTATTGACGGGATTGCCGCGCATCACGATACTGTAATTGATCATAAATTAAGAATTAAAAATTAATAATTAAAAGTTATGGAGAGACGATACTAATCTTCGAGGCTTACGATTACTAATCTTCGCGCGTCGTGATTACTAATCTTCACCCTTCATCGTCTGACAGGACAAAGATACATCATCCCTACAGCCGTTCCGCCCGGTTTATAACGATGACGAGCCATGCTGCCGAATGATGCACATTGATGCACGATAACGAGACGTAAACCCTTGATCGTGTGGAGGAAAAAGTGTATATTTGTAATGAATTAAAAGAACAAGACTCATGATACAAAAAGACACTGCCGATACCGTTTCCTTTCACATCCGCCCCTATGGCATAGGCGAACTTGCCCGGCTCTACAGCCCCCATATCACCGTGGGTGCCGCCCGCCGCAAGCTGATGCTTTGGATCGCCCTGCAACCCTCTCTGACTGTTGCACTCCGCAATTCCGGCTTCTGCAACAAAGTACGCAGTTTCACGTCTGCACAAGTGCGGCTCATAGTGGAGGCGCTGGGTGAACCCTGATACAGCTAATTCATCAATTATCAATCAACCCAACCCAGGGCTCCCTGTCTTTCGTCATCACCCTGCCCTGGCTTTCCGCCATCACCTGCTCCTCGGACTCCCGTTCGTCGTAGCGCCCGCAAGGCTGGCGCACGTAGAGCACGCTGCCCGTCTGGCAGAGTTCCTGGTCGCGCACTTTCAGCATGTCGAGGCGGGTATAGTTCCGGTCCGGCTGTTGCACGCGGGTGATGGAGAAGATGAAGTCGGCAAGATTGGCCCAGTTGGCACTCCCCGAGATGGTGTACATGTCAATCTCTTCCAACTCGTTCTTGCCGCTCAGCTTTTTCAGGCTGCGCGGGTGAGCCACGATGACCACCCATATCCGGTTGATGCGTCCCCATGCCTGCATCTGCGTCAGCATACTCCTGATGGCTTGCGTCTCAGTGTTGTAACGGCCCGTTTCCACTTCCATGAACAGATAGGGGTCGACGATGAGATATTTCAACGGTACAGTGCGCCGCACCATGTCGGCACGCGAAAGGATATTGGCAGGTGTGGGCGGCACCTCGTGCAAGTCGAGATGCACCATGTGCCCGTTCAGAAAGCTGACGATAGGCTGTAGCTGCTCCCGCGTATAGTTGGCGGTATTTACCTTGCCCAGCATCAGCTGGATAAGGCGGGCGATATGCTTGTTCTTGTCCGGCACTTCAAAAGAGAGGTAGCAAACGTAACGGCCTGTTTTGGCCATCAGCCGGCAAGTAAGGTCGTTCAGGAAATCGGTTTTCCCGCTGTTGGGCATCCCGGTCTCAATCACCAGGCCGCCCTGGTCGGTGGGATGAAACACATGATCCGTCAGCGGGCCGAAGCCCACATCGTAACCGTGGTCGTATTCCCCGTGCAGCACATTCATTATTTCGTCCGCACGCTCGTTCACGGTGATGATGTCCGTGGTCTGTTGCGGGCGGGCCGAGTCGATGATTTCGCGCACCACTTCCACGCCGTAGGTGGTGAGTACGTCGGAGATGTCCTTGCAGTCGGCGGGTAATGTGGTGAGCAGGCAGCGGGCACCGAAGTAGTCGGTCAGATGCTTTACCAAGGTTCGGCCGGGCAGGTCGCAGTCACCACAGAGCACGATGTCGTGCGCCTGGTCTATCCAGGACTCGAAGGCTTCAAACGATTTCCCCAGGTCGCTGGCGGCTCCGTTAGGCACGCTGATGACGTAGGGATATCCGGCTTCGGTCAGCGTCAGCACATCTTTCTCGCCCTCGGTGATAATCAGCCGGGGAATGCTGTCCTCGCTTACGCGGAGCGGATTGAGGCAATCGATGTTATAAGGCGGACACGGAGTGGTGGGCGAGTCCTGGCTCCAGCATTTGGTATAACCGGCCGCCTTGTTCTCGTCCGCAGCAGGTACCCGGGAGGCATCGCACGAACGGTACTTCGCATTGACGGGTTGCCCGTTGACGTAGTTCAGGTAGGCGATGCAATGATATATCGTCCCGACGGACTTCTTGCCGTCCTCTTCCTTGCCGAAGCAGCGGTGGGTGAGGCAGCCGATACGAGCGCCGATAGCCGTTGCCAGTGAGATGCCCTGGTCGGCAAGGTAGCGGCGGGCCGACAGCTGATCCTGATCGGTCGTTTCAGGATCGTCGGTCAAGGGTTTTATCCTGGCGAACACTTCCGGTGTAAGGTGTTTGTAGTCTTCGGGAATCATCGGTACTTCCGAGGAAGATTTTCCACCGCCGCCTTCTGCACCGCTATTGCCGCTTGCACAGCCGCTTGCGCGGCAAACAGGCTTGTTCGTGCCGAAGGCATTGCCCCCGGTGCCTGCACCAAAGGTAGAATCCGTATACGGACGCTCTTCCCAGAAGTCTTTCAACTTCCCGTGGAAGTCGCAACCGCCGTAGAAACAATGATACAGTCCCGTTGCCTTGGAGATGGAGAGATGCTTCTTTCCGCACTTGGGGCAGACGGTTACAAAATTCTTACCCGCGCTTTTGCGTTCGGGAAAGTCAGAGAGAGAATAAAATGCTTTCATTACAAATTCATATTTTCATTATAAATTAATATCAGGTGTCCACTCCTTGCTCAACACGTTCCAAATGGCTTCTGCCGAAGGCCTTGGCTGTGCACCGTCGGGGATATTGACCGCTCCTTCCACTGCATCGTCATAGAACCGCAGGCCCGACTCCGGGTCTGTCCATTCAAATTCGCTGACGGGATGATTGCTCCTCTGCGTGTTCCGGTTCTCTACGACGGCCTGTTGGCGTATCTTGCGTCCCTGGCAGGCGGCCTCGTTCAGCAAGCGTTGCCCGTGGGCCGATTTTATCAGATTGCTTAGCCAGCAGATGCGTCCGGCATGGTTCGACTTCATGAAGCGGGCCTGCCCGGCAAAGTACGGGATCAGTAATTCGTTGACCAGATAAACCAGATTGTCGCAGGCATGTTGCCTCGTCAGCTTTTCGTGCAGTTGAAACCAGTTTATCAGTGGAGTCAGCAGTTGCGCTTTCTCCGAAGGAGTCTTGTTGATGAGATGGAAAAACTCTTTGGCGGCAGCCAAAGATTCAGGTGTAACGATATTTTCCTTGGAAGAATCTGATGTAGGATCCTCATCGCCGATAGGCGAAAGTTCTTCGTTAGAAGAATCCCCTTTAGTATATATATTATATATATTATCAGCCGGGCAAGTTCCCGGTAAAGTTCCCGGTAAAATGCCGGATTTTGTGCGTCCTCCGGCAGCAGTAGATGTAAAACATTCCGAATTCCAAAGCGGAGAACAGAACGACGATGTGGCATAAATGTTATTGCCGGACACGATGCCGAAAGAGCCGCATTGCTTGACGGCACCTATCATGACAGCAGTATTCTTGAACCTCATTGAGGTGCAGAGATCGTAGAAGTTCTCCACCGGATAAACGCGCTCCTCATTCATGTAGGCAGTCTGTCCGAGATAAAGATCCAACAGTTTGGTACTGACCGAATCGGTGATATTCCTGCTCTTCCACAGCCTGAGCAGTTTTTGCAGTTCCGCCACGGAGACGGACGATTTGAGTGCTTTCATTGCTTATTGGTTTTAAATATGCCGTGAAGTTACGGAGAAAGAAAAAAACCGAATTACCAACTGTTGGTAATCCATTTTGCAAATGCAACAACAATTAACAAAGATTTAATAAATGAAGAATTTTAAAAGCAACTACAACTACCATAACTGGGGCGAATGCATCGAACAACTTCGCACCGAGCTGGATATCCATATCACCACACTTTGTACAGACTGCAACATCAGTACCCGCACGTATTACGAAGTACGGTCAGGGTTGATACCAACATCAGCTATTACCTGCGCATCCCGGACTATCTGCACGAGTTCGTCATAGAAGAGAAAGATTTCCGCAAGCTATGGATGAAGTTGGGAGGAATGGAAAACAGAAACGATTAGGAATATTTTTTCCAAAAATAATTCATATAAAGCATACATAAGATACAGAAAAAATGTATTTTTGCAAAAAAGCCCAACTTGCTCATGAAGTCACAAAAAGAGTACATAGCATTGCTTCGCGAATACTTTCACACTACTGCCTCTCAATATGGCGTGGTGAGAATGGCAATCTTTGGTTCTGTTTCGCGTGACGAGCAACAAGATAATAGCGATATAGACATTGCTTATGAAGGTCAACCAGACATTTTCACGCGCATTCGTATGAAAAAAGAGTTAGAGCAACTATTCAACTGCAAGGTTGATATTATTAGATTGAGCAAGCAAGTTACAGAATCCCTATTTGGGAAGAACATTTCAAAAGATTTGATTTATGTCTAATCCCACTCGCATACTTTCTTTATTAGACAGAATAGAGGACGCTATTATCTTGATAGATGAAAATACCTCTTACATAAAGTCACCTGACAATTTTTTATGTAGTTCTGACGGTATGTTTGCCTTGAGTGGCGTTTGCATGCAATTAATTTTTATCGGTGAAAGCGTCAAAGTGATTGATGCCAAGACTGGGCATAATTATTTGCCTCATTATACCAATATTCCTTGGACGGATATAATGGGATTACGTGACATTATAGCTCACGAGTATCATCATATTGATGTAGAAGAAATTTTTAAAGTGATAAAGTATGACTTACCCACTCTATTGGAAACAGTCAAGCAAATGAAAAAGGATTTCGCAAACTGATCACAAAATCTTAATCAAAAAGACAATTCGACGTGGACTACAGCGCCTTTAGGGCATTGTAGCTATATACTGCGTACTTACCACCAACATAAATATCATGCTGACACCATTAACACAGACGGCTATATCGGTACTCAACGACATAGCCCAGGGAAATACGCAGGAAATCCTGCCCTATTATGCCCTTGTACAGAACACCGTTTCCGAACTGCTTCTGAAACTCGAAGCAGGAGGACTGATACGTTGCAAGGATACCGAGCAGCGAGACTTGCTGACCGCCTATGAACTGGCAAGGCCCAGCTATCAGATAACCCTGCTCGACCTGCTGGAAGCCATCGGTGAGCATCTGAACTGCAACCATCCCACACACGAGATGCTGTACCAGCATTATCGCGGTGCAGCTGCAAAACTCGGAGTGATCAATCACATGACGCGCCTCTATCTGGCAGAGATCAAACTGAACGACTTGTTCTGAATAATACGGCAATTCATGAAATGGAAAAATAAACAGATTTATCCACAGCTTGCGATACACTCCCTGTTTGTCGCATTGCCCCTGCTTGCAATGTTGCAAGCCTGCTCCAAACACTCCTCCGAGCCCGAACCAATACCCATACAACTGTATATCGGTATCCGTACCCGAGCCGCAGTAGACGCTTTCGACGGTACTCCCGTATGCGTGGCATGCGGAAGCGTTTCAGGAAGCTATACACAATGCTGGGACGGCGTTGCAACAGGCAATGAGATTACCCTTGTCCCCGTGCGGTATTACCCCACGGACGGCAGCCACGTTTACCTGCGCGGATTCTACCCTCCCGCACCCCTGACAGAAGACGGAACACTGACATACACCCTCACCGGGGAAGAAGACCTGATGCTGACAGCCGAACAAAGCGGATCGGCGGAGAATCCCTTCACGGCAGATACAGAAAAGATGCTGGTACACCGCCACCTGCTCACCCAACTGAGCTTCCGACTGAAACTGGATGTAGAAAATCCCGAACAATACAGCATCCGTTCACTCCGCCTGAACGGGCTGGCACAGGAAGTGACGCTTTCGCTGCTCACCGAAAAGCTGGAGTGCGGCACTCCGGCACCGCCCGTCATCCTCTATGACAGTGAGAAGTCAGGCAACTGTTTCCCCTTCGAAGCAGGCGTTGCCGAGCTGCCAGGCTTTGTGCTGGTACAGCCGGAAGCGGAGTTCACCATAGACCTGCGCCTGGCAACGGATGAAGAGCCGGAGAACGACCTGGTCTACACCGGTCTGCCCATCCACTTTGAAGGAGGCGTAGGCGCAGGAGGAATATCCTACACCGTTTCAGTAGAAATTCCCGATCCTTCCTCACTCGATCCAAAGGCGGTAAACGTAACGGCAACCGTCGGGCATTGGGAGGACGGCAGCGGAGGAAACGGGGAGCTGGTGACAAGGCACCTGTAATTCAGGGAAAAGACACCTGTCATTCAGGACAGACAGTTCTGATTAATCAGGAACATTACATAAGAAATTCAAGTTTCACAAGTTCTTTTAAATGGGAATTTAGCGCGCGCAAGCGCGCTTGAGTTATGAGCAAGAGTATCTCCAACCCCTCCGCCTGAAAGGGGAGGTGTCCGTAGGACGGAGGGGTCTTACATCCGCAGGGGGCACAATACAGAGTTACCCTTCGCTGATGTTAGACTCCCTCCCCCCTACGGGGTACTCCCCCTTTCAGGCGGGAGAGTTTAGGATAGTCACGCTTGTAGCTCGTCAACTTAATTTAGCGCTTCGCGCTAAATTATCATTTAACAGCCTCCATATAAACTTGCGAAACTTAAATAAGAAATTAATCATATCAATATTAATCATATTAATTAAAACAAACGTAAAAATGAAAACAAGAATTGGTTTAGCAGTGCTGGCGCTTCTGGCAGCCGGATGCAGTGAGAGTGAAAACATGAGTACACCGGAAGCACCGGTTAACGCAAAAGCCATCCGGATAGGACACAGCGTGCAAGGAACAACACGTGCGGCAGTCATAGAAGGAAGCGATGTGACAGCCACGGTACTGATGTGCGACGGAAATACAGCCGACTGGACGGGCTTCACTCCCACGTACAAAAATGACATCCAAAGCGGAACATTGAACGACCGTGCCAATGTATCCACAGCCTCCTTCAAGGCAGGAACAGATGCTACGGTGGCCTTGAACCCGACACTTTATTATGCACACGCTGACCCAGCTTCCAGCACCAAGTCTCATCTGGTAGCCGTAGCTCCCGACGGTAATCTGGCAGCCAGCGGTACAATCGTAACCATGAAAACGATAGACGGACAACAGGACGTGATGTATGCCGAAGCCGTGGATGCGGGCAGCGAAAACTCTCCGGCAAACTCCATCAACCTGGCATTCAACCACCTCACCACGCAGTTGAACTTCGCGGTGAAATACACCTCGTCCGCCGGTACCGGTGAATGGAAGGGAAAGAGCGTATCCCTGAAGAGCATTTCCATCCAGAATGCCCAACTTCCCCAAACCGTAGATGCAGCAGACGGTACTGTCTCCTGGACCGACGCGGCGGCTGCGTTAAGCGTTCCGGGCATTGCGAACCCGGCTCTGAATGAATCTGCCACCGCCGTAGGAACACCGGTAATGATTAAAGGCGGCAGCACTGTAAAGGTAGATGTAACAGTGACCGTAGGCGATGCGGACCTGCCCTTTACCAATGTAACCATTAAGAACGGTGACGGAGATTTGATTACCGAAACAGCCAAAGCGCACCTAATTACCCTGGACGTGAAGGAACCGGAAACAGCTTCGGATGCAACAAGCGTTACAGCTACGGCTACTGTAACCCCGTGGGAGCAAGGAGCCCCAGGTTCTGCCGATTTAGACTAACCCGCCTGAATTTGCATCATGATGATGAGACGGAAACTAAAGACGCTTTTGCAGGTTTACCGGTTACTGGCCTTTGCAGGGATTGCGGGGATTGCAGCGGGGTGCACGGACAGCGACAGCGACAGCAGCGAGGTGTATCCGGTGGAGGAAGCCGTACCCGTGCAGCTATTCGCCCGGGGCGGTGCACTCGAAGACACCGTCGCCCTGACCCGCACCGAGCCGGAAGAAGCATTTAAGGCTTCCGTTGCCTTTGCCTCTGCAAGCGGACAGTACGCCTCGCTGACCGGAGAAAAGGAAGGGATATGGACGGCAGATGTGGATAAATCGGGAGGTATGACATGGAATACGGAGGGCGGCAAAGCCGCTCCCGTTTATCCCCTTTATGGCGATTATCTATATCTGGTAGCCTGGGCTCCGGTGACTGTGCCTGCGGACGGTGCCGCGACTTACGACCTGACCGGGCAGGAAGACCTGCTATATGTAAGCGAGTTACGAGGGTGCAAATGGGACGGAGAACGCTTTTACGGCAATACACTGTCGCAGAAAGACAAGCCGCTCACATTCAACCACTTGCTGACCCGAATACGCTTCAAGGCATGCAAGAAGAAAAGCGAAGGTTTGCCGGTGACAATCCGAAAAGTAACTGTAAACGAGGCCAAGACGCAAGCAATAATTCCATTGGCAACGGGCGAACCGTCGTTCAATACGCCTTCCAGCGGTACAGCCGGTTTGTCGCTGACGCCTGCGGAGAGTAGCAATGAAGTTGCGAGCACTACCCCCGTAGAGTTGGGCAACCTGATGTTACCGCCACTGAGTGGAAATGCAGGAACTGAATATACACTGACCGTAGAGACTTCCACAGGAGCCTATAATAATGTGAGAATTACATACGGCAACACCCAGCCTTCGGATATACTGAAGGCAGGCATGTCGCATGTTGTAACTCTGACCCTCTCCGATTATGCCCTTTCCATCACCTCCATCACAGTGGAACCGTGGGAACTGGTAGATGCAGGGGATCTGGGAATAGGAGACAGAGACTGAAAGCAATAATAGAATTAACTTATAATAAACAGATAAAAAACACACGTAATGATGAAAAGATTGAGTAACAATTTGTGGCATTTATCCCTGGCACTGCCTTGTATGATGCTGGCTATGGGATGCGAACAGGAGGCGGAAAACAATGAACCGGTGGAATTGCAGATTGCCCCTGTCGTGGCGGTAACGCGCAGCGCTATAGAAGGCGGCACACAGAACAATAACAAGATGCAGAGTGTAGCGGTATATGCTACAGGAACAGACTATACTGCCGAAAAGAGTAATAACTACGCGATATATACGCAGAGTAGCGGCACATGGACAAACAATAATACTGAGAAGATTTATCTGACCAATGAAGCTGCTACGATATATGCATATTACCCGACTGATACTAGATATGATGCTAATTTAAAGATCCCGGTTACCTTGCTGGAGGGAACGGAAGCCACAACTATTACCGCCGTCGATAATGCCGGACAAAGCAGTACAGCTATTGCCTCTGCCGATGGAGAGGTAGATTGCATGTGGGCTACCTCAGTGGGAAGCGTGACTAACAAATCGAATCAATCTAATGGAGTGACATTATCTATGAACCATGCATTGTCCATGGTCAGTTTCCGCGTCTGCAAGGGTGATACCTATAAGGGAAGTGGTGTATTGACAAAAATAGTAATGAAAGATATAAACAGTTCGGGTACTACCCTGGACAAAGGAACAAACCCGATGATGGAGATTACTACCGGTAACATCACTACCGGTGCCGCCCAGGATGCAACTTATACACGCACCATTCAAAACAGTTATACCTTGCCGACGGCTGCCAATGATGCCAAGAAGTTCAGCATTCTGGTATTACCTACCACAGCTTCTATCGGGAGTGACAAAATAGAAGCCACCTTTACGATTGACAATGCCGACTACAGTGTAAAGCTGACCGCACCTTCCGATAACGAAGGCAAATGGCTGGCTGGTAAAAACAATCTCTATACGATAAATCTAAGCGGAACGGGACTTGCCATTCAGAAAGTGGAAGTCGCTGCCTGGCAAGAAGTTGCCGGAGGAACTTTAGAGATTAAATAATCATCCTAACATTGCATTTATGATCCGTATTCTCTCCCTTCATATTCTTTTTGCTGCCTGTGCTGCTTGCCTTGTCTGCGGCTGCTCCTCCGAAGAATACTCGGACGCTCAGGAAGCCTCCGTGCCGCTGGTGGTATCGGTGAGTACCGGCGGTGCCGTCCCCGCAAGCCGCTCCATTGTCAACACGACGGGAACGGCCACGGGAGAAGCTGACCATATCGGTGTCTTCCTGACAGCAGCAGACGGTTACAGCCCTTATGCCGACGAGAAGATCTCTTCCGCCATCTTCAAGCTCAGCCGAACCGGAAGTAGCACCGACACCTGGACCGCCTCCCGTCCGGTGAACCTGCAAAGCAGGACGGCACGCCTCTATGCATGGTATCCCGTAAGCGGTAATAATGAAAACGGTCTGAAAACAGAGACCGCCGGCAGTACCCGCACCGTCCCCATCGAAGTCTCCGCCTCTCAAAGCTTCGACGGCACAAGCACTACCGATTGCTCGCAAACGGACTATATGTACGGAGCTGCAAACGGAACTGCCGGCAACGCCGACGCCATCAAAGTGAGCAGCACCGCCAACAACCCCACCATCTACCTGCAGCATGCCCTGGCCCAAGTTGTCTTCACCATCGAGTACAAGGCAAGCCGCCTGCCCGATGATCAGTACGACTTCGTGAAAAGCATCACCCTCAGTGGCGGCTCCTTCCTTGCAGGCACAGGAACGATGCAGCTGAATGACGGTATCCTGGCGAGCCTTTCTTCCGCCACCACCCTGACCTTCGCCGCTAACACCAACACCTCACAACTGCCCGGCAGCACAGGCAGCCCCGCAGCCGTAGCCTACGGACTGGTGGCTCCCAACAGCGGCCATACCGGAAATGTCACCTTGAGCATGGTACTGGGAGGAAAGGGAAATACCACCTACGACCGTACCCTCACCGCCACCACCAGCACCTGGTTTGCCCAAGCCTGGGAGAAAGGAAAGCGGTACACCTACCACTTGATGCTGGACAAGAACGACCTCACCTTCAAGAGTGTGGACATTGCAGGATGGGATGACAAAAGCCAGGGCAATACCGACATGCCGCCCCTACTGGGCAAGAAACTCGTCGTCTTTGCCGAGATTGAAGGCGAAAAGCAAGCGGCACCCGCCACACGCGTGGATCCGGGCACTCTGCCCGCCTCCAATACTTACGACCGCATCGCCTTCCTGCCCAATGACAAGATCAACGTAATATGCACCCGCAACAACACCCCGCTAGCCTCCGCCGGTTACACGCTGGACAACACCGAAAACTGGGTAGTGGAGAGCGGTAGCACAGGCCTGGGCTTCCTGCCCGCCACCACTTGCCGCGCAGAGTTTCCGGTGACCTATACGGAAATCGCGCAAAACCAATCCACGGAAGCCGCCTTCCTCAGGTCGAACCTGCTGATCACGCCCGAAGTCCCTGTATCGACCGCCGAAATACACTTTACGGACAACAACGCCTTCAAGCACAAGCATGCCCGGCTGACACTGAACTTTACAGCTAAAAGCCAGTCACTACCCGCCTTCAGCCGCATGGAAGTGAAAGGCCGGGGACTGCGCACCGCCGGAAGCGAGGAAGAGAGCATCATCCTGCTGCAACCGGAACCGACGGTATATACCTGGTGTGCCGTTATCAGCCCACGCAGCGGGGAAAGCAAGATAGACATCAGCATAACGGATGCATACAACGTAACCTACCAGGCACGGCTGACCCTTGCCACCGTAGCGGAAAACAACAACTACATCTACACGCTGACCCTGCAGAACGACGTACTGGTGCCCGTAGGCAGCGAGATAAAGCCCTGGACGGTGATAGAACGGCACACGGGCGGATTTGACAACTAAAACAAAACGTATTGCCCAATGATGATACAAGTTAAAAGAAAGGCGAAAGCCATGGCAGCTATGGCAGTCCTACCCGTACTGCTGTCCCTTACCTGCTGCGACCGCGCCGGCTCCCTGCCCGCCCTTCCGCTGGAAGTGTCGGCAAAGATTGCAGGGACGCATACCCGTGCCACCACCATCGACGCATCGAACTATGACAAGAAGGACAGGTTTAAAAACGGAGATCTGATTAAGATCCGCAAGAGTACGGCAGAGGAATCTACTGCCATCACATACATTAAGAAAGACAACGGCTGGGCGCCCAATGTGGAAAACAGCCAGCTCACAACCACAGGCAAGGAAGAGTTCTTTGCCTCCTACCCTACGGAGTTCAGCGCCATCCTGTCCGATCAGACCAGCTATGGCAGCTTCTGGAAAAGCAACCAACTGACCGCTACCGCCACTGCCACTGCCAACCGTGTGGACTTCACATTTGCCCCGGCAGCAGCCAGGATCACGATCATCGTGAGATACGAGGCAGACAATAAGGCAGTAAGCGCCACGGTTACAGGCAGCAACGTATGCACCGAAACCGGTAAGACAGGTGAGCTGAAACTGCTCTGCACCGACAATGAGCTCCGACGGCATACCTATACGGGGATTATCAACCTCATCACACCCACTGCAAGCTTCCCCTATACAATAAGTGTAACCACCACGGTGGCAGACCAAACCGAAACAAAAACCTATACGGATAAAGGAAAAGGAGATCCGCCCATTACCTTCCAGGCCGGTTACGAATACCAGTATACCTTCACCACTACCACCGAGCTGATTCTTTCGAGCGTGACGGTGAAAGAGTTTATATCGACAGGAGAGCCGACGGACATAGGATCGGCAACATAAAAACAAGAACAGAAGATGAAGATAAAACATGTATTGACAATGGTCTGCGCGGCAGCCCTGCTGGCCGCATGCGGGGAAGAATCCCTGACTGCGGAACCGCAGGACAATGCACTGAGGCTGCAATCGGTGAGCATGGCGGAAGATGGCGATGCGCGCAATACCCGTGCCAGCCTGGGAGCCACCGCAATAACGAAAATCGGCGTGTACGTAACGGATAACGGCCACACCGCATTGGCAGAAAACGCCCAATCCACCTTTGAACTGAAAAGCGGTACGTGGAGCTGCACCGCACCTCCTAAAATAACGGTTGAGAATACTGCAACACCGGACTTTGTATATGGCTTCTACCCCGCCACCGGCACCGTGACCAACAGTAGCACCGGCAATCACACCATCCCCGTACAGGTGGCAGCCGACAACTTCTCGGCAAGCCTGCAGACCGACTATCTGTATGCTTCGCCACAGCCGGTTCATGCCGGAAAGCGCTCGGTATCTTTCGAGATGCAGCACGCACTGGCAAAGGTCAGCTTCAGCATTCTGAAGTCGAAGTTTGTAACGGAAAAGCTGACCTTGAACAAGGTAGAGATAGTGAGCAGCACCAACCGCCTACAACAGGGAAACAACGGCACGATGAACATCGGTACCGGGCAGTTGGCGGGTCTTGCGGCTACGGGATCGCTGACACTGACCGGCAGCACCGAACTGAAGGAACTCCTGGAGCAGCCCAACGTGAGCAGCCTGGTGGCCCCCATGACAGGAAAGGAAACAAAACTGTCGTTCAGGCTATCTGTACGTGTAGAGGGAGAAGCGGAAGACCGCGTGTTCGAGACCGCCGCCGTACCGGGCGATGGCGTGCAGTGGCTGGCGGGCTATCATTACGTGTATAAAATGACGGTGGACAAAATGGGCGGAAGCCTGACAGGCATCAAGATCGAAGGATGGAAGAATGATGCGAACCAGAATACGGGAATCGGTATTTGATAAATGATTCTTCAGACGCGGATGCTGCGGATTGAGCGGATTTTTTTTAATTCAGCATAGTAGAAAGTTATGGATAAGATGAGATACAAGGCTTGGATTTCGGGCGGCAAGATGGTTGCCCTGATGGCAATGGCAGGACTGATAGCGGGCTGTGACCCGGGCAATACGGAACTTCCGCCTTCCCTGGAGGAGAGCGGAGAGCCGGTAAGCCTGACCTTCGACCTCTTCAGGGAGGCAATGACCCGGGCCGATGATCCCGGTGCAAGTGTGAGCACGGACGAGACGATGGGCGCGGACAAAATGTTCCGCATATATGCCTATCCTGCAGGGACTACGGACTTCAGCAAACCCACGGGAAGCGAGAACTATACAGTACAGAATGACCTGACGGCTACGGGAGACTTGCTGCTGTACCGCGGAAATTACGACATGTACTTGCTTTCGTACAACTCGTCCACGGAAACACCCGTGCTGGCTACAGCGGATAACAAAGTGCACGTGATTAACGGCAAGGACTTTATGTACACCAAACTGGAGAACATCGTGGTGCAACCCGACCAAACAGGACAGAATATGATGAAGGTGGCGCTACCACGGCCTTTTACAAGAATGAACGCGCAGGTGGTGACTACGGTAGCCGCCAGAAACGGAACACAGCCTGTGCAGCCCACCAGCCTGGTGGTGAATTATGTCAGGATAAACGGACTACGCAAGGAACTGACCTACAAGCTGAACAACACAGCGTGGGAAGCGGCCGCTTCTGCTGCGGATGACACCTATACCTTCAGCAGCTTTACACTGAACACTGCCGACCAGGATGTTTACAGCAAGCGTGTCAGCAATCCTGCAGGCATACTGCTACCGGTGGACGGTACTCAGAAACTGACCTTTGATGTGAACCTCACGGTAGGCTATAAAAACGGGACGGAAGATGAAACCATGACAGATACCTACAAGGCTTCTATCGAGAAATCGTTACTACCGGGTATGACCTATCAGTTCGACTTCAGCCTTACTTTCTACGGAGCCATCATACCGACCGACCTTACTCTGGCCATCAAAGAATGGACCACCACGGACCTCAAAGGAGAAGGGCTGGGAAAAGACTAACAAAAAGACGGATTGATTATGAGAAAAATACGGATTGATATGAGTTATATAAGTAAACTACACGGGATATGGGTTGCTTGCCTTCTATTTCCGTTGCTGCTCGCCTCCTGTGAAGCTTCTGAGAAGGAAGCGGAAGCGGCAACAGAGGGAGATTTTATCTTTCGTTTGTCACTGCCGCCGGCCTTATCGGTGAGCACACGGGCAGGAGATATTGGCGGGATCAGTATCAATGACGTGTGGGTGATACAATTTGATATGGACGATAAGATGATAGCTGCCAAAAATTTCGGAGCATCGTCTATCAAGCAGGCTACCAATGAGAACGGGAGTGAAAACAAAGCATTGCTGCAGGTTGAGACCGATGGTTTCACCAATATTAACAGTACGTTCCGTGTAATCGGTAACTTCGGAAGCAACCATTCGGCACTGAAGACGTTCAGTCAAACCACGAATGCAGCCAAGGCGGATCTACAAAAAATCACGAATGACTTTTCCTCCTCCTATACCACAGAGACTAACCTTCTTGTATCTGGTGATATAGAGTATGAAAGAAAGTCCGATAATGACCAAAAGGCGGTTGTCATTGCCCCACTGAGCTTTGCTTATGCCTGGCTAACGGTAAAGTGGACGAGCGAGGTGGCATATCCCGCCAAGTTCGAACTCAGGTCCATCAAGGCTTACGGACTGCCCGCCACACTGGCCATCGACAGCCGCGCCGGAGCTGCTTCGGGGGTATATCCGGAAACGGCAACAGGCAGTTGTACCGTAAAGGAGACAAGTACAGGAAGCCTTTCAGAAGGCGGTAGTTATCATTTTTATATGCCCGAGAATCTTCGCGGCATAGGTTGTGGCGTGTCCTTCCAGCAAAAGAACATTGCCGACTATGGCCCCAAGAATGACGGTACAGCCCCTACGCTGGGGGCTGACGGCAAACCGGCGGATGGCGGCAGTCTGGCGAATTGCACCTACATCGACCTGGAAGGTTTGTACTACTATGCCAACAGCGCCGGAACCGATGCAGTGACTGGCGCAGTAGCCGCACGTTATCGCCTCTACCTGGGCGGTAACCTGATGAACGACTACAACATACGGCGGGGATATCACTACACCGTAACCGTGGAAATAAGCGGAATAAACAGCGCCGACGTGCGGGTGACGATTACGGATGGCGCGGTAGTGGTGTTCGACAAAGTGGATACGATTACTAAGGAAGTGGATTTCAGATAAGGTAAAATAAAAAGGAACAAGAATAGAATGGACAATATGAAATATTACAGTCGGGCATATATGGGAAAATGGCTTTTTGCCGTCTTGCTGTGGGCAAGCGCGGCATCCTGCGAAGATTATTTAGAGACTTCGGCTCCGATTATCCCTGAAAAAGGGGACGTACAGGTGGAACTATCCTTCGGCTTCGCCGATGAAGATGACGGCTATACCCTCTCGGGGAAAACCGATACACGCAGCGGGAAAGTAAGCCAGAACGGCGGTTTCTGTGCAGAGCTGGTGCCCAACGCAATGACAAGAGGAACAGGAGAAACAACACCGCCGGATCTGAAACCGGATGCGCTGTACGGCCTCTATGTGCTGCAATACGACAAGACGAGCGGAGCACTGCTGAAATCGAATGACCTGAGTTCCACGCCTCAGGGCATCGGCACAAAACTAAATTGTACATTGACTCCATCGGAAGACTGCCAGTTGGTAATCATTGCCCGCGGTAAAGGTAATACAACTCCCGCCATCTCCGGCAACCTCTCCGCCATACAAAAGCTGACAATGGCAAGCACGCTTTTTAGCGGGACAAGTGCCATCCCTACGTCCGGTGCCACTCTGGAGCAGATAAACAAAATGCCCTACGTACTCTACCTGCCACACGTCAAAGTGACAAGCGACGGCAAGCTGCAGAGCCTTGAAGGGGCGCACGATGCCCGCCTGCTACTGAAACGCCTTGCTACAAAGCTGACGGTGAACTGGAATGTGAGCCAAAAGGTTACAGATCAAGGTTATGCCTTGAAAGAGGTAAAACTCTGTCAAGTTCCTGCCGATTTCCGCCTGCTACCCACAGAGGAAAGTACGGAATGGGGCACTACCTACCCTTCTACCGTCTCGGAATTTGTAGACACTTATCGTCTGACTACTGAAGCGGAACTAAATGCCGGAACAAAAACCGTATGGATTCCCGCCAATGTGCGGGGCACTTCTGCCAAAGCAACTTCGCCTTATTACCGCACCAAAGAGAATGCCCCTACCGCTGCCTCCTACGTAGAGTTGGTGGTAGATAACGCAACCAAGCAAGAACGCCTCTACTACCGCGCCTACCTGGGCGGCGAAGCATCTACAGATTTCAACCTCCGAGAAAACACGGACTACAACTGGACATTGAATGTAACTTCCGTCGACTATCGGAATGACGGACGCATCCAGCTACTGGACCAGACTCCGGTGAAGAGTGTGAACCTCGTGGAGACATCGAATTGCTTCATGATGCAGCCGGGTACGAATATATGCTTTAATCCGTACAAGCATGAAGCAGGAGGTACAGACGGATGGAACACAGCACTGGTTTCGGGTGGAAACATCATTGCCAACAAGACAATCTCACACGTCAAAGTACTATGGCAAGCCAAAGATGCAGGTACATCGGGTGACCTGGTAATGGGGTATGTAATAGATGACGGCAATCATAAAAACTTAGTAAACACGACGGATATAGAAAATAAAGACAATGCACGGGTACACATAAAAGTGCCCGTAACCAATGGTGGAAATGCCGTGATTGCTGCATACAACAGCAGCGATGTAATTGTTTGGAGTTGGCATATCTGGATTAGTGACTACATACCTAAAGGGCTGGAAGGAGAGATTGATGCAGATACGCGTGACTTTGCCATAGAGAATGCACGAGCAAGTACGTATGAGGGAACAGTGCATACTTACGGGGGGCGGTCGTGGATTGAACCCACCGGGGCTTTCTATAACTGCGTGATAATGGATCGCAATCTGGGAGCTACTCGTGCCGGAATACAAACCAATTTAATCAATGCCGTGCGCACATTCGGATTACTCTACCAAGGGCGAAGAAAAGACCCGTTTTTCAGTACGGCAGATGGTACTAAAAGTGAAGTAAATACGATATATGACGGTACAGGAAAAACGATAGAAGGAGGCATTAGTAAGGATAAAGATACTAGTTGTAGTCTGGATAATACCATTCAAAATCCTTTAACCTTTTATACCAAATTCAATACGAGCACTTATACAGCCAGCTGGGGAGGGGATGGCGCCAAGACCATCCATGACCCGTGTCCCAAAGGATGGAGGGTACCTTCGAACACAAATATAAACGATGCATACACATCGTTTATCGCAGGATTCGGAGGGACGCCGGATGATACTTATGGTGGCGACCCATACAAAGCATCGTATGCAACGAACCTCATGTATTACAATGGAAAGGAATTTATAGAATTAAAGTATGATAATAGAACAAAAATTTCTTCAGAGATAGTCGGCTCCGGTTACATGTATTTTAGTGACGAAAAAGAAAATCCGGGAAGCTATACAAATAAATCCGCCTATTTCCCGGGAGTTTCGCTTCGTGAAGAAAATGACGGAAAATACAGAGAAAGTGCTAGCAATAATACTGTTTATTTGTGGTCTTCAACTCCGGATGGCACGAAGCAGGCTCATGCTCAAATGCAATGTCTTTCTAATTATCAGCCTAACGGCAATGGAATAGTATCTACTAAAACTAATACCCGGGTTTTCGGTTTCTCCGTACGTTGCATTCAAGACAGGATTAAGAAAGGTACAAAGCCTTAGGTTTAAGATTGGTATAACATATATGTATCTCAAAAGAGATCCACAGTTTCTCGTATAAGTAAGGTAGCCGCAAAGGAGGAATAAAGCACAAGCTAACTAAAAAGCAGGAAATTCAATCCGGATTGGCATTTTAGTATTAGAAAAAGTTCAATATATCCAATAAAAGATTTATCTTTGGACAATTTTATAGTTAATGTGCAAATTTGTCCAGCTTGAACATATGAATCTGATTAGTAGAAAGTTAGAAACAGAAATACGCCGTTTAATTGAATTTTATCCGGTGATAACGATTACCGGTCCAAGACAATCCGGTAAAACAACATTATGCCGTGAGATGTTTCCGGAGTATGCATACACTAACTTGGAAGACCCGATAACCCGGTCACAGGTCATAGCAGATCCCCGAAAGTTCTTTGACTTATATCCCAATGGATTAATCATAGACGAAGCCCATCATTATCCGGATTTATTTTCATTCATTCAGGTTACTGTTGATCAAGACCCCAAACGTCGCTTTATCATAACAGGAAGCAGTAATTTCGCACTTTTGGAAAAGGTAACTCAATCATTAGCCGGAAGAACAGCTGTTTTGACATTGCTGCCATTATCTCTACATGAGTTAGGAGACAGAATAAATAATCTTTCGACTGATACTCTGATGCTGAACGGTTGCTATCCTGCCATTTGGTCCAAGAATTTTCCAAGAGAAGATCTTTATAAAAATTATTATTCAACCTATATAGAAAGGGATTTAAGACAAATCATCAATTTGAAAGATATCAGTCTATTTCAGATATTTATACGTTTATGTGCCGGAAGAATAGGTACCGAATTCAATGCTTCCGCTTTGTCCGGAGAAGTGGGCGTAACAGTCAACTCTATAAAAAGCTGGCTTAGTGTATTACAAGCCTCGTACATAGCTTATTCCCTTCCCCCCTATTTTGAAAATATCGGGAAGCGTCTTGTAAAATCTCCAAAACTGTATTTCTACGACACGGGACTTGTTTGCTATCTGCTTGGAATTGAAAATGAGCAACAACTGGCTGTTCATCCTCTTCGGGGAGCAATATTTGAAAATATGGTTGTAAACGAAGCTATTAAAAACAGACTGAATAAAGCCAAAGACCCAAACTTGTATTTCTATAGAGACAAATCGCAAAAAGAAGTTGACCTACTACACTTGAAGGGAAACCAAATACAAGCTTATGAAATAAAATCAAGCCAATCTTACCAAAAAGAATACTACAAAGGAATAGACTACTTAAAAGGAATTCTTAATGACCGATTGGTAAAATCAGCCTTAATTTACGATGGAAAGGACGAAATGGATTCTGATGAAAATGGAGCATATAACTTTCGACATTTTTATCTAAAGGAATGAGCTAACTAAAAAGCAGGAAATTCAATCCGGATTGGCTTTTTATTTTTATCCTTGTAATGGAAGAAACATTGTGATTATAAAAACGACAGAAGAGTATTAAAAAGATATAATTAAATCACAGTCCCTAAAATTATTTTCCGTTTCCGCCTTGTGCATCAAGCATGCATGAGGCAAGACGGAGTGTGTTTCAACATTCCGAAACAAAATCAACAAACTTAAATACATATTATTTATATGAAGCAGATATTAAAATGGTATTTGTTCGGGCTCTTTTTGGGCCTGATCACTTTTTCTGTGAGTCTGACGGGATGTGAAAAGCCAATAGACGACATAGTGGTGCCACCCACGGACGAAGAAGGGTTAGTGCCGGTTTCATTGACTCTCGGATTCACAGAAGAAACAGGAAGCTATACTCCCGCTCCGGGCTCCCGCTCCGGGCTCCCGCTCCGGGCTCCCGCTCCGGGCTCCCGCTCCGGGCTC
>CABMPP010000024.1 GCA_902388495.1 uncultured Bacteroides sp. | reverse complement strand
CGGGCACCTCCCCTTTCAGGCGGAGGAGTTTGAGATACACTTGTTATCACACGACGCTAAATTATCATTTCACCGTGAACGTCTCCTTCAGCAAATCCTTGTCATCCGAAGAAGCGCCCACCATGACGATGAACTCGCCCGGTTCTACAATCTTCTTCATCTTGATGTCATAGAAAGCCAGCTTGTCGGGGGTGATCTTAAAGTTCACCACCTTGCTCTCGCCTGCCTTCAGCGCTACGCGGGCAAAGTCTTTCAGCTCCTTCACCGGACGGGTGACGCAACTGAACGTATCGCGGATATAAAGCTGTACAATCTCCACGCCATCACGATCGCCCGTGTTCGTCACCTTCACGCTGACGTCCACCGTACCGTCTTTATTGATTTCTTTCTGCGCCAGCTTCAGGTCCTCGTACTTATAAGTAGTATAAGACAGGCCATGACCGAAAGGATAAAGCGGCGTGCTCGGTTTACCCGCCACATACGGATGGAAGTATTGCGAAGGCTTGTGATTGTAAATCATCTGAAGCTGCCCCACACTGTGAGGTATCGTAATAGCCAGTTTGGCCGACGGATTCACCTTGCCATAAAGTATCTCGGCCACAGCCTGCCCGCCCTGCATGCCCGGCGCCCATGCCTCAACAATGGCCGGCAGATTCTCGGCAGCCCAGCGTACACTGAGCGGACGTCCGTTCACCAGCACCAGGATGGTCGGTTTGCCGGAAGCGGCAACGCGTTGTATCAGTTCTTCTTGCAGACCTACCAGGTCGAGGTCCGAGCGGTCGGTATCTTCACCGTCCGTACGGTCGTCCCAACGGAAGCGCATCATATATTCACCGGCTACGACGATGTTCAAATCAGCCGACTTGGCACGGACGGCAGCTTCGGCCACCTGTTTGGGGTCCATGTTGCGCGGGTCCCAACCCTGGTCTACGAAGTCAAACTGCGTATCGTGCGCTATCATCTTCAAGCCTTCGAGGATGGTGGTGACGTTCTCCGGCTTTTCGGGAGCGCTCCAGTCGCCCAGAATGTTCTGGTCGTCGGCATTGATGCCGGTTACCATTACCTTTTTATATTTAGAAGCGTCCAGCGGCAACACGCCTGTGTTCTTCAGAAGGACGATGCCGTTACGGGCAGCTTCGAGAGCCGTCTGGCGGTGTTCGTCGCAAAGGCGTATCTTCATGGTTTCAGCCTCATCGGCGTATGGTTTCTCGAAGATGCCCAGACGGAACTTGATGTCGAGAATACGACGCACAGACTCGTCGATGCGGCTCTCGGGAATGCGGCCTTCGCGGACCAGTTCCACCACCATTTCGTTCCAATGGATGCCGTGCATGTGCATGTCCATACCACTCATGATGGATTGGTAGAATGCTTCTTTTATATTCTCCGCCGTAGCGTGCAGGTCGTGGATGTGCTCAATGTCCATCCAGTCGCTGACAACGAACCCGGGGAAATTCCATTCGCCGCGCAGAATGTCCGTCATCAGCCATTCGTTGCTGTGGCAAGGCACGCCGTTCAGTTCGTTGTGCGCCGTCATCAGCGACATGGCGCCAGCCTTCACACCGGCTTCGAACGGTGGGAAGAAGACTTCGCGCAGCGTGCGCTCGGACAAGTCGGCCGGAGAGCCATTCGTACCGTTGATGGGCTCGCTACCGCCTACGAAGTGCTTGATGCAAGCCAATACATCTTCGCTGCTGTTCAGATTTCCCTGATAACCTTTGACGGACTGTACGCCCAGCAGTGAAACCAGGTACGGGTCTTCGCCGAAGGTCTCGCCTACACGTCCCCAGCGGGCATCGCGGGCTACTTCCACATTGGGGTTGAAGGTCCAGTGCATGTTCATGGCGCGCATCTCGCGAGCCGTTTCGCGGGCTATCTTGTATGCCATCAGCGTATCGAAGGAGCAGGCCAGGTTGATGTTTGTGGGGTAGACCGTGTTGTCCGGCGCGTTGGCATTGCCGTGGATGGCGTCGATGCCGAAGATGATGGGTATCTGCAGGCGGCTCTTCATGGCGAGAGACTGCAAGTAGTTAGCCTCTTTGAGGGTGAGTACGTGCAGGAAGGAACCTATCAGTCCCTGTTCGGTCCAGGCAGCCACGTCTTCTTCCGTCACGCCGGGATAGAAGGCATTGGCGGTATTGTTCTTCAACTGGTCGGCGGTCATCACGGCACTGTTTGCCTTGATATGTTCCAGGCCGACGAACTGGTTCATCTGACCGACCTTCTCTTCCAAGGTCATCCTCCCCAGGAGGTCTTCCACTCTGTCCCTGACCGGAGCCGTAGGGTCTTTGTACACTTCTTTCTGGCTTCCGCCACAAGAGGCAAAACAAGCTGCCATTGCCATAACGATTAGTTTGTTTTTCATTCTATATTATTGTTTTGTTTATTACATTAAATAGGAATTTGCGGAGTATCTAAAATTCCTCCGCCTGAAAGGGGAGGTGCCCATAGGGCGGAGGGGTTTCACATCCGAAGGGACTTGCACAAAGTTACTTTCTATTTATGTAAGACCCCTCCGCCCGCAAGCGGGCACCTCCCCTTTCAGGCGGAGGAGTTTGAGATACACTTGTTATCACACGACACTAAATTATCATTTTCCTTTCTTATTTACCTTCAACCGATACATCACCACATCATGTCCAGGGATGGTAACCGCCTTCACCTTTTTTGTATTGCCCTCGGCCTGCTTGGTCCACAGGTTGCGAACGTCGTAGACCTTGGAGTCGAAGTCGGTAAAGCGTTTCGCCACGTCATCATAAAGGTTGAATTTCTGCCAGTCGATGGTATATTCCCTCGGCTCGGTGGTACGGTTCAAGATGCAGAAGGCCCAGTCGTCACCGGCCAGCGGCTTGAACCAGAACTCCAATCCGTCTTCTACTGCAAACCTCAGTCCCTGTACGCCCAGGCTGTCCTGGTTGACGGCAATCACTTCCTTATTCATAATTATATCCTTCGTCTCCTGAGACATCGAGCGGATATCATTCCCCAGAATCAGCGGAGCTGCCAGCATGCACCACATCGAGAAGTGTGCACGGTCTTCGTTCACCGTCTGTCCGTTGCCCACTTCGAGCATATCCGGGTCGTTCCAATGGCCGGGACCGGCATATTTGCGCAACCCGTTCTGCATATCGAGTATCTGCAACACACCGTACGCAGCAAAACCGGGATGCTGGTCCACACAGTCGAAGCAATTGAAGATATCGCCCGTAGTGCGCCACATGTGTCCCGTTTCGGCAGCCCACTCCCAAGGTTTGCTGCTACCCCACTCGCACATGCTGAAAAGAATAGGGCGACCGGCGGCACGCAGCGCATCGCGCATCAGGTTGTAAGCTCCCACCGGATTGATGTCGTACGAATCGCACCAGTCATACTTCAGATAATCGATGCCCCACTTGGCATATTGCAACGCGTCCTGATATTCGTGCCCGAAGCTGCCCGGACGTCCGCCACAAGTCTTGCGGCCGGCATCGGAGTAGATACCTATCTTCAGTCCTTTGGAATGGACGTAATCGGCCAAAGCCTTGATGCCGGAAGGGAACTTCACCGGGTCGGCCTGAATGAATCCGAGACTGTCACGCTCACCATGCCAGCAATCGTCCAGATTCAAGTAAATATACCCGGCATCGCGCAAGCCGGTTTCCACCATAGCATCGGCCACACCTTTAATAATGTTTTCGTCAATGTTGCAGGCAAACTTATTCCAACTGTTCCAGCCCATAGGCGGGGTTTGTGCCAAACCTTCGAACTTCTGTGCAAATGATACTGTAAAAGAAAAAGCAATGAATACTGCTGTTAAAAGATAATGCTTCATAGTATTTAATTTAATGATAAAACTCAAAAACTTTTCTCTTCTGCAAAGATAGCGAGTTCGGGCATACGCCGGTGGCACAATCTTATCTAATCATAGTATTATTTTGTTGCCAACTACCGTATAGGTTGTTGCATACCAGTTTTAGATAAATAAAACAAAGTCTATTCCCGGGAATTTGCGTATTTTTGTATCGATGCTCTTTGATGCAAGAAGCATAAGGCGTTCCTCTGATTTTTCACTTTTAATACAATAGATATGATTAATCCCATTTATTCCCCGGCATCCGACCGGTATGACAACGGCATGAAGTTCCGCCGTTGCGGTAAGAGCGGCATTCTGCTGCCCGAAATCTCCCTTGGTTTGTGGCACAACTTCGGCGATGTGAATACGTTTGCCAATTCGCAGGCGATGGCGCACTATGCCTTCGACAAAGGCATCACGCACTTCGACCTTGCCAATAACTACGGCCCCTCCTACGGTTCGGCGGAAGAAACCTTCGGTCAGATCATGAAGAAATCTTTTATGCCCTACCGGCATGAGTTGTTCATCTCCACCAAAGCAGGACACGACATGTGGCCCGGCCCTTACGGCGAATGGGGTTCACGGAAGTACCTCATGAACAGCCTCGACCAAAGCCTGAAGCGCATGAATCTGGATTACGTGGACATCTTCTACAGCCATCGCTACGACCCGAATACTCCGCTCGAAGAGACACTGCAAACACTGGTAGACATCGTACGCCAAGGAAAGGCGCTCTATGCAGGCATCTCCAAATATCCCAAAGACGCAGCCGAGTTTGCTTATAAGTATCTGGAAGAACGCGATGTACATTGCCTGCTCTATCAAGGCCGGTACAACATCTTCAACCGCGAACCCGAAGAGGAAGGCATCTTGCAGCAAGCCAAAGAAAACGGAACAGGCTTCATCGCCTTCTCCCCGCTGGCACAAGGCTTGCTGACCAACCGCTACCTGAATGGAATCCCCGAAGGCTCCCGCATGTCCCGAGGCAACTTCCTGAAGAAAGACGTCTTAACCCCGGAAGTCCTGAAGCAAATCACAGCCTTGAACGATGTCGCTGCCCGCCGCGGACAAACGCTGGCAGAAATGGCACTGGCATGGCTGCTGAAAGATGACCTGGTGACGAGCGTCATCATCGGGGCAAGCTCCGTGGCACAGTTGGCAGATAATCTGAAGGCGATAGAGAATACGGACTTCTCGGTAGAAGAGCTGGAAGAGATAGAAAAGATCATGGAGTAAGCGAACGCAAGTTCGATATAAGAGCGGCTCACCTTTGCACGTTTCACCCCTTCGGGGGGGCCCGAAATCTTGCCGGCCTCGGTCAGCGACCTTCCGGGCCCCCCCGAAGCTTTAAAACGCCTGCGTTTCATACCTCCGTAGGCGTCCGAAACCCCAAAACGCCTGCGTTTCATACCTCCGTAGGCGCTCGGAGCCTCAAAACGCCTGCGTTTCATACCTCCGTAGGCGCTCGGAGCCTCAAAACGCTCGCGTTTCATACCTCCGTAGGCGCTCGGAGCCCCAAAACGCCTGCGTTTCATACCTCCGCCTCACTTTTAACATTCCCTTTCGTGAACCTTTTATTTTTTATCTTGTTGTTTCCATCAAAAGCCTAAGGTACCATAGGGCAGGAATTTTATTTAAACCTAAACAATTATAGAAGTATGAAGAAATTTATTCCCCTATTATTAGCGGTCTTTGCATTCGCAGCCTGCGAAAAAGACCCTGACATGGATAAGCTGGACAACAACTATCTGGTTTATACCAATTATGACAAGAAGGCGGACTTCAAGGCCTTCGAGACTTACTACTTGCCGGACAGCATCCTCGTCATTGGCGACAAGAAAGATGCCGAATACTGGAAAGATGAAAGTGCACAGGAAATCCTCAGCGCTTATGTGACTAACATGAACAGCCGCGGCTACATCCGTGTGGACGACCGCGAAGAAGCCGACCTCGGTCTGCAAGTAAGCTACGTAAAGAGTACCTTTTACTTCACCGACTACGGACGTCCCGAATGGTGGTGGAACTACCCCGGCTACTGGGATGCTCCTTACTGGGGCAACTGGGGCGGATGGTATTACCCGTATGCCGTGAACTACTCCTATAGCACAGGCTCCTTCATTACCGAATTGCTGAACTTGGATGCACCGCAAGGCCAGAATCAAAACCTGCCCGTTCTGTGGACCAGCTATATGAGCGGATTGCTGAGCGGTTCAACCTCTGTCAATACAAAACTGGCCGTACAAGGCGTGAACCAAGCTTTCACTCAATCTGCTTACTTGAAAAAGTAGTCGGTAGATGGTAGTTAGTAGACAGTAGTCGGTAGATAGTAGTTAGTAACGACAGCTCCTCTTCCGGACGGAGAAGCCGTCATCGAACCAATAAATAAGAACAAAGTATGAAAACAATAAAATATCTTTCCCTGAGAGTATTCGCGGTTGCCGCCCTTGCTCTCGTCTTCGCTATGCCGGCGAAGGCACAGATGACCGATAACGGTTATGCCAACATTGACTGGCAATATAACTTCCCCCTTAGCAACAATTTCGCCGATAAGTCGAGCGGTTGGGGCATGAACTTTGAAGGTGGTTACTTCCTGACAGATAACTTTGCATTGGGAGGCTTTCTGGCCTACCATAGCAATCACGAATATTTCGGTCGCCAAACCCTGCCCGTAGGCGATGGCGGTAGCTTGAACACCGACCAGCAGCACACTGCATTCCAGTTGCCTTTCGGTCTTGCTTCACGCTACGTATGGAACCGCGGCGGTGCATTCCAGCCCTATGCCGGCGTAAAACTCGGCGCACAGTATGCACAGTTGAAGTCTGTCTTCAACGTATTCGAAGCCAAGACTAACACATGGGGATTCTATGTATCTCCCGAAATCGGCTTCAACGTTTATCCCTGGGCATACGGACCGGGCTTGCACTTTGCAGCCTATTACAGCTACGGTACCAACAAGGGCGACCTCTTTACGTACAGCGTAGATGGCATGAGCAACTTCGGTTTGCGCATCGGTATCGCGTTCTAAACAGAACACACACTTAAAGCTTAACTGATAGAATTTAATTGTTTCGAATTGGAATGAAAGGAGCACTCGCTGCGTGAGCAGGGAAGCTCCTTTTTTTAATGCCCAAACGCTACTTCTTCATAGCCTTATATATCGCCTCCTGTATGCGTGGGCGTATATCCAGTTGCATCAGTTTATTGTTCCATACATTGGGATAGATGCGGTTGCTCAGGAAGACATAAACCAGGCCGTTGTCCGGATCTACCCAGGCACAAGTACCAGTGAAGCCGGTATGACCGTAAACGGAGGCAGGGGCAGACGGGGCGCAAGGACCGCCTTGCCCGGTACGGGATGGTTTGTCGAAGCCCAGACCTCGACGGCTTATCCTGGAGACAGTGGTAGTGAATACTTTGCAGGTTTCCTTACTCAAATAGCGTTTGCCGTCCAGCTCACCGCCATTCAATATCATCTGATAGACTTTCGCCACTTCCTCGGCCGAAGAGAACAAACCGGCATTACCGGAAACTCCACCCAGGAAGGCGGCAGATTCATCGTGTACAAATCCCTGCAGGGTGGTCTTCCGCAGGAAAGGGTCGACGGATGAAGGAATAATCTCTTCTTTCTTCAGGAAGCGCAAGGGCAGATAGCCGGTGCGTTTCAGCCCCATCGGAGTGTAGAATTCCCGGGCAAGGTATTCGTCCATCGGCATGCCGGTGCGCGCTTCGACCAACTGTTGCAACAAGATGAAGCCGACGCAACTGTAACGATAGCGCTTGTCGCGCAACGGCGCATCGACTATCTTCTGCAGATATTCCTGCTTGAACGAGCGGTGCAACCACAAGCTATCGCACACTTGCATGGTATATTCTGCCGTACCTACCTTCGACGTCAAGCCTTGGCGGAAACGGAATTTAGGATTGGCCCATGTCTGCCGGGCGATGCGGGCCGTATGCTGAGCATCGGCTCTTGCTTTGAACAGCGTGCCGGAGTAGCTTTCTTTATCGATGGCTTCCTGATAGAACAAGATCGTGGAAGGCAGTCCGGATTCGTGCATCAGCAACTCGCGCACGGTAATATTCTTTTTGTTGGTATCTTGCAGGAAAGGCAGATAGTCTGAAACACGGTCGGTAAGATTGAGGCGGCCGCTGTCGTACAACTTCATCACGGCAAGCAGGGTGGCAGTGGTTTTGGTCAACGAGGCGATGTCGTACACATCGGTCTTCTTGACGGGAAGGACCGGTTTCTTCCCGGTAGCTGCCACGGCAGTCTTGTTCCAGGTGTGCGTGCCGAATGCCTTATTATACATTTCTTTCCCATCTTTCAGCACTACCACCTGGCAACCCGGATAAGCGCCTTCGCGGATGCCTTCTTCGGCAATCTTGTCGATTTCGGCCAAAAGCCGGGCATTGATGCCGTGCTCGTCGGGAACGAAATGCGGTGTGCTTTGCTGGTTCAGGGTGATTCCCGTACCGGCAGCAAACAAACTGCCGATGCTGGAGGACAAACGACCGTCCGCCCCGGCACTGCTGTAGAGAATGCGCGCCGTCTGCTGCTGTACATCGTCGTTGGAAGAGTGAGCCAACACCACGGCGTCGGCCGATGCGATGCCGCGATTTATCTGCAAAATCTGCCGACCGGGGATGAAGCAGAGATAAACTACCGGCACGTCGGGAGCAAAACGGGCAAAGAAGGCCTGATAGGGCGCCAGGCGATGTTCGGTGACGCAGACCAGGATTCGTTTGTACTTTGCCAACGTCTCCCTGAGGCGTCCGGCTTCTGCTTCCGGCAAGTTCTGCCCCAGACGGAACTCTACAGGATGGGTATACCGGGACAGTTCCTTGATGAAAGGTTGAATCTCCTGGGGAGCTCCCACATTGAGTACGGCTACTTCCTTGATGAAAGGATCCAGCGGAAGCACCTTAGACTTATTATCCAGCACGGTGATGGCTGCCAGGTTCAGTCGGCGTATCAATTCGCGGGTCTGCGGAGTGTTGATGCGGGTACCAAGGCCCGAGAGGCGTACATAAGGTTTCTTCGTCAGGCCGAGGGCATACTTATACATAAGGACTTTACGACACTTCTGTTCTATCTCGCTTTCGGTCAGTTCGCCGCTCTTTACGGCAGCGAGTATGGCCTCTACTTCTTCCTTGATGCGGCGGGGGACAAGCAATACATCGTTTCCCGCCTTCAATGCTTGCAGGCAGACACTGGCATTGGTGGACACGCCTTTCATGGCAAGGGCATCGGTGAAGATAAGTCCCTGGAAGTGGAGTTCGCTCGCCAGCAAGTCGTGCACCACGCTGCGCGAAAGCGATGAGGGCACACCTTTCTGCTTCTCCAGGGCGGGAACTTCGAGATGTCCCACCATGATGCCGCCCAGACCTGCACGGATGACTCTCTTGAAGGGATACAGTTCTACACTGTCCAGCCGGGCACGGGTGAAGGAGAGGATGGGCAGTGTTTTGTGGGAATCAGCATCCGTGTCGCCATGTCCGGGGAAGTGCTTGCTGACGGAAAGCACGCCGCCGGCTTCCAATCCGCGGGAGTAGGCAATGACTTTATCCGCCACTCCGGAGGGACTCTCGCCAAAGGAGCGGGTGTTGATTACGGGATTCTTAGGGTTGATGTCTACGTCGGCCACGGGAGCAAAGTTCACCTGCACACCCAGTTCGCGGCATTGACGAGCCATTTCGCGGCCGTATTCGTAAATCAGGCTATCGTTCTGTATACATCCCAGCACGCGGTTCTTGGGGAACGTCGGAGTTCCGCGCAGGCGCATGGCAAGTCCCCATTCGCCGTCGAAGGTAATCATTAGCGGTACGTCCGCCATGCGTTGGGCTTCATTGGTCAGTACAGCCTGGTTCTGCATCAGGCCGCCGGAGAAGAGCAGACCGCCTACTTTGTAGTCGTCTACCACTTTGTGGAGCAGTTCCTTGTTCGCTTTGTCTGTCTGGGGGGCGATGGTGTAGATGAAAAGTTGTCCGATACGTTCTTTTAAGGTCAGGCGCTGAAGTACCGAGTCCACCCATTGCCGGCAACGTGCATCATTCTGTAAGGGACGCACCAGCGAAGGCATGGCAGGCGATTCGGCAGACGGCGATCCGGCAGGCGGCAGAAAAGGAACAGTCTGCGCCCGCAAGACCGGATGCACAAAGCAAATAAGAACAATCAACGTAAGTAAGAACAATCTTTTCATTCTAAATTAGGAATTATATAAATGGGAATTTACGGAGTATCCCAAATTCCTCCACCTGAAAGGGGAGGAGTTTGAGATACACTTGTTATCACACGACGCTAAATTATCAATTATCAGGCAAACTCTTGTAAATCAACTCCTGGATATCCGTCCGTATATTCATATCTCCCAACTTCGTATTCCACACATTGGGGCAGAGGCGATTACTGAGGAATACATATACCGTTTTGTTTTCGGGGTCTACCCAGGCACAAGTACCGGTGAATCCGGTATGACCGTACACCGATTCCGGAGCAGAAGCGGCACACGGACTACGCTTCACAATCGCAACGTCCGGCTTGTCAAAGCCCAGGCCGCGGCGGCTGATAGCCGACTTCTCCGTGGTGAACAACCGGCAGGTAGCCTCGCTCAGGAAGCGCTTTCCGTTGAACTCGCCACCATTCAACAGCATCTGATAAACTTTCGCCACTTCCTCCGCCGTAGAGAACAAACCCGCATTACCGGACACGCCTCCCAGGCACGAAGCCGTTTCATCGTGCACATATCCGCACAAATCCTGACGGCGCAAGAAGTCGTTCGATGCCGTCGGCATAATCTCCGCTTTGGTGAACTTCGTCAACGGCAGGAACAAAGTACGCTGCAAACCCATCGGAGCATAGAACTCCCTGGCAAGATACAAGTCCATCGGCAACTTCACAATCTCCTCCACCATCTGCTGTAAAAGCACGAAGCCCAGGTCGCTATACACATAGCGCTTGCTGTCCAGCTCGCAGCGGGCAATGCTTTGGAGAATGGAGTTCTTGAAACTCTTGTTCAGCCACATGCCATCTGCCATGTGCAGCGTGTAGACCGGGGTATTCTTGTCGGACATCATGCCCTTCTTGAACTTAAAGTCGGTGCAGTAGTAACTGTGCTCGCTCACCCGCGTACGGTGCCACTCGTCCACCCAACTCTGGGAGTACGGACCGTGTACGGAGTTCGGATCAATGATATCTACGTAGAAACGAATATAGGGAGGCAATCCTGATTCGTGCAGCAGCAGTTCTCGGATCGTGATATTTCTCTTATTGCCATTGCGCAGCAGGGGCAAATACTTCGATACTTTGTCGTCCAACTTGATCTTACCCTCGTCGTATAGCTTCATCACGGCCAGCAACGTGGCAGTAGTCTTGGTCAGCGAAGCCAGGTCGAACAAATCGGTAGAGCGCACCGCCGTGGTATCCTTGTCCGAATGCGTGCCGAAGCCCTTGTCGTACACCGGTTGTCCGTCTTTCAGCACTAATACGCGGCAACCCGGATAGGCACCCGCCGCCAGTCCTTTCCGGGCAACGGCGTCTATGCCTTGCAGTACATACGATTTCAATCCGTAATCTTCCGGGATAACCTTTCCCGAAGCCATTCCCGGTTCAATGACGCATCCCGTTCCGGCAGGAAACAGTTTGCCGATACCCATCGACATCTTTCCGCGAGCCGGTGCCTTGGCAAAAAGCACATCGGCCACGTATTGCTGCAAATCCGCTTCTGCCGAATGAGCCAGCACCACAGCGCTCGATTTGCTGATCGCAGGGATTAGCGGGGTCAACGTGCGATACGAAGAAAAGAACGTATAGACCAGCGGCGCCGGCAGATTCAATCCTGCCAGGAAAGCCACATCCCTGTCGCTGACATAAGCCGAACCCGTAACACTGATCACCACCCGACGATAAGTCTTCAACTGGCGAAGCACTTCCTGCCGGGCAGCCTCATCGGCATTCCACGGCAAATAGAAGTGGCTGATACCGGCATTCTTCTTCATCGCCTCCACAAAAGATGCATCCGCCTCTTTCTCTCCGATGCTGAGCACGGCAATGTCTCCTTCGGGCGACGCCAACGGGAGGATATTGAAATAATTGCTCAATACCGTGACCGCCGAACGGCGCAACTTGGCAGCCAACGCCTGTGCCTCCTCCGTATTAATGCGATAACTCATCCCACTAACTTGAAGTTGCGGCTGAGCGCTTCTTAGTCCTAACATATATTTATAGATCAACACCTTGCGGCATTTGGCATCCAGTTCTTCTTTGCTCAACTTGCCGGTTTCCACCGCATGCAGCAACTCCTGCACGGCATTCTTTGTATTGAACTGTACCAGCACCATGTCATTTCCCGCCTGCAACGCCTTCGTCGTCACCTGCGGCACTTCCGACACTCCTTTCATATCCAGCGCATCGGTAAACACCAGCCCCTTGAAGCCGAGTTCCTCTTTCAGCAGCCCGGTCACTACATTACGCGACAGGGAAGAAGGCGTCACACCATCCGGGTCCAAAGCCTGCACCTGCAGGTGTCCCACCATTACACCGCCCAGTCCGGCGCGTACCATCGCCTTAAAAGGAAACAGTTCCACACTATCCAGCCGGGCACGGTCGTAATACAATCCGGGCAGCGCCTTATGCGAATCCACATCCGTGTCTCCATGTCCGGGGAAGTGCTTGCACACCGAGAGCACACCTCCACTTTCAAGGCCTCGGCCATACGCCACCACCTTCTCCGCCACCTTCTGCGGGTTCTCGCCGAAAGAGCGTACATCTATCACCGGATTCAGCGGATTGGTATTCACATCCGCATCGGGTGCAAAGTTGACGTGCACTCCCAATTCACGAAACTGGCGGGCCACTTCACGCCCATACTCCTCTATCAGACTATTGTCCTCAATACAGCCCAGGGCCGCATTACGGGGATAATCGGGTGTTCCCGTCAGGCGCATGGACAAGCCCCATTCGCCATCGAAAGTAATCATAACGGGAATCTTAGCGGCTTTCTGCGCCATGTTCGTCAAAATGGCCTGCTCTTCCGCACTTCCTTCGGAGAACAGCAAACCGCCTACCTTATATTTCTTTACCAACTCACGTATCTGTTTCTTCGTTACCTTGTTGACCTTGGCAGGAATGGTGGCCACAACAAGCTGGCCGACCTTCTCATTCAGGCTCATACCCGAGAATACCGAGTCCACCCATTGGCGGCAACGGGCATCTGCCGGAGAAGGTAAAAACGGAGATTCCACCGTCTGGGCACGAAGCGAAGAGGCTCCCGATATGAATGCTGCAAGACATACAAGGAGAATGAACTTTTTCATAATGTAGTTTCGTTTAGATAATGATTATTGGTTATTTCTTTGTGAGTGTAAGTACCATTTCGCCTACATATATACCACTTTTACCGGTATGCAGAAGAGGAATTTCCAGGCCGTCGGCATTGGGATAAACCACCGGTTTTTCCATAAACGTATGCGAGTGCCCACCCAGGACGAGGTCGATGTTGCGCGTCTTGGTTATCAGGTTCTCATCAGACGGATCGTCCGGTTTCGAACTGCTGAAGCCCAGATGCGACAGACAGATTACCACATCACAACCTTCTTTCTCTTTCAGCAGGTCCGCCATCTCTTGGGCAACGGCTATCGGGTCGTTATAGACCACCCCCTCGCATTTACTGGCCTGCACCAGTCCTTCCATTTTGGGAGACAGTCCGAAGATACCGATCTTCGCCCCGTTGCGTTCCAGCACGATATAAGGTTTTACCAACCCTTCGAGCACCGTTCCCGTCACGTCATAGTTGGAGCACACCACGGGGAACGTAGCCATGCGGAACAGGCGCGCCATATTGTCGAGCCCGAAGTCGAACTCATGGTTGCCAATTGTCATGGCGTCATATCCCATGAGGTTCATCATCTTCACTTCCAGTTCTCCCTGGAAGAAATTATAATAAGGTGTACCCTGCGAAATGTCTCCGCAATCCAGCAATAACATCTCCGGATGCTTGTCACGATACTGCTTCACGAAAGTAGCACGGCGCACCACGCCACCCATACCGGCATAAGTATCGGCAGCCTCCGGGCTGATAGGTTCTATACGGCTGTGCGTATCACTGGTATGCAGGATATGTAGTTGCTGTGCCGATACTGAAAGAACAAAAAGCAGTAGAACTGCCAAAGTATATATACGTCTCATCGAACTTTAGTTTTTAATTCTTAATTATCAATTGTTAATTGTCAATTGTCAATTGACAATCGTCACCCGTCCTTCCATGCGTGAGGTTATCTTCTTACCGGCTGCCGTCTGCCGCTTCACATAGTCCATAAACAGCCCGCGAAGAGTAGCGCCATCCGGGCACTCTCTTTTATCGGCTTGCAGAAAAGCCGTCATTCCGTCGTTGCCGTCGGCCAGATAGTCGATGGTGGCAACGGTGTACATCTTTTCGTCTTCTACCGGCTTACCACCGATGGTAGCTTGCAACAGTTTGCCATCTTTGGAGACTTCCAACTGCACGCCGCTTACGCCTTCACCGTATCTTGCCGCAATATTTTCAAACAAATGCTTCATGGCAGAGCCTTTCATGGATAGTATGCAAAGCGAATTCTCAAAAGGCAGGATTTCATAAATGTTCTCCGTAGTGATGGGGCCTTCCGTCAGTACATTGCGGATGCCGCCAACGTTCACCAATCCCATGTCGGCCGATTTTCCCAGTACATCGACGGCAGCTTCGCGCAGTACGTCCGCCACCAGATTGGATAAAAGGCTTTCGGGTCTGTACCGATCCATCGACATCTCGGCCGTACCTACCACACTGTACATCACACTATCTATTTTAGCTTTGTATGGGGCAAGCAAAGCTACCGCCTCTGCATCCGGCTTTGCATCCCAGGTAGAATCTATGGAGATTCTGCCTCCTTCTACTTTGGTCACTTCGTAAGAAGAATGGCAAGACGTAAACAGAAGTGCTACTGCCAATAATGCCCCGGAAAGGAGCTTGAAAGTTTGTCTCTTCATCATTAATTAGTTTTAAATTGCTACAAATATACTTTTCTTTTGCGATTGTGCCATAGAAAAGCCGTAGAAAAAGTCATCACAACAAGGTTCACCCATTCATCGATTTGCAACAAAGGCTTTGCAACAAGGCGATAGCGGGTGAAAGCAGAGCGTTTTTTGCATTCCTCACTGCTTTCAGCTTTCACCCTGTACCGTCCTGACTTTAGTAACCTACCGACCGGAACTCCCTTGCTTGCCAACCGGAACTCCCTTGCCTTTCATCTGAAACACTATTCCCTTTGATGCACAAGATGCCATCTTATGCTACACAAGATGCCATCTTACGCAACACAAGATGCCATCTTGTGCATCGGAACAATAAGGCTTCCGAATGAAAGGCAAGGGAGATACAGTTGAAAGAGCGGTATGTTTCGGGCGACAGCAATTAGGGAGGAAGGGTGAAAGCAACACTACTAATAAAGTTACGAGAGGGTCTGTCTAAAACTCTGTAAGCCTCTGTATCCTCTATGGTGAATAAAAAAAGCATCAAAGCACTTGTGTATCTGACAAATAATTCGTTCCTTTGCACCGCTTTCGCGCAATCGCTGTCAGGACATCAGAGAGAAGCCTGGTATGTTGCGTTGTAACGATCAAACAATTTAATAAAAAGAACAATGGATTTAATTAAAATTGCAGAAGAAGCATTTGCTACCGGAAAACAGCACCCGAGCTTCAAGGCAGGTGACACAGTGACAGTAGCATATCGTATTGTCGAAGGTAACAAAGAACGTGTACAGCTGTACCGCGGTGTTGTTATCAAGATTGCCGGACACGGAGAAAAGAAGCGTTTTACAGTACGTAAAATGTCAGGAACCGTAGGCGTAGAACGTATCTTCCCGATTGAATCACCGGCTATCGACAGCATCGAGGTGAACAAAGTGGGTAAAGTTCGTCGCGCTAAATTGTACTACCTGCGCGCTCTTACCGGTAAGAAAGCAAGAATTAAAGAAAAAAGAGTTAACGGTTAATTCCAAACTCCTATTTCGAAATAAAAAAGGGAAGTTGACATGGTCAATTTCCCTTTTTTAGTAGTAATGCGGACTATAATCCTATCTTTTGAAAGCCCTGAAAGAATGAGGCTTGACAGTCATTTCAAATGCATTCTTGTCTTTTGCTTCCCGTAACCAGATACGCGCATCGGGAGTTTTTTGTCCTTTGATGGTTTCGTTGGTGATAAGATCGGTGATACTACCGGTAGTAGCATCCAGAACAACCTTCACGGTGACCGGCTCATCCAGGAAAGACTCTACAATAAATGTATTGTTGTCGTATACGAAGAGGCTGACATTGGCGGGACCTTCCAAGCGAACCGGAACATCGGGACCGGCTACGGCACGTACTCTGTTCAGCACGCCGGCGGGCAAACGGTATAGTCCGGCAAAAGAATCGGGAATGGTCAGCACCCATACAGAACCATCTTCATAGCGGGCCTGCATCAACATGGGCCAACCGGTAACGCCATCGTCAATGGCAGGAATGTCTTCCCAGGCGTCATTGGTATAATAATATACTTGAGGAATGGTGATCTTCTTGTCCGACTTGCCGAAGTGACCGAAATCATCGACAGAACCTTTATTGTCATTGATCCGTAGCTCAACAATATCACCCAGTTCCTCCTTGATTACTTTCAGCAATCCGGTAGTAATAATGACACTGTTTTTATCTTTCAGGTGTTGTTTGATTTTGGCTACCAGGTTTTTATCATACGCAGCTTGCTCCGTCAGCAATACCATCTGCTCTCCAAAGGGAAATTCAGGAACCATCTCGATGGGTAGGCCTACCATACCCAGATACGTCTGCAAAAAGTCCTCGCCTACGGAGCCAATGGGTTTATAGCTCTTGATTCCTATCGGACGGCCCAACTTACTGTACACTTTATTTGCCACATCGTAAGAAACGCCAGCCAACTTGGCAATAGTGGGCGAATCACCCAGTTCTTTCCAGTCGAAGCTGGTTCCGGTACCTTGCCAGGCGCCTTTATAGTTTTCCCCCAATGGGCGTTGCAAACTGCTGAATTCAAAGATAGCGCATTCGGGCGCCTTGGCAAACAGTGTAAGCCAGATTTGTTCGGCATAGCGGTCGGCATAGCGCATTCCACCGGCGTCAATCCATCCTCCACCGTTTTTACCGGGAGCAATGTTATCGAAGTAACGGAAGATTTCGTAACCCAGATAGGCTTGCAAATGTTGGTCGGCATCCGGATTGCGGGTTTCAGTACCGGTCCATATTCCGTTGAAAAGCTTTGCCTCCGCACCCAGGTCGAAACCGGAAGCCGGGAAGTGCTCGTACCAATTGGGGTACTTTATGGTGAACTTGCATTTCGGGTTGACGGCTTTTGCAGGACCGATAAGCAGATTGGCAGCCACATCATTCATCAGTTTAATGCGGAAATCCGTCCATGATTGGTCTCCCTTTGCCTTGGTACATTCCGGACATTTACAGGTATTGAAGAAGAAGTCGTCCAGAATGACTTCATCGAAATGCTTGGCGGTATACTCCGCAATCTTCTGCACTTCCGCCCGGCTTTCGGGAGAAGTATAGCAGAACGTCTTGAACTTGCCGTCGCCGGTCACCGTGAAAGTAATACCTCCGGAAAAGTCCACTTTCTTGCTTTTAAAGAACTTCTTGGCGGCTATCAAGGCTGCCTCCGGGGTATACCTGCCGTCCCGGTACGTTTCGATGTAGACTTTGTCGGGGGTGAAACCTTTGGTGATTTCCGCCCAGGCACTTTCCAGCCACTTGGTGTCTGTCATTTTACTAACATCGCCCGATGTAATGTAGACCGATGCCTTAAAGCCATTGTAATTCTGTGCACTCACGGACATGGAGAGGCACAACACGATAGCAATTACCGCTGCATAATAAAAATGTTTCATAACTGGTATTTTACGATTTGAAGTTATACAGGCGAAAATAATAAAAAAACAGCCATAACGAACGAATTTAAGCAGAAAAATGACGCTACTCAGCTTAAAAACAGAACTATTTATCCGGTGTCTTACTAAATATCCGGTAAATAAGCTTCAAATCGAATTTAGGCCTGCGGTCATAATAGAAAATACCATTCTGCTCTTGCTCCACATCGGTCAACTGCGTGTAGCAATATCCCCAGACATGATCCTCCAAACTCAGCACGGCATCTATCTGCCCTTCCAGGCGTTGCAAGAACTCTTCTTTCGTTGCAGGCGGGGTGCTATATCCCCAGGAATCGTCCGAATTACTCTTGTCGGTTGCTTCCACCCATTTGATGCCACCTACCTCATCGATCAGATAAGGCATCTTGCCATCGTACAGCGGGAAAGGATAAGGACTGTCTACGGCAAGCCCGTTGAAGCCTACATTGGCTGGCGGAACCCCTTGCGGATTGTTGGGCGTCTGAAAAAAACGCCCCTCTTTATACAGCAGGTTCTTCAGCGCTTCGGGGTCTTGTTCGTAACTGTGCACCGTCCAGATATCCGTCTTTATGTGGCATCCGCCGCTGGCATCATTCACCGGACGGGTAGTATCCAGCGCTTTAGTCAGGTCATAGAGGTCGGCCGTCAGGCGCGGATACTGCACGTGGTCCGGCCACCATTCTTCGTTCATCGGTGTCCAGATTAATAAAGAAGGATGATTACGATCGCGCAAGACAAGTTCCGACCACTCTTTCAGGAAATTGCGTGCCACCTCCACACTGTTTGCATTCATGCCCCAGCTCGGCGCTTCCGCCCAGGTGACATATCCCAGTTTATCAGCCCAATAATAGAAACGTTCCTCAAAAGCCTTCTGATGCAGACGCGCCCCGTTGAAACCGGCAGAAAGAGACAATTCAATATCATTCTTCAATGCCTCATCCGAAGGGGCAGTCCAGATACCATCCGGATAGAATCCCTGATCGAGCACCAAGCGCTGGTAGTAGGGTTTATTATTGAGATATATCTTGTTTCCCTCAATATGTACCTTGCGCATGCCTACGTAAGAGGTCACTTCATCAATTACCTTTCCCGCTTCGTCCAGTACTTGGTACACTACATCGTATAGAAACGGCGACTCCGGCGACCACAACCTCATATTCTTCAATGTAAAGACCGCAATCGAACTGTTCGTAGCCTTTACACTTACTGTTTTAACCGTCTTTTTATCTTCCTGCAACAAGATACGTAAGGTTTTCTTTGCATCGTCACTGTAAAAGCGGGGATGAATAACCAACTGTTTCTGATCGATATCCGTAAGTACCTGAGCCGACTGCAATCCTGCCGGTGCCACAGCCTCCAGCCATACAGTCTGCCAGATGCCGGTAGTACGCGTATATTGGCATCCGTAAGAGTTCAGCAAAAGGCTCTGTTTACCGGCGCTTTGCATCGTAGACCGCAAATCACTACTTGCGCGCACCACAAGATGGTGTTCCAGCCCGTCCTTCACAAACTCCGTAATATCGAAGCCGAAAGAAGAGCTGCCGCCAAAGTGCCTTCCCACCAATATGCCATCGATATACACCTCCGAATTAAAATAAACCGCACCAAAGTTCAGCATCACATGCTTGTCTGCCCATGCTTCCGGCTTCCGTATCACCCGGTGATACCAGATATGATTCACAAAGTCCGTATGTCCCACACCGGACAGTTTACTTTCCGGACAGAAAGGCACTACTATCTTGCCGCTGAAAGCAGTGGCTTTATGAAAGCCCTTCTCCATGCCAATATTCGTAAAGTCGAAGGTATAGTCCCACTCCCCGTTCAGATTAAGCCATCCCTTACGCTCAAACTGGGGGCGCGGGTATTCCTTCCGCGGTATCTCATTCGCAACTCCCTGAACAGCCCACGCGCCCAATGCAAAAACCGCTATCAACCATCTTTTCAAACTCATACAACTCTTTTTTAATCAATATCCAAAACAAAGCCTCCATTGGGCAGTACATCAATCTCCATCGTATCGTCCGCACTCAGCCCCGAACGCGTCTCGATACGTACATCGTGCAGCGCATCCGCTTCTTTATCAGCATACAGGGTGACGGTGTGTTCTCCCTTACCCAGGAAGGACAGCGGCACACTGATTTTACGCCGCTGGTCACTGTTGATTCCTGCTACGAACCATTTTCCGTCCTTGCACCGCGCTACGCAGAAGTACTTGCCGGGATAACCGTCAATGAAACGGATTTCATCCCAGGCAGCCTCTATCTTTTCGAGCAAGGGGCGGGCGGGAGAATTCAGATACGCAGCCGGTCTGTCCGCCATACAAACCCAACCGGACTCGAAGGCAAATGCCAGAGCCAACTCATGGGCATAGGTCGTGGTACGCGGATTTTCATCACGGATGGTAAATGTAACCGGCGTATAGTCCATTGAACCAACCACATTGCGTGTGAAAGGCAGCGTACAATTATGACGACCGTTGGGACACTGAACGCCCCTGAAAGTATAATACTCGGCACCACGGACTCCTTCGTTCGTCATGATATTGGGATAACGCCTACGATGTCCTCGCGGGAGCGTTTCTCCGTGGAAGCTGACCATCATCTTGCGTTTGGCAGCTTCGGCACAAGCAGTATCGCGGAACATCATCGCATATTTTGAATCGGAATCGATATAATCGATCTTTATTCCGTCCAATCCCATTTCCTTATAGCGGTCGAAAACATAATCGCGACCGGCCTTATTGTCCAGCACGTTTATTTCATCCCAACCATATACGCGTATATTCTTTTCCTTGGCATAGGCAGTCAGTTCCGGAATCCAGGTTACGTTTTCCCATTCCTTGGAAGAGTGGATAGGCGTATTGATAAGGGAAACGTCAAATTCCAGCCAGTCCCATTTCATCTCGGCAGCCATGTCGACATACATTTTAAGCGTATCGATGTAACTGTTGGCTAGGTAGTTTCCCCACCAGGGGAAGGCAGCTACACCGGGTTTAATCCAGTCCGTATCGGTAAAGTCGGTAGGCGGATTCAGGTTCTCTACCAGTGAGGACTCTACAATGTCGCCGAGGTTCTTCCCCATGATAAACGTTTTCCATGAGGTCTTGAAAGAAGGCTCACCTTCAAACGTAGGGTCTTCACGCGCATACTCATAGTGGAAGGTGGCGGCATTGGCTTCTTTAGACAGATGCATGGCAGGCAAAGTATAAACTTCGGCTTCGGTCATCAGCATCCATTGTTCACCTTGCAAGGTCAGCACCGGAAGCATAAACTCCTTCGGGCTGGTAATGGTATCGAGTACACGTTCCGGATAGAAGTTCTCATAGTCTTTAATCCAGTCCATCATCCAGGTGTGGGTACCGTCTGCCAGAGCACATTCGGTCAGTTCCTGCCGGATGGTGACCGGTTCTTCATTATCCAACTCATAGCGAAACGCAATTCCATCATCATAAGCACGGCAAATGACCTTTAGCAGTTGGTTCTCCCCGTTCCGGTAAGTAAATGTCTTTTCGTTTGCCTTGTTTACATACTTTGAGCGTTTGCCGGTGGGCAAGGTGTATGTTTCATTGATATTCCGCTCTGTCCGGCCGATATATGTTAATCCCTTATTGAAACTGTATTTCTCATTTTCCGCCGCAATTCCCATCAGGGACTTGCGGACTACTTCATTCTCACCCGAAAGAATCCGGTAGTACAATGAGCCGGATTCGTCCAGCGTCAGTGTAAGCGTATTCCTGCCATCAGGCGACGTAACTTCTGCTTTTTCTCCACAAGCGGAACACAGGAACAGCAGTAACCCCATTACCATCGCAGTATATTTCATATCACATCTTTATTTTATCGTATTTACCTATTAAAAAGAAATCTTCCAGGAGACCTTACCTCCTTGTGCACTTTCCAGACAAAGCTTTGTCACCGTCTCCGAACTCTCTGTCAAAGAGCACTTCACCCCTTCCTTGGCAACCGAACATACCCGGGGCTGCAATCCGTTCACGGCAATGGCAATCTGCATCGGCTCACCTTCTACCAATTCAGCAGTTCCGGTCAGTTCCTTCGTCTCTGCATTCCACGATACATCGGACAGTTCCAGCATTCCTTGCAGCAGATGTCTGTCTGTTGACAGAACCTGCGGATTGTTTTCCACTTCCCGAACCGCCATTTGCCGTGCTTCTCCCTTGCGCAAGGTTTGGGACAGTGTTTCATCTCCTCCGAAAACACCAATCAGGTTGTCATTCCAGAAGTCGTAAACGTAATACTTCTTATCGGGCTGCAAACCGGCACCACCACGACCTTCTATCCCCGAAAGTTTGATGCTGACCTCTTTAGGATGTTCTTCATCTTCATTAAAGAAGGTGAGTGAGCTCCACTTATCCGTAAGCTTCAAGCCATAAACCCTCGGATAGTCAGTTACAAACGCATCCAAAGGACGGGCACTTCGGGCAAACTGATGGAAAGGATAAATACGCGACAACTTATATACATGCGCAGCATCCAGCGTACCAAAGCTATTGGCCAGCAACAGACGGGAAGCCGTGACATAGGACATGGTCAGCAGTTTATTGATGCCATCGTCCGTATCAGCCGGTTGTGACTTCAGCAGGTTCTTTGCATCCATATCGAAATTAACCACCACACGGTTCTTGTACCAGCGCAAGCCGCTACGAGCCACCATTTCGGGGGTAAGCACGTCCGTATCTCCCCAGGTACGCTGTGAAGAAACATACCCCAATGCAATGTCAGAACCGTACTTCAGGTTGCGTTCATGGATATAAGACTTGCTTCCCAAACCTTCGGAAGCCAGGCGGAAGATATTACGGTAAGCTCCGGCAGCTGTGCTGTACTTATCGTCCATTCCACCGTAAATGGGCCACCCGGTATAGGGATAATCAAACATCATACCGGCAATGCCTGCATCGTGCAGATTGCGGTAGACATCGCGCATGTGTGCCACGAATCCTTCATCCGTGAAGTCGTAAGTCGTGTAGTTCTTATTCAACCAGTCGAACGTATCAATTTCGTGGAAAGACTCATTGAAGAGCATGTGTTCCGGGTAAGCTTCCGCATAATCTTTGGAACGGACTGCCGTCTGGAAATAGGTAAACGGCAAGCCGCCCAAGTCAAGAATGGCCTGCGCCCATTTCTTAGAGGTGTCATAAGGAGGACGATAATGGCCTGCCTTCAGCTTCATGCTCTCGCCCTGAGGCCCGCTTCCACGCAGACGCCAGTGCTCATCGTCCCACCAGCCGTTTTCGTTGTTTTCATCATAACAATCGGGTACAAGACGGACACCCATAGTGGTGTACTTCAGGAACCCGCTTGCTTTCACGCGCTGCATCTCTTCTACAGCTCCTACGGCATCATTGGTGCCCATCACTACATTGCCGCCATAAATCGGCATCATGGCATACCACAAACAAATTGTAGGGAAATAGTAATAGTTCAACTCGATATGCTGCATGGTCCGCAAGGTCTGTGCATACTTTTCAGAAGAATAAACCGGATTACGGGTTACAAAGTCCAGATAGAAGCGGTCTTTCTCTGCCACGTAGTCAGAGTTCGCATCCACCAACTTACCAATGACGTCCGATGCATACAGATTGAAAGTACATTCATTGAAGTCGACAGGCGGAGTTTCCACACGCTCCGGTTTGTTCAACTGATCGGCGGAAAGGCTTCCCTCGTAAATGATAACCTCGCTGATAACTACATTATCAGTACCGGCTTGTTTTACAAGCAACTGCGGCTCTTGTCCGACGGCATCTGCCGGAATTTCAAAATAAACTACTTCCGCATCTTCTCCTTTCGCCAGAGAAGGAAGACGGCAAGCCTCCAGACAAGTAATCTCCTTGTCACCATATTTAAGACTTACCGTCTGTTTGCGTCTGTCGGAGTCGTCACACCACGTCATACCCACAACGTAGGGCTTGCCTTGCTCCAGCTTATGCAACGTCACGTCAATCTCCCTATCCGCCCAGACTACCGTCCGGGCTTCCTTATGTGCTACATTTCCCTCGAACTTATAAGGAGCTACGGAAGATAATGTGATATACGGCCGAAGCGTGTCGGTTTCGAGCGCTTCTTCTCCAAGATCCATGTATGCTGCCAGGCGCAAGCCTCCTACCGGATGCTTCTCCAAATCGGCTCTTCTCTGTTCCCTCTCTCCGAGTAAAGCGTATTTGGCAAACTCTTCATAGGAAACGCCTCCACTTACCAGAGAGTGAAAGTCACTGTCTGTCCCAAAGTGGAGTATCATATTGTTCTGCGACAGCAAAGAAGGAGTCTCACGGATATAAGTCGGGCAACCGCCTCCTTCACCGTCTATAAGCTTGAAGTTCTTGGAAACATCCATTCCCCGGAACAGAGAGGCATTTGCAACGGGAGAGATCTCTTTTACCTGTACGTCGGCAGAAGTCCGGTTACGAACTCCTCCGGACATGATGACAAAAGGTTCCTGCTCATACAGATTAAAGTTAAAGACCAGGTCGGGTTGTCCTTTCTTCACCGAAACAACTTGTATCGATTGCCCTTTACCCAATGCATCCTGTATCGTTTCGATCTGATAATAGGCTGAGTCTGCATCCGTAGAAAGATAATCGTTCACGCGCCAGGCTGCATCGTAAATGCATGTCTTTCCCGTCGCTATATCTATTCCTTTATAAGTGCCTTTCTGTAAGTCGAACTCTAACTTTACAATATCATTATCGATAGATACCAACTTGTCATTGGTACAGCTTGCGCAAAAGAGAGTCCCAAAGGCCAGTCCTAACAGCAATTTATTCATGGTAATGTTTTTATTTACGGTTCTATTCTTTATTTATATCCTTCGTTCTGATCTTCCTGTCCGATACCGTTATTCATATTTATCTCATTGGTAGGAATAGGATAGAAAGCATGGAACGGCTGTACATTTCCCTTGGCAAAGGGATTATACTTATCAACTTGATCGGCAAAGTAGTCGGCCCCGCGACGTATCAGGTCCATTCTTCTCCAACCTTCCATACCCAGTTCGCGCATACGTTCTTCATAGATGAAGTCGAGCATTTCCGTTGCAGTTGAAGCCGTTATCGGAGCCGAAGCCTTTGCACGGTCACGTACGCGTGCCACTTGTTGTTTGGCCCCAGCCAGGTCGTTCTCTGCCAGCAGGCATTCGGCATACAACAACACCAAGTCGGCATAGCGGATGAAATAGATATTCTTGGCGCTGACTCCCGCATCCATCATGCGGTCATAATCCTCATACTTCTTGCAGTGAGGTGCTATATATTCCGGGTCGGCGGCCGAAGTAAGGCGGTTACCATTCTTATCATAGAATTCCGTCCGGACACTGGCATCGAAACGTTCATCCGTATCATCGAACAATCCCAAATACCTCTCACTCGGCAAAAAGATGCCGAAACCTCCGCCTACCGTAAACTGGTCGAGCGCACGACTGCCACAGAAATATTGGAACGTATTCGGCTCATCCGGATATTCAAACTGGAACTCGTAAACAGACTCCACACCGTTCTCAAAGTCAGGATCGAACAAATCGGCATAAGACGGTTGCAGCGAGTACTTGCCCAAGCCTTCTATCTCTTCGAAAAGACGTTTTGCCTTGGCATAATCGCGGATGCCGGTAGACGTCGGAGCATACATATAAACCTTCATCAGCATGGCTTTGGCCGCACCAACAGTAGGTCTTCCCACCCGATAATCCGTTATCAAATGCTGTTCGCAGAACTCTAAATCCTGAATGATATACTTATAGATTTCAGTAAGATTAACACGCGGATAATCGGGAGTAGCAGACAAAGCCGTCTCCTCGGTTATCAACGGAACACCTCCGAAATACTGTGCCAGCATAAAGTAGTCAAAGGCACGGACAAAACGTACTTCCGATTCCTTGCTCAGTCTCCATTCTTCCGTATTGCCGGTATATTTGCGTACCGCATTGATGGCCGTATTGGCACGTGAAATACCGAAATAGCTGGAATCCCATAACCATTTTGTCAACCAGTTGTCTGCATTCAGTGAAGTGTTGTAACGGTCTATCGCCCCCTGCTCCGCCCAGTAGTTTACTTCCACCGTTTTTCCGCGGGCTTCATCCGTACCGGATATTCCGATAAATCCCTGACGTCCGTTCTTAAACCACAATGTTGATTTATAAGCTCCTTGTATTTCTGCCTCTATCAGCGCCTCATCAACGACATCAGACTCTGCTGACAAAAAATTCTCCGGTTCTTCCTTCAGGAAATCATCGCATGAAGATAAGGCTAATAACCCGGTTAATGCATATATATATATTTTTTTCATACTTCATATTATTAGTGGTACAACATTAAAAGCTAACATTCAGTCCGATCGTAAAGGAACGGGCATTCGGATAAGTTTCATCATATCCCGTACTTACAGACTCCGGATCAGAGCCTTTGAACTTGGTCCACGTCAGCAGGTTCTCCCCTGAAACGTAAATATTCAGGCTGCTCAAACCGGCTTTGCTGATCCATTGTGACGGGAATTGATAGTTCAACGCTATATTCTTCATGCGCAAATATGACCCATCTTGCATGACTCTGCTGGAAACCAACATTCTATCCAGATTATTAGAGTGGGCTCTCGGAATAGAACCATTCGTATTGTTAACATTCCAACGATCCAGTTCGTCATTGAACATATTGAGGAAACCATATCCGGCACCTAACGTATATTCGTGATACGACCTGTTGAATACGTCATTACCATACACATAATTAAATACCATATTCAAAGTCCAATTTTTATAACTCAAAGAAGTAGAGATACCTCCGTATCCTTTGGGATCGGTATAGCCGACAATCTCTCTATCCAAAGTAGTAATCTGTCCGTCGCCGTCCAAATCAGCAATCTTATTTTCTCCAGGATAGTAAGTATCACCACCTTCGCGGCCGTCTTTCATCTTGTCCATCAACGCTCTGTCATCGTCCCACTGCCAAATGCCTTCGTAGCGGTAAGTATAAATCGTACCCAGGGGTTTTCCTACCCACCAGCCGGCATTCAAAGGATTGGATGCATCGTTCATTCTTTCCTTGATGCCTCCATACAAAGATTTCAGTTTGTTTTTATTTGTAGCCCAGTTCACATCCAAATCCCAAGAGAAATCTTTGGTAGAGACAATGCGTCCGCCCACAGAGATCTCCACTCCCTTGTTTTCCAATTCACCAACATTGGAATAGATGTTCAGATAACCGGTGGTCACAGGCAGGGGAGTCTGCAAAACCAGGTCTTTACTGTTCTTTTTATAAACATCGAAGGTAAAGCGCAAACGATTGTCGAAAGCAGCCAGGTCTACACCGGCATTAATTTGCTCCTGACGTTCCCAACGCAAGTCTTTATTACCCATAAACTGGTCTGAGTTCTGTATTGTGTTTACCGACTTACCTTGATAATCCACGGTGATTCCGGGAGACAGTTTGGTAAACGATGAATAAAGCGCTACATTACTGTTACCCAGTTGTCCCCAACCGACACGTAATTTCAGATCATCAACCCAAGTAGCCTTTTCCATAAACCGTTCTCCGGAGATGCGCCATGCACCAGCTACGGAAGGGAAGAATCCCCACTTATGTCCCTCAGCATAGCGGGAATTTCCGTCATAACGTCCGGTAACAGTAAGAATGTAATTGTCTTTATAAGCATAGTTCAATCTTCCGATGAAGGAAGCCAAAGCCCATCTTGTCTTACTCGAGCCTTGTCTGCCTGCCGGGAACTCGGAAGCGGAACTGATATTGTTATAACCCATTACGTTAGTAGCAAATCCACTTCCGTATTGGGTATTGCCAAAATAATTGTTTGACTGGATGGTATTGCCCAACATCACATTAACCCGATGTGCCTCACGGAACAGTTTGGAATAGTTCAACGAGTTTTCCTGCATAAAGTCGGTCCACCGGTCATTCTTTATCTGTGCTTCTCCCTTCACACTCTGTCCCTGCTTGATATTGGAAGGAGCAAAATATCCGGCGAAGTTATTTACCTGATCCAAAGACACACTGCTCTTTAAGAATAAATCTTTCGTAAAATCTATCTTTAAATATGCGTTCATAGAGAAACGGTGAGATTTAGAATCATTATCTATCTGTTTAGACAATATAGGATTACTTTGTCCCGGATTGGTGTAATAGGGCAATTCCAAAGGAGCCTTACCATCTACTTCAAACGGATACATAGGGTTGGCACCCAGTCCGTTACCGATACTGGCACCTCCGTGAGTCGTCATTCCATCATAATAGCTTGAATTTACTCCTACTTTCAACCAAGACTTTATCTGCTGTTCCAAATTCACGCGGAAACTGAAACGACGGTGTCCCGTACCCTGAATGATACCATCCTGGTCGTAATAGTTGGCGCTGATATAGTAATTCGATTTCTCCGTACCGCCTGACAAAGAGACGGTATAGTCCTGAACGATCCCGGTATGTGAAATCTGGTCATACCAATCATATGTTTTGCCGTCGAGCAACGTTTGTCTTTCTATATCCGAGAACATAGACGTAGGCAATTCCGTCATATACTGTTGCTTCAAGGCATTGAACTGATTGCGATACTCGTCAATACTCATCTGTGGATTGGCAAGGAACTTCGCATCCATTTGCGAGTTTACATTACCTTCAACACGGATCTCAGCCAATTCCTGAGCAGTCAACATCTTAGGAAGATTGGACGGAGACTGGAATGAAGTCCTGGCACTGAATGATACGCGTGCCTTGCCTGCCTCGCCCTTTTTAGTAGTTACAATCACGACTCCATTCGCTGCTCTCGAACCATAGATGGCAGCAGCAGATGCATCCTTCAATATATCGATAGAAGCAATATCATTTACATTGATATTATTCAACGTACCTTCCATTATAATACCATCTACCACATAAATAGGGTCATTGGATTGGTTGATAGAACCTTTACCACGAATAAGTACACTGACACCTCCACCGGGAGAATTGTCGCCTAACTGTACTTGCACGCCTGCACTCTTTCCCTGAAGAGCCTGATTCAGACTGACTGCCGGAGTTTCTTTCAGTTTGTCAGCAGAAACGGAAGAGATAGCACCGGTAATATCTTTCTTCTTTGCCGTACCGTAGCCAATCACAACCACTTCATCCAAAGCTTGTCTGTCTTCTTGCATCACAACAATCAAGTTGGAAACTGCTTTGCTGACGGGTACAACTTTGTTTTCAAACCCCAAATAAGAAAAGACCAGCTTCTCGCCTGCCGCCATATCAATGGTAAACTTACCACTCAGTTCAGTCACAGTACCATGAGTCTTATTTGACTGTACAAAAACGCTAACGCCCAACAATGGCTGCCCGCTCTCATCAAGAACTGTACCAGCAACCTTTACCGTCTGGGCAGATACTCCGACTGCAAACAACAATCCGAGCAATACTAATAGATAATTTCTCATGACATAAAACATTTATTAGATTTAAAGAATAAATAATAGATCAAGAATTTAAAAATATCACAGGTTACCACCACAGGCAATAGAAGCCTATCAGAATGGCAATTATGACACAAGACAACACGTTAAAGAGCTTTCCAGTGTGGAACAAAGAGCGCGGAATAGGCTGTACACTTACCTGCGCCCGGTTCCTCAGCAGAATAATCAGCCCGCAACAGAGCAGGAAGACAATTCCCATCCTGTCCATCCAGGGCAATCCCGGACAAAGGAACTTCATCAGAAGAGAGAATACAAAGGAACCCAAAGCTGCCGCCAACGCCCCGTTAGCCGTAGCCCGCTGATAAAAGAACCCCGCAAGGAAGATGGACAATGCACCCGGGCTGACAAATCCAGTGAACTCCTGAATGTACTGGAATGCCTGATCCAGTCCGGACAACATAGGAGCTATTGCAACTGCAATGACCAGCGAAATGAAACTTGCCCAGCGGCCAACGTGCACCAGATTGGCTTCTCCTGCCTTGGGACGGATATAAGAACGGTAGATATCCATTGTGAAAATAGTGGATATACTGTTCATCATCGAAGCCAAAGAACTGACGATAGCCGCCGTGAGCGCTGCAAAAGCGATGCCCTTTATACCTACTGGTAGCAGGTTGCTCAACAGCCACGGATAGGCCTCATCCGACTTAGCCAAAGGAGCATTCAAAGCAAAAGCTGCAATGCCGGGAATAACGACCAGCAGTGGAACAAGCAACTTGATGAAACCGGCAAACAGCATTCCGTTCTGCGCTTCGCGTACGGACTTAGCTGCCAGCGCACGCTGAATAATGTATTGGTTGCATCCCCAATAATAAAGATTAGCCACCCACAAGCCGCCAATAATGACCGATATGCCGGGAAGGTCCATATAGCTGGGATGGGATTTGTCAAGTATCAGATGGAATTTATCCTCAGCCTGCGCATAGAGGTTACTGAAACCGCGTATCACGCCTTCCCCGTCTCCCAATATGTCGAGTGCTATATAAGTGGTAATCAGTCCACCGCCTACCAGAAATACCACCTGAATGACATCGGTCAATGCCACTGCCTTTAAACCGCCATAGATGGAATAGATTCCGGCAAAGGTAGCCAAACCAAGTATACCGATGATCATAGGTACTCCCATAATCTTCTCGATGGTCAAAGCTCCCAAGTAAAGAATGGAAGTCAGGTTGATAAATACAAAGACTACCAGCCAGAAGAAAGCCATCACCGTCTTGACGCGGGTATCAAAACGCTCTTCGAGGAACTGGGGCATTGTAAATATCTTCTTCTTCAGGAAGATAGGGATAAAGTATTTTGCTACAATCAACAGTCCCAAAGCCGCAATCCATTCATAAGTCGCCATAGCCAGCCCGATGGCATAGCCGGAACCGGACATACCGACAAACTGCTCGGCAGAAATATTCGAAGCGATGATGGAAGCACCTACCGCCCACCAGGCGAGTCCTCTTCCTGCCAGAAAGTAGCCTTTAGCACTTTGCGCCTCTTTCTTGGATTTGCGGGAGACAAACAGTCCCACAAACAAGATGAGCAGACAGTAGGCGAAGAAAATGATTAAATCAATTATAGAGATATGCATAATTCATCTATTAGTCGGTTATAAAAGGATAATGGTTTTCTCCCGGAACAACGTCCGGCACATCGGCAACGAATATGCTGCCACTCAAAGGATATTTTTCTTGTTCAACACTCGAAAGGCCATCCAGAGCCGTTGTTATAAACAAACGATTGTGTCCGGTGCCGCCGAAGGTGCAAGAGGCTACATTAGGAACAGGTACTTCCACTTTATCTATTAGTTTCCCGGTCAGCGGATTCCATATATAAACTCCGGATCCTCCCCAATGCGCTACCCACAGCAGGCCGTCGGCATCAATAGTCATCCCGTCCGGAACGCCGTACTCCGGAGGAACTTGTACGGCTGTGCGTAATCGGCAAACAGTTCCGGTGAAACGGTCATATTCATATTCTTCGATGCAACCACGGCCCGAATCGGCATAATACATCCGGTCACCGGCCTTGTTCCACACTATTCCATTAGGGATGCACTGCTTTGTCAAGACAGGTGCATAAGACAGATCACAATCCACACAATATAAACTTCCGGTGTCGGCATGTTCCGTCAGGTGCATTACTCCGCACCACATCCGCCCTTCCGGTGATGCCTTGCAGTCGTTAGTGCGCAGTTGCGGATGCAGAGAAGTAAAGTCCAGTAACGTACGATATCGTTTTTGTTCCAAGTGATAGACAACCAGACGGTTCTTCATAGCCAGGATTACTTCTTGCCCATCCCCCTTCCAAGGAATGACGGAAGTTATCATTTCAGGGAATGCATGATCGCTACCTTCTTCGTTTTCCACATCATACTGATGCAAGATGCCATTATCGATGTCCACCCACAAGAGCGTCTCCGAATCGGGAAGCCAGGTTACAGCCTCTCCGGTCTTGTCATAACAACGGTATAGCAAACTTGCTTTCATAATGATGCCTTTACTAAAAATCCTGCATTAAAGTAGAACGTCCTCCGTCCATCAATATAGTAGTTCCACTAATGAAACATGCCATAGGAGAAGACAAGTAAACACATAAAGCGCCCACTTCTTCTACCGTACCGAGCCGCTTCACCGGATGATGATCAATCGTACGCTGACGTTCGGCCTGCGCATCCGGGAAAGAGTTGAACCAGGTATCATTTCCTGCCGTATCAACAAAGCCGGGAGCCACACCGACCGTACGAATGACAGGTCCCCACTCCATAGCCAGGCTACGTACCAGTCCTACTATGGCCGTTTTGGTTACATTATAGGGGAAACAACCGGGAATGGAACTATAAGCATGATTGGAAGTCATCAGCAGAATCACTCCTTCGCCCGTCTGTTCCAGATAAGGCTTGCAAAGTTTAGCCAAGCGCCAATGGGAAGCCAGATTCAAATCCAGATTATACGCCCAACGTTCCTCGCCACATTGCTCTACGCCCTCGAAAACATTCATGCCGGCATTGGAAACAAGAATATCCAGCCTGCCGAATGTTTCAATGACTTTATGAACCAGGTTTTCCAAATCCGGCTTGCTGGTGACATCCGCCTGTACATAAACGGCCTGACTGCCTTCAGCCTCTACCCCCTGCAAGAAGGCAGATACGCTGTCATCATCGGTTTCCTTTCGTGAACAGCCGGCAACATTGGCACCGGCACGGGCAAATTCTCGTGCAGTTCCTAAACCGATGCCAGAAGAAACTCCGGTAACCAGCACCACTTTTCCTGTTAAGTCAATAGTAAACGCCATTTTTTTTAAATATAAAAGTTATCAGGAGCATCGGCCACAATGCCGGGATGCTTTTCCATTTCTTCCTCAATCAAATCAACTCCCAAACCAGGACGGTCCGACAAATGCAAATGACCGTCGTACACCATTTCCGAGATAGGATGGTCAATGACCGCATCCCGCCAAGGCACATCATTGAACATAAACTCCTGCCGGAAGAAATTGGGTATGGAGGCACATACATGAGAGGAAGCCAACGTGGACAACGGACCATTCGGATTGTGAGGTGCAATCAATACATTATAAGCCTCGGCCATGGTAGCCATCCGCTTCATCTCCGAAGGTCCACCGCAACGGGTGATGTCCGGCATAATAATATCGCAGACATGCTTCTCAAGCAACGAACGAATGCCGAAACGGGTATAGTGCCGTTCGCCTACACAGATAGCGACGTCCGAAGGAATACGTTCGCGCATGGCACGCAGTGTTTGAGAACTTTCAGGTCCGGCGGGTTCTTCATACCAGGCAATATCCAGTTTAGCCAAACGCTCTGCCATCTTCACCGCAATACGATAATTCAGCATGGCGTGTGTCTCTATCATGATATCCGTTTCGGGACCTACAGCTTCGCGCACTGCTTTGGAAACGTTGAATGCCAAATCCTGCTGGGCAGTAGTCAACGTAAGATTGGAAGCAAGGTCCTCGCCGTAAAAATAGTTGGTGTGTGCAAACGGGTCGAACTTCAGTCCCGTAAAACCGGCTTCTTTCACCGCACGCGCCTGGGCTGCATAATCGTCTTCGTTATGTCCGCCCTTGGTGAACCAATAGTTGGCGTATAGAAGAATATCCTTGCGATAAGCTCCACCCAGCAACTCATAGCAAGGGGCGCCCAGCACTTTCCCTTTCAGGTCGAGCAACGCCATATCAATACCGCTGATGGCACACATGCTGGCACCATACGGGCCTATCCAGTTGAGGTCGCGATACAGCTTTGTCCAGATAAAATCGGTCTTCATTGGGTCCAGGCCTATTATGCGCTGCCCTACATGCTTGGCTGCTTCATAGACGATGGGGCTTCCCGGCCAGTTGGTAGCTTCGCCTACTCCCGTATAGCCTTCGTCCGTATAGACCTTTAATAATGTCCAATTGTACTTGATGCCTTGCACCAACCATACTTTTACATCTGTTATTTTCATTTTCTACCTTAATAATTACATTATACCAAACTTATCAAATGCATCGCGTGCACGCATGCCCTCCTGTATTTTCTTCAATACCATGCGTTCGCCCCGTGCTTTTTCAAGTGCCCGGCTGAAAACTTCTTCTTCTATCTGCCGGGGCACTACACATACTCCATCGATATCTCCAATCAGCATATCACCGTCATTGACCAAAACGCCATCCAGCTCAATAGGGACACGATAGTCGATGACCTTACCTCGGGGAGCCTGATCTTGTGCATAGGGACCATAAGAAAAGCAAGGGAAATTCAAGGCTAAAATGCCTTTGGTATCGCGGGAATAACCGTTTACTACAGCACCTGCCGCCTTGCACTGTATGGCACGGGCACTCATCAACTCGCCCCACAAGGCATACCTCGGAGACGAGCCCGAGCAAATATACACTTCGTCTTCCTTCAAGTCATCCAATGCTTCCAGCATCAAGCCGAAGGAACGTTGCAATAGCGGGTTGTTTCCTCTCGTCGCAGTATTCTCGTGCACATCAGCTTCCAGGACAGTCATGGCCCGTCCTGCTATCAACATGTCATCACGAAGCGGACGAATACGCGGAGAAAGGAATTGATGGATATATCCCATCTTATCCATGATATCTCCGATAACAGCCGTATAAAGCTCTGCCTTTATCAAGGCCAACAAAGCTTTATCATCTTTCCATTCTCTCATTTATCATTCTATTTTAATAAGGTTACTTTCTTCTAATTCCAACAATGGCAAAGTTAGTTGACCTCATTAAAAAAAGGAATGATTTGTCTTTGTAAGACGTGTCCGAAAAGGCTCGTATGAAAAGAAAAAATGCACAAAACGGAAATATCACTTCGCTACCTCGCGTGGAGAGATGCCCGTCTGCTGTTTGAAGATGCGCGAAAAGTACTGCGGAGACTGAAAACCGCACTGAAAACTGACTTCCTTCACAGACTGTTCTGTATTCCGAAGCAGTTCGATGGATTTGTTGATGCGGATCTGGTTCAGATAGTCCAGAGGAGAGAAGTTCAGGTATTGCGAGAACAAACTTCTGAGGTAACGTTCGCCAATGCCCGCATGCTTGGCTACGTCATTGATATTGATATTCCGGTGATAGTTGAAGCGGATAAAGGAAATGGCCTTCTTCAATGCATCGTTATTGCAGATCGGCAGATAGTTTTCGGCCATATAGCGATAAATAAGCACCAGCAATTCGGCATAATACATCACCACCAGATATTGGTAATAGGAGTTTTTTCCTTCCAACTCGTTTACAATGCGCTGCACCACGCGCATGATACCTATATTATTTACGATCTTAATCAATTTATTTTCTTCCGAGAAGAGAAAAATAGGAGTCGGTGTCGTACCGTCCGTACTGCTTGAGGAGTTCAGATCGAAGCCGGAAAATATTTCGGGCAGGAATTCAAGCTGCATCAGTGTAGCTCCTTCCGAACCTGCCTCAAACACATGATTGACGTTGGAGGTAATAATCATGGTATCACCTTCAACGAAATTGAAGCTCTCATTGTCCAAGTGGAGAATACAACTTCCTTTCTTCACATAATTGATCTCAATACGCAGATGTTTATGAGGGCCATAACTCTCAAAAGGATAGAAGGAAATGAAACGGGACACATCTGCCAACCGCTGACTTCTCAGGTTTTTAGTGATATTATCTAAAAACTTCCAAAGGGTGGAAAGATCTGCGGATTGATTCATACGAAATTAAGATTATAAATTAGGCACGAATTACATGAATCTCATGGCTTCTACTTATTAAAAGCCGTTGATCCAGTGTAATCCGTGCCTAAATATTACTTGATATCTTTCAGTTCCCAGCCCAATGCACTGGCACCCAATACAGCAGCATCAGAGTCTTTCAACTCGGAAGCCAGCAATTTGGTCTTACCTTTGTAGATGGGCAATATATTATCATCAATAGCTTTCTGAATCGGCTTGAAGATGTAATCACCGGATTTTGCCAAACCACCGAACAGCACAATAGCTTCCGGGCTGGAGAAAGCGATGAAGTCGCACAATGCCTCACCCAGGATTGTTCCCGTATATTCAAAGATATCCTGCGCCAGCTTGTCGCCTTTGACAGCTGCATCGTATACATCCTTGGAAGTGATTTCTTCGGCAGGGATAGAACGCAGCAAACTTGGTTCTGTACTTGCAGTCAGGAATTCGCGTGCAGAACGTGCCACACCCGTAGCCGAGCAGTAAGTTTCGAGACAGCCGTGACGTCCGCAGCCGCAGAGACGACCATTCTCACGACGAATGATCGTATGACCCAATTCACCGGCAAAACCGTCGTGACCATAAACCATCTGTCCGTTGATAACGATACCGCTACCTACACCTGTACCCAAGGTAATCATGATGAAATCTTTCATACCGCGCGCTGCACCGTAAGTCATTTCACCGATACCGGCGGCATTGGCGTCGTTGGTCAGTGCAGTAGGAATGCCCAGACGTTCTTCGAACATGGCAGCCAATGGAATTACTCCCTTCCAGGGAAGGTTCGGAGCAAATTCAATAGTACCACTGTAATAGTTTCCATTAGGGGCACCGATACCGATACCTTTTATCTTGTCCACACCACCGTTGGCGATGATGAGCGGCAATAAGTTCTTGCATACTTCGTCTACATAGACTTCTACCTGTTCGTAAGCACCGGTTTTGATGGAACTACTTGCAATGATAGTACCTCGTGCGTCTACAATACCAAAGACAGTGTTTGTTCCGCCTATGTCAATGCCCACTACATAGGGCTTTTCCATGTTTGAATTCATGATATTACGTTTGTTTAAAGGGTTAGTTAATTATGTTAGTGGTTACAAAAATCACAAAGAAAAACGACATAACAAAATCTTTTTTTAAAAAACTTTGCAGCATTTGCAACTTTTCGTAACATTGTTGCGTCTAATAGTGAAAATTGATAAGGAACCAAGCAATAAACAGGGAAATCGTGATACAACTTAAAGACATTAACAAGACCTACAACAACGGAGCACCGCTGCACGTGCTCAAAGGCATCAACCTCAACATTGATAAAGGAGAGTTCGTTTCCATCATGGGAGCATCCGGTTCGGGAAAATCCACCTTACTTAATATATTAGGTATTCTGGATAATTACGATACCGGAGAGTATTACCTGAACGGTACGCTCATCAAGAACCTCAGTGAAACGAAGGCAGCCGAGTACCGCAACCGCATGATTGGCTTCATCTTCCAGTCTTTCAACCTGATTTCGTTCAAGAATGCAGTGGAGAACGTAGCGCTTCCCCTCTTCTATCAGGGAGTAAGCCGCCGCAAGCGCAATGCACTGGCAATGGAGTATCTCGACCGATTGGGGCTGAAAGACTGGGCGCACCACATGCCGAACGAGATGTCCGGCGGTCAGAAACAACGCGTAGCCATCGCCCGCGCCCTCATCACCCAGCCGCAGATTATCCTTGCCGATGAGCCCACTGGCGCATTGGACAGTAAGACTTCCGTAGAAGTGATGCAGATATTGAAAGACCTGCACAAGACGGGAATGACCATCATCGTCGTAACCCACGAGAGCGGCGTTGCCAACCAGACGGACAAGATTATCCACATCAAGGACGGTATTATAGGCAGTATTGAAGAGAACCTGAGTCACGACGCTTCGCCATTCGGCAAAGACGGTTTCATGAAGTGACAATTTTCAATTATCAACTATCAATTATCAATTCAATATGATAGACCTTTGGCAAGAAATATACGGAACCATCAAGCGCAATAAACTGCGTACGTTCCTTACGGGCTTTGCCGTAGCATGGGGAATCTTCATGCTTATCGTACTGCTCGGCGCCGGGAACGGCCTCATACATGCCTTCGAACAGAACTCCTCGGAGCGTGCGCTGAACTCCATCCGCATCTTCCCGGGTTGGACTACCAAATCATACGACGGTCTGAAAGAAGGACGCCGCATCCAGTTGGATAACCGGGATATCAGCGACACAGAAAGTCACTTCACAGAGAACATTATCAGTGCCGGTGCCACCCTGCGGCAAAGCAACGTAACCGTCAGTTTCGGGCAAGAATACATCAATATCTCCCTGCAGGGAGTATATCCCAACTACACCGAAGTAGAGCCCGTGAGAAGTGCCGGCGGACGCTTCATCAACCACAACGACCTGAAAGACCGGCGTAAAGTCATTATCCTCCACAAGAAATCGGCGGAGGTCCTTTTTAACAAGACGCATACCGATCCTATCGGACAGTTTGTCAATGCCAACGGAGTGGCTTACCAGGTAGTAGGCCTCTACAATGACTTGGGAGACCGTGACCCCGGCGAGGCTTATATTCCTTTCTCTACCCTGCAGGTGATTTATAATAAGGGAGACAAGCTGAACAACATCATCTTTACCACCAAGAACCTGAACAGCATAGAGAGCAATGAAACTTTCGAGAAAGAGTATCGCAAAGCCATCGCCACCAACCACCGCTTCGACCCTACGGACGACAGTGCCATCTGGATATGGAACCGCTTTACCAACTACCTCCAAGCTCAGGGTGCAATGAATATGCTCCGCATTGCTATTTGGGTCATCGGTATCTTCACGCTGCTGAGCGGCATTGTAGGCGTATCGAACATCATGCTGATCACCGTAAAGGAGCGTACCCGCGAATTCGGCATCCGCAAAGCGCTGGGAGCCAAACCATTCTCCATACTCTGGCTGATTATCGTAGAAAGTGTCACCATCACCACCCTCTTCGGCTACATTGGGATGGTGGCCGGCATTGGAGTCACGGAATGGATGAACAGCGCCTTCGGCAGCCAGACGATGGATGCCGGCATGTTCCAGCAAACAGTCTTTTCCAATCCCACCGTGGACATCGGCATTGCCATCCAGGCTACGTTGACACTCATCATAGCAGGTACGCTGGCAGGCTTCTTCCCGGCAAGGAAAGCAGTAAGTATCAGTCCCATTGAAGCACTTAGAGCAGATTAAAGATTATGAGAATAGACATCGATACGTGCGAGGAAATCCTCATCACGATAACAAGAAACAAGACACGAAGCCTGCTGACGGCATTCGGTGTATTCTGGGGCATCTTCATGCTGGTGGCGCTCATCGGCGGCGGACAAGGCATGCAGGAAGCCATGCAGTCCCAGTTCGAAGGCTTTGCCACCAATTCCGGCTTCATCGCTGCGCAGAAGACCAGTGAAGCTTACAAAGGTTTCCGTAAGGGCCGCTGGTGGGATCTGGAAACAGAAGATGTAGAACGCATTCGCGGCATTGAAGGTATAGAAATCGCGACCCCGTCATTCGCCTTGTGGGGGCAGACAGCCGTCCATGGAGATAAAAAATACGACTGCAGCGTGAAGGGACTATACCCCGAATATGAAAAGGTAGAACACCAGGAAATGACCTATGGACGCTTCATCAACGACGTCGATATAGTAGAATCGCGTAAAGTATGCGTCATCGGCAAACGCGTTTATGAAAGTCTCTTTACCCCCGGTGAAGATCCGTGCGGAAGCTATATACGGGTAAATGGAATATATTACCAGGTCATCGGCATGTGTTCTTCCGAAGGCAACATCAATATACAAGGACAAGCATCAGAAGCTATCGTGCTGCCTTTCACCACTATGCAGCGGACTTACAATTTGGGAAAGAGAATAGACGTAGTCTGCTTCATCATGAAGCCGGGAGTAAAAGTAAAAGATGTGGAACCGGAAGTGAACCGTCTCGTTAAGGCAGCGCACTACATCTCGCCCGATGACAAACAAGCCATCATGCTACTAAACGCAGAAGCCATGTTCTCCATGGTAGACAATCTGATGACCGGTATACGCATCCTGATATGGATGGTAGGCCTGGGTACTTTATTTGCCGGAGCCATCGGCGTATCGAACATCATGATGGTGACTGTGAAAGAACGTACTACGGAGATTGGCATACGCCGTGCCATCGGTGCACGACCGAAAGATATCCTGCAACAAATCCTGTCCGAGAGTATGGTACTGACCACCATAGCCGGCATGGCAGGCATCTCCTTTGCCGTGATGGTGCTGCAAATACTGGAAACGGCAGCAAACGATCCGGGAGTTATCAAAACACACTACCAGGTGTCATTCGGACTGGCCATCGGTACTTGCATGTTGCTCATAGCATTAGGGGTACTTGCAGGGCTTGCACCGGCCTACCGCGCCATGGCCATCAAGCCGATTGAGGCGATAAGGGATGAGTAAGCACCTTACGCAGATAAGCACTAAATATCGAAAAGTAAAACAATAATATAAAGAATAGAAGATGAAAACAAAGAAGTATCTGAAAATCGCATTACTGGTAGTAGTAGCTGCCATATTTATCTGGACGTTTGTGTTCCTGTATCAGAAGTCCCAACCTAAAGTAACGGTATACGAAACAGTAACGCCGGAAGTGACAGACCTTGAGAAGACTACCGTAGCCACTGGTAAGGTAGAGCCGAGAGACGAAGTCCTCATCAAGCCGCAGATTTCCGGTATCATTTCCGAAGTGTACAAGGAAGCCGGACAAAGCGTACGACAAGGTGAAGTGCTTGCCAAAGTGAAGGTTATTCCTGAACTGGGACAGTTGAACTCCGCCGAAAGCCGCGTGCGACTGGCAGAAATCAATGCTGCACAAGGCGAAACGGACTTCGCCCGCATCGAAAAACTGTATAAAGACAAGCTGATCAGTGCCGAAGAGTACGAGAAAGGCGAAGTATCCATAAAGCAGGCCCGCGAAGAATTGCAGGCAGCCAAGGATAACCTGGAAATCATCAAAGAAGGTATCACCAAGAACAGCGCATCGTTCAGTAGCACGCTCATCCGCTCCACCATCGACGGACTGATTCTGGATGTACCTATCAAAGTGGGTAACTCGGTTATCATGAGTAATACGTTCAACGACGGAACTACCATTGCCACCGTGGCCAACATGAACGACTTAATCTTCCGCGGCAAAATAGACGAGACAGAAGTGGGACGCGTGCACGAAGGCATGCCTGTGAAGCTGACCATCGGTGCTTTGCAGAACCTCTCATTCGATGCCGTACTGGAATATATATCTCCGAAAGGTGTAGAAGAGAACGGTGCCAACCAGTTTGAAATAAAGGCTGCCGTCCAGGCACCGGACAGTGTACAAATCCGTTCGGGCTACTCTGCCAATGCAGAAATTGTATTGGATCGCGCCACGAAGACATTGGCTTTGCCCGAAAGCACCATCGAATTCAACGGTGACAGCACCTTCGTCTATGTAATGACAGACAGCGTACCGGTACAGAAATTCGAGCGCAAGCAAATCCAGGTAGGCATGAGCGACGGTATCAAGATTGCTATCAAGGGTGGTATCAATGCCGGCGACAAGATACGCAGCGTGGAGAAAAAGGATAAATAAGAGATAGTACAGATAAGAAATCAGCTAAATAGACAGACAGTATGAATAAAAAGATATTCTTATACCTCGCTATATTGGGGTGTGCCTCGGCGCAAGCCCAAGAGCGCTGGACGTTGCGCCAGTGTATAGACTACGCCATAGAGCACAACATCAGCATCCGCCAGACGGCCAACAATGCCGAGCAGAGCGCCGTAGACGTGAACACCGCCAAGTGGGCACGCCTGCCGAACCTGAACGGAAGCGCCAGTCAGAGCTGGAACTGGGGACGTACGCAGACCGCCATCAAGAATGAAGATACGGGCGACTACTCCACCGTGTACGTCAATACCAGCAGCCACGGCACCAATATGTCGCTCAACACCAGCATTCCGATATTTACCGGTCTGGAGATTCCCCATCAGTATGCACTTGCCAAGCTGAATCTGAAAGCCGCGATTGCCGATCTGGAGAAGGCCAAAGAAGATATTTCCATCAATATAGCCTCTGCTTACCTGCAAGTGCTGTTCAACGAAGAACTTTACGGCGTAGCGCTGGGACAGGTGGAATTGAGCAAAGAGCAGTATGCCCGCATCAGCCGCCTGGCGGAACTGGGCAAAGCTTCTCCGGCAGAACTGGCGGAAGCCAAAGCGCGCGTAGCACAAGACGAGATGAACGTGGTGCAGACCAACAACAACTACAAGTTGGCCTTGCTCGACCTCAGCCAACTCATCGAACTGGAAACGCCGGAAGGCTTCAATTTGGAATCCCCCGCCGTCAACCTGGATTTGATGCCCCTGACTCCGCCGGATGAGATTTTCCAGACAGCTATCGTAAGCAAGCCCGCCATCCAGGCAGCACAATTCCGTCTGGAAGGCAGCAACCACAACATCCGCATCGCCCAAAGCAATTTCTATCCGCAGTTGAGCCTGAACGGTAGCCTCGGTACGAACTACTACTCCACCATCAACCGCACTTTCAGTCAGCAGATGAGCGATAACTTCAGCAAATATGTAGGTTTCAATCTCAGTGTACCCATCTTCAACCGCCTGGCCACCCGCAACCGGGTGCGCACGGCACGCCTGCAACGCGAAAACTACGCACTGCAACTGGACAACACCAAGAAAACGCTCTACAAAGAGATTCAGCAGGCATGGTACAACGCCACCGCTGCCGAAAGCAAGTACACCAGCAGCCACACTGCCGCCATTGCCAGCGAAGAATCCTTCAGGCTGATGAGCGAGAAGTACGAAAACGGGAAAGCCAATGCGGTAGAGTATAATGAAGCGAAACAGAACCTGATGAAAGCACAGTCGGATGAACTGCAAGCCAAATACGATTATCTGTTCCGCACCAAGATATTGGACTTTTACAAAGGAGAACCCATCGAATAAAGCATAAATTAGTGTATAATTTTAGTTGTTGTGTTTGATTCCTCCCCTCTTCTCTGCCCAATCGCAGAAAGAGGGGAGTTTTGTTTGACAGTTTTCCGGCAACAGCCGAACAATCATTTGCTTTATTGCTTACCTTTGCAGCGCAAAAGCCTGAACCAACAAAACCCGGCCGTCAAGGAAGCGGTACATAAGAATGACAAAGCAAAAGATGAAAAAAGTTCTGGCAGGAGGCTGTTCCCTGCTGCTCCTCGTGCTGATAGTGCTATACATTTGCCGTGGAAGCGTGCTGCGCCATGCAGCAAATCAACGAATCACCCGTCTGGAACAGCGGTACAAACTAACCATTACTTACGACGACTTAACGATGCAAGGATTCAACACCGTCTCACTGCAAAACTTCACCGTTATCCCCCAAGACCGTGATACCCTCCTTGCCCTGCGCTCGCTTGATGTCCGCATCGGCCTGTGGCAATTGCTCCGTGGAAACATTGACGTAAAAAACGTCCGGCTGGATGGCCTTGTACTCGACTTCATCAAACGCGACTCGGTGGCAAACTACGATTTCCTCTTCCTGCCTCCACAGGACGCAACTCCCGAAGCAGGCACCAGTGCCCGAACAACACCCGCCGCCTCCGAAGAAGAAACACAGCCCGCCGACTACACCCTACGTACCAATACCGCACTAAACCTCCTCTTCGGCCTTCTGCCGGGTAATGGAGAACTGACCAACCTCTGCATCAGCGAGCGCAAAGACAGCAACTTCGTCACACTCCGCATCCCCAGGTTCCGCATCGACAAGCATCGTTTCCACTCCGAAATATCCATCACCGAAGACACGCTGGTACAGCAATGGAACACCGAAGGAGAAATCAACCCCGCAGCCCGTCGGTTCTACGCCACCATCCGCACTCCACGTTCCACTGTGCCCGACGCACCCTACATCACCATACCCTACATCCGCCGCCGCTTCGGTGCCGAAGTACATTTCGACAGCCTGACGTGCAGCCTCTCCCAAGAAAAAGCCGAAGGAAAACGTACGCGCCTCGTCGGGCAGTCCGAAGTAAGCGGACTGCGTGTATATCATCGTCGTCTGTCTCCCGAAGCCATCGACCTCGACCACGGCAAACTGGATTTCCATCTGAATATCACTCCCCAAGCAGTAGAATTGGACAGCACCAGCCTGATACGCTTCAACGCCCTCACCTTCCATCCTTATCTGAAAGCCGAACGGACATTGTCCGCTGACGGCATGCACCGGAAGCAATGGCATTTCACAGCCTCCATCCACAAACCCTGGTTCCCTGCCGAAGAACTGTTTGGCTCGCTGCCCAAGGGTCTGTTCAGCAACCTGGAGGGCATCAGCGCCTCCGGGCAACTGGCCTACCGTTTCTTGTTGGATATAGATTTCTCCCGTCTGGACAGTCTGAAACTGGAATCGGAACTGAAGGAAAAAGATTTCCGCATCCTCGGCTACGGAAAGACGGACTTGCGTAAGATGTCGGACGAATTTGAGTACACAGCCTACGAAAACGGCCAACCCATGCGCACCTTCCCCGTCGGCCCGTCCTGGGAGCACTTCACGCCGTTGGACAGCATTCCTGCGCTGCTGCAAATGTCCGTCATGCAAAGCGAAGACGGGGCATTCTTCTATCACCGCGGATTCCTGCCCGATGCCATGCGCGAAGCACTCATCTACGACCTGCAAGAGCACCGCTTTGCCCGCGGAGGAAGCACCATCTCCATGCAATTAGTAAAGAATGTATTTCTGAACCGCAACAAGAACATTGCCCGCAAACTGGAAGAAGCCCTCATCGTCTGGCTAATAGAGACGAAGCGCCTCACGCCCAAAACCAGAATGTACGAAGTTTATCTGAACATCGCCGAATGGGCTCCCCTGATTTACGGAATCCACGAAGCCGCCGCCTTCTATTTCGACAAGCGTCCGTCTCAACTGAGTCTGGAAGAGTGCATCTTCCTCGCCTCCATCGTCCCCAAACCCAAGCATTACATGAACTCATTCACCGAAGACGGCAGACTGAAAGAGAATCAGGAAGGTTACTTCAGGCTGATTGCCGAACGGCTGGCAAAGAAAGGAATCATCAGCGAAGAAGAGGCGGCGCAGGTGAATATCGGGAAGGTAGTATTGAAAGGGAATTTTACTCCAAATTCTCAATTCATTGAGAAATAATTCTCAATTCTCTGCAAATATATGATTTCTTGAGGATTAAGCCTTCTATTTTTCATGTACAAAGCTACGGCACTTAGCAATATATGCCGTAGTTTTGTACATGCACAAAAAGAGGAACAGGGCCGACAGTCTCTATCTTAGAAATAAAAACCTATGCGGAATGCATGATAATCGAACTTATAATCCATGCTGGCCGTATGCAAAGTTCCTGAATATTTGCCGCCACTGCCTTTCTTATAATAGGTATAATCATAACTTCCTTTCTGATGATTGAAAGCATAACCTACATAGATATGCTTAGTCACATTTATACCACCACCAATTTCAAAACAGAAAGCCCCCGCCTCTTTGTCAATCCAGTATCCATAACCGGCCCGTCCAATGAAATAGGCAGACATCCCGGCAAACTTGGGAGAAGTGAGATGCAAACCCGTCATCGCTTGTGGCATTATAGTTCCCCCAAAATCATCAGGAGCCACCAATGCTTTCAAAGTCACTACATCCCAAGCCACATTAGGATGGAAATTCATTTGCCAACGCACTCCAAGGTCAACTGTTGTTACCCCGGTACCACCTACACCGGCTTCTACAGCCCACTGATTCTTTTTCAAATCATCATCTTGCGCTTTCACCACCAGGCAACAAAGCAACAAGCTCAATAGCATAAATAACTTTCTCATAATCATAAATATATAAAGATTAAACAAATACTTTCTTCATACTGACATTAATTATATAATGGCTAATAAGCTCGTCGTAAGTTATATCCCTTACCTTGACAAGAAGGACAGACGCCATGTGTATGAGCTTCCCCATCTTTTTTACAGATTGGGCAATATCGATAAGTTTTAGCAGAAGGATCTGATGTATATTGAGGGCCATAATCACATCCTGGATTTTTACCAGTCCCGTGGCAAAGACCACAAGTTTCTTGCTTTAATCCACTTTTTGTAGAAGTTTTATCTATATTTTGAGGCGTATCTGGTATAGACACATCCATTTGACTCGTCCCTATAGCAAATCCCCCATTATTATCATAGCCAATCGCAACACCATTCTCAAAAACAGTATACATTTCTGTATACCCTGTTCCTTTACAGAAACGACAAACACCCGTTTCCATACAGCTATTACAAGGATACCACATATTTGTAAATACCCCTTTTGCACCAAAGCATACCTTACATTGTTTTGTTCCGTGACATATCACACATTTCCGCACAGTCTTCATTCTTCGCGAACCATCAGGATAATCTGTTATTTCACAATAACCACCACCTATCAATTCTTCCCTCCTTACTTTCTTCCCTGTTTGATTATCCGTATTTCTTTGTCTACTCCCCCGGACTCTTCGAGAAGCAGTTCTCACATTAGTTGTATTTATACTGCCTTCAGGAGTATCTAATGTCAAGGTATTCCTACCTTTTATAGTATTCATCAATGCAATATCTTCATTATCAGCTTTAGTTTGCTTCTCCAGTTTATCCAGCACATTTTGCGACCCTTGTATTACTATAGCCACATCTTCCGCTTTGTAATTTTGTATTTTTCCATCTAATTCGTTTAGAATTCTTTTGGCTTCTCTTACAATCTTACGTCTCTCTACCTCTGCATCATCAATTTCTTTCTGACGGTCATTGAATAATCTTTTCATATTCTTTCCCGCATCAGTACAACCATTTCGGATAGCTTTTTCGTACCAAAGCGCTGCCTGCGCAAAATTTCTCTTTACTCCCAACCCATATTCATAACATAGGGCTAAGTTATTCTGTGAAATGGCATGATTCTGTTTGGCCGCCTTTCTATAGCATAATACAGCTAATGAATAATCTTTCTCATTATATGCATTATTTCCCTGCTCGCACAGTGCATCCATTTCTGAGCTTTGTCCAAAAGCTGTACTTATGCCAAAGCTAAACATAATCAGAGCACAGATTATAATACTTTTCATCCTTATCTTCATTTCACAAGCCATATTATGCTACCAATATTTTTCGACAAAAATACAGCAAAGATGTAAAAGTAAGTGTAAAGTAGTGTTGCAGGAATGACACACTTCTATTGCAGATGCTGCGACTCATCCTTTTCCTTGATAAATTGAGACAAGTCAGCGAAGAAATCCCTACCTAAAAGTATGGAAATACGAGCAAGAAGATTGGTATCAATACTTTCTTTCTGAAACAAGCGGTAGACATTGGAACGGTCGCAAGACAATTTGCGGGCAAACCACGAGATGCTGCGCTCTTGCCGTTCCAGTTCCTCCTTTATCAGGATTCCGATAGGTTTCATAGTGAAGAAGAATGTGCCGTAGAAGCTCCCGAAATCCGGCGGTCAGTTTTCATATTAGTCAGGCATAAACGAGAAACGTGGGAGTTTGCGTCACGCTCATCCCACAAGTAGGCTTCTCGCATTGCCCGGAAAAAGGATAAGCAACGCAAACAGCCCACGCCTATATGATATCACCGGACATACCAAAATTGGCATGCCTATAACATACATATAAGGTGAACGTTTCGCTGCGTTTCTCCTTTTTCCATAAATTTTGCGAGAATTTACTTGTAGAAGAATACGTCCGAAAACGTCTTTCAAAATATGTCTGCCTCCCCTATGCCTTCATCAAGGCTACAAATGGGGAGACGCAGCAAAGATAATGTTTTTCTTGCAAAAACCTCTGTGCACAAGCATTATCTATAGATAAAAATCGGCCTTCACCTATAGCCCGTCATTCAGCAGAATACGTTTTTACACCCAGAACATTACTACCCAACGCCTGGATGTTCCTTGCTTAAGAGAAGAAGGGTAGTTTGATCACATGCACAAGATGGCATCTTATGCTGTTCAAGATGGCATCTTGAGCAACACAAGATGCCATCTTGTGCAGTAAAGGTCGTTGAGTTTCAGACGGAAGACAAGAATGTTTCAAATGAAAGGTAAGGAAGTACCAGATGAAGAACGCTATAGGGTGAAACGATGAAAGCGGGATTTTACCCCGCTTTCACCCGCTATCGCCCATCAGCAGGCAGTTACGGAAGACGATGAAGCAGTGAAGCGGCAATTTATCATCAATTTCTCCGACTCCTTTCGGAAGAACGTGTAGATGAATTATTACCGGAAGAGGTACGAGAACTCTTTTTCTCTTTGCTCTCCTTACTTGCCTTGCTACGGCTGGAACTCTTACTATTATTATCTTTAGTTTTTGTGTTCTCTTTCACGCTTTCGCGACGGGTGTTACTGTTGCTACTACGCCGAACGCTGCTATTGTTGCGATTTGTATCGGTAGCAGTATTCCGACGAACCTTAGTGTCCGTAGTACTGTGCCGAACATTACTACTGCTATTGCTACGAACACTGCTGCTATTGCTGTTACTGCGCACAGTGCTGTTACTATTGCTACGTACACTACTGCCGCTACTACTATTACTACGTCTTGTAGTATATACCTCATTCCTTTCTGCCGGACGCTTATTTGAATTCGGGCGGATATTTACCGAACCGAAATCGGAACGGCGGCTGGTGTGGTACGTTTTATTATCACGTATGCGATAGACACCGCTGTAATGAGGATGGTGGTAACGTCCTCGGTAATAGCTCACATTGTTATAGTGCGTACGATAATGCCCTCCGCTATAAGTGCGGTAGTGGTACGGACGCGGGAAATAGAAATGATTGTGATTGGTATAAGTAATGTAAACCCTGAAAGACCAGCGACCGCCACTGACATAAACCGGACGATAGAAGTAAGCTGCCTGCATGAAGCGCCCGTACTGCTGGCTGCTCAGTACCCAGCGAAGGTCGTCATTGCGTACATCCAGATAATCATAGTAACGGTTCAACGCCCACTCTTCACCACGAAGCACATCGTCCATCAGGTAGCGTATGCCGGCAATGAAGTCGTAGTTGATTTCATATACGTCATTGTACTGCTCGGTACTGAGCTTCAGTTCGTAAGCCATCTTGTCCGTGAGGAAAAGGGTTTCTTTACGTACTTTACTGTTACTCATCGCCGCACTGCAAACAGCAGTACTCATCATGGCGGCTATAAATATAAATAATATTCGTTTCATGGTAGCGTTTTTTATAAGTTCATACTCAATGTCTATTTTTCTATGAGACAAAAATAGGGGAATGATTTCCCCCATCTATTTATTTCTCTCTATTCTTGAAGAGGGAAAACCCTATTAATGTTAGGGGTTAGTGCCATAACTTATAACTCATACCCCATCCCTCATCACAATCCCCTCTTCCGTCAGCACCACCAGATGTTTCTTGTACAAGTCTCCCACTGCCTTCTTGAAGGTTTTCTTGCTGACGCCGAAAGTCTCATAGATTTCCTCCGCAGGACTCTTGTCGTTCAGCGACGTACGCCCTCCATTCTCACGGATGTACTCCAGCAGGGTATTCGAGAAATCTTCCACCTTGGCCAGGCCCGGCTTCTGAAGTATCAGATCTATCTTGCCGTCTTCACGAACTTGCTTTACGTAGGCTTTCAATGCCATCCCCGTGTGCAGGGGCTGGAATATCTCACTTTCGTACAGCAGACCGCTGTACTGATTCTCTATGATTGCCTTAAAGCCCAAATCGGTCTTTTGCCAGATAAGTATGTCCACCTCTTGTCCCGGCTCATAAGCAGCCTTTTCTTTGGAAAGATAGCGGTCTACCTTTGCCGAAGCAACAATCCGGTAACTCTCATCGTCCAGATGGGCATGGATGACGTACTTCTTCCCTACCTGCATCTTCATCTTCTGCTCGCGGAAAGGAACAAAAAGATCCTTCATCAGCCCCCAGTTCAGGAAAGCGCCGTATTGATTGACCCATGCCACTTCCAGGCAGGCAAACTGCCCTACTTGCACCAGCGGCGTCAGCGTGGTGGCTACCAGGCGTTCTTCATTATCCAGGTATATAAATACATTCAACTTGTCGCCCACCTTGCAGTCCTGAGGTACATAACGGGACGGGAGCAGGATTTCCCCCTCTTCCCCGCCATCCAGATACAAACCGAAATCCACCTCTTTCACCACTTCCAGCGTGTTGTATTTTCCTAACTCGATACTCATATAAACTTAGTTTTGTGACATTATGTGACAAAGATATAAGTAAAGAATAACTTTTCACTCTAAAAGATAACTTTTTTCTATGAACAACCCATCCCAAAAACGGTTATCTTTGTAGCGTAGTTACTAATCGGAAAGAAACTTATTCACCTTTAAATAATAAAAGATTATGGAATTTCTTACAAATGACAAATTGACCATCGTCGGCGCAGCCGGCATGATCGGCTCCAACATGGCACAAACCGCAATCATGATGAACCTCACTCCGAACATCTGTCTGTACGACCCTTATGCTCCCGGGCTGGAAGGCGTGGCAGAAGAACTGTTCCACTGCGGCTTTGAAGGTTTGAACCTTACGTTCACTTCCGACATCAAGGAAGCACTGACCGGTGCCAAATATGTAGTATCATCAGGTGGCGCCGCCCGCAAAGCCGGCATGACCCGCGAAGATCTGCTGAAAGGCAATGCTGCCATCGCCGAAGAGTTCGGCAAGAACGTGAAGGCTTACTGCCCGGACGTGAAGCACGTCGTTGTCATCTTCAACCCTGCCGACATCACCGGCTTGATCACTTTGTTGTATTCCGGCTTGAAACCTTCTCAGGTAACTACGCTGGCTGCCCTCGACAGCACCCGTCTGCGCAGCGAGCTTTCCAAGCATTTCGGCATCGCTCCCGATAAGATAGAAAACTGCCGTACGTATGGCGGTCACGGCGAACAGATGGCCGTATACGCCTCTACTGCCAAAGTAGATGGCAAACCGTTGCTCGACATCATCGGCACTCCTGCCCTGACCAAAGAACAATGGGCCGAAATCCAGACTAAGGTAACCAAAGGCGGTGCCAACATCATCGCCCTGCGCGGCCGTTCTTCCTTCCAAAGCCCTGCCTACGTCTCCATCGAAATGATAGCTGCCGCCATGGGTGGCAAACCGTTCCGCTGGCCTGCCGGTACGTATGTACACAGCCACGGCTTCGACCACATCATGATGGCCATGGAAACCGAAATCAACAAAGACGGTGTACATTACAAAGAACTGAACGGTACTCCGGAAGAGGAAGCCAAACTGAAAGAAAGCTATGCTCACCTCTGCAAACTGCGCGACGAAGTCATTGAAATGGGCGTACTGCCTGCTATCAAAGACTGGCACAGCATCAACCCGAATATCGACTGATTTTTTTGATATTAAGTGATTCTTAAAAGTAAGGTACTTCTTTCCTCCGCGAAAGAGGTACCTTTTTTAGATATTTTTCCTCAAAAAGCCTTGTGTTATAAAAAAATCTCTTTATCTTTGCACCCGCAAACGAAAAAGGTGTCATAGCTCAGTTGGTAGAGCAAAGGACTGAAAATCCTTGTGTCCCCGGTTCGATTCCTGGTGACACCACTTCCGAGAGATCGGAATGTAGCGCAGTTGGTAGCGCACTACGTTCGGGACGTAGGGGTCGGGCGTTCGAGTCGCCTCATTCCGACATTGTAAGAAAAAGCTGTTGTATTACAACAGCTTTTTTCTTTTTCAGGCAAATGCACGATAAAGTGCGATCCATCATTCATTCACCCTCAAAAAGAAACGCGTTCAACGCATTATCGAGCAAAAAGACGCACTTTCCACACTCATTATCCCAATTTGTTTTATATCTTTGCACCTGATTTTACAAATAGATATTAAACAAAGCTATAGCGTAGCTTTTTGAAACCACAACTAATATAAGATCAACTACAAAGAAACAGTATGAAGAAAAGATGGATTATTATGATGTCCTTGATGGTCATCATCAGTTTGATTGGAGTATTTATGCCGGAGACGGCAGATATTTGGGAACCGGATGAAAAGATGAACACAGCAAATGTAGCATGGATGATTACTGCTACTATTTTCGTGCTGATGATGACGCCGGGACTCTCTTTCTTTTATGGGGGAATGGTAGGGAAAAAGAATGTAATATCCACTATTCTGCAAAGCTTCATTGCGATGGGAATTATCAGCGTCATTTGGGTAGTGTTTGGATTCAGCCTCGCATTTGGCGATGATATAGGCAGCTTTATAGGCAATCCGGCAACCTTCTTCATGTTCAATAATGTAGGGGCCAAAGTGAACGATTTCCTGGCACCTACCATTCCTTTGGCACTCTATGCCTTGTTTCAGATGAAATTTGCCATTATCACTCCGTCATTGATTACGGGGTCGTTTGCCGAGCGTGTACGTTTCTCGGGATATATGGTATTCATGATTCTGTTCTGCATCTTCGTTTATTGCCCGCTGGCACACTGGACGTGGCATCCCGACGGGTTCTTACGCCAACTGGGAGTCATCGACTTTGCAGGAGGTATCGTGGTGCATGCCTCATCGGGCGTGGCAGCCCTTGCAGGAGCACTCTTCCTGGGTAGAAGAAACGGAAAGGTACAGGCACCGGCCAATATACCGTTCGTCATTCTGGGAGCGGCGATGTTATGGCTGGGATGGTTCGGGTTCAATGCCGGTTCTTCACTGGCGGCGGACGGTGTTGCCATAAAGGCGTTTCTGAATACGAATACGGCATCGGCCACTGCTATGCTGGTGTGGATATTCTTCGATTGTCTGCGCGGACGCAAACCGTCGGCCATGGGGGCAGCTATCGGGGCAGTGGTAGGATTGGTGGCCATTACGCCATCGGCAGGCTACGTTACGGTGGGCGAGAGTATCTTTATTGCACTTCTCACAACGATGGTCTGCAACATTGCCGTGCACTGGAAAAACCATACTGCCGTGGACGATGCACTCGACGTATTCCCCACACACGGTGTAGGAGGTATCTTCGGTACAATCATGACGGGAGTGTTTGTAAACGGGCTGATAGCGGGAGATGTCAAGGTTTTCCTGATTCATATATTGGCCGTAGTCATAGTGTGCGCATATACCTTTATCGTGAGTTATGCACTTTATTGGCTGACCAATAAGATGATTCCGATGCGCGTTTCGGCCAAGAGCGAAGAAATCGGATTAGACCTCAGCCAACATGATGAACAATATGGCTTTGCCGATACGGGCGACCGGGAGTTAGCGGAATATCATGGAAAATAAGGGCATGTACAATTTACAATGTACAATTTAGCCGTGCGGCATGATAGCGCAGCCAAATTGTACATTGTAAATCCCATTACTGTTGCAACGTAATCCCCATCAGCCCTATCACCACCTCATTAGAAAGCGTTTCGAGGACAAGATGAGAGAGAGACTTCTTGTTGTCCAAGGGCATTTCCAGCAAAACGGCTGCTCCGCCGTCCACTTCACGGGAAACGCCGGGGAAGCCGAGTTCTTCACCGAAGTTATTGCTCACCTCCCCGGTCTTCAGGCGCAGACGGTAGAGGGAAGGGGCATGACGGTTGAAAGCCTTGCCGTCTTCAAAGAAGATTTGCTCGATAGGCGGCCAGTTATCAGGATTGACCAAAGGTAATGCATCGCAAGAACCATCGGTATAATAAACGCGGATGATGCCGTTATCGATATGGCATTGCATGTGGTTGGTGCTGCCTGCCATAAGCAGATAGGCACGGGAGGCTTTTCCTTTCAATGGGACTTTCAAGCTATCGGGGTAGTTGTCCCAAAGGGAGGTGAAGGCGATGTTACGTCCCTCGGCCGGGGTACGGAATGGGATGCCTAATTTCGTTTTGAGCACGCCGTTGCGGACGGATGAACGAAGACCTGAGTCGTCGATATCGGCTGTTTTAAGGGGATGACACCACTCGCCGATTCCTTGTACGGGTATTTGCAAGGTGGTATAAGGAGAACGGGGGGACAGGTATTCGTTACGGAAGATATCGGTGACATTGGCATTGAAAGCATCGTCCATGGCGATGGGGAGGCATTGATCTGTTACCACATGCTCAAAAGAAGCAGAAGGCTGCTTTGAAGCAGTTTCCGTTTGCGGCTGTTCCAACGGTGCCCACCACCTCATCTGCCCTTGCTCCATGGCTACGAACTTCACCAGGCCTTCTTGCCGGATGCGGGAAGCCGGGAAAGAATCTTCTGCCGAAGGAACAGCGAGCAACTCGCCCTCCCACTCTACACAGACGTTCTGCTCTTCGCCGGGGGAAGCGGGAATGGAGATGGAAAGTACCGGATGCCCGATTGACTGTTCTACCAGCGTCCAGGGAACGGGGTGTCCGTTCACCGTCAGGCGGGCTACTTGCGAACGATGGGCAGGGAACTGCAATTCCAGCGTGTGCACGGCAGGCAGACGATGGGTAAATGTATAAAGCGAACGATCGCGGGAAGAGAGACGTCGCGCAGCGGCGGTGCTTGCAGAAGAAGAAGCACCAACAGAAGAAGCACCGGCAAAAGTAGCATCAGTAGCAGAAGCACCCGAGACAGCAGCACCAGCCTTGAAATCAAAGTCGATATCCGGCGTATGCAGCGAAGCATATTTCCAATCCTCCGGGAAGCCGGGGCGAAGCAGCAGACGACCGTTCAGAGCATCGGGCAGGATGCCGTAGAGACCTTGGATGAGAACGCGGGAAGCTACTCCGATGGGATCGCCGAAGTCGCGGTAACACTCTCCGCGGGCGGCATCGTAGAAGCTGATTTGTCCGAAGTTACCGGGGCTTTCGCCCAAATACATACCATCGAGGATGGAGCTTTTCAGCAGTTTGAAGCCGGCATCGGGACGACCTGCCTGGAAATAGGCAAGGGCGGTGTGCATCACTTCGGCAAAAGCGACGTTGTTGATGCTCCAGGAATAGGGCAACCAGTTGGTGGTAGACACGGTGGCGTAGCCGCCGGCATTGATGGCGGCAGCGGCTTCGGAAGAAGAAGTTCCGACAGAAGCAGAAACATCTTCGGCAGCAGGAGCAGCGGCTTCGGAAGTAGTATCAGCAGAAACCACCACCGGAATATGCGGTATCTCTCTATCCACATAGCGCGTGGCAAGATATGCCTGGAAAGGATCGGCCACATCGCTGTCCAGTGCATGATAAATAGTCCATACGGCAGCGGATTCATGCAACCGCTTATGTCCCATGAAGTCCTGAAACTCCGCCCAATGCCCCTTTTCGGGCAACCAAAGACGGCTGTTGAGTGCCTGCAATATCCGGTCGGCTTCCGCCCGGTAAGGCGCAGGATCTTCGCCAATCTTCTCGGCAATCAGCGCAGCCAGACGGTTGGCACGATAGTTATAGGCGGAGCTGTGAGTGACGGCACCGCTGTTATAATACAGCGCATCGCTCGCCCAGATGCAGGCGTATGCATCGTATAGTCCGTCATTATCGGGATCGAAGTTGCGCTTCTCCCAAGCAAGGTGCAGGGTGAGCAAAGGCCAGAGGCGGCGGGCATAGTCGAGGTCGCCCGTCCAGTTGAAGTGCCAGAGGAGCTCGTCGATGTAGCAGAGGTTCATGTCATAATGATGCATCTGGTCGTTGCGACGGGGATTGCGGCAGATGTAACCGTTGCTGTACTGCGGCGTGCCCCACTCCTTGACGGAACGCGCAAGGGCAAGTGCAGAGTCCTGAGCCGGATGCGGACGGGTACAAGGAACATCGGTCACCTGACTGGCTGCATAGTTATCGAAATGCATACGTGCGCGGTCGTGCCAGCCCAGGGCATCGCCTGTATAGGCGGCACGCCAACCGCTAAGCGGCATGCGCCATCCCACTGCGCCGTGCAGCCACACGCCTTCCGTCCCCCAAATGCCGTCGGCAGCTACGGCAAGCGCACCACCCAGGGTATTGAAATAAGGATCGGGAGTCGTGATGCGGATGCGACCAGCAAGGGCACGGCGAGCGTCTTCATATTCGGCGAACAAGGCCGGGGAATCGACCTGCTTCAACACGTTATTCTTTATACCTATATATATAGATGTACCGGAAGGCAGCCCGCACTCCAACGTCTGCAACACCGTGCCGTCTTCCGCGGGGTCGAAGCAACCGGGAGGGTCGGCCCCCATATCACCGCTGCGCGAAAGCTTCTTCAGGCGGATGGGCGAGTTCACAGCTTCGAGCACACAGCCCGGCGGAAGCCCCTCGGCGGAGAACTGCCAAACGGCCGCTTCTTCCGTGGGACTGGCAAGGACGGAAATCTTCAAGAGTACCTCCGTTCCCCAGGCTGCATCTCGCAACAAGTAGCTGCGCCGTCCGGGTGTATAGCGTGCCTCGCACCAGGTGGTGGCTTCGAGCGGCGTGACTGTACCGTCGGGCCGGCGAAGGCGGAAACGGATGTTCCGGCTGTCGTTCTTCACATAAGTGGCAAAGATGGGTCGGTCGCTGGTTTCGAGCCTCCATGCCGTGGGACTGCCGTAGAGGGCACGGGTGTATCGGTTCTGGCCGTTGATGCAGACGAAATCCTCGCCGTCGGGCAGATATTGCAACCTGCGCGGGGCACCACGTTTATGGTCGTTATAGGAAGTAGATTCAATCAAATCGCCCGCCTTCTTCTGTGTTTTCGAGGAAGTGGCGTATTGTGCCCAAGTCGCCGCAGGGCAGCAGAGCAAGGAGAGCAGCAGCAGAAAGGTCAGTCTTGACATAAGGTCGAAGTATAAGATACAATAATAGTTTACAAACACGGATGCAGAGCATCCGCCCCAACAACACGCAGAGCATCCGCCTATGGCATCGGCTTCAGCCCCTCCCAACGTACATCCCAAGTGCCGTCCTTCGGGAAACCAGGATTCACAGCATCGCAACCGTCCCAACCGGCACACATCATGGCAATGGCCGTCAGCAATCCGCCGTTGCCGGGCAGGTAGATGCGGAGGCGTCCGTCCTGGTAGTTGTGGCCGTTCAGCAGATAGGTGTTGGTACGCTTATCCATCAGCAGGGCGCCTACGGCCTTCTCCGGTTCTCCCAGGCGAGCGGCGTTCATGGCGGTCATGGGGTAATCCCAGCCCCAGGTCTTGCCCCAGTTCCAGTTGTCCCAAATCCAGTGCAGGGTATTCTTCATATAGTCGGCACGGATGAGCTTATTCATCGGCAAGATGCCCACGGAACCAAGCACGGCCATGTGGTCGCTGGTGAAACGGATGTCCCGGTAAGTATCTACGGCATCTTCCGAAGCCAGATAAAGGCTGTCTTCGTTGTAGGCCAGCGGAGAGAGTTTGTCTATCATTTCGTCCCATTCCAGGTTGCGCTTCTCGCCGGCACGCTCGCGCCACTTCTGGGCGGTCTGCATGGCAAAGTGCCAGTAAGAGAGTTCGAAGGGCGGGTTGATGGTGGTGGCAGCACGCAGCGTTTCTTGTGCGGGGATGGCGCCTTTCAGGATGAAGCGGCCGTGCAGCTCGTCGTAAGTGGCAAAGGAGTACATAAACTTGGCCGTCTCCTGCACCAGGTGGTTGTATTTCCGGATGACTTCATCCGACGGATTGGCACGGTAAACGAGTTCTGCCAGATAGATGAAGTGCGGTTGCTGCCAGATGAGGAAACTGCCTACGTTGGAAGGTGCTTCCACACCGCTAGGATCGGTCATCTTCATCCAGCGTACACCGTCGAAGCCTTGGCGGCGGGCTATTTCGCGGGCCGTGGGTTCCACGGTTTCGTACCAGCCCAGCGTGCGGTCCAGCAGATTTTCGTGTCCCCAAAGAGCTTGCCAGGACTGATGCCACCAGATCATTTCGAGGTGGAACTTGCCGAACCAGGAGTTATACGTCAGCCCCGTTTCCTGCGGAGGCGTGCTGCCGGCGGACTGGATGGCAAGGAGGTATTGGCTCAGTACGACGCGACGTTCCAACTCCGGGGCACGCGGGTCGGTGCAATGAGAGAAGTCGACGGCGGCACCGTTCTTCCAGAAGTCGGTCCAGTAAGCAGCACTGGCGTCGGCGGTCTCGGCATACAAAGGCAACGGTTTGTCACCGGTATAAATAGCCGGTTTACTCTCGGCCACACTTCCCTCGAAGTCCGGGGTGAAGCGGCAAGACAGAGTCAGCACATCCTCCTCGGGAGTCAGCACGAGGTAGTTCTTCGACTTCTCCGCCAGGGCGGCTTTACCTTCCCAACGAAGCGTAACGTAGTAGACGGTTTCGTCCAGCGTGCGCTTCAGCAGAGCACTTTGGGCATCCTGGCGGACGATCTCTGTAGTGTGCCGGTCGTTGGCATCCCAGTTGCAGGCATCATCGGCATGCGCACCTGTAGGATAAGGGAAGCGAAGATTTATGCCTGCATGTGCGGGGCTGGTGACGCTGGTGGAAATCATATCGAGCGACGGATGACAGACGGTCTGCACATCAAACGCCTGTCCATTCAGGCTGAAGTGACTGGTGATTTGTCCTTTCATCAAGTCGAGGGTCTGACGGATGTCGGTGATATCGGCAGCTTTCACGCCTTCGCCCAGTTCCAGTCCGATGATGCCCAGGTGCAGGCGGTGCGGGTTCGTGCGGAACCAGTTGGCAGCCTCTTTCTGGCGGCCGTCTTCCTTGAACTGGCAGGCATAGAGTTCCTTGTGTCCGCGTCCGAAGTCGTACTCTTTCAGATATTCTTCGGGTTTATAATGGTTGGGGTTGCCGAAGCTATGCCATCCCCACTGGCTCTGCGTGCCCAGGGGCACACCTTTGGAATACATTTCGGGAAAGGTCTGAAGGCCGGTAGCATCTACCGTAAAGGCAAACTCGCCATTGCCCACGGAGAGGGATGCCAGCGAATCGAAGGCGGAGACTTGGGGATTGTTGCGTGTCAACAGCGCCTCGCGGTCTATCGTCGGGGCTTGTTTCTCCGAACCACAAGCCGCCAAAGCGACGGCAAGCAAAGAATAAAACAGTTTGTTCATGGTATCTATAATATATTTGATTAAGATTCATCGTTGTGTTCGGGCACAAAGATAGCGTTTCGTTGCAAACCGCAGTCTGTTTGGTTTGGCGGAAATGATAAGAGAAATGATAATTTAGGGGCGTGTGATAACAAGTGTATCTCAAACTCCTCCGCCTGAAAGGGGAGGTGCCCGCTTGCGGGCGGAGGGGTCTTACATAAATAGAAAGTAACTGTGTGCAAGTCCCATCGGATGTAAAACCCCTCCGCCCTACGGGCACCTCCCCTTTCAGGCGGAGGAATTTAAGATACGCTGGTAAATTTCCATTTAACGAACTAAACTATTCAGATAGATCTCAATATTAGTATACCTTTTATCCAAAGTATAGGCACTTGCATCCCCGCCATCCAGCGGATTCAGTCCGTGACGGCGTTCCCATGCATCGGGCATGCCATCGCCATCACTATCCTTGGGAGCCTTCTTTGCTTTCAAAACAGGCCATCCGCCTACATCTTCCTGTGAATTGATGATACCGTTCTTTCCGGAAGTGCCTATCCCCTTCTTCACTTGGCGCAATACTTCGCGGTCGTAAGCATCTGGCGAGAAGCTGCAACCTACAGACTTCAACACCCGCCGATAGGCTACTTCAGGCGTGTCTTCCGCAATCGGTTCGTAAGGAAACGGAGCATCTACCAGGCAGGAGGTACATGCCTCGCCCGGCGTAGGCACAGCCTCGGGAGAAATGCCGGAATCGGCACCGGCACTCTTCCTGCCGGGCACATAGCACTTGCCGGCACAGTCTTTCACAGCGTTGCGGTTATCGCGCGTCACGGCATCATCGCCTTCCATCATATTGCCCGCCACATAATAGCGTCCCGTGCCATCCTCCGCCACATCGAGCAGGCGGTGATGCTCGGAGGCAGGACCGGGCTTATAATAATTGTTCACCATATTGATCTCACCGTGATGCCCGCCGCCGTAAGCCGTCTTGAAGCCCCAGTTGTAGACTACATTGTTACGGTAGTCCACCCACTTCGTTCCATCCACGGACGAGAAACGAGGGTTGCGGCTGGCATGATTCGCCAGCAGGTTGTGATGGAACGTCGCCTTATACCCGCCCCAAATGCCGCCGAAGCCGTGGCTGCCTTTGGTATGTACGGAGGTATTCAGGCTATGGGCAACCAGGCACCACTGCACGGTCAGATTTTCCGTCTTGTAGATAGAGAGGCACTCGTCGATACTCCAACTGACGGAAAGGTGGTCGAGGATGACATTCTTCTGACCGTAGCGTCCGCCGCCCAGTCCGTCGCTGTCCAGGTGATGACGGTCGCCCACCCGCACACGCAGGTAGCGGACGATGACATTGCTGGCATTCACCACCAGCGGATAATCCTTCAGGCAGATGCCGTCGCCCGGAGCCGACTGCCCGGCAATGGTGATGCTGTCGTTGTTGATGCGAAGCGGGGATTTCAGTTCGATAGTCCCGTCTACGGCAAAGACTACGATGCGGGGGCCAGTTTGCTCCACGGCATTGCGAAAGCTGCCTTCGCCGCTATCGTTCAGGTTGGTGACGGTCAGTACGCGCCCGCCGCGTCCACCGGTTGTATACTTGCCATATCCCTCGGCACCGGGAAAGGCGATTTGTTGCGCTTGCGTGTAAGTAGCCGCTAAGAGCAAGCAGGCGGCAAAAAAGAAGTTCTTCATAATGTATTAATGTATAAGTAATGCGAATCAGCAGTTAAATGATAATTTAGCGGCGTGTGATAACAAGTGTATCTCAAACTCCTCCGCCTGAAAGGGGAGGTGCCCG